>DASRGN010000034.1:0-230511 GCA_035651015.1 Pseudolabrys sp. | reverse complement strand
CAAGAAAACACTGCTTGCCCAGAAATCAATCGTTTACGGCGATCCGAAACTCGGTGACTCCAGCGGTGTCGCCACGGAAGCAATCCTTGCGCGTCTGGGTATTGCCGCCGAGATGAAGTCGAAAGCAAAGCTCGTCGCCGCCGGAGCGAAAGGCGAAACGGTTGCCAAGGGCGATGCTGACCTCGGATTCGATCAGATGAGCAATATCGTTATCAACCCGAAGATCGAGTCGTTGGGCTCGCTGCCATCCGAGCTACATAATTATACGAACTACGCAGGCGGCTTGGTCACGGCAGGCAAAGAGCGGGTCGGCGGCAAGGCCTTTGTGAATTTCCTGACCTCGGCGCCGGCCCAGGCTGTGATGAAGTCGAAAGGCTTCGAAGGGCTATGATTTTTGTGCGCTAGGCGATGTCGCTTGTTGGCCCTTAACGGAAATGCCTATCGCATTGACCGACTCCTGCTTTCAATCCTAAGGCGGCGTGCCGAACTCGCGCTTGATGATGGTGTCGACTGAAGAATGCTGCCTGGAATAACAGAAGCTTGCGGGCAGCATTCTGCGGTCTGTTGTACCGTTGTAGGATTTCCGTCGTACTCAGAGTTCAGCCGTCAATTGCCGACTTTCCTTGATCGCCATTGCGCGACGCTTATCGATGTAGTCCGCCAGGTCGGAAAGATGGACTCCGCGTTGGGCCTTTTGGCTCCTCTCGATGCGTAGGATGGGCAGGGCGATATCACCCCGAAGTGCCTTGCGTACGAGTTTTTCGGGGGTGAGATGCGCAAAGAAGGCGGCGCAGACAGCGTCTAATGGTACGACGGTTTGAGCACCAAATTGTGCCAATCAGCAGGAACAGCGTCGGAGAGCTATTCAGATGGGGTGATCGCATAGTCCGTCATCTCGTCTGCAATCTGTTGCTGAATAGCAAATCAGAATATGGTCAGGCTTCGGTTGGCGTTTACAATTCGACTGCAAGTGATTGATTTGCAAAGGACCAATTTGGCATCGTTTACACCTAATTGTGCACAATTCGCCCGAAAGAATGAGACTCTTAATCAGCGGGTCACGCTTGCCTTTGGAGCATTGCATCAGCGGCTTACGTCTCCGCTCTAAGTCGGTTTACAGAGGCGATTGACCTTTCCCTTTGCGTGCGCGCTCTGTCTTCCACTGATCGAAGGTATTCTCCGCAGAAGATGAGAGCCCGCTCATGGTGTCGAGTGCGGCGTCGATCGCTTTCAAATCCCACCTCGTCGTTCCCGGTATTGAGGGTGGCAGTCGGCCTCGCTTGACCCATTCACTGAAGCCTTGCGCCAACAGGGCGCAATATTGCGCAGCCTGTTTGCGGGTCAGCAGCCTGGGCTGCAGTGTTACGTCCTTCGGTTCTTTCGCGTGCATAATGGGCGAGAGTCTATGTCGATTTTTGGCTGTAACAACTGCCAACGTTTCGCCAATGAAATGACGAAACCGAAGGCGAACGAGCGCACTTAGATATCATCAGATTCTCTTGATTTTTCAGGCTTTTCTTGCGTAGTGTCTGCGCTCATAACGGTCTGGTTGCTGGTTCGAGTCCAGCCGGGCCCACCAATCTTTTCAGGATGTGCCTGAGCGTATGCGGCGTGGTGGGTTATTTCGTCTGCCCGCCGACGTGCCGGCGGTTTGTGCTGGCAGATCGATGTGCCATTGGTGGCGGCTCGGCGGATAATGATGAATTTTCGAGTGGCACATACAGACCAACCTTCACGCGGTCCATGACCACCAACGTGCGGAAGCGTTTCACATTATGGTTCGTGAAAAAGAGCCGACGAGTCAGGGCCTCGTATTCGCTCATGGTCGCGACGGTGACGACCACGACGAAATCCGAGTCTCCGGTCACGTAATAGCATTGCTGCACTTCGGGCGCCGCCTTCAGACTCTCGCGGACGCCCTCGATCAGGTCGATGCGCTCGCTCTCGACCTCGACCTCGACCAGGATCGTGATGGCGCGGCCAACCTTGGCTGGATCGACGACCGAAGCATTGCCGATGATGATGCCATTCTCGCGCATCCGCTTGATGCGCCGCTGCACGGCGGCAGCCGAGAGGTTCACCGCCTCACCGATCGTCCGTAAGGGAGTCGTGTTGTCGCGCTGCACGATCTCAAGGATCGCTAGGTCAAACCGATCCAGATCGGTGGATTGTGCGGATCGACCTGTGGCCATGGCTCAAATGCAACAATTTTGCAAAGATGACTCAAGAATAGAGCCATAATTCGGCATACGGCGCAATAAGATGCCGCATGTTCTCGAAAAATCGGCATCCCGATTATCGCAAACCTCTCGATCCCGCCGACCAAAAGGTGCTTGGCCAAGGAGCGGTCTCGGCCGTCAGACGTTTCCTGGCGTATCGGCAAGACGACAGGCCGACGCCTCTGGTTTCCCTGCCCGCGCTCGCATCTCGTCTCGGCGTTGGGACACTGACGATCAAAGACGAGAGTACGCGGCTTGGGCTCGGCAGTTTCAAGGCGTTAGGCGGCGCCTTCGCCGTCCTCAACCTGGTGCTCGACGCGGCGCGCGACCAGCTTCAAGTGCCACTCGACTTTGCCGATCTTGACAAGCCGCAGGTGCGTTCTGCTGCCGACAAAATGACGTTTGGTTGCGCAACTGACGGCAATCATGGCCGCTCCGTTGCGGCAGGCGCAGAGATGGTCGGGGCGCGCGCCGCTATTTTTGTCCATGAAGGCGTGAGCGAGCAGCGGGTCGCGGCGATTGCCAGATTTGGCGCCCAAATCATTCGCGTGCGTGGCACTTATGATGACGCAGTGGCGGAAGCTGCTCGCATATGCGCTGCCAACGGGTGGATCGTGGTCTCGGATACGTCTTGGCCCGGATATGAGCGGATTCCAGGCCTTGTCATGCGGGGCTACACGGTCATGGTCGACGAAGCATTGCGCTCAAGTGAGGCGCCGCCGACCCATGCGTTCATTCAAGCCGGTGTCGGTGGGCTCGCGGCGGCAGTCGCCGGTCATCTGACCGCGAGGCTCGGAAAGGAGCGTCCCAAGTTCATTGTTGTTGAGCCTTCTCGCGCGGCATGCGTTTTATCAAGCGCGAAGGTCAACCATCCTATCAAGATCGCCCACGGGGAACCAACCGTCATGGCGATGCTCGAATGTTACGAGCCGTCTTTGGTGGCTTGGCGGGTCCTCTCTCGTTGCGCGGATGTCTTCATGACAGTCGAGGAGCAGGACGCTATTGAGGCGATGCGCACACTCGCGAACCCGCAAAAAGGCGATCAACCTATTGTCGCTGGCGAAAGCGGGGGCGCCGGCCTTGCCGGGCTTTTGTGCGCATGTCGAGACGACCATATGCGCGAGATGCTCGAGCTCAATCAGTCGTCTCGGGTGCTACTGATCAACACGGAAGGGGCAACGGATCCTGACCGCTACCGGCAGCTGATTGGCACAAACCCGGCCGAGGTCCTGAGAGCGGCAGTCATCTGAATTATGAATTCTTGATACCGACCTCAGCGTTGAAGTCTTCGATCAAGCGATCCCAGATTGGGATGGTATCCGCCAGGTCGCGCCAAAACCGTTGATCCTTCCTGCTATCGAAGTCTTCGACCGATACACCTTGCTGCTCTACCCATGTGTAGTAGCCAAGGTTGAATATCCGCTTGCGCTCTAGATAGGTGAGATCGAGCACTTGATCGTCGGCAATCGCGCCGAGGTAGCGGCCGAACAGCTCGCCGGCATCGACCTCGTCAAAACCGGATGCGTAGTGCCGTGCCCTATATGATTCCCGTTCGCTGCCATACATCGCAGCGCTGTCCGTGGCGACCGTCATGATTACGTCGTCAGCGCCATAGTCGAAATGCTTCGCAAGCTTGATAGCTGCGACAACATTGGCGAAGCCAGAGATTCCAACGTTGTTGAACGCCAGCACAAGATCCGACGCGATCCTCTTCCGCTTGGTGAGATATTTGCGTCCGACCTCGTCATTGAACATGAAGTTCAACGCATCGCTGGCGGCATCGGAGACGGCCACGACGACATCGGTGTTCATGACGTTATGGATCAGCGGGATGTGCTTGTCGCCAATGCCTTGGATGTTGTGCTCGCCATAACCGTTGCAGAGCATTGTCGGGCATTCGGACGCTTCGACCGCCACGATCTTGGTACCGTGCAGTTCCTTCAGGCGATCGCCTGCGGCAATCGTGCCGGCCGAACCGGTCGCGGATACGAATCCGGAAAGCCGATAATTCCTGTTCTTGCTCTTGAGATGCTTGAACACGGCGTCGAATGCGGCGCCGGTGCAGTAGTAGTGAATGAGGTAGTTAGGAAATTCCGAGAACTGATTGATTATGACGTTCTGCGGATCGCGCTTGAGCTCGGCGCACTTGTCGTAGATTTCCTTGACGTTGCTCTCGGTCCCCGGTGTGCGGATGATGTCGGTTGGGTCCACGACCCAGTGCTGCAGCCAATCGAAGCGCTCGCGGCTCATGCCGGCAGGCAGCACGGCTGTGCCACGGCAACCAAGAATGCGTGAAATCGCCACGCCTCCGCGACAGTAATTTCCGGTCGATGGCCATACCGCGCGGTCGCTCGACGGGTCGAACTGTCCGGTGACCAGGCGCGGCACCAGGCATGCATAAGCGGCCAGGACCTTGTGCGCGCTGATCATCGGAAAGCGGCATCCCAGCAGGACGACGATCGGCGCTTTCACGCCCGTCAGTTCTGGCGGCAGTACGATATGGTCCGGCGTGTCGACCATCGTTTTGCGGTCGACGCCGTTGAACCAATGCACACGCCATAGATTGCGTGGATCCGCGTCATCAGGCCCTACGCCGCTGAGCTTCTCCGACAGCAGCTTCTGCGGTGCCGCCAACTGGCTCCAGGTCGGCAGATGGCCGCCAACATCGCGTAAGCGCTTGATTGCAGCATCCCGGCGCCCACGGTCTTGGACCACCGGATCGATCGAAAGAGCCATAAACGAAAATCCTGCGAGGCGCGGTTGTGAATCCGCGGCGGCTTTCCTTGGCCACCGCTTGGTCCTTGTAAGCACTCAAAGTGCGATTTACTATCTGGCCAGTAATAGTCAAACGGCGGCCTGAACAATTGGGCCGCCGCTCGCTTCGTCTGCTGAAAACTTGGTGTTTATTGGCTGACGCCGCACCAGTCGTAGATGCTGAGCGCCATCACTTTGATTGCAGTCTGGTAATCGTCGATGCTGACGTATTCGTCGTCCGAGTGCATCACGGCCGTGGACCCTGGCCCGAAGATCACGGTCGGCGTCTTGCCATAGAGATTGAGAAAGCGGGTATCTGCCGCGCCTTGCCGGCCGCTGATTTCGGGGTCGCGGCCGGTCAACTCCTTATAGTTCTTGCTGACGACCTTGACGATCGGATGATCGACTGGAATTTCCGAGGCATGGGCGTCGTAGCCGACAAACCGCACTACCGGCGGGTGATCCTTCATCCAGGGATCCTGCGCCGCAAACCGCGCGATGTGATCGACGAGCGATTTCTTGACACCTTCATGGTCTTCGCCGGGCACCGTCGCCATGCTGCCCTTGAGCGTGCAGGTCGCCGGGAACGAACTGGCGTAGTTGCCCGCGTGGAACGCACCAACCATACAGGGCAGGGCGTCGATCGGCTTCGGATAGAGCGGGTGCTTGACCGTCGCCACACGCTTGTCTTCCAGCTCCGAGACCGCCTTGACGACTTTATAGCCCAGCTCGATCGCACTGACGCCCTGATAGCGGCGCTGAATGCCGGCGGGCTTGCCCTGCACGTCGATTTCAAACCAGATGCGGCCGATGCAGGCGGGCTGCACGGCGAGGCCACTGGTCTCTCCGGAGATGCCGGCATCAGCCTTGTAGCCGCGGATCACGGTATCAAGCGTGCCATGCCCGCTCACCTCTTCGTCAATCACGATGTCGAGGTAAACGTCGCCTTTGGGCTTCAACCCTGCCGCCATCATATTCTCGATCGCCATAATGTGGCTCGCCACGCCGCTCTTCATGTCGCATGAGCCCCGGCCATAGAGCTTGCCGTCCTTGATCGAGGCCGACCATGGGTTGTCGCTCCAGCCTTCGCCGTTGCCCACCGGAATGACGTCGGTGTGGCCGTTGAACAAGAGGGATTTTCCGCCGCCGGTGCCTTTCCAGGTCGCCACAATGTTCGGCCGACCCTCATACCCCTGCTCGACTGGGATATAGCCGGGATGCTTCTTGAGTTTCTCCCAGTCGGTCTCCCACATGTCGACTTCGAGCCCCATCTTGCTGAGATAGTCGGCAAGGAACTTCTGGATCGCGCCTTCGTCTCCAGTGACGCTCGGGATTGAGACGATCTTCTGCAAGAATTTGAGCGATTTGTCCTTGTTGGCGTCGATCTGCTGCAGAACCTTTTGGCGACTGTCGGTCATGACTATTCCTCTCGATACGATATGACGCCTGATCCCGGCGCCGTAAACTCGGCGATTGTCAGCTGGCGGAGAAGGCTACAGCATCCGTGCCGTCGACCGCCATTCCAACAACCGGGTAGCATGGCCAGACCGATCAAAGAACATGGAGCGATCATCGAGGCCATCGAGCGCAAGGATGACGCCGCCGCGCAACACTCATGCGTTCGCACGTCAATATGCTAGGTGAGGGTGTCGCCGACTTCATCGCGTCATTGTCTAAAGGCGCTGGAGGGTATCGGCGATCCCTCGTGAGGTTAGGTTGACCACAGCCAGGTGCAGCGTATGACATTTCCATCATATCATTTTATCGAGGGCGTTGCCGCGCCGATTTCACCCAGCTGTCACGCCGTGGAATTGGATGGATGGGTGTTTCTCACGGGACAGATTGCGCGGGATCTCGCTAATCCGGACGCTCCGTTGCCCGAAGGCATCGAGTTGCAAACGGAACGCACGTTGCGAAATATTGAATACATTCTGTCGAAACTCGGCTTGTCTTTTCGCAATATGCTGTCTGCACGCGTTTTTCTTACGGATTTCCCTAACGACTACGGCGGAATGAACACGACTTATGCGAAGGTGATCGGTGAGGCAAAGCCGGCAAGGACGTGCGTAGGGGTTACTCATATCGCCAGGGGTGCGAAGATCGAGATCGATTGTATAGCTCGGCGCGCTCAAGTGGATCGATAAGGATGCGATGCGCGGTTCGCTCATCCGCCGATGCTGCTGCAGGTCGCTTGCAGCGCACGGATTAATGCATTGGCCATTTCGACGCGACGATCTGTTCGAGCCCGGTGCGGCGGATCAGTGAAGTGGCGCGGTCCTGCGCTTCCTCGTACAGATCGTGCTCATTGAGGGTGAGCACCTTGCCGCCGCGCATCAGCACCTTGCCATCGACGATCACCGTGTCGGCGCAGCCGCCATGGGCGCAATAGACGAGATTGGCGATCGGGTTGTGAATCGGCTGCCATTCCGGCCGCCTGATATCGAGCAGCGTAACATCGGCTTTCTTGCCGGTTTCCAAGGAGCCGAGATCGGAATCCCACTGCATGCAACGGGCGCCGTTGATCGTCAGCATTTCGACTGCGGTCTCGGGCGGCAGCACTTTCGGATCGAGGCGCGCTTCGTGCAGGCCGCCGACCACAAGAAATGCTTGGCGGATCGCATCAAGATAATTGCTCGACATTGCGGAATCCGAACCAAGGGATAGCGCCAGACCCAATTGCAGCATTTCCGGGGTCTTGCCGTGGCTGATATTGCCCATGGCCTGGTGCATCGAGGCGCTGGGCGCGAGTGAAATCTTGACGTCGTGCTTGGCCAGCAGATGAAGCTCCTTGGCGTCGACCCAGCCCATGTGAAGGAGCAGCAGGGCCGGCCCGAGAAGGCCGAGCTTGTCGAGACGGGCGATATCCCCCATGCCGTATTTGAGGTGGGAGGCGACCGTTTCGTCGCGGTTTTCGCAGGCGTGACCGATGATGCCGACACCGCGCTTCTCGGCGAGCCGGCCCAGCCGGCGCAAGAGATCGTCCGACATGGCGACGGGCACGCGGATCGAGAACCAGGCTTTCAGTCGCCCGTTCAGTGCGCCATCGAACTCGCCGACCATCTCATCGGCACGCGCAAGCGCGTCGTCAGTCGGCTCGAAAAAGTTTTTCGGTAGATTACCCATGGTCGTCTGGCCCATGTCGAACACGGTCCGGGCAATCATGCCGCGCATGCCGCTTTCCTTTACCGCCTGCGCCGTTTCGGCGGCGAAATAGCTGCCGGGATCGGCAAAGCAGGTCGTGCCGGCGCGGATCATCTCGACCTGCGCGAGGCGAGCGGCGCAAAGCGCGTCGCCTTTATCCATGTGCGCCTCGACCGGCCAGAGCCGCCGAAACAGACGCTCCGGCCCGGAATAGGCTTCGTCGCCGCAGCTGCGGCCGAGTTGCTGCGCATTGTGCACATGAGTGTCGAACACACCGGGAAGTGCGAGCTTGCCGCGCCCGTCGATCACCTCGTCGCCCGGTCCGCTCGGAAGCTCGGCGCTCTTGCCGACTGCGGCAATGCGGCCATCCTGGATGATGAGGGCGCCGTCGCGGATGATGCGGCGGGTCGGATCGACCGTGACCACATAGTCGATATTGGAAATGACGAGCCGGGGCATCGGCGGCAATGCTCCTGGTGAGGACGGATTGCGCGGTCGAGAAGCCGACCGGCCATCCCCAATCAATCGCATCTGCCTGTCGGTGTCCACCGGCTCGCCGCGCCGTCTCACCTGGTGACAATGTGGTGCTTTTGCGCGGCGTGCCGGGCTCCTTGAAATCGGTATTGGCGAGTATAGGCTCGCCTGTCCTGCGCCCGATCATCGGCGCCCAAGCAACTGCACTTGACCAGGAGGCAGCATGAGACGCCGTCGTTTTCTGCAACTCGCGGCGGGCACGGCCGCGGTGTCGGCGTTGCCCGCTTTAGCGGCGGCGGACAATTATCCGTCTCGACCGGTCCGTCTTTTGGTCGGCTATGGCGCGGGCGGCGTGAACGACATCGTCGCGCGTGTCACCGGGCAAATGCTGGCGGAGCGGCTCGGCCAGAACTTCGTCGTCGAGGACCATCCCGGCGCCGGGAGCAATCTTGCCACCGAGATGGTCGTCCGTGCGGCGCCCGACGGATACACGCTGCTCGAAGCATCGACGTCAAATGCCTGGAACGCGACGATCTATCAAAATCTTGCTTTCGACTTCATTCGCGACATCGCGCCGGTCGCAAGCACGGTGCAGACCTACAATGTGATGCTGGTCAATCTGTCGTTTCCGGCCAAGACGGTGCCCGAATTCATTGCTTACGCCAAAGCCAATCCCGGCAAGATCAATCTGGGCTCCGCCGGCCCAGGCAGTTCGCCGCATCTCTATGGCGAGCTGTTCAAGTCGCTGACCGGAACCGACCTCGTCACGGTGCACTATCGCGGCGATGGGCCGGCTGTTCCCGAATTGATCGCCGGCCGCATTCAAGTCATGTTCGGCTCCGTCGTGACATGGATCGAGCAAATCAAGGCCGGCAAAGTCCGGGCCTTGGCGGTGACCAGCGCCGCGCGGACCCAGCTGTTGCCAGATTTGCCGCCGGTCGGCGAATATGTCCCCGGCTATGAGGGTGTGGGCTGGCAGGGCATCGCCGCGCCGAAGAATACTCCGGCCGATATCGTCGCCAAGCTCAACAAGGAGATCAATGCAGGCCTTGCTGATCCAAAGCTGAAAGCGCGGTTTGCCGATATGGGCGCCGAAATTTTTGCCAATACGCCCGCCGGATTCGGAAAGTTCGTCGCCGACTACACCGCTAAATGGGCGCCGATCATTCGCGCGGCCGGTGTCAAGGCTGGGTAGCGGCTTCATCGCCTCGTCACAGCCACTTGATGACAAAAGATGGCGTACCTCACAAGCGCGGCGCCGCGCATGTGAGGTGTTTGCTCTTGTCAGCGGCAAGTTGGTCCGCGTGCATTCACATTTGGTTTGCGAGTGACGTGCAAGTTGCCCGCTCAATCATTCCAAGTATAGGATGATAGAACGCTGAATTGGTCACAGGACGCGTGAAATGAGCGATCAGGGTGTCGGCGCGCGTCTTCTGCGCAAAGAGGACGATCGGTTGATGCGCGGGCGCGGCCAGTTCGTTGCGGATCTGCGTTTTGCTGGCATGCAGGATGTTGCGTTCGTCCGCAGCCCGATCGCGCATGGCCGGATCAAAAGCGTAGAGGCGCCAACGCCCCACGAGGGTTCGGTCTTCAGCGCCGCTGACCTCGCGGGCATCAAGCCCATCCGCGCCGTGTCGGCACTCAAGGGATTCAAGCCATCGGATCAATATTGCCTCGCCACGGATAAAGTTCGTTTCGTTGGCGAACCAGTCGCGATGTGCGTGGCACCGACTCGTGCTGTGGCGGAGGACGTTGCCGCGGCGGTTGTGCTCAACATCGAAGAGTTGCCGGCTGTTCACGATATGCTGGCCGCCCGTTCCTCGCCGCCGTCATTGGTGCATGAACACTGGGGCGACAACGTTTTCCTGGAAACCTTCGTCGACACCAATTTCGACAAAGCGCTAAAGGCACCAATCAGGGTCAGTCGGACAATCAGGACCTCACGACAGTGCATGGCGCCGATCGAAGGCCGTGGGGCCGTTGCGCTGTGGGATACGCGGCTTGAGCAGCTCACTTTATATACGGCTTGCCAGATGCCGCACATCGTACGCACCGGCCTTGCCGAATGTCTTGGGCTCGAAGAGGGTCAGGTGCGCGTTATCGCGCCTGATGTCGGCGGCGGCTTCGGTTACAAGGGGATCCTGCTGACTGAGGAAGTGTGCATCAGCTGGTTGGCCATGAAGCGCGGCCATCCCGTGCGCTGGATCGAAGATCGCCGTGAGCACCTCACGGCCGGAGCGAACTGTCGAGAGCATCATTATACGATCACCGGCTACGCCGATCGCGACGGGACACTGCTTGGCATTGATTGTGAGGCAGTGGTCGATTCCGGAGCGTACTCCTCATATCCGTTTTCCGCCTGCCTCGAGGCCGCTCAAGTCGCGAGCATCCTTCCAGGACCGTATGATTTTCCGTCCTATCGTTGCCGTACCTGGTCTGTCGCAACGAACAAGTGCCCAATCCTGCCGTATCGCGGGGTGGCGCGTACCGGCGTCTGCTTCGCCATAGAGCTCATCCTCGACGCCATCGCACGCGAGGCTGGCGTTGAGCCGCATGTCGTGCGCAACAAGATCCTCGTCAAGCCGGAGCAGATGCCGTTCACGAACATAACGAAGAAATGGTTCGACAGCGGCGACTATCCGCAGGCGCTACGACGCGCGGTAGATGCAATCGATGTCAATGCGGTGCGGGTGCGGCAGAAACAGAGCGAACCTGACGGCCGACTGATCGGGGTGGGCCTTTCCATTTATTGTGAGCAGTCGTCCCACGGCACGTCGGTCTATCACGGCTGGGGTATCCCCATGGTGCCCGGTTTCGAGCAGGCGACGGCACGGATGACCCCCGATGGCGGTCTCGAATTGCGCGTCGGCGTCCATTCCCATGGGCAGGGTCTCGAGACCACGCTGGCTCAGGTCGCGCACGAGATTCTCGGGATCGACGTGGCAAGGATCAAAGTCGTGCATGGGGACACGGCGATGACACCTTATTCGACGGGCACGTGGGGCTCGCGCTGCATGGTGATGGCGGGCGGCGCGGTGTCTGTCGCCTGCAAGGAAATCGCTAACCGCGCGGCCAAGATCGGCGCGCAATTCCTGCAAGCCGACGCGGCCGATGTGGTCGTCAAGGGCGGCGAAGTCGTCGGTCCCAAGGGCTCGGTGCCACTCAGCGAGATTGCGCGCACCTGGTATCTCAAGCCACAGAACTTGCCCCCCGGGATCGACATGGGAGGCATGGAGGCCACCATCGGCTATCGGCCCGCACCAGACACCGGCACGTTCAGCTACGCGGCGCATGCGGCCCTCGTTGCGGTCGATCCGGAGGTCGGCGAGGTCGAGATTCTCGACTACGTCATCGTCGAGGATGGCGGCAAACTCGTGAATCCGATGATTGTCGATGGCCAGATCTTCGGAGGGTTGGCGCAGGGCATCGGTACCGCGCTCTACGAAGAAATGCCCTTTGATGCCGCAGGCCAACCATTGGCCTCCACCTTCGCTGACTATCTGCTGCCTGGGCCGACAGAGGTGCCGGCGCCTCGCGTCGATCATATGGAGACGCTGGCGCCGCACACTGAATTTGGCGTCAAGGGGTTGGGTGAGGGCGGGGCAATTGCGCCGCCGGCCGCGGTAACCAACGCCGTCAACGATGCATTGCGGGCACTCGGTGCGGAGCTTCTGATTTCGCCAATCACGCCGCGCCGTATTCTAGAGAGCATCGCCGCCGCGCGAGGAGCGGCATGAAGCCGGTCAATTTCGACTACGCGCGTCCAAAGGACGTGGACTCCGCGCTCAAGCTAGTGAGCACCGAAGGCGCGGCGAAGTTCATCGCCGGCGGTCAATCGCTTGGTCCGATGCTCAATCTGCGCCTCGTCCAGCCGCAACTCTTGATCGACATCACGGCGATCGATGATCTCAAGCAGGCCGATGCCAATGAGGATACGCTGTCGATCGGTAGTTGCATCACGCATGCTGACATAGAGGATGGCCGCATCCCGGATGTCACTAACGGTGCGCTGCCGTCGGTCGCGCAAGGCATTGCCTATCGCGCGGTGCGCAACCGCGGAACGATCGGCGGCAGTCTCGCGCATGCCGATCCGTCGGCTGATTGGGTTTCGACGCTGTCGGCGCTTGGCGCTTCCGCCGTCATCAGCGGCAAGAGCGCGCGCCGGGTGCCCGTCGAACAATTCATTGTTGGCGTTTTCGAGACGCAGCTCACCGAGGGTGAAATGCTGATGGCGGTGGAGGTGCCGCGTCATTCTGCCGGTTCGCGGTGGGGCTACCACAAGCTATGCCGCAAGACCGGGGAGTTCGCTCATGCAATCGCGGCGTACCACGATGATCAGGCTCGCGGCGTTTGCCGGGCGGTCATTGGGGCGACTGGTGGAGCACCGATCGTGCTGACTGATCGCGCCCGGCTGTTCGCAGGCAAGGACGCGGCAGTGGATGCCCTGGATGAGGCGTATATCCGGGAGGCGATGTCAGGGGTCGGACTGACGGATGCCATTGAGCAGAAGATCCGCATCGCGGCGTTGCGTCGCGCGGTTTCTAAGGCGCTGGCAACATGACTGATGTGGCGCTCACGCTCAATGGCGTTCCAGTGCGAGCCGACGTCGAGGCGCGCACAAGTCTCGCGGACTACGTTCGAGACACGCACAATCTGACGGGCACCCATCTTGGCTGCGAACACGGTGTGTGCGGCGCGTGTACGGTCCTGCTCGATGGGGTGCCCGCGCGCTCGTGCATCACCTATGCCGTGGCGTGCGCTCACGCGCAGGTGGCGACGATCGAAGCGTTCGACGACGACGAGATCATGAAGGAGCTGCGCGCGGCATTCTCGCGCGAGCACGCTTTACAGTGCGGCTACTGCACGCCGGGCATGCTGGTGACAGCCCGGGACGTTGTGCTGCGTGCGCCGGACTCTGATGAGCGGGCGATTCGCGTGGCGATGAGTGGTAATCTCTGCCGCTGCACGGGCTATGTCGGCATTGTCCGCGCGGTCCAGGGCGTCGTCGCCGACCGCCGCAAGCGCGGCATCAGGCCGATACGTGGTGCTGGCCGTCGTGCGCTCGGTCCGGCTGGCGCGGGACATGGAAACCCGATCGCGGCGAGTAGTGCCCCGCGCGCGACGCAGGCAGCCAGTGTCCAGCCGGCGACCACCGATTTCACCGATTGGAGGCCGCAGACGACCTTCGAGCAGAGCTTTACGGTAAGGCATTCGGTTGATGAGGTCTGGCGCTTTTTCTCCGATGTACCTGCCGTGGCATCTTGTCTGCCCGGCGCATCGGTTGAGGCACAGGCCGGCGGCGATACGGTGCGCGGAAAAATTCGCATTAAGGTCGGGCCGATGTCACCCGAATTTCATGGCGTCGCGGAGATTGAACGCAGCGATGCGACCCATTCAGGCACAATTCGCGGCAGCGGGCAGGATGCCAACAGCAGCTCGGCGACGCGTGGCGTGATTTCCTACCAGCTGACTGATGTCGGCAACAGCACGACGCGCGTCGATCTCCGTGTCGGTTACCGGCTGACTGGGCCGCTGGCGCAGTTCGGCCGGTCGGATCTGATGCGCGATATCGCGGGGCGCCTCGTCGGTGTGTTCGCACAAAACGTCGAGAGGCGCCTCGGCGCCCCGGGTGCTTCATTCGCTTCGGCTCCCGAATTGGGCGCCGGAAGCCTTTTCCTCTCTGTGCTGGCAGCGCGTCTCAAGGCTTTCTTGCGAAGGCTGATCGAGTAACCCGCCCAACCGGCGCGCGACTGTCATTGTGCCAGATCGCGCCGTGGCGGGCAGGTTCGGATCAACTGGCGAGATAGGCACTGCGAACGTGCGGATTGTCTTCGAGATCGTGTCCGTTACCTGAGAGCACCAGCGATCCCGATTCCAGAACGTACGCATAATCGCACATTTCCAATGCTGCGAGCGCGTTCTGCTCGACCATCAAAACGGTCGTTCCGGCGTCACGAATGCCGCTGATGATCTCGAAGGTCTGTTCGACGATGTTAGGCGCGAGACCAAGCGAAGGCTCGTCGAACAGGATCATCTTAGGACGCGACATCATTGCGCGCGCAATCGCCAGCATTTGCTGCTCGCCACCAGACAGTGTTCCTGCGGCTTGATGCCGGCGCTCCGCCAGCCTTGGGAACTGTTCAAAGATGCGTTCCAGATCCTCGGCGATTTCCTGGCGGTCGTGGCGGAGATAACACCCCATCTCCAAATTCTCGTCGACCGTCATGAACGGAAACACGCGCCGCCCCTCGGGGCAGTGCGCGATTCCAAGTTCCAGGATCTTGCGCGGCGGGGCGTTACTGATGCTGTGGCCGTCAAAGAAAATGCTTCCGCTTGCCGGTTTCAAAAGGCCGGAGATCGTTTTCAGGGTTGTGGTCTTTCCCGCGCCATTCGTCCCGATGAGGGCAACGAGCTGGCCGCGCTCGACCTTGAGCGAAACGCTCTTGAGAACCGTCACCTTCCCGTAACGGCAGACGATGTCCCGGAGCTCAAGCACGCTTCTTCTTTCCTTCGCCGAGATAGGCCCGGATCACCTCAGGATCTTTTTGGATCTCCGCCGGCGACCCCTCGGCGATGATACGTCCATAGTTCAGCACGACCACGCGATCGCAGACACCCATTACCATCTTCATGTCGTGCTCGACCAGCAGAATGGTCACGCCCGACTCGCGGATCTTTTTGACCAAGCCTACGAACCGCGTGGTCTCCGCCGGATTCATCCCGGATACCGGCTCGTCGAGCAGCAGCATCGAGGGCTTGACAGCGAGGGCGAGCGCGACTCCAACGAGGCGCTGTTCGCCGTAAGGCAACGCGCCGGCCAGCTCGTCCGCGCGATGCGTCAATCCGACGAAACGCAGGACGCTCGATGCCTGCTCCGCGAGCGCGCGCTCCGACGCGACCTCACGAGGGGTGCGCAGCAAGATATCCCAAAGCCGTGACTGTCCTTGGCAATGTAGCGCGGTGAGCAGGTTATGGAAAACGCTGCGTTCCTGGAAAACGCTGGTGCGCTGGAAGGTTCGAACCAGGCCGAGCTTCGCGATGTCGTACGGCTTCAGGCCTCGCAACGACTTCGAGCGGTAGAATACTTCTCCGCTCGTCTGTTGTAGAAAGCCGGTGATCACGTTGAAGGCGGTCGTCTTGCCGGCGCCGTTAGGGCCGATGAGGCCGACGATCTCGCCCTCGCGGACGGAAAACGTCATATCGGAAATCGCGAGCAATCCGCCGAAGCGCACAGCGACATTCTCTATCGAGAGGACGATGTCGTCGCGCGCCATCATTTCTCTTCCACCTTCGACTCGGTCAGGACCGTCGAGCCGGCGAACGCTCCGCGTCCGCTTGCGAGGACGCGCCGAACAGCCGGCACGATGCCTTCGGGCAGGAAATAGACGATGGCGATCATCAGCACGCCGTATACGATCCACTGCACTTCCGGCACGATCTTCATGCCGCGCAGGACTTCCGGAACGATTCCGAACATGACTCCGCCGACAATCGGGCCCGCGAGCGTGCCTTTCCCACCAGTGACGACCATGATGACCATGGTCACGGTATAGATGAACAGGAAGATGTTTGGATCGACGATCCGAATGTAGTGCGTGTACAAGGCCCCGGCCATGCCGGCGATCGCTGCCGAGACGACGGTGGCAAGCACCAGATAGCGGGTGACGTCAATGCCGACCGACATCGCCAGTGACTCGTTCTCGCGTAGCGCGATCATCGCCCGGCCCGCACGCGAATTGACCAATCGCGCAACGATCAGATAGCTGATCACCGCCATAACCAGCATCAGATAGAAAAACTGTGGCTTACGCAGGAATGAGATTGTGTAGTCGTCGAATCCGAGCGTAAGCGCCGGAATGCTGTTGAGCGCCATGGGCCCCTGCGTCAGCTCGACCCAGTTGAGTGCGATGAGGCGCACGACTTCGGCGAAGCTGATCGACACGATCACGAAGTAGGCGCCGCGCACCCGGAACGACAATTTGCCGATGATATAGCCGACTAAGCCGCTGACGACGATGGCGCACAGGATCGCGAACCACACGGGCTTGGGCGAGAGGCTTACGACCGTATCGGGCGTGACGTGAACATTGAATCCGAGCGAGACCAGCGCGCTGGTGTAGGCGCCGATCCCGAAGAACGCGACGTGCCCGAGCGAGAGCTGCCCGGTGTAACCAAGCAGGAGGTTGAGGCTCATCGCGGCGATGATGAAGATGCCGGTCGTGATGAGGACGTGGAGATAATAGTAGTCCGTCATCCACAGCGGCACGCTGGCGAGCAGGGCGACGAAAAGCCACGGAACAAACCGCGTCACCCTATTCGCTCCTTGCGCGCGAACAGGCCCGTCGGACGGACCAGCAGGATCAGGATGATCAATACGAATCCCATGGCGTCGCGGTACCCGGAAGAAATGTAACCGGCACCCAGCTCTTCGGCGAAAGCGAGAACGAATCCGCCGACGGTCGCGCCGGGCACGCTGCCCATGCCGCCGAGGATCACGACGGCAAAGGCCTTGGCCGCCGCCAGATCGCCCATCGTCGGCTGAACTACAAACACGGGACCGAGCAGCGCGCCCGCGGCGGCGGCCAGCGAGGAGCCGATGGCGAAGGTGGCTGTATTTATGCGGTCGATGCGAATGCCCATAAGCGCCGCCGTGTCGCGGTCCTGGAAGGTGGCGCGCATCGCCTTGCCGAGCTTGGTGCGATTGATGAGGAAGTAGGTACCCGCGATCAGCAGAAGGGCGACGATGAAAACATAAACCCGTGTCCACGAGACCGAAGCGGGCCCGAGCACGAGCGGATTGGAAGGGAATGGGGTCGTAATCGACAGCGCCACGCCGCTCCAGATCAGCTGTTCGGTGTTCTGCATGATGATCCAGGCGCCAATCATCACGAGCATCGTTGTGTCGATATCGGCCCGGCGCAGGCGGCTCAGCAGTACGAGCTCGATGATGGCGCCCAGGAGCGCGCCAAGCACCATGGCCAGCAGAAGGGAAGCGAAGAAATCGAAGCCCAGACGCATCACCAGCGCGTACATGCAGTAAGCGCCGAATGCGTAGAGTTCACCATGCGTGAAATTGACCACGCGCATGATGCCGAAAATCAACGTGAGGCCGATTCCCAGCAGCGCATAGGTGCCGCCGAGAATGACCGCATTCAGGAGGTGCTGAAGAAACTCATCCAAATCGTGATGCTCCGCGGCATTGAGCGGGAAAACACGGGCAGTTCATAGACTGCCCGTGTTTGCCGCGCACGCCGATCAGAACTGCGGCTTTTGTATTTTGCCGTTCTTGACTTCAACGAGATAGACCGACGGAGTGTTCTGGCCGCTTTCCTTGCCGGCCGGACCCTGCTTGTCGAAGTGGATGTTGCCGTAGACGCCCTTCAATTTCACGTCCCAGAGCGCCTTGCGGATGGCTTCCGGGTCTGCCTTGCCCGCCAACTTGATAGCCGCGACAGCGACATAGACGGCATCATAGCCGCGGAAGCCTTCAGTCAATCCGCCAACATTGAAGCCGTGCTTCTTCCAGCCATCCATGTAGCGCTTCGACACCTCTGGATTCGTGGTCATCTCGGGAAACCAGGGCGGGAAGAAAGCGGTGTGGAAGGACCCATCCGCCGCGGCGCCCGCTTGCGCGATGATCTGATCGGGCGAGTTCGAGCCGCCGCAGGAGATGACGCGCACCTTTACTTGCTGTTCCTTGGCCTGTTTCAAAATGAGCGTCAGCTGCTCGACGGCGGTCGTGACGAAGAGCGTGTCGGCACCAGACGCCTTGATCTTGGCGAGTTGTGCCGAGAAATCGGTCGCGGCGGGATCCATCGTCTCCCGCACGCCGATCTCGACGCCGTTCGCCTTCAGCATCTTCGAGTATTCGTCGGCGGAGCCTATGCCGAAGTCGTTATTGGTGTAGAGGAAGTCGGCTTTCTTGATGCCCATCTGCTTGGCGAGCGGCTGGAAGGCTTTTGCTTCCATCTGAGAAGTCGGGCTGATGCGGAAGACGTAGGGATTGCCGGAGGTTGTGATCTTTCCGGAAGACGAGGTCTCCACGATCATCGGCACTTTGTACTCTTCGAGCTTCGGCATCACGGCGAGTGTGAGTGTCGAGCTCCAAGCGCCGATCAGCAGCGGTACCTTGTCCTGCTGGATGAGTTTTTCGACGGTGGTGACCGCCTCGGTCGGATTCGACTTGTTGTCCTCGATCACAAGTTGGATCTTCTTGCCCAGCACTCCGCCGGCAGCGTTGATTTCCTCCTCGGCAATTTTCGTGCCTTGCGCCACGTAGTTGCCCGACGCTGCGAAAGCGCCAGTCAGTGGCTGGGTGACGCCGATCTTGATCGTTTCTTGCGCGTGTGCGCCACTGGCTCCGGCCAAGATGGCCGCAATCGCCAGCGATCCTGCAAGCATTTTCATGGCTATTTCCCTCCCATTTCGTCGACAGTGTCGGCGGTAGTGTTGCAGCCAAGCCTAAGACCGCGGGCACTGAACCCTTTCGGGCTCTGCAGCCTTATCTTCACCGTAGTCCAGAGAGATGGCGATTGATATCTGTCGCAAATCGAACAGCGATATGTGCGGCAGATTTGGCCTTGCACGAAAGTCGGCAGCGGGCGGGAGATCGACGCACATCACGACCGGCTTCCATTCGGAATGGTACCATCTTTAGGATATTAGTAATGCGGCAAACTTCAAGCAAGCCGAATCCTTCTACGCCAGCGCGTTTTGCGCGAGCCTGGTCACGTGCTTCTGCTGCCGCAGCAATTATCCATCGTCTGGACGTTGATCCGGCACATGCATGACGACGTAATTGGAACGTCAGACATGACTAATGCCGCTGCAAGCTTCTTCTGGAGCGTCGGCAACTCCACCTGCTCGGCGCGGCGCTCAAGGCACTCGACGAGGCCATGAAGCGCCCAGACGTTGTCCGGGTGCTGGGCGCAACGCTGGATTCTCCCATTCAGGCCGAGATCGCCGCGATAGATTTCCTCCGCCTCGCCGAAATGGCCTTGCTCCATCAATAGCGCTGCGAGCGCGTGCCGCGGCGGATGCATCCAGGCCCACGGCTCGATGTATTCGAGGTTATCATCGAGGCGAACGCTTTCGCGCAAGTGCGCAAAGGCGGCGTCGTAATTGCCCTTGTGATACTCCACTTCGCCATTCAACATTTTTTCCCCGACGGCGAGGATGTCATGGGCTGAATTGTTGAAGAACCTGCGCTCACGCGGGATGCGCCGCAAGCTCGCCTGAAAGTGCTCACGTTGCTCGTCCGCTTTGTCGAGGTTCTTCAACGTGGCGTGAGCGATGCCCTTGGCATAATGCAGCATTGCGGTGGAGACGAGATAGAGGTCCGGCTCATCCGGGAGCGGCTCGTCGATGATCTCTCGCCAGCGCCCGAAACGCACCATCACATGCGTTTTCATCGAGTAATAGCCTTCGAGAGTCATGGCGAATTTCGGGCGGCCTTTGACGCTGAGGACCTCCTTGCTCAACAGACGGCACATCTTGTTGGCAGTGCCGATTGAATCCCGATACCTGCCCATGAACATGCAGGTGTACATCATCAGATGCAGGTCGTGCGCGCAGGCAATGGTGTAGAACGTCAAAGGCCCGGCATAGTCGAGATACTTGTCGTCGGCGATGATGGCCCTTTCGCTCGCCTCCTTGGCTTTCGAGTAATCGCCGCACAGCATGTAGATATGGCCGGGCATGTGATTCATATGCCCGGCGTCCGGGCAGAGAGTTGCAAGCGTGTCCGCCGAGCGCCTCCCGCGCTCAGGCTCGTTTGACATTTCCAGGGCGTGGATCTGCAGATGCACGATCGCCGGATGCGGCTTGGCGCCCTGTCGGTCAGCCATTTCGATCGCTCGCTCGCATACCTGCAGCGCCTCGATCACATCTGAATTCTTCGCCGGCTTTCCGGTCTTGACGTCCCATAGCCGCCGCGGTGTCCGCGTGATCAATGCCTCGACGAACAACGCCATGACGTCGTGATCGTCAGGGTAATGGGTAGAGACACGGCGCAATTCGGCGGCGTAGTCGTCGTCCCAACGGTCGAATTCTTCCGCCGACACAGCGTGCGGCTTCTGGATACGACAGGCCATCGCCTCGACCAGCCGGTTTTCCAACTCGCTCGCTTCACCGCACAGCGCGCGCGCCGCAACGATGTGGTCGAAGCCCAACTGTGTGGCGGCGTTTGCCTCTTCCAGGCCATGCTCGCGCCAAGTCAGGTTGTAGAACGGCCCGCTGCCGTAGGCGATGCCCCAATGTGCCATGACGCAGCGCGGATCGAATTCGAGCGCCCGCCTGAAGCATTTGATGCCCTCGTTTTTGTTGAAACCGAAGCACCAGTTCAACCCGAGATCGAACCAGCGCTGCGCCTCGGGTGAGCTTGTAGAGATCTGGCGCGAATACGTGCCGAGATTGAAGCGATCCATGACCTGACCTGCGTCACGAAGGCCGCATCGAAGGTATCTCTTCCATCGGCGGAAGCGAATGTGCGGCCTCGGCTTGAATGAGATTCAGCCACTTCTGCTCACGAAAACGCCTGGATCGCCCCGGTTTCATAGAGCCCATCCTTGTTAGGACGCCGTCAGGAACCGGCGCCACCAAACAGCTTTTTCAACCTGCTCCAGAACAGACTCCAGAATAGCGAGCCTGCCTCAAGCGCCCTTTCGCCTTCGGCCGGCGCTTGGCCTGACAGCATTGCGCCGAGATTTGTGGCGAATCGTTCAGTCATTTTATCGACGAGGTCGTCGACGATGCCGCTGCGACCGAATTGCGCGAGCGGGCCAGCGAGCAGGGCGCGGATCGTCAAGGCGACCGTTGTCTGCCCTGAGCCGGCGTCGCGCACGGCGTATTCCACTTCGCCTGCCGCGCGTGACCCGCCGCCGCGGTCATTGCCGGAGCCAACGATGACACCGGAGTGTTGATTGTCGTCACGCGTGAGGCGAGCCCGCCCAGTGAAGTTCGCGGTAATCGGGCCGAGTTTGATACTCATCGCGCCATCGAAATCGTTAGCGCCGCGCTGGCGGACTATGCTGGCACCCGGCAGGCACGTCACAACGCGCGCAGGATTGGCAAAGAAAGCCCACACCTCGGCGACAGGACGCGCGACAGAGAAGCTCTTGCGGATTTCGATGGTCGGCTTGCGGCCGCCGAGGCCGAGCAGGCCCGTATCCGAAACGCTATCCCGCGCCGAAGCGTCCATAGCGCGCGGATTTGAAGCTGATGCGGCGCGACTGCCATGACGCGCGCCGACTGGCCCGACCGGCCCGAGTTCGCGGGCAGGACCGCCGGATTGGCTGCGGCGCTCGCCGAGAACCCGCATGATCGCTTTGACGATATTTACATACCCGGTGCAACGGCAAAGATTGCCGCTGAGCTCGAGCCGTACTCGTTCGGTAGTCGCATCCGGAATGCGCAAGACAATATCTCGGGCTGTCATCAGCATACCCGGCGTGCAGAAGCCGCACTGCAAACCATGCTCTTCAGCAAACGCAGTGCGCAGCGCCATCACGATGGGATCGTTTTCAAGGCCCTCGATGGTGCGAACGCTGGCGCCATCGCACATCATGGCGTATGTAATGCAGGAACGCGCAGGCTGACCATCGATCAGCAGCGTGCATGCGCCGCATGCGCCCTGCTCGCAACGCAGATGCGTGCCGGTCAGATTCAGGTGCTCCCGCAAGAAGTCAGCGAGATGCATACGCGGTTCGATCGTGTCAGTGACCTGACGGCCATTCACATGGATCGTGATCTGCATCATGGCGACACCGCCTGCCGGTACGCGCGCGACAGGGCGGCGACTTGCTGATGGCGCGCCGTGACGTCGGTGATGTTGTGGCGGTCGAGCAGCGACAAGACAGCAGCACTGTCGACCGACTTGTCGGTGCCGAAGAGGGATCGCGCGTCAGGAATAACAATCGGTTTGCCATGCGTGGCGCCGATCACGGCCCGCAGCCGCTTCGTCGTCGGATCGTGAATCACGGCAGCCAACGCCGAAGCGAATTCGCCGGCCTTGCGACATACCTTGTAGTAGCCGCACCGGGCGCTCTCGGAGAGCCGAGGAATCCGGATCGCTTGGAGGATATCGCCGGCTGTCAGCGCGTTCTCGTAAGCTCCGGTGATGAACTGATCCGCCGCGATTTTCCGCTGCTTGCCGTTGCCGTAAACGAGGCATTCGGCGTCGAACACGCAGAGCGTCGAGACCCAGTCGGCAGCCGGATCGGCATGGCAGAGGCTGCCGCCGATCGTGCTGCGGTTGCGAACCGCGCGATAGGCAATGTTTCGTGCGATGTGCGCCAATGGGTCGATACCACGGCCCGGCAGCCGGCCATCCTCGATAAAAGCCGTGGTTACACAGGCGCCGATTGTTACGCTCTCGCTGTCATCTACGATCTGCGTCAACTCTGGAATGCTGGTCAAATCGATCAACGTATGCGGCGTTGCGAGCCGCAGATTCAACATCGGGCCGAGCGATTGGCAGCCGGCGACGAGCCGCGCGCCGCCGTTGCTTTCGGACAGGATTCGGGACGCATCCGCGAGCGTCGCCGGTCTGACCAAATCGAACGCTGATGGCTTCACGGCGCGGCCGCTTTCGCTTTGCCCCGATTGATGGCGGCAAGGACCAAGGCTGGCGTCAGCGGCAGGTCGTGCACCTCGGCCCCAAGCGGCTTCAGCGCATCGTTGACTGCCGAGATGATTGCCGCTGGCGGGCCGACTGCGCCGCCTTCTCCGAGGCCCTTCATGCCGAATTCCGTGTAAGGCGACGGCGATTCCATGTGCAGCACGCGGATGTCCGGTATCTCCGTCGCTCCCGGCAGCAGATAGTCGAGCATCGTCGAGGCGAGTGGCTGGCCCTGCGAGTCGAAGGGCATCTCCTCATAGAGGCAGGTGCCGATGCCCTGGGCGGCGCCGCCGTGGATCTGGCCGTCGACAATCATCGGATTGACGAGCGTGCCGCCGTCCTCGACGACGACGAAATCCAGCAGTTCGACCAGGCCGGTTTGCGGATCGACTGCGACCACTGCCGCGTGTGAAGCGTATGTGAACGTGCCGCTGTCCCGCTGCGCCCGATAGCCGGCGGTCACATCGAGGCCACCAATGTCGACATCCGACGGAAGATTCTGCGGTTGTAGGTACCAGGCACGGGCCACGTCGCGCAGCGGAATGCTGCCATTTCCGGCATGCACCTTGCCGTCGGCGATACGGGCGCTCGCGGGATCGGCTTGCAGGAGCCATGCGCCGATATGCGCCGCACGCTTCGCCAAAATCCGTGATGCGGTTGCAACGGCGCCGCCGCCATGGACCATCGAACGCGAGCCCCATGTGGCAGTCGAGTAAGGCGTCGTGAGCGTGTCGCCCTGGTAGACTTTGATTTTATCGAAATCGACGGTGAGAATTTCGTGCGCCACCTGGGCGAAGGATGTTTCGTGTCCTTGGCCATGCGAGTGCGTTCCGACGTGGACTTCGATCTCGCCATCGGCCGTAAGCTTGACATTGGCTTGTTCATAGCCGGGAACGATTGGACGTCCCCAAGCCGCCAGCACCGAGGTGCCATGCGCGCCTTGTTCAACGAAGAATGAGAGGCCGACACCAATATAACGGCCGTCGGAGTCGCGCTGCTTTTGAAGCTCGCGTATTTTCTTGAGACCAATGGCTTCAACAGCGCGGCGCACGCATTCGGGATGGTCACCGCTGTCGAAGTGCTTTCCGACGATGTTGTCGTAGGGCATCTGCTCCGGCTTGACCATGTTGCGCAGGCGCACTTCGTAGGGCTCGAGGTTTATTTCTTTGGCAATCGCATCCATGATCGCTTCCATGGCGACGCAAACATGCGTGCGGGCAACTCCGCGATACGGAATGATCGGACATTTGTTCGTGGCAACCGCCGCGGACCGGCACCGGTAGTGTGAGAAAACATAAGGCCCAGGCAACAGGTTGGGGATCTGCGCCGCCTCCGGTGCCGACGAGATCGGATAAGAAGAATAAGCCCCGGCGTCGACATAGCCGACGCAGTCGATCGCGATGAGACGACCGTCCGTGTCTGCGTAACCGTCTATTTGATAAAAATGTTCACGGCAGTTGGCGTTGGCAGCGAGATGCTCGCGGCAATCCTCCAGCCAACGAACGGGGCAGTTCACCTGCCTGGTCAGCCAGGCCAGAAGGACTTCCTCGCGGCACAACAGGCCTTTGTAGCCGAAGCCGCCACCCACGTCCGGCGAGATGACGCGGATTTGGCCATGCTCAATTCCAAGACATTGGGCGAGGCCGGTTTGCACAGAATGCGGAAACTGCGTCGAACTGATCACTGTCAGCAGTCGCATGCGCTTGTCTTCGTAAGCAACGACGCCGCGTCCTTCCATCGGAAACATGCAATGACGTGCGGTGCGGATCGTCTTGCTGACCTTGATCGCCGCATTCTTCACGCTCTCGTCGAACGCGCGACTGTCGCTGAACTCGACGAAGATGTTGTCGCCCCATTCCTCGTGCACGAGCGGCGAGCCGGACTCGAGCGCAGCCAGCATGTCGGTCACCGCCGGCAATTCTTCGATGTCGAGGGTGACCGCGGCGGCGATGTCCTCGGCTTGCGCGCGTGTGTCGGCGAGACACATCGCGACAATTTCTCCGACATAGCGAACCTTGTCGGTCGCCAGCAGATGCTCAGATGAGCGTTTGAAACCCTTGAGAGGCGGCGCCGAGACGATCGGATCGACGCCTGTCAGATCGTGCGCGATAAACACGGCTTCGCGGAACTCAGAAGGGATGTTGACGGCCTTGAGATAGCCGTGAGCGACAGGACTGCGCACGAAAGCGACATCGCGCATCCCGGCGATGCGGATATCGCCAACGTATTGCCCTTTGCCGCGTAAAAACCGGTCGTCTTCCTTGCGCAGAACGGAAGCGCCGACACCAAACCTTGCCATGGGTACTGACGCCACGGTTTCGAGAGTGCGCGACTATGGGACTATTTTTAGACAAATAGCAACAAAGGGCCGGAGCGTGCGAAAGCTACTGTTCCGTGCGCCATCGTACGATCTGATCGAGCGGTAGTCGGGAACGACCGCGGCCCGATGCGGCCGGCGCGCCGATCGTCACCAGCATCTGTGCACGCCAGTGTGTGGGAACTTGCAGCTGTTCGACAATGACCTCGGAGCAGAACAGGGGAGCGCACATGATGCTGGCGCCAAGGCCTTCCGCATGAGCGGCGAGCAGCAGATTTTGCGCTGCCATCGCCGCGCTCTGCACTGCCATAAGGTATTCAGCCTCGTTCCTTGGCTTGTCGGGATAGTTATCCATATCGCTCATGTCGACAAATGTGACGATGACGAGCGGTGACAAGGTGATGCGTTGATAGGACCGAGCTATGTCCGCCTCGATCGCTTCGGCTGCGTCACCATCTGCAGAGCGGTCGTGCCGCAGCTTCCGGCCCATCGCCTCGGCGAGCCGGTGCTTGATTCGATCGCTGGTCAAGACCGCGAATCGCCAGGGCTGCCTGTTGTGGGCTGATGGGGCGCGGCTTGCCGCTGTGAGCAGTCGCGTGACGACGTCGTCATCGATCGCGGACGGCTCATAGCGTCGGATCGACTGCCGCGTGCCGATCTGGGCCGCAAGCGCGAAATCCTCGTCAGGATGAGTCTTGGCCATGACGTTCGCCAGTTATGCTGGACGCCGCTGCGGCGCGGTCGGAGTGTGCATATTGCCAGAAACCCTGGGTTTCTCTATTCCATTGAGCGAACCTGGCTGGTTAGTTTGTAGTCAATTTGCCCAATAGAGAAGCTGACCGTTGTCAAAACTCCTCAGAGCCTATGACCGGAGCCGGGTGCCGCTCTATATCCAAGTGGCCTCGGTACTCCGTCAACGTATTGAGTCCGGCGAGTGGTCGCAGGGCGAGAAGATCTCAACTCTTGAAGAGCTGGAAGCCGAATTCGAAGTGGCCCGTGTCACTGTCCGCCAGGCGGTCGACGTGCTGCGTGAGGAAGGACTCCTTCGCGCCCGGCAAGGCCGTGGCACATTCGTTTCCAACAAGACTCAAGACCGCCACTGGCTGAAGCTTGCGGTCAATTGGACGAGCCTGGTTGAATCGCTCAAAGATAACGTGCCGCGCAATATCACGCTGGAAGAGGATCGTTCACCTCCGTCGCTCGGCCCGGATGATGGTGATCTCGCCGAGAACTATGTAGGGCTGCGCAGCCTGCAATTTCGCAACAATGAGCCATATTCGGTCGTGGATCTCTGGCTCGCCAGGCAGGTCTACGATCTTGATCCTAAGCGGTTCATGAAAGCTGCCGCTCTCCCGACGATCGACGCCCGTGATGACATCGTCTTGCGCCACGCGCACCAGAGCTTGGTGATTGGAAGCGCCGGCCCCAGAATCGCCGATCTTATGAAGATTCCGTTGGGTGCGCCCACCGTAGAGAGCCACTGTGTGATCGTCGACGACAGTGGCACTGCGATCTATGTCGGCGATGTCATCTATCGCGCCGACTGCATCAAGCTGCATGTTGATCTTTTCAACTCGGACAGTCGGCGCCTCGACGGGCGCAGGAAGAAATAGCCGGTTCCATCTGCGAACCGAGCCTTAGAATTCAGCGCGCCGCGGCCCTTGCTTTCGCCAAAGGTTCTGTCATCCTATAAATAGGATGAATACAGGCGGGCGCGTAAATATGACAGGCATCGTATGACTGTGGACGGAAAGCGCACCATCGCCATCCTTGGTGGCACCGGCGATCTCGGATCCGGTCTAGCGAAGTGCTGGCTTGCAGCAGGTCACACCGTCGTCGTCGGGTCGCGGTCCGCGGAAAAGGCCCGGCAATTCGTGCAAGAGCTCGGCGCGGGTGCCGTCGGTCAAGACAATGTTGGGGCTGCCAAGGTAGCTGACATCATCGTTCTGGCGGTGCCCTATGACAGCCACGAAACCACGATCAATGCGATAAAGGATGTGGTGCACGGCAAAATCGTTGTCGATGCGGTCGTGCCGCTGGTCCCGCCGAAAGTGTCGACCGTCCAGCTTCCGGCAGGTGGATCGGCAGCTCAGATTGCGCAGCAGCTATTGGGCGACGGTGTGAAGGTTGTGTCGGCATTCCACAATGTGGGGGCGACCAAACTTCAGGCGGGGGAGCGGGTGGACTGCGACGTGCTCGTCTTCGGAAATGATAAAGAGGCGCGCGAGACGGTTATCGCGCTAGCCGGCGATGTCGCAACGAGAGGAGTCGATGGTGGCGTTTTGGCAAACTCAGCTGCCGCCGAGGCCCTCACGTCGGTGTTGATAGCAATCAATCGGCGCTACAAGGTGCCGGGTGCTGGCATTCGCATCACCGGCTTGCCTCCCGCTGGATGACGGCGGCCATGACGAAGAACGTCAGCTTCGTCGCTGTGCCTGGCATTCCGCGAATCAGCCCCGGCGACCTGTTGGCATCGATCCTGATCGACGCAATGCGGGCTGCGGGTCTCCCAATGGCGTCCGGCGATGTGCTGGTGGTGGCGCAGAAGATCGTTTCTAAGGCCGAGGGCCGGTATATCGACCTTGCGGACGTCAAGCCATCGACGCGCGCACAGCAATATGCGCGGCTGACCGGCAAGGATCCGCGTTTGGTCGAGATCGTACTCGCGGAATCGACGCACATTGTGCGCCACGCGCCCAATGTTCTTATCGTCGAGCATCGTCACGGGTTTGTCATGGCTAATGCAGGCGTCGATCAGTCGAATATCGAACATCCAGGCGGAAAGGAACGCGTCCTGCTTTTGCCAGAGAACCCCGACACCGCCGCTGCGGAAATCAAGACCGCCCTCGATGCAGAGTTCGGCATCAATTGCGGCGTGATCATCAACGACAGTTTCGGGAGACCTTGGCGCAACGGCGTAACCGGTGTTGCATTGGGAGCGGCGGGTTTTCCCTCGCTGCTCGATATGGTGGGACTGCCCGACATGTTCGGACGCAAGCTGCAGATGACTGAGATCGCGCTCGCCGACGAAGTGGCCGCCGGTGCCTCGCTGGTCATGGGGCAGGCTGCCGAAGGGCTACCCGCGGTCCTGGTGAGAGGCCTTGATTTGGGTGCGCCAAACCGCCCGGCGTCCGCATTGATCCGCGACCGCGCCAAGGATCTATTTCGATGAGCGGCGGAGCTAAGGTTGTTGCCCTCTGTGGCGGCGTCGGCGGCGCCAAGCTCGCGCTCGGGCTTGAAAGGCGCTTTGGCGCCGGTGTGACGCTAATCGTCAATACCGGAGATGACTTCGAACACCTCGAATTGCACGTCTCACCCGATATCGACACGGTGCTCTATACACTTGCTGGATTGAGTGATCCCAAGCGCGGCTGGGGCAGGGCGGACGAGACATGGCATTGCATGGACAGTCTCGGCGCCATTGGTGGTGAGACGTGGTTCAAGCTTGGCGACCGAGATCTCGCGATGCATCTCGAGCGAACCCGCCAGTTACGATCTGGCGTTTCGTTGACTGCATTCACCGCCGCCATGGCAAAGCGCCTTCGCATCAGCGCGGCGGTGGTTCCGATGTCGGACGACCCGGTTTCGACAATCGTGCATACGGATGAAGGCGCGCTTTCGTTCCAGCGGTATTTTGTTGATCGACGCTGCGAGCCGGTGCTTCAGAGCCTCGAGTTCAAGGGGGCGGAGCGAGCCCGGCCGGCAGCGGCCGCGCTGGCCGCGCTCCAGGATCCGGATTTGACGGCAGTGATCATTTGTCCGTCGAATCCATATCTGAGCGTTGATCCGATTCTTTCCATTCCCTCGATGCGTGATGCGATTTGCGCCGCGGCGGCGCCGGTCATTGCCGTATCGCCATTGATCGATGGCAAGGCTGTCAAGGGTCCGACCGCCAAAATCATGTCCGAGCTGAAGCAAGATTGTACGCCGCAGGCGATCGCGCATCATTATGAGGGTTTGATTGACGGGCTCATCGTCGACCATCTGGATCGATATTTGGCCGCTATGTCGCGTGTACCGGTTCGCGTAACTGCGACGCTCATGCGGGATCTGGAAGATCGTGAACGCCTGGCGTGCGAATCGGTCGCGTTCGCAGAGCTCCTTGGGTTTGAGCAGCGCAAGGTATCCCACGCATGAGCGGCGACGTGCATGGCGTTTGGGCAATTGTACCGGTGAAGACGTTCGCGCGGGCGAAGCAACGTCTCGCTGCAGTGCTGTCAGCGCAAGAGCGGGCAGCGTTGGCAGAAGCCATGCTTTACGATGTGCTCGACGCGCTGGCGCCGGTTCCGCAGCTTGAGGGAATCGCGGTGGTGACCGCGGATCCGTTGGCGGCGCAGATTGCCAGGTCTTTTGGTGCGCGCCATGTTCCCGACGCGGTAGAAAGTGGAGTCAATGAAGCGGTTCTGCAGGGACTTGATGCGGTAAGGTCCGCAAAGAGCGCAGTGACGGTTATTGCCGCTGACGTTCCGTTTGCGACACCGACCGAGATAGCCGCTGCTCTGGGGGGCCTGGCGCATGATCCGGTCCTCCTTGCTCCCGCGCAGGCCGACGGCGGAACCAATCTGCTCGCGCAGCGTCGTGCCGGCATGATCGAACCGTGTTTTGGCGAACGCAGCTTTGCTCGACATCTGGAGCAGGCGCGCACGCGAAATCTCCGCTGTGGCGTTGTCAAAGCGGCAGGCCTCGACCACGACATCGACCGGCCCGGCGACCTTTTTGCGCCGACAGGCTTCGGCGCTAATCGCGTGACGACGTTGCTCGCGGATATCAACGTCGAGAGGCGGCTCGAGGCGATTGCTGAACAACGTCAATCGGCTTGAGCTTGTGATGGACATCGCATCGATCATCAAGGATCTGACGCCGGCCCACCGCCTCACGCGCGAAGAAGCAATGGCGCTTGTGGCAATTGGTGATCTGGAGCTGCTGCTGAACGCCGCCGCGCGTCGTTGTGACGAGGCACACGGTAAGCTGGTGACCTATTCGCGCAAAGTGTTCATCCCGTTGACCCAGCTTTGCCGGGATGTTTGCCATTATTGCACCTTTGCTCACGCGCCACGTGCCGGGAAGAAGCCTTATCTTTCCATCGAGGAGATGGTGGCGATCGCGCGGCAAGGAAAAGCCGCGGGATGCAAAGAAGCTCTGTTCACGCTCGGCGACAAGCCGGAGCTGCGCTACCGATCGGCGCGCGAGGAGCTCGAACGTCTTGGTCATCGAACGACGCTGTCCTATCTGGCCGAAGCGGCCCGAACCGTTTTCCGCGAGACTGGGCTGCTGCCGCATGTCAATCCGGGTTTGATGACGTCGGCCGATGTCGAAATGCTGCGCGACGCTTCTGTGTCACAAGGCATTATGCTGGAGACCGCGTCGTTGCGACTCAGCGAAAAGGGCGGCGCCCACCATGGGTCGCCCGACAAGTTGCCCGGAGCGCGGCTTGATACGATCCGCTTCGCGGGTCAGCTTGCTGTGCCGTTCACCACGGGTATCCTGGTTGGGATCGGTGAAACGCGAGAGGAGCGTATCGATGCGCTTCTGGCGTTGCGCGAGCTCAACGATACCTACGGGCACATCCAAGAAATCATCGTTCAGAATTTCCGGCCGAAACCGGGCACGCGCATGGCACATGTCCCGGCGCTCGATCTGGAGGAGCATCTCTGGACGATCGCCGTCGCGCGGCTGCTGTTCGAGCCGCAGATGAATATTCAAGCACCGCCTAACCTCAATCCTAGTGCGCTCGGCCGCTTGATCGCCGCTGGCATCAACGATTGGGGCGGGGTCTCTCCGGTCACGCCTGATCATGTCAATCCCGAAGCGCCGTGGCCGCATTTGCGCGTGCTGGAGGCCGCAACGCAGGCGGCGTCGAAGCGTCTGACGGAGCGCTTGGCGATCTACCCCGCATACGCGCGCGATGTGTCGCGTTGGGTAGCGCCTTCGCTACGCAAAGCGACGCTGGACGCGATTGATGGACAGGGGCTGCCCCGAACGGAGACTTGGCGACCTGGATCGGTCGAACCAGTGCCAGCCAAAGATCTTGGTTGGCTGGCCGGCTGCCCGTCCGTCGTTACGTCGCCGCTGAGCGGCATTCTGGCTTTAGCACAGCGTGGCGCGCGACTCGATGAACCGGCGCTGGTGTCGCTTTTTGAAGCGCGAGGCGATGACCTTGCTGCGGTGTGTCGCGCGGCCGATGAAGTACGCGCAGATGTCAATGGCGATGTGGTCAGCTACGTCGTCACACGGAATATCAACTACACCAATATCTGCTACTTCAAATGTCAGTTCTGTGCGTTTTCGAAAGGGAAGCTGAGCGAGAACTTGCGCGGCCGGCCGTATGATCTGGACGTGCCAGAGTTGCAGAGGCGTGTCGTCGAGGCATGGGATCGCGGCGCCACGGAAGTCTGCATGCAGGGTGGCATCCACCCTGCCTATACCGGCCAAAAATATCTGGACATCTGCGTCGCCGTAAAAGCCGCGGTGCCGCAGATGCATATCCATGCCTTCTCACCGCTTGAAGTGCATCAAGGGGCGCAAACGCTCGGCATCCCCCTTCGCGAATTTCTGACGATGCTCAAGGCGCAAGGGCTTGGAACGCTACCGGGGACCGCAGCGGAAATCCTCGATGACGAAGTGCGCAGTACGCTCTGCCCCGACAAGATCAGGACCGGCCGTTGGCTCGAAGTTATGCAGGCAGCGCATGAGACAGGATTGCGTTCGACGGCGACGATCATGTTCGGCCACATCGATGGCTATCAACACTGGGCGCGCCATCTGCTCCGCGTGCGTGACCTGCAGGCGCTGACCGGCGGCTTTACCGAGATGGTGCCGCTGCCGTTCGTGCCGATGGAAGCGCCGATCTACCTCAAGGGACGTGCTCGGCCGGGGCCGACGTTCCGCGAGGTTCTTCTTGTCCACGCGGTGTCGCGGCTCGCACTCAATCCGTTGATCCCGAACATTCAGGCTTCATGGGTGAAGCTCGGAGCCGACGGCGTGCGCCACTGCTTGTCAGCGGGCGTAAACGATCTCGGTGGCACTCTGATGGATGAAAGCATCTCGCGTTCGGCGGGGGCGTCGCATGGGCAGGAAATGACGCCGCAGCGCATGGAGGAGATCATCGTGTCTTGCGGCCGCACGCCTCTACAGCGCACGACCGTCTATCGGCCGGCTGATGCGAGCCGTCGGGAGCAGTCGTTCAGGGCTGCACCGAAGAAGCCGTTGCTTGCAGTGGCGGCGCGAATCTAGACTTGCTATTTTACTAATGATAGGATGTTTAAGTTCGGGCGCACAACGTTTGCTGACAATCTGCGAGGGATGTTGCCGCGCGAAATCAAGGATATCTGCGTGACGTCAGACTCGGTCCAACCCTATCACCGCCTTCGAGACAATCTCCTCAAACGTGACCGCTCGTTGCGCGAGAAGGTCGTCAGTCTCGAAGACGCGGCGTCCTTCGTCAGTGACGGCGCGACGGTTGGGATTGGGGGCTCGACATTGTCGCGCACGCCGATGGCAATGATCTGGCAATTGATCCGGGCCCGAAAAAAAGATCTTTCCTGCTCGCGTTGCATCATTTCGACTGATGGTGACCTTCTTTTCGGCTCGGGCGCCGCAAAAGAGATCATGTCGAGCTGGTTTGCCCAGGGCATTCTCTGGGGCCTCTCGAAAGTGATGCGTCATTACGTCGAGAAGAAGTTGGCTCGCTTCGATGAGTGGAGCCATATGGGCATGGGCATGCGGTTCCGTGCCGGCGGCATGGGAGTGCCGTTTCTTCCGATGCGATCGATGCTCGGGTCAGATGTCGCGCGGATCCGCCCGGAGCTCAAGGAGATCGATTGTCCGTTCACCGGTGAAAAGCTGCTCCTCGTGCCCGCGCTCAATCCCGACGTGGCGCTGATTCACGTCCAGCGCTGCGATGCCTACGGTAACGCGCAAATCGACGGGCTGCAGTTCATGGATATCGATCTGGCGCTCGCAGCGAACCGCGTGGTCCTCACAACAGAGCGGATTATCTCGAACGATCAGATCCGTCGCGCGCCCGATCACACCAAGATTCCCTTCTTCTGCGTCGACGCGGTCGTCGAGGTGCCATACGGCTCGATGCCGCACGAATGCTACGGCCTCTACGAGCCCGCGATGGACCATCTCGACGCGTACGTCGGTCAGGTCAACGGCGACCCGATCGAAGGCATGCGCCAGTATCTCGACAAGTATGTGTATGGCCCGAAATCCTGGAACGAGTTCCTGTCGCTGATCGGCACCGAGGAAATCATGTCGGCCACGCGTAAGGGGAGGAGCATTTTCGATGTCTAAGTCCTCCCAATATACCGCGTCGGAAATCCTCACCATTCTCAGCGCACGGCATCTCAAGGATGGACAGGTCGTATTTGCCGGCATTGGCATTCCGCTCTTGGCTGCGACACTCGCGCAGCGCCTGCGTTGTCCGGGCCTGACGATTCTCTTCGAGGGCGGTGTCATCGGGGCATTTGTCGAGCCGGGCAAACTGCCGCCATCGACCAATGATCAACGTTGCACGAAGCTGGCCAACATGGTGCTTGGCAGCGCTGACGTGCTGCTGCTGTTGCAGCGCGGCTATGTCGACATCGGCTTCATGGGCGGTGCCCAGGTGGATCGGTACGGCAATCTGAACTCGTCGTTCATCGGCGATCCGGAAGCGCCGAAGACGCGGCTGCCGGGCACCGGTGGCGGCAACGATATCTCGAGCCTCACGAACGTGATCGTCGCCATGAAGCACGAGAAGCGGCGTTTCGTGGAGAAGGTCGATTTCATCACCAGCCCCGGCTACCTCCGCGGCCGCAACACGCGTGCGGAAAGCGGCCTGACCCACGGCGGCACCTTCCGGGTCATCACGGAGCTTGCGGTGTTCTCGTTCGATGATGCCGAGCGCTGCATCAAGGTCTTGGCGCTCAATCCTGGCGTGACGCGGGAGCATGTGCAGGAGAATACCGGGTTCGATGTGATGTTCGATCAATCGGTGGGCGTCACTGAGCCGCCGTCCGAGCACGAGCTGTCGACGCTTCGCGGCCTCGATCCGGATCGCCGCTTCATCGCCTAAAAGGCTTCAGGGAGAGCGCGTATGACCGTCTTGTCGAAAACCTTCGGTATTGCCGCACGAAATTTCACGGCATATCCGGAGATGCCGGATCCCAAGGCACTCATCGAGTATGGCGAAAAGATCGAGGCGCTTGGCTACGACTCGTTGTGGGTGTGGGATCATATCCTGCTCGGCGTCGAGCCGAACTTTCCGATCATGGATTCGCTGACCACGCTGACCACCATCGCCGCCCGCACCAAGCGCATCAAGCTCGGCACCGGCATCCTGGTGCTGCCGCTGCGCAACCCCGTGGCGCTCGCCAAGCAGCTTGCGACGATGGACCAATTTTCGAACGGCCGCATGATCATGGGCATGGCCTCGGGTTGGTACAAGCGCGAGTTCGACGCCATGGGCATTCCGTTTGAAAAGCGCGGCAAGCTCATGGACCAGAACCTCGAAATCCTCAATCGCTTGTGGACCGAGGACAAAGTCGACGGCGAGTACATGGCTCACAAGATTTCGAAGGCGGTCATGTATCCGAAGCCCGTTCAGAAGCCACGCATGCCGCTTTTGATTGGTGGATATGCCGATCGCGTGTTGCAGCGCGCTGGCGCTGTCGGCGACGGATGGCTCACTTATTTTTATGAGCCCCACAGCTTCACGAAGTCGTGGAATAAGATTCGTGCCGCGGCCAAGGAAGCTGGCAAGGATCCCGACAAGCTGCTCAACGCGTCGCAATTGCCGATCATGGTCGGCCCGTCGAAGGAGGCCGTGCGCGCGGAGATGATGGACTGGCTGAACAAGGAATGGGACTTCCCGGCGGGCAGTGACTGCTCTCGCGAAAGTGCGATCATGGGATCCGTCGACGAATGCGTCGCGCAACTCAAGGAGCACCAGGCGGTAGGTGTTCAGAAGATTATCTTCGTTCCCTACAAATACCGGCCCGACCAAGTCGAGACGATTGCACGCGAGATCATCCCGCGTCTCAAGGCGTAGGCGGCACACGTCTGGCGTGCCTTGCGGGTCGATCGCGAAGTGCTATGGTACTAATAATAATAAAACCTGCTTCGGCAGACTAATGATGTCAGGTGGAGTGATGGAGCCGAGCGGCGATGCCAGGACGGCGTTGCGCGTCGTCAACGTCCGCAAGGCCTTCGGTTCGCTCGAAGCCATCAAGAACATTTCCGTCGATATTGCTGACGGCGAATTCATTAGTCTGCTCGGTCCAAGCGGTTGCGGCAAAAGCACGTTGCTGATGATGATTGCCGGCCTGACGCAGGCGAGCGCCGGCGAATTGGTGCTCGCCGGCTTGCCGATCTCCGGGCCGCGCAACGACGTCGGCGTGGTTTTTCAAAGCCCGGTGCTTCTGCCGTGGCGCACCGTTGTCGACAATGTTCTCTTCCCTATCGAGCTGCTTCGCTTGCCGCGCGCCCAATATCGCGGCCGCGCGATGGAGCTTCTCAAGATGACCAAGCTTGAGGAATTCGCAAATGCATTGCCACGGCAGCTGTCGGGCGGCATGCGTCAGCGCGCCTCAATCTGCCGCGCTCTCATTCACAATCCAAGCACACTGCTCATGGATGAGCCGTTCAGCGCGCTCGATGCCATCACGCGCGACGACATGGCGGTCGAGTTGTTGCGGATATGGCACGCCAATCGCAAGACGGTGATTTTCGTCACCCATAGTATTCGCGAAGCCGCCTTCCTATCGGATCGAGTACTGGTGATGGGGCGCCGGCCGGCAACGATCATCGACGAGTTGAAGATCGATCTGCCGCGCCCGCGGCACATCGGAATCACCGAAGAGGAGAGTTTCAACAAGTACGTACGCCACCTGCGCAAATCCATCGAGGCAAGCCATGCTAGCTAAGCTGAAAGCCTCGGCGAAAGACGTGGCTTGGCCGCTGGTCATGACCTTCCTGCTGCTGGCTGCCTGGGAGGTCACGGTACGGGCATTGCACATCCGCAGCATCGTGCTGCCGCCGCCATCGGAAGTCGTTGAGACGATGTTCAATCGCTACGACCTGCTGCTTGAGCATCTCTGGCCATCGCTCTACCTGACGATCCTCGGCTTTGCGCTCTCGGTTATCGGTGGCGTTCTTGTCGCCGTGCTCATCACTTATTCGGAGATCGTGCGGAAGGGCTTTTATCCGATGATCGTCGTGTCGCAGGTCATCCCGAAGGTGTCGATCGCACCGCTGTTCATCGTGTGGTTCGGCACCGGGACGATGTCGAGCCTGCTGCTCGCGTTCCTGATCGCGTTCTTTCCGATGACGATCAACGCCGCCATGGGCTTCCAGTCAGTCGACGAGGACATCGACAAAATGGCGCGTACCTTCATGGGCTCGCGCTGGCAGATTTTCTGGAAGATCCGTTTGCCGAACGCGCTTCCCTACATTTTCGGCGGCATGAAGATTTCGATCACGTTGGCGATCATCGGCGTGATCGTCTCCGAATTCGTCGCCTCGCAGGAAGGTATCGGTTATCTGATCAAGCTTGCCGGCGGCTTGCTCGATACGCCACTGATGCTTGGGGCAATCACGATTCTCAGTATTGCCGGGCTTATCCTCTATGGTTTGATCGCAATGGCTGAAAAACGTGCGGTTTACTGGCAAGCGCCGTTAGACCCGAACGTGGAGGCGAAAACGTAGTGCGCCTCGAGATGAATGAGCCATGAGACGACTAGAAGCGACAGCGCGGACGGTTCATTTCGGATTCCACGACGGATCGCTCGCTCCGGTGTTCGAGGTCGACTCCGGCGAGGAGTTTTGGATCAATACCGTCTCGGCCGATCCGACGCACGACGTCCCTCGCGATTGGATTCCAAAGGCGATCCCTGAGATTTTCGCCGATGCGGTGCGCGGTACTGGGCCGCATATTCTCACCGGCCCCGTTTCTGTGAAGGATGCAAGACCGGGCGATGTGCTGCAGATCGATATCCTCGAGATCAAGCTGAACCAGCGGTACGGCTACAACATCGTCAGCCCGATGAAGGGCATGTTCGGCAATGAGCAGCCGCGGCAGGCAACAAAGATTATCCCGTTCGACCTCAAGGCCAACTCGGCCGAAGTCGCAGCCGGCATATCGGTGCCGCTTGCGCCGTTCTTCGGCCAGTTAGCGGTCGCGCCTCCGCGGGAATGGGGCCGGCTCGACAGTCGCCCGCCAACGCGGCACGGCGGCAATCTGGACAACAAAGATCTGCGCCAGGGTACGCGGTTATTTTTGCCGGTCGCGGTCGACGGTGCGTTGTTCAGCACCGGCGATGGGCATGCCGCGCAAGGGCATGGCGAGATCAACCAGACGGCGATCGAGACCGGGCTTGATGGGCGCTTTCGCCTGACGGTGCGGCGCGACCTTTCGATCACGTGGCCCATAGCCTGCACGTCCACGCATCTGATGACGATGGCGGTCCACGAGGATCTCGATGATGCGGCGCGCTTGGCGATGCGTGCGATGATAGCGCTCCTCGAAACGCACTACGCGATGGACTTTCACGATGCTTATCGGTTGTGCAGCGTCGCCGCAGATATGCACGTCACCCAATTCGTCAACGGCAATCGTGGGATTCATGTGATGTTGTCGCGCGCCCTTCTCACCGGACTGAAAACACAACCGAACTTCCTAAGTTGACCCGCAGGAGGAGTTCCCATGACATTCGATCGACGCTCGTTTCTGAAGTACTCCGGCTCGCTCGGTCTCGGCTGCGCCTTGGCGCAGCCGATGCGAGCGCTGGCGCAGGGGGCGAAGACCCCGATCAAGCTCACGCTGCCTTGGCTGCCGCTCGGCACCTTCAGCTACGCCTTCGTTGCGAAGAAGATGGGCTTCTTCGAGAAGCGCGGCCTCGATGTGACGATCGACCGCGGCTTCGGCTCTGGAAAAGTGTGCGTACCGGTTGATCAGGGCCAGTATGATTTCGGCATTCTCGATCTCAGCGTGATGATGAACTGCGCGGGACGCGGGCTCGATCTCGTGGCGGTGGCAGGCGTCTGGCCGCGCTCCCCGGTCGGCATTTTTTCCCTCAAGGAATACAACATCACCAAGCCGAAGGACCTCGAAGGCCAGACCGTCGCCTTCGACGTCGGCAGCGGCGACTTTCAGATGTGGCCGGCTTTCGTGAAGGCGACCGGGATCGACGACAAGAAGGTCAACAAGCTCACGATGGATGCGGCGGCGCTGATCAAGGCGCTGATCGAGAAGCAGGTGAAGGCGGAGGGCAACTTCTTCGGCAGTATCGCGCCGAGCCTCTGGGCGCAGAACCTCGAGATCAACGGCATCCTCTACGAAGACTATGGCGTGAAGTGCTACAGCAACGTCGTGGCGTGCAAACGTGACACGATTGAGAAGCGTCCGGAGATCTGCAAGGCCTTTGTCGAAGGTCTGATGGAAGGCCTCAAATACGTCTATCTCAATCCCGAAAAATCGGTGCAGCTGCACATCGAAAGCCTCAAGGAATTTCAGGGCGGCAGCATCACCAATCAGAAGGTGATCGAATACGGCCAGGCCGTCAGCACGTCACTCGGCATGGTGCCGGGTTTCCGCGACGCCGGTCTAGGCTATATGGACCCGGATCTCGTCAACGTCACACGCCAGACGGTGGAAAATTACATGGGGGTGAAGAACGTGCCTCCGACCGACAAGCTGTTCACCAACAAGTTCATCGGTTCGGCCAAGTTGACCAGTCAGGAATGGTCCACTGTGGAGGCGCGTGCGAAGAAATATTCGCCGTCGCGTAGCTGACAACAAAAGGGAGCGTGGGACGTTGCGTCTCCACGCTCCCGTTTCACGATATTGATCCATGAAGATCGCGGTTCCTGATCTCATTTCGCCGTCCTACCTTCCGGCAGAAGCGGCCGTCACCCTTGGCTTCCTCGAAGCTGAAGGCATCAAGGCCGAGCTCGAGCTCATCGCGCCCGTCGAAGCGGCTTACGCCGCGATGCGCGATGGTCAGGTCGATATTGTCGCGGGCTCCGCGCATTCAACGCTTGCGGCCTTTCCCAGATGGCAAGGGGCCAAGTTGTTATGCGCGCAATCGCAAGGATTGTACTGGTTTCTGGTCATGCGCTCCGATATCGGCGCCAAGCGCGGCGATCTCGGTTGCGTGAAGGGGCGACGCATCGGGGCTGCCCCTTGGGTCGGCATGGGCTTGCGGCAAATGCTGGCAGATAGCGGCATTGACATGAAGCGCGATGGTGTTGAGTTCGTCACCGTCCCGGGTTCGGTCGGCAAGAAAATCAACATCGGCGTTGTGGCGGCGCGAGCGCTGGCGGAGCGCTCGATCGATGGCTTCTGGGCGAATGGTATGGGCGCCGAAATTGCTGTGCTCTCAGGGGCCGGCACGCTGGTGGTCGACGCGCGGCGCGGCGATGGACCGCAGCAAGCTTTCAACTACACGATGGCAACGCTGGCGACGACGGATCGGCTTATTAATGATCGGCCAGGCGAGGCCGCCGCCGCGGTGCGCGCGATCGTCGCTGCGCAAAAGGCGCTACGAGCGGACGCCTCACTGGCAGCCAAGGTCGGCGCCGCGCTGTTTCCCGCGGAAGCGGAGCATATTGTCACCCTGGTGCGGCGCGACCTGCCGTATTACCAAGCCAAGCTTGCCCTGGAATTCGTCACCGGCATGAACCGCTTTGCGCGCGCGCTTGGCATCCTCGACGTCGATGTCCCGTATGCGTCGGTGGTGGCGACGCAGTTCAGTAGACTCTGGGATTGAAGAATGTTTTGTGCACTCTGTCGTTCGTTTGAGCCGGCGCGAAGCCGCAGATGACTTCGCTGACGAGCAGAATGATGACGCCATAAACCGGCGCGGCGCCATGGCTCGACCCTCGTCAGAGCCTTCTTGAGCTTCGCCGGCCGACCGGGAAATGTCCTTTACTCAGTTGGCGCGCGGGAAGGAGTAGGGGCTCATTTCGTCTGCCGTTCGGCCATTCGGGTCCCAATTCTGCCAGCCACTCCAGACGCGCTCGCCGGCTGCCTGAGCCTGCCCTCGCAGTTCAGCGAAATTGATGCCGGGAATGCGGCCGCCTTCCATACGCACGACGCCGTCGACGATCACCGTGTCAACGTCATCGCCGACGCCGCAGTCGACCAGGCTTTTGATCGGATCGCGCACTGGCCCCACACGCAATGTGTCTCGGCCGGTCAGGTCGATGATGATGATATCGGCCTTGGCGTTCGGCGCCAGTCGGCCAATGTCGTCACGGCCGACCGAATGCGCGCCGCCAAGCGTTGCCGCCTCGAACACCTGCGCTGCCGTTGCCGCCTTGAGATTGTGGCTTGCCACTTTGCCGAAGTAGGACGCGTTGCGCATCTGCATGATCATGTCGCGTGGATAGGTATCGGTACCCAGCGCGATGTTCACGCCTGCCTTGCGGTAGCTTTCCCAACTATCGAGAAAGCGGCCACGTCGGGCTACGTTGACCGGACAGTGTGAAATCGAGCAGCGGTGCGAGCCCATGATTTCGAGGTCGTGCGAACCGGAGTAGTTCACCAGGGGATTATCGCAGGTGAAGTTGCCGTGGCCAATGTTGAGCTTGTCCGACATCAACCCGATGTCGCGCAGCAACTCCACTGATGTCATCTGATGCTCGCGGATGATGTCGTAGACCTCGTGGATGTTGTAGGCCGCGTGGATCGCGACTGGCAGATTGCGATCGCGCGCTGCCTTGGCCGCCTTGCGCATGAGCGGGACCGAGCACGTCTCGATTTCGCGGGGCACCAAGATTCCGCGAACGCGATCTCCATGATCGCCTTGGTGGCGCTCGATGAAGTCAAGCGCCAGATCAAATTCTCGTTCGCCCGCGGCCTCGTCTATGACGCGCACGAGCTTGCCGCCGTCACCTCCGATCCAGCGGCCGCTGTCAAAGCCCGGGCCGAGATAACATCGGTTGCCGAGTTCGCCGACAGCCTGAAGAAGCGCCTCTTGAACACGCAATTGGCTTCCGAATTCCACGAACGTCGTGATGCCGTTGCGCAGGAGCTCTGCGGCGGTGAAGCGCGCATTCAGGCGCAGCTCTTCGGCCACCGAACTATCGTCGGGACGCGCGTAACGTGGGTCGCCGCCGACGCGTGCGCCCTTGCGTGCCACGCTGATTTCCAGGAAGGGCTGGCCGAAATAGTCGCCACGTCCAATATCGGATATCAGCCGGTGCGATGCGCGGTGGCCGGAATGCACATGCGTATCAATAAATCCCGGCGCGACGAGCTTGTCGCGTGCATCGATCTCATGGTCGACGCCGCCGTCGAAACGTTCACCGATGAACAGAATTGTATTGCCTTCATAGACGAGCTCAGCATTGCGCCAAAGGGTATGATGGCCGTTCGCGTGCCCAACCAGCCAACCGCAGGTAATGCGAGTACGCATTAAGTGATCTCCTGTTGCCGTTCGAGACTCGGATGACCGAGCGCCCCGGGGGGTGCGCAGCTCTCATCGCAAGATATGCACGCCGGACTTGCCTTATTTCTTCTTCTCGATCTCCGCGCTCAACGGCTTCCACTCGGCGATTTCCTGCTGGATCATCGCGCGAAATTGGTCGGGTGTGGTTTTCACCGTATCGGCGCCGACGGTGCGCATCCCTTGCTTCACCTCCGGATCGTCCGCCATTCGCAGCAGGATTTCCGAGATCTTGCGAACAATCGGTTCTGGTGTCTTTGCCGGAGCCATGATTCCATTCCACGTCTCCGCGAAAAAATTAGGCACGACCGTTTTGCGCACCGTCGGCAGATCGGGCAGGTATGAGCTGCGTTCATTCGATGTCACGGCGAGTCCGCGCACCGTGCCCGCCTTGATCTGTGGCAGCGCATCCGTCAGGTTGGAGAAGGCGAAATCAGCGTGTCCCGAGAACAGCGAGGCAATCGATTCCGCTCCCCCTTTGAATGGGATGTGCACCGCCGTGGCTCCGGTCCGTGCCAGGAACAGCTCGACAGCGTAGTGCGTTATTCCGCCCGCGCCATTTGAGGCGTAGTTGAGCTTGCCCGGATGCGCCTTGGCGTAGGACACGAATTCGGGCAGCGACGTCACCGGCAAGTCCTTTCTGGTGACGACCACCATCGGGACCGAGCTGACGATGCCGATCGGAGCCAAATCCTTGACCGGATCGTAAGGGACCTTTTGCGTGAAAGGTGCGATGGTGATGGCCCCGCCGCTGCAGATGCAGAGGGTATAGCCATCAGGCGCCGCATTCACCACGGCCTGGGTTCCCACGATGCCGCCAGCCCCCGGGCGATTTTCTGCGATGACTGTTTTTCCTAATTCTTTTTGCAGGTAGTGCGCAGTTATTCGGGCGACGACGTCGGTGTACCCGCCGGCCCCATACGGCACGATTAATGTAATGAGTCGACTAGGCCATGCATCTTGTGCACGCGTCGTGGCGGGATTCATCGCCAGCGCCAGCGCTATCGCCAGCCCCGTCAAATGTCTCATCGCGTTGTCTCCTCGGATTTGAAACCCGTGACCGCCGGCGCTCAAGCCCCGCTTGCCGTGGAAAGCGTGAGATCAGCAAGCCTTGTTATTTTTGCAGAACGTACGTTTCGGCTGTCGAGAGGCATTGCAGGCCCCAACAGGAGCTTGGAAATGGTACTATAGATAGTATGTTCGCAACATAGTCCGAGTCAACGCCAGATACGGCGGCCCCCGGCTCCTGCGCGGCCGGCCGCGCGTTCGAGCTAGCAGTCCCGCATGCAGCGCTTATCTTTGACGTCCGGCCGCGGATCAGGGGCGAAGCCGTTGCGGTTCGGCATCTTGATTGCAGCCAGGGACTTTGCATCGAGCGTTGTGTTTTCTGGCACGAGGCCGTTCAGATAAAGGACGTACGCAGAAACCGCGTACACATCCTCGTTGCTCAATGATTGAGGTGCGTTCATCGGCATGGCGCGCCGGATGTAGTCGAACAGCGTCGGCGAATACGGCCAGAAGCTGCCGACGGTCTTGATCGGTTTTGGAGTATTCAACGTGCCCTGCCCGCCGACGAGCCGGTCGCCAATGCCGCCTTCACCCTTCTCGCCGTGACAGGCCGCACACTGCTCGTTGAAGACAACGCGCCCGCGCTCGACGCTGCCACTTCCCGCGGGCAGGGCCTTGCCGTCGCGGTCGACGTCGAGATTCCAGGCCGCGATCTCGGCGTTGGTCGCAGGACGGCCAATTCCATAGCGTGTCTCAGCGGCGCCTGCTGCCGATGCAAGCAGAGCAACGCCCGCTACGGCGACGAGCTTAGCTCTTCTTGACATGCGCATTGGTGACCTCGCCCGTTGCCGCGATCTGCCAGGGTTGCATGGCGTTGTTGTGATAGAAGTGGTTCACGCCGCGAATCTTCGCCAGATCCTCAAAGCTCGGCTGGACATAGCCTGTCTCGTCCACCGCGCGGCTCATGATGACGGTCGGCTGGCCGTCCCAATGCCAGGGCAGACGAAAGCGGGTCAACGCGCGCGTCAGGATCGGCTCCTGCAGATTGGCGGTCTTCCACGACTTGCCGTCATCGACGGAAATGTCGACCCGCTTGATCTTGCCGTGGCCGCTCCAGGCAACGCCGGTGATCTCGTTGTAGCCCTTCTCGATCTTGTGCGTGCCGGACGGGCGCAAAATGATGGACTTGGCTTCCATGTAGAACGTGAACTGCCGCGCCGTGCCGTCCGGCATGGAGTCTGTGTATTTCGATGTTTCTTCGCGCGAGTAGATCGGCTCCGCGGTCACGTGCAAGCGACGAACCCATTTCACATTCATGTTGCCTTCGAAGCCGGGCACCAAGACCCGCAGTGGATAACCTTGTTGCGGGCGTAGCCGCTCGCCGTTCTGGCTGTACACGATCATCGCATCGTCGAGGCATTTCTCGAGGGGGATGCTGCGCGTCAGCGCCGCCGCGTCCGCGCCTTCGGCGACGACCCATTTTGCGCCGCGCTTGAGGCCGGCTTCATTCAGCAGGTCCTTGAGTGCGACACCGGTCCATTCGCCGCAGCTCAAAAGGCCGACGAGATCGGACGCCGTCTTCCCATAGATCGCCGTGTAGGTCGGGTTTCCCGAGCACTCGAGGAAATGAATGCGCGACTGGGAAGGAAATCGCCTGACATCGTCGACCGTCAGCATCAGCGGGCGCTCGACCAGGCCGTGGATCATCAGCCGGTGCTGCGCCGGATCGATGTCGGGGACGCCGCCGTGGTGGCGTTCATAGAAGAGACCATTCGGGGTGATGATTCCGTCAAGATCTTGAAGCGGTGTGCGCACCGCGGCCGACGTATATTGCTTCAAGTTTTTGGGAATGTTGCGAATGACGTTCTTCTCGAAGCGCGAGGGCAAACCATACGGTTGACTACCCGTGTCGGCCCCCGGGGTTTTCATCCACTGCGGAACGTTTGGTGGGGTGTTATCCGCTGGAGCGTCGCTCGCCTGGGCAAGCCCGGCGGTAACGACGGCAGCGCCGCCGAAGGCCGCCGAACCGCTTTGCAGGAATCGCCTGCGCGTGTGCAGGTTCGCTATCTTGTTCGAAGGCGTTGTCGGCTTTTTGCCCATTCGCTTCCTCCCCCCGGTGTCGAATTGGAGCACTCGCCCGAATGATGCGCTTTCCCCGTGAATCTGCAACTCTCACGCTGATCGATGGGCGGACCGATCGTCACCTTGGCATGGTGCCAGAACGACCAGATCTCAATTCCTGAGACATGGCTGTTTGGGTCGCCTGATTGCATCGCCCGCGACCCATCTGGTCTAATTGCACGGCAGGGCATCGGTTCGAGCTGGAGGTTTGCATGATTCGTCGCATTGGGTGGGTTGCCGTGATCGTCGGGGCGATCGTTTCAGCCTTGCTCGCGCCGGAACCCTCCATTGCGGCCAGTCCACTGAAATTTGTGGTCGGCTTCGCGGCCGGAAGCGGTGTGGATGCGATCACGCGGGTTGTCGCTGATCGGGTGCAGGCCATGGCAGGCGCGCCCGCTATTGTCGTCAATCGACCGGGGGCGGGAGGACGTATCGCCGCAGAAGCGGTTGTTCATGCCGAGCCTGATGGAAGCACCATCCTTGCCGCCCCCATTGTCACGACGGCGTTCACGCCCTTCGTTTTCGACAAGGTCGGCTTTGACGCGCTTAAGGATCTCGTTCCAGTCACCCGGTTGGGAAATTTCAAATTTGCGCTGGCCGTCAACGTGGAAGTTCCTGTCCACACAGCTCAGGAATTCGTGGCGTATGTCAAAGCGAATCCTGGGAAGACTCTCTACGCGACCCCAGGCCCGGGCACGCCCGCCCATTTTCTGGGCGCTATGTTCAATCGTGCAACGGGCACCGATCTCGTCCATGTCCCGTACGCAGGCTCCGGCCCGGCTGCAGTCGCACTTTTGAGTAACCAGGTGCAATCAGCCATCAATACGACGGTAGCTCTGCTGCCGCTCTATCAGACCCAGAAGATCAGGCTACTGGCGGTCACCGGCGAAAAACGTGATCTGGCTCTTCCGGACGTTCCCACGTTCGCGGAGCTTGGGATGAACTTGGGAGAAATGGAAAAAGCGGAGATGTGGTACGGATTCTTTGTGCCCTCCGGCACTTCGCCGGCTACCGTCCAGCATCTCAACCAGATTCTCGTCACGGCGCTCAACGATCCAGGTGTCCGTGAGAAGTTGAAAATCCTCGATGTTGACCCTGCACCTGACACGCCGGAGGCGTTCGCGAAGCTGGTGAAAGCGGATTACGATCGCTGGGGTCCTGTCATACGGTCCACGGGATTCAAGGTGGGCAATTAGTCATTCACCGGCGGTGCTTGCATGAAAGTGGTCTTGCTTGGTACGGGCGGGCCGCGCCCGGACCCGCGTCGCTGCGCCTCTGCGACGCTCGTCGGGATCGGTGACGAAAACTTGTTGTTCGACGCCGGCCGTGGGGTGGTCAATCGGATCGTTCAATCCGGCGTGCGACTGGACAGCATAAACCCCGTGTTCGTGACGCATCATCATGTCGATCACATCGGGGATATTTACGATGTGATCCTGGCGACATGGATGCACGGCCGTACCGAGGCCCTGCGCATTTATGGTCCATCGGAGACGCGCCGCATCGTGGAGACGCTGCTCAATGAAGTTTACGACAAGGACTGGCAGTGGCGCTCCATCGGGGAGCCGTCCTTTGGCGGTTGGAAGCCGGTCGTAACGCAAGATGTGTCGCCGGGCGTTGTCTTGGACACTGGTCGCTGGAAGGTGACGGCCGACGTTGTCATCCACGGAAATGGACTTGGATTTCCGAAGACCTTTTTAGATCGATGGACCTGCTACGGGTATCGGATCGAAGCTGCGGGCAAGGTTCTGACGATCAGCGGAGATACTGTCGCGTGCGACGGTATCGACAGGCTCGCGAAGGACGCCGATGTGCTCGTCCATTGTTGCTATATGGGCAGTGCTGAAGCAGACACGGAGCATTTCAAGCGGCTGCTGCAATACACGATGGCTGGCGGCGATACAGTCGGCAAGATTGCGGCCCGGGCCCGCGTCAAGACCCTCGTTCTTACGCATCATCGCCCGCGCAAAGATGACTCCGCGCTACAATCCCTCGCAAATGAAGTCGCCCGAGATTTTTCAGGACGCATCCTGCTCGCAGAAGACCTGATGGAGATCGAGGTCTGAATGCGGCAATAACGCTCCTGAGAAAAGACGAAAATCAATCCGCTAGGCGCTGTGCCGAGCCGTCGCTGTCTCTTCGGTCGGCAAGCGCAATGGCACGACCTGTAGCGGTTGATATTGCGCGAGCGATTGCAGTGCCTCGAGCTCGGTGAGCTCGGTCAGGCGGCCTCGCGTTGTGATGAGCTTGTCGGCACGCAATTGCTGCAGCACGCGGTTGAGATGCGGCACGCTCAGGCCCAATACGTCCGCCATGACCTCCTGCGACACCGGCATCTCATAGCTCAGCTCGCGCGCGCGCCCGATCGTGAGCAGGCGCGCATGCATCTCGAGCAAAAAATGCGCGGCGCGTTCGAGCGGCGTGCGGCGTCCGATGTCGACGATGTGCTCGGCATAAGTTGCCGCCTCCTGGACCGCGAGCCAGCCCAACGCCAGGCCGAACTGCGGCCGCTCAAGGCAGAGCTGTACGTAGTTCTCGACCGAGCAGACATTGAAGGTGATGTCGCTCAGCGCAACGACCGAATAGTTGGAACGTTCGAAAAAGCTCACCGGTAGGCCAACGATATCGCCGGGCAGCACGACATTGAGGATTTGTCGTTTGCCGCTGCGTAGCAATTTGTAGCGGATGGCGAAGCCGTCTTTGATGAAACAGAGATTGCGGTACTCGTGCCCCTCGATCACCAGGTCTTTGCGCTTTTTGACAGAGCGCTCGCCGTCGAGGATGTGTTCGAGGTGACGCAGATCGGCCGAGCTCAGTGCGATGAGCTGCGACAATCTGGCGATGAAAGGATGCTGGTCGAGCAGCACGTGGTGCACCTGTGTTCACAATGACTTAGGCAGCCTAGTATCATTCATTAATCTAAATCAATAAGACAGACGATAGTGAATGGATGAGAATGGTGCTTTAGCGGATGCACCACCCGCGCCTTTGTCTGAGGTGGAATGGGTTGTCACCCTACTTTCAAGGCCGTGCGGTCACGTGCGGCCTTATTTTTTGCGTCAGCTGCATTGGGTGGCGATACCACAAACGTTGTGTTCCGGGCATTTCGTTGCAGCCTGCGCGCTGTCATGTCGCGCCGCAACGTAAGGCCCACAGCGTCGACCAAAGTGGCATTGACGAAGCCATGATTGACGTTGGCAATGCGACGGTAAAGTTCGGAGGCGGCCGCTGTGTCCGCAACCGCGCTTTGCCAGACAAAGGCGCGTATAAAAACAAAAAAATCGGGAGGCAATGCCAAACGATGTCAGGGAGGATCTTGCAATGTCACCACGCAATGAGCGGCCGTCTGGCCGCGCTATCTCACGACGCGCCTTGCTGCGCGCCGGCAGTGCACTAACGGCAGGAGCGCTCGTAGCTCCAGCGCTGCCACGCTCCGCATGCGCGGCCGGCGAAACACCGATCGGGACGTTTCCGGCCGGCAGCTCCGGCAACTCGGTGTTCATCGGCATCACCGTGCCACGCACCGGCACTTATGCCGTGCAGGGTGAGGATGAGCTCAAGGGCTATCAGCTGGCGGTTGAGCACATCAACAGCGGCCACGATCTCATCAAGAAAATCTCGCCGAAGACCAAGAAGGGCGTCCTCGGCAAGGAAGTGAAGTACGGTGTCGCCGATAGCGGCGCCAAGCCGAACGAGGCGGTGCAGGAGCAGCAACGCTTCATCACCGAGAACAAGGCCGTGCTGTTGACCGGCTCGACTTCGAGCGCGGTCGCGGTGGCGCTCAACAAGCTCGCCCAGCGCGAGAAGGTACTCTACGTCGCCGGCATCTCCGGCTCGAATGACACGACGGGCAAGGACTGCGTGCGCTACGGTTTCCGCCAGTGCTTCTATGGGCAGACCGCGGCCGCAGCGATCGGGCCGATCGTGGTGAAAACCTTCGGCAAGAACAAGAAGGCGGCGTATCTCACGCCGGACTACACCTACGGCCATACCGTCACCAAATCGATGCAGGATTATCTGGCGACGGCGGGCTGGACGACGGCGACCAACCAGGTCGCGCCGCTCGGCGCGCCCGACTACTCGTCTTATCTGCTCAACGTCGCCAACTCCGGCGCCGACGTGCTGCTCAACGTGAATTGGGGGCATGACGCGGTGCTGTCGACGCAGCAGGCCAAGCAGTTCGGCATCTTCGATAAGATGAAGCTGGTGATCCCGTATCAGACGCCGTTCCTGGCGCGCGACGCGGGCGGCAACCTGCTTGCCGGTGTCTATGCCGCCACCGACTTCTGGTGGACGCTGGAGGACAAGTATCCGCTGGCGAAGATGTTCGTCGAAGCCTTCGAGAAGAAGTACGGATACAAGCCTGAGTGGGGCGCCAACAACGCCTACATGGAGTTTGCGATCTGGGCACGCATGGTCGAAGAGGCGGGCACGTTCAATCCGCCGGCCGTGATCGCGGCTTACGAGAAGGGTGAGACCTTCCCGTCGACCGTGGGTGATGTGCACTTCCGTGCCGCCGATCACCAGCTCGTTCGTCCGGTGATCATCGTCAAGGGCAAGGCCCAGAAGGACATGAAGAACAAGGAAGACTTCTACGACGTCGTGGAAGTGGTGCCTGGTGAACCGTTGATGCAGAAGCCGGACGCCTTTGGTTGCCAGCTCGGCCCGGCAACCTGATCGCACACGTATCGTCATGGTCCGTGCGCGAGCTTGCTTGTGATCAACTGGGCGAACTTTGTCTCGCAGATGTTCAACGGCCTGGTGCTCGGCGCCCTGCTGGCGCTGATCTCATCCGGCTTGACGATCATCTATGGAACGCTCGGGGTCCTCAATCTCGCGCACGGCGCCATGTTCATGCTCGGCGGCTACGCCGGCTATGTGGCCTATACCTATACGGATTCATTCCTCATCGCGGTGGTCGTCGGCGCGGTGTTCGTGATGGTCGTCGGGCTCCTCATGGAGCGGATCATCATCCGCCAGTTCTACCGCCGACCGCCTGAAGACCAGCTCCTGGTCACCTTCGGCCTCGCCATTTGCTTCGTCGAGCTGGTGCGGTTCGGCTTCGGCAGCCTATCGCTGACGGTGCCGCCGCCGTCGCTGTTCACCGGCATCACCTCGCTCGGCTTCATGTACTATCCGACCTACCGTCTGGCGCTGGTCGGCATCATCGCTGTGGCGCTGCTTGGGCTGTTCTTGGTGCTCTATCGCACGCGCATCGGGATGATCGTACGCGCCGGCATCGAAGATTCGGTGATGGTCGATTCGCTCGGTATCGACGTCTATCGCGTGTTCATGGTGGTGTTCGGCATCGGCGCCATGGCGGCCGGCTTCGCCGGCATCGTCAATGCACCGGTGGTGTCGCTTACGCCCGACATGGGCGAGGCGATCCTGGTGCAGACCTTCGTGGTTGTGGTCATTGGCGGCGTCGGCTCCTTCGTCGGCGCTGTCATCGGGGGGCTGATCGCCGGCGAGATCATCAGCCTCACGTCCATGGTCAATCCTGGCTACGCCTATGTAATGCTGTTCGTGGCCATGACGCTCGTGCTGCTCTTGCGGCCGCACGGGCTGCTCGGCACCGGAAGCCGCGAATGAGCGCGGTTCGGCAATGAAGCAGAAACGTCCATTCCTGATCGAGGCGCTTACGGCGATCGCGCTGCTGGCGGCCCCCTTCGTGCTGCCGTATCTCGGATTTGCTCCGAATACAGTCAACCGAGTGCTGGTCTGGGGCCTGTTCGGTATCGGCTTCGATTTGCTGTTCGGGTACACCGGGCTTCTCTCGTTCGGGCAATCGGCGTTCTACGGCACCGGTGGCTTTGTCGCCGCCTATCTGCTCACCCGCGCTGGATTCCCTTATGTGGTGGTGGCGCTGATCATCGGGATGATCGTGGCCGCCGCGGTCGGTTATGTGATCGGCCTGATCGCGCTACGGCGCACCGGGATCTATTTCGCCATGATCACCGTGGCGATCGGCGAGGTCTTTTATTTCGTCGAATTCAATCCGCTCTCGGCCTGGACCGGCGGCGAGAACGGACTGCCCGGCGTTCCGACGCCGAGCTTCAATTTCGGGTTCATCAACATCCACTTCGAGACCGGCTGGTCGCTCTATTGGTTTATCTCCTTCTGCTATTTCATCGGCATCGTGCTGGCCTTGCGCATAGTGCGCTCGCCGGTCGGGGCCATCCTCAGCGCCATCCGCGATAATCCGCAACGCGTCGCCGCGCTCGGCCACAGTGTGCACGGCTACAAACTGACCTGCTTCGTCATCGCCGCTGCGTACGCTGGATTTGCCGGTGGCCTCCTCGGCGTGCTGCAGGCTTTCATGCCGCCCGATGCATTCACCTTCGACACCTCCGGGCAACTGGTGATGATGACCGCGATCGGCGGGACCGGCACCTTGTTCGGCCCGTTGCTCGGCGCTGCCGTCTGGCTGTTCCTGAGCGACTTCCTGCAGGGTGCGCTGGGTCTTGGTGCCACCTGGAAGCTGGTCCTCGGCGTCATCTTCGTGCTGCTGGTCTGCTTCCTGCGCCGCGGTCTCATCGGCGGCTTTGTCGATCTCTGGCGCCTCCTGAGTCGTCGGAAGCCGGTCGAGCGCCAGGAGCATGAGGTCGCGCCGGCCATGACTGCCGAGGAGGAACAGCTTGCCGCCAAGGCCGCGCTCACTGCGGCCTCCGGCCAAGTCTTGGCGGCAACGCGGCGCGGCCTCGGCAAAGTGAACGGCGAGCCGATCCTGCAGGCCAGCGGGTTGACCAAGCGCTATGGCGGTCTCGTCGCCAATAGCGACATCAATTTCAGCGTCGCTCATGGTGAGCGGCGCGGGATCATCGGGCCGAACGGCGCCGGCAAGACCACGTTCTTCCGCATGCTGACCTGCGAGACGCCGCCGAGCGCCGGCAGCATCAACTTCGCCGGCCGTGACATCACCGGAATGCGCGTCACCGAAGTCTGCCAGCTTGGGCTCACCAAGAGCTATCAGGTCAATCAGCTCTTCAACCGTTTGACGGTTCGGGAGAACCTGACGATTGCTGCGCTGGCGGAACGCCGCGGAAAATTCCGCCTGGATTTCCTGCGGCGGATCGACAAGGTGCCGGGGCTGATGGAGCAGGTCGATACCGCGCTCGAGCTCGTGGGACTCACCGAACAGGTCGATACGCCGGTCTCCGAGCTCGCCTATGGCGAGAAGCGGCGCCTGGAGATCGGGCTGGCACTGGCGACAAGCCCGAGTCTGCTGCTGCTCGACGAGCCGCTGGCGGGTATGAGCCCACGCGAGCGCGTCGAGACCGTGAAGCTGCTGAAGTCACTGAGCCTCGGTCGCACCATGATCATCATCGATCATGACGTCGACTCGTTGTTCGAATTGGTGGAGCGGATCACGGTGCTGCACGAAGGACGCGTCCTCGCCGAAGGCAGGCCCGACGATATCAAGAGCAATTCTGCCGTGCAGGAAGCCTATCTCGGGGGAGTGCTGGCGCCATGAGCCTCCTCGAAGTCTCCGGCCTCAATTCCTATTACGGGGATTCCCACATCCTCTTTGACCTCGCGCTGCGCGTTGAAGAGCATGAGGTCGTTGCCTTGCTCGGCCGCAACGGCGCCGGCAAGAGCACGACGTTGAAGAGCCTCATGGGGGTGCTGCAGCCGCGTTCCGGCGCGATCGTGTTTAACGGCGCCGATGTCGCCGGACGCAAGAGCCACGCGATCGCGCGCGCCGGCATGCAGCTCGTGCACGAAGACCGGCGCATCTTCGGCAGCCTCAATGTCGAGGAGAATCTCATCCTCGCCGGACTGACGGCCTCCCATCGCTGGCCGTTGTCGCGGATCTACGAGATGTTCCCGCGACTCAAGGAGCGGCGGCTCAGCCGCGGCACCGACCTCTCCGGCGGCGAGCAGCAGATGCTGGCGATCGCGCGCGCATTGATCCGAGATCCGAAATTGATCCTGCTCGATGAACCGTTCGAAGGTCTGGCGCCGGTGATCGTGCGCGATCTGGTGAAGACCTGTCGCGATCTCGCCGAGGCGGGGCAGACCATCGTCCTGGTCGAGCAGAATCTGGCGGCGACGCTGGCACTCGCCGATCGCATCTACATGATCAACAACGGTCACATCGTGCACGAAGGACCGGCGGAGGAGATCCAGCGTCAGCCGGAGGTTCTGCGTCGCTATCTCGGCGTCTAATTCCGCGTTCCACGGCAGTTCGGCAGATATCTTCGATTCAGAAATCGGGTGGTGTTCCGGGCGCCTCGCGCTCAAATCCGATCTGACTGGCCTCATGCCCGGAGGATCGCATCATGACGCTTGCCACCTTGAAGACATCGCCACGCCGCCTCGAAATGCCGCAACCGCTGCCGACAGAGCTAGATCCTCGCTGGCGCATCGTGCTTGAACGCGATGCCGCCTATGACGGGCAGTTCGTCTATTCGGTGAAGACCACGGGCGTCTATTGCCGTCCGTCCTGCCCCGGGCGCCACGCCAAGCCACAGAATGTCGCCTTTCATGCCACCTGCGAGGACGCCGAACGTGCAGGCTTTCGCGCCTGCAAACGCTGCCGGCCGAGCGCGCTCGCGCCTGCACGCGTCGCTGCTTACGATTGGGCCGCCCTCGCCACCGAGCTCGACAATGTCGGTTGTACGGTCCTGCCCAAGCTGCTCACGCGCGATGAGTGCCGGAGAATCGCAGCGCTCTATCCGCAAGAAGATCGCTTCCGCAGCCAGGTGCATATGGCGCGGCATGGCTTCGGACGGGGGGAGTATCGATATTTCAAGTATCCGCTGCCCGATCTTATCGATGGCCTTCGTGGTGCGCTGTATCCCCGGCTCGCGCCGATCGCCAACGCGTGGAATGCCCGTCTGCGTATCGACACGCAATATCCGGCAAATCACGCGGACTTTCTCAAAGCCTGTCACGCAGCCGGTCAGCGGCGGTCGACGCCGCTGCTACTGCAATATGGTCCCGGCGATTTCAATTGCCTGCACCAGGATCTCTACGGTGATCTGGCTTTTCCGCTACAGGTCGCGGTGCTGCTATCGGAGCCGCACAAGGATTTCACCGGCGGCGAGTTCGCGCTCACGGAGCAGCGGCCGCGCATGCAGAGCCGTGTCGAGGTTGTGCCGCTCACGCAGGGCGACGCGGTAGCCTTCGCCGTGCATCATCGGCCGGTGCGTGGCAGTCATGGTGACTATCGTGTCAATTTGCGCCACGGCGTCAGCCGGCTGCGCTCCGGCCTCCGGCATACGCTCGGCATCATTTTCCACGACGCGAAATAAATCGCATCAACGGGACGTGACCTTCAGCGCCGCCGAGGCCATTTCGCGCAGCACGTAATCGGGCGGCATCACGTAAGCGACGACACGCGCCTTCGGGTAAACGGCTTCCCGTACATGCTGTGCGTAGTTTCCGGAGACGATGATCGGATTGCCGTTGCCGTCGGTGCCGCGCACGACACCGACATGACCGCTGTTGGCTCCGCCGCGCGAGAACACCGCGATGGCGCCGACGCGCGGCTCGTCGAGCACGTGACCATATTGCAGGAACGAGCGTGCGGCGCGTGATCCGGTTCCGCTGGCGCCCGATTTTTTGATGACGAAATTCATGAAATCGGCGCACCACAGCGAACTAGGCAGGCCGATCTGGTGGGCCGTGCGCCCACGCCAGCGGAGTGCTTCAAGCAGCAGCGCCGCTGCGCCAGGCACCTGCGCGGCGGCTTGCATCACGTCGGCGCGACTGTGCGCGACCTGCTCCAGCGGCTCGTTATTGATGAAACGTTCGCGTGGGCTTCCGTCGCCCGCGAGCGCGGGGACGCAAAACGACACCAGCACGACGGCCAGAGCCGCGCGCAACGATACCGTGTACCGCACGTACACCCCCCAAATACGCAGACGCAACAGGCCGTGGACCGGCGACGACTTTTTCTTGGCGCTGTGAGGGTGCGCGGAACACGTATGGGCGGGGCGGAACGCCCTGCTCGGATTCGTGGCGTGCCCCCACGGTTCCCCGCACGCCATATGTCGAATTTCACCGCGAAGGTCGCGTCCCTGTCAAGCAACCTTGCCGTAAACGAGCGACGCGTTGCATTTTCACCTGCAGGTCACGACAGGCGAATGACAGGTGTGTTTGCCCGTAGGTTGCGGCTCTTCTCATGGCGTGGGCGCCGCGCATTGATTTATCGGCCTTTGCAATCGTAGGCTTTGCGCACGGTATGGGACCGCAGAAGTCCCGACGACCAATCTGGGAGGACGAGCGATGCGACACTGGTTGCGCACTGCAATATCGACGGGACAGCTTTTTTTCACGGCATTGCTCGCCACCGCGGCGCTGCTCGCGGGGGCCGCCGCCGCGCGCGCCGACGACTATCCGAACCGGCCAATCACGATCATTGTTCCGTTCTCCGCGGGCGGCCCGACCGACATCCTGGCGCGGCTTTTTGGCGCTTCAATGAGCCAGACGCTGGGCCAGCAGTTCGTCATCGAAAATGTGACCGGTGCCGGCGGCTCAATCGGTTCGACACGCGCCGCGCGCGCCAATCCCGACGGCTATACGCTCGTGATGGGCAATGTCGGAACCCACGCCGCGGCGGTCGGTCTCTACAAGAACTTGCCTTACGATCCGCGCAAGGACTTCGAGCCCATCATGCTCGTTGCCTCAACGCCGATGGTGGCCATGGTGAAACTGGGCTTTCCAGCGAAGACGCTCGCCGAATTCACGGCCTACGCCAAGACGCACTCCGTCACCTTCGGCAGCGCCGGCATCGGCTCAAGCTCGCATTTGACCTGGTTGCTCTACACCAAGCTCGCCGGCGTGAAGATGCAGCATGTGCCGTATCGCGGGCTATCGCAGGCGATGAATGACCTGCTGGCGGGCCAGATCGACATGATGTTCGACCAAGTGGTGACGGCGACGCCGCACATCCTCGGCGGCAAAGTGGTGCCGCTGGCGGTGACAGCGACAAAACGCGCCGCATCGATCCCGAATGTCCCGACGTCGGTTGAGGCGGGGATGCCGGACCTGCAGACGAGTGTATGGTCGGCGCTGTTCGCGCCGAAGGGTACGCCGAAGGCGATCGTCGACAAGCTTAATGCGGCTGTCGACAAGGCTATGCATGATCCGGCAATCACCAAGCGCTGCGAGCAGCTTGGTGCCGATCTGCCGAAAGCGGACGAGCGCACGCCGCAGTTCCTCGGCCAGCTGGTGCGCTCGGAAGTCGACAAGTGGACGCCGCTGATCGTCGAATCGGGAGCGAGCCAGTAAACGGCGCGATGAAACTCACCCGTGAAGAACAGGCGATGCGCGCCGGCGAATTCGGGCCGGCGGTCGCCTGGGCGATCGATCACCAGATCAAGGTTGGCCGATTCCTCGGTGCGGAGGATTTCGTGCCGGTCAGTCAGGCGCACATCATGGCTGACACCGAGTCGCTCGGCGCCGCAGGTGTCGAATGGCTCGAGCGGATGGCGAGTCTTCCGCCGCCGCAGCGCCGCGTCCGCATCCCGACCATCACCGATCCGCGCGGCACCGATTTCGCTGCCGCGGTGCGGCTCAAGCAGCAGCCGTGGATGGTCGACCTCGAGCGCCGGGCGATTGCCGCCTTCGAGTCGCTCGGCGTGCTGATGACCGACACCTGCATCAATTATCAGACCATCATGCCGCCGGTGCGTGGGGAGCATTGCGCCTATGGCGACACCGGCGTCGTGATCTATTCCAATAGCGTGTGCGGCGCGCGCTCGAATTTCGAGGGCGGCCCTTCGGCGCTCAGCGCCGGACTGACCGGACGGACTCCGCGCTACGGTTATCATCTCGACGAGCGGCGGTTGGCGAGCCTGATCGTCGAGGTCGGTTACACACCGCGCGAGCTCAGCGAATGGGGCGCGCTCGGCGGCATCGTCGGACGGCATTCCGGCGATTACTGGCAGGTGCCTGTGCTCGTGGGCATCGACCGTGTGCCCACGTCCGACGAGATGAAGCATTTCGGCGCGGCGCTGGCGAGCTACGGGTCAGTCGCCTTGTTCCACATGGCCGGCATCACGCCGGAGGCGCAGCGACTCGATGACGTGGTCCCTGCGGGCGTGAGCGTGCGCACCCACACCGTTGGTGAGATCGACATCCGTGCTTTCATCAAGAGCTACGCCGCCGCGATCGATACGGTCGATCTGGTCGTGTTCTCGGCCCCGCAGCTCTCACTGATCGAGATGCGGCAGCTGGCCGATTTGCTTGACGGCAGGCAGACGAAGATCCCGCTGCTTGCAGTGACCAGTCCGCAGGTGAAGCCTGATGCCGACCGCATGGATCTCACCGCGCGCATCGAGCGCGCCGGCGGCACCGTGCTGGCCGGCATGTGCTTTTATCAAAGTTATGCGCGAGAGATGGCCGAAGCCAATGGCTGGAAGGCGCTGGCCACCAATTCCGCGAAGCTCACTAATATCCTCGGCGGCTACGGCTATCGGCCGATGCTGATGTCCATGCAGGCCTGCGTCGAGACCGCGTGTGCTGGTGGCAGGGTCGCGCGATGAGCGACAAGATCTTCTACGCGCGCGCCGGCATGGGTCAGAAGTTGCAGGCACAGGCGCTGGTCGCCAAGGACGGCTTTTCCGCGCGTTACGACCTCGACCGCGTGCGTGGCGTGTTTTCGCGGCCGCAGCACAAGCTCGCCGGCGAGAATTATGTCGGACGCGTGCTGGTGCTCGATGCCGCCAAGGGCGGGGTCGCCACCGCCTGGATGCTCCATGAGATGAAGTCGCGCGGCATTATCCCTGCCGCGCTCATTCTCAATGCGGCCAATCCGATCATGGTGCAGGGCGCGGCGCTCGCCGACTTCACCATGCTCGCGGGCTTCGATCTCGACATCACCGGCGCAATTCCGAATGGCGCGATGGTCGAAGTCGATCCAAGCGGCGAACAGCCGTTCATTCGCGTTCTCTGAAGGCTCTCAGCGTGCCGCAGCCCCGTAACCGCCGCCGCCCGGCGTTTCCAATGTTACTTCGTCGCCGGGCTGCATGGTCATCTTGCGCGCCTCGGTCACCGTTTTGCCGTTGATCAGAAAGCGGCCAGGCGCGCCGGGCGCGCCGCCGCCGAGGCCTTCCGGCGCCAGCGTAGTCCGGCTTGCCACGGCATTGAGTAGCCAGGGGCTCTCGGTGCGCATCGTCCAAGCGATGGTCTGACCGTCGCCGCCGCGCGAGGCGCCGGCGCCGCCGGAGCCGACGCGCAGCTCCTTCTGCTTGAACACGATCGGCATCGAGGCTTCGAGCACCTCGACCGGGACCGCTGCGACGCCGGTCGGATAGCAGGTCGCCGACGGTCCGCTCTTCTTTTCCCGCGCGCCCATCCCGCCGGAATAATTGAACATCGAGCTGGTGAATGGCTCGCCACCGGCGGTCTTACCTTGGATTTGCATGGTCCACACCGCGCCTGAGCCTTCCGCCAGCACGCGATCTGGCATCGCATGATAGAGTGCCTTGAGGATCGGCATCGGCACATACATGCCGACGACATGGCGCGCGTTCACCGGCGCCGGATATTTGCAGTTGACGATGCAGCCGTCGGGCGCCGTCACCTTGATCGGCGCAAGCGAGCCGAAATTGTTCGGCAGCTCCGGATTGAGACAGGAGCGGATGGCGAAGGTGCTGTAGGCGTGGGTGTAGTTCATCACCACGTTGATCCCGTAGGGGCTCGGGCCCGAGCTGCCCGCGAAATCGATGGTGATGGAGCCATCCTTATTGTCGATGGTCACCGCGGTCTTCAGCGTGATCACGTCGCCGCCGGGCACATCGAACGAGCTCTCGCCGTGGTAGGTGCCGCCCTTGAGCTTGCGGATCGATGCGCGCGTTGCTTCCTCAGAACGCGAGATCACCTCATCGGAAAGGTTCTCGATGTCGTCATAACCCTGACGATCGAGCAGCGCCGAGAGCCGCCTGCAGGCCAGCCGCCCACTCGACACCTGCGCGGCGAGATCGCCGAACACATGGTCAGGCGTGCGCACATTGCGGCGGATGATCTCATGCAGCACCTTGTTCGGCTGTCCCGCTTCGTAAAGCTTGAGCATGGGGATCCACAGGCCTTCCTCATGCACGTCGCGGGCGCCGGCGCCGACACCGTAACCGCCGATGTCGGTATGGTGGATGGTGGATCCGAAGAACCCGATCACCGTGCCCTTATGGAAGGCCGGCACCATCACGGTGATGTCGAAGAAGTGCCCAGCCGAAAGCCACGGATCGTTGGTGATCAGCACGTCCCCGGGATCGAGCGTCTGCGTCGGAAAAGCTTCGACGAAGTGCTTGCCGGCGGCGGCGAGCGAGTTGATATGGCCGGGCGTTCCGGTGACCGCCTGCGCCACCATGCGGCCGCGGCGATCGAACACTGCGTTGGCGAGGTCGCCGGCTTCGCGCACGATCGGGCTGAAAGCGATGCGCTGCAACGCCTTCGCCTGCTCGCTGACGATGCTGATGAGATTGCTCCAGACAATCTCGAGCTCGATGCCGTCCATGCCGGCTACTCCTTCGAGGCCATGATGCAACCGGTGGCGTCGACCTTGGCGCGCCAGCCCGGCAGGATGATGATAGTGGTCTCGCGTTCTTCGATGATCACCGGCCCGTCGATCGCCTGGCCACGCGCCAGTGCGCTGCGATCATAGACCGGCGTATCGATATCGCCCCCATTGAACCGCGCTCGCCGCGTCGCCCTCGGCTTCCCGGGGCTGGCGGCAAGCTCGGGCACGCTGTGCCGCGCAGCGGAAGGACCAGTGGCGACGAGCCGCCAGCTCACCACTTCCACATCGACCTCCGGTAGCCGCAGGCTGTAGAGCTTTTCGTAGGCACTCTCAAAAGTCTCGCGCAGCCATTGATTATCGTGTCGTTGCCGCGGGTCGGTCTCGACCCAGGTTGTCACCTCGTTCTGCTGGCCGAAATAGCGCACGTCGGCGCCGAAGCGGAAGCTCAGCTGTTCGGGCTTGCAGCCGGCGCTGGCGAGCCCATCGCGCGCTTCCTGCGCCAGCTCGGTGAGAATGGCATCGGCCTGCTTCCAGTCGAGGGACGACAGCCGCGCTAGCGCGCCGCGCCCGAGGTCGAGCCGCGGCGGCGTCACCAGCGTGCCGAAAGCGGAGAGTACGCTGGCGAGTGGTGGATAGATGACAACGGGACTTTCGAGCAGGTCAGCCACGTAGCAGGCGTGCACCGGGCCGGCGCCGCCGAAGGCGAACAGCGGCAAGCCGCGATAGTCGATGCCGCGATCGATGGCATGCGCTCGGGCCGCCGCAGTCATGGATTCGCCGACCACGCGATAGATGCCGGAGGCTGTCTCGGCGACCGAGGTGCCGAGCTTCTTCGCCAGCCCGGCCAATTGCTTCTCGGCGCCGACCTTGTCGAGCTTCATGTCGCCGCCGAGGAAGTTGCCGGCATCGAGATAGCCGAGCACCAGATCCGCATCGGTAACGCACGGATTTGTGCCGCCGCGGCCGTAACAGACCGGGCCCGGCGTCGAGCCGGCGCTCTGCGGGCCGACCTTGAGCAGGCCGAGATCGCTGACTGACGCGATGCTGCCGCCGCCGGCGCCGATCTCGATCATGTCGACGGAGGGAATGAGGATCGGCAGGCCACTGCCGGCCTTGAAGCGATAAATCCGGTCGACCTCGAAGTCCCCCACGACCAGCGGCTGGCGATCCTCGATAATGCAGGCCTTGGCCGTGGTGCCGCCCATGTCGAAGGAGAGGAGCCGATCGAGCCCGAGCACCTCGGCGTAATACGCAGCAGCCAGTGCGCCGGCGGCGGGTCCGGATTCCACCATGCGCACAGGGAAGCGCCGCGCCACGTCGATGCCGATGACGCCGCCATTGCTGAGCATGATCAGCGGATCATTGACGAAGCCGCGTTGCTTGAGGCCGCGGCGCAGCGCGTCCAGATAGGGCCCGGTGATTGGCGCCGTATAGGCGTTCATCGCCACCGTCGACGTGCGCGGATATTCACGGATCTGCGGCGCCACGTCCGAGGAGATCGACACGTACATGTCCGGCGCGCGCTTGCGAATGATGTCGCGCACGGCGCGCTCATTCGCCGGATTGAGGTAAGCATTGAGAAATGACACCGCCACCGAGACCACGCCCTTGCGCTTGAGCTCGTCGACGGTCTTTTCTGCCTGGGCGATGTCGAGCGCCGTGAGCACTTCGCCGGTCGCCAGCACGCGCTCGCTGACGCCGAAGGTCATCTCGCGCGATACCAGCGGCTCCGGGAACTCGATCTGCGGATCGAACATCTCATAGCGATGCTCGTCGCGGATGCGCAGGATATCGCGGAAGCCTTCCGTGACAAGCAGCGCGATGAGCGGGCCTTTGCGCTCGATCACGGCGTTGGTGACCACGGTGGTGGCGTGCACCAGCACGTCGGTCACGGCTTTCGGGGCGATGCCGGCTTTGGCGAGAACCGCGTCGATGGCGCGGAAGAAGCCGACATCCAGGCTTTCCGGCGTGGTCAGCGTCTTATCGACAAAGGTGCGGCCGGAGGAATCCCGGAGCACGACATCGGTGAAGGTCCCGCCGATATCGACGGCAAGGGCGTAATGCGCCATTCCGACCACACTCCTCCCAACACTTGTTTCTTGCTACGATACTACGTATCGCATATAGACTAGGAGAATGTGCCGCCGCTTGTCAAACGACGGCGGCGGATTGACGAACTCTGAATTGGTTTGGTAGCGTGTTCCGAAGATAAGAAGAACGTTCTGCAATACGAAACAGGGTAGGAAGCATGGCCGCCGTAGATGATGCAGGCCTTTACGTGCGGGCGCGCACGCTGTGACGAGAGCCGCCACGAACATCCCGCTTGGCACGTTGCGGCTCAAATCCCCGCTGATCTGCGGGGCCGGCGAACACCTGATGTACGCGCAAGGGGTGCGCGCGGCGCTCAAGGCTGGCGCCGCTGCCGTAGTGCCGAAATCCGCCAACGAGACCGAGGCTGGCCGGCGGCAGCTCGATCGCACCGATTACGTTCTGCTCGACAGCGAATGGCGCAAACTGCCCTGGAATTTCGTCCCGCCGGCCGACGCGAGTCTCTTTTGCCGCTCGGGCCTCGCTCAGCAGCGTTTCGACGAATGGGTCGATTTGCTTGCCGGGCTCGACCGCGAGGCCAAGCACGAGGATGCCTTTGTCGTCGCCAGCCTGATCCTCGCCGATCTCGACCGCTGCCTGGAAATGGCGCGCATGGTGGAGCAGGCAGGTCTGCGCGTGCTCGAGCTCAATATCGGCGCGCCGCATGGCAACGAGGCCGCACCCGGCGCCATCGTGTTGGAGAAGAACAGCGAGCGCGTGCGCGCGATCGTCTCCCGCGTGCGCGCGGCCGTGCGCCTGCCGTTATGGGTAAAGCTCACCGGACAGAGCGAGGATGTCGTCGCGCTTGCGCTCGCCGCCAAGAACGCCGGTGCTGACGCAGTCACCGTCATGGGCCGCTTCGTCGCCATGGTGCCGGACGTCGAAACGCTTAAGCCTATGCTCGGCACCAACGCGGCGTTCGGCGGCGCTTGGGCCTTGCCGCTCACCTGCCGTTGGCTGGCGCAATGCCGCAAGGCGCTTGCGCCGGATTTTCCCCTGATAGGCACCAATGGTGCGCGCAGCGGCCTTGATCTTGCCCGTTTCCTGCTCGCCGGGGCGAGCGCCGTGCAGGCGAGCTCGGCCATCTTCGCCGGCGGTTTTGGCGCGATCACGCGCATGCTCGATGAGTTCAGCGCTTATCTCGCGCGCAAGAACATCGCCGCGACCGACCTGATCGGTCGTGCTGCCGATGCGCTCGGTACCTATGCACAGCAGGAAAGCCGTCCGGACCACTGGAAATCCTTCGTGCAGGCGGAGGCGTTGCCATGATCTCTGAGACGCTTGAAGCCCGCGAAGACGAAGAGAAGCTGCAGGCCGGTATCATCCAGTCGGTGGTGATGGCCGGGCAGATCATCGAGGCACTGGCGGTCGCCGGTCAGCCGATGCGGCTCACGGCGCTCGCTAACAAGCTCGGCGAGCCGAAGGCGCGCATGCACCGGCATCTCTCGACCCTGAAATATCTTGGTTTCGTCGACCAGGATTCGCAGACCGAATTCTATCGCCTCGGTCCGAAGCTCGTGCATATCGGCCAGGCGGCGATGGATCAGTTCGACCTGCGCCGCCTCGCCGAGCCCTTCATGATGAAGCTGCGCGATCTCACCGGGCAGACGGTGGTGCTCAGCTTGCCTGCCAACGGCGACAGCATCGTCAGCGCCATGTGCGAAAGCCCGAACCTCGTCACCATTTCGGTGCGACTCGGTTATCGTCTGCCAGCGCACGCTTCGGCGCAGGGAAGGTTGACGCTCGCCTTCGCGTCGTCCGAGCTGCAGCACCGCGTTCTCGGTCGCAAGCTGCAGGCGTTCACGCCGCGCACGCTCACCGATCCGAAGCTCCTGCGCGAGCGGCTTTCGGTGCTGCGTCAGCAGCTCTATGAAATCTCGATGGATGAGACGTTGTTGGGCATTTCCGCGCTGGCGGCGCCGATCCTCAACTACGATAACGAGCTCGTCGGCACGGTCGCGGTAGTCGGGACGACGCAATATGTGCATGACCCGGTCGACCCGCAGCAGCTGCAATATCTGCGCGCTTGCACCAAGGCGATCTCGCTGAAGTTGAACTCGACCGCTTATGAAGGCCTTGGAATCCCGAACTTGCGCGAATTCATTTTCGATTGAACGGGTGTCATGTGAAGCTTGAGCCAACAAGAGTGATGAAAAACCATGGGGGAAATATGTCGAAGAAACGCCTCTTCCTGATCTGCGCAACGGCCATGGCGCTCTCGCCGCTTGTCGGTGTCGCCAAGGCCGAAGACTACAAGGTCGGTATGTCGGCCGGCCTCACCGGCTATGCTGCAACCGTCGATCGTGCCTGGCGTGACGGTGTCGAGGTCGCGATCGCCGCGCTCAATGCCAAGGGCGGCATCCTCGGCCACAAAGTTTCGCTCGTGGTGGAAGACAACAAATCGGAACCGCAGGAAGCGGTCACCGTCTATCGCAAGATGATTTCCTCGGATGCGGTGAACGTGTTCGCCAGCGGCTGCGTCTCTGCCGGAAATTTTGCAGCGGCACCGCTCGTGGTGCGCGCGCAGATTCCGATGGTGCTGTGCTCGATCCTTCCGCAGAAGCCGGATGACGTGAAATGGGCTTTCACCACCATTCCGCCGCCGCGCTTCGAGATCGAGACGCGGCTCGAATATCTGCAGAAGAAGACGCAGATCAAGAAGATCGCGATCTTGCACGATCCGTCGCCTTACGCGAATGCGCAGAAGGCTGCCGCTGAGAAAGAGGCGAAGGACTACGGCCTCGAGATCGTCGGCATCGAGCAGTACAAGACTGACGACGCCGATCTCAGCGTGCAAATCCAGAAAATGTACGCAGCCGGCGCCCGTGCGCTGATCAAGATCGGGCTCGGCGGCACAACGCTGACCGCGGCCAAGAACATCAAGCAGCTCGGGCTCGACATGATCATGCTCACGAGCCTCGAGGACATCGCGGTGTTCCGCCCGGTGGCAGAGGTGCTCGGCGACAAGTTCTTCTTCGTCGCATCGCCGGCGCAGGTCTACGACGCGCTGCCCGCCGGCCCGCTGAAGACCGAGATCGGCAAATTCCTGCAGCCCTGGCGCGCCAAATACCAGGATCGCGATCCGAACTGGGCTGGCCGCGGCTGGGATGCGATGATGCTTACCGCGGCTGCGGTCGAGAAGGCGAAGTCGGTCGACGGATCGAAGCTGCGCGATACCTTGGAAACCATGGACGGGTTCCAGGGCACGACCGGCATCTATCACTTCTCTGCCAGCAACCACCAAGGCATCACGGAAAACCCGTTACTGCTCGCGACCATCATCAATGGTCAGGTCAAAGTGGTGAAGTGAGCGGCGCGACGACCAAGGTCCTCGAGGCCGAAGGGCTCTCGGCGCGCTATGGCAGCGTCGAGGCCCTGCGGCCCGTCGATCTTTATGTGAATGACCGCGAACTCATCGGCATTCTCGGCGCCAATGGCGCCGGCAAATCCACCTTGATGCGCGCGCTGATGGGACTGATCCCGACGCAAGGGCATGTGCGTTTTCGCGGCGCAAACGTTCCGCGGCGTAACACCGTTGCTGCCGCCGCCATGGGACTTGTGCTGGTGCCAGAAGGCCGCGGCATCTTCGCACCCATGACCGTGGCGGAAAACCTCGAGCTCGGCGCCTACCTGCTCAAAAGCAATAAAGGCGAGTTGGGCCGCCGCTTGGAACGCGTGCTGGCGCTGTTTCCGCGCCTGAAGGAGCGGCTTGCGCAAGTCGCCGGCTCGCTCTCCGGCGGTGAGCAGCAGATGCTTGCGGTCGGCCGCGCGTTGATGGCCGAGCCGAAGATGCTGCTGCTCGATGAGCCATCGCTGGGCTTGGCGCCACGCATCGTCGACGAAATCCTGGAAAAGCTGGGCATGCTCAATCGCGATGGGCTTCCGATCATCCTCGTCGAGCAGAAGGCGCCGCTGGCGCTTAAGCTTGCCAGCCGCGTGTACGTCATGTCGGTGGGCCATATCGCCGCCGAACTCGATCCTCGCACCATCACCTCGCACGATGATCTCGCTCGCTACTATCTGGGATAAGGCGCGCGCCAATCCGGTGCTGACCATCCTGTGGGCGCTGGCGGCGGCGCTGATACTCTTTGTCTATGTTCGCGGCGGTTATCTCATCGCGGTGCTCCACTTCGCCGCGATCTACGCGATCTTCGTCACTGGGCTCAACATCTTCATGGGCTATGCCGGGCAGGTCTCGTTCGGCCACAGCGCCTTTGCCGCGATCAGCGGTTACACCTCGGCGGTGCTCACGGCGAACTATGGTTGGGAACCCCTTTCGGCCGCTGTCCTCGGGCTCTCCGCCGCGCTGCTCTGCGCGCTGATCGTGGGTTATCCGACGCTGCGCTTGCGCGGGCACTATCTCGCCATGGCGACGCTGGCCATCGGGCTCATCGCGTATGAGATCGCGGTTGAGTGGGGATCGGTGACCCAAGGCTATATGGGCATTTCCGGCATTCCGCCGCTCGGTATTGGCCGCCTTACGGTGACTTCGGATCGCGGCATTCTCGTGCTGCTGCTCATTGTTGCCGCGCTCGCCGTGCTCGCCGCCGCCGGCATTCGGCGCTCGCGGCTTGGTCGTGCCTTTGTCGCCATTGCCGGCAGCGAAGACGCAGCGCGGGCGCTCGGCATCGATGTCGCTCGCTACAAGCTGATCGCTTTCCTGATCTCGGCGTTCTACGCGGCGCTCGCCGGCACGCTGTTCGTGCATGCCGTCGGCTTTGTCAGTCCGGAAGTCTTTGGCCTGCACATGGTCGTGCTCGCCTTCACCATGCTTTATGTCGGCGGCATCGGCACCATCGGCGGCGCGGCGCTCGGTGCTCTTGTGGTCGCGTTGCTTCCCGAGACCATCCGCAAGCTCAGTGAATTCCAGGATCTCGCTTATGGCGCGCTGCTCATCCTCCTGCTGATCTTCGCCCCTGGCGGGCTCGCCTCGTTGCCGCGGCTGTGGTCGCACAAACCGGTGAAGGAGGGCGCATGAGCCTCCTGCATCTCGACGGAATCACGCGTCGGTTCGGTGGCCTACTCGCCGTCGACTCGGTCTCGCTCGATGTTGCCGAACGCGGCATCACCGCAATCATCGGTCCGAACGGCGCCGGTAAGACCACGCTGTTCAATATGATTTCCGGCTTTCTGGCGCCGACCGCTGGACGCGTTGTCTTCAACGGCGGAGACATCACGGGCCTTGCGCCCGAGCGCGTAGCCCAGCGCGGTCTCGTGCGCACCTTTCAGCTGGTGCAGTTGTTCGAGCAGTTATCCGTCCTGGAAAACGTGAAAGTGGGACGGCATCTGCATACAAGCGGCGGCTTGTTCACCGCGCTGTTTCGCATCGACCACGCCGAAGCGGCCGTGAATGCGACGGCGCAAGCTCTGCTGGCGCAGGTCGGCCTCTCCGCACACATGGATACGCTCGCCGGCGCGCTGCCTTACGGTCGCAAACGACTCCTGGAAATCGCCCGCGCGCTCGCCGTGGAACCGAAGCTCCTACTGCTCGATGAGCCGGCAGCCGGGCTCGACCGCGAAGAGACGGCGCATCTCGCGCGACTGTTGCGTGGGATCGCCGCAAGCGGCGTCGCCGTGCTGCTCATCGAGCACGACATGAGCCTGGTGATGAGTGTCGCCGATCGCGTCGCCGTGCTCGATTTCGGCAAGCTCATCGCGCAAGGAACGCCAGGCGAGGTGCAGCAGAACCCCGACGTCGTCGCCGCCTATCTCGGAAGCCCCTCCTATGCTTGAGCTTGTCGCCCAATCGATCGTGAGCGGCATCGCCATCGGCTGCGTCTATGGACTCGTCGGCATCGGCTTCTGCGTCATCTACAACGCCAGCGGGATCGTCAATTTTGCCCAAGGCGCGTTCGTCATGCTCGGCGGCATGCTCACTTATGTTGGGCTCAAGACCTGGAATCTGCCGCTGCCGATCGCAGCGGCGCTCGCCATCGTGCTTGTGGCCATCGGTGGCGTGATGCTCGAACGCCTGGTGGTGCGGCCGCTGTGGAATCGGCAGTCGACGATGTTCGTCATGATCCTGGCGACGCTGGCTGCGCAGATCGTGGTCGAACGTTCGACCTTGATCGCCATCGGCGATCAGCCGCGCACGCTGCCGATGTTCACGGATTTCGCGCCGATCCGTATCGCCGGGCTTGCCATCAGTTATCAATCGCTCTGGATCTTGGGCTGTTCGGCGCTGGTCATCGCCGCTCTCGCCTGGTTCTTTGCCTCGACCAAGACCGGCAAGGCCATGCGCGCCTGCTCGATCAACCGTGACGCCGCGGCGCTGCTCGGCATTCCGGTTTCGCGCATGCTGGCGATCTCCTTTGCGCTCAGCGCCGCGCTCGGCGCCTTCGCCGGGGTGCTGGTGACGCCGACGCAATACACCGGGTTCAATCTCGGAGTGCCTTACGCGATCTCCGGCTTCATCGCCGCGATTGTCGGCGGCTTTGGCCGTCCGCTCGGGGCGCTCATCGGCGGCATTCTGCTCGGCGTGGCGCAGGCGCTGGCGGTTGTGTTTTTGGGTGCGGCGTTCAAGAACGCAGCCGCGTTCTCAATCCTGCTCCTATTCCTGTTCTTCCGGCCCACCGGCGTCCTCGGCGCCGCCAAATGAAAGTGAAGGAGTATCGCAATGATCCATCAAATCGACTGGAGCAAAATGGAGTGGAAGCAGATCCGCAAAGGGGTCGAGCAAAAGGCCTTTTCCGGAAACGGCGCCACCGTCGCCTTGCACCGCCTGATGCCTGGCCATGAGCCGAAGCCGCACAGCCATCCGCATGAGCAGATCGCCTACATTATCTCCGGCCGCATGCGGTTTCATGTCGGCGAGGAGACGCTCGAGATCGGATCGGGCGGGCTGATCGTCATCCCCGGCGGCGTTACTCACTGGGGCGAGGTGCTCGGCGATGAGCCATGCCTCAATTTGGATGTGTTCACGCCGAAGCGGCCAGAATACGCGGCTTGATCGTCGCTGCGTTGATAAGGATCTGACCATGCGTCCTTTGCCATTTCTCATCTCAGTGTTGTGCGCGCTCGTCGCCTCGGCTGCGACTCAGGCCTCCGCGCAGACCTGGCCCAATCATCCGATCACGCTCATCGTTCCGTTCACCGCGGGGACGACGTCGGACGTGATCGCGCGCGGCCTTGCCGAGCATCTCAAGACTGCGCTCGGCCAACCCTTTGTCGTTGACAATCGCGGCGGCGCCGGCGGGAACATCGGTGGTGGTGTGGTCGCGCGTGCCGCGCCCGACGGCTACACGCTGCTGTTTGCGACGACCGGACCGGCGGCGACCAACAAGCTGATGTACAAGGACATGTCCTTCGACCCGCAGCGCGACTTCACGCCCGCGGTGCTGGTCGGCAAGGCGCCGGTCATCATTGTCGCGCGCCCCGACGCACCGTTTGCGACGCTCAAGGATATGATCGATTACGCCAAAGCGCATCCGGACAAGATCACCGCGGGCTTCCCGGGCAACGGCACGCTCGGCCACATCACCGGCGAGCTGCTGCAGGCGCGTACGGGTATCAAGTTCACCTCCGCACAATATCGCGGCAGCCCGCCGATCATCACCGACCTCATCGGCGGTCACATCGATGTCGGCATGGATTCCATGGCGGCCTATGTCGGCAACATCCAGGCCGGCAAGATCAAGGCGCTGGCGATCGCCGGCGGCAAGCGCTGGTCGGGCCTGCCCAACGTGCCGACCGCATCGGAGTCAGGCCTGCCTGGCTTCGAAGCCAGCGTCTGGTATGCGGTGATGGCGCCTGCCGGCACACCGCCCGAGGTCATCGCCAAGCTCAACGCCGCGACCAACGAGTATCTGAAGTCGGAGCACGCGCGGAAGTTTCTCGACCAACTCGGAGTCGAGCTCGCCGGCGGCACACCCGACGATGCGAAGAAGTTCATCGCCGGCGAGATCGAGAAATGGGCGCCGATCATCAAGTCGGCAAACATTTCATTCTAAGCATATGCCGTCGCGTTCGTTACTTGGCACGTCGATACGCGCCGGTCAGGCGGCATTGCTCTATCTTTGTCGTCGGGCAGTAGGTCTGCAGGAGGCAAGCCGCTACTGTTTGCCGGATGCGCAGCTCGGCGCACTGAGCAACATCTTTGCCGTGAATGTCGAAGCCATTAGCGGCGTCGCCATTAAGCCTGATTCCGAGTTCGCCAAGATGCATGGCGACGTTGTTGCGACCACCCGCTTCAATACGATCTATTTGGCAGGTTCCGGCGATGAGTTTGCCGCGGACCACAAGCTCCTCTTGCACGAATATTTCCATGTCATCCGCCAATGGAATACGGGCGAGCTCACCGTTGGCCGATACGTGTGGGAGTTGCTGCGCAAAGGCTATTGGCGGAATAAATACGAAATCGCGGCGCGGCAATTCGCCGACGACTATGTTGAGGCGTTTCGTCAGGCGCTCCGACGTTGACGGCACCTAGGCCAATGACGCTAATGACGTAACCTCTGTTGCGAAGCCGGATTTTCCCATGAGTCAGGACAAGAAAACCGTCGGCGTGATCGGTGCCGGCATCATCGGCATGGCGGTTGCCAGTTGCCTGCAGCGCGACGGGCACGATGTCTTCGTCGTCGATCCGAACGAGCCAGGACGCGGCGCGTCTTTTGGCAATGCCGGACTGTTCGGCACCGCCTCGGTTGTGCCGATGTCGACGCCCGGCATCGTGCGCAACGTGCCGAAATGGCTCGCCGATCCGCTCGGGCCGCTAGCGGTGCGCTGGAGCTATCTGCCGTTCATCGCCCCATGGCTTATGCGTTATATCGCCGCCGGCCGCGCCGATCGCGTCGAAGGTCAGGCCCGCGCACTGCGCGACATACTCGGCCGCGCCGTCGACAACATCACGCCGCTCGCGGAGGCCGCCGAAGCCAGCGCGCTCATTCGCCGCGACGGCTCGCTCTATGTCTATCGCTCCGTCGAAAGCTACAAGAAGGACCATGCGGCTTGGGATCTGCGCGCCCGCAATGGCGTGAGCTTCGAAGAGCTCGACGCCGGTGCGATCCGTCAGTTCGATCCGGTGCTGTCGTCGAATTGCGCCTACGGCGTCCTGGTACGCAGCAATGGTCACACCGTCAGTCCGCACGGCCTGGTGACCGCGCTGGCGCAGAATTTCATCAAGCGCGGCGGCGTCATTCATCGCACAGCGGCGACCGGCTTTGCGCTCGATGGCGGCAGGCTGCGGGCAATGCGAACGGCGCAGGGCGATATCCCCGCGTCGACCGCGGTGCTTGCCGCCGGCGCCCATTCGCGCCCGCTTGCCGCGGCGCTCGGCAACCGGCTGCCGCTCGAAACCGAGCGCGGCTATCACATCATGATCCGCGATCCGGAAGTGAGCCCGCGGGCGCCGACGCATGACCAAGATGGCAAGTTCATGGCGACGCCGATGCAGGATGGCTTGCGGCTTGCGGGCACGGTCGAGCTTGCGGGGCTCGAGGCGCCGCCCAATTGGGGACGCGCGCGCATGCTGCTGCGCCAGGTCCGTGCGTTATTCCCGGGGCTGCGCGATGACTATCCGGACGACCGCGTGTCGCTGTGGATGGGGCACCGTCCCTCGTTTCCGGATTCTCTGCCGGTCATCGACCGCTCTGCACGCTCTCCCGACGTGCTCTATGCCTTCGGCCACGGCCATGTCGGCATGGCGTCCTCGGGCATGACTGGCATGCTGCTCGCCGATCTTGTCGCCGGCCGACGGCCGGGCATTGATCTGACGCCGTTCCGCGCCAGCCGTTTCTGATCGCATCCCTTCGGAGCCAGCCGATGTTTCCCTCTGAGAGCGAGCTCACCATCTGCTTTGCTCACGTCGCCTACCAGCTGCAGCAGCGCTTCGTGTTGCGCAAGCTGCCGATCAAAAGCTTCGGCGTGACCTCGCGCGAAGAGCTCGAGGCGCGCGTCGGTGAGGCCGACGTGCTGGTGATTTCGGGGCTGTGGCGCAACGAGTTCGCCGAGCGCGCGCGCAAGCTGCATTTCATTCAGTCCATCGGCGCCGGCACCGATCAGTTCGATCGCGCCGTGCTCGATGGTCGCGGCATTCGGCTCGCCAGTGCGCAGGGCGTCAACGTCAACGCTGTGTCCGAGCACGCAATGTCGCTCATTCTGGCGATGGCGCGTCGCCTCCCGGAGGCGCGCGACAACCAGGCGAAGCATACCTGGCGCGGCATGATCTCCGACCTGACGCAGCGGGAGGACGAGCTCGGCGGCAAGACGTTGATCATCATCGGGCTCGGCGGCATCGGCGGACGTCTGGCGCGGCTCGCCAAGGCTTTCGGCATGCGCGTGATCGGCTTCAAGCGCAATGTGGCGACGGGCAGCGACGGCGCCGATTCCGTGCATACGCTTCGCGAGCTCAAGGCGCTGCTGCCGCAAGCCGATTTCGTGGCGTTGACCTGTCCGTTGACGAAGGAGACGGAAAACGTCATCGACGCCGAGGTGCTCTCGCGCATGAAGCCGTCGGCCTATCTAGTCAACGCCGCGCGGGGGCGCTGCGTCGAAGAGAACGCGCTGATCGCCGCGATGCGCGCGGGAAAGATCGCTGGCGCCGCAATCGACGTCACCGTCGATGAGCCGCTGCCCGCGTCATCTCCGCTGTGGGACATGCCGAACGTGTTCATCACGCCGCACACGGCCGGCGAGACGCGGCGTTACGAGGACAATGTCCTTGATGTCCTGATGGACAATCTGCAGCGGCTGTGGCGGGGCGAGGCGACACTGCGCAACCAGATCCTGTAAACTCTCAACGTCCGACGCGGAACAGCTCGACCGCCTGCTGGCAACGATCCGGACGGCCGAGGATCTGCGAATACTCGATCGCCGTGCCGGCGCGGTCGAAATAGGTACGCTCCATGGATAGCAGCGGCGAACCGATCGAAACGGCGAGCCGCTCTGCGGTGCCGGCGTCGGCGGTGCGCGCGGTCGACAGCTGGCGCACGCGATAGGCCTCGACGCCGGCATATTGCTCAACGAGATGCAGCAGCCGCGTGGTGCGCAGCCGCTGCGCCCAGTCACGCGGCACGCGGTCGGCGAAAGCCTTCGGCAGATGCACGACCGAAAATGCGTAGGGACCTTCTGGCCCGGCGCGCACCCAGGAGAAACAGACGACGCGGTCGGTGGTCGACAGCCGCTGGCGCATGGTGGCTTCTTCGTCGCTGCCGGTCACCAGGATGTGGTTTTCCAGGCTTTGCACCTCGCCGCCGACGCTGCGATTGACCATGTCGTCGAGCGACTGTGCGGCCCATTGCTGCCCGGTATTGCTGAAGTCGAGCACGAAGGTGCCCTTGCCGGCCTGTCGCCGCACCAGCCCCTGGGTGACCAGTTGCTGTACGGCGGCGCGGATGGTGTGCCGGCTCACGCCAAACTCGCTGATCAACTCGCCTTCAGTCGGAAGTTGCGAGCCGATCGCATAGGCGCCGGACAGGACCCGGGAGCGCAGCATCTGGAAGATCCGGTAATAGGCGGGGGTCGGATCGCGCAGCGTCGTCTCGCCGCCAAGGATCGCAATCATTCCTGATATTCCGTTGGCTATGCCCGTAAGCGCCTTGTCATCCTATTGTACGTATGTTTGGATAAATCCGAAACGGCGGTCTTGGGGGCGGCATCCGATTTTGGTGAATTGGCTCCAGAGGGCTGATTTTGCTGGAAAAAACGAAGAACACCGCGTCGGAAAGTACCGCTCCTGAGCAGGCGGGGCCGACCCGCGCGCTCGCCGAATTTCTTGCCGGGCTCACTTTCGCGGACCTACCGGCCGGCGTCGTCGATGCCGCCAAGATGTTCATTCTCGATCTGCTCGGTTGTGCGCTTGGCGCGATGAAGACCGAGGAGGTCCGCATCGCATCCGAAGTCGTGTGCGCGCTCGGCGGCACCGGTGAATGCAGCGTCATCGGACAAAGCTGGCGCAGCTCCGCACCGAACGCCGCTTACTTCAACAGCGTCGCCTCGCACGTGATCGAGCTCGACGACACGCATCGCGACTCGATCACTCATGTTGGGTCCGCCGTGATCCCGGCCGCACTGGCCGTCGCCGAGCGCGAGAAGGCGAGCGGCGCGACGTTCATTACCGCGGTGGTTGCCGGCTATGAGGCCTGCCTGCGTGTCGCCAATGCCGTGCAGCCTTCGCTCTGGCAGCGCGGCTTCCTTAGCATGGGGGCTTGCGGCATCTTTGGCTCCGCGGCCGCGACCGGCCATATGCTGCGCATGAATGCCGACACGCTGTCGGATGCGCTCGGGCTCGCCGGCATGCAGGCCGCCGGGCTCAACAGCAGCATTTACGGCGAGGGCGACATGGGCAAGCGCCTGGTCCCCGCCAATGCGGCGAGCAATGGCATCGTCTCCGCTCTGCTCGCGGCGAAAGGATTCACCGGCAGCCGCCGCGTGATCGAGCAGCGCAAGGGTTTCGCCGAAGCGTTCGCTGACGATTACGATCTCTCGCGCATCACCGCTGATTTCGGCAAGGTCTGGGAGATCACGCGTACCAGTCTCAAGCCTTATTCCTGCTGCCGCTACAACCACGCGCCGATCGACGGCCTGCTCGACATCATCCAGAAAGAGTCAATCGCCGCCGCCGATATCGCCGGCGTGGTGGTGCGCACCTATGATGTCGCCGTGAACAACCGGCCGCATCGGGTCGAGCCGCTCACACTGTTCGACGCCAAGATGAGCATTCCATTCAGTCTTGCGGTCGCCGCGCACAAGCGCGCGGTCGGCGAGCACGATTTCACCGAGGATCTGATCGGCGATCCCGTCCTGCAGGACTTCGCCGCGCGCGTTCGCGTCGAGGCCGACGCGCAGATGTCGGAAGCCTTCCCGCGCGAATGGCCGGCGGACGTTCTGGTCACGCTGCGTGACGGCCGGGCCTTCGAACGGAGCATCGCCTATCCGAAGGGCGAGCCGGAAGCGCCGATGAGCGACGCCGAAGTCGAGGCGAAGTTCCGCGACCTCGCCAGCGTCGCCATCACTGATGCAGCGGCGAGTGCGGTCATCGAGGCCGTGCGGCGCATCGACACCGGCAATGGCGTCGCGCCGATCCTGCGCGCGATCAATGGGGGGCTGCGCAACTAACCGCGCTCATAAAAAGCGGAAAAACGGGAGCGAAACATGCTCAATCGTCGGGAAGTCTATTCATCACTCGGAGCGCTTGGCGCCGTAACGGTGGCGCAAGCCGCCAGCGCGCAAGCTCAAGCGCCGGCGGCCGCAAGCGGCAGCTCGCTCGACCGCATCCTCTCCAGCAAGAAGCTACGCATGGCCGTGGTCGCCGGTCAGGAGCCCTATTTCAAGAAGAACCTGACGACCGGCAAATGGGTCGGCTTCTGCATTGCCATGGGCCAAGACATCGCCAAGCAGATGGATGTCGAGCTCGAGCTCGTGGAAAGCACCTGGGGCAACTCCGTGCTCGACCTGCAGGCCAACAAAATCGATATCGCGTTTGGTCTCAACCCGACGCCGAAACGCGCGCTGGTGATCGATTTCCCGCCGGCCATGTTCTACAACGTCTCTTCGCTGGTCTGCCGCAAAGGCTTCAAGGCCGAAAGCTGGAGCGACTTCAACAAGCCAGAGGTCAAGATCACCTACGATCTCGGCTCCTCGCGCGAGACCATCGTCAAACGCTACGCGCCGAAGGCGCAGCACATCGGCTACAAGACCTCGCCGGAATGCATCCTCGCCGTCGCCTCGGGTCGCGCCGACGCGTTCGCCGCTTCGGTGTTCCTCGGTCTCGCCGCGCGCAAACAGAACACCAATCTCGGCGATTTTGTTATGCCGACACCATTGGTGAAGACCATCACCACCGGAGCCCTGCAATACGACAGTGACGGCCGCTTCCGGCAATTCATCACCGCCTGGACTGACTTCAACCGCAGCAGCGGTCAGGTCCGCGAATGGATTCTTGCGTCGCTCGGTGAGATGGGCATTGCCGAATCCGACTTGCCGCCGAATCTGGACTTCTGAGGGTTCATGGCCGAGGTTGGCGTCATCGGATACGGCAGCTCGGCTTACGAGAAGCGTCCGACGCGAACCGAGCTCGCTTATCTTGCCGATGCTGCCCGCGCGGCGCTCACGAGCGCCGGGCTGAGCCATACCAGCGTCGATGGCCTCTCGATCGCTTCGACCACGCTACACCCCGATAATGCGGTGACTGCGGCCGAATATCTCGGGCTCACGCTGTCCTGGGCGAGCGTCTCGACGGCGGGTGGCGCGAGCGCCGTGGTCAATGTCATCGATGCGGTGCGTGCGGTGGAGAACGGCCGCGCCAATTGTGTACTCTGCCTCGCCGGCGCCGCACAGGACGGCTCGTTCTTCCGCGAGCGCATCGGCCGCTTCAATCACGCGGTCGGCGACTACCTGGCGCCGCACGGCTTCGGCGGCATGAATGGTCTGTTCGGCATCGTGCAGCGCAAGCACATGGAGACCTACGGCACCATGCGCGCGCAGCTCGGCCGCATCGCCGTGGCGCAGCGCGCGAATGCGCGCGCGAACGAGGCGGCGCTGCTGCGCGATCCGATGCGCATCGAGGATTATCTCAATTCACCGATCGTCGCCGATCCGCTCGGGCTCTTTGACTGCGTGATGCCGTGCTCGGGCGCGGAAGCGATCCTTGTCGGTGCGCTCGATCGGGTTCCCGCCGGCAAACGTGTGCGTGTGCTGTCGTCAGGCGAGCGGCACAATCATCCGCGCGATGAGGTCGCCCCGCTGCGTGGCGGCTGGGAGCTGTTTCGCGACGCGCTCTACGCAAAGGCCGGCTACGGGCCACGCGACATGCAGTTCGTTCAGGCCTATGACGACTATCCGATCATGGTCGCGATCCAGCTCGAGGATCTCGGCTTCTGCCGCAAAGGCGAGATCGGTGGCTTCCTCGAGATGCAGGACCTCACCTACGAGGGCGCGCTGCCGCTCAACACCGGCGGCGGGCAGCTCTCTTGCGGGCAGACCGGTGGCGGCGGCGGCATGATCGGGCTCACCGAGGCGGTGCGGCAATTGCGCGGGGAGGGCGGCGCGCGGCAGGTGAAGAACCTGAAGCGCGGCCTCGTCTCCGGTTACGGCATGGTGGCTTATGGTCACGGTCTGTCGGCCAGCGCGCTCGTGCTGGAGGTCGCGTGATGAACGCGAACCTGCCGCAGCCGCGCGAGACGCCGACCAACGCGCCGATGCTCAAGGCCTGGCGCGACGACAGTGCGCTTGCGCTGCAGCGCTGCGAGGATTGCGGCAAGGCGATCTTCTATCCGCGCTCGCTCTGTCCGCATTGCTGGTCGAGCCGGCTCACCTGGTTTCGCGCCAGCGGCCGCGGCACCATCGTGTCGTTCAGCCGCATTCATCGCGGGCTGCCCGAAGTGTTCCAGGCGCGAGCGCCGATCGTGCTAGCGGAGATCGCGCTCGCAGAAGACGTGCGCATGATCGCGCGCGTGATCACCGCGGATGCCGCCGGTGTGCGTAGCGGCATGGCCGTGCGGCTGGTGCCGCGCGAGCAGGCGCAGCTTTATCCGCTGCCGACGTTCGAGCCGGGTTGAGGTCGCAGCATGGCACTGACCGCCCGACGCATGGATGACGTCCTCGATAGGCTGGCGCAAGCGCGCCGCGCCGTCGAGCGCGCGCCACTCGCGCCTAACGTCGGCGCTTTGTTCGACGCTGCTGTTGCGCGTTACGGCGATCGCCCGCTCTGGGTCGATGCCGATGGAGGCGCCTCCCTCAGTTATGCCGCTTTCAATGCGGAGGTCACGCGCTGCGTCGGCGCTCTCAACCGCCTGGGCGTGACGCAAGGTACCCACGTCGCGCTGATGCTGCCGAGCGTGCCGGCGCTAGCCATCACCTGGATGGCGCTCGCCAAGCTCGGCGCGGTGATGCTGCCCGTCAACACGCGCTACACCGCGCCGGAGCTCGCGCATGTGCTGCGCACCGGCGACGCCGAGTTTCTGATCATCGATGCAACGCATCGTGACCTGATCGAAGGAGATCACGCGCCGGCGTTGCCGCGCGATCGCATCGTCATTCATGACGGTCGCGCCGACAGCTATGTCGGCGAATGGCGTGCGCTGCTCGACGATGCTGGCGCATTGCCGGCACTTCCGCCAATCGACCCCGATGCGCTGATGACGCTGCAGTTCACTTCCGGTTCGACTGGCGCGCCGAAGGCCTGCATGCTGCCGCATCTGTATTGGACGACGATCGCGGCGGTGCGCGCGCAGCAGGGCCCGCCGGTGACGCGCATGCTCGTCGACATGCCGTTTCATTATATGGGCGGCCAATGGCGCTTCCTGCTGGCGCTGATGTTCGGGGCCACGGCCTATGTCGCGCGACAGCCCAGCTTGACCAAATTAATCGACCGCTTGGTCGCGCATGACATCGAGTTCTGCTCGGTGACGCCGGCGCTGGCGAAACAGGCGCTCGATCCGCGCCGCAAGGCTCTGAAGTTGCGCTGGGCCGGCACCATGGCGTTGCCGGCGGACCTGCACCATCCGCTGGAGGCGCAGCTCGGCGGTGCGCCGGTGCGCGAGATGTACGGTCTGACCGAAACCGGCGCCGCTTTGGCGATGCCGGTCGAGGTCGATTGGATGACCGGCAGCGGCGCCATCGGCCTGCCGGTCCCATTCCGTACCCTGCGTATCGTAGACGCCGCCGGCAAGGACGTGCCGCCGGGCGCGACCGGCGAGCTTTTGATCTCCGGGCCCGGCATGATGCGCGGCTACTACAAGCGCGACGACGCCACCCGCGAGGTTTTCCGCGACGGCTGGTTTCGCTCCGGCGACCTGTTCCGCCGCGATGCTGACGGCTTCTTTACGATCGTCGGGCGCATCAAGGACGTGATCCGCAGGAGCGGCGAGAACATCTCCGCGACCGAAATCGAGGCTGCGCTCTGCGCCATTCCCGAAATCACCGAGGCCGCCGCCATCGGCGTGCCCGACGCCAAGCGCGGCGAAGAGCTGAAGGTCTGCGTTGTGCTTAAGCCCGGCCTCACAGCCGAGGATCTGCCGCCGCAGCGGATCATGAAGCTCTGCCGCGCGCGGCTCGCCCGCTTCAAGCTGCCCCGTTACATCTCGTATCACGCTGATCTGCCCAAAACCCCCTCCGGCAAGATTGCCAAACCAGACTTGCGACCCGCGGGAGCAGATCCGCGGCTCGCAAGCTTCGACACCGAGGAGGGGATATGGCGATGAGTGAAGGCGCCGACATCTTATATCTCAATGCCGACGATGTGCTCGGCTGCGCCGTGACGCCGGCGGAGATGAATGCGGCGGTCGAGCAGGCATTCCTGGCGAGCGCATGTGGCGAAGCGCGGACCCGACCGGCGCTGTCGATGATGGCCGGGCCGGGCGCGAGCTTCCGCGCCAAGGGCGCGGTGCTCGGCACGATGGGCTACGCCGCGGTCAAATGGTACGGCTATTTCCCGCAGAACACCGCGCGGGGCCGCGCTGAATATTGCCCGCTCATCCTGCTCAACGAGACGCGCGCGGGCTTTCCCGTCGCCATGATCGAAGCCACCTGGATCACGGCGGTGCGCACGGCGGCTATCGTCGGCGTCGGCGCGCGCTGGCTGGCGAGCGGCGAGGCGCAGCGCGCGACCTTCGTCGGCTGCGGCGTGCAGGCGCGCGCTGCACTCGAGGCGCTGCTGCCCGGTTCGGCGCTGACATCGGCTGTCGCGCTCAGCCGCCGTCGCGAGAGCGCGGAAGCCTTCGCCGACTTCGCGCGCCAGCTTGGGGTCGAGACCGAGGTGAGCGAGGACCCGCGCCGCGCGCTTGCCCAGAGCGATATCGTGGTCACCAGTGTGCCGCGGCAATCGCCGCGCACGGGGTTTCTCGATGCAGGCTGGCTCAAGCCTGGGGCCTTCGTCGCTATGGTGGACTACGGCGTCAGCTGGAAGGCCGAGAGCCTTGCGCAGCTCAACCGCTGCTTCGCCGACGATGCCGAGCAGGCGGCGATCCGCGCCGAGCACGGCGATGTCGTCGTCAGTTTTGCCGCCGGGCTTGCCGATGTCATTGGCCGCGCCAAGCCGGGGCGTCTCGCACCGGAAGAACGCATCGCCTTGCTGGTGTCCGGCACCGGACTTGCCGATGCCGCGGCGGCCGCCCTGGTCTATGAGCGCGCCCGCGCGCTCGGGCTCGGTCAATCCTTGTCGCTGTGTGGCACGCGAGGCGCGCCAGCGTCGGCGCAAACCGAAGTTGTGGGGGCTGTGTGATGGACGAAATCGTCGGCGTTGCCCCGTCGGGCTCGCTCGGCAGCGGTTACAATGTCGATGCGTTCAAGCGTGCCATGTCGCTCAATCCGAGCTTCATCGGCCAGGATGCCGGCTCGACCGATATGGGGCCCTATTATCACGGCAGCGGCAAGCCGTTCCTGCCGCGCACGACCTACAAGCACGACCTCTCCATTATGCTGCGCGCCGCCCGTGCAGCGAAGGTGCCGCTCATCGTCGGCTCGGCGCTGACCAGCGGCTGCAATGAATCGCTTGCGAGCGCCGTGGCGATCATCAAGGAGATAGCGCACGAGCACGGCCTATCCTTCCGCTTGGCGACGATCGAGGCCGAGCTCGACAAGCCCGATCTCAAGCGCCGCATCGCCAAGGCGCCGCTCGAGAGCATCGGTCCCGAAGGCGAGCTGACCGACGCCGTGATCGACCGCTGCGGACCCATCGTCGCGCAGATGGGCGTCGAGCCTTTCGTCAAGGCGCTCGACGCCGGTGCCGAGGTGGTGATCGCAGGCCGCGCCTGCGACGACGTTATTTTTGCTGCGCTGCCGCTGATCCGCGGCTTCGACCAGGGGCTGGCGCTTCACTGCGGCAAGATCCTCGAATGCGCTGGCCTTTCCGCGATCCCATACGACCTCGGTGAGCCCATGGTCGGCGTGCTGCGCCGCGAGCATTTCGTCGTCGAGCCGGGCAATCCGGACCACCGCTGCACCACGGTCTCGGTCGCCGGTCATTCGCTTTACGAGCGCGGCGATTTCGAATTCCAGCCGGGCCCCGGCGGCATGAACGACCTCAGCGCCACGCGCTTCGAGCAGATCGACGAGCGTCGCGTGCGCGTCGCCGGCAGCCGCTTCGTCCCCGACAAGGTCTACAAGGTGAAGCTCGAAGGCGCCGAGCAGCTCGGTTTCCGCTCCATCGTCATGGTCGGCATTCGCGATCCAATCATGATCCGCGAGCTTGATGGTTTGCTGGAAGAGACGCAGGCACGCGCTGAGGCGCGCTTCGGCTTGCAGGCCGGCGGCACGCGGCTGCGCTTTCGCGCTTACGGCCGCGACGCCGTGATGGGGCCGCTCGAGCCCGGCGGTGCGCCGCCGCGCGAGATCGGCCTGATGATCGAGGCCTTGGCGCCGACGCAGGAGCAGGCGACCGCGGTCGCCATGTATTCGCGCGGGCATCTGCAGCACGCGCATTATCCCGGCATTCTCACCACCGCCGGCAACATGGCCTATCCGTTCTCGCCATTCGGCATTCCCGTCGGTCCGGCCTACCGCTTCGCGGTCTATCATCTGCTGCCGCTCGCCGATCCGTGCGAGATCTTCCCCATGACGCTCGAAGAGGTGCGCAATTGAGCACCGCCGGCAGCAACCTCGGCGAGCCGCTCGACCGGGTCGCCAAGGTGATCCGCAGCAAGAATGCAGGCCCCTTCGAGATCACCTTCGACATCATGTTCGATGACAGCATGCGCTACGAGCGCGTCAAGCGCTCAGGCGTCATCGACAAAGCGCGCATCGCCGCCGCCTACCGCATCCCGCTCGAGCATGTGCTGATCTGCAAGCCGTTCGACGCGGCGCTCGCCTTCAAGATCACCATCCGCCGCCCAGTGTCTTCCGGAGACTGGATGGACACCGACGTCTATGGCTGCCAGCAGCACGTGCCGCTGACGGGGCTTGTCGTTCCCGCCGCCTGAGGCGAGCATCGGAGCCGGAGGGGGAAGTCGCCATGAACTACCACTGGGACTTCGGAATGCTGTGGCACTACCGCTGGCTCCTCGCCGGCGGCCTCGGCACCACCATCCTCTACACCATCGGCACGGTCATCGCGGGCTTGATCGTGGGGCTCGCCGTTGGCCTCGGCCGCTCGATCTTGCGGCCGATCTACGCGTGGCCGCTGCAGCTTTATCTCGGGCTGTTCCGCTGCACGCCGCTCCTCGTGCAGATCGTTTGGTTCTATTACGCGCTGCCGGTGATCATTGGCGTCAACATTCCGGCGCCGATCGCCTGCGGAATCTCGCTCACACTCTATACCGGCGCCTTCTACGCCGAGATCTTTCGCGGCGGCATCGAAGCCATCGACATCGGGCAAACCGAGGCCGGCCGCGCTATCGGGATGCGCCGCTTCAAGATCTTCCGCCGCATCATTTTGCCGCAGGCGATCCGCGTGATGGTGCCGGCCTTCATCAACCAGACCATCATGCAGCTGAAGAACACTTCGCTGGTATCGACGCTCGCAGTCGGCGATCTGCTCTATCAGGGCTCGCTGATCACGGCGGAGACCTACCGGCCGCTCGAGGTCTACACCGCCGTGGCGCTCATTTATTTCGCCGTTCTCTTCCCGCTGACGCTCGCGGCCGAAGTCGCCGACCGCCGCTTCGGGAGGCACAAATGAGCGGAAACGGCGCTGCGCCGATGCTCGAGGCTGTCGACATCTATAAGCGTTTCGCCAAGCTCGAAGTGCTCAAGGGCGTGTCGCTGTCGGTCGCCAAAGGCGAGGTGGTGGCGCTGATTGGGCCGTCCGGCTCCGGCAAATCAACCTTCCTGCGTTGTCTCAACGTGCTCGAAGTGCCGCAAGCCGGCCGGCTTCGCGTCGGCGACATGACGCTCGACTTCAATAGCGGACGAACGCCGCCCGATCGCGTGCTGGCGCCGCTGCGTCAACGTGCCGGCATGGTGTTTCAGCATTTCAATCTGTTTCCGCACATGACCGCGCTCGGCAACGTGATCGAAGGCCCGATCCAGGTGAAGGGCATGGCGCCTGCGGCGGCGCGCGACCTCGCCATGGGACTTCTCCACAAAGTCGGGCTTGATGAGAAGGCCAACGAATATCCGAGCCGGCTCTCGGGTGGGCAGCGCCAGCGTGTCGCCATCGCACGCGCGCTCGCCATGGAGCCGGAGGTGCTGCTGCTCGACGAGATCACTTCGGCGCTCGATCCCGAGCTCGTCGGCGAGGTGCTCGCGGTGGTGAAAGCGCTCGCCGCTGATGGCATGACCATGGTGCTGGTGACCCACGAGATTGCCTTCGCTGCCGGTGTCGCCAACCGCGTCGGCTTCATGTGGGAAGGCAAGCTCGCGACAGTTGGGCCGCCCGAGGAAACCATTCGACGGCCGGATAATCCGCGGCTGAAGGCATTCCTCGAACGCTTCAATACGCCCGTATAGCGCCTGTCCCGGAAAAGTGGGTACCGGTTTTCCGATAAGGACATGCGCAAACAAAAAGAAGGAGACTGCGATGCACAGACGAGAGCTCATCACCTCCGCCACGCTCGCATCGGCGGGACTGATGCTCGCGGCGGCGCCGCCCGCGCAGGCGCAGGGCGCCCCCGAGGCATCCAACTTCAATAAGATCCGCGATGCTGGCGTGCTGCGTGTCGCGGTGATGCGCGCACAGGAGCCGTATTATCACAAGGATCTTGCCACCAATGCCTGGAGCGGCGCCTGCGTCGACATGGCGAACGACATTGCCCGCGTGATGCGCGTGAAGCCTGATCTTGTCGAAACCGCCAACTGGAACACCAATGTGCTCGATCTGCAAAGCGGCAAGGTCGATCTGATTTTCGGCGTCTCGCCGACGCCCGAACGCGCGCTGGTGTTCGACCTGCCGAGCCCGGTGTTCATGAACTTCTACACCATCGTCGGTAAGCAGGGCTTCCCCAAGGTTGCGCACTGGGAGGAGATCAACAAGCCGGAGATCACGGTTGCGGTCGATCTCGGCTCCGGACAGGAAGCGATCGCCAAACGTGTGCTCTCGAAAGCCCAGATCAAATCGTTCCGCGATCATGACGAGATGCTGCTCGCGGTCTCGACCGGCAAGCTCGACTGCTGCCTGATGGCGATCCTTTTGGCGATGAAGGCGACGAGCAAGGTGCCTAATCTCGGCGCCTACTCGGTGCCGCGCCCGTTCCTCGCCGCCGCGAGCTGCATGGCGGTGCGCATCGACACGGATAAGCGCTTCCGCGATTTCTTGAGCGCCTGGGCGACCTACAACCGCTCGACCGGCATGATCCGCGAATGGGTCGGCAAGGGGTTGACGGCGATGGGCATCGACCCGTCGACCATTCCGCCGGAGGTGGAGATTTAAATCACCTCTTCCGTCTTATCATCCGTCTCGCCGTAACGCCGCAACGTCGCCGGGCGCGTGCCCTCGTAGAGATGCTCGAGGCCGGGTGCGATCTTGGCGTTCTCGCGCTCGAACAGCGAATTGCCGGCCATATCGCTCTCCACCAGGAACGGGCCGAACTTCTCCACGTCGAGCACCCACAGCGCTTGCGCGAGGCCGAGCTCGTCCAGCCAGTAAACGTTGGCCACCTTCTTGATGCCGCGGCCGAGCAGTGCCCCGGTGCCGTAGCCGACGGTGGTCAGATAGATCGCCTGATGCGGCACGAAGCTCTTGCGGTAGACCTCGGAGGTCATGCCGCCTTTGCCAATGATGATGTTGCAGCCGGAGACGTCGAGGAAGCGATCGAGCCAGCGCGCGAAGCGGAACGAGGCGGTGGCGGTCACCGCGCCGACCGTGTGGCTGCCGTCGGCATTTACGCTTGCCGCCGGCGAGCAGTGGAAATTGGCGGTGCCGAGTGCCTCGCGCGAGGCCGGCATGCCGAAGCCGTCCTCGATGGCGCGCTTGTAGCCGCCCTCGCGCGCGGTGAACACGCGGCCGGTGAGATAGACCACGGAGCCGAGCTCGAGCTTGCGCAGGTCATCGGATGTCGCCGGCAGCTTGAGATCAACGGTTTTCAGCGCCATGGCAATTACTCCGCCGCTTCGGCCATGGACGGCGCCCACTCGACGGTATCGCGCCGCATATAGTCGGTAAACCATTCGGGATCAGTGCGGAATTCCGTGCGGCCGTCGGCGTAGACGCGGGCCGTGGCGCGGCGCGACGACAGACAGAACATGTGTACTGACATCGGCATGCCGCCGGTGTGGCAGTAGCCGACCTCGATGTGGCAATCGACCACCATGGATGAGCCCATGAAGCCCATGGCGCCCATGCCGATGGAGTTGCCGATCGTCTTGAACTCTTCTTCCAGTGCCGCGATCTTCGGATCGGGATTGCGCGAGCCGACGACCCGCAGGCACGCCGCCTGTTTGCCGAGCACCGAGCAGATGTCCTTGGAGCCGCCGAGCCCGACGCCGACAATCGCGGGCTGGCAGGCGAGCCCGCGCTTACCGAAGCCGATCAGTGTGTCGAGATAGAAGCGCTTGATGCCGTCGAGCCCGTCGCCGGGAAACAGCATGCGATAGTCTGTGCCGAACAGTCCGCCCTTGTGCACGGTGGTCAGGTCGACCCAGTCGACGTCGGGGTGGAACGAGTATTCGATCTCAGGCGCATTGATGCCGACATTATTATTGTGGTCGGTGCGCCACAGTGGATGCACGCGATTCGGCCGCAGCGGCACCTCATGCGTGGCCTGCGCGGTCGCACGCCGCAGCGCCGTCTCCAGCGCCACCGGTCCGCCTTCGATCTTCGCGTCGTTGCCGATCTTCACATACCAGCGCGGCAGGCCGGTATCGCCGCACATGGCGCGGCGGTCTTCCTTGGCCGCCTCGTAGTTCTCCAGCATCGCCTGGATGACGAAGGCGGAGAGGTCGCCTTTCTCGGTATTGGCGCAGCCGCGCAAACCGTCGAGATAATCATCAGGGATCTCGATGGCGGCCTTGGCCATCAACTGTTTGGCGGTGCGTTCGAGTGCGGCGATCGGGGTCATGATGCCCTCACAATTTTATTCTGCGGCGTCTTTCAGCAGAGTTTCGCCCGGCTTCACGATGGTGAACTGCACCGGCTCCTTGCCGATGTCGATCCCGCCGGCGCGCTGCCGTGCCACCGTGAACCACGAGGTGGCCAGATCGCCCTCGCCGGGGAAGTCTTCGCGATAATGGGCGCCGCGGCTGTTTTCCCGCATTCGCGCGGCGAGCGCAATAAGGCGGCTCGTTTCGATCAGCGAACGCAGATTGAGCCAGTCATGCCAGGTGAGATTGAATTCCCGCGCACGGTCGGGAACTCCGGTGGCCAGGAACTCGGCCTCCAGCGCATCGAGCGCGGTGAGCGCGCGGTCGAGACGCTCGCGGTTGCGGATGACGCCTACATCGTCCCACATGATGTCGAGTAAACGCTCGCGTAGCGCATTGAGATCGCCCGGCGCGCGGGCGAAAGGTTCCAGCGCGCGCGCCATCTCCGCCTCGATCGCGCTCTCGTCCGGCGCGCGGTGCCCACCATTCTTGGCGAGCCATTGCGGCATCACCTCGCCGGCAATGCCGCCGAACACCGTGGAGTTGGCGACGCCGTTGCCGCCGAGCCGGTTGGCGCCGTGCATGCCGCTTGCGTCCTCGCCGGCGACGAACAGGCCGGGCTTTTCCGTCGAGGTGTCGGTGTTGCAGACGAGGCCGCCCATGAAATAGTGCGCGGTCGGCACCACCTCGACGAGTCCGCCGGCGAGGTCGAAGCCGCAATCCTCGCAGCGCTGCACCATGCCCTTGAATTCCTTGCGCACGCGCTCGGGGCCGAGATGGCTCATCTTGATGTAGAGCCCGCCGTTGGGGCTCACGCGCCCGGCACGCATCTCCGCATACATCGAGCGGCTGACCACGTCGCGCGTGGCGCGCTCGAGCTTCGGATCGTATTCGCCCATGAAGCGCTGCATGGCGCCGTTGAGGAGATACCCGCCGGAGCCGCGCAGGCCTTCCTCGAGCACGGTGCCGGTCATGCGCGTCTCCGGCCCGGCATAAAGCCCGGTCGGATGGAATTGCACCATTTCCATGTCGCGTAGCGGCAGCCCGGCGCGCAGCGCCATGGCGAGCCCGTCCATGGTCTTGTCGCCCGACGGTGTGTGATAGCGATACATGGTTGGGCCGCCGCCGCTCGCCAGCAGCACGGCGCGCGCTTCGACGAAGCGGAAGGCGCCGGTGCGCACATCGATGAACAATGCGCCGGTGACCGAGGCGCCGTCCTTCGACGGGATCAACGCGACCGCGCGATGCTCTTCTAGGCGGCGGATGCCGGGCCGCGCATAGACCTGCTCCATCAGCCGGCTGATAATCTCAATGCCGGTAAGGTCGCCCTTGTGCACGGTGCGATCGAAGGTCTGGCCGGCAAAGGCCTTGCCGTGCAGGGAGCCGTCCGGATTGCGGTCGAAGAAGCAGCCGATCTCGTTCTCGAGCTCGCGCACGCGCTCGATGGCCGTGGTCACCAGGATCCAGGCTAGGTCCTGATGCGGCAACCATTTGCCGCCCTCGATCGTGTCCATGAAGTGGCGCTCGACCGAATCGCCTTTATGCAGCGCGACATTGTAGCCGCCCTGCACCATGCGGGTGCAGCCGCATTTGCCGAGCAGGCCTTTGGTGGCGATGGTGATGTCGAGCGTCGGGTCAGCCGCATGCGCGTGCAGTGCGCCGAACAGCCCAGCGCCGCCGGAACCGATGATCAGAATGTCGGTGCGCGAGCGTTCGAGCGGCATGATCTAGAACACCGCGACGAGAAAGCCGAAGACGACGACAGCGGACGCTGTGACGGCGAGCAGGGCCAGAATCTTCTGTCCACTGAACCAGGCGAAATTCTCCAGCACCAGCAGTCGTAGGCCGCCGAGCATGTGCACGGCGAGGAGGCCGACGAGCCCGCTCTCGGCGAATGTCACAAGCGGCTGATTGCTCCAGCGGATGAAACCGCCGAGCGCGTCTTCGCCGGAGATCGCAAGCCCGAGCGCGAGGAAATGCAGCGGCAGGAAGATCGCCAGCGCGACGCCCGAGAGGCGATGGATCAGCGCGGCGAGCCACAGCGCGTTGGTGCGATGTGCGAGGCGGTTCACCATGGCAGCACCACCGCGGCAACAGCACGCAAGCCGAGGACGGCGAGCGAGAGGCCGAACACGACCACCGCGACGTCGCGCGGTTTGCCGGTGAAGGCCAGCCACTCGCCGAGGATCGTGCGCACCCCGATCGAGGCGTGGATCGCGGCGGCGCAAACGAATACGCCATAGAACGTCGCCCAGGCGATGCTGCCGCGCGTGCGCGCGAGGATGTCTGCGGCGGAGAGCCCCTTGTGCATGGCGTAGAAGATCACCGCGAGATGCACGACGACGAGCGGCGCCATGATCGCCGCGGTCGCGCGCTGCCAGAGGTAGAGCCGCACATTCATGGCTTGATCTCGCCGGAGAGATAGGCGTTGACCGCGCGGCGTTTCAGGCCTGCGATCGACGCCGTCGGATTGAGTGAAACCGGGCAGTGCTCCTGGCAGGACTGATGCGAATGGCACGCCGTGCATCCGCCATTGCCGGCGATCACCGTGAGGCGTTCGTCTTGCTTGGCATCGCGCTCGTCATTGACCAGCGTCCAGGCGCGGTTGAGCGCCGCGGGCCCAAAATAATCCGGATTCCAGCGCACCGTGTCGCAGGCCGCGTAACAGACCCCGCAATTAATGCATTCGATCGCGGCGTTTGCCGCGCGCCGCGCCGGGCTATCCGGCTTGATCGGCGCCACCGGATCGGCACGCGTCGCCGAAGGCGCGAACACGCCCTTCGCCTCCTGCCATTTCTCGAAGAACACCCGCATGTCGGCGGCGAGGTCTTTGATCACCGGCATGTTCTGCAAGGGGCCGATGGTGATCTTGCCGTCCGCCGCCACCTTGGAAACGTGGGTGCGGCAGGTCCAGCGCGGACGGCCGTTCACCGTCATGGCGCAGGAACCGCACATGCCGACGCGGCAGGCGAAGCGATACGACAGCGTCGCATCCGCGTTCCGCTGGACCCAGGTGACCACGTCGAGGACGGTCTGGTTCGCGCGTTGCGGCACGCGAAAGCTCTGGTAGTGGCCATCGGCGCCGCCGCGCCACAGCGAAACGTCAAGCACATCAGCCATTTCGGTCGGTTCTCGTTTCCAGTGAACGCCGAGCTTGATGGCCGATCTTACGCCTCGGGGCCCTTGCATAATAGCGCAGAGAAATGAATATTTATTGCAGTTTTATTGAAGTCGGAGGCAGCGATGAGCCTGCGTGCTTTGCGCACGTTGATCGCCATTGCCGAGCAAGGTTCGTTCGCCGGAGCGGCGCGGACCTTAAACCTCAGCCAATCCGCAATCAGCATGCAGATGCGCGGCCTGGAAGCGGAGCTCAAGGCGGCGCTGTTCGATCGCAGCAAGCGCCCGCCCTCGCTCAACGAGGCCGGCCGCGCCGTCGTCGGTCGCGCGCGAGACCTGGTTGCTGCCTACGAAGAGATCGAGACCGGATTGAAGTCTCAAGCGGCGGTGGAGGGGCGCATCCGGCTTGGCGCGGTCGGCAGCACGCTGACCGGGCTGATGCCCATGGTGCTCACCGTGATCCGGCGACGTCATGCCAATCTGCACATCGAGATTGTGTCCGGATTTTCCGAGGATCTGTTGCGGCAAGTCAGCAACCGTTCGCTCGATGCCGCGATCGTCTCGGACTACGATCAGTCACTGCGCGATATTCTGTGGCGGCCGTTCCTGCGCGAGCGTCTGGTCGTCATCGCGCCACCAGACGCGCCGGACCTGCCGCTCAAGCGTTTGGCTCAGCGCTATCCTTTCGTCCGCTACAGCCCAAATGCCCCGGCTGGCCGCATGATCGACCGCGCGATCAAAGCGGCGGGACTCGATCTGCGCGAAACCATGCAGCTTGATTGGCTTGAGGCCATTGAGGCGATGGTGCATCACGGCCATGGAATTTCCATCGTCCCGGAACGTCGCTTCGACCCGGGGTATGACGTCAAGCGGCTGAGTTTCGGTCCATACTACCGGACGCTTGGCATCATCGAGCCGACGGTTTCGCGCAAACGCCGGTTGACGGACATCCTCTTCGACGAATTTGTTGCCGTGGTGCGCCGCGGCTCCGCGGGCGGGGCGAAGGTCGCCGCCCGCGGTGGTCGCAAGCCGACGAAAGGCTGACGCAATCGTCGGGACGCCGCTCAGCTCCCCGGCCGTCCATGCATGGTGTCGAAGAAGACGTCCTCCCAGCGCGCCGGCTTGCTGATCATGCCGGTGCGGGCCATGAACTCCGCATAAGCCATGATCTTCTTCGGCACGGTGGTCCACTCATTCTCCGGCAGGCGAATGATGCGCTCGACTTCCTGTGCGGGAAGCTTCGAGCTCTCGGAGTGAATCCAATCGGCGGCTGCGCTCTTCGGGTCGGCTGTGATCTGCTTCATGGCCTCATCGAGCGCCGCGACGAAGGCTTGCACGATCTTCGGATGCCCGGTCGCATATTTGCTCGTGGTCCACACGACATTGAACGTGTGCGGACCACCGAGCACGTCATAGCTGCTCAGGATCCGATGCACGCGCTTGTCGTCGAGCTCCTGATACATGAACGGTGCTGAGGTGAAATGTGCATCGATTCCGGACTTGCCACCGAGCAGTTGCGCCATGCCGTCGGGATGGCCGAGCGAGACGGTGAGCGCATCGAGTTTGTTCTGCTGACCGGGGCCGAACGTCTGCTCCGCCGCCATCTGCAGCGTGATCGCCTGGATCGAGACTTTGATCGCCGGCAGCGCGATGCGGTCATTCTCCGTGAAATCTTTGAGACTCTTGATCTCCGGCTTGGTGGTGTTGAGATAAAGCGGCATGGAATTGAGCGCGGCGACGCCCTTGACGTCGAGATGCCCGCGCGTCTTGCTCCAGACCGTGAGCAGCGGGCCGACCCCGCCGGAGGCGAAATCCAGCGAGCCCGAGATGATCGCGTCATTCATCGGCGCGCCGCTCGCGAGCTTCACCCATTCGGTTTTGACCTCGAGGCCGAGCTTCTGCGCCTGCTGCTCCAGCAGGTGCCGCTCTTCCATGATCGTCAACGGCAGATAGGAGATGCCGTATTGCTTGGCGATGCGCACGGTCTGTGCCTGCGCGAAACTTCCAAGCGATATGATTATACTCACGGCCAGGATCGGCCATCGACACGACATGCGCATGTGCGTCCTCGTTGCTTATGGTTCCACAGTTCGACCGCTGTGGCGAAGTGATGATGTCGCCTGTGACGCCGAGGTCAAGCCTTGTCCGCGCGGCCAGACTGGCGGCGACATGCGGTTTGAGAGATAGTGCGCGCTCGCGCCGCACCGGCTGCGAGTATCAAACAATGAGACAATGCGTGTTGAGGAAGCACATGATCATCCGCAAAGCCTTGGCCTTGTTCGCCGCGGCGCTGATGCTGAGCGCCTTCGGCGCCGCGGCGCACGCGCAGGATAGCATCGCGAAAATCAAGGAGCGCGGGAAGCTTCTCGCCGGCGTAAAGTTCGACACGCCGCCCTTCGGCTTTCTCAATGACAAGAATGAGCCGGTCGGCTTCGATCTCGACCTGGTGCGCAAGGTCGCCGAGCACCTCGGCGTCCCGGTCGAGTTCGTCAAGGTCACCTCGCCGACGCGCGTGCCGCTGCTGGTCAGCGGCAATGTCGACCTTGTCGCCGCCTCGATGACGCACACGCGCGGACGCGACAAGACCATCGATTTCAGCATCACTTATTACACGGGTGCGCAGTCGCTCATCGTCCACAAGGATAGCCCCATCAAGGGGCTGAAGGATCTCGCCGGAAAATCCGTCGCCGTGCAGCAGGGTACGACACTGGAGAAGAACATCGCCGCGGCGGCGCCGACCGCGAAGATCTCCGCCTTCAAGGACTACAATTCCGCCTGGCTGGCTTTGGTGCAGGGCCGCGCCGATGCGCTTACCGGCAGCCTCAACATCCTGCAGGGCTTCGCCAAGGACAATCCGAATTACGTGATCCTTCCGGACCGCTTCTCGGTCGAGCCGTTCGGCATCGGTGTGCGTCAAGGCGACTCGGCGCTGCGCGATGAAATCAATTTTGTGCTGCAGGATTTGTGGACCAACAAGCAGTACGCCGAGATCTACCGCAAGTGGTTCGGCGCCGATCCCGAGGTACCGATCGAAGTCTGGCCGCAATAGTCGGCCGAGCTGAAGTCCGCGTTAAGCGATGGACTATCACTTCGACTTTTGGCCGATCTGGGAGCGTCGCGACCTCATCCTCGAGGGTCTCGTCACCACCATCGTGTTGTCGCTCGCGGCGCTGGCACTGGCCGCTGTGCTCGGGACTGTCGTTGGCACGCTCGGGACGGCGCACTCGCGCGCGCTGCGCACGCTGTCGGCGCTCTATGTCGAGTGCATGCGCAATGTGCCGCTGCTGGTGCACATGTATTTCTGGTACATGGCGCTCGCCTTCCTCAAGCTGCCTGCGTTCACCTGCGCCATGTTCGGCCTGTCGCTTTATTCCGGCGCCTATGTCGCCGAAGTAGTGCGGGCCGGGCTGGGCAGCATTCCGGCGGGGCAGACGCTTGCCGGTCTCGCCGTCGGGCTCACCCCGCTGCAGACGTTGCGCTACATCGTGTTCCCGCAGGCGCTGCGCGTCATCGCGCCGTCGCTTGCGAGCTTGCTCTCGCAGTTGATCAAGGATTCCTCGCTTGCGTCCGTGCTCGCGGTCGCCGAACTTACCTATCAGGCGAGCGCGATCGAAGGACAAACCTTCCGTACCTTCGAGGTCTATATCGTCATCTCGCTGCTCTATCTGCTGCTGGTGACGGTGCTCAGCCAGACGATCGCCTGGTTCGCGGGCGAAGGCGTCGAGGCCCGATTATCCGATGCTTGATCTCATCAGCAAAAACGCCGCCTTCCTCGGCACCGGGCTCGCGGTTACCGTCGAGCTCGCCGCCTGGACCATTGTCGGCGGTACGCTGCTTGGCTTTGCGCTCGGCATCATTCGTTTCCTGCGCGTGCCGGTGCTTTCGCAGCTCGCAGTCGTATTCATCGAGTTCATCCGCGGCACGCCGCTGCTGGTGGTGCTGTTCATCTGTTACTTCGCGCTGCCGGCGCTGTTCCATGCGCAGACGACCGCATATCGCGCGGCCATGTTCGGCTTCATCGCCTTCATTGCCGCCTATATCGCCGAGGATGTGCGCAGCGGCCTGCGCTCGGTGCGCGGCGGCCTGGTCCACGCCGGCCTCGCGCTTGGGCTCACCCGCCTGCAGGCGCTGCGCTTCATCGTCGTGCCGCTGGCGATCCGCCGCGTGCTGCCGCCGCTATTCAGCCAATATGTCCGGCTGATCAAGTTCACGTCGGTCGCATCGGTCATCGGCGTCAACGAGTTCACTGGCTCCGCGCTGCTGGTGAATGCGCGCGTGTTCCAGCCGGTGACGATCATCCTCGGCGTCGCGCTCACTTATTTTGTGCTCTGTTATGTCGTGTCGCTTATCGGACGCACGCTCTACGCCCGGCTGGCAGTATAAAAGCACTCTGCCGCATCGCATGTTGCAACGCAGCGATTACGTGCGGCGGTAAATCTCAAGCCCACCGGCGATCTCGCGCAGCGAGCGAAAACGCGCAGAGAAATCATCGCGTTTTGTTTGTGCGCATTCGTCATGCGTCTATTGTGCTGCGCAGCAGAACACAGTGAGACTGCGCGACGCAAAACTTTTTGCAGAAAAAAATGATGAAGGCCGCCGGGTATTATGTATACCTAGAGCGGGGACGGCAGCGGTGGCGCATACTCATGCGCAACGCATGCGCGGTTCACCGTCGCGGCGTTTGCGGCGCAAGAAGAACAACCACGAGGGACAAACGAGTGAGGGCGAGGACATGAGTACGACAGCACAAACGGCATCCTCTGTCGCGACACCATCGCGCGCAGCACAATTGATTTTCGGCATCCTTTGCATGGTGATGATCGCCAACCTGCAATATGGATGGACGCTCTTCGTCAATCCGATCAATGCGAAACACGGTTGGGGACCTGCCGCCATTCAGGTCGCCTTCAGCATCTTCATCGCCACCGAAACCTGGCTGGTCCCGATCGAGGGCTGGTTTGTTGATCGTTACGGCCCGCGCGTCGTCGTCGCCGTCGGCGGTGTCCTCGTGGCGCTGGCCTGGACTATCAACTCCAATGCCACATCGCTGACGATGTTGTATATCGGCTCGCTGATCGCCGGCGTCGGCGCTGGCGCCGTGTACGGCACCTGCGTCGGCAATGCGCTCAAGTGGTTCCCGGATCGCCGCGGTCTCACCGCCGGTCTGACCGCCGCGGGTTTCGGCGCCGGTGCTGCCGCGACCGTGATCCCGATCCGCGAGGTGATCGCGACCTATGGCTACGAGGCCGCCTTCCTTTGGTTCGGTCTCGGCCAGGGTCTCGTCGTGCTCATCCTATCGCAGTTCCTGCGCGCGCCGGATCCGAGCACGCTGCCGCCGGCTCCCGCGAAGCTGCGCATGTCGAAGAAGGACTATGCGCCGTTCGAGGTGCTGAGCACGCCGACCTTCTACCTGCTCTACATCATGTTCGTGATGGTGTCGGCCTCGGGCCTGATGGCGACTGCGCAGATCGCGCCGATCGCCAAGGACTTCAAGCTCGCCGACCAGGAGGTCACGATCGTCTTCATCACTGCGACTACGCTCTCGGCCGCACTGGTGATCGACAACATCCTCAACGGTCTGGCTCGGCCGTTCTTCGGCTGGGTGTCCGACCATATCGGCCGCGAGAACACGATGGCGATCGTGTTCGTCCTAGGCGCCGGCGCCTATTGGGGCCTCGGCACGCTCGGCAATACGCCGGTCGCCTTCATCATCGGCGCGGGCCTGGTGTTCTTCACCTGGGGTGAGATCTTCAGCCTGTTCCCCTCGACCTGTACGGATACCTATGGGTCGAAATACGCGACCACCAACGCCGGCATGCTCTACACCGCCAAAGGCACCTCCGCGTGGGTGGTTCCGCTGGCGAGCCTGCTCAAGGCCTATACCGGCTCGTGGCACTCGGTGTTCGTGGTGGCAACGGTGATGAACCTGGCCGTCGCAGCCTTGGCGCTCTTCGTCCTCAAGCCCATGCGCCGGGCCCAGATGGCCAAGGAATAGCCTGATCAAGAGGCCTCGCCGCGGCCAACCGCGGCGGGGCCTTTCACACATTTTCAGTCGCTGCCGAGCGCCGAGTTGCGCTCGGCTCCTTACCTGGAATACTGTATACCAGTCATGAGTATCGACACCCGAAGCCCACGGCGGGCGAGCCTTTCGCGCGCGGAGACGCGGACCCAGCGTGGATCCGAGGCCGGCGCAAAGCTGACGCTGGCGCCGATCGAGACCTCGGTGTCCTTCAAGCACAAGGCCTATTCGGCGTTGAAGAACGCCATCGTGGCCATGGACATCTATCGCAGCCGCTCTGAGATCCGGCTCGACGAGCGCAAGCTGGCGCAGGATTTCGGCATCAGCCGCACGCCGGTGCGCGAAGCCATGGCGCAGCTCGAGCGCGAGGGTTTCGTGCGTTCGGTGCCGCGACGCGGCATCTATGTGGTGCGCAAGACCAAGCGCGAGGTGATCGAGATGATCACCGCCTGGGCAGCGCTCGAGAGCATGGCGGCGCGGCTGATCACGCAGCATTCCAAGGACATCGACGTCGCCGCGCTGCGCCGCATGTTCTCCACCTTCGAGAACGGCGAGCTGCGCGCGCATCTCGACGAGTATTCCGAGGTCAATATCGAGTTCCACCAGACGATCATCCGCATGAGCGACAATCATGTGCTGATCCAGATGGCGGAAAACCTGTTCACCCACATGCGCATGATCCGGCGCAAGACGATCGGCGAGAAGGACCGCGTCGACCGCTCGATCCGCGATCACATGCACATCATCGAAGCTTTGGAAGCGCGCAACACCGCGCGTGCTGAGCAGCTCGTGCGCGATCACGCACTGGGCCTGGCCGAGCACGTCGAGCGCTACGCGGATTATTTGGACTAAGCATCGATGCTCAGTCCGGGCGACGAAACCGTTGAGGGAGGATCCCCATGAGTGACGCAGCAGTCAAAACCAAGCCAGAGGCGACTGCGCCGGAGGCTGAAGCCGAACTGACCGACGGTTTTCATCTCATCATCGACGCGCTCAAGCTCAACGGCCTGACCACCATCTACGGCGTGCCCGGAATTCCGATCACCGATTTCGGCCGCATGGCGCAGGCCGAAGGCATCCGCGTGCTCTCATTCCGCCACGAACAGAACGCCGGCTACGCCGCGGCGATCGCCGGTTACCTGACCAAGAAACCGGGCGTTTGCCTCACGGTGTCGGCGCCGGGATTCCTCAACGGCCTCACCGCGCTCGCGCATGCCACCACCAACTGCTTCCCGATGATCCTGATCTCAGGGTCTTCGGAACGCGAGATCGTCGACCTGCAGCAGGGCGACTACGAGGAGATGGACCAGCTCGCCATCGCCAAGCCGCTGTGCAAGGCGGCCTACCGCGTCCTGCACGCCGCCGACATCGGCATCGGCATCGCGCGCGCCATCCGCGCCGCGGTCTCCGGCCGTCCGGGCGGCGTTTATCTCGACCTGCCGGCGAAACTGTTCGGCCAGGTGATGGATGCGGCCAAAGGCAAGGCGTCGCTGGTGAAGGTCATCGACGCGGCACCGGCGCAGATTCCTGCGCCTGCCGCCGTCAGGCGCGCGCTCGACGTGCTCAAGAGCGCCAAGCGTCCGCTGATCATCCTCGGCAAGGGCGCCGCTTATGCCCAGGCCGACGATGCGATCCGCACGCTGGTCGAGAAGAGCGGTGTTCCGTTCCTGCCGATGAGCATGGCCAAGGGGCTTCTGCCTGACACGCATCCGCAATGTGCCGGTGCGGCGCGCTCGACCGTGCTCAAGGATTCCGACGTCGTCATGATGATCGGCGCGCGGCTCAACTGGCTGCTCTCGCACGGCAAGGGCAAGACCTGGGGCGAGGCGCCGAAGAAGTTCATCCAGATCGACATCGAACCCAAGGAAATGGACTCGAACGTCGAGATCGCCGCACCGGTCGTCGGTGACATCGGCTCCTGCGTCAACGCGCTGCTTGAAGCGATGGGCAACAATTTCCCGTCAGCGCCAGCCGATTGGGTTGGCGCGGTGAAGACCAAGCGCGAAGAGAACGTCGCCAAGATGGCGCCGCGGCTGATGAACAACAACTCGCCGATGGATTATCACGGCGCGCTCGGCGCCCTGCGCAACATCATCAAGGAGCGCCCCGAGACCATCCTGGTCAACGAAGGCGCCAACACGCTCGACCTCGCGCGCGGCGTCATCGATATCTACAAGCCGCGCAAGCGGCTCGACGTCGGCACCTGGGGCGTCATGGGCATCGGCATGGGTCAGGCCATTGCCGCCGCCGTGGAGACCGGACACCCAGTGCTGGCGGTCGAAGGCGACAGCGCCTTCGGCTTCTCCGGCATGGAGGTGGAGACGATCTGCCGCTACAAGCTGCCGGTGTGCGTCGTCATCTTCAACAATGACGGCATCTATCGCGGCACGGACCTCAACAAGGTGAGCGACGACCCGGCGCCGACCGTATTCGTCAAGGGCTCGCGCTACGACAAGATGATGGAGGCCTTCGGCGGCGTCGGCGTCAATGCCACGTCCCCCGACGAGCTCAAGCGCGCGGTCAATGCCGCGCTCGACAGCGGCAAACCGACGCTGATCAACGCGGTGATCGATCCCGCCGCTGGCAGCGAGAGCGGCCGTATCGGCAATCTCAATCCGCAGAGTGCGCTGAAAAAGAAGAAGTGAGGCGAAGGCTTATCGCCAATTTCAAGTGATTAGTACGTAACAGTTGGAAGGATGCTGCGCCCGGTGAGGGCGTGACCAGCGACAGAGGAGACGCAGATGGCAACCCGCAAGAAGCAGAAGAAGCAGGCGAAATCCAAAACGCGCGCCATGGCGAAAAAAAGCGCGCGCAAAGTGGTGAAGCTTGCAAGCGCTCGCAAGCCGGCGAAGGCCGCGGCGGCGAAGAAAACCAACGGCAACGGTCTGCCGAAGGCTTCGACCAAGCCCTGGGGCCAGGACGGCAAGGCGCTCACCGGCGTGAAGATTCTCGACTTCACGCATGTGCAGTCGGGTCCGACCTGCACGCAGCTGCTCGCCTGGTTCGGCGCCGATGTGATCAAGGTCGAGCGCCCGGGCGTCGGCGACATCACGCGCGGCCAGCTCGTCGACGTGAAGGGTGCTGACTCGCTCTACTTCACGATGCTCAACCACAACAAGCGCTCGATCACCATCGACAGCAAGCATCCGCAGGGCAAGCGCGTCCTCGACGCGCTGATCAAGACCTGTGACGTGCTCGTCGAGAACTTTGCACCCGGCGCGCTCGATCGCATGGGGCTCACTTGGGACTACATCCATAAGCTGAACCCGCGCATGATCGTCGCCTCGGTGAAGGGCTTCGGCCCCGGCCCATACGAGGACTGCAAGGTCTATGAGAACGTCGCGCAATGCGCCGGCGGCGCCGCCTCGACGACGGGTTTCCGCGAGGGGCCGCCGCTCGTCACCGGCGCGCAGATCGGCGACTCGGGCACCGGCCTCCATCTTGCGCTCGGGATCGTCTGCGCGCTCTATCAGCGCAAGCGCACCGGACGCGGTCAGAAGGTGCTCGCCGCCATGCAGGACGGCGTGCTCAATCTCTGCCGCGTCAAGCTGCGCGACCAGCAGCGCCTCGCGCACGGCCCGCTGACCGAATACAGCCAATACAGTGAAGGCGTGCCGTTTGGTAAGGCGGTGCCGCGCGCCGGCAACGACTCCGGCGGCGGTCAGCCGGCTTGGCTGCTTAAATGCAGAGGCTGGGAGACCGATCCCGACGCCTACATCTATTTCATCACCCAGGCGCCGGTGTGGGGGGAGATCTGCGATCTGATCGGAGAACCGACCTGGAAGACTGATCCGGAATATGCCACGCCGAAGGCGCGGCTGCCTAAGCTCAAGGCGATCTTCAATCGCATCGAGCAATGGACCATGACCAAGACCAAGTTCGAGGTCATGGAGATCTGCAACGGCCATGACATTCCGGTCGGCCCGATCCTATCGATGAAGGAGATCGCCGAGGAGCCGTCGCTGCGCAAGACCGGCACCGTGGTCGAGGTCGACCACCCGATCCGCGGCAAGTATCTGAGCGTCGGCAATCCGATCAAGCTGTCGGACTCGATCACCGAAGTGAAACGTTCGCCGCTGCTTGGCGAGCACACCGATGAGGTGCTCTCCGACGTGCTCGGCTTCAAGGCCCAGGAGATCGCCGAGATCAAGGCCTCTGGTGCGTTGAGCGCTCCGGAGAAGAAGGAGAAGGCGGCGTAATAACGCCGCTGCGCCGCGCGCCGCATGCGCGCGGCGGGTGAGGGGCATCGCTTTTCAAGACGCGATGCCCTTTGCCTGAAGAAACCCATCGGGAGAATTGTCTATGCGTATCGTCGTTCACGGCCAGCAGGCCTTCGGCAAGGCCGTGCTCGAGGCGCTGCTCAAGCGCGGCGAGAATGTGATCGCCGTCTATGTGGCGCCGGAGAAGCCGGGCGCCAAGGCCGATCCGCTGAAGGAAGCGGCGCTCGCCGCCAAGCTGCCGGTCTACCAGCCGGACAGCTACAAGAAGGCCGAGGTGATCGAGCAGTTCAAGTCGCTCAAGCCGGATCTGCAGGTGATGGCCTTCGTCACGCTGTTCGTGCCTGAAGAATTCCTCAACATCCCGACGCACGGCTCGATCCAGTATCACCCGTCGCTGCTGCCCGCTTATCGGGGCGCTAGCGCCATCAACTGGCCGATCATCAAGGGGGAGAAGGAAACCGGCCTTTCGATCTTCTGGCCCGACAACGGGCTCGATACGGGCGACGTTCTCATCCAGAAGAAGACGCCGATCTCCGACACCGACACGCTTGGCACTGTCTATTTCGACCGCCTGTTTCCGTTGGGCGTCGACGCCATGCTGGAATCGGTCGACCTGGTGAAGGCCGGCAAGGCGCCGCGCATCAAGCAGGATGAATCGAAGGCGACCTATGAAGGTCGCTGCGGCGCCGGTAATGCGCGCATCGACTGGGGCAAGCCCTGGGAGCAGATCGACCGGCTCATCCGTGGCTGCAATCCGGCGCCCGGCGCATGGACGACGCTCGACGGCGCCACGCTGAAGGTCTTCGACGCCAAGCCGCTTCCGGCGAAGGACCCGAAAGGCATCGCCGGCAAGCTCGGCGAGGTGGTCGCGGTCGAAGCCGACGGTTTCACCGTCGTCTGCGCCGACGGCCGCTTCAAGGTCACACGCGTGCAGCCCGCCGACGGCAAGAAGCTCGATGCCGGCGAATGGGCCAAGTCTGCCAATCTCGCCAAAGGCAAAATTCTCGGCTGATTTTCAGTTCACACAAACGGATCGCCCCACATGCCCGCTTCGCAGCATCAGAATCCAAAGTCCGACATTGAAATCTCCCAGGCCGCGAAGAAGCGGCCGATCCTCGACATTGCCAAGGAACGTCTCGGCATCGCGGCCGAGAACCTCGATCCCTATGGCCACTACAAGGCCAAGGTGTCGATGGAGTTCGTCAAGTCGCTCAAGGACAAGAAGAACGGCAAGCTTGTCCTGGTGACGGCGATCTCGCCGACGCCGGCGGGCGAGGGCAAGACTACGACGACGGTCGGCCTCACCGACGCGCTCAACTACATCGGCAAGAAGGCGATGCTCTGCCTGCGCGAGCCGTCGCTCGGTCCGTCTTTCGGCATGAAGGGCGGCGCCGCTGGCGGCGGTTACGCCCAGGTCGTGCCGATGGAAGACATCAATCTGCACTTCACCGGCGATTTCCACGCCATCACCTCGGCGCATAATTTGTTGTCGGCGATGATCGACAACCACATCTACTGGGGCAACGAGCTCGGCATTGACAGCCGCCGCGTCACCTGGCGCCGCGTCATGGACATGAACGACCGCGCGCTGCGCGAGATCGTCTGCTCGCTCGGCGGCGTTGCCAACGGCTATCCGCGCGAGGCCGGCTTCGACATCACCGTCGCCTCGGAGGTGATGGCGATCTTCTGCCTAGCCAAGAACCTCGACGACCTCAAGGAGCGGCTCGGCAATGTCATCGTCGCTTATACCCGCGACCGCAAGCCGATCCGCGCCAAGGACCTCAAGGCGCACGGCGCCATGACCGCGCTGCTCAAGGAGGCGATTGCGCCGAACCTGGTGCAGACGCTGGAAGGCACGCCCGCGTTCATCCATGGCGGCCCGTTCGCCAACATCGCGCATGGCTGCAACTCGGTGGTGGCGACCACGACGGCGCTCAAGCTTGCCGATTATGTGGTCACCGAAGCGGGCTTCGGCGCCGATCTCGGCGGCGAGAAGTTCCTCGACATCAAGTGCCGCAAGACCGGCCTCGAGCCCGATTGCGTCGTGCTCGTCGCCACCATCCGCGCGCTCAAGATGCACGGCGGCGTCAAGAAGGAGGACCTCAAGAAGGAAGACCTCAAGGCGCTGGAAGCCGGCATGGCCAACCTGCAGCGTCACGTCGAGAACGTGCAGAAGTTCGGGCTGCAGCCGGTCGTCTCCATCAATCGCTTCTCCGCCGACACCGACGCCGAGATCAAGCTCGTCACGGAGGCCTGCAAGAAGCTCGGCGTCGATGCGCTGATGGCCGACCATTGGGCGATGGGTGGCGAGGGCGCCGCTGATGTTGCCAAGGCAGTGGTCAAGGTCTGTGAGAGCGGCAAGAGCAAGCTGAAGCTGCTCTATCCCGACGACATGCCGCTGCTCAGCAAGATCGAGACCATCGCGCGCGAGATCTATCGCGCCAACGCGGTGACTGCCGACAAATCGGTGAAGGATCAGCTCAAGGCCTGGGAGGAGATGGGCTACGGCAAGCTGCCGATCTGCGTCGCCAAGACGCAATACAGCTTCTCCACCAATCCCGACGCCAAGGGCGCGCCGGTCGATCACACGATTCCAGTGCGCGAGGTGCGGCTCTCCGCCGGCGCCGAGTTCGTGGTGGCGATCTGCGGTGAGATCATGACCATGCCCGGCCTGCCGAAAGTGCCTTCGGCGGCTGCCATCGACGTCAATGCGCAGGGCAATATCGTCGGCCTGTTCTAAGTCGGCGGAAAGCGCCTGAGTTCGAGAAGGCCGGGCCTCGTGCCCGGCCTTTTCTATGCGACTTCGACGATCGCGTCGTCTGCAAGGTGGCCGCCCACATCCGCAGGCCTGTGGATTGCCACGCCCGCCATCACCAGCAGCACGCCGGCAAGATCGCGCGCGCTCGGGATCTGCGTCAGCACAACGGCACCGATCACGGTGGCGGTCGCCGGCAGCAAGGCGAGCAGCAGCGCGAAGCTCGCACGCGGCAGGCGCGACATCGCGAGTTGGTCGCAGATATACGGGATGACGGATGAGCAGAGGCCAACGCCGACGCCTGCGAGCAGCAGCAGCGGGTGCTCAAACGTCCGCGCCGCCTGCACGAAGCCGATCGGCATGATGCAGATGAAGGCGATGGCCATGGCTGCGCCCAGGCGTTCGACGCCGCCGCGCGCGCCGTCTTGCGAAATTTTGTGGCCGAGCACGATGTAAGCGACGAACAGGCTCGCATTGAGAAACGACCAGAACAGTCCCGTGAGGTCGCTCGACCCCTTCAGGCGGATCAGGACAAACACGCCGAGCGCGGCGAGCGCAAGTGCCAGGAGATTGCGGGCGGTTCTTAGGCCGTAGAGCGCGACGCCGATCGTGCCGACGAACTCCATGGTCGCCACCAGGCTCATCGGCAGACGGTCGAGCGCGAGATAAAACGCGGTGTTCATCGCCGCGAGACACAGGCCGAGCGCTGCGAGCAATGCCCGCATGCGCGGATCGGCGTTCGTGAACGTCCGCCAGGGCTTGGTCCAGGGCGCGAAGACCAATGCGGCCGCGGCGATTCGCATCCAGGCGACGCCGAGGACCCCGACTGCCGGGAACAGCAGCACGGCGAAAGAGGGGCCGAGATAGTGAAAGATCGCGCTGACGCCGAACCAGGCGTGCGGCGGCACGCGATCGGCGACTGCGCTTAAGCTCGGTCGGGAGCGTGACATCCAGGCTCTCCCTTTGCCTCAGATTGCGGGAGACCCAGGAGTAGATATATGTCCGTCGCAAGGCTCTCTGTCGATTTCCTCGCACGATCGGAGGTCATTCCGATGAAACGCCTTCGATACGAAAATGGCGATCTCGATTCCGTTGACGTCCGCATCCTTGATGCGCTGGCAGCTGACGCGCGCACCAGCGTAGCCGACCTGGCGCGATCCGTTGGCCTGTCCGCGCCCAGCGTTGCCGAGCGCATCCGTCGTCTGGAGGAGGCGGGCGTGATCGAGGGCTACACGCTTTTGGTCAATCCGAAAGCGCTCGGCTTGCCCGTCGCAGCCTGGCTGCGCGTTCGGCCAATCCCCGGACAATTGCAGAAGGTCGCAAGCCTGCTTCAGGATTTGCCGGAGATCGTGGAATGCGATCGCATCACCGGCGAGGATTGTTTCATCGCCCGCGCGCATCTGCGCACGATCGACGATCTCGAGAAGCTGATCGACAAGATCATCGTCTACGCAACGACCAATACATCGATCATTCAATCGTCGCCGGTGAAGCGACGCCTGCCGCCGCTCACATACAATAAAGAGAGTTGATCGCGGCTGCAGGGCGGGCGCGGCGGCGCAGCTCCCGCCAAGATGTTTAAAACATCATATATAGTGCTTGACGCATGCTTATAGATGCTCAATATGTTAGCGCTGATCTGAATCGCTGTTGCGGCCTTTTGCATGATCACCTCCGGCCAAATGCGGGCCGCGCGCGCCCTGCTCGGCATCGATCAACGTGAGCTGGCGCAGCGCGCCGGGCTGTCGCTGCCAACCATTCAGCGCATGGAGGCGAGCGACGGCGTCGTTCGCGGCAATGTCGACTCGCTGATGAAGCTCGTCGGTGCATTGGCCGCCAACGGGATCGAGCTTCTCGGGGAGGGCGCAACCTCGAGCGGCGGCGGTCGCGGCGTGCGGCTCAAGGGAGTGCCGCCGTGACTGTGGTCTACGCGCTCGATGGCGTGGCTGCGCTCCTCGTCCTGGCGCCGCTGGCGATCGTGCTCGGCAGTGCGTCACGCGCGACCGGCGCCGTTTACAGCGCATGCCTGGTCGTCGCGCTCGGCCTTTGCGCGCTTGGGCTTGCGACGCTGCTCGGATTTGCGGCTCCCGGTAGCGCCACCCTGCCGCTCGGCCTGCCTTGGCTCGGCGCACATTTTCGCGTCGATGCGCTCGCCGCTTTCTTTCTCGTCGTGATCAATCTCGGCGGCGCGGCAGCGAGCCTCTTCGGGCTCGGCTACGGCCGCCATGAGGAGGAGCCGCAGCGCGTGCTGCCGTTCTATCCCGTCTACCTCGCCGCCATGAACCTCGTCGTGCTCGCCGACGACGCCTTCACCTTCCTGGTGTCCTGGGAATTCATGTCGCTGACATCCTGGGCGCTGGTCATCGCGCATCATCGCGACCGCGACAACCTGCGCGCCGGCTATGTCTACCTGCTGATGGCGAGCTTCGGCACGCTGGCTTTGCTGCTTGCCTTCGGCGTGCTCGCCGGCAGCGACGGTAGCTACGCATTCGACGCGATGCGTGCGGCACATCCGGCTGCGGGACTGGCAGCGATCGTGGTGTTGCTGGTGCTTGTCGGCGCCGGCTCGAAGGCGGGCCTGGTGCCGCTGCATGCCTGGCTGCCGCTGGCGCATCCGGCGGCGCCGAGTCACGTCTCCGCGCTGATGAGCGGCGTGATGACCAAGGTCGCGATCTATGGCTTCGTCCGGATCATCTTCGATCTGGTCGGACCTCCGGCCTGGTGGTGGAGCATCGTGGTGCTCGCGGTCGGCGGAGCCAGTGCCGTGCTCGGCGTGCTCTACGCGCTGATGCAGAACGATCTCAAACGCATTCTCGCCTACAGCACCATCGAGAATATCGGCATCATCTTCGTTGCCCTTGGGCTCGCGCTGGCATTCAAGGCCGAGCATATGGCTGTGGCTTCGGCGCTGGCGCTGACCGCGGGCCTCTTCCACGTCTTCAATCACTCGCTGTTCAAGAGCCTGTTGTTCTTCGGCAGCGGCGCCGTGCTCGCAACCACCGGCGAACGTGATCTCGATCGTCTCGGTGGGCTCATTCACCGGATGCCGCAGACGGCGTTCGTGTTCCTCGTGGCCTGCACGGCGATTTCGGCACTGCCACCGTTCAACGGTTTTGTCTCCGAATGGCTCACCTTCCAGGCCATTCTGTTGAGCCCGCAATTGCCGTCTTGGGGGCTTAAGCTGCTGGTACCGACCGTCGGCGCACTCCTGGCCCTCGCGGCGGCGCTCGCAGCCGCGTGCTTTGTACGCGCCTTCGGCGTCGCTTTCCTTGGCCGTCCTCGGACGGATGTCGTCGCCAGCGCACAAGAGACCGATGCCTGGTCGCTCGCCGCGATGTATGTGCTCGCCACGCTCTGTCTGATTGCCGGCATCCTGCCCGGGCTTTTCATCGACGCGCTGGCGCCGGTGGTGCGGGCGCTGGTCGGGGTCACGATGCCGCGTCAGGCCGGCGTCGAATGGCTCGCGATCGTGCCGATCGCCGAAAGCCGCAGCTCATACGATGGGCTCCTGGTCTTTATCTTCATTGTGCTCTCGGGCTGGATCGGTGCGATCGCCATTCACCGCTTCGCGTCCGACCGGTTGCGGCGCGGACCCCTCTGGGATTGCGGCTATCCCGACCCGCGGCCGAGCATCCAATATTCCGGATCGAGCTTTGCCCAGCCGATCCGTCGCGTGTTTGCCACGACTGTGTTTCGAGCGCGCGAGATCGGCGAGATGCCGCCACCGGGCGCGACCGCGCCGGCACGCCTGACCGTCGATATCCGCGACGTGATCTGGGACGCCCTCTATGCCCCGGTTTCCGGTGTCGTCGCCTTCATCACCGATCGCCTCAATGTTCTGCAGTTCCTCACCATCCGTCGGTATCTGACCTTGGTCTTCGCGGCGCTGGTGCTGCTTCTCCTTGAAGTGGCGATCTGGCCATGATCCGCGATATCGCTCTGCAAGGCCTCGAGATGCTCCTGGTGCTCGTCGCCGCGCCGCTGCTCACGGGCTTTGTGCGCAAGGTGAAGGCGCGCCTGCTGCGGCGCAGGGGGCCGCCCTTGCTGCAGCCCTATCGCGATCTGGCGCGGCTGCTGCGCAAGGATGTCGTCCTGGCGCAGAATGCGTCCTGGCTGTTCCGCGTCATTCCCTACATCGTCTTTGCCGGCACCTGGGTTGCCGCCTCGCTGGTGCCGACGTTCGGTACGGGTCTGCTGTTCTCGTGGTCGGCCGATCTTATTGCCATTATTGCGCTGCTCGGCAGTGCGCGCTTCTACCTCGCGCTTGCAGGCCTCGACGTCGGCACCGCTTTTGGCGGAATCGGGTCGAGCCGCGAGATGATGGTCGCCTCGCTCGCCGAGCCGGCGCTGCTGATGATCGTGTTTACGCTCGCCTTGATCGCGGGTTCGACACAGCTCTCGACCATGGCGGCGTTCATGAGCTCCTCCGCAGTTGGTCTGCGCGTGTCGCTCGCGCTCGGGCTGGTCGCTCTGATCATGGTCGCGCTCGCCGAGAATGCGCGCATTCCGGTCGACAATCCGGCGACGCATCTGGAGCTCACCATGGTGCACGAGGCCATGGTGCTGGAATATTCCGGCCGCCACCTGGCGCTGATCGAGCTCTCCACGTTCCTGAAGCTGCTTCTCTATATATCGCTGATCGCATGCCTGTTCGCGCCATGGGGAACGGCGGGCTCCGCTGCAACGCTCCGCGAGCTTTTGATCGGCATTGCCGCCTATCTCGCCAAACTCCTCGCGGGCGGCTTCCTGCTCGCGCTGTTCGAGACGTCCATCGCCAAAATGCGGGTGTTCCGGGTCTCGGAATTCCTCGGAGCAGCGCTAATGTTGGCGCTGCTGGCGACATTGCTGCGCTTCGTGTCGGGGAGCTTCTGATGCACGGACTGCAATTCGACATCGCGCATCTGCTGGCTGGTTCGCTCGTGCTCGTCAGCTTTCTGCTGCTCTATCAGGACCGGCTCTACGCGCTCCTTAATATCTATGCGCTGCATGCCTTTGTGCTGGCGCTGTCGGTGGCGTGGCAGGCGTTCGTGCAACAGGCGCCACACCTCTATTTGACCGCGGGCATCGCGCTCGTCTTCAAGGCCATCATTATCCCGGTGTCGCTGCACCGGATCATCGTCCGGCTCGGCATCCACCGCGAGCTGGAAACTGTGGTCAGCGTCGGCTTGACCATGCTCGCCGGCATCGGCCTCGTGGCACTCTCCATGGTCGTCATGCTGCGAGTGACGCCTGGCGCTGATCCGCTGGCGCGTGAGGATCTCGCCTTCGCCCTTTGCGTCGTGCTGATCGGGCTTCTGGTCATGGTCACGCGGCGCAATGCAGTCAGTCAGGTGGTCGGCTTCATGTCGCTGGAGAACGGCCTCGTGCTCGCCGCGACCGGAGCCAAAGGCATGCCGCTGGTCGTCGAGATCAGCGTCGCCTTCTCGGTCCTTATCGCGTTCATCGTCATCGGCATCTTCCTGTTCCGCATTCGCGAACGCTTCGACACCGTCGACATGCAGGCGCTCGATCGCTTCCGCGGAGAACGCCGGTGATCGACGCGCCCGTCGCCATCCTGGTTATTCCCGCCGCAGCGGCGGCGCTGCTCGCGGTGCTGCCCGGATATCGCGCGAGCGCGCGCATCAATGTCGTCGCGGCGCTGGCGACGTTTCTGACCTCCGGCTCGTTGTTCCTGCTGCATCCGGTGTCGGGGACTTATCTGCTGGTCGACGACCTCAATAAGGTCTTCATCGTGCTGACGACACTCGTCGGCTTCTCCACCAGCGTGTTCAGTGCCAGCTATATCGGACACGAGATCGAGAGCGGACGGCTGCGGCCGAACTTCGTGCGCTTCTATCATGCCATGTACCAGGTGCTGATGTTCGGCATGAACCTGGCGCTGCTCGCCAACAATATCGGTCTGATGTGGGTGGCGATCGAGATCGCGACACTGACCACAGTGCTGATGGTCGGCATCTATCGTACCCACGAGGCGCTCGAGGCGGCGTGGAAGTATTTCATCCTCGGCAGCGTTGGCATCGCGCTGGCTTTGTTCGGCACCATCCTGGTCTACATGGCGGCGCGCCCCGTGATCGGCGAGGGGCTCGACGCCATGGTGTGGACTGTGCTGATCACCCGCGCGGCGCAATTCGATCCGGCCTTGCTCAACGTTGCCTTTGTCTTCCTGCTGCTCGGCTACGGCACCAAGGTGGGTCTCGCGCCGCTGCACGCCTGGCTGCCCGATGCCCACGCCGAAGGCCCGACGCCGATCTCGGCTGTTCTATCGGGCCTTCTCCTCAATGTCGCGCTCTACGCGCTGTTGCGCTTCAAGATGCTGCTGGCGGTCAATCCTGCGGCGATCGCTCCCGGGCCGTTGATGGTGACCATGGGGCTCATCTCCGCCGTGTTTGCAGCCTTCATGCTGTATCGGCGGCGCGACATCAAACGCATGTTCGCGTATTCCTCGATCGAGCACATGGGGATCATCGTGTTTGCCTTCGGCATGGGCGGCCCGCTCGCCAACTTCGCCGGCCTCCTGCACATGACCATGCATTCGCTGACCAAATCGGCGATCTTCTTCGCCGTCGGTCATATCGCGCAGGTCAAGGGTACGCAGAAGATCGCCGATATAGGCGGGCTGACGGTGACCAATCCCGTGCTCGGATGGGGCCTCGTGCTCGGCGTCGTAGCGATCGCGGGGCTGCCGCCGCTCGGCATCTTCATGAGCGAGTTTCTGGTGGTGTCGTCGACCTTCGCGCGCCAGCCCTGGTTGGTGTTGATCCTGGTCGTCGCCATCATCGTCGCGCTTGGCGGTCTGTTCTTGCGGCTGAATACGGTTGTCTTCGGCGAGCCGCGCGGGGCTACCGCCAAGGCGGAGGCCTCCTACGTGCCGATGTTCTCGCATCTCGCCATCGTGGCGACCGCCGGCATCTACATGCCGCCGGCGCTGGTTGCCGGGTTTGAGAACGTCGCGCGGCTGTTGGGATAGCGCCATGGCCCTGATCGAACGCATCGCACATCGCGGAATAGCCGAGCGGCATGCGCCGTGGCCGCGCACGGTGGTGGACGACGTGGGTTGGGCGCAGGCGAGCGACCTCCTCGTCGCCGGCCAGTGCACGCTGCTCGGCCTCTGGGGTGACGGCACGTCGGTGCACATGGCGCTCCTCGGTGAGGGCAGGGACGTCGTCGTGCTGACCTATTCCTGCCGCGGCGGCGCCTATCCGAGCGTGGCGGCCAGACATCCGCCGGCCTTGCGGCTTGAGCGTGCGATCGATGCCTTGTTCGGGCTCAAGGCGAGCGGATCGCCTGATACCAGATCTTGGATCGACCTTGGTTTCTGGGAGATCGAGCATCCGCTCGGCGCCCGCCGCCCCGCACGGCCGCCGGAGCCGTATCCTTTCCTGCCCGCCGAGGGCGACGGGCTGCATCAGGTTGCGGTCGGTCCGGTGCATGCGGGCATCATCGAGCCTGGGCATTTCCGCTTCACCGCGAACGGCGAGCACGTCGTACGCCTCGAGCAGCGTCTCGGTTTTGTGCACAAAGGCATCGAGTCACTAATGACGAATGCGAGCCTGGAGCAGGCGGCAAAGCTTGCCGCGCGCACCTCCGGCGACAGCACGGTCGCCTATGCCTTCGCTTTCGCGCAGGCGGTCGAAGCCGCCTTGGGTGTTAAATTGCCGCCACGCGCCGTGCATCTGCGGGCGCTGATGGCCGAGCTCGAGCGCCTCGCCAATCATTTCGGTGACATCGGTGGCATCTGCAACGACGCATCATTCGCGCTGATGCACGCGCAGTGCGGCATCCTGCGCGAGCGGACGCTGCGCGCATCCGCGGCCTGTTTCGGGCACCGGCTGATGATGGATGTCATCGTGCCCGGCGGGCTTGCTCGCGGCATCGCGCTTGGTGGCGAGGCGGCCGTGCATGCGCTCCTTGCCGAGGTGCGCCGCGTGTTCCCGCGGCTCGTCGAGCTCTACGACAACACCGCGTCGCTGCAGGACCGCACAGTCACGACAGGCATCGTGAAGCCGGACTATGCGCGGCAGTTCGGTGCTGGGGGCTATATCGGCCGCGCCTCCGGCCGGAATTTCGATGCGCGCCGCGACCTTGCCTATGCGCCCTACGATACGCTCAGCTTCGATGTCCCTGTGCTCGATGCCGGTGACGTCAATGCGCGCGTGTGGATACGCATTCGCGAAGTGGAGCAGAGCCTCTCTCTCCTCGAGCAGTTGCTCGACCGTCTGCCCGACGGGGCAGAGAGCATTGCCCTTCCGCCGGTCACGCAAGGCTGCGAAGGCCTCGGCTTTGCCGAAGCCTTCCGCGGCGATGTGCTGGTCTGGCTGCGCATCGACGGCAATGGCCGCATCGAGCGCTGCCATTTGCGCGACGCGTCCTGGTTCCAATGGCCCCTTGTGGAAACCGCCATCGAGGGCAACATCGTTGCTGATTTCCCGCTCTGCAATAAATCGTTCAACTGCTCCTATTCGGGGCACGATCTCTGATGCGCAAGACCTTGCTCGAAGCGTTCGTCCGCGGTCCATTGACCGAGCCGCCGCCCACGCCGGATGAGGCCATGCTGAGTGAGCTTGCGGCGAGCGTCGATCGCGCCGCACGGGCGATGCTCGGCCGCTCGTTGTCGATCCGGGAAGTCGATGCCGGCTCCTGCAACGGCTGCGAGCTGGAGATTCACGCGCTCAGCAACGCGTTCTATGATCTCGAGCGCTTCGGCCTGCGCTTCGTGGCCTCGCCGCGCCATGCCGACGTGCTGATGGTGACCGGACCGGTGACCAGGAACATGCGCGAAGCGCTCCTGCGCACCTACAACGCGACGCCGGATCCGAAATGGGTCGTGGCCGTTGGCGCCTGTGCCGCCAACGGCGGCATCTTCGCAGGCAGCTATGCGGTCGCGGGAGGCGTCAAGGATATCATCCCGGTCGACTTGCATATTCCCGGCTGCCCGCCGACGCCGACGGCGTTACTGAAGGGATTGCTCGCTTTGTTACAGCAATCCGCCTGATTACGCTGAAGCTCTACGCAGACTTTGCGGCAAGCTCCGCGCGCTCGTTCTCGTAAGCCTGCTCCATGCGCGACTGCAGGCCGTGTTTGGCCAGCGCATCGGTGAAGAGCTCGCGGACAACGGGCTGCTCGTCGGCATAATCGATCTGATCGCCGCCGATGCGACGGCTGATCCAGGCTTTCGGCACGCCTTGCGAATTGCGGATGGCGACACCTTCATGCTTGAAGGCGAGGTAGCGGGCCGGCGTGGTGCCGATATTGAAGTGTTGGTGGAACCACATGTTCGGCGGCACCACCATCGATCCGACCTGCCACTCGTAGCGCCGCGGCTCCTCGCCCTCGGGCCACATCAGTGAATAACCCTCGCCGCTGAGGATGATCACATGCGCGCCCGGCCCGTGTGCGTGCGCTTTCTTGTAGGTGCCGGTCGGGAATTGCGAGATGTGGCTGTTCATCGACCCCTTGGCCATGTTGAAGCGGATATGGCCGCCGCCGGCGCCGCGCTCCTTGGCTGCGATCAGCGGCAGGTTGACGGCATCGGCGACGAAGTTGGTGTCGAGGAGCAAGCCCTTCTGCTCGCCCTTGTTGCTGAAATAGTCAGGCTCTCCGGAAAAGCGACTCTTGAAATCGTAGGCCGTGTTGAAGACGAAGGCGACTTCGCCGAAGGCGTTGATGACGAGCGGCGCATTGGTGACGGCGACATAGCGCGCCGCGTCCTTGCCCGAGCCGTTGAAATGTTGATGCCAGGTGTTGAGCGGAATGGCGAACAGCGATCCCGCTTTCCACTCGAAGCTGACGCGCTGCCCGGCGTCGTTCCACACCGTGGTCGAGCCGCGTCCGCTGAGGATCAGGATCATCTCCTCGAACAGTTGCCGCTGCGGCGCCAGCTTGCCGGCCGGCGCGATCTCGCAGACATAACAGTCGTTCGAGGTGCGCGAGGCTTCGTGGTTGATGAACAGGCCGTGTCCACCGCGCCGCGCCCAGGGTTTGAGCTCGACGGTGTGCAGGTTGGGCACGTAATGCGCGCTGATGATGTCGAGCCCTTCGTCGCGCACCCAGCGGGTATAGGGCGTTTCCTTCTCGGTGATGAATTTCTTCGCCAGCTCTTCCGAAACGACGGCGTTCTTCGCCATGCCAGAACTCCCTACGATGAACGGTGTCGATGATCATGCGCATGCCGATGATGCTCGTGATGCGCATGATCGCGACCGTGGTCATGATCGTGATCATGATGGTCGTGGTGGTGATGATGCCCGTGCTGCAGGTTCGGGTGACGCGGGTCCTCGCTGAAGATCAGCGACTTGATGGTCACCGGCACGGTCTGCGACGGCAGGCGGATGCGCCCAAGGTCGATATAGTCGAAATCCCACAAGGTGAGCCCGTCGATCACCAGCATCTCGCTGGCGACATGCATCTCCTCGCGCAGGATGGCGCCGAGCGTCTGCGCCACGTCGCCATCGAGCACGATGAACAACGGCTGCTTGGCGGCGATCGCATCGGCGAGACCGCCGGCGATGCCGCTTGCGAAGGCATGCAGGCGTTCGTAAGTCGGTGCTCCGCCCCAGCGCAGCGCCAGTGCGATCTCCTGGTCGCCGCCTGCAAGGTCGAACGCCGCGAGATGTGTGCGGATTGCGCGCGCCAGCGTCTCGCTGTCGATGGTTTCCTCGCACACATAGGCGGGCTGGATCACCTGCAGATTGCGGCGCGGTAACAGCTGTCCCGGCGCGGAGATGTAGCTGGTGTTGCCGCTGAGCTGCACGCTGTAGGCGGAAGCGCCGAGCGCAGTGGCGCGGATGCATTCGCCCGCGGGCAGGAGCGGCCACGGCAGCGCGCCGGCATCGATCCGTCGGCGCAGCGTCGTGCCGAGGCGCCGCCCCATGTCGCCGAAATCCTTCGTTTCGCGCTGGTAGACGAACTCGGCGACGCCGCCGGAGAACATCACGCCGTCGATGCGCCCCAGCTCGGCGATCGGTTCGGTGAGATAGAGATGCGATAGGGCGTGCGACAGCGGCCGCTCGAGGATCGCCGCGACAAGCGCGTCGGCCATGCTCTCGGCCACGGCATCGAGCGCGGCGGGCGTGGTGCGGTCGCCGCGGCTCCAGTTCCATCCGGCCTGCGCGGCGTGATATTTCCCGGCTGGGTCGAGGCGGACGATCGTCCCGCGCTCGTCGACGACTTGCAGGCGGCCGCCGATATGCAGCGCCGCCATCGCCACCACTTTGCCGCTCTCGACCACGGCGAGCTTGGTGGTGCCGCCGCCGATATCGATATTCAGAATCCGTTGGCTGTGGTCGTGTGCCGCGCGCGCCGCGCCGGAACCGTAGGCGGCGAGCATGGCTTCCATGTGATGCCCGGCACTGGCGCAGACGAGCTCGCCTCCTTGCTGCGCGAGAATTGCGGAAATCGCCTGCGCATTGTCGCGGCGCAATGCTTCGCCAGTGAGGATCACCACGCCGGTATCAATGTCCTGCGGCGCTAGCCGCGCAGCAGCATAGGCGGCATCGACGATGGCGCCGAGCCCGGCTTCGTCGATCCGCGTGTCGTCCCCGTAGGGCGTCAGCGCAACCGGTGACTGATAGAGCGTCTCCCGCGCAACGACCACGTAGCGGCTGGAGAGGTCCTCGCTCATGCGCTGCAGGTGCAGCTCGGAGAAGATCACCTGTGTCCCGGAGGAGCCGATGTCCATGCCGACACTCACTAGCCTGACATGGTCCTGCTGCCAGATCGGGTTCTCTTCCGGCGCGCCGTCGTCGAAATAGTCGTGGTCGTGGTCGGCGTCGCCATCATGGACGTGACGCAGATACTCGCCGAGATCGTGATCGGCGACGGTATGCGACGGCTTGGCTTTCGGGTCGTCGGACTTTTGCGTCATTCAGCGTGTTCAAACGGGAGAGCCGGGATCGCACAATGCCACACCGATCGCGGCTCGCAACAAGCCGGCGCGCGATGCTGCAACGCAGCAGCATGAGGCAGCGGATTTGACATTCGCCGGTGGCATCGGGTGCAATAACACGCACGCGGGGAGAGCGCCGTGATGACCCTACGAGCCGTCAGCCGCGCAGTGGTTGCCATCCTGGCGCTGCTCATGACGGCTTTTTCCGCCGGTGCCCAGAGCGCGGCCGATTTCTACAAGGGCAAGACCGTCGAGCTTTATATCGGCTATAGCGTCGGCGGTGGTTACGATCTCTACGCCCGCGTGCTCGCCCGGCATTTCGGCAAGCACATTCCGGGCAATCCCACGGTGGTGCCGAAGAATATGGAAGGCGCGGGCAGCCTGCGGCTCGCCAACTGGATGGCGCACGTGGCGCCGCGCGACGGGACGGTGTTCGGCACGGTCGGCCGCGGCGTACCGTTCGATACGCTGCTCGGGCTTCCCGGCGCCCAGTTCAAGGCCACCGATTTCAGCTGGATCGGCAGCGCCAACAGCGAAGTGAGCATTTGCGCGTCGTGGGGAACCTCCAAGATCACCAAGATCGAGGATGTGTTCACCCGGCAAATGGTGATCGGCGGCACCGGCCCGACCGACGATACGGTGCAGTTTCCGCGCGTGCTCAACGGCGTGCTCGACACCAAGTTCAAGATCATCTCCGGCTATCCCGGCGGCAATGACGTGGTGCTCGCCATGGAGCGTGGCGAGATCGAGGGGCGTTGCGGCTGGTCGTGGTCGACCATTCACGCCACCCATAGCGATTGGGTGCGCGACAAGAAGATTCATCTTCTCGCGCAGCTGTCGCTGGAAAAGCATCCTGACCTGCCCGACGTGCCGCTGGTCGCGGATCTGGCGAAGACACCGGAGCAGAAGAGCATCATCCGGCTGATCTTCGCGCGGCAGGTCGTCGGGCGGCCTTATTTTGCGCCGCCCGGCGTGCCCAAGGAGCGCATCGACATCCTGCGCAAGGCGTTCATGGAGACGATGGCCGATCCGGAGTTTCTTGCCGACGCCGAGAAGGCGCAGCTCGAGATCACGCCCGTCTCCGGCGAGAAGATCGAGGCCTTGATCCGTGAGGTCTATGCCACGCCTGCCGAGGTCGCGAAAAAGGCGGGCGCGTTGCTGCGATGAGCAAGCCTCACGCGCTGCATCGCCGCTGAGGAGGGATAGGGGAGGATGCAGCCGGGCATGTTGGAAATGGCGTGGCACGCGCTGGGTCTGCTGCTCGAGCCGATGCGCCTCCTCATGCTCATCCTCGGTGTCGTCATCGGGCTCGCCATCGGCGTGCTGCCGGGGCTGAGCGGTGTCGTTGGTTTGGCGCTCCTCATTCCGTTCACCTACCACCTCGACGCACATTCGGCCTTCGCCCTGCTGCTCGGCATGGCGGCGGTGATCACTTCGTCCGATTTCATCACCGCCGTGCTGTTCGGCGTCCCCGGCCATGTCGGCGCGGCCGCCACGGTGATCGACGGCCATGCCATGGCGCGCAACGGCGAGGCGGGACGCGCCTTCGGGGCGGGCTTTGCCGCCTCGCTCGCCGGAGGCCTGGTCGGCGCGCTGGTGCTGGCGGTGAGCATCCCGGTGCTGCGTCCGATCCTTCTCTCCATCGGCTCGCCCGAATTGCTCGGCTTCACCGTGTTCGGCCTCTCGATGGTGGCTACGCTCAGCGGACGCGCGCCGCTCAAGGGGCTTACCGCCGCCGGCGTTGGCCTGATGATCGCGATGGTCGGCTCCAAGGCCCAGGGCGGGACGCTGCGCTGGACGTTCGACACACTCTATTTATGGGACGGCGTGCCGCTGGTGCCCATGGTGCTCGGCCTGTTCGCACTGCCCGAGCTCGCCGAGCTCGCGGTGCTGCGCCAGCGCATCGCCGGCGACCACGCCGTCGACATCACGCTGTCGAGCCAGTGGCAGGGTGTGCGCGACGTCATGCATCATTGGTGGCTGGTGCTCCGCTGCAGCGTGCTGGGCACGGCGCTCGGCGCCATTCCGGGCCTCGGCTCCGCGGTGATCGATTGGATCGCCTATGCCTATGCACAGCGCACCGAGCGCAATCCCGAAAGCTTCGGCAGCGGCGACGTCCGCGGCGTGATCGCCCCGGAAAGCTCGAACAATGCCAAGGAGGGTGGGCATCTCGTCCCCACCATCGCCTTCGGCGTGCCGGCCGGCGCATCGATGGCGGTGCTGCTCGGCGCTTTCCTGATGCATGGGCTGCAGCCCGGCCCCGACATGCTCACCAAAAATCTGGATCTCACCTACACCATCGTCTGGAGCCTGACTTTAGCGCACGTGCTCGGAGCGCTCATTTGTCTCTCGGGCAGCCGCTGGCTGGCGCAGGTGTCGAAGATCCGGCCGCAGGTGCTGCTCCCCGTCGTGCTGTCGCTCGTCTTCATCGCGGCCTTCCAGGGCTCGCATGATTGGGGCGACCTGTTCACGCTGCTTCTCTTCGGCGCCGTCGGCTGGCTGATGAAGTCCTTCGGTTGGCCGCGGCCGCCACTGGTGCTTGGGCTCGTCATCGGCGGCATCTTTGAGCGCTATCTGTTCATCTCGACCGAGCTCTACGGCATCGGCTGGATCTGGCGGCCGGTGGTCCTCGTCGTTCTCATTATCGCGGGCTGGTCGCTCTATCGGCCGCTGTCGAAGCTCGCCGTCGATCTCCTGACGCAGATCAAGCAGGTCGGCTTGCGCCAGTTTCGTCTCACGCCGCCCGCGGCGTTCTCGCTGGCCATCATTGTTCTCATCCTGGCGGCGATCGTTTCCGCGCTTGATTGGCCGCAGCCGGCAAAGCTGGTGCCGCTGACCGCGTCCGTCGTCGCGCTGATCACCGCGCTGCTCAATCTTGTCTATGAGCTGTTCGGCCCGCCCCCCGAGAAGGAGGCTCATGCCGTTGCGGATGCCGGCGGCGTCCCCGCGGCGTCCGCGATCATGCCGGTCGATCCAGCCGTGGCATCGCGACGCGCGCTGACCTACTTCGCGTGGCTTATCGCCCTCGCCGCACTGATCGCGCTCGTCGGCTTCATTCCCGCGATCGCACTGTTCGTCTTCGCCTACATGTACTTCGGCTTTGGCGAGGCGCGCGCGAGCGCATTCGCCTACGCGGCTGGTACGACGATCTTCTGCTGGCTGGTGTTCGACGTCGCGCTGCATGTGGTCTGGCCGCCGGCGCTGCTCGGCGACGTGCTGCCATGGTTGCGGACCGCAACGGGATTGATTTGATCGCTACAGTTTCCTGACGGCAGGGAGAACGAAAACGATGACGGGCCTTTACGATCGCACGCCGCCCGGTACCGGGCACAACCACCCGCCGCATGATCATGATCACGACCATGAGCATGCGGAGATTTGGGAGCGCTGGGCCAAGAAGCGCGTCTTCGTGCGTCAGCTCGAAGGCACTTACAGCAATCTCTACCAGGCACTCGTCGAGCAGCCGCGGGTCTATTCCTCGCGCGATCTTCCCTGGAAGGGGGGACCGCAGCTCTACGGCAAGCATGTGATCAGCCCGCAGTCCGCGGCGGTCACGCAGTCGATCGAGACGCACATCGAGGTCTACGCGCCGGGCGCCTATGGGCAGAAGCACGGCCATCTCAACAGCGCTGTGTTCTACGTGCTCAAGGGTCGCGGTCATGACATCCACGATGGCAAGCGCATCGAATGGAAGGCCGGCGACATCATGATCGTCGAGAACGGCTGCGTGCATCAGCATTTCAACGACGATCCGGATAACGAGGCGATCCTGCTCGTGTTCAAGGCCAAGCCGCTGTTCCTGTTCATGCACCTGCTGTTCCAGAAAATCGTCTCCTATCCGCCGACCGAGCCGCCCAAGGGGCATGAAGACTTCAAGCCGCCGACGGATCTGTGAGCACAGGAAGCAAAGCCATGAGCAAAGCCCTGGACGAACGCGATGTCGCCAATATCGGCGACAAGACCTGCAGCTTCCGCGCCGAGGACGTTGCCGCTTCGCAAGAATTCCGCCGCGCCTATGACACGCGCTTGAATGTGGTCAGTGCCGAGGATATGCCGTTCGAGCGCAGCGCCGACGGCCTGATCAAGCATCTCGTGCACAATCGACTCAACACCAAGGAGTGCTGTGTCGAAGCCTATATGCAGTTCCTCAAGCCCGGCGAACGCTCTGGCAAGCACCGGCATATGTGGGAAGAGGTGATCTTCGTCGTCGAGGGCGCCGGTTACGACCTGCACTGGGATATGAAGTTCGACTGCGTCGACGCTTTCGCCTGGGATTGGAATCCGGAGCCGAAGCGCTTCGAGTGGAAGCGCGGCGATTTCATCTATGTGCCGCCCTTCACCATCCACCAGCACGTCGGCGGCGACGTCGATGCGCGGCTGATCGTGATCAGCAATCGAATCGTCAAGACCATGGGCTACGACTGGTTCGATCAGCTGGAGCGGGCACCGGGATACTGATCGGGGGCGAATCGACGCACTTGGCAGCACAATGGGACCGTTTGTGACCGATAGCCGTCACATTGTGCACGAGTTATGCGGCAAATGCCGCGCTTTCGGGCACCTTGGATGGTGACAAGCCCACTCGCCGTGCTAGCCTGAGGGTGGACGAGTGGGGAGGGCGAAACCATTCCAAGTGGGGACGCCAGCAGAGATCGAGCCGGTGTTGCGGCTCGCGCTTGCGATACGCGTGCCGAAGGCGCGCGACGGCGCTGTGCATTCGCGTGGCTGCTCGCTCCTGCCGTGGTTATCGCATTCGCAGCCGTCGATACATCGTTTGCCGGGGAGCAGAAGGACGCTCCGGCGCACCACAAGACCGCGGCGAAGAAAGCTGCCGCGAAGAAGACCGCCGACGAAAAGACCTCCGCCAAGAAAGCTGCCGCCCACAAGGCCGCGGCCAAGCCGTCGCACAAGGCCGAGGCCAAAAAGGCCGAAACCAAGAAAGCCGAAACCAAGAAAGCCGACGCCAAGAAAAAAGCCGATCCCAAAAAAGAAGAGGCGAAGCGTGCGTCGGAGCCCGCCAAGTCCGCCGCCGACAGCACGCCGCCCCCGCCGCCGCTTCCGCCGCATCTCGTGGCGGTAAAGCAGGCCATCGCGCTGGTAAAACGTGGCAGCATCGAGGAGGCGGGCAAGCTCGCGAAATCGGATAGCGATCCCGCGGCGCAGAAGCTCATCGAATGGGTCATTCTGCGCAATGCCGACAGCGCGCCCGGCTTCGATCGCTACGCGACGTTCATTAAAGACAATCCGGACTGGCCGAGCATTCCGTTGCTGCGCCGCCGCGCCGAGGCGACGCTGTGGTTGAAGCCGCGCGATGCGGCCACCATGCGCGCCTTCATCGGTGCGCAGCCGGCGAGCTCCTATGGCAAGCTGGTACTCGCGCGCTTGCGGCAGGCGGAGGGCGATCGCGCCGGCGCCGAGCGCGAGGTTCGCGCGGTATGGCGCTCGGCAGAGCTGTCCGGGGAAGCCGAAGCCGCGATCGCGCGGGATTTCCATGCGGCGCTGACGTCGGCCGATAATGTTGCGCGCATGGACCGTCGCATCGGCGCCAAGGAGTTCGGCGCGGCGATGCGCGCCGCCAAGCTCGTCGGCTCCGCGCAGATGGAGATCGTCAAGGCGTGCGAGGCGTCTGAAGGTAATTCGTCGAAAGCCGCCGACCTGCTCGCGTCGGTGCCTGGCGAAGTCCGTTCCGACCTCGGCTATCAGCTCTGCCGACTGCACTGGCTGGTCGCGCGCAATGATCTTGCCGCGGCGGCGCGCGTCTTTGCCGACGCCTCGCATGACGATCTGCAGCGCCAGGACACCGACGAGTGGTGGCGCGAGGGCCGCCTGCTCGCGCGCAAGCTGCTCGACGCGCGCGACGCCCGGATGGCGTACCGCGTCGTGCAACAAGCGCCGGTGCCGGCCAATCCGTATTACCGCGCCGAATATCATTTCATGGCTGGCTGGATCGCGTTGCGCTTCCTCGATGATGCCAACGCTGCGTTCCAGCACTTCACCCATGTCGACGAAGGCACCAACGATCCGATCGTGCTCGCGCGCGGCGCCTATTGGCGCGGCCGTGCCGCCGAAGCCGCCGGCCGCGTCGAGGAGATGCAGACGCAGTACCAAGCGGCTGCGAAATATCCGACCGCCTATTACGGGCAGCTGGCGCGCGCGCGGCTCAGCATTGTCGATCTCGCGGCCGACATCCCGGCGCCGTCGGTCGACGGCGCGCATGGTGAGATCCTGCACGCCGCCGACATTCTCTATGCCATCGGCGAGATCGATCTCGGCCGCACCTTTGTCGCCGACCTGGCGCGAAGCGGCACCGATGCGGCGACGCTCAATGGGCTCGGCCAGCTCACCGCGCGCTACAACGACGCACAGACCATGCTGGAGATGGGCAAGACCTCGCTTGCCCGCGGTCTCGCGACTGCGCGCTACGCCTTCCCGACGATCGGCATTCCCGCCTACACGCCGATCGCGCCGTCGATCGATCCGTGCATGGCCTTTTCCATCGTGCGCACCGAGAGCGGCTTCGATCCGCACGATTCCTCGCCGGCCAAGGCAGTCGGGCTGATGCAGGTGACGCCGGAGGCGGCGCGCGACACCGCCAGGCGCTTCAAGGCGACGTATGATTGGAAGCGCCTCGTCAACGACTCCGTCTACAACATGCAGATGGGCGCCGCCGAGCTCAGCGCACTGTTCAAGGAATATGCCGGCTCCTACGTCATGACCTTCGCCGGCTACAACGCCGGGCGCGGCCGCGTCCGCCAATGGGTGGCCGAGCACGGCGATCCGCGCGATCCTAGGATCGACGCGGTCGACTGGGTCGAGCGCATTCCGCTGGCGGAGACGCGCAATTACGTGCAGCGCGTGATGGAGAACATCCAGGTCTACGGCGCGCTGCTCGGCGCCAAGGTGAAGACGGCCGAGCCCAATCTGCACCGCCCGGCGACGCTCGAGATGCCGGTCAAGCCGGCCTCGCTGGTGCAATCGGATCCGCCGCCGACCGAATAATCATTTGCGCGAAGGGGGCGTCATGCGCGGCATTGCGTTCATTGCGGCGTCGGCTTTGTTGCTAGCGCCGTCTTTCGTCGTGGCCGGGTCGGCCGGAATCGACATGGCGGTCAAGACCGAGCTGCATCCGATCGAGACGCTGACCCTGTCGGACTCGGAGTTTCTCAAGGGCGAGGGCGGCAAGCCGACGGTCACGGCCGGCAAGTTGCGGCTTCCTGCCGGCAGTGGACGGTTTCCGGTGGTCGTGCTCTTGCACGGCTCCGGCGGCATGGGCCCGAATATCGAGATGTGGGAGCGCGAGTTCAACGCGATGGGCATCGCGACCTTCGCGCTCGACGGCTTCACCGGCCGCGGCCTCACCACGGTCAATACCAACCAGGCCGCGCTCGGCCGCCTCAATTTCATCCTCGACAGCTATCGGGCGCTTGACGTCCTAGCCAAGCATCCGCGCGTCGACCCGCAGCGCATCGGGCTCATGGGCTTTTCGCGGGGTGGCCAGGGCACGCTCTATGCGAGCGTCAAGCGCTTCCACAAGATGTGGAACAAGTCGGGAATCGAATTCGCGGCCTATGTGCCCTTCTATCCCGATTGCGCTACCACGTTCATCGACGACGCTAATATCGCCGATCGGCCGATCCGCATCTTCGGCGGCACTGTCGACGACTACAATCCGATCGCGCTGTGCAAGCCTTACGTCTCGCGCCTCAAGGCCGCGGGCCGCGACGTGATCCTCACCGAATACCCGACCGCTTCGCATGCATTCGACAATCCGCTCGGCGCCGTGCCGCCGGCTCTGATCGCCAAGGGCCAGAGCGTGCGACATTGCACGATCCTCGAGGAGCCCGCCGGATTGCTGATCAACGCCTCGACGCGCGAGCCTTTCACCTACAAGGACCCATGCGTCGAGCTCGGCCCGCATGTCGGCTATGACGCCGCAGCGACTGCCGCGGCGAAAGTCTCAGTGACGGCCTTCCTCAAGGACCTGTTCAAGCTCTGAGCGGCGCTCACGGCTCCTTCTCATAGGTGGACGTGTCGAGCGGCACGGTCGCGCCGCCGATCGCGTGCCACGCCGTGATTCCGCCGGCGACCGCGCGCGCGTCATAGCCGCGCTTGCGCAACTCGGTCACCGCGCGGCCGCTGACCTGGAATCCGCAAATGCAGTAGACCGCGATCGGCCGTTCGCGCGGCAGCGTCTCCACCCATTGCGGCAGCGCCGCGGGCGCGTGCATGGCGGCGCCGGGCAGCATGTCGGTGCGCCGCGGCAGGTCGCGCGGCAGGCAGAGATCGAGAAGGAGCGGCGGCTGATCGCCTTTCTCGAGTGTGGCCTTGAGCTCTTCGGCCGAAATGCGCGCTTGCGCGTCCGGCGGCGAGCCGTAGGGCAGGAACAGCGCGTCTTCATCTGCATCCTCGCCGATGGCCAAGAGATAGCGCGCGCCGATCCGCGCCCAGTTCAAATTGAGCATCACCTGGTCGACATAGGCCGCCGTGTCCGTGCCGAAGTCGAGATGATAGGCCTGCTCGTCCATGTCGAGCGCGAGGATCGGCGTCGCGCCGGCAAGCGCATGCGCCGGATCCGCGGCCCATTGGTTGACCAACCGGTCAAGGCGCGGCGACCAGGCAAGGATCGCCCAGCCGGTGCCGCCGCCGAGCGCTTTCGTCATGGCGGTGAACGCGACATGCCAGGCTTCGACGCTGCCGAAGTCGCGCGCGAGCGCCTGCGCAAAGGGTGGCGGCGGCTCGAGCCGCCCGCTGGGCGGGTTGTCTCCATGGCCGCCGAGTGACTCGAAATAGATCTCGTGCAGGATCACCGAGCCGGCGACCATCAGCTCGGCGCGCTTGAGGCCGTCGATCTCGAAAGAGGACATCCGCGCCCAGTCGGCCCCAGTGAGCCGCACGCGGATCTCGTTGAGCAGGCGAACCGCGCCGCCGTAGTGATCGATGTAGTGGCCGACCAGCATCTGTTCGGAAAGCCCGTTCATCCATTGCGGCTTGAGCAGCAGTGGCCGCAGCATCACGCTCTCGGGCGAGATCGATGGGCGGGAGATCGAGGGAGAGTTTTGGGCGTCCATAGTGCGCAATCCTCGCGTGGCGAGTTGCGCAGAGCTTGGACGCGTGCCGTCTCACGGGGTGCCTGCTTGACCCCGAAACGCAGTGATCTAATCGCAATTGGCGGAAGCGGTCAATCCGGCGCGCGGCGCCTCACGCCGCGTCGCGTCCCTTGCCGGCGTCGAACAGACCCGCTTCGACTAGCGCTGCGCGGATGCGCGCGATCTCGCCGCGCTCGATCTTGACCAGCGGCGGTCGCACCACGGCGCGCGGCAACCGGCCGAGCAGCACCAGCGCTTCCTTCATGCGATTGTGCATGTCGACGAAAGGATCGGCATAGAACACCCGCATCAGCGGCTCGATGCGATCGTTGAGCCGCTTCGCCTCCGCGAGGTCGTTGCCTTGCACCGCGCGGAACAGGCGCGCCTGCAGGTCGGCGATGACGCTGCCGCTGCCGGACAGGAGCCCATTGCAGCCGAGCACCAGCGAAGAGAACAGCCAGGCGCTGTGCGTCGACAGCACGTTCACCGGCCGGGGCAGGCTCTGCAGCGTGCGCACGTGCCATTCGTGATGCGGCACATTGCCGATCCAGTCCTTGATGGCGCGGATCGAGGGCACCTCCTCGCAGAGCTTGAGCAGCGTGTCCTTCGCATAGCCCTGGCCGCCGGCGAGCGGATACTGGAACGCGATCAGCGGCAGGTCGGTGGCGTCCGCGATGCGCTTGAAATGCGCGAGCACCATCGCGGGTGATTGACCGAGCGTGAACGGCGCCGGCGGAAACACCAGCAGCGCCGACGCGCCGCCTTGCGCCGCCATGCGGGCGATGCGCGCGGCCTCCAGGCTGCCGTCGGCCCACACGCCGTTGATCAGCGGCAATCGGTCGCCGATCTCGTCCTGCGCGATCTCGAGCACGCGGCGCTGCTCGTCGAAGCTGCAGGAGGAGACTTCCGTGGAATGCGCATTGATGGTGATGGCGGAGAGGCCCTCGACAGCGGCAACGTCGCGCAGATGCGCGCGGAACGCGCCTTCGTCGATTGCGAGCTCGTTGTCGAAGGGCAGCAGCACTGCCGGAATGACGCCGTGGGGGATGTAGTTCGGATGCCGCGGCATGTTCACCTCGTCCTTGCGCCAGATCGTTTGGGTCGTGGCCATCATGCCCAAACTCGAGCCGATCTTCCATCCCGCTGCTCGCTGACCCCGGAAGGCGAAGGGCATCGCGCCGCAGGCCCGGGGTTGCTACCATCCGCTGGGGAACGTGGCGAAGGGGGCGGAACATGGCGCACATCATCAACCGCATCTTGCGGGGCGGTCTGCTTTTCTCGGCATTGATCGCCGTGCCCGGATTCGCGCAAGAGCCGGGAAGCGCCGGCGGCCGCATCGGCAAGACCGAGAAGTCCGTCTCCGGCGCTGATGAGCAGAAGTCGCACTCAAAGAAGACCACGTCGGATACGTCCGCTCGGCGCGGCGGCTGCGGTCCCATCCTCGGCAACTGGCTGTGGGACAATGGCGTGGCGGTGCGGGTCAATGCCAACAACACGACCACGCAATCGGATGGCAACAGCGCCAGCCTCGTCTGCGCCGACGGCGTTTATTCTTTCACCTGGTTCGGCTTTGCGACGGCGCGGATGATGTTGTCCTCGGACGGCAAAAGGCTGTCGGGATCGACGCCGATCGGTGTCGCGTCCGCCGTACGGCGGTAATCCGCATTCAGTCAGCACGTTCCGCTTTCTCATTTGCTGAGAAGCTGGCGCGCAATTGACGCGACCGCGCCGCAATGAAAAGCTTCAGAAAACGCTGAAGAAAATTGGGGCGTTGCGTTCGGGTGTCGGGATGAGTCGACGGTTTGTCATCGGGGCGATCACCATCACGGCGCTTGCGGCCTTCTGGTACGTTGCGACCATCCCGCTCGATCTGATCTCGCCCGCGCGCTTTCCTTCACCGCTCGACGTCTGGGATTCGCTCATACAGGCGAATACCACCGGCTACGCCAACGGTCTCCTCTGGCAGCATGTCGTGCACAGTGTGCGGTTGGTGCTGATCGGCTTCGTCGTGGCGGCGGGCACCGGCGTGCCGCTCGGCCTGCTCATGGGCTGGAGCCGGCGCGCGGAAGCGCTGATCAATCCGGTGTTCTCGCTCGTGCGCCCGATCCCGCCGCTCGCCTGGATCCCGCTCGCCATCCTGTGGCTCGGTCTCGGCGACGCCGCGAAGGTCATGGTGATCTGGTTCGCGGCCTTCGTGCCCTCGGTCATCAACAGCTTCACCGGCGTTCGCAGCATCGAGCCTTACGTGATCGAAGCGGCGCGCATGCTCGGCACGCCGCGCCGCCGCTTCGTGCTCGAAGTGCTTATTCCCGCGGCGGCGCCGTTGATCTTCACCGGGCTGCGGCTGTCGCTGCAGGCGAGCTGGACCACGCTGGTCGCCGCCGAGCTCGTCGGTGCGGTCTACGGCGTCGGCCGCATCCTCAATGTCGCGCAGACCGACATTTATCCGGGCATGATCTTCCTCGGCATGGCCTGCGTCGCCGTGCTCGGCTGGGCGACGACCCGATTGCTTGCTGAAGTCGAGAGCCGCTCGCTCCCGTGGCTGCAGCTGGCCAGGGCCTGACGTGACCACCGCGACACCCCGCAACCTCACGCATATCGAGACCGTGCTCTATGGCGCCACGGGTGTGCTGGTCTTCCTCGGGGTCTGGAGCGGGCTGTCGATTTCCGGGCTGGTGCCGCCGCAATTCCTGCCGTCGCCGCTCGCGGTCGGCGAGCGCTTCACGGACCTGTTCACGGCGCCATTCGCCGGCGCGACATTGCCCGCGCATCTGACGTCGAGCGCACTGCGCTTCGCCTATGGCTTCGTGCTTGGCGCGGTGATCGGCATTCCGCTCGGCCTGCTCATGGGCTGGTTCCGCGTCCTCGACGAAATCGTCTCGCCGGTGTTCGATGCGCTGCGCTTCATCGCGCCGATCGCCTGGGTGCCCTTCGCGGCGCTGTGGTTCGGCACCGGTATCGGCGGCCCGATCCTGATCATCTTCGCCGGCGCTTTCCCGCCCTGCCTGATCAACGCCTATCGCGGCGCCCGCTTCGTCAATCGCTCGCTGATCGAAGCCGCGCAGATGCTGGGCACGCCGAGCTATCGCATCATCCTCGAAGTGCTGCTGCCTGCCTCCACCGCCTCGATTGTCGCCGGGCTGCGCATTTCCGCGGGGCTCGGGTGGCAATCGCTGATCGGTGCTGAGCTGATCGTCGCCTCTACCGGCGTCGGCTTCATGATGGTGCAGGCGCAGCTCAATATCTCGACCTCCACCGTGATGAGCGCCATGCTGGCGATCGGCCTGGTCGGGCTCGTCATCGATATTACGCTGCGCGCGCTCGAAGCCGCCGTGCGCCGGCGCGGACTGGCTTGAGGCGCACGGCCATGGCGGTGATCCAATTCGCTGGCGTGCACAAGACTTTCGGCGACAAGACGAGCGGCTTTGTCGCGCTCGACGGCATCGACCTCACCATCGCCGACAAGGAGTTCGTCGCCGTGGTCGGGCCTTCGGGTTGTGGCAAGACCACCTGCCTGCGCCTCGTCGCCGGCTTCGAGACGCCGACGCGCGGCGCGGTAAGCGTCGACGGCCGAACGGTCAGCGGGCCCGGACCCGACCGCGCGGTGGTGTTTCAGCAGTTCGCCTTATTTCCGTGGAAGACCGTGCACGACAACATTGCGCTCGGCCTGCGCAACAAGGGCATGGACAAGATCGAGCGCGAGAGGCGCGTCAGCCGCGCGACCGCGCTGATGCATCTGGAAGGTTACGAGCAGGCGTATCCGCACCAGCTCTCCGGCGGCATGCAGCAGCGTGTCGCCATCGCCCGCGCCTATGTGCTCGATCCCGACGTGCTGCTGATGGACGAGCCGTTCGGCGCGCTCGATGCGCAGACGCGCACCGGGATGCAGGAAGAGCTGGTGCGCATCGCGCGGCTTAATCCGCGCACCGTGCTGTTCATCACCCACGCGGTGGAGGAGGCGGTCTATCTTGCGGATCGCGTCGTGGTGATGACGCGGCGTCCGGGTCGCATCAAGGAAGTGATCGATGTCCGCTCGGTGCGTCTCACCGAGAAGTGGGATCAACATGAGCGCATCGAAGACGTGATGGACTTGGACTCATTCATTCACTGGCGCACGTATATCTGGCGTTCGCTGCGCGAGGAGAAAAGCGGTACTGACTGCTAAGCAAAGGGCCGGGAGCCCGACACAGGGAGGAAGCAATGCTGAAACGAGCAACTGCCGCCATCATCGCCGCCGGCTTCATCGCGGCTGCGGCCCCGCAGGCGCGGGCACAGACCGCGATTAATGTCAGCTATCAGCCGGCGCTGTACTGGGCGCTGCCGTACTACGCCGCCACGGAAAAGGGCTGGTGGAAGGAAGTCGGCCTCAATCCGAGCTTCTCGGTATTTCCGGCAGGCGCGCCGCAGGTAGCGGCGGGACAGGCGAAATCCTGGGACGTCGGCGGCATGGGTTCGGTGCCGGCAGTGCTCGGTGCCGCGCGGGCCGGGCTCCTCCTCACCATCGGCATCACCAATGATGAATCCAAAGCCAACGTGATGATGGTGCGCGGCGACAAGTTCGACGCGTTCAAGGCGAAGCCGGCGAGTCTCAAGGGCGAGCGCATTCTTTTGAGCACGAACTCGACCGGCGATTACGCGGTGCGCAATTGCTTGAAGAAATACGGCGTCGCCTTCGGCGACGTGCAGTTTGTCAATCTCGGGCAGGCACAGATCATCTCCGCGGTGATTTCGAACAATGGCGACGTGGCCGGCGTGTGGGCGCCGAACAACTACACGCTGGAGGAAAAGGCCGGCGCCAAGACGCTGTGCACGGGAGCGGACGCCGGCGCCATCATCCCCGGTGCGCTGGTCGTGCGCGCCGAATACGCCAAGGAGCATCCGAAGGAGGTCGCGGCCTATCTCGCGGTCTATCTGCGCGCCTGGAGCTGGGCCAAGGCCAACCCGAAGGAAGCGAAGGCCATGACCAAGAAGTTCTACGCGCAGGGCGGCGTCGATATCTCCGACTCCGCGATCGACAAGGAATTCGCGCAACGCCCGGTGTTCCTGCTCGACCAGCAGCTCAAGATCATGGACCGCAGCAAGGGCGCCTCCGACGTCGACAAGTGGCTCGGCGACATCGGCAAATTCATGGTCGAGGTCGGCACCTTCCCGAAGGCGCCAGACGTCAAGGCCTACATCACCGACGACTATCTGAAGATGGTGGCGGCGGACCCGAAGCTGAAAGCCTTCGCCACGGAGTTCGACAAGAAGTAAGCGACACGCCGAACCGGGCGGCCGCGCATGGCTGCCCGGTTCTCTGCAAAGGGATGATCCGTGGAGTATCTGAAGAAAGCCACCGCGACGCCGGACACCGAGACCGGGGGCGCACAGGCGGTTGCGTCGGAGATGCTGGCTGCCATTAAGCAAGGCGGCGAGGAGGCGGTGCGCGACTATGCGCGCAAGCTCGACCAATGGTCCGGGCCGATCGTGGTGACGCCCGAGGAGATCGATCGGCGCATCAAGCAAGTCTCCGAAACTGCGCGCCGCGACATCGATTTCGCCACCGATCAGGTGCGCCGCTTCGCGCAGGCGCAACGGCGCAGCGTCAGCGATTTCTCGGTCGAGCTCATCCCGGGGCTGACAGCGGGCCAGCGCATGGTGCCGGTGAACGTCGCCGGCTGTTATGTGCCGACCGGCCGCTACGCCCATATCGCCTCCGCCTATATGTCGATCGCCACCGCCAAGGCGGCCGGCGTGAAAACGGTGGTGGCCTGCTCGACGCCTTACAAGGGCGAAGGCATCCATCCCTATGTGCTCTATGCCATGAAGGCCGCGGGCGCGGACATCATCATGACACTTGGCGGCGTGCAGGCGATCGCCGCGCTCGCCTTCGGCTTGTTCACCGGCAAGGCCGCCGACATCATCGTCGGTCCCGGCAACAAATACGTCGCTGAGGCCAAGCGCATGCTGTTCGGCCAGGTCGGCATCGACGTGTTCGCCGGCCCCTCCGAGGTTGCGATCATCGCTGATGGTGCGGCGGATCCGGAGATCGTCGCCGGCGATCTGGTCGGCCAGGCCGAGCATGGCCACGAGAGCCCGGCCTGGCTGTTCACCACCTCGCGCACTCTCGCCGACACCGTGATGGAACGCGTGCCGGCGCTGATTGCGGCTTTGCCGGCGACCGCGCGTGACGCGGCCGGCGCCGCCTGGCGCAATTACGGCGAGGTGGTGCTTTGCGGCTCGCGCGAGGAGATGGCGGACGTCTCCGACCGTTATGCCTGCGAGCATCTGGAAGTGCATGCGCGGGATCTCGACTGGTGGCTCGATCGCCTCACCAATTACGGCTCGCTGTTCCTCGGCGAGGAGACCACGGTCGCCTTCGGCGACAAGACGTCGGGCCCGAACCACATCCTGCCGACCAAGCTCGCGGCGCGTTATTCTGCGGGCCTCTCGGTGCATAAGTTTCTCAAGCCGCTGACCTGGCAGCGCGCCGACCGCGAGGCCTGCAAGGTGCTGGCGACGGCGACCGCGCGCATCTCGCGGCTCGAAGGCATGGAGGCGCATGCGCGCACCGCGGATCAACGCATGCGCAAATATTTCGCCGGCCACAATTTCGACATGGGCGATCCGGTCGAGGTCTGATGTCGCGTCTGGCGCATCTGTTCGATCTCAAGGGCCGCACGGCGCTGGTCACCGGCGGCAATTCCGGAATCGGCCTCGCCCTGGCGCGGGCGCTCGGGCTCGCCGGCGCCAGCGTGACCCTCGCTGCGCGGCGCGCGAAGGAGCTTGCCGCCGCGGCGGACGCACTGCGCAAGGATGGTGTCAGCGCCGACACCGTCGCGGCCGATCTGGAAAAGCCGGACGGCCCCGCGCTCGCGGTCAAGAGCGCCGGCGGGCGCACCATCGACATCCTGGTCAATGCCGCCGGCTTCAATCTGCGCGAGCCGCTCCAGGACGTGTCGGTGGAGAATTTCGATCGGCATCTCGCGATCCATCTGCGCGCGCCGTTCCTGCTCACGCAACTGCTGGCGCCGAAGATGGCGGAACGCGGCTGGGGCCGCATCATCAACATCGCGTCGCTGCAATCGCAGCGCGCCTTCGCCAATTCGGCGCCCTACGGCGCGGCCAAAGGCGGCATCGTGCAGCTGACCCGCGCCATCGCCGAGCAATGGTCGCGTCACGGCGTCACCTGCAATGCGCTCGGGCCCGGCTTCTTCCCGACCGCGCTGACGGCGCCGGTGTTCGATGATCCGGAGCTCAACGCCAAAATGGCGGCGCAGACCGCGATCGGCCGCAACGGTGAGCTCACCGATCTCTATGGAGCCGCGGTTTTCCTCGCGTCCGATGCCGCGGGCTACATCACCGGGCAGACGCTCTATGTGGATGGCGGATTCTCCGCGAAATGAATATGCCTGAAAAGCACTCTGCCGCTTATGTCAGTTTTCCAAACCTTTTGAGTCAGAAGATCTAAACCAACCGATGCAGTCGATGTCTGGACGGATGCTTCAGCCGTTGCCTAAGCTGGAGAAGGCACGGTGCGTCGCTTGAAAAGAAAAAAAGCCGAGGCCGGGAGGTGGTGCTCATGCGCAATCTGCAGAGATTGCTGATCCTTGTTGTTTGCTTTCCTCTGGCGTTCGCGGCGTCGGCTATGGCTGCCGATTATCCGGTGCGACCCATTCGCATGCTCGTTCCGTTCGGAGCGGGTGGAAGTGTCGATCTCGTGGCGCGCCTTATGGCGCAAAAGCTGTCCGAGCGTCTCGGCCAGCAAGTCTATGTCGAGAATCGGCCCGGAGGCGGCACCGTCATCGCCACGCAAGACTTGGTTCAGGCTGCGCCCGATGGCTATACGATCATGATGGCCGACACGGCACTGGGTTCGGCGCCGGCCGTGGTGAAGCGGTTGCCATACAACACGCTGCGAGACATCGCTCCCATCGCGCTGGTTGGCAGTCTTCCTCTTGTGCTTGCCGTCTCCTCAACGAGCCCGATCCACACATTGGAAGACCTGATCAAATTAGCAAAATCAGAACCGGGAAAGCTGAATTACGGCTCTGCCGGTGTGGGGAGCATGCTGTATCTCGCGAGCGAACTGTTTAAATATCAAACCGGCGTAGAGATCGAGCAGATCCCTTACAAAAGCACTGCCGAAGTAACATTGGCTCTGAGGTCCGGCGACGTCAGCATGGTCATCGCTGCGATCCCAGCGCTGTTGTCTGCGCGCGATCGGCTTCGCTTTCTGGCCGTGACCAACAATACGCGGGTTGCAAGCTTGCCTGACGTTCCGACATTCGCTGAAGCGGGAATGCCCGACTTCGACGTGCAGAATTGGCAGGGGATCATCGCTCCCGCCGCCACGAAGCCAGAAATCGTCGAGCGGCTCAACACGGCCGTCAACGAGCTCCTGGCAGACGCGGAACTGCGCGCGCGCCTTGAGAAGATCGGCGTGATTGTCTCCGGAGGAACTCAGCAGCAGTTCAAGAATGTGTTGGCGTCAGATATCGCCAAATGGTCGAAAGTGGTCGGTGCCGCGATGACGAAGTCCAAATAGCGTGCATCGGCCAGAGCCGTAGGCCGCGCTTAGCTGTCCACGTACCGATCGTCGGGGAGTGCCGCGGCTTCGTCGATCAATGACGTGATCAGCGGATCGTTTTTGCGGGCGGTGCGGAAAACGAGGCCGAGTGTCTGGTAGACGGTCGGGCGCGGCAAGCTCACGATACGAGGGGCTCTTTCAAGCGTGAAATTGTGCCTCCGCATCGGAGCAATCGCGACCCCAAGGCCGAGCGAAACCATAGAGGCGACCGCCTCCACCGTGTCCAGCACCATGATCTCGCGCACCTGAATGCCAAGGGTCCGCAGCAGATTCTCAATCAGCCGGCCGACCCACATGCCGCGGCGAAAGTGAATGAACGGCATGTCCGCCAGCAACTGCTCGGCTGGCAGCATCGGCGCATCAGGCGGCGCAAGCAGAACGAGCGGTTGACGAAACAGTGGTCGCCATTCGAGTCCCGTCAGCGGTTCGGGAATGTGGCTCACGAATGCCGCATCGATGCTGCCGACCTCGACCATCTGAATGAGTTCTTCCGTCATCCGGCTGGTGACGGTCAGATGCAGGTCTGGGTTCCGCTGGCGAAGCGAGTTCAAGATCAACGGAGTGAAGCTCGTGAGCGAACTCGGGATCGCGCCCACCGAGAGACGCAGGTTTTGAGTATGGGGCGCCTGCAATGCGGTAGGGAGTCGATCGTATGCGCGGATCAAGTCGACCGCCATTGGCAGCAGCGCCTTGCCGGATTCCGTCAATTGTGGAGGTCGGCGCGAGCGGTCAAACAGCGAAACCGAGAGCTCGGACTCCAAGGTCTTGATCTGCATGCTGACCGCCGCATGCGTCAAAAACAGTCGTTCGCCGGCACCGCCAAAAGACCCGGATTCTGCGATGGCAACAAAGGCGCGCAATGCTCGAAGCGACATGGCCTGACCTCGCGTCCCCACTTGACGAATAGCAAACAGGTCGCGCACCGTCAATTTTCCTTACTGAATAGGTCAGTCTATTTCGTTTTTTGTTTCATTGATCGTGTGATTTGATCCTACGGGGCTAGGCGTCGTCGGGCCCAAGAACACGTAGGGAGCTCTGTCGTGGAGGTGGCGAAAGGTCTTGCCGGTGTGATCGTCGACGAAACGCGCATCTGCAAAATCGACAAGGACACAAATCGTCTTTTCTATTTCGGATACGAAATACAAGAGCTGGTGAGGCGGCTGAGCTACGAAGATGTATTTTTTCTTTTGACTCACGGCGATCTGGCCACGCCGGCCCAACTGGAAGATTTCAAGGCAGCTATGGCGCTAGGACGTGCGTTGCCGGCTGCGATCATAAGTCTGCTCGAGGCGATCCCGGCGAATGCCGATCCGATGGATGTGCTGCGCACGGGCTGCTCGCTGCTCGCCACGCTGAAGCCGGATTCGCCAAAAGCTGTGCTCGCAACCACGGCCGCGCCTCTCGGCAACGCCTTGATCTCGATGCTCTTGTACTGGTGGCACTTCCATAAATCGGGAAAGAGGATCGATACGGAGAGCGGCGAAAGTTCGATGGCCGGCCATTTTCTCCATCTGCTGCACGGCCGTTCAGCGGACGAGCTGCATAGGCGGGCGATCGAGGTCTCGCTGATCATCTACGCGGAGCATGATTTCAACGCGTCGACCTACGCGGCGCGGATCGCGACGTCGACGCGCTCCGATCTCTACTCGAGCTTGATTTCTGCGATCGGCACGTTGCGTGGCCCGCTGCACGGCGGTGCGAATGCGCGTGTCATGGACATGCTCGACCGGTTCAAGAGTCCCGACGAGGCTGAGGCAGGGCTGCGCGAGATGTTGGCCAATAAGGCCGTCATCTTCGGATTTGGCCAGCGCGCTTATTCGACCGCTGATCCTCGCAACGCAATCAACAAGCGGTGGGCCGAACGCCTGGCCGATGCCGCTGGCGATCGAATGTTGTTCGACGTGGCCGAGCGCATCGAGCACGTCATGGATCGCGACAAGAAGATGTTCGCCAACCTCGATTACTACACGGCGGTCATTTATCGGTTGTGCGGGTTGCCGACGGCGTTGTTTCCGCCGATGTTTTTGATCGCTCGCGTACCAGGGCTGATCGCGCACATCTCGGAACAGAGAGCGAATAACCGGCTGATCCATCCATCGTCGAAATACATCGGGCCGGATCCGCGCGCAGTGCCGGATGCATTTCCCGAATTATCGTAGGCAAACGCCACGGTCAGGATTTCAATCATGCCTTTCGAAAAGAAGATCGAAGATCATGAAGCGCGCCGTCGAACGGCGATGGCGATGGGCGGTCCGGAGAAATTGGCGAAGCGCAAGGAGCAGGGGGTGCTCAACGCGCGGGAGCGCGTGGAGCGGTTGATCGACGCCGGCAGCTTCAACGAGAGCGGCCTCTTCGGCGTTTCTTACATCAAGGAAATGCGCGAGCAGACGCCGACCGATGGAAAGGTCTGCGGCTTCGGGGAGGTCAACGGCCGTCCGGTCGGGGTCGTGTCTTATGACTTCACCGTGAAGGGCTCGTCATCGAGTGCGACGAACAATAAGAAAATGAGCCACATCAAGGACATCGGAGCCAAGCGCGGCTTTCCGACCGTGTTTCTCAGTGAATCGACGGGCATCCGCATGCCGGATGTCATGGGCGAGGGCATGGGCAACACCAACGAAGCCGGCCGCTTTCTGCGGCGTCGCGAAGCTCCCTGGGTGTCTGCCGTCATGGGATTCGCATTCGGTTCTGCGGCCTGGCACGCCTGCGCATCCGACTTCACGGTGATGCGCAAAGGTTCGGTCATGGCCGTCGCGAGTCCGCGCATGGTCACCAAGGCGCTCAAACGCACGATTACGGGCGAGGAGTTGGGCGGCTGGCGTGTGCACGCGGAGTCGACCGGTTTCGCTGACGCCGTCGCGGAAACCGACGAGGAGGCGATCGACATGCTCAAGACTTTCTTGAGCTATCTGCCGAGCCACGCCAATGAACCTCCACCGGTCGTGCCGGTCCCGCCGGAATCCGGCCAGGACGTGCAATCGGTTCTCAGCTTGCTTCCGGAGTCGCCCTATCAAGTCTATGACGTTCGCAAAGTAGTCGAGCTGTTCGTCGACTTCGGGAGCTTTTTTGAATTAAAGGCGCGGTTCGGCCGCAGTCTGACGACGGCGCTGGCGCGGATCGACGGGCGGTCGGTCGGCTTCATCGCCAACAATCCTCAATTCAAAGGCGGCGCCATGGACGCCGACGGCTGCAGCAAGGCGACCAGCTTCATCGTTCTTTGCGACAGCTACAACATCCCCATCGTCTTCCTGCAGGACCAGCCTGGATTCCTCATCGGACCGGAGGCGGAACGCGACGGCGTGATCGGCAAAGTCATCAATTGGATGAACGCGCTCCTGCAAGCGACGGTGCCAAAAATCACGATCATCATGCGCAAGAGCTACGGCCGCGGATTCATCAATATGGGAGCGGGCGGAACGGTGGAGGAGATCGCCGCATGGTGGACGGCTGATGTCAGCTTCATGGATCCGCGCTCGGCGGTCTCGATCGTCCACGGGATCGAAGAGGAGGACGACCCGGAGCGATTCAATCAACTGGTGGACGAGATGCGCGCGCGTGGCGGATCCGCCTACGATCTGGCTGCGATTTGCGGCGTCAAAGATGTCATCGATCCCCGCGACACGCGAAATTATTTGCTCCAGATGCTCAAGGTGCATCGCCTCCGTCTAACGAATGGAGTCGGACAGCATCATTTGGCTGGCTGGCCAACCAGCTATGTCTGAAATTGCGAGCGACATATCCCGATCGGTTCATCGTCCTGACGATCAGCCCAGTCCGATTGCCTCGCGGCGCCAAACGTTGGCCGAACCAGCTGCGAAGCGGCTGCTTCGGGAAGCCGGCATCGCCGTCCCGCGCGGCGTCGTCTTGCGTGATGCGGCGGAGGCAAAATCGAAAATGAAGGACCTGAAGTTTCCGGTCGTCGCCAAAATCGTATCGTCCGAGGTCCTGCACAAGAGCGATATCGGCGGCGTACGGCTGAACCTCGGAACCGCGGGTGCCGTTGAGGAAGCGATTGGCAAATTGCAGAAGGCGGCGGCCAACGCTTCGGCCAAGCTCGAGGGCTATCTCGTCGAAGAAATGGCGACGCCGGGCACTGAAATGGTGATCGGGGGGGTGAACGATCCGCGCTTCGGCCCCATGGTCATGGTGGGGATGGGCGGCATCTATATCGAGGTGTTCAAGGACGTCTGTTACCGGCTCTGTCCGATTACGCGGGAAGAGGCGGGCCGCATGCTGGATGAGTTGCGTTGCGCGCCTTTGCTTGACGGCGCGCGCGGCCGCGCGCCGGTTTCGCGTGAGGCGCTGATCGATATGTTGCTGAAGGTCGGTGGTGAGCATGGTTTCATGATGCGGAACCCCTCGATCGCCGAGCTCGACCTCAATCCGGTGATCGTCGACAGCAAGCGCGCAGTTGCCGTCGACGCCGCCATCGTGCTCGCGGCGGATGAGGTCGATGCCAGGCCGCAGCCGAAGAAGACCATCCCAGCTGCCGGCGACGTATTGAAGGAGTTTCAGCCTCTGTTCCAGCCCTCGACGATCGCGGTCGTCGGCGCCTCAGCCGAGGGCGGCAAGCGTGCGAATATTGTCATTCGGCGTCTGAAGTCATTCGGATTTTCCGGCGCGATCTATCCGATCCACCCGACTGCGCCTGAAATCGAGGGGCTGCGCGCCTATCGGAGCATGTCCGAAACGCCGCAACCGATTGACTACGCATATGTCTCGATTGCCGGTGAGCGTGTGGCTGGCCTTCTGAGATCCGCACATGGTCGGGTCAGATTTGCCCAGGTGATCGCTTCCGGCTTTGGTGAAAGCGAAGACGGAAAAGCACTCGAACGCGAGCTCGTCGCCACTGCGCGTGCCGCCGGGTGTCGGATTCTCGGACCGAATTGCATCGGCGCCTATTCGCCGCGCGGCGGCCTGACATTCGCCGCCGATGCACCGCGCGAATCCGGCTCCATCGGCGTGATCCTCCAGAGCGGAGGGCTAGGCACCGATATCATCAAGCGTGGTCAAGTCCGTGGTCTCCGATTCAGCGGACTCGTGACGATCGGGAATAGCGCGGACGTAACGCCGACCGATCTTCTGGAGTTCTACCTCAATGATCCGGCCACCCGCATCGTCGGGCTCTATCTGGAAGACGTGAAGGATGGCCGTCGCTTTTTTGATCTGCTCCGCGAGAGCAAAACCAGCAAGCCGGTCGTCTTGATGAAGGGCGGCCGTACGGCGCAAGGCCGGGTCGCGGCGGCGTCGCACACGGGGGCGCTGGCGGACGACGATCGCACGTGGAGCGCTCTGGCCGCGCAAACTCCGACTGTCATCGTCGCGGACGTGGATCGGTTTCTTGATACGCTCGTCGCCCTGCAGTTCATGGGTCTGCAGCCGCAAAGGCCGGTACGCCGCCTGGCATTGTTCGGCAATGGCGGCGGGATGAGCGTGCTCGCGGCCGATCAATTCGCTGCGCAGGGGATCGAGATATCGCCCTTCGCGGAGCCCACCAGGAAGCAGCTTGAGGCGTTGCAGTTGGGCTCCGGGACCAGCGTCAGCAATCCGATCGACGCGCCGGTGAGCGCGCTGCAACAGGACAGCGGCCGCATCGCCGCGAAAATCCTGAATACGATCTATCAAAGCGGCGACGTCGATGTCGTCTTGATGCACCTGAACCTTGCATCGTTTGTCGGACGCGAGGGTGTCGATCCACTCGACACCATCATAGCGGCCGCGGCTGCCGCGCGCGAGCAGAACGGGCAAGCCGCTCGCTTCGCACTGGTGCTCCGCTCGGACGGCTCGAAAGAACTTGATGATCGCCGGCGCCACTACCGCGACGTTGCTGCGCGCTCCGGGATCGCCGTTTTCGACGAGATTGCCCCTGCGGCTGTGGCCTTGGCTGCTGTCCGTATCATCGAACACAGGATCGGGACCGCACGCGCCATGAACGATGCGACATGCATGTGAGCCGTCCCTGAGATCGAGAGGAGCCCATCGTGAGCGACATCCCGATAAAGGCTGAGATCGCCGGAAGCATCTGGAAAATCCTGAAGGCGGTCGGAGAAACCGTCGTCGAGGACGACAAGCTGATGATCATGGAGTCGATGAAAATGGAGATCCCGGTCCTGGCGCCTGAGAAGGGGACGATCAAGGAAATTCTCGTCGGTGAGGGCGACACCGTCGAGGAAGGTGCGGTCCTCGTCACACTCACCGTTTGAGGTTGGGCGCTCACGCATGGCAACGGAAAAGGTCCTGATCGCCAATCGCGGTGAAATCGCCTGTCGCATCATTCGCTCCTGCCGCAAGCTCGGCATGTCCGCCGTCGCGCTGTTTTCCGACGCCGATGCCAATGCGATGCACGTGAAGCTTGCCGATGAGGTGTACCATCTGGGACCCGCGCCCGCGCGCGAAAGCTATCTGAAAGGCGAGTTGATCGTCGAAATCGCGCGCAAGGCAGCCGCGCGCTACGTCCATCCGGGCTACGGATTTCTGGCCGAAAATGCCGAATTTGCCCGCGCCGTCGAGGCTGCCGGTCTCGTCTGGATCGGGCCGCGCCCCGCTTCGATCGACGATATGGGTGACAAGGAGTGCGCGCGGAAAATCGCGGCCGACGCTGGTGTGCCGGTTCTGCCCGGGAGCCGGCGTTTCGCCGTCAACGCTCTTGAGGACGTCGAGGCTGCCGCAAGTGCAGTCGGCTACCCGCTTCTCGTGAAGGCTGCTGCGGGAGGCGGCGGAATCGGGATGCGGCAGGTGCGCACGCCTGCGGAGCTTCTGCAGGAAGTGAAAACCACGCAATCGCTGGCCGAGCGCTCGTTCGGAGATGGCACCGTCTATCTCGAGCGCTTTGTTGCTGCGGCGAGACATATCGAAATCCAGGTGTTTGGCTTCGGCGATGGATCCGCCGTCCATCTCTTTGAACGTGATTGCTCGATCCAGCGCCGGTTTCAAAAAATCATCGAGGAATCCCCGGCGCCAGGTCTTCCGGATAAAGTCAGAGAACGTTTAGCCGAGGCAGCCGTGGCCTTGTGCCGCCACGTATCGTACCGCGGGGCCGGTACGCTGGAGTTTGTCGTCGATGCGTCAAGCTTCGAGGGCTATTTCATCGAAATGAACACGCGAATCCAGGTCGAGCATCCGGTCACCGAAATGGTCACCGGCCGCGATCTCGTTGCAATGCAGCTCGAACTGGCGCGCGGCAGCGTGAGACATATCGCTCAATCGGAAATGCGTCCGCGAGGTCACGCCATCGAATGCCGTCTCTACGCGGAGAATCCGGACAAGAATTTTCTGCCGTCGCCTGGCAAGCTTTCGGTGCTGGAGCTGCCGGCTGCGGGCGAGGGCCGGCGCGTCGACACTGGATTTCAAGCCGGCGATACTATTACGCCATTTTACGATCCGATGATCGCCAAGCTTATAAGCCACGGGCAGGATCGCCGCGAGGCGATCCAAATCATGCGGGAGATGCTTGCCGAAACCCGGATCGAAGGCGTCAAGTGCAACGTCGACTTCCTGTCGCGGATCATGCGCGACGAGGACTTCGTCGCCGGCAATATCACGACAAATTTTCTGACCGATAGGCGGCCGGCGCTACCGGCCGTACCGGCTCACGCTTAGCGCGGACCGCCCCGGAGGCTGTTTTTAGGGTTTGTACCTCAGCAGCCAGCCGCACCCTTTCGACCTCGCTATTTGGCCCGTAAGATACGTTGCCGCGGGCCAGAGGACACGCATTCGACAAGTGGGGAATGATGATGATTGGGCGTCGCGAATTCACGCTCGGGGCGGCTGCTGCCGCCGTGCTGGTGCAACCGCGCTGCGGCTATGCCAAGGCATCTCAGCCGGCGATCGGCATCAACTTTGATGTCCCCGCGGGTGCGTGCGATTGCCACACGCACATCCATGGCGATCCGGTTAAATTTCCGTGGTTTGCGGGGCGCACATATACGCCTGAGACGGCGCTGCCGGAAGAAATGACCGCGCTGCACGAGGCGCTCAAAATCCAACGTGTGGTGATCGTGACGCCGAGCGTCTACGGCCCCGACAATTCCGCGACGATTTATGGGATGGCAGCGCGCGGCAACAATGCCCGCGGCGTTGCCGTCATCGACGACAAGACCTCCGATGCCGAGCTGGATAGGCTCACGTCGCTTGGCTTTAAGGGCATCCGGCTCAATCTCTCGACGACCGGTGTCAACGATCCCAAACTTGCGACTGAGCGTTTCCTCGCAGCCGCTGCGCGCGTGAAGAGCCGCAACTGGCATATCCAGCTCAACACCACGCTACCGGTGATCGCCGCGATGAAAGACACGCTGGCTGCCTCGCCGGTGACCTTGGTGTTCGATCACTTCGGAAATGCAAAGGAGGAGCTTGGGGTGTCACAGCCCGGCTTCTCCGATCTGGTCGCCCTCGTGAAATCCGGCAAGGCCTATGTGAAGATTTCGGTGAGCGGCGGCCGTCGCGAGAACTATGGCGCTTTCACGCCGCTCGCGCAGATGCTGATCGATGCCAATGTCGACCGCATCCTGTGGGGCACGAACTGGCCGCATCCGAATTCAGCCGGCGGCAGCACCTCTAGAATAACTCCGCTGTGGCAAGTCGACGACGGGTTTGTGCTCAATCTGCTACCCACCTGGGCGCCAGACGCCGGGATTCGCAAGAAGATCCTCGTCGATAATCCTGCGCGGCTCTACGAATTCTAGTCGCACGAAGTCATTCGAGCGTTCCTCTACAGCTCCTTCTCGATAACGTCGAGCAGCTGGAAGCGCATCGCGCTGTTGTTGCTTTGCAATGAGATCACGAAGTGCACGGGCCCGTGTTCGGCCGTGTTGGCGTAGCCGGCAAGGGTGCGCACGCCGTCGAGCGTGCCGGTCTTGAAGGAGGCGCCTTTGCCCTTCTTCAGCAGACCGGCATTGGGCGCGAAAAGATCGAGCACCTTGTTGAGGCCGCGCGCCGTGAAATGATCGTTGCGGCTGATGCCAGAACCCTCCTCGAGGTGAATGGCGCCGGCGAGGTCGTGGGCGGCAAGCATCTCGTTCGCGACCTTGAGGGACTTCTCCAGGCTGACCGGGCCGCCGAAACGGTGACCGCCGATCTCCAGAAAGATCTGGTTCGCTGTGTAGTTGTTCGAGCCGACGAGCAATTCATGGAGGATTTCCGCGAGCGTACGCGATTGCTTGTGAACGTAGATCGGCTTCAGCTCGGCAGGAACGCTGCCGATCGAGATTTTGCCTTTGAGGCTGCCGCCGGCCCGCTCGATGAAGGCGGCAATCAGCTCACCGGCATATTGCAAGCTGACCGTCGGGTTCTGCGCCAGGCTGATGCGTCCGCGGCCGTTCGGTCCGCGTGCCCGGAATTGGCTGATCGCCAGCGGCGTGACCGGCGTCTGCGGCTCCGCGGCGGTGACCTTGTTGCCTTTGCGCATGGCGCTGATCGTGTCGAAGTTCACCGCGAGCGCGGAATTCAACGCGTTGTACGATCGGCTGGTGTCCTCGATGCCGGGGATGCGGATGTCGAGAGGATAGTAGCTCGCGTCGAGCACCATGCCGGCGAGCGGCTGCTTGCCGACCGCGGCGACCAGCTCCGGCGCGAGCAACGCAAGCTCTTCGGAGATCAGGAACGGATCGCCGCCGCCGCGCACATAGAGCACCCGATGGTCGTCCAGATAGAATGTCGTCTCGAAGCGGTAGTCTGCGCCCAAGGTCTCCAGCGCCAGCCAGGCGGTCACGATCTTTGTCACCGAGGCGGGGACGAACGGCTTGTCCGCGTTCTGCGCCACGAGCTCGTTACCTGCGGCGTCGACGACGAGGACCGTCGCCGCCGGAGCCATGGCGGCAATCTTCTCCTTGGCGCCGGCGAGCGCCGGGGCGGGCAAAAGGAGGAGAGGGAGGACGAGTAGGCGAAACCACATGGCGACCCCCGCACGGGATATTGGCGAACCAGTATAATGCCTGACGCGAGGGTGTGCCGGCGCCGCGCAAAAATCGTCGCGTTGGAGGTTAATCCGCTTCCAGCAGCACGCAATGGCGCGGGTCGACCGAGAGATAAGCGCGCTGGCCCTCCGTCCACGCCTGCAGTCCTGCCTGGCGGACGATCAGGTCGCGATCACCCCAGGCCACATGCACCTGCGTGAGGTCGCCGAGGAACACCGCACGGTGGATTAAGACCGGCCAGATGTTGCGGCCGTCCGCGGGCGCCTGCACCGTCAATGAAAAATGCACCGCGCGCACCGAGAGTGTCGCCCGCTCTGACGACATGCGCCCATGGGCGACGCCGTAGACGAGCTGTCCGCCGACGGTCTCGATGGCGATGCTGTCGCCCGAGGCAAGGTCCGCGCGCACACGCCCCTCGATCAGATTGGCCGAGCCGACGAAATCGGCGACGAAGGCGGTGCGCGGGAAATTGTAGATGTCGCCCGGCGCGCCGGTCTGCTCGATGCCGCCGGCGCGCATGACGATGATGGCGTCGGACATCGCCAGCGCTTCTTCCAGATCGTGCGTCACGTAGAGCGATGTGATGCCGAGGCGATGCTGCAGCTCGCGCAGCTCGATGCGCATGTCGCCGCGCAGCTTGGCGTCGAGATTGGAGAGAGGCTCGTCGAAGAGCAGCACCGACGGAGAGAACGCGCAGGCGCGTGCCAGGGCGACCCGCTGCTGCTGTCCGCCGGAGAGCTGCGAGGCGCGGCGCTCGGCGAAGGCGCCCATCTGCACCGACTCGAGTGCCTGCGCGACCAGTGTCTTGATCTCGGCCGTGCTCTTGCGCCGCACGCGCAGCCCGTAAGCGACATTGTCGAACACCGTCATGTGCGGCCAGATCGCATAAGACTGGAACACCATCGACAGGCCGCGTTGCTCCGCGGGGATATCGATGCCGGCGGCGCTGTCGAACACCGTGGTGTCGCCGATGCGGACGCGCCCCGCATGCGGCCGCTCCAGCCCGGCGACCGCGCGCAGCACGGTGGTCTTGCCGCAGCCGGAGGGACCGAGCAGCGTCAATTGCTTCCCGGCTTGCGCGGTGAAGCTGATCGGGCCGACGGCGGCGACCGCGCCATAGCGGATCTCCAGATCCGTCACCTCGATCGGCAGGCTCTGCGCCATGGCCTTACGCTCCGGCTTGCGCCGCGCGGCGCGTCAGCATCAGGAACACGAGCATGATCGCGCCGACGACCGCGGTCTGAATGAGCGCCATCGCTGCGGTCAGCTCGCTCGATGAGGAGAAGAAGGATTCGACAATGGCGGGCGTGAGCACCTTGCTGTCGGGTCCCATCAGCAGGATCGAGGCGCCGAGCTCGCGCACGGCGGCGACGAAGATCAGCAGCCAGGCGGCGAGCAGGCCCGGTCCCAGCAGCGGGATGGTGATGGTGCGCAGGCGGAAGCCCCAGCTGGCGCCGCAGACCTCGCCGCATTCCTCCAGGCTCTTGTCGAGCTGCACGAGCACGCCGGAGATCGTGCGCACGCCGAGCGGCAGGAACACCGTGAGATAGGCGATGAGCAGGATCCAGATGGTGCCGTAGATCGGGATCGGAAACACCAGCCACGCCCACATCATGCCGAAAGCAAACACGAGTCGCGGCACGGCTTGCGGAAACATGACGATATATTCGAGCACGTTGCGGCCGGGCAGCCGCGAGCGCTGGATGATCCAGGCAAGCAGCCCGGTGACGAGCACGCCGATCGTCGCGGTGACGAAGCCGAGGAACAGGCTGTTGCCCATGGCCGAGCGGATCGCGTTGAGCGAGAACGCGGTGCGATAATGCTCGAGCGTGAAGCTGTCGGCACGCGGAAACGCCGTGGCCAGGTGCTGCACCGAGGCGAAGAAGAGCGTCGCCATCGGCAGGAATACCGACATGGCGAGATAGGCGATGCACACCGCAAACAGCACCCAGCGCAAGCGGCCCATGTCCATGGTCCGCGGTCGGAAGGCCTTGCCGCCGACGGTGACATAGCTGCGCTCGCGCGTGATGCGGCGGTAGATGAACATCATCGCGAACATCACCGCGAACAGCGAGACTCCCATCGCCGCGGCGAGCGGCAGCCGCGGCGGATATTGCGAGACCAGCTGATAGATCGCCGTGGTGATGACGTAGAAGCGGTTGGGCGAGCCGAGCACCAGCGCCGCGGAGAATGACCCGAGCATTTCGGCGAAGACATAGATCGCCGCGCCGAGCACGCCCGGCGCGACCAGCGGCAGCGTGACCTTGAGCATGGTGCGAAAGCGCCCGGCCCCGATCACCTGGCTCGCCTCCTCGAGCGAAGGGTCCATCGATTTCATCACCGCGCTGATCATCACGAAGGCCACTGAGCCCTCGAACAGCGCCATCACCCAGGCGATGCCGATCGGGCCGGTGATGTCGATCACCGCGTCGTGGCCGCCGAGCGCCCGCCAAAACTGGTTGATGAAGCCGCTCTCCGGCGCGCCAAGCAGGCTCCAGGCCAGCGCGCCCAGGAGCGGCGTCACGTAGTACGGCACTGCCATCAGCTGCTCGATGGCGCCGCGCCAGGGGACGTTGGTGCGCGAGAGGATCCAGGCGGTGGCGAAGCCGAACACGAGCGCTATCGCCGTCGCGGCGAACGACACGCCGAGCGTGTTGAGCATGATCTCCCAGTAGTTCGGGAGCAGCGCGAAATTGTCGAAGCCATAGGCAGTGGGCGGGCGGATATCGGGATCGCCCACATCGAGTGCCGCCTGCAGCAGATAGAAGACCGGATAGAGCACCAGGACCGCGGCGATGAATGCGATCGCCGCGCCGACGATTTTTTGCGTGGGCGCGGCGGAACGTATCGCGGCGGTCGACATCGGTGCTGCTACAGCCCGAACATCGCGTTCCATTCCTTGACGAAGGTCGGGTGCACGCGCTCGTAGTCGGCAAGGTCTTTCGGCAGCAGCAGCTTGTAGTCGGTGAGCTTGATGCCGCCCGGCATCGGCGGGGCATCTTTGCGCAGCGACGGATAATACAGATACTTGTTGCTCTGGTAGAGCGTCTGGCCTTTCGGCGACATCAGCCAGTCCATGAACAGCTTCGCCGCTTCCGGATGCGGCGCCTTGGTGACGATGCCGGTCGCCAGCGGTGTCGCCGGCAGCCCGTCGTCGGGCGCGAGGAACACGACTGGCGCGCCGCGGTCCTTGACCAGCTGGTAGCCGGCCCATTCGCCGAGCATGGTGACGCGCTCGTCGCCCTTGGCGAGGCGCTCGAACATCTGCGCGCGCGAATCGAAGGAATGCGGACGCAGCTTGGCGAACTCCTTCCAGTAGCCGTCGCCGTAGAGTTTCTTGAGCTCGTACCACTGTACGAACTGCATGCCGCTGGTCGACTGCTTGCAGCTGATCACGTTTTTCCAGCGCGGGTCGATCAGGTCCTTCCAGGTCTTCGGCGCGTCGGCAGCGGGCACCTTCTCGGAATTATAGACGATGCCGACGAAATCGATCCCGGGATAGAAGAAGTGTCCGGCGGGCGAGCTGAGCGCGTCCGCATTGTAGGCCGCCGCCTGCGGCGACACGTAAAGCTCGTAGCCGTCGCGCTTGCGGAAATCGAGCGCGGTGCTCACCTCGGAAAATTGCACGACGTCGACGACGAAGCGGCCTGCCGAGCGCTCGGCGAGGAGCTTGCTGAACAGCGCCCCGTTTTGCGCGCGGAAATAGGAGGCCTTGATCTTCGGGAAGTCGGCGTGGAACGCCTCGACGATCGCGGCGCCCGCCGGATCGCTGTCATGCGTGTAGAAGAGGAATTCACCCTCGGTCTCGGCCTTGGCGACGTCGGCGCCGGTCTCGAAACCGGCGGCGGTCATCGTGCGCGATTGCGCTGCGGCAATGCGTGCTGCTGCCGGTATTGCGGCGGCGGCAAGCGCGCCTTGCAACACGCGGCGGCGCGACGGGTGGTGATCGGTGTGCTTCGTCATGATGTCCTCCCGGGCGATGCGGCCGTCATTCGATCGGCCGTCTTCTATTGTGCTCAGCATAGAGCGCAGGATCGCGGAAGGTCCACTGTGAATAGCGTGAGCATGGTGTTGGCAATGTGTTGGCAACCGCAAAAAAATTGACGCGACCTCTTTTTCTTCTCGTGCCGCGCGTCTATAACCATATTTATCCCGTCCTTGCTACCAAGGGACGTTTGATCACCGTCGATTGACGTTGGGGCGGGTGGCGATGGCCGAGCGAAGGGTGTGTTCTCTTCAGTGACGGACACCTGATGCACTCGGCGGCCCAAGTCGCGAAGGTCCTGACGCCGGAGGCCCCGGCGTTATCAAGCGGAGGCCAGCAATGGTGATTGCCTCCGGGGGCCCGCGAAGCGAGCCGTAACCCATCGCGCGCGGGAATGTCGGGTTCGACGAGACCTGCGGTTTTACTCTCTAGCTAGTGCCTTCGACCCGCGAGGATCGAAGGTCCGTGGATCTCGCTGATCCCCGGCATCCAGCGCGCCCTTGGAGTTCTTCTATGCCGCGCCACCGAGCGACCGCGAGGGTCCGGCGCGGCCATTTCAAATGCTCGCGCTGGCCGCTCGCCTTCGGCTCGCCAGCGCGAGGGCGCTGATTTTCAAAAAAATCGACGCCGCGTCGAAATGGCGAAGCTTTGGCCGAGGCCAACGACGAGCCGGGCTGTTTGGCAAGTGAATCGGATGAAATGCGCTCAACGCGAGCCACACACTCGGCGTCATCGTCCGCGAAGGCGGACGATCCAGTAAACACTGATCTCTCGGTGTTTACTGGATGCCCCGCATTCGCGGGGCATGACGGCGGTGCGTGTGACGGAGTTGGGCAGCTACTCTGCGCGCTTGCCCTGCGTGCTGCGCAAGGCATCCCGACTTGCCGCCCCCATGGCGACCGGACTATCGTCCCGCCCGATTTTTTCCGCCACGCAACAGGAACCAAGCCATGCTCAAGTTCTATTACAGCGGTGCCCCGAACCCGATGAAGGTCGCGCTCTTCCTCGAGGAGGCGGGCCTGCCTTACGAAGCCATTCCGGTCGACACCCGCAAGGGCGACCAGCACAAGCCGGACTATCTGGCGATTAATCCCAACGCCAAGGTGCCGGCGATCGTCGACGGTGACGCGGTGGTGTTCGACAGCAACGCCATCCTGCTCTACCTCGGCGAGAAGACTGGCAAGTTCATGCCGGCAAACACGCCGAAGCTGCGCGGCGAGCTTTATTCCTGGTTGATGTTCGTCGCCTCGGGCGTCGGTCCCTTCGCCGGCCAGGCGGTGCACTTCCGCAATTACGCGCCGGAGAAGCTGCCCTACGCGATCAACCGCTACGTCTTCGAGGCGCTGCGCCATTTCGGCATCCTCGATGCGCGGCTCGGCAAGCACAAATACATGGTGGGCGATGCCTACTCGATCGTCGACATGGCGGTGTGGGGCTGGGCGCGGCTCATCCCGGTCGCGGTCGGCGAGGAGCACGCTGCGAAATATCCGAACGTGAAGCGGCTCATCGATGAGATCAGCGCCCGTCCGGCGGCGGCGCGCGCGCTCAAGGTCAAGGACCAGCACAAGTTCAAGACCGAGATGGACGACGAGGCCCGCAAAGCCATGTTCCGCCATCTGACGGAAAAGGTCGCGTAAGAGTGACAACTGGCGATCGACGGGTCTCGGACCGAGCCGATATCGGGTTTACCCGATATCGGCCCATCATCGATGCACAAGTCGGCTATAGCCGACTTGTGATGTCCGGGACGCGTTTTTTTTGAGGCTTAGCCCAGCTCCAGCGGCCGCCAGTCGATCTGCGCGTTGAACATTGCGGCGCGCACGCGCGCGACGGCATAGGGCAAGCCGAACAGCCGCAGTGTCTCCTTGCCCTCGCCTTGCACGATGACGATTTCCGGCGTGCCTTCGCCGCGCGCGAGCAGTCGCTCGCGCATCGCCTCAGCGAGCTCGTCGATTTCCAGCCGGTCGAGGATTTTGTCCTGCACGCGCACCACGTGGATCACGCGGCGCGGCGCTTCTTGAACCGTCCCGTGCAGCAGCCGATACGACATTCGAGCACGCGGTTGGTCGGTTCCGCCAAAAGGATGAGGCCTCCGGCTCTTCACCGGAGGCCTCGGCTTAGTGTCGCGCTATTGGAACAGCTTCATCGCGTTCGATAGCGTCTGCAGCACGCCCCAGGTGAGGGGAATGCCGACGAAGCCCCAGGCGAGAATGAGCTTGAGCTTCATCGAGCTGTCGGTGTTGGCTGGCATGTTCTTCTTCTCCCTTAAGCCCGAGCGCCGGCTGGTGCGACGGCGGACGGCGCGGCTGCTGATCCGTCGTGCGCGCGCGGATCGTTTTCCTTCATGTGATAGCGGGCGGCGACGGCCTTGACTGCAAGATTGCAGAAGAAGCCGATGACGAGGAGCACGGCCATCAGATACATGGTCGTGTTGTACGCCTGCGCCTTCGGCACGCCGTGGGTGACGTTGTACTCACGGATGTAGTTGACCAGCACCGGACCGAAGATACCGGCCGCCGACCAGGCGGTGAGCAGCAGTCCGTGGATGGCGCCGACATAACGTGTGCCGAAGATATCCCGCAGATAGGCTGGGACCGTCGAGAAGCCGCCGCCATACATGCTGATGATGATCAGGAAGCAGACCACGAAGGCGGAGACGCTGCCGATCGAGCCGGTCCACGGCACCAGGGCGTAGAGCACGGTGCCGAGCGCGAAGAACACGAAGTAAGTGTTCTTGCGGCCGATATAGTCCGACGTGGAGGCCCAGAAGAAGCGGCCGCCCATGTTGAACAGGCTCATCAGTCCGACGAAGCCGGCGGCCGCGATCGGAGTGACGTGACCGGGGAACATCTCCTGGCTCATGGCGGACGCTTGGCCGAGCACGCCGATGCCGGCGGTGACGTTGAGGCAGAGCACCCACCAGATGAACCAGAACGCCGGCGTCTTCAGCGCGTCATAGACGAAGACGTCGTTCTGCGTGATCAGCTTCTTCGGCACGGCCGGAGCCACATAGCCTTCCGGCTTCCATCCCGCAGCCGGGACGCGCACGATGATCGAGCCGACGATCATGAAGAAGAAGTAGACGACGCCGAGCACGATGAAGGTCTCGGCAACGCCGACATGCGTCGCGCTGGAGAAGCGCTGCATCAGCCACACCGAGAGCGGCGAGGCGATGAAGGCGCCGCCGCCGAAGCCCATGATGGCCATGCCGGTCGCCATGCCTGGACGGTCGGGGAACCATTTGATCAGCGTCGAGACCGGCGAGATGTAGCCGATGCCGAGCGCGATGCCGCCGAGCACGCCGTAGCCGAGATAGATGAGCCACAGCGTGTGGGCGTAGACACCGATTGCGGAGATGAAGAATCCGCCGGCCCAGCAACATGCGGCGGTGAACATCGCACGGCGCGGGCCGCCTTCTTCCACCCAGCGGCCGAACACCGCGGATGAGACGCCGAGGAAGAAAATGGCGATAGAGAAAATCCAGCCGAGCTCAGTGAGCTTCCAGTCCGCCGGCGTGGATTGTGAAATGCCCAAGAGCTTGGTCATCGGCAGATTGAACACGCTGAACGCGTAAGCTTGGCCGATGCACAGATGCACGCACAGCGCAGCCGGCGGCACCAACCACCGGCTGAATCCCGGGCCGGCAACCGTGTGCTCGCGATCGAGAAACCCCATCGCAACGTCCTCCCCTGTGAAGCTCTTTTTGCTTGTGCTGCAGGTGGACGAGCTAACTCCTCCCGCAATCAAGTCACAGTGCGAATTGGTTGATTTTGAATCAAGAAACGACTCTCTATCGCGCGATCGAACATTTCGATTTCGCTATAGCGAAGCGCTATGCAGACATGCTCCGCATGTCTGCGACTAAAGGCGTAGATCGCAAGCGAATGTGTTGAATCAACTAGCGAGTGTCGGCGCAATGCGCCGCGCTTCGGCCACGAGTGCCGAAGTTAACGGCGTCATTGGCTCGCGCGCGGGCACAACGAGGCCGATGGTTTGCACAGCTTCCGGCTCGACGATGGGGATCGCCCGCACCGTTTCGGTCAGGCCCAGTGTCTCCGCGAGCTTCGCCGGCATCACGCTCGCCCAGCGTCCGGTGCGTACGTGCGAGAACAACAGGATCATCGAATCGGATTCCAGCGTCGGCCGCGACTCGCCGCCGGCGCTGCGCAGCAGCCGGTCGATGATGCGCCGGTTCTGCATGTCGGGCGTCAGCAGGCAAAGCGGGACCTGCGCCACCTCCGACCAGGTCACTTTGTCACGCGTGCCCAGCGGCGCATCCGGCGAGGTCAGCAGCCGATAGCGCTCGCGGTAGAGCGGGATCACGCTCACCCGGCCGACCGGCTCATTGTCGAGATAGGTGATGCCGGCATCGATCTCGAGATTGTCGAGCAGCTCGAGAATCTCGATCGAGGTGCGCGACCACAGCGTGAACTGCACGTTCGGGTGCCGCTCGCGATACGGCGTGGTGAGCTCGGCGACCATCGGCAGCGCTGTCGGGATCGCGGCGATGCGCAGCTGCCCGGTGAGGCCATGGCGTAGCGAATTGATCTCCTGGCGCATCGCGCGCGCGTCGCCGACGATGCGCCGCGCGAAATCGAGCACCCGCTCACCCTCGGCGGTGAAGCCCTGGAAGCGCGAGCCGCGGTTCACCAGCAGCACGCCCATCTGCTCTTCGAGCTGCTTGACCCCCGCCGACAGCGTCGGCTGCGTCACGCCGCACACTTCCGCGGCCCGCCCGAAGTGCTTTTCCCGGGCCAGCGCCAGCAGGAAATCGAGTTTGTCGATCATGGCGAATTTTCACTACCGCCCAATGGCTTGATAGATTCCTTATATCACATTGGGCGGAAATATATGAGCAAAAAAGCGCCAGTCGATAGAAGTTCTCTATGGTTCAATGGAGCTGAGGGGGTTGTTCACCTCCGAAAAGGGTCGCATCTCAAGAGTTTGGAGACGGTCTAATGAATGTTCATGCGAGTCCGCCGCCGGGGGGCGGCGCCGGGTCGCGCAAGCAGCGCCCGCGCCGGACCCCCAAGGGGCGCCAGGTCGAGCCGGTCGCGCTCGACGAGATCCGCGCACTGCTTGGCGATCGTTCGCGCCAGCGCGATCTGCTGATCGAGCACCTCCACCTGATCCAGGACAAATACGGACACCTCTCCGCCGCGCATCTCGCCGCGCTCGCCGCCGAGACGAAGCTCGCGCTCACCGAGGTTTACGAGGTCGCGACCTTCTACGCGCATTTCGACGTGGTGAAGGAAGGCGAGGTGCCGCCGCCGGCGGTCACCGTGCGCGTGTGCGACAGCTTGAGCTGCGCCATGGCCGGCGCCGACAAGCTGATCGACGATCTTAAGGCGAAATACGGCGCCGACGTGCGCGTCATTCGCGCGCCCTGCATGGGCGCTTGCGATCGCGCCCCGGTCGCCGCCGTCGGCCATGTGCAGGTGATGCACGCCAATGCTGGCAACGTCGCGACCGCCGTGCAGGCGAAGCCGCATCCGCACGCCTATCATCCTGGCGCCGATTTCGCCGCCTATCAGGCGGAAGGCGGCTACGCGCTCTTGCGCGACTGTCTTTCGGGCAAGCGCACGCGCGACGAAATCATCGGTGCGGTGAGCGACGCGGGCCTGCGCGGGCTCGGCGGCGCAGGCTTTCCGACCGGTCGCAAATGGTCGCTGGTGCGCAGTGAGCCTGCGCCGCGACTGATGGCAGTGAACGGCGACGAGGGCGAGCCCGGCACCTTCAAGGATCGCTTCTATCTGGAGAAGGATCCGCATCGCTTCATCGAGGGCATGCTGATCGCCGCCTGGATCGTTGAGGCGCCCGAGGTCTATTTCTATCTGCGCGACGAATATCCCGAGGTCCGGCTGATGATCGAGGCGGAGATCGCCAAGGTCGTTGCCGGCAAGCTCGCCCCGCATACCAAGATCATCATGCGCCGCGGCGCCGGCGCTTATATCTGCGGCGAAGAGTCCGCGATGATCGAATCGATCGAAGGCAAGCGCGGCCTGCCGCGGCATCGTCCGCCATACGTCGCGCAGGTCGGCCTGTTCGGCCGCCCGACGCTCGAGCAGAACGTGGAGACGCTGTTCTGGGTGCGCGACATCGTGGAGAAGGGCGCCGCTTGGTTCACCTCACACGGCCGCCACGATCGCAAGGGCTTCCGCAGCTTCTCAGTCTCCGGCCGCGTCAAGAACCCGGGCGTCAAGCTCGCACCGGCCGGCGTCACCGCACGCGAGCTGATCGATGAGTTCTGCGGCGGCATGGCCGACGGCCACACCTTCAAGGGTTATCTGCCGGGCGGCGCCTCGGGCGGCATCCTGCCGGCGTCGATGGCCGACATCCCGCTCGACTTCGGAACTCTGGAAAAGCACGGCTGCTTCGTCGGGTCGCACGCCGTTGTGATCCTGTCCGACAAGGACGATATGAAAGCCGTAGCGCTCAACCTGATGCGCTTTTTCGAGGACGAGAGCTGCGGCCAGTGCACGCCGTGCCGCGTTGGTACCGAGAAAGCGGTGAAGCTGATGGCGCAGGGCCCGTGGAACACGGGGCTGCTCGACGAGCTCTCCACCGCGATGCGCGATGCCTCGATCTGCGGTCTCGGCCAGGCGGCGCCGAATCCGCTGACCTGCGTGCTGAAATATTTTCCGGACGAGCTGAAGAAGCCCTTGGGCAAATGGTGATGCGATGAGCAACAGCGGCGGACAAAAGCCGGAAGGCTACGGTCACGACAAGAAAGGTGCCGCTGGCGGCTCGGCCGTTGCGCAAGGCAAGCCAGGCGTCAGCAGCAAGGGGCCGATCGACGCCGTGTCCGGCGCCGCCGATGGCCCCAAGACCATCACCTTCATGCTCGACGGCCGCGAAGTCGTCGCTCGCGAAGGCGAGACCATCTGGCAAGTCGCCAAGCGCGAAGGCACCGAGATCCCGCATCTGTGCTACTCGCCAGAGCCCGGCTACCGCGCCGACGGCAATTGCCGCGCCTGCATGGTGGAGATCGAGGGCGAGCGCGTGCTCGCCGCGAGCTGCATCCGCAAGCCGACCGCGGGCATGAAGGTGAAGGCCGCCTCCGATCGCGCCAAGACCGCACGCAAGATGGTGTTCGACCTTCTGGTCTCGGATCAGCCGGCGCGCGAGACGCTCGCGCACGATCCGGCGTCGAAGCTCTGGTCCTGGGCCGACACGATGGGCGTCGAGGTCGGGCGCTTTCCGCAGCGCGGAAAGCCGACGCCCGACCGCAGCCATCCGGCGATGGCGGTCAATCTCGATGCCTGCATCCACTGCAATCTTTGCGTCCGCGCCTGCCGCGAAGTGCAGGTCAACGACGTCATTGGCATGGCTGGCCGCGGCATCCACGAGAAGATCGTCTTCGACTTCGACGATCCGATGGGGCAATCGACCTGCGTCGCTTGCGGCGAATGCGTGCAGGCCTGCCCGACCGGCGCGCTGATGCCTTCGTCGCTGGTTGACGAGAAGAACGTGCGCACCGAGTTTCCCGACCGCAAGGTCGACAGCGTTTGCCCGTATTGCGGCGTCGGCTGTCAGCTCACCTACCAGATCAAGAACGACAAGCTCATCGCGGTGACCGGCAAGGAAGGTCCCGCCAATCAGAACCGGCTCTGCGTCAAAGGCCGCTTCGGCTTCGACTACGTGCACAATCCGCAGCGCCTGAAGGTGCCGATGATCCGCAAGGACGGCGTCGGCAAGCGCGCCGACGATCTCGTCGACCCCGCCAATCCGTGGACGCATTTCCGCGAGGCCACCTGGGAAGAGGCGATGCAGCGTGCCGCCAGCGGCTTTATCAAGATCCGCGAGCGCGACGGTAGCAAGGCACTCTCCGGCTTCGGCTCGGCCAAGGGCTCGAACGAAGAGGCCTATCTGTTCCAGAAGCTGGTGCGCACCGGATTCGGCACCAACAATGTCGATCACTGCACGCGGCTGTGTCACGCATCCTCGGTGGCGGCGCTGCTCGAAGGCGTCGGTTCCGGCGCGGTCAGCGCCACCTTCAATGAGTGTAAGAACTCCGACGTCATCATCGTCATCGGCGCCAATCCAACCGAGAACCACCCGGTCGCCGCGACCTTCTTCAAGCAGGCCGCCAAGCGCGGCGCCAAGCTGATCGTGATGGATCCGCGTGGCCAGGCGCTCAAGCGCCATGCCTGGCAGATGCTGCAGTTCAAGAACGGCACCGACGTGGCGATGCTCAATGGCATCCTTAACGTCATCATCGCCGAGAAGCTCTACGACCAGCAATACGTCCAGACCTATACCGAGGACTTCGACAAGCTCGCCGAAAGCGTGAAGCCGTTCACGCCGGAAGAAATGTCGCCGATTTGCGGCATCGCGCCGGACGTGCTGCGCCTGATCGCACGCACCTTCGCCCGCGCCGAAAGTGCGATCATCTTCTGGGGCATGGGCGTCTCGCAGCACACCCACGGCACCGACAATGCGCGCTGCCTGATCGCGCTGTCGCTGATCACCGGTCAGATCGGCCGACCGGGCACCGGCCTGCATCCGCTGCGCGGACAGAACAACGTGCAGGGCGCCTCCGACGCCGGCCTCATCCCGATGTTCTTCCCCGACTACAAGTCGGTCGAGAACGCGGAGGTTCGTGCCAAGTACGAAGCGGCCTGGGGCGTCAAGCTCGACACCAAGAAGGGCAAGACGGTCGTCGAGATCATGGACGCGGTGCACGCCGACGAGATCAAGGGCATGTACATCATGGGTGAGAACCCGGCGATGTCGGATCCCGATCTCAATCACGCGCGCGGCGCGCTCGCGCATCTCGAGCACCTCGTTGTGCAGGACATCTTCTGCACTGAGACGGCGTCGTATGCCGACGTGATCCTGCCGGCCTCTGCCTGGCCGGAGAAGGACGGCACGGTCACCAATACCAATCGTCAGGTGCAGATCGGCCGCGCCGCGCTGCCGCTGCCCGGTCAGTCCCGCCAGGATTTGTGGATCATCCAGGATCTTGCGCAGCGGCTCGGCTGCAAATGGAATTACAAGCACGTCAGCGAGGTCTTTACCGAGATGGCCTCGATGATGCCGTCGCTCGACAACATCAGCTGGGAGCGCCTGGCGCGCGAGGATGCCGTCACCTATCCGGTCGACGGACCCGATGTCCCCGGACGCGACGTGGTGTTTGACAAAGGCTTCCCGCGGCCTGGCGGCGTCGGCAAGCTGGTGGCGACCAAGTTCAGCGCGCCGGACGAAGTGCCGGATGCGTCCTATCCGTTCATCCTTACCACCGGCCGTCAGCTCGAGCATTGGCACACCGGCGCGATGACGCGCCGCTCGGTCACCCTCGATGCACTCGAGCCCGGCCCCGTGGCGTGCCTCTCGCGCGGCACCATTGCTAAATTGGGCATCGCGGCGGGCGACATGGTGCGGGTGTCGACGCGCCGCGGCACCGTCGAGCTCACCTCGCGGCAGGACGAAGCCGTGCCGGATGGCGTGGTCTTCATCCCCTTCGCCTATGTGGAGGCGGCGGCCAATCTGCTCACCAATCCGGCGCTCGATCCGTTCGGCAAAATCCCGGAGTTCAAGTATTGCGCCGCCAAGGTCGAGCCGGCCGGCGAGATTCCGCGGCAAGCTGCGGAATAGCTTTTGGCCAGTTGAAGAACGCCACAATCTTCTGGTTTAGTTCTGGTGGACCAACCGGAGGGGTAGGGCCATGACAGCACGGCATCTCATCTGGCTCGGCTTGTTTCTGTCGGTGGGCGTGGCAAGCGCCGCGGCGAAGCCGGCCTATGTCGCGAGCACCGTCAATCTGCGCGCCGCGCCAGGCACCACCAACGAGATCGTCGCCAAGATTCCGGGCGGCAGCCTGGTCGATGCGGGCGCCTGCACCGACGGCTGGTGCGCCGTCACCTGGCAGGACAAGGAGGGCTTCGCCATCCAGACCGCGCTCGACCTGAGCGGCCGCGTGCCCTCGCGTGGTCCGGCAGCCGGACCGGGACCGGTCGCCGGGCCTTACGTTGTCGACGAAGGCCCGGTCTATGTCGCGCCGGGTCCCTACTACGCCTATCCGGGCTACTATCCCGGCTGCTGCTGGGGTGGATGGGGACCGCGTTGGGGTTGGCACCATCGCCGTTGGTGAGAGTGCGGCCCGACTTTCGCCACGCGGCCATGTGATACGTCAACGAGAGAGTTGAAGTGGGGGGGAACGAGATGCGTAAGCTCTTCATTGCTGCTTTCGTGCTGGCTTCGCCGATCATGCTGCTTTCGCTCGGCGCACCTGCCCACGCCCAGGTGAGCCTGGGGAACGGCTCCAACAATCCGCAAGCGCAGGCGGACATCGCCGAGAAGCGGGAGCGCGAAGCCGTCGATCGCGAGTACAAGGCGACGCTCAAGCGCACCAACCCCGTCGGTCAGGCGCAGACGTCGTCCGATCCGTGGCGCACGGTGCGCGACGACAAGCAGCCGAAGCGCTGACGCGTCTCGCAGCTACTCATTTTCTTCCGATCGTTCGCCCGCTCGACGGCGACGCGATTTCGCATCGTCGAAGAATTCGTTGATTGTGAGCATGCACGGAGCGCATGTTCGCTATGTGCCACAATTGTAAATGCGACTACGTCGCTACCATTTTTCTGCGTCGGCAATTCAACACAATAAAAACAATCACTTATCCACGTACCATTTGCGCGTGTGCCGCGAAAAGATCGCGCGCGCTCCACGGAACCGACTCGAAGTTGCCCGAATTGCTGAGGACAAGCCGCGCCTCTCCAAAACAATTCGGAGCATCAGTATGCGAAAAGTCATTCTCGCGTTGGTCCCATTCGTGTTCGCAACGCCAGCCCTCGCCATGGAAGGCTCGGTGCTTCCGGTCAATCCGGCAGCGACCTCTGCATTTGCTGCCGCCGATGCGGGACCCTTCGCGCAGCCGCGCATCCGCACGCGCATGACGCGCGATGCCGCGATCGGCCAGTACGATTCGATGATCGCCGCGCATGCGGCGGCTAACGGAATTCCGGAGTCGCTCGTGCGGCGCATCATCAAGCGCGAGAGCGGCGGGCGTGCCGGTGCGGTCAGTCGTGGCAATTATGGTCTCATGCAGATCAAACTCGCGACCGCGCGCGGCCTTGGCTACACCGGCTCGGCGGCGGGTCTGCTCAACCCCGAGACCAACATGACCTATGCCGTGAAGTACCTCGCCGGGGCGTATCGCGCGGCCCACGGCAATGAGAGCCGCGCCGTCGGCTATTACGCGAGCGGCTATTACTACGCCGCGAAGCGTCAGGGCATGACGGCGTCGACGTCGGCGACATTCGCCACGCCGGGGACGATGGCAGCCGCGACGGCCGAACCGCGGACATTCACGGCGGCGACCGAGCGCGCCATGGGAGAAGCGACGCCGGCTCTTGTCGCCATGAGCGACACGAGCTTCGCCATGAGCCCGGCGCATCGGCATCATCGCCACAAGAGGATCTGATCCGCGCCGATCCGGCTTGACCCTCCGGCCGCCGTCACCGAATGTGCATTCGTGACGACGGCCGGGTTGTTTTCGGGATCACATGAGGGTGCGGGCGAGGTGGATTCGATATCCGCCTGGCGCCGGCTCGCCATTGCCGTGCTGCTGGCCACCATCGGCGGCGTCGGCATGTGGTCGGTTCCGGTGGCGTTACCGGCACTGCAGGCCGAGTTCGGCGTCGCCCGCGCCGACGCCTCGTTGCCCTTCACCTTGAACATGATCGGCTTTGCGCTCGGCGGCATCGTCATGGGCCGTCTCGCCGACCGCTTCGGCATCACCGTCCCGGTGGTGCTCGGTGCCGTGATGCTCGGCCTCGGCTATGTCGCCGCCGGCGCATCGGCAAGCCTGTGGCAGTTCGCGCTGGCGCAGGGCGTCCTCATCGGGCTCGGTTGTGCGTCGACCTTCGGACCGCTGATGGCCGACATCTCGCATTGGTTCGTACGCCGTCGGGGCATCGCTGTGTCGATCTGCGCGGCCGGAAACTATATTGCAGGCACCATTTGGCCGGTGGTGCTGCAGCATTTCATCAGCACGCATGGCTGGCGCGCGACCCATATCGGCGTCGGCATCGTCTGCGCCGTGACCATCGTGCCGCTCGCCTTCACGCTGCGGCGGCGGCCGCCGCCGCATGACGAGGCTGCCGCCGGTGCTTCGGCGCATCTGCACGCGCAAGGCATGCTCAACCTCTCGCCCAATGCCTTGCAGGTTCTGCTGTGCATCGCCGGCGTCGCCTGTTGCGTCGCGATGTCGATGCCGCAGGTGCACATCGTCGCCTATTGCGGTGATCTCGGTTACGGGGTGGCGCGTGGCGCCGAGATGCTGTCGCTGATGCTGATGTTCGGCATCGTCAGCCGCGTCGCGTCGGGCTTCATCGCCGACCGCATCGGCGGTCTGCGCACGCTGCTGCTCGGCGCTGCGCTGCAGGGGCTCGCGCTGCTCTTCTACTTGATGTTCGACGGACTTGCGTCGCTCTATGTGATCTCGGCACTGTTCGGCCTGTTCCAGGGCGGCATCGTGCCGAGCTATGCGATCATCGTGCGCGAATATTTCCCGCCGCAGGAGGCCGGGATACGCGTCGGCCTGGCGCTGATGGCGACGCTGTTCGGCATGGCGCTCGGCGGCTGGATGTCGGGCGCGATCTTCGACCTGACCGGTTCCTACCAGGCCGCTTTCGCCAACGGCCTTGCCTGGAACCTGCTCAACGTCACGATCACCGTGTGGTTGCTGTGGTGGCCGCGCCGTCGCTTAGCGACGGTCTAGAGACATTGCCTGCGGATCTGGTCTTGCTGCGCGTCTTGGCCGGCTGCGGCTGTTGGCCGGGCTGATTGTTCTGCGTATTGAAGAAGAACGGGAACGGGAAGTTTTGCTGACCGGTCGCGGTCGTATTCGCCGCGGCCTGGACCTTGGGCTTGCGCCGGCGATGCTTGCGCACGACCTTGGCGGGCGGCTTGGCGTCGGTCGCCGGTTTGATCCGCACCGGTTCAGGCGGCGGCTCGGCCGGGCGGGCGACCGGTAATTCGGTCGAGCTGGTCTCGCCGATGTCGACCGGCATGGCCGCGTTCGCCGGCGCAACGATCGACGGCGTCGTGTCGTCGGGAGCGGCCTCCTGCGTCGTGCCCGGAAGATCCGCGGTCTTTGGCTGTGAAACCGGCGGTGGCGCAGACGGCTCCGGCGGCTTCACCTCGGTGCGCATCGGCGTATCCGGAAGCTCACGCAGACGATTGAGCTCGTCGGCTCGGCGCAACGCCGCGCGCAGCAGCAGGCCGCGCCAGTCTGGCGGATCGGCACGCACGACCAGCGCGCGCCCATCGGTGCGGCTGATTAGCTGGGCCTGTGTCGTCAGGGTTAGCCAGCCCGCCACGACGAAAAATCCGACGAGAAAGCCGGTGATGATCAATCGGGGCGCGGGAAACATGTGGAACTCATAACTGAGTCGCGACTCACTGCATACAAAACGCCAACTACAATCACGGCTTTCTGCCGGTCCGCATCGCCCACGTGCACGGTGACAGGGCCCCAGTCGATTGCTAGGAACTCTCGCCGCCAGTTCCCGCGGCCTTCCCACGGAATAATCGCCATGATGCAGAAGCCGAATTGCCCCATCGTCGCCATCGAGGAGCACTACTGGGACGCCGAGCTCGCGGCCCAGTTCACCGGGCTCGAAGCCGGTCGTGCCGACGAGACGCAGAAGCGGCTCGAGGATTTCGGCACGCTGCGCCTCAAGGAAATGGACGAGGCCGGCATCGACATGCAGGTGCTGTCGCACGGCGCGCCTTCGGGGCAGAAGCTCGCTGCCGATATCGCCGTGCCGCTGATCCGCCGGGTCAATGACAGGCTCGTCGCCACGATTGCGGCCAATCCCAAGCGTTTCGCCGGCTTTGCCGCGCTGCCGACGGTCGACCCGGCGGCCGCTGCCGACGAGCTCGAGCGCAGCGTCAAGCTTGGGCTCAAGGGCGCGATGATCCACGGCATGTCGCATGGCGAATTCATCGACGGAAAGAAATACTGGCCGATCTACGAACGGGCGCAGGCGCTCGACGTGCCGCTTTACCTGCATCCGTCGCTGCCGCATCCGGCGGTGATGGACGTCTATTACAAGGACTACGCCAAGGACTTCCCGCTCGTCGTTCGCCCGGCCTGGGGCTACACCGTCGAGACCGCGACGCAGGCGATCCGCCTCGTCCTCTCCGGCGTCTTCGACGCCTACCCGCGGCTCAAGATCATCCTCGGCCATTTCGGCGAGACGATCCCCTTCCTGCTCTGGCGCATCGACCAGTCGCTCAAGCGCCCGGGACAGAAGCCCATCAGCTTCCGCGACATTTTCTGCGGCAACTTCTATCTGACCACCTCAGGCTTCTTTTCCAATCCGGCGCTCCTTTGCTGCGTCATGGAGATGGGGGTCGACCGCATCCTGTTTGCCGTCGACTGGCCGTTCGTGGCCGACAACAAGCCGGCCGTGCGCTGGATGGAGGGGGTGCCGCTCGCCGACGAGGACAAGGCCAAAATCCTCAGCGGCAACGCCAAGCGGCTGTTGCGGCTCTAAGCGGGTTCTGCCTCGGCCTCATGGCTAAATCCTGGGCTCGTTAAGCCCATTGCACTGATTTTCTTCCTATTTCGGCGGTTTTCGGGGCTCTATAATGAGCCCGCCTGATCGCTCGCCAGCCCGGGTCTCGGCTGCTAAAGGATCGGCCAACCTGGAGCCTCGCTTGAACTACGGCAGCACTGCAACAGCACCGGAACGCAGCCGGACGGCGACCGACGCCGACCTCACGGTCGTGGGCGGGGCCGGTCACGTGGGTATTCCACTGGTGCTGGCCTTCGCCGAGGCCGGGCTCACGGTCAACGTCAACGATCTGAATAAGGATACTCTGGCGACGCTGCGTGCTGGCAAGCTGCCGTTCATCGAATACGGCGCCGCGCCGCTGCTCACCAAGGCGCTCGCGGAACACCGGCTGACCTTCAGCTCGGCGCCGGCTGAGATTTCGCGCAAAGGACCGGTGATCGTCACCATCGGCACACCAGTCGACGAGTTCCTCAATCCGGTGCAGAAGGAGGTGCAGGCCTGCATCGACGCGCTGCTGCCGCATCTCGCCGACGACCAGCTGCTGATCCTGCGCTCCACGGTCTATCCTGGCACCACCGATTGGCTCGACGGCTACCTCAAGCAGCTCGGCCGCAAGCTCAAGCTCGCGTTCTGTCCCGAGCGCGTCGTGCAAGGCCACGGCATCCGCGAATTGCGTGAGATGCCGCAGATCGTGTCGGGGACAACGCCCGAAGCGGAAGCGGAAGCGGCGGCGCTGTTCCGGCGGATCGCGCCCGAGCTCGTCGTGGTGAAGCCGCTCGAAGCGGAATTCGCCAAGCTGTTCAGCAACGCCTATCGCTACATCGAATTCGCCGCGACCAACCAGTTCTACATGATCGCGAAGTCGGCGGGCGCCGACTATCAGGCGATCATGAAGGCGATGAAGCACAAATATCCGCGCCTCGCCTCGATCCCGCGCCCCGGCTTTGCTGCAGGACCCTGCCTGTTCAAAGATACGATGCAGCTTGCCGCCTTCGCGCGCAATCAATTCGGCATCGGTCACGCGGCCATGCAGGTCAACGAAGGCCTGGTGCTGCAGGTGGTCGACGATCTGCGGCGCAATTACGACCTCGGCACCATGACCGTCGGGCTGCTCGGCATGGCGTTCAAAGCCGAAGTCGACGACACGCGCGCCTCGCTCAGCTACAAGTTCAAGAACGCGCTGCGCGCCTGCGCGCGCGACGTGCTGACCACCGACCCGTTTGTCACCACCGATGCCTCGCTGCTGCCGCTCGACACTGTCATCACGCGCAGCGATCTGCTCATTTTGTGCACGCCGCATTCCGCGTATCGCGACGCCGACCTCAAGGGTAAGCCGGTGGTCGACGTCTGGGGCTTCCTTGAGAACGCCAACCGCGTCTACTGATCGATGACGCCGCGCCTCGACATCGTCATCCCGGTCTACAACGAGGGACCGGTCATCCTTGGCACTCTCGCGGCATTGCGCCGGGAGGTGAAGACGCCGGCGCGCATTCTCATCTGCTATGACAAGCCCGACGACGACACGCTGTCGACCATCGCCGCGCATCCCGAGCTGCAACAGGATCTCACCATCGAGTACGTGCTCAACAAAACCCGGGGCGCGCATGGCGCGGTGATGACCGGCTTTGCTGAAAGCCGCGCGCCTTACGTGCTGATGTATCCGGCCGACGACGATTACAACGCCGGCATCCTCGACGGCATGGTGGCGAAGGCCGAGGAGGGCAATGCCATCGTCTGCGCCAGCCGTTTCATGCCTGGTGGTTGCATGGTCGATTGTCCGTGGCTGAAAGCGGTGCTAGTGCGCGCAGCCAACTTCACGCTCTTTCATCTGGCGCGGCTACCGACGCGTGACGCCAGCAACGGCTTCCGTCTGTTTTCCCGTCGCGTCATCGACGGCATTACGGTCGAGTCCGAGACCGGCTTCTGCTACAGCCTCGAGCTCCTGGTCAAAGCGCATCGGCTCGGCTGGCGCGTCGGCGAGGTGCCGGCCCGATGGTTCGAGCGCAGCGCCGGCACCAGCCGCTTTCGCGTGCTGCGGTGGATTCCCGCCTATCTGCGCTGGTATCTTTACGCCTTCGCCACCACGCTCTTCCGCCTGCCGGCGAGCACGGTTCGCATGCGCCAGGCGCTGCAACGGACGCCTTGATCATGTTGCGACGCCAGCGCCTCACGCCCCGCCAGATGTTGATCGTGCTGCACGATCTCGCGATGACCGCCGCGGCGATCCTCGTTACATTTCTCATGCGCTTCGAGGGCTCTGAGCTCACCTCGCGCCTCGTCGGCCTGAAATATCTGCCGCTGTTCGTCGCTTATGCCGGGATCATTTATTTCGTCTTCCGGCTGCACTGGAATAAGTGGCGCTTCACCTCGGTGCCCGATCTCTACAACATCTTCCGGGCCACCACGGTGCTGGCGGTCTCGCTGCTCGCGCTCGACTACGTGCTGCTCGCGCCGAACGTCTATGGCACCTTCTTCTTCGGCAAGATCACCATCCTGCTGTATTGGTTTGTGCAGCTGTTCTTCCTCGGCGGGTCGCGCATTGCCTATCGTTATCTGCACTACTCACGCACCCTGCACCGCGCGCGTATCGACGATGCCGCCCGTGCGCTGATCCTCGGCCGCGCCGCCGATGCTGAAGTGCTGCTGCGCGGCGTGGAAAGCGGTGCGGTGAAGAAGATTTGGCCGATCGGCATTCTGTCGCCTTCGTCGGCGGATCAGGGGCAGGCGGTGCGCGGTGTGCCGGTGCTCGGCGACGTTGATGACCTCGAAGGCGTGGTGGCGGAGTTCGTGGCGCGGGGTAACCGCGTCACCCGGCTGATTCTGGCCCCGTCGGCGCTGGCGCCGGAGGCGCGGCCGGAAGCGATCCTGATGCGCGCGCGCCGTCTCGGTCTCACCATGAGTCAGATGCCCTCGCTGGCCGCCGGCGGCGAGGCGGTGCGGCTGCAGCCAGTCGCGGTCGAAGACCTGCTGCTGCGGCCCAGCGTCTCCATCGACTATGCGCGGCTCGAAGGCTTCGTCAGCGGCAAATCGGTGGTGGTGACCGGCGGCGGCGGGTCGATCGGCTCGGAAATCTGCGATCGCGTCGTCACCTTCGGCGCCGCACGCCTCATGGTCATCGAGAATTCAGAGCCGGCGCTGCACGCGGTGACCGAGGCGCTGGCCGCAAAGCACGGCGGCGCGGCGGTGGAAGCGCGCATCGCCGATGTGCGTGATCGCGAGCGCATCACGGCGCTGATCGCCGCCTTCAAGCCCGATATCGTGTTTCATGCCGCGGCGCTCAAGCATGTGCCGCTGCTCGAGCGCGACTGGGACGAGGGCATCAAGACCAATGTGTTCGGCTCGGTGAACGTCGCCGACGCCGCGGCCGCCGCCGGCGCGACGGCGATGGTCATGATCTCCACCGACAAGGCCATCGAGCCCGTCTCGGTGCTCGGCGCCACGAAGCGGCTTGCTGAGATGTATTGCCAGGCGCTCGATAATGACTTCGCGCATCACGGCAATGGCGGAAAGGCGCCGATGCGGCTGATCTCGGTGCGTTTCGGCAATGTGCTCGCCTCGAATGGGTCGGTGGTGCCGAAATTCAAGGCGCAAATCGAGGCCGGCGGCCCGGTTACCGTCACGCATCCGGAAATGGTGCGCTACTTCATGACCATCCGCGAAGCCTGCGATCTGGTGGTGACCGCGGCGACGCATGCGCTCGGGCCGCAGCGCAGCGATGTTTCCGTCTATGTGCTCAATATGGGTCAGCCGGTGAAGATCCTCGATCTCGCCGAACGCATGATCCGCCTCACCGGCCTAGAGCCTGGGCGCGACATCGACATCACCTTTACCGGCATCCGTCCGGGCGAGCGGCTCAACGAGATCCTGTTCGCGCGCGAAGAGGCCAATACTGATATCGGCATCGCCGGCATCGTCGCCGCCAAACCGGTGCAGCCGTCGCTCGAGACCATGCGCGCCTGGCTTACGACCTTGGAGCGCGGGCTCGCCGGCAATGATCGCACCGCGATCTATCGCGTCCTGCGCGACGCGGTGCCGGATTTCCGCGGCGAAGCGGCTTAGGGAGGAGGCGGGCGTGGACGTTGCAGCATTCTTCAAAGCCGAGTTCGCGGAGCACCGCGAGGTGATGACGCGCACGGAAGCAGCGCTGGGCGATGCGTTCGCCGGCCTGCTCGCTGCCTGCGTTGGCTCACTTCGCTCCGGCGGCAAGCTTTTGTTTTTCGGCAATGGCGGCAGCGCTGCCGATGCGCAGCATCTCGCGACCGAGCTCGCCATCCGCTACAAGAAAAATCGTCCGGCGATCGCGGCGATCGCGCTCACCACCGACACCTCGGCGCTCACCGCCGCGGGCAACGATCTCGGCTTCGAGGCAATCTTCGCCCGCCAGATCGAGGCGCTCGGCAAACGTGGCGACGTCGCCGTCGGCATCTCCACCTCCGGCAAAAGTCCGAATGTGCTGGCCGCGCTCAAGCAGGCGAGGGCGCTCGGCCTCGTCACCGCCGGGCTCACCGGCGGGACCGGCGGCGAATTGCCGAAGCTCGCGGACCATCTTCTTCTCGTGCCCTCGAGCACCACGGCCCGCATCCAGGAGATGCACATCACGCTCGGGCAGATGCTGTGCGGGGCGATTGAGATCGAGCTCGACCTCGCTTAGAATCTGACAATCCATCAATTGGTTAGGCGCTCGTCGAGGAGAGGGTCCTTTCGCACCATTTTCGTGTTATGAAAGTCCAATTCGCCATTTCGAAAATTGCTTGACTTCAACCCTTCGGACCCATTTGCTTCGGCCGACCATTGAGGGGCCTGTCATGGACGCCAAGGCTGAGACCAAGCCGGTTGCGAGCATCAAACCGAAGGCGCGCACCGGCGCGGAGCGGCACAGCATTCAGTCTGTCGATCGCGCGCTGTTCCTGCTCGAGACCATCGCCGAATGCGGCGGCGAGGCGACGCTGACCGAGCTGTCGAACCGCACCGGGCTCAACATCTCGACCTGCCATCATCTTCTGGCGACGTTGATTATGCGCGGCTTCGCCGCCAAGGTCCCCGGCCGCAGGCTTTACGCGCTGGGGGCGCGCATTCTCTATCTCGGCCATGCCTGCCTGCAGGTCGACCTGCCGCGCCGGGCGCAGCCGTTCATCGACCGCATCAGCCGCACCACCGGCGAAACCGTGCTGCTCGCCGCATTGCAGGGCGAGGCGATCGTTACGCTGCTGACACGGGAGTCGCGGCACGCCGTGCGCGTCACCACCGGCGGCGCCGGCCGCACCGAGGCGGCACATGCCACCGCGATCGGCAAGGCCATGCTCGCCTGGCTGCCCGAGGACGAGATGCGCCGCATCCTCTCCGGCGGCATGACGCGGTTCACGCCGCAGACCATCACCGATTTTGCCGAGCTGATCGAGGATCTGCGCCTCGTCCGCCGCAAGGGCTTTGCCTTCGATCGCGAGGAATTCCAGCCGGGCGTGATCTGCATCGGTGCCGCGATCCGCGACCAGGCCGGCACCGTGGTCGGCGCGATCAGCGCCTCGACCCCGAGCATGCGCGCAAGCGATGAGCACATCGAGCTGATGTGCACGGAAGTGGTCGCTGCCGCGCGCGGGCTCAGCGCCGAGCTCGGCGCGCAGATCGAACGGCCACAAGCCGCGGAATAAAGCCGGAGTAGTCCGGAGCGAATGACGATTGGGAGACAGTGATGTACGCGCCCGCCGGTGTGAAGACCAGCAAGGAGTTTCCGGTCCCGGATACGATGAAGGCCTGGGTGCTCGGCGATCCTGGTCAGCTCATCCTCAAGGACAAGCCGGTGCCGGTACCCAAGCGCGCGGAAGTGCTGGTGCGCATCGACGCGGTCGCGATCTGCGCCACCGACCTCGAGATCATCTATCACGGTCCGCCGGCGATCATCCAAGGCGGCGCGCCCTATAACAAGAACTTCACGCCTGGGCATGAATATATGGGCACGGTGGTCGCGCTCGGTCCCGGCGTCGACGAGTACAAGATCGGCCAGCGCATCGCGGTGGAGATCCATGCCGGCTGCGGGCAGTGCAAACGCTGCCGCGAAGGTATGTACACCTCGTGCCACAACTATGGGCTCAACTACGGCGACGTGGACAAAGGCCACCGCGCCAACGGCTTCACCACCGACGGCGGCTTCTGCGAGTACCAGGTCAACAACATCAACACCCTGGTCGCCATCCAGGACGACATGTCGGATGAGGAGGGTACGCTGGTCGTCACCGCCGGCACGGCGATGTACGGCCTCACCGAGCTCGGCGGCCTCGTTGCCGGTGAGAGCGTCGCGGTCACCGGTCCGGGTCCGATCGGCCTGATGGCGGTCGCGGTCGCCAAGGCGCTCGGCGCGCAGCCGGTCATCCTCACCGGCACGCGCGACAACCGGTTGAAGATCGGTCAGGAGCTCGGCGCCGACCACGTCGTCAATGTGCGCAAGGAAGATGCGGTCGAGGCCGTGCGCCGGCTCAATGGCGGCAAGGGCGTCGACTACGTGGTCGAATGCTCCGCGGCGGCGAATGCCGTCAATGAAGCCGTGCGCATGGTCAATCGCGGCGGCCGGGTCTGCCTCGCCGCGTTCCCGCACGAGGATGCCGCGGTCGATATCGCGCATATCGTGCGCAACAACATCTACGTTTACGGCATCCGCGGCGAAGGCAAGAGCGCCACGCATCGCGCCGAAGCCTTCATGCGGCAGAAACGCTTCGACGCGACCAAGATCCATACCCACACCTTCCCGCTGGAGGATCTGCCGACAGCGATCCGCTACGCCAAAGACCGCATCGAAGACGCGATCAAGGTGGTGGTGAAGCGCAAGATGGATGCCGTGCAGAAGGAAGCTGCGGAGTAATTCCTCCTGATCCTCGCTGATCGCCGGGATCAACAAGGAAATGCAGACGTGCTCACCTGCGACGACTACCTGACGCCGCGCTCGCTGGATGAGGCGTTCGACGCGATGGACGCCCATCGCGGCGCCTATCGGATCGTCGCCGGCGCGACCGACACGCTGCCCTGGGCGCGACAAGGCCGCGCCGGCGACGTGCATATCCCCGCTCTGATCGACGTGACCCGCATTCCCGAGCTGCGCGAGCGGCGCGTCGAGGAGAAACGCGTCCGCCTCGGGGCGGCGACGCCGATCCAGCGCTTTCTCGACGACCCGGCGTTGCAGCGCGCCATGCCTGACATGCCGCGTTGCGCGGTGTGGTTCGCCGATGATCAGATCCGCGAGCAGGCGACGATCGGCGGCAATCTCGTCAATGCCTCGCCGGCCGCCGACGGCACGCCGTGCCTGCTGGCACATGATGCGCAGATCGAACTTGCTGTGCGACAGCAAGGCCAGATCGTCCGCCGGCGCATGCCTCTCGCCGCCTTCGTCCGCGGTGCCGGCAAGACGGCGCTCGAGCCGGGCGAGCTGCTCATCGCCATTGAATGCGACGCGCTGCCGGGTTACGGCGGTAGCTTCGAGAAGGTCGGGCACCGCCGCTCGCTGGTCATTTCCACCGTTTGCCTGGCGGCGCTGCTGCGGCTCGATGCGGCTGGTCGCGTCATCGAAGATGCGCGGCTGGCGCTCGCCGGCGTTGCCGCGACGCCGCAGCGGCTCGCCGAGGTCGAGGGCGCTCTGCGCGGCGCCGTGCTGTCCGTGGATTTGCTGGAACGCGCCGCTGAGATGCCGATCGGGCGCGTCGCCTCACGCACGCGGCAGGAGTATCGCCGCGAGGTGGTGCGCGGCTTTGTCGTGCGCGGGCTCTTCAATGCCGCGCGCCGCGCCGGCGCCGATCCGCAAGCGCTCGCGCCCGCGCTGGAGGCGGCCTATGCCTGACCTCCACATCGAGGCCACCGTCAACGGCCGCAAGGTCAAGCGCAATGCCAAACCGTATCAGCGGCTGCTCGATTTTATCCGCGACGACCTCAATCTCACCGGCAACAAGGAAGGCTGCGGTGCCGGCGAGTGTGGCACTTGCTCGGTCTTTGTGGACGGTGTGCTGCACAAGTCTTGCCTGATGCCGGTCGCCAAGGCGCAGGGCGCGAGCATCGAGACGGTCGAAGCGCTGGCCAAGACCGGCGAGCTCAGCGTGCTGCAGCAGGCGTTCCACAAGGCCGGCGCCAGCCAATGCGGCTACTGCATTCCCGGCATGGTGATGGCGGCAACCGCGGCGCTGCGCGCCAATCCGTTCGCCGATCGCGAGGAGATCAAGGAACGGCTCGGCGGCAACATCTGCCGCTGCACCGGTTATCAGAAGATCTTCGACGCGGTCGAGCTCGCTCGCGATGTGCAGAACGGCCGACTGCCGGCGACCGCGCTCGCCGAAGCGGAAGCCGACGAAGGCCACTTCATCGGCGCCAATGTGCGGCGCATCGATGCGCCCTCGAAGGTCTCCGGCGCGCTCAAATATGCCGGCGACATGCTGATGCCCGGCATGCTGCATGTGCAGGTGCTGCGCTCGCCGCATCCGCATGCGCGCATCGTCTCGATCGACACCTCAGTGGCTGCCGCGATGGACGGTGTCGAGGGCGTGATCACCAGCGCCGATGTGCCCGGCGTCGATGGCTTCGGTGTCTTCGTCAACGATCAGCCGATCATGGCGCGCGACAAGGTGCGCTATATCGGCGAGGCAATCGCGGCGGTTGCCGCGGAAGATCCGTTGACCGCGCGGCGCGCCTGTGATGCGATCAAAGTGATCTACGAGCCGCTGCCCGCGGTGTTTAATCCCGAGGCGGCGAGGCAGCCCGGCGCGCCGGTGCTGCACGACTACGCGCCGGACAACCTCACCAAGCACATCCCGATCCGCGTCGGCGATGTGCGCAAGGGCTTTGCCGAATCCGATCTGGTGGTCGAGGAGACCTATGAGACGCAGCCGATCGAGCACGCTTATCTAGAGCCCGAGGCTGGGCTTTCCTACGTCGATGCCGACGGCGTGGTCACGGTGGTGTCGCCGAGCCAGAACATCACGCATCACCGCCACATGCTGGCGCGCATCATTGCCAAGCCGATCAGCAAGGTGCGCTTCATCATGAGCCCGGTGGGCGGCGGCTTCGGCGGCAAGGAGGACATGATCTACCAGGGCATGCTGGCGCTGCTGGCGATGCAGACGCGGCGGCCGGTGCGGCTGGTCTTCACCCGGGAGGAATCGATCGTCTCCACGGCGAAGCGGCATCCCTCGCGCACCACCTTGCGCATGGGGCTGACGCGGGAAGGGCGCATCCTCGCCTCGCACATGACGATGATCTGCGACGGCGGCGCCTATGGGCTGTCGACCGAGGGCGTGATGCGCAAGGCCGCGATCCTCGGCGCCGGGCCCTATGCCATCCCGAACGTGCAGGTGGACACCTACGGCATCTACACCAACAACACGCCGTCCGGCGCTTTCCGCAGCTTCGGCGCGCTGCAAACGCAATTCGCCACGGAGACGCATCTCGACATCTGCGCCGAGCGGCTCGGGCTCGATCCATTCGCGATCCGTCGTATCAATGCCATGCGCGACGGCGCGAGGACGCACACCAAGCAGACGCTCAATTCGGTGAGCCTCACGCGTGTGCTCGACGCGGCAGAGGAGGGCTCCGGCTGGGAAGCCGGCGCACCGACCTCGCGCGGCGCCACGCGGCGCGATCTCAATCGCAACGGCATGCGTCCGCCCTGCGCGCTGGGCGCACGGTTCAACAACCCCGACCGGCAAGAGGCGGCGGAGTAGGCGATGGCTCGCAAGCGCGGCAGGGGCATGGCGGCGTGCTGGTACGGGATCGCCCGGACCGCGACGGTCGATCGCGCCGGCGCCTGGGCCGAGCTCGACGACGGCGGCACCGCCAAGATCGTCACCGGCGTCACCGAGATCGGCGAAGGCATCCTCACCGTGCTGGCGCAGATCGCCGCGCAGGAGCTCGGCATCCGTCCGCAAGACATCGTGATCGGCGACAACGACACCGCACGGTCGCCGGAGGCCGCGCATGCCGGCGCGACTCGACAGACCTACATGATCGGCAATGTGGTCGCGCTCGCTTGCCGCGAGGCGCGCGGCAAGCTGGTCGATTTTCTCGCCGGTCAGTGGGATGTCGCGGCCGAGCGCATCCACACCGCCAATGGCGAGGTGTGGGCCGACGACAGCAATCATCGCATCACCATGGACGAGGCGATCAAGCTCGCGAAGTCGCGCGGGTTGGTGCCGGTTGGCTCCGCATCCTTCGGCACCGATACCGGCGGGCTCGATCCCGTCGACGGTGCCGGCAAGCCTTGGCAGGCCTATGTGTTCGGCTGCCAGGTCGCCGAGGTCGAGGTCGACACGGTCACCGGCGAAGTGCAGGTGCTCGGCATCTGGGCCGCGCACGACGTCGGCCGTGCCGTCAACCCCAAGGGCGTCGAAGGCCAGATCGAGGGCGGTATCGTGCAGGCACTCGGCCAAGGCCTGATGGAGGACTACAAGCTCGAGCAGGGCCGCACCAGCACATCGGGCTTTGCCAAATACATCCTGCCCACGTCGCTCGATGTGCCGCAGATCAACTCGATCATCGTCGAGGATCCGGATCCGATCGGACCACTCGGCGTCAAAGGCATCGGCGAGCCGGCCATGGTGCCGACCATTCCGGCGATCATGAACGCGATTTATGATGCCGTCGGTGTGCGCATCACCTCGCTTCCGGCGACGCCGGAGAAGGTGCTGATGGCGATCCGCGACAAAGAGCGCCGCGCTGCACTGCAGGCGGCGGAGTAGGATGCGCGCATGAGTGCAGTGAGCGCAGCGAGCAGGACGGAGGCTTGGGCGGCGGAAATCCCGTTCGACGTCGATCTGCCCATCGTCCGCAAGCTGGCGCGTGTGCTTCCCGGCGCGCTGCCGATTGCCGTGAATGGCGCGCGCATCGCCGCGAGCATCCGTCCGCAACGCTTCGTCATCGAGGGTGGCGACGACACGCCGGTGACCATGCCGCGCACTGCCTATCAGGTGGTCTATCCCGACTGCACGGTGATGATTGATTCGGGCTTCGATCAGACCACCCACGAATCCTTCGGCGGGCAGGAGCCGTATTTCCCGGAGGAATTCGCGAAGCTCAAGCGCGCGCTCGACGCTGCGCGGCTGATCGTGCTCACGCACCATCATGCCGATCACGTCGGCGGCGTGCTCACTGCGGCGAATTTCGCCGAGCTGGCGGGGAAAACCATCGTCAGCAGCGAGATGGCGCGCTGCATGGTGGAGACACCGCACCGGCCGCATCTCAAGCTCGCGTCTGAGGTCGTGAATCGCTTCGTGCTGCTCGACTACCGGCAATATTATCCGGTCGCGCCAGGTATCGTGCTCATCAAAGCGCCCGGCCACAGCGTCGATTCGCAAATGGTGTTCATCGCACTCGCCTCCGGCCGCGAGGTGCTGCACAGCGTCGACTCCGCCTGGAACATGGAGAACATCCGCCGCATCAAGGGCAAGGCTGCGCCCTGGGTGAAAGAGGATGTGCCGCGGATCATGGGCCAGCTGCGCTGGCTCAATGCTACGAGCCGCAATGAGCGCGAGCTTGCGATTCTGGTGACCCATGATGATGCGCTGTTTGCCTCGCTGATCAAATCGGGGTTGCTCGGCGGACAATTGAAGCTTTGAAGACGACGGACAAGAACACTGGGAATAGGGAGACGATGTGATGCGTGGGGTTCGGAAAGCGGTGGTTGCGGGCGCCGCATTGCTGTGCATGGCCGCATCGGCCGGAGCACAAAACTACCCGTCGCGCACCATCACCATGATCGTGCCTTACCCTGCCGGCGGGCCGAGTGATGTTGTCGCGCGCATCATGGCCGACGGCATGGGGCGGGTGCTGGGGCAATCGGTCATCATCGAGAATGTCGGCGGTGCCGGCGGCACCATCGGTACTGCGCGTGCCGCGGCGGCTGATGCCGACGGCTACACTTTGCTCGCCGCCAGCATGGGCTCGCATGTTGCCGCGCCGGCCTTCTACCCGAACCTGAAATACGACTCGACCAAGGATTTCACGCCGATCGGGCTGACCGCGCACGCGCCGGCGGCGATCATCGCGCGCAAGGACTTCCCGGCCAAGGATCTCAAGGAGTTCATCGCCTATCTCAAGGAGAACGGCGATAAGGTGAAGCAGGCTCATGGCGGCATCGGCTCGTCCTCGCACATGGCGTGCCTTCTGTTCACCGCCAAGCTCGGATTGAAGCCGGCGCTCGTCGCCTATCGTGGCACCGGCCCGGCGCTCAACGATGTGATCGGCGGACATGTCGATTTCTTCTGCGAGCAGATCGTCAGTGTCGCCCCGGCCGTAAAGAGCGGGACCGTCAAAGCCTATGCCGTCTCGGCGCCGGCGCCGGTGCCGGCGTTGGCCGGCGTGCCGCCGGCGATCACTGCAGGCGCACCGGACTACCAGATGAGCATCTGGAGTGCGATCTTCGCGCCAGCGGGCACGCCGAAACAGGCTGTCGACAAGCTCGCCGAAGCGCTCGACAAGACCCTCGATGATCCCGCCGTGCAGCAACGTCTGATCACGCTTGGCGGCTCGGTGCCGCCCAAGGAGGAGCGTGGGCCGGCCAATCTCGAGCATCTGCTCACCACCGAGATCAAGCGCTGGGGGCCGATCCTCAAAGAGGCGGCAGCGAAGACGAACTAGGGCTACTCCAATGCTCGATCGTGAGACCGATCCTCATGCCGCGATGCACGCACGCGCGCGCGCCATCCGCGAGGCTGGCGGTCTTGCGGCGGCGCTGTCTCACGGAAGTTTCCCGAAGCTGATCGAGACGACGCTGTCCGAAGCGCTGGTGCTTGGCTTGCTCAAGCAGGGCGTGCGCAAATATTTCGCCATCTTCGGCCACGGCTCGACCGATCTCGGCGAGGTGCTGCGCATCTATGAAGCGGAAGGCGTCACCCGCACCATCAATTGCCGCAACGAAGTGGAGATGGCGCACGCGGCGACCGCGCTGCGCTGGGAATATGGCGAAGTCTCCGCAGTGGTGACCTCGATCGGGCCTGGCGCGATGCAGGCCTTCGCTGGATCGCTGGCCAGCGCCTCGAACGGTGTCGGCGTCTATCACATCTATGGCGACGAGACGACCTTCGGCGAAGGCTACAACATGCAGCAGGTGCCGAAGGAGGAGCAGGGCCTGTTCGGCCGCATGACCGCGACGCTCGGCCAGTCCTATGTGCTGCATACGCCGGAAGCGGTGCGTGACGCGCTACGGCGCGGCGCGCTCTGCGTCAACCATCCCTATCGCGCCGGCCCGTTTTATCTGCTGTTGCCGCTCAACACCCAGCCGGCGCGCCTGACGGTGAACGTCGCGGCGCTGCCCGAGCGCCCGCAATTGCCGAAGCTCGCGCCGGCAGACGATACCGCAATCGACCAGGCGGCGGCGCTGATCGCCAAAGCAGCGAAAGTCGCCATCAAGGCCGGCGGCGGCACACGCGGACATGACGCGGCGCTGCGTCGGCTCGCCGAAGCCGCGGGCGCCGCGGTCGTGCTCTCACCCGGTTCGACCGGTGTGCTTCCCGACGCGCATCCGCAAAACATGCATGTCGGTGGCTCCAAGGGTTCGATCAGCGGCAATTTCGCGATGGCCGAGGCCGACCTCCTCGTCGTCGCGGGCTCGCGCGCCGTGTGTCAGGCCGACTGCTCCGGCATCGGCTACAAGTCGGCGCAAGCGGTGATCAATATCAACGGTGATCTCGCCGACGCCTTGCACTACAACAAGACGTTGGCGCTCATAGGCGATATCGGCGCCGTCGCTGACCGGCTGGCGCAAAAGCTTGAGGCGGCGAAGGCGAGCAGTAACAAGCGTGCCTGGCTCGACGCCTGTGCCGCCAAGAAGGCGGAATGGGCCACCTATAAGCGTGCACGCTTCGACTCCGGTCCCTTGGCCGATGCCGCCTGGGACAAGGCGGTGCTGCCGCAGCCGGCGGCGATCAAGATCGTCACCGACTTTGCCAAATCGATCGGCGCGGCGAAGTTCTTCGACGCCGGCGACGTGCAGGCCAACGGCTTCCAGATCGTCGAGGACGACCGCACGGGCGACACGTTCACCGAAGCCGGCGCCTCTTACATGGGCTTCGCGCCGAGCGCGCTGCTCGCCTCAGCACTAGCCGACAAGCCGCGCTATGGCATCGCCTTCTGCGGCGACGGTTCCTTCATGATGAATCCGCAGATCCTGATCGATGCGGTCGAGCACGGCGTTCGCGGCATGATCGTGATCTTCGACAACCGCCGCATGGCGGCGATCACTGGACTGCAGCTCGCGCAATATGGGCAGGACTTCCGCACCAATGACCGTGTCGCGGTCGATTATGTGCGCCTGGCCTCCGCCGCGTCCGGCGTTCACGCACTGAATGGCGGGCTCGATGCGGCGAGCTTGGGGGCCGCGCTGAAAGCCGCGCACGCGCATGACGGCCTCTCGGTCGTCCACGTGCCGGTCTATTGCGGGGCGCACGAGCTCGGCGGTCTCGGCGCCTGGGGCGAGTGGAACGTCGGCAACTGGTGCGAAGACGTGCAGCGCAGCTGGATCGAGCAGGATTTGTAGCGGGAACTCCCGCTTGGCGGCGGCGGTTGACCAACATGGCCGAGCTGCCCGCCATCAGGACCCTGAAAGCGCTGCGCGACGCCGAGGCTAGCTGCACGCGCTGCCCGCTTTACAAGCACGCGACGCAGGTTGTGCCAGGCGAAGGGCCCACACGGGCGCCGATCATGATGGTCGGCGAGCAGCCGGGCGATAAGGAAGACATCGCGGGGCAGCCGTTCGTCGGGCCGGCCGGGCGCATGCTGGATCAGGCCATTGAAGAAGCCGGCATCGACCGCAAGAAGGTTTTCGTCACGAATGCGGTGAAACACTTCAAGTTCGAGCCGCGCGGCAAGCGTCGCCTGCACAAGCGCCCGAATGCTTACGAGATCGAGCGCTGCCATTGGTGGGTCGACCTCGAGCGCACGATCGTCAGGCCACAGCTCATTGTCGCGCTTGGCGCGACCGCGGTGCGCAGCATCTCCGGGCGGCCGCTGACGATCTCAAAAATCCGCGGCACGGTGATTCCGCTTGCAGACGGCGGCAGCATGATTGCGACCATCCACCCGTCGTATCTCTTGCGCATCGACGATGAGGCCGACAAGGCGGCGCAGTACCGCGCGTTCGTTCGCGACCTCAAGGGCTGCGTGCGGGCGCTCGGTGAGCTGGCCGCCGCATAAGCCTACGTCGTCAACAACTTCTCCAAGCGGATCGGCAGTTGCCGCACGCGCACGCCGGTGGCGTGATAGACCGCATTGGCGACCGCGGCAGCGGTGCCGACATTGGCGAGCTCGCCGATGCCTTTGACGCCGATGGGATTGACGTCGTGATCCTCCTCCGAGATGAGGATTGCTTCCATCTCCTGGATGTCGGCATTCACCGGCACCAGGTAGTCGGCGAAGTTGTCGTTGATGTAGCGCGCATTCCGTTCGTCGATCTCGGTCGCTTCGTGCAGCGCCGAGGCAATGCCCCAGACCATGCCGCCGATATACTGGCTGCGCGCGGTGCGCGGATTGACGATGTGGCCGCCGGCAAAAGCGCCGATGATGCGCGGCACGCGAATTTCACGGGTCAACGCGTGCACGCGCACCTCGACGAATTCAGCGCCCATGGCATACATCAGCTTCTTGCCCATCGAGCCGCCGCCGAGTGACGGCTGCCCGGCATAGAGCTTCTGCATCGCGTCGGGCTTGCTGCCCTCGGGGAGGAATTCGGCATATTCCTCGATGGCCCCGACGCCGAGCTTCTTGAAGGCGGTCTCGCGCAGCTGTCGCGCATCCTGCGGCGCCGGGGCGCCGCGGCCTTGCGTTTCCGGCACGTTGGCGGGCGGTCGCCGCTGCGGTGCTTCCTGGTTGGCGCCGGCGCGCGCCAGGCGATCGCGGATGGCGTCGCAAGCCTTCGTCACCGCGCAGCCGGTACTGGCGGTGTTGTTCGAGCCACCGGCAACGGGGCAGGGCGGCAGGTTGCTGTCGCCAATTTCGACGGTCACCGCTTCGACCGGAAGGCCCAGGCGTTCCGCGGCCATCTGCCCGATCACGGTGTACGCGCCGGTGCCGATATCGTGGCCGGCAATTTGCACGATCGCTTCGCCGTTCGACATAAGCCGGACGCGCGCCGCCGCGGCGCCGACATGGCTCGGATAGAACGCGCTGGCGCAGCCCCAGCCGATCAACCAGTTGCCCTCGCGCATCGATCCCGGCTGCGGATTGTGCCTCGACCAGCCGAAGGCCTCCTTCGCCGCATCGTAACACTGCATCAATGAGCGGCTACTCCAGGGCTTGCCGGTCGCGTCCTGCATGGCGTCGTTGACGCGGCGCAGCTCGACCGGATCCATGTTGAGCTTGATCGCGAGCTCGTCCATGGCGCTTTCCAGCGCGTAGATATAGGGCACCACCGGCGGCGAGCGCATGAAGCCCGGCGTGTTGCGGTCGGCATGCACAATCGTCACATGCGTCTTCACCGCGCCATAGCCGTACATGCGCGCACTGTCCTCGACGCCAGCGACGCAGTACGGATCGGGCCGCGAGGTGACCTCGAAGCCTTCGTGGATGAAGGAAGCAATCTTGCCGTCACGCTGCGCGCCCATGCGGATGTGATGCTTGGTCTCGGCGCGATAAGTCGCGATGGTGAAGCCCTGGTCGCGCGTGGGGACGAGCTTCACCGGCCGGTTCAACCGCTTGGCGGCGAGCGCAACCAGCGCCGTGCGCGGCGTCTGCTGCGCTTTGGAGCCAAAGGCGCCGCCGACGAAGCGGCTCACGGCACGCACCTTGTCGGGGCTGATGCCAAGCCGCTGCGCCGTTGCGTTCTTCAAGCCGTACATGAACTGGCTCGGCTCGTGGACGGTCAATTGCCCGTCGGTCCACGCACAGGTGGTGGTGAACAGCTCCATCGCATTGTGATGCTGGGTCGGCGTGGCGTATTCGACGTCGAGCTTCACCTCGGCAGAGGAGAATGCCCCTTCGGCGTCGCCGGCTTGCGGCAGCTCCTTCGCCCGCGCCGAGGCTTTGCTGGCGTCTTCTTCCGAGGCACCTGGCGCGCCGAAACTGGCGCTCGGCTGTTCGGATACGTAGTCGATCTTCAGCTTGTAGTGCGCCTCGCGCGCCGCCTCGTAGGTTTCGGCGACGACGAGCGCCACGATCTGTCCGTCATGCGCGATTTCCGGTCCGTAGCCCTGGATCGAGGTGCTCGGACCGCCGCCACCGGGGGCGTATTTGATCTGCTTGAGCTCCTGCGTGTTTTCGTAGGTGAGGATGTCGAGCACGCCGGGCACGGCCTGCGCTTCGCTCGCATCGATCGTGTTGATGCGGCCTCGGGCGATCGGGCTCGTCACCAGCATGGCAAAGGCTGGATTTCCGACCGGCATGTCGGAAGGGTAGCGCGCTTCGCCGGTGACCTTGAGCCGCGCGTCGTAACGCGGGACGGGCTGGCCCATATTGGCTTTGGCTTCGGGAGCGGCTCGGTTCATGTCAGATCTCCATGGCCGCGGTCTCGCGCAGCGCGCGGATCAGGGTGCGTTTGCCGAGCTCGACCTTGAAGGCGTTGTGGGCGCGTGGCGCCGCATTGGCGAAGGCGAGATCGGCTGCGCCGTTGAGCGCCTCGTCGTCGAGCGTGACGCCTTTGAGCCGCTCTTCCGCGGTGCGCGCACGCCACGGCACGGTGGCGACGCCGCCGAGCGCGATACGCGCCTGACGCACCGTGTTGCCGTCCATCTCGAGAGCGACCGCGGCGGAGGCCAGCGCGAACTCGTAGGATTCGCGATCGCGGACTTTGAGATAGCGCGAGCGCTTGGCGAACGGCAGCGCCGGGATCGAAAACGCGACAATCAGCTCACCCGGCGCCAGCGCCGTTTCGAGCTGCGGCGTGCTCCCCGGCAGGCGATGCAGCTCGGCAAAAGGAATGTTGCGCGAACCGCGCGTTCCCGCCACTTCGACCTTGGCGTCGAGCGCGATCAGCGCCTGGGCGAAGTCGCCGGGATACGTCGCGATACACTGATCGCTGACGCCGAGCACGGCGTGCGTGCGGTTGACGCCGTCCATGGCCGCACAGCCGGAGCCTGGATTGCGCTTGTTGCATTCGGTGTACGAGACATCGCGATAATAGCTGCAGCGCGTTCGCTGCAGCACGTTGCCGCCGAGGCTCGCCATGTTGCGCAGCTGCGCGCTGGCGGCCAGCGCGAGCGCTTCGGCGATCACGGGATAATTCTGCTTCACCTCGGGATGGTCGGCCACCTGCGCCATGCGCGCGAGCGCCCCGAGCCATAGTCCGTTCCCGTTCGTCTCGATGCGGCCGAGCCGCCCTTGCCCGAGCGCATTGATATCGACGAGCCGCTGCGGCCGCATGATGTCGAGCTTCATCATGTCGATCAGATTGGTGCCGCCGGCTAGATATTGCACGGGGGTCAGCACCGAGGGCTCTTTCGCCGGCGAAGCTGCGGTCATGCCGGCCTGCACGGCGGCGTGCGCATCGGCGATGCGCTCGTATTGGAAGGGGCGCATGTCAGGCCTCCTTCATCTTGGTCTTCGCCTGATTGATGGCGTCGACGATGTTCACATAAGCGCCGCAGCGGCAGAGATTGCCGCTCATGTATTCGCGTATCTGCGCATCGCTCCCGGCGTGTCCTTCGTTGACGCAGCCGACTGCCGACATGATCTGGCCGGGCGTGCAATAACCGCACTGGAAAGCGTCGTGATCGATGAAGGCCTGCTGCATCGGATGCAGCGTCCCATCTGCCTTGGCGAGACCTTCGATGGTGACGACCTCATGGCCTTCGGCCACCGCGGCGAGCGTCAGGCAGGAGAGGACGCGGCGCCCGTCGATGAGCACCGTGCAGGCGCCGCACTGGCCCTGATCGCAGCCTTTCTTGCTGCCGGTGAGCCCGATGTGCTCACGCAGCGCATCGAGCAGCGTGGTGCGCGAGTCGAGTGCCAGGTGGTGGTCGCTGCCGTTGATGCGCAACGTCATGGATAGAGGGCTGCGCACGTCGGATGGCGTCGCGGCCGCGGGTTTGGCGGCGGACGGCCGCTCGAGGAGGCTGACACTCATGGTCGATACCACCGTGGAGGTGAGGAAGTTCCGCCGGCTGAAGCCGCGTGAGGAGGACGATGGAGCGGGGCGAGACGCTGTCATGGGCTCAAATTCGGCTTGTTGCGTGGATGCGCGCCGCCGGCTGGGCATGCGCGCTTCCCCGGGGAACGTCCCGCCGCCTTGGCAGTTCCTATAGTGCGGGAAATTCAACGAGTTCCGTTGCTTAAGGTGTTTGCGGCATGGCGCCGCTTATCCATGGAGACAGGCATGAATCGCCATCAACACCCCGATCCGCATTTGGAAAAGGATAAGGGGGACAAACAGCAAAAGCAGAAGGAGCGCAGCCAGGTCAGCGCCAAGGACGATGAGGTCGTGATCAGTTCAGAAGACAGCTTCCCCGCCAGCGATCCACCGAGCTGGACCGGCGTGATCTTGGGCGAAGCCAAGAAGAAGGTCAGGTCGCACTAAGAATGCGGGCTAGCTGAACTTCATATTCAGCAGCCGCTCCGCGTTCCCACAGAGAATTTTCCGGCGATCTTCGGCGGTGAGCCCGAGCGCATCGATGGCCTTGATCGTTGGTGCGATCGGGCCGAGCGGTGTGTCGGTAGCGAACACCACGTGCTCGGCGCCGAAGAATTCGAGCCCGCAGCGCACGGCATGCACACCGCCGCCGAACAGCGCGGTATCGCCGTAAAAGTCGTGCAGATAGTCCATGTGCGGGCGTTTGAGCGATGGTAGCACCTGCGAATAGTTCTCATCCGAGGTGCGGGCGCCGAGCACCTTCAGGCCGGGGCCGACGCGTCCGTCATAGAACGGGATCATGCCGCCGAGATGGTGGGTGATGATCTTGAGCTTCGGATAGCGGTCGAGCAGGCCGCTAAACACCAGGCGCAGCATGGCGACGGAGGTGTCGTAAGGCCAGCCGAAGCACCACCACATCTCGTAACGTGACTTCTGCTCGGACGGATAATCCGGCATCGCCGCGGTGCGCACCGGATGCAGCCACACCGGCAGGCCGTGCCTCGCCAGTAACGCAAAGAACGGATCGAATTTCGGCTGATCGAGGGGCTCGCCGGCGATGCTGGTGAAGATCTGTACGCCGCGCGCCCCGAGCGTTGTGATCGCGCGCTCGGCCTCCTTGATCGAGCCGTCGATGTCCGTAAGACAGATAGCGGCGGCGAAAGCGGGGAAGCGCTTGGGGTGCTTGGCGCACAGCTCTGCCATGGCGTCGTTGGCGATGCGCGCAAGCCGCAGGCCGACATCCGGCTTGACCAGATCCTCGATCGCCGGATTGGGCAGCGAGATGATCTCGCGGTAATCGCCGAACTGATCCATTTCGCGGAAGCGCTCATCGAGGTCGAACAGCTTCTTGATGCCACGCAAGCGCATGCCGATATTCTCGAGCTTCGGTGCGGCCGCGGTCATCTCCTGGAAGAAGCGGTCCGGGAAGATATGGCAAAAAATATCGATGATCGTGTCGCTCATGCTCATCCTTCCTCGGGCGTGCTGACAATGAGCCGCCGCTGCAGGGGGAATGCCTGCCAGCCGAAACGCGCGACGACAAGCCCCCACAGACCTTTCGGCGCCCACAGCATGACCACGATCGCCACGACGCCGAGCATCATCAGGTAGAGACTGCCGAGATCGGCCAGCGTCTGCCGCAGCAGGAAGAAGATGACCGTGCCGATGATCGGCCCTTCGACGCGGCCGATCCCGCCGATCACGGTGATGAAAATCACATAGGCGGTCCAATCGTTGACGCTGAAGGCGGTGTCCGGCGAGATGCGCAGCTTCTGCAGGAAAATGAGCGCGCCGACCATCGCCGTGCCGAAGGCGGTGATCACATAGACGATGTATTTGATGCGCAGCACGTTGACGCCGTTGCTGCGCGCCGCGAGCTCGTTGTCGCGGATGGCGGTGAGCGCCAATCCGTAGCGCGAGCGCAGCAGCATGACGATGGCGGTGATGATCCCGGCGACGAGCACGAGCGCCAGCCAATAGGTCTCGAACTCGCGCAGCGTCCGCGTCGGCGCCATGCCGATGACGATCGAGGCCGGCAGGCTGACGCCGGAGCCGCCGCCCAGCACAGAGATCTGCGCCGCCACCAGGCGGAAGACTTCCGCCATCACCCAGGTGCCGATGGCGAAATAGTGGCCCCGCAGCCGAAACATCAGCGCGGCGACCGGCACCGAGACGATGGCGGCGGCAAACCCGGCAATCGGGATGGCGAGGAGCGGATGCACGCCGGCGAGCATGGTGAGCGCGAAGAGGAGATAACCGCCGAAGCCGACGAAGGCCTGCTGTCCGACCGAGACAAGGCCGGCATAGCCGGCGAGCAGGTTCCACAGACTGGCCAAGGCGACGAAGGTGTAGATCTCCGCGAGCAGCCGCAGGGCCTGCCGGTCGCCCCAGAGTGGGGCGGCGGCGAGGATCACCAGCGCCAGCGCGAACAGCGCGGTGCCGATCTGACTGGAGCGAGTGGCATGTGCGACCTTCATGCCGCAACCTTCGGAAACAGGCCGCCGGGGCGCAGCGCCAGCACAACGAGAAAGGCGACATGCCCGGCGAGCACCTGCCAGCCGGGATCGATCTGCGCGCCGACGGCCTGCGCGACCCCGAGGATGATACCGCCGGCGAGCGTGCCCCACATGCTGCCGAGGCCACCGATGATCACCGCCTCGAACCCGAAGATCAGCCGCGCCGGGCCTATGGCCGGGTCGAAATTGGCGCGCACCGCAAGGAACACGCCCGCAATGGCGACGACGGCGAGCGACAGCGCCATGGCCAGCGCGAAGACGCGGCGGGTATCGAGGCCCATGAGTTGCGCCACCGCCTGGTCGTCCGAGGTGGCGCGAAAGGCGCGGCCAAGCGCCGTGCGATAAAACAAGAGCTGCAATCCGCCGATGACCGCCACCGCAACGACGAATTGAATGAGCGGCAGCACGCCGATCCACACATCGGGAATCGCCTGGAAGGCGGCGACCTCGATCGATCCCGCCTGCAGCTTGCGGCTGTCGGCGGTGAACAGCTCGAGCAATCCGTTCTGGATGATGATCGAGAGCCCGAAGGTGACGAGGAGTGGTGGCAGGAGATCGTCGCCGAGCGTGCGGTTGAGGAGACCACGCTGCAGCAGGTAGCCGATCGCCGCCATGATCGGCACCACGAGCACGAGCGAGACGAGCGGATTGAGCCCGACCGCGCTCGTCACCATCAGCGCCACATAGGCCGCGAGCACGATCAGGTCGCCATGGGCGATGTTGACGAGCCGCATCACCCCGAAGATCAAAGCGAGGCCGGCGGCGAACATGGCGTAGAGCCCGCCCACCAGCACGCCTTGCAGGATGATGTTGACCCAGTTCACGCATCACATCCCGAAATACGCCGCGGAGATCGACTTAGCGGTGAGGCTCGCGGCCTCGCCTTGCAGCGCTACGCGGCCTTCCTGCAGGCAGGTGACGTGGCGCGCGGCCTTGAGTGCCTGCACGATGTCCTGCTCGACGATGACGAGCGATGAGCCTTCGCCGACGATCTGCGGCAATCGCGCATAGATGTCGCGCACGACGATCGGTGCCAGGCCGAGACTGATCTCATCACACAAGAGAAGCTTCGGGTTCGCCATCAACGCGCGGCCGATGGCGACCATCTGCTGCTGGCCGCCGGAGAGTGCCGGCGCCGGCATGTGCTTGCGCTCGGCGAGCATTGGGAAGAGCTCGTAGACGCGTTGCAGGGTCCATGGTCCGGGTCGCCGCAGTTGGCCGCCGATCAGCAGATTTTCTTCGAGCGATAGCGACGGGAACAGGCGGCGGCCTTCCGGCACCAGCGCAATGCCGCACCCGACGACGCTGAATGCGGGCAGGCCGCCGATCGGCGCGCCGTCGAACAAGATGTCGCCGCGTTGCGGCCGCATCAGCCCGGCGATGCTTTTCAGCAGCGTCGACTTGCCGGCGCCGTTGGCGCCGATCGCGGCGACGACCTCGCCCGCCTCGACGCGCAGGTTGACGCCGAACAGCGCCTGGAAGTCGCCGTAATAGGCGTCGAGCCCGCGCACTTCGAGCAGCGGCTCAGGCATCGGCGGCGATCCCCATATAGATTTCCGCGACCTGCGGGCTGCGGATCACGGTCTGCGGGTCCCCTTGCGCGATGAAGCGGCCGCTGTGCAGCACGAGCAATCGATCCACGCTGGCAAGGAGCGCATGCACCACATGCTCGATCCAGATGATGGAAATGCCGCTCGCGCGCACCTCCTTGATCAGCGCGATCAGCGCCGCGCATTCGTGCTCGGTGAGACCGCCCGCCACCTCGTCGAGCAGCAGCACGCGCGGCTGCGTCGCCAGCGCACGCGCGAGCTCGAGCCGCTTGCGGTCGAGCAGCGTCAACCTGCTGGCGGCGCGATTGGCCTTGTCGGTGAGCCCACAGCGTTCGAGCAACTGCGCGCTCGCCGCATAAACGTCGCGCTCCGCGCGCCCTGAACCGAACGCGGCCGCGACGACGAGATTCTCGAACACGGTCATGCCGCCGAACGGCTGCGGGATCTGGAAGGAGCGGGCGAGGCCTTTGCGGCAGCGCCGCTCCGGCGTGAGCCTCGTGACGTCTTCGCTCCCGAGCAGCACGCGGCCGGCATCAGGGGCAAGCGTTCCAGTGATGATGCCGAACAGCGAGGTCTTGCCGGCGCCGTTCGGGCCGATGATCCCGAGCGCTTCACCATCCGCGAGCGCGAGGTCGATGCCGTCGGCGACGACAATGGCCCCGAACCGCTTCGCGATATTTTCGAGCGCGAGGATCGGGGCCATGCAGTGCCGGCGATTACGAGAGCGGCTTGAGCTTGCCGCCGAGCGGGATATCCGGCGCGGTCTTGTTCTCGGCGATCACCAGCTCGAACTTGTCGCCCTGTTTCTGCCACTGCCCGGCAACGAGCGGCGTCTTGGTGACGTTCTTCACCGGCTGTCCGGTCCATTTCACCGGGCCAACGATCGACTTGTAGTCGGTGGCGATAATGGCATCGAGGATCGACTTGGCATCGGCTGGATTCTTGGCGCGCTTGAGCACGTCTATCGCCACCTCGAACAGCGCGTGCTGGAAGCCGATCGGCTGCGTCCACGGCCGCTTGGTCGCGGCGGTATACGCGTCGGTGAGCGCCTTTGCGCTCTGGCCGGTGAGGCCTGACTTGTAGGGATGGTGCGGCGTCCACCAGACCTCGCTGGTGAGCCCGTTGCCGCGGACGCCCAGTGAATCGATCACCGACGGGAAGAGGAGCGCCTTGCCGATGGTGACGACCTTCGGCTTGAAGCCCTGCTGCGCCGCCTGCGACCAGAAGGTGGCGAAGTCGGGCGGGATCATGTTGCCGGTGACGATCTCCGCGCCCGCCGCCTTGAACGCCGAGATCTGCGAGGTGAAGTCGTTGTTCATCAGCTGATAGCGGCCGGGATCGATGAGCTTGTAGCCGGCTTTCGACAAGGAAGGCGGCAGGCCGAGCTTGGGATCGCCCCAGGCATTGCCGTCGGCGTCGTTGGGGAATAGGCCTCCGACAACCTTGTTGGTCGGCAACTCGTCCCACAAAGCCAGGAACGCGCCGATGACGTCTTCGAGCCCCCAGAAGAAATGGTAGGTCCAGGTGAAGCCCTTCGCCGGATCGCCGTTACGGCCGAAGAAATAAGGCTGCCACGGGCAATTGGTGGTGATGCAGGGGACCTCGTTGACCTCCGCCTGGTCGGCGACCGGATTGGTGGTGTCGGGCGTCGCCGAGGCGATGATCAGGTTGACCTTGTCGCCGAGGATGAGCTCGGACGCGACTTCCGACGCACGGCTGGCATTCGACTGGCTGTCCTTGGCGATGATCTCGACCTTGTAGGTCTTGCCGCTATTGCTCAGACCCTTGGCGAGCACGCTGCGCACCTGGTCGATGATGAAGCCGTCGGCCTCGCCGAAGCCGGCCAGCGGTCCGGTGCGTGGGCTCACCAGGCCGATCTTGATCACTGCCGATTGCGCCTGCGCGTCACTGACGCCGAGCAGCGCCGGCGCCGCCAATGCGCCGATGCCAGACTTGACCAGCGTCCGCCGTGAGATCGTCGTTTGCTGAGCCATGGTCGTCTCCCTTAGTCCTGCGCCCGCGCGTTCTTCAGGTGCTCCAGCACTTTTTGGCGCAGCGCAGCCTGCTGCTCCGGGCTCCAACTGCGGAAGCCTTCGCCGCTTTTGAAGCCCAGCTTACCGGTTTTCACCAATGCTTCGAGATAGGGCGAGGGGCCGGGACGGCTGTCGATATCGCCGAGCACGGTCTTGTGGATCGCCAGCGTCAGATCAGTGCCGACCATGTCGGCATTCTCCAGCGGCCCAAGGACCGCCAGCCGGCGTCCGAACGCGGCCTTGATCACCTCATCGACGGTCTGCGCATCGCAAACCCCGTGCTCGACCAGCGCGATCGCCTCGCGCCACAAAGCGTGTTGCAACCGGTTGCCGATGAAGCCCGGCACGTCCTTCTTCACATGCGCCGGCTTCTTCCCCGCGTCGCGATGCAGCGCCATGGTCCAGTCGACGACCTTTGGCGCGGTCCACTGCGTCTCGATCACTTCGACCAGCGGCACCAGATAGGGCGGATTCCACCAGTGGGTGCCGAGCGCGCGTGAGCGATCGCGCAGGCCCTCCATGATCTTGGTGATCGGGATGACCGATGTGTTGCTGGCGAGGATGGTGTTGCCGCGCACATGCTGCTCGATCTCGGCGAACAGCTTCTGCTTCAGCGGCAGATCCTCGAGCACTGCCTCGACTACATAATCGGCGTCGCGCACGGCTTGCGCGAGGTCCGCGATCGGCGTCACCCGTTCGACGGCGGTCGTGTCGTCGCCGAGATCGCGCAGATTGGCGGCGACGCGCTCCTTGGCGCTCGACAGCGTCGCGGCGAAAGAATCGTAGATGCTGACGTCATGGCCGGCGAGCGCGAACACCTGCGCGATGCCGTGGCCCATCAGCCCGGCACCGATCACGGCGATACGCGCTTTGCTCATAATATCAGCCCGCCGTATAGCCGCCGTCCGCGTAGAGGATGTGGCCGGTGTAGAAATCCGATGCGCGCGAGGCGAGGAAGAGGAGCGGTCCGGCGAGGTCGGACGCTTCGCCGAGCCGGCCCTTCGGCACGCGGGCGAGGAACGCCTTACGCACGTCCTTGGCGCGATCGGTGTCATCGAACATCCATGCGGTCAGCGCCGAGCGGAAGACGGTCGGCGCGATGGCGTTCACCGTGATGCCGGTGTCGCCCCATTCGCAGCCGAGCGCCTTGGTGATGCCGTCGACGGCGGATTTCGACGCGCAATAGGCGGTGTAGCCGGCCGGATGGCCGAGGAGCCCGCGCGCGGACGACATGAGGATCACCTTGCCGCCCTCGCCCTGCTTGAGCATCTGCTTGCCGGCGGCGCGTGCGATCAGCCAAGACTGCGTGACATTGGCGTCCATGACATCGAGGAAACGCTCCGGTGCCATGTCGGTAATCTTCGACACATCGTTCTTGCCGGAGCCGACGACGAGAATGTCGACGCGGCCGAATTTATCGACCGCGGCCTGCACGATTCTGTCGCAATTGGCTTCCGAGCTCGGGCGCACGGCGACGCTCGCGGTCTTGGCTCCCAGCGCCTCGCATTCGGCGGCGACCTTCTTGAGCTCGTCGGCCTTGCCGGCGGCGAGCACGACATGCGCGCCGGCGCCAGCCAGCACTTTCGCCGCCAGCGCGCCGAAGGCGCCGGACGCACCAGTCACGATGGCGACCTTGCCTTTGACGTCGAACAGCGACAGCGGATTTTTCAGAAAGTCTTCGGACATGGCGTTTCCTACCTGCACAGCCTGTCATGCCCCGCGAAGGCGGGGCATCCAGTAATCACAACGGTCGGCGTTTACTGGATCGCCCGCCTGCGCGGGCGATGACGCCGGCGCTTGTTGTTGCCCTCAGTTCATTTCACCGGCGCGACCGCGACCGCAATCGTGCAGACATCATGGCCGCGATTGATGATCTCGCGGCTTTCGTTGGGACCGATATAGCAAGCGTCGCCGGCTTTGATGACCTGCTCTTTGCCGCCGGCGATCACGGTAAGCTCGCCGGCCAGCACGTAGTAGATCTTCTCCGGCGGCGAGGAGTCCGGCCCGGCGCCGCCGCCCGGCAGGAAGTGGGAAATGCCGAAGACGAGCGTTTGCGAACCGCCCATCTCGGCGCCGAACACGCGGAACGACTTGTACTCGCGATGGTTCGGTGCTTCGTAAGGTTTGGCTTCGGAGAATTTGCGCACGATCATCAGAACTTCTCCCCGCGCTCGATCCGGAATTTCTGTTTCGGATCGAGCATGGCGACGAGGCGCACGATGCAACCGTCGCCACGATCCCAGTTCCACGGGAAATAGGCGAAGGTGCAGCGCCGGCCGGTGACCTTGTCGATGTCGCCGCCGACATTCTCGATGCCCATGATGCCGTTCTTGAACAGCGCGCGGTGCACCGGCTCCCATTCCGGGAAGTCATCCTTCCAGTCGCGGCCGCCGGACCATTCCTTGTATTCCTGGGCGAGATGCGGATGTAAGGGGCCGTTGCGCTGCGGACCGATGGCAGTGGCGAGCGGATGGTCGTTGGCCTGGGTGTCGTGGCCGACGACCTTCACCTTCTTCTCGATGAACCATTTCGCGGCGGAAGGCACGAAGCCGGGCGAGCGGCAGAAATAGTCCTCGCTGTCGTCGTAGAGCTTGTGCCAGCCGGTGTTGACGATCACCACGTCGCGCGGGCGCACGATCTTGCCGGCGGCCTTCTGCAGATCGTCATAGGTGATCGGCTCCCACTTCTTCTTCGGGATCGAGATCACGATGCCCGAGCCGAAGAAGTGCGGCAGCGGCACCTCGTCGATGAATGGCGTGCCCTGCACCACATGCGCCGGCGCGTCGATATGCGTGGTGTTGTGCATGGACGTCGTAATGCGCTGCGACAGCACGCCCGACTTCGCCATGTAGTGGATGCGTTCGATCTTGACGTCTTCGAAATACGGCCAGTTCGGGGACTGATAGCCGAAGCGATGGGACAGGTTGTAGAACTGCAGCCCCATGCTGTTGTTCAGGTTTTCCTCGAACATGACGCCGCGAATTCTTTTGGCCACGGCTTAGTCTCCTTGTTGCAGCGCTGGCGCGCCTTGCGTTTCTTGATTCAGCGCAAGCCTGACGCTTACGCCGCGATCGAGTTCATGTGCGCTTCGAGCGCGTGCTTGGTGGCGGAGAGGCGCTCGGCAATCATCGCGTGCTGGTTCTGGAAGCGCAGCGTCGGCACCGGCACCGAGATCGCGACCCAGTTGCCGAGCGGATCCTGCATGGCGACGCCGGTGGCGCAGATGCCGAGCGTATGCTCCTCGCGGTCGAAGGCGACGCCGCTCCTGCGCACCGGCTTGAGCTCGGCGCTGAGCGTCTCGAATTTGGTGAGCGTCTTCGGCGTGCGCGCCTCATAGTGGCGGCCGATCAGCCGCTCGATCGCCGGATCGTCGAGTGTGGCGAGGTAAGCCTTGCCATTGGCGGTGCAATGCAGCGGGAAGGTCTCGCCGACCGCAGACACTGTGCGCAGGCGGTGCGAGCCGATCACCTGGTCGATGAACACCAGGTGATCTTTCTTCACCATCGACAGGTCGACGGTTTCGCGTAGCTCGTTGGACAGGCGCACCAGGAACGGCCGCGCCATGGAGACGAAGTCGCTGCGCACCGAAGCGGCGAGCCGCAGGATGGTCGGTCCGAGCCGCACGCGGCCGTTCGGCGAGGCGGCGATGACCAGCTTCTCGGTCTCCAGCGCCGCGACGATGCGTTGCACGGTTGAGCGGGCGAGGTTCACGCGCTGCGCGATCTGCCCGAGGCTCAGCCCGGCATTTTCATCTTCCAGCGCGCGCAGGATCGTCGCCGCGCGCGCGATCACCTGCACCTGGCTCTTCTCGTTGGGAACGAGCTGCTTGTTCATGGGATACGCGACGCTCCGCCCTGGACTTTGTCCGCAGCAAGGTTCTTATGCCTTGTATCGCGGTACACTTAAGCTCAATATACGGTACAAGAAACACCAAATGCGCCGGACAGGCAAGTGTCCGGATTCTGGGAGAGGCCGTGGTCAAGAAAATCGCGCTGGAAGAACACTTTCTTTACCCCGGCTTCGAGGATTATTGGCGGCCGACCATGAGCGAGGTCGCGCCCGAGCGCGTCGATCGCCTGATCAAGCAGCTCTCGGATTTCTCCGGCCAGCGGCTCGAGACCATGGACCGCTGCGGCATTACGCGCGCGGTGCTCTCGATCACCGGCCCTGGTGTGCAGGCCGAGCCCGATGTGGCCAAGGCCGTGCGCACCGCCAAAGCGGGCAACGACTTCCTCGCCAAGGAGATCGCCAAGCGCCCGGATCGTTATTCAGGCTTTGCGCATCTCGCCATGCAGGACGCCAAGGCCGCCGCCGACGAGCTTGAGCGTTCGGTCCGCGAGCTCAAATTCTGCGGCGCCATGATCAACGGCCACACCAACGGGCAATATCTCGATCACCCGTCGCTGGCGCCATTCTGGGAGCGTGCCGACGCGCTCGGCGCCGTGATCTATATCCATCCGACCGATCCGGTGTCGGTAGCGGGCGTTCTCGACGGCCATCGCGCGCTGCGCCGCGCCACCTGGGAATGGGGCTTTGAGACCGGCTCGCATGCGTTGCGGCTCGTCTTTGCCGGCATCTTCGAGCGCTTCCCGAAGGTGAAGCTGATGCTCGGGCATATGGGCGAGACGCTGCCCTATCTCCTCTGGCGCTTCGACAGCCGCTCCAAGCTCTACGGCTTCAGTCTGCCGCATCCGCCGTCGTTCTACATCAAGCGCAATCTCTACGTGGCCAATTCCGGCATGTACTCCAACGAGCCGCTCGACTGTGCCATTGCCGCGCTCGGGCTTGATCACGTGATGTTCGCGGCGGATTATCCGTTCGAGTCTTCTGACGAGGCCGCGCAATACATGGACGGTGCCGCAATGGACGAGAAGGTGAGGATGGCTGTGGCTTACGAGAACGCGGCGAAGTTCTTCCGCCTCTAAGTCACTTCGCCGGAATGACCCTTACCGGCTTGCCGTCGAGCCAGGCGCGCAGGTCTTCGACGAACTGCACGAAATAGCCCTTGTAATTTTCGGCGGTGACATAGCCGAGGTGCGGCGTGGTGATCAGATTGTCGAGCTTGCGGAACGGGTGGTCGAGCGCCAGCGGCTCGACATCGTAGACGTCGAGCGCGGCGCCTTTGATCTTCTTGCCGCGCAGCGCGGCTTCGATCGCCTTCTCGTCCGCAATGGGACCGCGCGAGGTATTGATGAAGTAAGCGGTCGGCTTCATCAGCCCCAATTCGGCGGCGCCGACCAGGCCCTTGGTGCGGCCGCTGAGTTGCAGATGCACGGTGACGAAGTCGGATTGCTTGAACAGCTCTTCCTTGCTCACCAGCGTGGCGCCGGCCTCGGCGGCCTTTTCGGCGGTGAGGTTCTGGCTCCAGGCTATGACTTTCATGCCGAAGGCCTTGCCGACCTTGGCGACCCGTGAGCCGAGCTTGCCGAGCCCGAGAATGCCGAGCGTCTTGCCGTTGAGGTCCTCGCCGATCGTGATCTGCCACTTTTGCCCGGCCTTCATGCGGGCGTTCTCGTAGCCGATGTGGCGGGTGAGCTCGAGCATCAGCCCGAAGGTCAGCTCCGCGGTCGGGTGGCCGAGCGACTCGGTGCCGCAGACCGGGATGCCGCGCTCCGCCGCGGCGTTCACGTCGATCGCCGCGTTGCGCATGCCGCTGGTCAGGATCAGCTTGAGCTTGGGTAGGGCGTTGATCACGTCGGCGCGGAACAGCGTGCGCTCACGCATCAGGCAGACGATCTCGAAGTCCTTGAGCGCGGCGACCACCTTGTCCGGCCCGCCGAGGATCGGCTCGTTGAACACCGTGAAATCGATGTCCTTGGTCACGCCCGACCAGTCGGCCGTCTTCAGCACCACGTTCTGGTAGTCGTCGAGAATTGCCCCGCGATACGCCATGTCCCTGTCCTCATCGCCACGCCAAAAGCCCGCCGACTCACCACAGGCGCGGGCAAACGACAAGGACCCTCCGCCCTCGTCATGCGCGGGCTCGTCCCGCGCATCCATCAGATCAAGCAAAGGGGATGGGTTGCCGGGTCAAGCCCGGCAACGACAAGCAGTGGATCAGCTCAGAAGATGGCGATTTGGCCGTGCTTCTCGCGCCATTTCGGGCCGGGGCCGCGCATGTAATGGCGCTCGGGATGGTAGGGGTTGAACAGCTCGCGCAGCATCTTGCGGAGCGCCTCGACGGCTTGCGACGGGGCGAAAATCGCGGGACGGGGCAGCAGGGCTGCGGCCTGGATCGAAATGGCTGCGATTGCGCGTCCCATGACATCGTCCCCGGAACTGCGACCTTGATCGGCCGCATGTCCCTTGGTCGCGCCTTGACGCGACCCGGTTCATGGTTGGCAGTATGCGCCCGAAGGTCTTAAGGGTGGGTTCGCGCGGCAGCCCGCCACCGCCGATTTCCGAACAGCCTTTCCAGAGCCTTTACTGAAGGAACCGCGGCTTGCTCTTTCGCAGCCGCGCCGCTACATCAGCGGCGATTTTCCCGACAATGTCAGCGGTGGCGACTAGTGCCCCGCTTCCGAAGTTCGTGAAACATCGCGGCACTCTCGGACACGAACTTCGGAAGCAAAGGGGCACTAGCAAGCATATGATTCTAGTGCGGCTTTTCGATTTTGAAGTTCCTGAACGAAATCGCTGCGGGTGGGACAGGAACTTCAAATCGGCCGCACTTGTAAGGCGGCCTTTCCGCGCACGAGGACGTCAATGAACGGTCGCCAATTCATCTACCACATGCAGGGCCTGTCCAAGACCTATCCGGGCGGCCGCAAGGTCTTGGACAACATCCATCTCCAGTTTTACCCGGACGCCAAGATCGGCGTGCTCGGCGTCAACGGTTCCGGCAAGTCGACGCTGCTGCGCATCATGGGCGGCATCGACACGGAGTTCAGCGGTGAGGCCTGGGTCGCGGAAGGTGCGACGGTCGGCTACCTGCCGCAGGAGCCGCAGCTCGATCCTGATAAGACGGTGCGCGAGAACGTCATGGAGGGCGTCGCCGCCAAGCGCGCGCTGCTCGACCGCTACAACGAGATCGCCTCCAACTATTCCGACGAGACCGCCGACGAGATGGCGAAGCTGCAGGACGCTATCGACAGCCAGAACCTCTGGGATCTCGATGCTCAGGTGACTCAGGCCATGGATGCGCTGCGCTGCCCTGACGACGATGCCGACGTCGCCAAGCTCTCCGGCGGTGAGCGCCGCCGCGTGGCACTGTGCAAGCTTCTGCTCGAGCAGCCGAATCTGCTGCTGCTCGACGAGCCGACCAACCATCTCGACGCCGAAAGCGTGGCCTGGCTCGAAGGGCATCTGCGCAACTATCCCGGCGCCATCCTGATCGTGACCCACGACCGCTACTTCCTCGACAATGTCACCGGCTGGATCCTCGAGCTCGATCGCGGCCACGGCATTCCCTATCAGGGCAACTACTCCTCCTGGCTCGGGCAGAAGCAGAAGCGCCTCGAGCAGGAAGGCCGCGAGGAAGAGGCGCGCCAGCGCACGCTCGCGCGCGAGCAGGAATGGATCGGCGCCTCGCCGCGGGCGCGGCAGGCCAAGTCGAAAGCGCGCTATCAACGCTACGAGGAGCTGCTCAAGCAGGCGAGTGAGAAGCAGACCCAGACCGCGCAGATCGTCATCCCGGTGGCGGAGCGGCTCGGGCAGAACGTGGTGGACTTCGAGCACCTGCGCAAAGGCTACGGCGACCATCTCCTCATCGATGATCTGACCTTCAAGCTGCCGCCGGGCGGCATCGTCGGCGTGATCGGCCCGAACGGTGCCGGCAAGACCACGCTGTTCCGCATGATCGTCGGCCAGGAGAAGCCCGACGCCGGCTCGATCAAGGTCGGCGAGTCGGTGCAGCTCGGCTATGTCGACCAGTCGCGCGACGCGCTCGACGGCAAGAAGACCGTGTGGGAGGAGATTTCCGAGGGCAACGACATTCTCCTCCTTGGCAAGCGCGAGGTGAACTCGCGGGCTTATTGCGCGGCCTTCAACTTCAAGGGCTCGGACCAGCAGAAGAAGGTCGGCCAGCTCTCCGGCGGTGAACGCAACCGCGTGCACCTCGCCAAGATGCTGCGCTCAGGCGCCAATCTGCTGCTGCTCGACGAGCCGACTAATGACCTCGACGTCGACACGCTGCGCGCGCTGGAAGAGGCGCTCGAGGACTTCGCCGGCTGCGCCGTGATCATCAGCCACGACCGCTGGTTCCTCGACCGCATCGCAACTCACATCCTGTCCTTCGAAGACGAGAGCCATGTCGAGTGGTTCGAGGGAAACTTCCAGGAATACGAGCAGGACAAGATGCGGCGGCTGGGTACGGATTCAACGATCCCGCATCGCATCAAGTACAAGAAGTTCTCGCGCTGACTTGCCGCAGCCGTCATGGCCGGCCTTGTGCCGGCCATCCACGTCTTTCAAGCTGTGATTCGGACAAGAAGACGTGGATGCCCGCGACAAGCGCGGGCATGACGAGAATGCGGATCGCGCTTTCGATAATTCTGACCGGTTTTCTGCTCGGCGCACCTGCGCGCGCGGCCGATCCCGAGTTCCAGCAATTCCTGCAAGCGCTTTGGCCCGAAGCGCAAGCCAAGGGCGTCTCCCGCGAGGTCTTCGATGCCGCGATCAAGGACCTCGAGCCCGACCTGACGCTGCCTGACCTCATCATCCCTGGCCGCGTCGAGGCGCAGCCGCCGCAGGCCGAGTTCGTGCAACCACCATCGGCCTATTTGAAGGAAGCGACCTTCGATCGCCTGACGGCCAAGGGCCGGGCGCTGGCGGTCCAGCACAAGGCCACGCTCGATCGCATCGAGAAGGAGTTCGGCGTCCCCGGCCCGATTGTGCTGGCGATCTGGGGCCGCGAGACCGATTACGGGAGCTACAAGGTCGGACGCGATGTCGTCCGCGTGTTGGCGACGCAAGCCTATCTCGGCAACCGCAAGGACATGTTCCGCGACGAGCTGATCATCGCCTTCAAGATGCTGCAGGACGGCGTGCCGCGCGCGCAAATGCGCAGCTCCTGGGGCGGCGCCATGGGCTTCGTGCAGTTGATGCCGTCGGAGTACTACCTCTACGGTACCGATTTCGACGGCGATGGCCGCATCGACATCTTCAACTCGGTGCCCGACTCGCTCGCGGCCGCCGCCAAGCAACTGGTGGTGAAGGGCTGGCATGCAGGCACCCCCTGGGCCTACGAGGTGCGCGCGCCGGCGAATGCCGATTGCAGCGTGGGGAGCCCCGACCACGCCTTGCCGATGGCCGAGTGGCTCAAGCGCGGCTTCGTGCCGGTTTACGGGCGCAAGCTCTCAACGGCCGAGCTCGCGGAAGACGTCTCGCTGCTGCAGCCCGAAGGCAGTTACGGGCCCGCGTTCCTGATCACCCGGAACTACCACGTGCTCAAGGGTTACAATCCATCCGATCTCTACGTGCTGTTCGTCGGGCACCTTGCCGACCGCATCAGCGATCCGCGGCCGTTCGCGACGCCTTGGAGCAAGACCGACCAGCTGCGCAGCACCGACGTGCAGGCGATGCAGCGCGTGCTCAGCGAGCGCGGCTTCTACAAGGACAAGATCGACGGCAAGGCCGGCATGTTCACCCGCGCGGCACTCGGCGCCTATCAGAAGGCCAACGGGCTCAAGGTCGACTGCTGGCCGACGCCGGCGCTGCTCGGCGCGATGCGGAACTAAAGCTTACTGCCGGCGTGGGTTGTCGAGGCGGTTGACGTCCTTCGGACACTCGTTGCTGGCGACGAGTCCGCGGGTGCTCGGCTGTGCCGCCGGTGCGGTCGGCTCGGCGCGTCCGCCGGTCGCGGCATCGGCGACGGCGTGGTCCGACGCGCGCCAGCCGGGCGGATAAGCTTCCTCGGCTTTGAGGCCTGATCCGGACCCTGTCGTGGCCATCGCTGCCGACGGCACGCCCGGGCAGGGCTGCGCCTGCAGGTTCGGCGCTTGCGCGAAGGCGGGAACGCTGAAGGTCACCGCAGCGGCAACAACAAGTGACGAGATCGCGCGCATGGCATCCTCCACAAAGGTTGGGAAGACAACGTTCGCGCGCCGTTCCGGTTCGCCTCGCGTGAAGGCCTCGCGAATGAGTCCTGAAAATGAAAGCGCCCGGCAATCAGCCGGGCGCTATGCATTGCGTGATCGACAAACGCGGTCAGTCGCAGACCTGGATCCGCCGCCAGCGATAGGCGTAGCCGTCCCAGAATTGCTGGCGTTCGATATGGCAGACCGGCTCGTCGACATATTCCACCGGCGGCGGCGCATAGACCGGAGCCGGTGCGACATAGACGGGGGCCGGTGCAGGCGGCCCGGCGAGCGCCGAGCCGATGATGGCGCCGGCGGCAAGGCCGCCGATCACGCCAGCGCCCACGGCGCAACCGCGACAGCCGGCGTCGGCAGGGGCCGGCGCCAGGGCGGCGAACGTCGCGGTCGCGGCGAGCGCGATGATGGCTTTCCTCATGACTTTCTCCACGGGGTTGTCGTGGCGGCGATCATGCGGGCAAGCCCGTTACGCGTTCATTAAGGACAGAAGAAGCGCGGACGGCTGTAGCCGACCACGTTACCGAAGCGGTCGTAGAGCGGGCGACGCGCCCAGTAGCCGCCCGGGCAGCCATAGGGAGCCGCAACCGCGTATCCCGGATAGGCCACGTAGCCCGGAGCCGGCGCGTAATAGCGCGGCTGGCTGTTGGCGATGGCCGCGCCGAGGATGGCGCCGCCAACGATGCCGGCACCGACGGCGCAGCCGAAGCAGCGGGCGTCAGCCGGTTGCGGCGCGGCGAAAGTCGCAGCCGCCAGCGTGGCCGCCGCGGCGAGAGCAATCAGGCCTTTCTTCATTGGGTCTCCCTCCAAGGTCCGGACCGGACCAAGGAGGAGCCTTAGTCAAGCGCCGGAACCTGTAAAGAGGGGTCCGCAATTTGGCGGAAATTTGTTGGTGGAACCCGCCCTGCGACCCACACAAAAAGCGAAAGCCCGGTTTCCACAGAGGAAACCGGGCCTTTTTCGTCAGGCGGATTGCCTGCCGGCCGGACCGCTAGTCGCAAACGCGGACGCGGCGGAAGCGCCAGCCGTAGCCGTCCCACCAACGCTGATGGGTCCAGTAGCAACCACCGTAATAGCCGGGCGCCGCACCATAGTAGTAGGGGCCGGGGCCGTAGCCGTAATACGGGCCGTTGGCTGCAGCCGAGCCGATGATCGCGCCGGCGGCCAGGCCGCCGATGATGCCGGCGGCAAGGGCACCGCCACGAGCCTCGGCCGGTTGCGGAGCCGCGACGGCGGCAACCGCCAGCGTCGCAGCCACAGCAAGGGCTGTCAGGATCTTGGTCATGGCGTCACCTCTTTCTCAATAAGTCGGAGCGTTAACTTTGAACTTGCGCACAAGGTTCCGATTTTCGCGGTGAACGGCCGGTGAATGGCTTGTTTTAAAAGGCGTTTGCACGCGATTCCGCGGATTAAATTTCGGTCAGGTTATTCGCGGCTCGGTTGCGCGTTATTCGCGGCTCGGTTGCGCGGCGACGCTTACGCTTTCTGCGCCTGCTTCTCGTCGCGCGCAGTGACGCTCGCGCCTTGCGGCAATTGTGCGAGCTCGCGAATGCGTGCGGCACCATGGGCGAACGGCGCCAGCATTTCGCCGGCGAACGTGTGCGCGTCGGCGCGATTGGGATCGACGCCGAATGACAGCTTCTCTGGCGTGCGCGCGGGGATGTAGAGCGTTCCGAACATCCAATCCCACAGCGCAAGGCAGCTGCCGTAATTCTTATTGAAATGCTTCGGGTCGGCGGAGTGATGCACCTGGTGATGTGCCGGGCTCACCAGCACGCGGCCGAGGGCGCCGGTGAAGGCGATCCACAGCTCGGTGTGCTGCAGATGCACGTAGGTGTGGATGAAGAACACCAGGATGATGTTCGTGTCCGACAGCGCATATTGATACGACATGTCGCCGAACATGTAGCTGCCGAGCCCGTTGGCGGCCGCCGCGGTGAAGGCGAGGATGTTGGCGAACACCCAGGCATAGATCGGGTGCACACGGAAATTGGTGAACGGCGTGAGCACCGTCGCGGTGTGGTGCACCTTGTGGAATTCCCAGAGCAGCGGCACGCGATGCGCGAGCCAATGATTGAGCCAGTAGCCGAGCTCGTAGGAGAGAAACAGCATCACGGTGATGATCGCGCGCTGCACGAAGGCGGGCAGGGCACTCGGCGCCGGCGCGCCGAAGGCGAGCGCGAGCAGATGCGTCAGCCCGTTGGCGATGACCTGATAATGCAGCACAGCCCAGCCGAAGATGATGCCGAACATGAAGACGTTGAACGCCATGAAGCCGAGGTCGGCGATATTCGAGCGGCTCTTGAGGATGCGGGCCGGAAACAGCGCGCGCCACAGCGTGCGCACGCGGATCCGGCGTCCACGCTCGAGGCGCTTCAGGATGAGGAAGACGATGGCGAACAGCATCGCCGCGACGAGCGACGTCACCGAGAAGTGCGAGCCCAGCGAGAAAAACAGCCGCTGCATCTGGCCGAGCACGAAGGCGATGACGGGCGAGAAGTCCAAGGCAAGGCTCCGGGTGGAACGACCGGATTCAAGCGCGTCGGGGTAAATTTTGGCTTAGGAGAAAAGCGGGTTTTTCCGGCTTTTTGCGCGACAACAGAGGCTTATGGTGCCCACCGCATGCGGTTCACCGGCTTACCGGAGACCGGGTTCTTGTCCTCGCCGGCATAGACGAAGCCGTGCTTCTCATAAAAGCCGATGGCGCGAGTATTGTCCTTGTTGACCAGGAGCTCGATGCCCGACGGCGAGCGGCGCTTGGCTTCGTCGAGGAGCGCCTTGGCGACGCCGCCGCCCCAGGCTTCCGGCGCGACGACGATGGAGTCGAGGTAGCCGGTCTTCACGTCGATGGTGACGAAGCCGGCCATGGCGCCGGCCTGATCGGCGACAACGATCTGTGCCACTGGGACGAGCTCACTGCGCCAGCGCTCGCGCCACCACTCGACGCGCGCGCCGAAATCGATGTGCGGATAATGCTGCTGCCAGGTACGCCGCCACAGCTCGATGGCGGCGTCTTCATCGGCGGCGATGTAGGGGCGGAGCGTGAAGGACGGCATCGACAAGAGCTCAGATTCTCCGCCGTCACCCTGAGGTGGCCGCGGAGCGGCCCTCGAAGGGCGACGGCCCGGGCCGTGCATCCTTCGAGGCTCGCTGCGCTCGCACCTCAGGATGACGGAGATGGGCCATGAGGCGCGAGACGCTCAGGCTCACCGCTCGGTGAGCTTGAGCTCGATGCGGCGGTTCTTCTTGAAGGCGTCTTCGGTGCGATCGGTGTCGAGCGGCTGGAATTCACCAAAACCGGCGGCGACCAGGCGCTGCGGCGAGATGCCTTTGCTGATCAGATACTGCACCACCGAGATGGCGCGTGCGGCAGAGAGGTCCCAGTTCGACTTGAAGGTCGGGCTATTGATCGGGCGCACGTCGGTGTGGCCGTCGACGCGCAGCACCCAGGCGATATCCGCCGGGATCTGCTGCTGCAGGTCGAGCAGCGCGCTCGCGATCTTGTCGAGCTCGTCGCGGCCCTCGGGAAGGAGATCAGCCTTGCCGGTGTCGAAGAACACTTCCGTCTGCAGCACGAAGCGGTCGCCGACGATGCGCACGTCAGGGCGGTCGCCGAGGATGGCGCGCAGCCGGCCGAAGAAGTCAGAGCGGTAGCGCGAGAGCTCCTGCACGCGCTGCGCCAGCGCAAGGTTGAGGCGCTGGCCGAGCTCAGCGACGCGCGCTTGCGAGTCCTTATCTTTCTGCTCCGAGGTGTTGAGCGCATCCTCCAGCGCAGCGAGCTGGCGGCGCAGCGCCGCGATCTGCTGGTTGAGCACCTCGACTTGGGCCAGCGCGCGCGAGGAGATCTGCTTCTCGCCTTCGAGCTGCCCGGCGAGCTCATTGGCGCGGCCCTGCGCGGCGGCGACGCTACCGCCGGCACCTTCATAGAGCCCTTTCAGGCGCTCGCGCTCGCTTTCGGCGCCGGCGAGACTTGCTTGCAATTGCGCGAGCTGCTGCTGCAGATCGACCTTGCCCGTCTTCTCCATGGAGAGGAGATCGGTGAGCTGCGCGATCTGTGCATTGAGGCGGCTTAGCGCGGTATCTTTTCCGGCCACTTCCTGCTGCAGATAGAACTGCACGACGACGAAGACGGTGAGCAGGAAGATGATGCTCAGCACCAGCGTCGACAGCGCGTCGACGAATCCCGGCCAGTAATTCATGCCGCTTTCGCCGCGGCGGGCGCGGGCGAGGGCCATCGTTACAATTTACTCGTTTCGCGCACGAGCACTTCGAGGAGCTTCTTGATGTCGCGATGTTGCTCGGCCTGGGAGTCGACCCAGTCGCGAATCATCTGCTGCTCGGTGCGCATGTGATGGACGAGACCCTGGATCGCCTCCGCGAGATTGGCCATGGCGCTGGTCGCGGCCTTGCTCGATCCGGCTTCGCCGATCGCTTCCTTGAGCTTGTCGATGGCGTTGCGCATCTCGCCGGAGACGGCCGGCGCGGCGCCCACGCCGGGCTCGGTGCCGATGTCATAGACTGTGGTCGAAAGCCAGTCTTCGAGCTCGGTGTAGAAGCGGTTCTGTCCCTGGCTCGATTGCAAATCGAGGAAGCCGAGGATCAGCGAGCCGGCGAGGCCGAACAGCGAGGACGAGAATGAGATGCCCATGCCGCTGAGCGGTGCGGCGAGGCCCTCGCGCAGCGAGTCGAACATGGTGCCGGCATCGCCGCCGGCCTTGAGGCCGCTGATGACGGTACCGACCGAGCCCACGGTTTCGATCAGGCCCCAGAAGGTGCCGAGCAGGCCGAGAAAGACCAGCAGCCCGGTCATGTAGCGGGAGATGTCGCGCGCCTCGTCGAGGCGGGTGGCGATGGAGTCGAGCATGCTGCGCATCAGCTGCGCCGACACGGCCATGCGGCCCATGCGGGTGCCGAGGATCGCGGCCATCGGCGCCAGCAGGGTGGGCGGCCGCTCGATGGCGAGGCCGGGATCGGCCAGCCGCAAATTATTGACCCAGGAGATCTCCGGATAGAGCCGCACCACCTGGCGGAAGGCGAACACGATGCCGATGAGCAGCACGCCGATGATCAGCGCGTTGAGGCCCGGGTTGGATTGGAATGCCACCATCACCTGCTTCTGCAGCAGGAAGGCGACCAGCCCGCAAAGCACGACAAACACCAGCATCCGGACGAGGTAGATGCCGGGGGAAGAAAGCTTCAAAGGGTCGATGTCTTTGGCCATACGCGCTCGGTCAGTCGCTCTTGGTCAATACCGGGCAAGTTCGAAGAAGCCAGCCCCAAGAACTATGCCACAGACCCGTGACGGGAAAAAAGCGGACTTCGTTGAAGGCATTAACGGGCGGATTGAGTTGAAATTGCGGTCTTAGGCCCCGTTAACCGGCGGCTTTCAGGACCCGCAGCACGTCCCGGTGCAGGATCTCATTGCCGGCGATCACGTGGCCCTTCTCGAGGATGGCATCGCCGCCGTCGAGATCGGTTGCAAATCCTCCTGCCTCGCGGACAAGGATGATCCCGGCGGCCAGATCCCAGGGCTTGAGATCACGTTCCCAATAGACGTCGAAACGTCCGGCGGCGAGCCAGGCGAGGTCAAGCGCCGCGGCGCCGAACCGCCGCAGGCCGGCCACCTGATCCTGCAGGGCGGCGACCTCGCGGCGGTTGCGTGGGATATCGCCATGGCCGAGATGCGGCAGGCCGCAGGCCGCGACGGCCTCATTCAGCCGCCGGCGGGCGGCGACGCGAATGCGCTGCTCGTTGACGAAGGCGCCCTTGCCGCGCTCGGCGATGAACATCTCGTCGCTCGCCGGATTGTAGACCAACCCGGCAACGATCGTGCCCTCGCGCTCGAGCGCGATCGAAATGGCGAAATGCGGGATGCCGTGCAGGAAGTTGGAGGTGCCGTCGAGCGGGTCGACAATCCAGGTATGGGTCTTGTCGGCGCCGTCGCGGTGTCCGCCTTCCTCGCCGAGAAAGCCGTAACCGGGGCGCGCTTTGGTCAGTTCGGCAAACAGCGTTTCCTCTGCGCGCCGGTCGGCGGCGGAGACGAAGTTGGCCGGACCTTTCATCGAGACCTGCAACTTCTCGATTTCGCCGAAGTCGCGTTTGAGCGCGCGCCCGGCTTTGCGCGCTGCCTGGATCATCACATTGAGGAGGGCGGAATGGAGCATCTTCTTCCTTTTTCCCTCCCCCGAAAGGGGAGGGTGGGCCGAGCAGAGCGAGGCTCGGGAGGGGGCGCTTAGCACATTTGAATTGATCACCCCACCCCGGCTCGCTAACGCGAGCCGACCCTCCCCTGAAGGGGAGGGATGAAGAAAGGCGCGTCAAGGCCGGGAGGGCGCGTCGCTTAATTGCTCGGTAGAGAGCGTCACCCCTGGCGTGCCAGCGTCGCCAGCCAGTGCTCGGCGGCGGCTTCGCCGGCGGAGCGGACGTCCGGCTTCTGCCGGGCCATGAAGTCGTCGAGCGCGGGATCGGCGGCACCGCCGGATTTGGCGATGATGTGCCACTTGATCGCTTCCGTTGGATTGGCGGGCAGACCGCGGCCGACCGCCAGGAGATTGGCAAGGCGGTTCTGCGCGATCGGGCTGCCGCGATGCGCGGCCTTCTCGAGCAGCGCCGCCGCGGTCTTCTCGTCCTTGGTGATGCCTTCGCCGTTGAACAGCATGATCGCGTATTCGACGATGGCGTCGAGATTTTCCGCAAGCGCCGCTTGTCCCATCAGCCGCGCCGCCTCGCGCGGATCCTTACTGACGCCGCGGCCTTCTTTGTACATCGTGGCCAGCGCGTATTGCGCATCGGGATTGCCGGCGCGCGCGGCCGCGCGAAACAGCTCGCCGGCGCGCGTGAAGTCCTGGGGAAACTGCTGGCCTTCGAGATAGAGCAGCCCGAGATTGTACGCCGCGCTGGAATTTCCGAGCTTGGCTGCGGAGGCGAGGAGTTTCGCGCCCTGGTCGCGATTGGCAGCTCCGCCGCGCCCATCCATGTAGAACATGCCCAGCGCGAACATGGCCTCACGGTCGCCGTGGTCGGCCGCGCGCTTGTACCATTCAGCGGCCTTCTGATCGTCGCGCGCTACGCCGAGGCCGTTGGCATAGAGCTCGCCGAGCAACGTCATGGCCTTGAAGTCATTCTGCTCGGCGCGTTTGCTCGCCTCAGTGAAGGCGGTCATGTAGAAGCCGCGCTGGAACGCGCCATAGGCGATATCCGGTGCGTGGCTGTTTGGCCTCGCCGTCTGCGCCGCCAGCGGGTGCGCGCCCAACCCGAGTGCGCCGATCACGCCGAGCCCGAGGATGAGCTGCCGGGCGTTCACGCGCCTGCCTCCGCCAGCGCCAGGCGTGATGCCGCGTCGGTCATGGCTGCAGCCGCACCGCGCGGGTCCTCCCAGACGCAATTGCCGAGCGCGATGAAATCCGCGCCGGCCGCGGCAAGCGGCGCGACGTCCTCGATGCGCGCGGCATAGCCGACGCAAGGCGCTTCGAACACTTCAGCCCACCACTGCACGCGCTCGAGGATAGCGTCGAAGGCCGGACGTTGTCCGCGTGCATTCGGTTCACCGAACATCACATAGTCGGCGCCATTCTCGGCGGCGATCATCGCGTCATGGCGCGTGACGAGGCCGCCGGCGCCGGCGATGCGCTCGGGCTTCAGCCCGGGAGCAGCAGCAAGAAAAGCCTCGATTTCGGCAAGGTGTGCGCCGTCGGCGCCGGCCCGTGCCACCAGATCCGGATGTCCGTAGAGCACCAGCGCCGCCGCTTTGTCCTGCACGATGGTGGCGAGCGCCTTCACGCGCTTGGTGAGCGCGTTCTCGCCGTCCGGCCTGAGCCGCAGCAGCACCGCGGCGACATCGGCCGCACCCATCGCGGCGGCGAGTGTGCCGGCAAAGGCGGCCGCGTCGTCAATCTCGGGTGTCACGAGATAGAGACACGGCTCGGGGCGGGAGGCGGGACGGGGCGCTGCCATGGGAATCCCATGTTAGCGCATCGTGGAAAAATGGGGGCGGGGACTAGTGCCCCGAACCGAAGTTCGCACAATTTCTGCCGCGAGTCCGATTGCGAACTTCGGGTTCAAAAGGGGCACTAGTATCATAAGCTTGCAAGTGTCCCTTTGATTGCGAAGTTCGCTCCTGACTGGCTGCACAATCTGGCGAACTTCGCAATCGGGACACTTGCGACGCTTAGCCTCTCCCCCTGTTGAAACCTCGGCCCTTTCAGTGCCGAGGCCTTTTCAGTGCCGGTGTCCGCTCATGGCGATGTGCACCCTCTTGGCGGCGGCCGGATGGCCCTTCGCCGCCACCCGCGAATGGGCGCTGAGTTGGATCGGGGCCGGTGCCGAGCCGCGGCGCGGAAGCGCGGCGATCTTGATCACCATGCTCATGCGGCCTTTCGACTTGCGCGGCACCAGCGCAATGACCTTCTGCGCCGGCTTGGCCACTGGCTCCGCCGCGACGACCTGCGGCGCGGGGTCAACGGGATGCGGTGCGTTCATGGCGGCGATCAGCGCTTCACGCTGGCACGGCGCGTGACGCGGCACGGTCATCGCAGCCTGCGCGCTCGCTCCCTTCCAACGCTCCGGCGCCTGGCCGGTGATGTTGGTCACATAGGAGCGGGTTTCCGCCGGCAGCTTGCCGCGATGGCTGACCCAATCGGAGATGCGTTTTGGTCCCGCGTTGTAAGCGGCGGCCGCGAGACCGAGATTGCCGAATTGCTGCACGAGACCGCGCAGCAGCCGCGCCGCGGCAGCGACCGCCTGCAATGGGTCGAACGGATTCTGCAAGCCGACGGTGCGCGCTGTCTCCGGCATGAATTGCGCCATGCCCTGCGCGCCGACGCGGCTCACCGCCTTGGGATCGAAGCCGCTTTCCTGCCAGATGAGGCGGATGAGGAACGGCACCGGGATGTCGTTGTTCTGCGCCGCGGATGCAAGCTGCGCGCAGACTTCCGCGCGCGACGGTTCACGTCGCACCGGCAGCGGAACGTTTGCCGGCTTCGCGATGCGATCGGCAACCGCCGGCTTCGCAGCGCGGTCGGCGGCCTTTTCGGCGATGAAGCTGTCGGTCGGGTCGCGCAATTCCGGAGCCAGCGTTGTCACCGGCGGCGGCAACGGAATGTCGATGTCGATCTGCGAGTTTGTCGGCGTGTCCTGCGTATCATCATTCGGCGCAGGATCTTCGCTCGTTGCCGGCGCGGTTGGCGGCGTCTGCTCTGACGTAGCGACGCGCGTCGTCTTGTCGATCACAGTGACCGTCTCCGCCTCCGCGGAGTTCAGGAGCTCTTCCGAGCCGGTCATTGTCGTCCACACCAAAAGAAACACACACGTCGGAAGCGAGAGCCGGCGCATCGGTGGCACATCCCTGTCGCAGGCGTGGCTCTTCGAACGCGGCCACTGCCCGTTGTTGTTTTTTGATGGAGAAGTTTTCCCCGCGAATGAGTGCGCGGACGTGCCGTTCGATGCTGACGAATTTGTGAACGCGCGAAGGCGCGAAATTGAAATTGTGATGGAACGCGCCGCGATGTTGCCTCAGTTCCCTTCGCGCTTTTCTGATTTCGTTGTCGGTGCGCGAGCTTAGCGAGTTCCTTCGTGGAGTTCCGCGATGCGTGCATGCCTTATTTTTTTGTCGCACGTGTCATTATCACCGCGCTTCATCGCCGCACGCGATGACCGACTTCGCATCATCATACCGCTGAGGCCACGCGACGCTGCACGCGGGCGAATCGTTTCCGCTCTTGGAAAGCGAATGGCCGGATGCTCGTCAGCGGGAGCCCGGCCATCGCAGGCGGATTAGCGTGTCGCGATCGCCTCTAGGCCGGCATCGGGATCGGGCCCATGTCCTTCGGAACCTTGTAGCCCTTCTGCACGGCCGGCCGCGCGGCGATGGTCTCGTACCAGCGCTTCACGTTCGGATATTGCTTGAGGTCGATGGTCTGCCACTCGAAGCGCGAGATCCACGGCCAGATCGCGATGTCGGCGATGGAATAGTCATCGGCCACGAACTCGCGGCCGTCGAGTCGCTTGTTGAGCACGCCATAAAGCCGATGCGCTTCCTTGAGGTAGCGCTCTTCGGCGTAGGGCGCCTTGCCCGGATTATATTTCACGAAGTGGTGCACCTGGCCGAGCATCGGGCCGGGGCCGCCCATCTGCCACATCAGCCACTCGATGGTGCGATAGCGGCCTTCACCGGACTTCGGCAGCAGCTTGCCGGTCTTGTCGGCGAGATAGATGAGGATCGCGCCGGACTCCATCAGCGACATGCCGTTGTCGCGATCGACGATCGCCGGGATGCGGTTGTTCGGCGCGATCTTGAGAAAGTCCGGCTTGAACTGTTCGTCCTTGCTGATGTCGACCGCATGCACTGTGTACGGCAGCCCGATCTCCTCGAGCATGATGGAAGCCTTGCGGCCGTTCGGCGTGGTCCAGGTGTAGAGATCGATCACGGTCTGGGTTCCTTGGCTGGAAAAGGAGGGGGAACGTCGACGACGGGTTCGACGTTCTCACAAGGTTCCCTTAGCAGGAGGCGACGATGAAACTCAATGTCCTTGCCATCGCTCTGGCGGTGAGCGCATTCACCACGCTGGGTGCTGGCGCGCAAACGGTGATCGAGGAGCGGCGCGATCCCGGTGTCGTGATCGAGAAAGACAGGCCGGCACCCTCGGTGACCATCGAGAAGCGCGACGCTCCGGTGGTGGAGAAGAAGACGAAAGTCGAGACCACCGGCTCCGGCTGCGACAGCAAGACGGTGCACAAGGAAGGGCCCGAAGGGTCCAAGACCGTGAAGAAGACAGAGTGCTGATCGAGCCGGCTATCGCCATATGAAAAAGGCCGCGGGTGACCGCGGCCTTTTTGCCTTTACTGTTTGTCTCGAGGGTCAGGCCGCCTTCTTCTCCAGATCGGCCTTCCACTGACCGAGCGCGGCGAGCCCGTTCATGCGCGCGCGGTGATTGAAAGCGCGCTGCGCCGCGGCGACGTTCTCGGTCTTGCCCGACCATGCCTTCTGCGGCGCGTGCTGCAACGCGCGGCCGTAGGAGAAGGTGAGCTTCCACGGCAGATTGCCGATCTTGTTCATGGCGTCGAGATGCGCGGTCGCCTCTTCGTCGGACTGGCCGCCGGAGAGGAAGGCGATGCCCGGCACGGCTCCCGGCACGCAGGCCTTGAGCACCTTCACGGTCCGCTCGGCGACCTCCTCGACGGAGGCCTGCTCCGCGCTCTTCTTGCCCGAGATCGCCATGTTCGGCTTGAGCACCATGCCTTCAAGCGCGACGCGATTATAGAACAGCTCCTGGAACGTCTCCTTGAGCACCCATTCGGTGACCTCGGCGCAGCGGTCGATGTCGTGACCGCCGTCCATCAGCACTTCCGGCTCGACGATCGGCACGATCTGCGCCGCCTGGCACAGCGCCGCATAGCGCGCCAGCGCGTGCGCATTGGCGTGAATGCAGGTCCAGCTCGGGATGCCGGCGCCGATGTCGATCACCGCGCGCCACTTCGCGAAGCGCGCACCCTGGTCGTAATATTTCGGCAGCCGATCGCTGAGCTTGTCGAGACCGACGGTGATGACTTCGCCGGGGCAGCCGGGCAGCGCCTTGGTGCCTTCATCGACCTTGATGCCGGGAATCGAGCCCGCCTTCTTGATCACCTCGACCAGCGGCGTGCCGTCCTTCGCCTTCTGCCAGATGGTCTCGTCATACAGAATGACGCCGGAGATGTGTTTCGACATCGCTTCGTTGCTGCGGAACATCAGCTCCCGATAATCGCGGCGGGTGTCTTCGGTGGATTCCACGCCGATGGCATCGAAGCGCTTCTTGATCGTGCCCGACGACTCGTCGGCGGCGAGAATTCCCTTGCCGGGCGCCACCATCGCCTCGGCGACCTTGTTGAGTTCAGCAAGATTCATCGCGCTCTCCCCTTCATTCGCATCAAGCCCGCAGGCGCATTGCGCGCGGACCTCTCTCCACACTATTGTACCCGTAACACCTCGACACCGGGCAAGGCCTTGCCCTCCATCCACTCGAGGAAGGCACCGCCTGCCGTGGAAACATAGTTAAGCCGATCGACCACGCCTGCGGCATTCAAGGCAGCCACTGTGTCGCCGCCCCCCGCTACGGAAACAAGCTTGCCGGCCTGCGTCAGTTCCGCGGCAGCTTCCGCGACCTCGATGGTTCCGGTATCGAACGGCTCCATCTCGAAGGCGCCGAACGGGCCGTTCCAAACGAGCGTCTTTGTGCGCGCCAGCACCGACACCACGTTCTCAACGCTGCGCGGTCCGATATCGAGGATCATCTCGCCGTTGCCGACCTTGTCGACGCCGACCGCGTGCGAGGGCGCATGCGCCTCGAACCTCTCGGCGACGACGGCATCGACCGGCAGCACAATCTCGCGCTGCTTGGCTTTCGCCTTGCTCATGATCTCGCGCGCGGTATCGAGCAAATCTTTTTCGGCCAGCGATTTGCCCACCGTCTTGCCCTGCGCGAGCAAGAACGTGTTCGCCATGGCGCCGCCAATGATCAGCACATCGACCTTCTCGAGCAGATTGCCGAGGAGATCGAGCTTGGTGGATATCTTGGCGCCGCCGACGATGGCGGCGAGCGGTCGCTGCGGCGCTTCCAGCGCCTTGCTCAGCGCCTCGAGCTCCGCCTGCATGCTACGCCCCGCATAGGCCGGGAGCTTGTGGCCGAGCCCTTCGGTCGATGCGTGCGCGCGATGCGCGGCAGAGAACGCGTCGTTGATGTAGATGTCGCCGAGCTTGGCGAGCTCGGCAACGAAAGCCGGATCGTTCTTTTCTTCTTCCTTATGGAAGCGCGTGTTCTCGAGGCAGAGCACGTCGCCGGGCTTCATCGCCGCGACGGCCTTCGCCGCGATCTCGCCGATGCAGTCGTCTGCGAAGGCGACCGGCCGTTTGATGATCGCGGCGACCGCTTCAGCGACCGGCTTCAGCGATTGTTTCGGATCGCGACCCTTCGGCCGGCCGAAATGTGAGAGCAAGATGACTTTGCCGCCCTTGCCGGCGATCTCATTGATTGTCGTCGCCGCGCGCTCGATGCGCGTCGCATCGCTGACCTTGCCGTCATCCATTGGGACGTTGAGGTCGACGCGCACGAGGACGCGCTTTCCACGAACGTCAACGTCATCAAGCGTGCGAAATGAAGACATGCTCTTACCTCGATCGTCACCCTGAGGTGCGAGCGGCGAAGCCGCGAGCCTCGAAGGGTGACAGCCGGGGCCGTTCATCCTTCGAGGCGCGCTTCGCGCGCACCTCAGGATGACGGATTGACGGCTATAAAAGCTTCCCCATCGCCACCGCTGTGTCGGCCATGCGGTTGGAGAAGCCCCATTCGTTGTCGTACCAGGACATCACCCGCACGAAGGTCCCGTCCATCACCTTGGTCTGGTCCATGTGGAAGACGGACGAGTGCGGATCGTGGTTGAAATCGATCGAGACGTTGGGTTGCGTGGTGAAGCCGAGGATGCCCTTGAGCTGCTGCTCGGCGGCGCGCTTGATGGCGCCGTTCACCTCGTCCTTGCTCGTTGACTTCTTGGCCACGAACTTGAAGTCGATCACCGAGACGTTCGGCGTCGGCACGCGCACGGACACGCCGTCGAGCTTGCCGTTCAACTCCGGCAGCACCAGACCGACCGCCTTGGCGGCGCCGGTCGAGGTCGGGATCATCGACAGCGCCGCGGCGCGCGCGCGATAGAGATCCTTGTGCACCTGGTCGAGCGAGGGCTGGTCGTTGGTGTAGGAGTGGATCGTGGTCATGAAGCCCTTGTCGATGCCGATCGCATCGTTGAGCACCTTGGCCACCGGGGCGAGGCAGTTGGTCGTGCACGAGGCGTTGGAGACGATCTTGTGATCCTTGGTCAGCTTGTCATGGTTGACACCGTAGACGACGGTGATGTCGGCGCCGTCGGCGGGCGCCGAGACGAGCACGCGCTTGGCGCCGGCGGTGAGATGCGCCGAGGCCTTCTCCTTGGCGGTGAAGATGCCGGTGCACTCCAGCGCGATATCGATGCCGAGATCCTTCCACGGCAGCGTCGAAGGATCCTTCACCGCGGTGACCTTGATCTTGCCGTTGCCGAGGCTGATCGTATCGCCCTCGACCTTCACCTCACCGGGGAAGCGGCCATGGACGCTATCGAAGCGGAGCAGATGCGCGTTGGTCTCCACCGGCGCGAGGTCGTTGATGGCGACTACCTCGACGTCCTCGCGGCCGCTTTCGGCGATGGCGCGCAAAATGTTGCGGCCAATGCGGCCAAATCCGTTGATGGCGACGCGAACACTCATCTCACAATCCTTTCGGCTAAATCTGCGAAAGCTTCGTTGCTGCCGCCTCGGCCACTGCTTCCGGTGTAATGCCGAAATGGCGGAAAAGGTCCTTGTATGGGGCGCTCGCCCCGAAACCGGTCATGCCGACGAAAATACCGTCCGAACCGATGATGGCGTCCCACCCTTGCCGCACGGCGGCCTCAACGCCAATGTTTACTTTCGCATGGCCGATCACCGCGCGGCGCACGTCCGCCGGCGCTGAGGCGAGGAGCTCGAAGCAGGGCACCGAGACCACGCGTGCGGCAATGCCTTTGCCGGCGAGGAGCTTCTTCGCCTCGACGGCGAGCGGGACTTCCGAGCCGGTGGCGAAGATCGAGACTTGCGCTTCGCCGTCGGCTGCCGCGATCTCATAGGCGCCGTTGGCGCAGCGGTTCTGCGCATCGACACCTTGGCGCAGCTGCGGCAGGTTCTGCCGCGTCAAAGCCAGCACGCTCGGGCGGTTGCGGGCTTCGAGCGCGAGTTGCCAGCACTCCAGCGTCTCCACCGCGTCGCACGGGCGGAATACCAGGAGGTCTGGAATGGCGCGCAACGCCGCGAGATGCTCGACCGGTTGATGCGTCGGGCCGTCTTCGCCGAGCCCGATCGAGTCGTGCGTCATCACATGGATCACGCGCTCGCCCATCAGCGCCGCCAGGCGGATCGAGGGCCGGCAGTAATCGGCGAACACCAGGAATGTGCCGGAATACGGAATGATGCCGCCATGCAGCGCCATGCCGTTCATGGCCGCGGCCATGCCGTGCTCGCGGATGCCGTAATGGATGAAGCGGCCGGAATAATCCGCGGCCGACATCGCCTTCATCGATTTGGTGCGCGTGTTGTTCGAGCCGGTGAGGTCGGCGGAGCCGCCGACCATCTCCGGCACCGCCGGGATCAGGCTTTCCAGTGCGAGCTCGGAGGCCGAGCGCGTCGCGATCTCCTTCGGTGCGGCGGCGAGCTTTTCCTTGAGCGCGCGCACCGCGGCGGTCAGCGCTTCTTTCGGCACATCGCCGCGCATGCGGCGCTTGAACTCGCTACGCTTGCCGGGCTCGAGCGCCTCGAGCCGCTTCACCCAGTCACGTTGCGCCGCCTTCGAGCGCTGCGCGGCCGAGAGCCAGGCCTCGCGCACGTCGCTCGGCACTTCGAACGGCGGATAGGTCCAATTGAGCGCCGTCCGCGCACCGGCGATTTCCTCGGCGCCGAGCGGCGAACCGTGGGATTTCTCGGTGCCGGCTTTCTTCGGCGCGCCATAGCCGATCGTGGTGCGGCAGGCGATCAGCGTCGGCCGCTCCGCGCTCTGCGCCTTGGCGAGCGCGGCGGCGATTGCCTGCGGATCGTGGCCGTCGACGCGCGACGCCGTCCAGCCTGCGGCCTCGAAGCGCTTCACCTGGTCGACGCTGTCGGAGAGCGACAGCGCGCCGTCGATCGAGATGCCATTGTCGTCGAACAGCACGATCAGCTTGTTGAGCTTGAGATGCCCCGCGAGCGCGATGGCTTCCTGGCTGATGCCTTCCATCAGGTCGCCGTCGGAGGCGAGCACGTAAGTGCGGTGGTCGACGAGGTCGGCGCCGAACTCAGCGGCGAGGTGCCGCTCGGCAATCGCCATGCCCACCGCATTGCCGAGCCCCTGGCCGAGCGGACCGGTGGTGGTCTCGACGCCGGCGGTGATGAAATTTTCCGGATGTCCCGGCGTCTTCGAGCCGAGCTGGCGGAAGCGCTTGATCTCCTCGATGCTCATGCCCTCGTAGCCGAGCAGGTAGAGCAGAGCGTAGATCAGCATCGAGCCGTGGCCGGCGGAGAGCACGAAGCGGTCGCGGTCGGGCCACTGCGGGTCCGCCGGATCGAATTTCAGGAACTGCGAGAACAGCACGGTGGCGATGTCGGCCGCGCCCATGGGCAGGCCGGGATGGCCGGATTTCGCCTGCTCGACCGCGTCCATGGCGAGCGCCCGGATCGCGTTGGCCATTCGATTGTGCAGAGCGGGCAGTGACATCGGATCCTCATGGCGTTTGCTGTGCGCCACGGCGTTCGACGATGCAGGTGAGGTCATGAAGGCGCCCGGGTTGTGGCGTCGGGATAGCATCTTAGCCCCCGGAGTCAATGCAACGGGCCGATCTCGGTTAGCCCATGCACAGGCCCGAGAAAACAGCGGGGCATATCGCTTTCCGGGCGTTGACGCCCAGGTCTTGCGACACGTAAGCTTCCCTTTCTAAGGCCTTGCTGTCCAAAGACATTTTCCGAGTGCACGCGTCATGACGGACCAGACGGCGATCGATGCGGCGGTCAAGCGCCTGGCGCTCGCGCTCGACGCGTTGGACGCCGCTGTCGAGCACCGCCGCGAAGCCGATGGCCGCGAGGACGGGCTCGCCAATCAGGTGCAGGCTTTGGGCAACGATCGCGCGCGTCTCGCGGCCGAGCTCGACGCCGAAACAGCGCGCGCGCGTGGGCTGGAGACGCTCAATCGCGAGGTCGCCAAGCGCCTCGATACCGCGATGGCGACGATCCGCACGGTCATCGAGGCCAACGAGCACGAGAACTGACGATGGGGCAGGTCAACGTCACCATCAATGGGCGCCAGTTCCGCATGGCCTGCGAGGACGGCCAGGAAGAGCACCTGCAGACGCTCGCCAACGATCTCGATCAGCGCATCGACATGCTGCGCAAGAAGTTCGGCGAGATCGGCGACGCGCGGCTCACCGTCATGGCGGCGATCACGCTCGCCGACGAGCTCAGCGAAGCCAAGCGCGACCTGCGCAAGCTCGAGGAAGAGATCTCCGGCCTGCGCGATGCCCGTGTGCTTTCCGCCGACCGCGCCCGCACCGCCCAGACCGCGGTCGCCGCGGCGTTCAATTCCGCGGCCGAGCGCATCGAGGGCATCACCCGCAAGCTCAAGGACACGATCGGCGACGGCGTCGGCATGGGGTAACCAGCCCACTTTATGCTGGTGGCATCCGCCGGCTATCGCGCTTACATTGCGTGACGCGGGGCTGCGGGGCGCGTTAGGAGATCATATCCCCGGGGCCTTATCGATCCTTAAGGGAGCTGTCCCTGACCGGGCTCGTGGGTCCGGACATATGGCGCCCACCTACTTTCGTAGGGAACCCGGGATCGATATCTCCGACGGCCACTGTGGCTCCGCACTTCGTTTGCCAATGTCGATCCAGTCACCCAATCCCGATGCCAAGGCTACGCTGCGCGCCGAGGCGCTCGCCAAGCGCGACGCGCTGCCGGCCGAGATGCGCGCCGTAGCGGCAGAGACCATCGCCGCGCGCGGGCTGCCGATCGCGGTCGCGCCGGGCGCCATCGTTTCCGGCTTCATGCCGATGAAGACCGAGATCAACCCGCTGCCGCTGCTGCGCCGGCTGGCAGGCGATGGAGCCAAGCTCGCGCTTCCGGCGATCGCCGGGCGCGGCAAACCGCTGATCATGCGCGCCTATGCGCTCGGCGATGAATTGGCGCGTGGGCAATGGGGCATCCGTGAGCCGAAGCCCGAGGCGGGCGATGTCGATCCTGACATGCTGATCGTGCCGCTCGCCGCCTTCGATCGTACCGGCCACCGCATCGGCTACGGCGCCGGCTATTTCGACATGACCATTTCCCGCTTGCGCTCGCTCAAGCCCATCGTCGCGCTGGGCATCGCCTTTGCTGCGCAGCAAATCGACGCGGTCCCCGCGATGGCGCACGACGCGCGGCTCGACTTCGTGCTAACCGAGCGCGAGATCATCGATTGCCGGAAGTTTTGAGAGATGCGCATTCTTTTCGTCGGCGATGTGGTCGGGCGCAGCGGGCGCGCCATTGTGCTCGAGCGGCTTCCCGGCCTGATCGCCGACTGGAAGCTCGACCTCGTCGTCGTCAACGGCGAGAACGCCGCCGGCGGCTTCGGGATCACCGAGGTCATCTACAATGACCTGATCGAGGCCGGCGCCGACGCGGTGACGCTGGGCAATCACGCCTGGGACCAGAAGGAGGCGCTGGTCTTCATCGAGCGCGCGCCGAAGCTCATCCGTCCGCTCAACTATCCGCCGGGCACGCCCGGCCGCGGCGCTGCGCTCGTCGACGCCAAAAACGGCGCCCGCGCCCTCATCATCAACGCCATGGGCCGCATCTTCATGGATCCGCTCGACGATCCCTTCTCCGCCATCGAGCGCGAGCTCTCCGCTTGTCCGCTCAAGTCGGGCGCGGACGCGGCGATCATCGACTTCCACTGCGAGGCGACGAGCGAGAAGCAGACCATGGGCTTCTTCCTCGACGGCCGCGCCAGCCTTGTCGTCGGCACACATACGCATTCGCCGACTGCCGACCACCGCATCCTGCCCGGTGGCACTGCCTTCATCTCCGATGTCGGCATGACCGGCGATTTCGATTCGGTCATTGGCATGGGCAAGGATCAGCCGCTCGAGCGCTTCCTGCGCCGCATCCCGACCGCGCGCTTCGAGCCCGCCAATGGCCCGGCCACCCTGTGCGCCCTGGCGGTCGAGACCGACGACGGTACCGGACTGGCGACGCGCGTCGCCCCGGTGCGTCTGGGTGGGGTGCTGGAGCAGACAGTGCCGGCCTTCTGGACCCGCCAGCTCTGAACTTTATTTCCCCCGCGCAGCCTTCTATATAGGCGCCATCACGGGATCATTATCAGGCACGCCGCTGCAACAGCGGGTGCCGGAACCTTGCTGGTTAGGGGCCATGGCCGGACATTCGCAATTCAAGAACATCATGCACCGCAAGGGCAAACAGGATGCCGTGCGGTCGAAGCTCTTCGGCAAGCTGGCGCGCGAAATCACCGTCGCGGCGAAACTTGGCTTGCCAGACCCGGCGATGAACCCGCGCCTGCGCGCCGCCATCATCGCCGCGCGCGCGGAAAACATGCCCAAGGACAATATCGAGCGCGCCATCAAGAAGGCGAGCGGCAGCGACTCGGAAAATTACGAGGAGATCCGTTACGAGGGCTACGGCCCGGGCGGCGTCGCGGTGATCGTCGAGGCGCTCACCGACAATCGCAACCGCACCGCCGGCGAAGTGCGCGCGACCTTCACCAAGAAGGGCGGCAATCTTGCGGAGACCGGCGCGGTCTCCTTCATGTTCGACCACGTTGGCGTCGTCGAATACGACGCCAAGGTGGCGAGTGCCGACGCCATGCTCGAAGCCGCGATCGACGCTGGCGCCGAAGACGTGACTTCGACGCCTGACGGTCATCAGGTGATGACGACGACCGACACGCTGCGCGACGTGTCGAAGGCGCTGGAGGCGAAGTTCGGCGAGCCGCGCAAGTCGGCGTTCATCTGGAAGCCGCAGAACACGGTCGCGGTCGACGACGCCAAGGGCGAGCAGCTGATCGAGATGATCGAGGCGCTGGAAGAGCACGACGACGTGCAGAACGTCTACGCTAATTTCGAAGTCAGCGACACGCTGATGCAGAAGATGAGCGCGTAACCGCGGCCGTCAGCTGAACGCGAACAGTGCCAGCGCCGCGACGGCCACGGCAAGCCCGATCCATTTCCGTGCACTCAGCTGCTCACGGAACAGCGCCGCACCAAGGAGCGCCGTGAGCACAAAGCCCATCTGCGCCACCGGCACCAGTACGCTCGCCGGCCCGACCGCGAGCCCGCGCAGCAGCAGCACAAAGCCGATCAGGAGCAGCACCGCGGCCGGGCTCGCATAGCGCCAGGTGCCTGGCGTCCAGTTGAAGCGCCGCTCGCGCATCCAGGCGAACAGCGTTGCGGTCGACGAAAACGCCCACGCCTGCGTCGCCACCATGGTCTCCGGCAGCGCGCCGCCGCGCAGCCCGAGCTTGTAGAAGAAATTGGCGAGCGCGATGGCCACGGTGGCGATGAGAACGCGCATCAACGAACTCGTGTCCGAATGCGCGCCGCCATTCGTCCGCTCGCCGAGCAAAAGCCAGACAGCGAGGAGTGCGCCGAGAAGGCCGCCGAGCTTGGCCAAGGTCAGCGGCTCGCCGAGGAGCGCGATGGCGAGCGCCGCGGTGAGGATGAAGTTAAGGCGGAAGATCGGCGCATTGGTGCTGACCGCGCCGCCTTGCAGGCTGCGGGCGAAATTGTAAAAGCCCACGATCGAGGCGATGCCCGCCGCCGCGCCCCACAGCGCGGGGAGGTGCGGATCGAGCGTTCCGGTGAGCCACGCATAGATCGTGATGCTCGGGCAGAACACCCAGGCCTGCCACATCACGAATTGCCGCGGCTCGACACCATGCGCCGCGGCGCGCTTGTAGATGAGATCGCCGGCGCCGAAGCAGGCCATGGCGACGAGCGCAAGTCCGATGCCGGGTGTCATTCCAAAATGCCGGATCAGCCGTTGTACTCGAGCACGTAAAGCCCGCCATTGTAGTCGGTCGAATAGATGATGCCGGCCTTGTCGACGAAGACGTCGGCAGACTGGATCACCTGCGCGCGGTTGGGCCGCCCATCCATCATCCGCGCGGGGGCCGGCGGTACGAATGCGCCGACTTCCACCGGGCGGAATTGATCGCGGATGTCGAACACGCGCACACCGGCATTCTGATAGGTGGCGAAGATCAAGTCGGATGAGACGAAGCTGTCCGGCCGGTTCTCGTGGACATTGTGCGGGCCGAAATGGCCGCCCTTGCGCACATAGTCCGCTTCCGAAGGCGTCGGGAAGGTCGCGATGCTCACCGGATTGCGTTTGTCGCGGTTGTCGAACACCCAGATCAGCTTGAGCCCATCCTCCTGATGGTCGAGCACGGCCTCGTCGAGCACGATGAGCAGATCGCGATCGGGGAGCGGCAGGCAATTATGCGTGCCGCCGCCGAAGGGCGGCGCCCAGTTGCGATGCGTGATCAGCTTCGGCCGCGTGCGGTCGGCGATGTCGATCACCACCATGCCGGCGTCGCGCCACGCCGCGTAGGCGGTGTCGTCGTGGATGATCGCGTGATGCAAGCCATAGCGCGCGGTCGGCGCCCAGGACGGCATCTCGCCCTCAGCCTGATGCATGCCGGGGATCCAGTAGCGCCCTGCTTCGCGCGGCTGCGCCGGATTGCTCATGTCGACGGTCATGAAGATGTAATCGGTGAAGCCGTCGAGCAGCGCCGAGACATAGGCCCATCGCCCGCCGGTATACCAGATGCGGTGCACGCCGCCGCCCTCGACCGGCATGAAGCCGATCTGTCGCGGCGCCTCCGGCTTGCTGATGTCGTAGACCGCGAGTCCCGCCGTCCAGTTGCGCGTCGCAGCCTTCTTCTCCGCGGTGCCGACCACCTTGCCGAGCTGGCCTTTGTAATAGGCGCGCTCGTCGGCGAACTCGATCGCGGCGAACATGTCCTTGGCGTTGATCACCAGGAGCAGCTCGTCATGCGTCTGCAGGTGGATGGTCCAGGTGTTCGGTGGTGCCGGAATATAGTTCACCGCGCGCGGATGTTTCGCATCGCGCACGTCGAGAACGCTGAAGCCCTTGGAGAACATGTGGCCGATATAGGCGTAGCCGCGATGCACCATGATCTGCACACCGTCGGGCCGGCCGCCCTGATCGCTGTGCGCGATGAGCCGCATATTGCGTGCATGGTCGGGCTTGGGAAGATCGCTCATCGATACTCGTCCAGGAAATTCGGCACCGCGATCCAGTCCATCATGGCGCGCGGCTCCTGCAAGAGCGCATGCATGGCGCGGTCTTCATCTGTCTGCAAGTTTACGCCCATATGCGTGCCAAGCCGCCGGCTGTGCTTGACGATGGTCGCGCCGATCGGCTGGCAGACGCGATTATACTCGGCGAGCGCCGCGTCGATGTCGTCGTGGTCGCGCAGCGCCAGCGCCAGCGCATGCGCGTCGCAGCCGGCTTTGGACACGCCGAACCCCATATGCGGCCGCGCATTGGAGGCGGCATCGCCGATGAGCGCGACACGGCCGAGCGTGATGCGCGGTGCGATGAAATCGTAGATCGGCGTGAAGAACGGGCGATCGATCGCGGCAAGGCAATCGTTGAGCGCGGGCGGCAGCGCGTCTTGTGCTTCGGCGCGCAACGCCGCGATCAGATCCTTGCGGATGAGCGGCGGCGGCACCGAGTGTTCGTGCTGGTGGCCGTTGTCGTCGACACACATTTCTTTCAGCAACGCGGTGTCGGCGACGCGATACCAGATGAAGTTGAAGCGCCGGTGTCCTGGGCGCAGGTCCTCGTTGAAGCCGGAGATCGGATAGCAGATCACCTCCTGCTGCGGCGGCAGGAAGAAGGAGAAATACGGAAACACCTCCTTCAGCGCGCGGGGCGACAGGTCCGCCTCGTTCGGCGCGCCGCGCCAGATGAAATAGCCGGCATAGATCGGCTGCACCTCCGGCATGATCGCGGCGCGCACGCCGGAGCGGATGCCGTCGCCGCCGACAAGGATGTCGGCGTGCTCGCTGCGGCCGCCGGAAAAGCGCACGTTGACGCCCGAGCCGTCCTGCTCGACGCCTTCGAACTCCCAGCCGAGATGGTAGTGCGCCGCGTCGATGGTCTCGCGCAGCAGCCGCTGCAGCCGGTCCCAGGAGGTGAGGATTTGCGTCAGCGGCTTCTCGGCAATGACCTTGCCGTCGCGGTCGAGCGCGATGCGCAGGTCGACGGTGACGCCGAGGTCCTTGGTGCCGGCGCCGCTCGCCTCGAGCATGGCGATGAGTTCCGGATGGGTGGTGATGCCGGCACCGCGGCCGACGAGCTCCACCGCGGAGCGTTCGTAGACGTCGACGTCCCAGCCGATCTGCCGCAGGAACGCCGCGGCAAAAAGGCCCGACATCGAGCCACCGATGATGACGGCACGGCGCGCACGCGGCATGGATGGAAGCCCGGCTGGCAAACTTGAAAATCAGTGTGCGAATTCAACGCCGTGCTGTCCAGGCGGTGCGTCGCATGGCCACAATGCGCCGCTCGGACAGACGCTCCCCCGGTAGGCCCAACAGCCTGTTCGGGCTATCAACGGGGTCGCATGCGCCGCCCGATTCGCATCCTCGGCATCGATCCGGGGCTCCGCCGCACCGGCTGGGGCCTGATCGAGGCTGAGGGCAACCGGCTGATCTTTATTGCCTGCGGCTCGGTAGAGACGAGCGAGAAGGTGGCGCTCGGCGGGCGGCTCGTCGCCATCCATGACGGGCTCTGCCGCGTGATCGACGAATTTGCGCCGCATGAAGCGGCGGTGGAAGCGACCTTCGTCAACGGCAATGCGGTCTCGACGCTCAAGCTCGGCCAGGCGCGCGGCATTGCCATGCTGGTGCCCGCGCGCGCCGGCATCGAGGTCGCCGAATACGCGCCGAACCTGATCAAGAAGACCATCGTCGGCTCCGGCCACGGCGAGAAGGGACAGATCCGCATGATGATCGGCGTGCTGCTGCCCAAGGCCGATCCGCAGTCGGAGGACGCCGCCGATGCGCTGGCCATCGCGGTGACCCATGCGCATCATCGCACGAGTACGCTCGTGAGAGCGAAGGTGGGCTGATGACTTGCTACGCGATCAGCGCGCTCCCTCACCCGCTTGCGGGGGAGGGTTGGGGAGGGGGAATGAATATCTCGGCAAATGCCCCCTCCCGCCGCGCTTCGCGCGTCGACCTCCCCCGCGAGCGGGGGAGATGAAGGAAGAAAGCATGATCGGCAAGCTCAAAGGCATCATCGACTCTTACGGCGAGGACTTCATCATCCTCGACGTCAACGGTGTCGGCTATCAGGTGCACTGCTCGGCGCGCACGCTGCAGGCGCTGCCGGGGAGCGGTGAGGCCGCGGTCATGTCCATCGAGACCTATGTGCGCGAGGACCAGATCAAGCTGTTCGGCTTCGAGAGCGATCTCGAGCGCGAGTGGTTCCGCCTGCTGCAGACCGTGCAGGGTGTCGGCGCGAAGGTGGCGTTGTCGGTGCTCGGCACGCTCAAGCCCGCGGATCTCGCCACCGCCATCGCCACCCGCGACAAGGCCATGGTGGCGCGCACGCCCGGCGTCGGCCCGAAGGTGGCCGAACGCATCGTCACGGAGTTGAAGGATAAAGCGCCGGCTTATGCCAGCGTCGATCCGGCGGTGGTGCAACTGTCCGGCGCGCTCGACGAGAAGCGCGCGCCGCGGCCCATCGCCGACGCGGTCTCGGCCCTGGTCAATCTCGGCTATGGTCAGCCGCAGGCGGCGGCCGCGATCGCCGCCGCCGCGCGCAATGCGGGCGAGGGCGCCGATACGGCGACCTTGATCCGCCATGGGTTGAAGGAACTGTCCCGGTGAAGCACGCCGCCGTCTCTCCGCTCACCGCCAAGGATCGCGAGTTGATCGCTGCGGCGACGCAGGCGATCAACGAGCGCTACCGCAACGACTGGCAGGAGGTCGGCGCGGCGCTGCGCAGCCGCTCCGGCAAGATCCTCACCGGCGTCAATCTCGACGCCTATCTCGGCCGCAATGCGGTGTGCGCCGAAGGCGTCTGCCTCGGCAAGCTCGTCACTGACCTCGGCGAGACCGGCATCGACACCATCGTCGCCGTGCGCCATCCGCGTCCGCACGAGCCGGACCAGACCGTGGCCGTGGTGTCGCCCTGCGGCGCCTGCCGCGAGCTGATCTGGGATTATGATCGCAATGCGCGGGTGATCGTGCCCGGTGGCGCGAGCCCGGTGGTCATCGAGATCGGCGAGTTGCTGCCCAACAAATACAGCCGCGAACGGAATCTCTAGTGGCCACACAGCCCAAACGCTTGGTCACCGGTGAACGCCGCGACGAGGATGTGGATGCCTCGTTGCGTCCGTTGTCGCTCGCCGAATTTGTCGGCCAGGAAAAGGCACGGGCGAACCTCTCGGTGTTCATCGAGGCGGCGAAGGCGCGCAACGAGGCGCTCGACCACGTGCTCTTCGTCGGCCCGCCCGGGCTCGGCAAGACCACGCTGGCGCAGATCGTCGCGCGCGAGCTTGGCGTCAACTTCCGCGCTACCTCTGGCCCGGTGATTGCCAAGGCCGGCGATCTCGCCGCGCTGCTCACCAATCTCGAAGCCCGCGACGTGCTGTTCATCGACGAGATCCACCGGCTCAATCCGGCCGTGGAAGAAATCCTCTATCCGGCGATGGAGGACTTCCAGCTCGATCTCATCATCGGCGAAGGCCCGGCCGCGCGCTCGGTGAAGATCGACCTCGCCAAATTCACGCTGGTCTGCGCCACCACGCGCGCGGGCCTGCTCACAAATCCGCTGCGCGACCGTTTCGGCATTCCCATCCGCCTCAATTTCTATTCCGAGGCCGAGCTCGAGCAGATCGTCAATCGCGGCGCCCGCGTGCTGGGCATCGGCATGACCGCGGATGGGGCGAATGAGATCGCGCGCCGCGCCCGCGGCACGCCGCGCATTGCAGGGCGGCTCCTGCGCCGCGTGCGCGACTTTGCCCACGTCGCCAAGGCCGCAACGATCGATCGCAAGATCGCCGACCGCGCGCTCGGCGAGCTCGAGGTGGATGGCGCCGGGCTCGATTCCATGGATCGCCGCTATCTCACGACCATCGCCGAGAGCTATGGCGGCGGCCCGGTCGGCGTCGAGACGCTCGCCGCGGCGCTCTCCGAGCCGCGCGACGCCATCGAGGACATCATCGAGCCGTTCCTCATCCAGAAGGGCTTCATCCAGCGCACCCCGCGCGGACGGCTGCTGACCTCGCACGCCTTCAAGCATCTCGGCCTTGCCGAACCGACGCGCGATCCGGCGCAGTTCGGGTTGTTTGGCGGTGAGGAAGACGACGCGTGATGACGGCCGAAGTGCCAGACGATCCGCAGGAACGCGCTGACAAATTACGTCGGCTCAAGCAGGATATTGACCGAGGCATGGCCGATATAATGTCTGGCAGGGTTCGGGAGTGGGATTTCGGTGCGTTCTTGCGCGAGGCTCGTTCGTCGCAGCGCTCACTAAAGCCGGACAACGGAGCTTAATCCGCCTCATCCTGAGGAGCGCCCGCAGGGCGCGTCTCGAAGGATGGCGGCCACGGTGCCGACCTCATGGTTGGAGACGCGCTTCGCGCTCCTCACCATGAGGTCGATCGAACTCGGAGCGTGTTGTGACCAACCTCGCCCTCGATGGTGAAATCCGCGACGGCCGCCACGTGCAGCCGGTGCGCATTTATTACGAAGACACGGATTTTTCCGGCATCGTCTATCACGCCAGCTATCTGCGCCTCATGGAGCGCGGGCGTACCAACTATCTGCGCCTGATCGGCGCCGACCATCGCGCACTGTTCGAGCAGACCGAGAAGGAGGCGCCGGGCTTCGCCTTCGTCGTGCGCTCGATGACCATCGATTATCTCAAACCCGCGCGCATGGACGATGTGCTCGAGATCGTCACGCATCCCTCCGAGGTGAAGGGCGCCTCGGTGACGCTGCACCAGCTCGTCACCCGTGACCGCGAGACACTGGTCGAGGCCTCGGTGCGCGTCGCTTTCGTCTCCGGCGGCCGCGCGCGGCCGATCCCCAAGCCGCTGCGCATTGCCATGCGCGCGGACAACGAGGCGGCGAACACTTAAGCTTGCCGGCTGAGCGGCCGTGACCTTGCCATCGGACTCATGTTAAAGCCATTAACATGAGCTGGAAGGACCGCGCTTCGCGCGGCTATCACCACGGCAATCTGAAGGAAGCGCTGGTCCGCGCCGCGCTCGAGCTCATTGCCGAGAAGGGACCGGCGGGCTTCACCTTCGCTGATGCGGCGCGCTGGGCCGGCGTCAGCCCCGCGGCGCCCTACCGACATTTCCGCGATCGCGACGAGCTGCTCGCCGACGTGGCGCGGCGTGGCTTCGACCTCTTCGAGACGGCGCTGACGCGCGCCTGGAATGACGGCGCGCCCGATGTGATCACTGCCTTCGAGCGGCTCGGTCGCGCCTATCTCGACTTCGCCAAGAGCGAGCCCGCTTACTACTCAGCGATGTTCGAAGCCGGCATTCCGCTCGAGGCCAACGCCGATCTGCGTGCGGCCGGCGAGCGCGCCTTCGGAGTGCTGCGCGGCGCTGCCGAGAAGCTTGTGCTGCAGGTGCCGTCGCGCCAGCGCCCGCCGGCGCTGATGGTGGCGCTGCACATGTGGGCGCTCACCCACGGTATCGCGTCGCTGTTCGGACGCGGTGACGCAGCCCGGCGGGCCTTGCCGATGCCGGAACACGAATTACTTGAGGCCGGATTTCTCCTGTACCTGCGCGGCCTGGGCGTCTCCGAGGGAACTGGCCCCACTTAAAATCTTGCAGGTCTTCTTGACAGCCCGCGGCCTCAGGTCTAGCTATGTAAATGTTATTTACATTCACACGCGAGGCCGTCATGTCCTACGCCGCCGATGCCAATGATCGTCCGCAGGGTCCCTGGGGTGCGTCTCGCCACGGCTACTACGAGCACCATCACCACTGGCACCCGGGTCTCTTCATCCTGATGATCCTCGGCTTCATCTTCTGGTGGCCGATGGGGCTGGCGATGCTCGCCTACATCTTCTGGAGCAAAGCCATGGGCGGATGTTGGCGTCACGGTAGCGAGCACTGGCAGCACAAGATGGACCGCATGCGCAGCAAGATGGAGCGCTTCGGCGGCGGGTTTGGCGGCTGGGGCTCAGCACCCTCGAGCGGAAACCGCGCCTTCGATGAGTACCGCACCGAGACGTTGCGTCGCCTCGAGGAAGAGCAGAAGGAATTCCGCGATTTCCTCGATCGCCTGCGCTTCGCCAAAGACAAAACCGAATTCGACGCGTTCATGGCCGAGCGGCGCAATCGCCGTCCTCCCGAGGCACCGCAGCAGCCCCCGCAGAGCTGAGGGTCTTTTCGGTCAGGAAAGCAGGGCCGCCGTTCCCCGACGGCGGCCCTCGCTTTTTGGCAGGGCGTTCGGAGACAGAGCCGACACGTGTTCGGGCACATCGCCGAAGCCTTGCCCCCTCCAGCGTCGACGCGCTAACGCTTCCTTAACCACAATCGGGCTGGTTAGGCCGGCGACGACCGATCAGATGCCCTAGTTTGGTCAAGTTTCGCGGGGATTTCCTCGCCTGCCGGTGGCGGGCACGCGGGTTTTCGCGAAAATTGGATCTGGGCATCGCGCTCTTACGGCGCGCCTGACCGTTTGCCGCGCCGTACGACCCGGTGGAGCGACGGAGCCGGACAGCCGAAAGGACGTGCCCATGAATCCCGCCGACGTGGCACAGTCGGTGTTGCCGCTGCCTGCCTCCGAAGTTTCCCTGTTCACGCTGTTCTGGCAGGCGCACTGGATCGTCAAATCGGTGATGATCGGGCTGCTCGTCTGCTCTGTCTGGGTGTGGGCGATCGCCATCGACAAGACCTTCCTCTATGCGCGCACGCGGCGCGCCATGGACCAGTTCGAGCAGGCGTTCTGGTCGGGCGAGTCGCTCGAGGAACTCTATCGTTCGCTGCAGGCGCGGCCCAACCATTCGATGGCGGCTCTGTTTGTCGCCGCCATGCGGGAGTGGAAAAGAAGCTTCGAGGGCAGCGCGCGCTCCTTCGCAGGCCTGCAGACCCGTATCGAAAAGGTCATGGACGTGACCATCGCCCGGGAGGTCGAGCGGCTCGAGCGCAGGCTCCTGGTGCTGGCGACGGTCGGCTCGGCCGGCCCCTTTGTCGGCCTGTTCGGCACCGTCTGGGGCATTATGACGAGCTTCCAGTCGATCGCCGCCTCGAAAAACACCTCGCTGGCGGTGGTGGCTCCTGGTATTGCCGAGGCGCTGTTTGCGACCGCAATTGGCCTCGTTGCTGCCATCCCGGCGACTATTTTCTACAATAAATTCGCATCCGAGGTGAATAAGCAGGCCCAGCGGCTCGAGGGGTTCGCCGACGAGTTCTCCGCGATTCTGTCGCGGCAGATCGACGAACGCGGATAGGGGACTGATGGCGATCAACGCCGGAACGCCGAGCATCGGGAAGCGGCGGCATCACCGCCGCTCGGTGATGAGCGAGATCAACGTCACGCCGATGGTCGACGTGATGCTGGTGCTGCTCATCATCTTCATGGTGTCGGCGCCGCTGCTCACCGTCGGCGTGCCCATCGATCTCCCGCAGACCAAGGCCACCAATCTCGACCAGGATAAGGAGCCGCTGACCATCTCGGTCAACGAGAAGGGCCAGGTGTTTTTGCAGAACACCGAGATCAAAGTCGAGGAGCTGTTGCCGAAGCTGCAGGCGGTGGCGGCCGCGCGCGGCGGCACCGAAGCGCGCATCTATGTGCGCGGCGACCGCAAGGTCGACTACGGGACGGTGATGAAGGTGATGGGGCGGCTCTCTGGCGCCGGCTTCCATAAGGTCGCGCTCATCACCGAGGTGGAGCAGGGTTCGTGATGCCGCGCTTCGAGATGAAAGCCTCGACAGTCGCTTCCGTGGCGCTGCACGCCGCGGTGCTCGGCTGGGCTTTGATCTCGTTCTCCAGCAAGAGCTTCGAGGCGACGCCGCCGGAATCGATGCCGGTCGACATCATCTCCGCCGATCAGTTCTCCAAGATCACCAAAGGTGTCGAGAAGGCGAAGCCGTCGGAGAAGCCGAAGCCGTTCGTCGAGACCAAGGCCGAGCAGCCGAAGCCGGTCGACGACATGACCCCGAAGGTCGTCGAGAAGAAAGAAGAAGTGAAGCCGACGACACAGCAGCCGCAGCCGGAAAAGCCGCCGGAGAAGAAGGTCGAGCCAAAGCAGGAGCAGAAGAGCGATCCGATCGCCGAGGCGATCAAGAAGGAAGAGAAGAAGCCGGATCCGCCTAAGCCGAAGAAGCCCGAGCCGAAATTTGATCCGAACAAGATCGCCGCGCTGCTCGACAAGCGCACGCCGCAGCGCACCGCCGCGGCCGGCGACGTCGTCAATACCGATCAGTCGCTCGGGCGCGCCAACGCGACCGCGGTGAAGCTATCGCAGAGCGAGCTCGACGCCATGCGGCGACGCATCAGCGAATGCTGGAATCCGCCCGTCGGCGCCGAGAACGCGCAGAACCTGGTCGTCGTTTTCCGCGTGATCTTCAACGCCAACGGCACCATTAAGGAGGGTCCCGACGTGATCGAGGGGCCGGCCACGAACTATGGCGCAGCCGTCGCCGAAAGCGCGAAGCGCGCCATTCTGCAGTGCCAGCCCTACACCATGCTGCGTCCGGAGACCTTCTCGGTCTGGCGCGACATGGAGGTCGGGTTCAATCCGTCCGACATGTTTCGCAACTGACCAACCGAAGATCATGTGATGAGCGTTCTTGCATTGAATTCATCCCGCATTCGTTTGACCCGCCGCCAGCTGCTCGTGGCCGGCGCCGGCGCGTCGCTTGCCGCGAGCCTGGCGAAGCCGTCATTCGCGGCGACGCGCATCGACATCACGCAGGGCAACGTGCAGCCGATGCCGATCGCGCTGCCGGATTTCATCGGCGGCGCGCCGGGCGAGAATGACACGGCACGCAACATCACCGGGATCATCACCGGCAATCTGCGCCGCTCCGGCCTGTTCGCGCCGATCGATCCGTCGGCCTATATCGAGAAGATATCCAACCCCGACGCGGTGCCGCGCTTTCCCGACTGGAAGGCGATCAATGCGCAGGCACTGGTCACCGGCCGCATCACCCGCCAGGGTGACGGACGGCTGCGCGCCGAATTCCGCCTGTGGGACATCTTCGCCGGCCAGCAGCTCACCGGGCAGCAATATTTCACCACGCCCGACAACTGGCGGCGCATCGCTCACATCATCTCCGACGCGATCTACGAACGGCTCACCGGCGAGAAGGGTTATTTCGACAGCCGCATCGTGTTCGTCGACGAATCCGGTCCCAAGGACCGGCGCGTGAAGCGGCTCGCCATCATGGACCAGGACAGCGCCAATCTGCGCTATCTCACCCGCGGCGACGACCTCGTGCTCACGCCGCGCTTCAATCCGTCGACGCAGGAAATCACCTACATGTCCTACGGGCAGGGGGATCCGCGCGTCTATCTGCTCAACATCGAAACCGGCCAGCGCGAGATCGTCGGCAACTTCCCGGGCATGACCTTCGCGCCGCGCTTCTCGCCCGATGGTCAGCGCGTGATCATGAGCCTGCAGCAGGGCGCCAATTCCAATCTGTTCGTGATGGACCTGCGCTCGAAGGCGACGACGCGGCTCACCGATACGCCGGCGATCGATACATCGCCGTCGTACTCGCCTGACGCGGCGCGCATCTGTTTCGAATCCGATCGCGGCGGCAAGCAGCAGATCTATGTGATGGGCGCGTCCGGCGGCGGCGCCCAGCGCATCAGCTTCGGCGACGGCGCCTATTCGACGCCGGTGTGGTCGCCGCGCGGCGACTACATCGCCTTCACGCGACAGGCCAACGGACAGTTCGGCATCGGCATCATGAAGCCCGACGGTTCCGGCGAGCGCATGCTCACCGAGGGGTTCCACAATGAGGGTCCGACCTTCGCGCCGAACGGCCGCGTCATCATGTTCTTCCGCGATCCCGGCGGCGGACCGTCGCTGTTCACCATCGACATCACCGGACGCAATGAGCTCAAAGTTCCGACGCCGAGCTTCGCATCGGATCCGGCGTGGTCGCCGCTGCTCTCCTGAAGTTCCCGCGCCATATTTCCACCGCCTTATTTTCACCCCCCTTTAACCATCACAAATGGTTTCCGGGGGTCGCACGATTTTAGTGCTTTGTCGCAAGGCCTCATCAAGGTTGACGGAAGGTTCGCTTAACCAAGGCGGATTAGACCGGATGCTTGAATGCGTGTCCGTCCAAAGCGGACGCGCGCTGTAACAGCTCCGGCAACACATCCGATAAGGAGGCACCGGAATGATGCGTTTCACTCAGATCGTCCGCGGCGCGAAATTCGCGGCCTTCGTGGTCGCGGCGCTCGCCGTCGCCGGCTGCGCCAAGCAAGGCGAAGACGCGATGGCGAATGCCGGCGCGGGCGGACCGCCCGGAAGCCAGCAGGACTTCGTGGTCAATGTCGGCGACCGCGTGTTCTTCGAAACCGATTCCAGCGAGCTCACCCAGCAATCGCGCGCCACGCTCGACAAGCAGGCGCAGTGGCTGCAGAGCTACAACCGCTACACCTTCACCATCGAAGGCCATGCCGACGAGCGCGGCACGCGCGAATACAACATCGCGCTCGGCGCTCGCCGCGCTCAGGCGGTGCGCGACTATCTCGCCTCGCGCGGTATCGAAGGCCAGCGCATGCGCACCATCTCCTACGGCAAGGAGCGTCCGGTCGCGGTGTGTGACGACATCTCCTGCTGGTCGCAGAACCGCCGCGCGGTGACCGTGCTCAACGCCAGCTCGTAAGGCGATCCATCAAGCTCCGATTTGCATGGCCGGGATTCTGTCCCGGCCATTGCTTTTATGAGCCTCGGCGAGCGCAGCAGGATCCCTTAGTCACAATTTCGACGCAGCCGCTCCTATGCTATGCCTCGTTTTCAGGGGGATGGCCGTCAGCCGCCGCATCATGAGCTCGTCGTCGCATCGTAGCCTTCGCGTGGCGCTCCTCGCCGCGTCCGTCATCGTGCTGGCCGGCGCCGCATCCGCACAGGAGCAGCAGCGCCCCGGCTTCATCGACGAGCTGTTCAAGCGTGGCGGCGACAGCGCGCCAGTCACCAAGGCGCAGGCGGGCGACGACAGCGATCTCGTGGTGCGGGTGGAGCACCTGCAAGAGCAGATCCGGCAGATGACCGGCACGATCGAGCAGCTGCAATTCCGCAATCAGCAGCTCGAGCAGGCGCTCGCGCGCCTGCAGGCGGAGAACCAGCAGCTTGGCGGACGCGCGGGGCCTGCGACGGCTGTGCAGCCGCCGCGCGGAGCCGCTCCGATGCAGCCGATCTCGGCACCGCCCGTCGCGAGCGGGCCTTCGCCGGTTTCGACCCCGGTCACACCCGGCCGTCGCGCCGATGTCTTTGATCCTTCGCAAAACCCGAATGCGCCCGGCGCGCCGCGCGCGCTCGGTGGCGGTGGTCCGATGATTGCGACACCCGAGCCCGAGCCGCCGCCGGTCGGCGCGCCCGGTGGTCGCCCTGCTGGTGCACCGCTCGACCTCTCGACGATCTCGACCAATGCGCCCGGTGTTCCGGGTGCCGCCGGCGCTCCGGGCGGCGTCACACAATTGCCGCCGCCCCCGCCGCGCAATCCGAATGCGACGGGGCTTGCCGCCGTGGCGCCGCCGTCGAACACGCCGAAGGATCAATACGATCTCGCTTACGGCTATTTGCTGCGCAAGGATTATGCGCTCGCCGAGGACACGTTCCGCGCCTTCCTCAAGCAATATCCGAGCGACCACCAGGTGCCAGAGGCGCATTATTGGCTCGGCGAGAGCATGTTCCAGCGGCAGCGTTATCAGGACGCGGCGGATTCCTTCCTCGTCGTGGTGCGCAATTACGACAAATCCGGCAAGGCACCTGACGCCTTACTGCGCCTCGGCCAATCGCTTGCTGCCATCGGGCAGAAAGAGATGGCGTGCGCGTCGCTCGCTGAAGTTGGTCGCAAATATCCGCGTGCCTCGGCGAGCGTGAAGCGTGGCGTCGAGCAGGAACAGAAGCGTGTCCACTGCTAGTGCCCCCGAACCCGAAGTTCGCGCACACTGTGCGGCGAACCCAATCGCGAACGTCGGGTTCAAAAGGGGGACTAGAATCAAGATACTGCTAGTGGTCCTTTGATTCCGAAGTTCGCTCCGGAGCGTGCTGAGATGTATGGCGAACTTCGGAATCGGACCACTAGGAAGGCAGTAACCGCACAAGAGGCAAACGCGCTGTTTGCCGATCTCCAACATTCCAAGGCGATCGTTCTTGCAGTCTCCGGTGGTCCCGACTCCACCGCGCTCCTCTGGCTCGCGGCGCGTTGGCGCAAGACGCGCAAGCATGGGCCGGCGCTGATCGCGGTCACCATCGATCACGCCCTGCGCCGCGAAAGCGCCGCCGAAGCACGCGTGGTCAAGCGGCTGGCGAGAAAACTCGGCGTCGCGCATCGCATCGTGCGCTGGCGCGGACGCAAGCCGAAGACCGGCATCCAGGAGGCCGCGCGTCAGGCGCGCTATCGTCTGCTCGCCGATGCGGCACAATCAGCCGGTGCCGCCTGCGTTGTCACCGCGCACACACTCGACGATCAGGCGGAGACGGTGTTGTTTCGGCTCGCGCGCGGCAGCGGCCTGACTGGTCTCGGCGCGATGGCACGCATCGCGGCGCTTCCCGCGGCGGCGCAGACAAGGGAGGCGCCGAGGCTTCTTCGTCCGCTGCTCGAGATCCCGAAATCCCGCCTCATCGCCACATTGCGTGCGGCCAAGGTTCCCTTCGCCTCCGATCCGTCAAATGACGATCCACGCTTCACGCGCCCGCGCCTGCGCGCGTTGATGCCGCAGATCGCGGGCGAGGGCCTGGATGCACGCCGGCTGGCGACCTTGGCGCGGCGCTTGCGCCGGGCTGATGCCGCCATCGAGGTTGCGGTCGACGCCGCGCAGATCGCCGTCTCGTACGCGCCGTGGCCGCCACAAGGGTCGATCACCTTCGATGCCGCCCGATTTTGCGCTCTGCCATCGGAAATCGCTCTGCGGCTCCTCGGCCGCGCCATCACGTTGCGGGCGACCGAAGGCTCGGTCGAGCTTGGCAAGCTTGAGGATTTGGCGACTCTGGCCGCTGGCGCGCCAAAGGCCGGAAAGCCGCTGCGGCGGACCCTGGCCGGAGCCCTGGTGAGCCTGGCAGCCGAGCGCATCGTCATCGAAACCGCCCCGCAACGTCGTAGGAAGCCTTAACCACGCACCGATCCAGGGGCGCGGGCTGTCATAAATCGCGATAGAATGCGGGGATTCGCGGCTGTTCCCTTGGCAGTGCCTGTCACGCTCCTTACATTGCTGGCCTGGGGACCTGAAATGGCCATGAAGTTCGGGCAGTCGAACGGAAAGAGCCCCAAGGAACGCCGCGCAGTGCGGTGATTAAGGACGCCGATGAACGCGAATTTGCGCAATTTCGCCCTCTGGGTGATCATCGTTCTGTTGCTGCTGGCTCTCTTCACGCTGTTCCAGAATCCCGGGCAACGCACCAATACGCAGGACATCTCCTTTTCGCAGCTCCTGAACGAGGTCGATCAGGGCCGCGTGCGCGACGTTCTGATCCAGGGGCCGGAGATTCACGGCACCTTCACCGACGGCCGCAGCTTCGCCACCTATGCGCCCAACGATCCGACGCTGGTGGACCGCCTCTACAAGAAAGGCGTGTCGATCACCGCGCGCGCGCAGCAGAACGACGTGCCGTGGTTCGTGTCACTGCTGATTTCGTGGCTGCCGTTCATTGCCCTGATCGGCGTGTGGATATTCCTGTCGCGACAGATGCAGGGTGCCGGCGGCAAGGCGCTCGGCTTCGGCAAGTCGCGCGCCAAGCTTCTGACCGAGGCGCATGGCCGCGTCACCTTCGAGGACGTGGCCGGCGTCGACGAGGCCAAGCAGGATTTGCAGGAGATCGTGGAGTTCCTGCGCGACCCCGGCAAATTCCAGCGCCTCGGCGGCCGCATCCCGCGCGGCGTGCTGCTGGTCGGCCCGCCGGGCACCGGCAAGACGCTCATCGCGCGCGCGGTGGCCGGCGAGGCCAACGTGCCGTTCT
>DASRGN010000033.1:0-79510 GCA_035651015.1 Pseudolabrys sp. | reverse complement strand
CGATTTCCCTCTTAGCCGGACAGCCGTGAAGGAGCCGAGAGCCTAAAAAAAGGGCCCCGCGCGTCGCCGCGCGGGGCCCTTCGCATGAGCGCGCGTGAAGCGGCGCGGCGCTACGTGATCGCCGTCTTCACGGTGTCGATGAACGCGGCGAGCGCCGCGTTCAGGGTCGGGCTCGGGCGCATCGCGGCCGACGTCTTGGCCTGATCGGGTCGATAATAGCCGCCGGTATCCACCGGCTTGCCCTGCGCGGCGATCAGCTCGGCATTGATCTTGGCCTCCTGGGCCGCCAGCGTCTCCGCCAGCGGCTTGAAGCGGGCCGACATCGCCGTGCTGTTGTCCCGCCGGGCCAGCGCCTGGGCCCAATAGAGGGCCAGGTAGAAATGGCTGCCGCGATTGTCGATCTCGCCGACCTGCCGGGCCGGCGAGCGGTTCTCCTCGAGGATCTTGCCGTTGGCCTCGTCGAGCGTCTCGGCCAGAACCTTCACGTCCTCGTTCCCGGTCCGCTGCGCCAGATGCTCCAGCGACGCGCCGAGCGCCAGGAACTCGCCCAGCGAATCCCAGCGCAGATAGCCTTCGTGCTGGAACTGCTCGACATGCTTGGGCGCCGAGCCGCCGGCACCGGTCTCGAACATGCCGCCGCCCGCCATCAGCGGAACGATCGACAGCATCTTCGCCGACGTGCCCAGCTCCATGATCGGGAACAGATCGGTCAGATAATCGCGCAGCACGTTGCCGGTGACGGAGATCGTGTCCTGGCCCTTGCGGATGCGCTCGAGCGAAAACTTCATCGCGTCGACCGGGGCCAGGATGCGGATGTCGAGGCCTTTGGTGTCGTGATCCTTCAGGTATTTCTCGACCTTGGCGATGACCTGGGCGTCGTGGCCGCGTTTGGCATCGAGCCAGAACACCGCCGGGGTGTTGGTGAGGCGCGCGCGGCGCACGGCAAGCTTGACCCAATCCTGGATCGGCGCGTCGCGGAGCTCGCACATGCGGAAAATGTCGCCGGTCTCAACCGGACGTTCCAGCAGCACCTTGCCGTCATCGGCGACGACGCGGACCGTTCCGTTCGTGGGAATTTCGAACGTCTTGTCGTGCGAGCCGTATTCCTCGGCTTTTTGCGCCATCAATCCCACATTGGGCACAGAGCCCATGGTCTTGGGGTCGAATGCACCGTGCGCCTTACAATCCTCGATGACAGCTTGATACAGCGTCGCATAGCAGCGATCCGGGATCGCGGCGATGGCGTCGTGCAGCTTGCCGTCGGCACCCCACATGCGGCCGGATTCGCGGATCATCGCCGGCATCGAAGCGTCGACGATCACGTCGCTGGGCACATGCAGGCCTGTGATCCCCTTATCGGAATTGACCATGGCGAGGCCCGGTCGCTTCGCGTACTCGGCCTTGATGTCGGCCTTGATCGCGTCCCTCTCGGCCGCCGGCAGAGTCTCGATCTTGGTCAGCAGGTCGCCGAAGCCGTTGTTGAGATTGACGCCGAGACGCTTCAGCGTCGCGGCGTGCTTCTCGATCACATCGGCGAAGAAGACGGAAACCGCATGGCCGAACACGATGGGGTCGGCGATCTTCATCATCGTCGCTTTCACATGAAGCGAGAACAGCACGCCTTGCTTCTTGGCGGCTTCGATTTCCTGGGCGAAGAACGCACGCAGTGCCTTGCGACTCATGACAGCCGCGTCGATGATCTCGCCCGCGTCGATCGGCGTCTTTGACTTGAGCACCGTGATAGCGCCGTCAGCGCCGACCAGCTCGATGCGGGCGTTGGTGGCCGAAGTGACCGTCGTCGAGATTTCCGAGCCGTAGTAATCGCCGCTCGCCATGTGCGCCACATGCGACTTGGAGTCCTTGCTCCAAGCGCCCATCTTGTGCGGATTGTTGCGGGCGTATTGCTTCACGGCGCCGGCGGCGCGGCGGTCGGAATTGCCTTCGCGCAACACCGGGTTGACGACGCTGCCGAACACCTTGGCGTAGCGGGCCTTGATCTCCTTCTCGGCGTCCGTCGTCGCGTTATCGGGATAGTCCGGAACGTTATAGCCCTTGCCTTGCAGCTCCTTGATCGCGGCCTTGAGCTGTGGGATCGAGGCGGAGATATTCGGCAGCTTCATAATGTTGGCCTCGGGCCGCGTCGCGAGCTCGCCGAGCTCGGTAAGCTCGTCATTGATCCGCTGTGCGGGAGTGAGCTTCTCGGGGAAATTGGCGAGGATGCGGCCGGCCAGCGAGATGTCTTTCAGCGTCACGGACACACCTGCCGCGCCCACGAAGGCTTTGACGATCGGCAGCAGGGAATAGGTCGCAAGCGCCGGGGCTTCATCGACCTTTGTCCACATGATTTCGAGATTCGGCATGCTTGCACCTCTGGTCGCTAGTTTGGGCCGACCGGAAACGGGCCATTGGCGGGCGCGGTAGAGTGGGTTCTCCCGCAGGCCCTCAAATGAATTGTTCTCGGCGCGGACGTCGCCAACCGGGAATTCGACTGACGGGAGTTCGGCGCGCGCCCTATAGCATCCGCACTCCCTTGGTAAAAGCCTTGTTAGCAGGTGCGAGATACCAGCCGCCGGCAGGCCAGAAATGCGGCTGGCGGATGAGCAAGATGGCCGAGAAGCTAAATGTCGCGCCAGCAAACCGCGCTCGATGGACACTGGCGAGCCGACCGGCGAAAGCGTAATTTGCGGGTAGGGGGAGCAATTCACCACCGCACGTTGCTTCGCCGCGCCTGGGATCGTGTCCAGATCGATGGCACGTCCTGGCCTCGTTTTTGACCCGGACACCGCGGCTACGTGCGGCGTCCGCAGCAGGGGGCCGCTCGATGGATCAAGTCGTAAGTCCACCTGTCGCGCCGGCACGTTCGGCACGCGTCGCCTTTACCGGCAGTCGCGGCGACTTTTTCCGGCTGGTCCGGCGCGGCGCCATGCTCGAACTGATCACAGCCGGCTTCTATCGCTTCTGGCTTGCGACCGACATGCGCCGCGCGCTGTGGTCGGGCACGTCGCTCGAGGGTGATCACGCCGAATATACGGGCACCGGCAAGGAGCTGCTGATCGGCTTTCTCTTCGCGCTCGCCATCTTGGCGCCGATCTACTTCATCTATTTCCTCATCGGCATCGAGGCCGAGCGCGCAAAAGCCTTCGCCAGCATTCCGCTCTTTCTGTTCTTCTATGCCTTCAGCCAGTTCGCGATTTTTCGTGCCCGGCGCTACCGGGCTACGCGTACCGTCTGGCGTGGCGTGCGGTTCTGGATGACGGGCTCGGGCTGGGCCTATTCCTGGCGCTCGTGCCTTTGGGGCTTGCTGATACTGGTGACGCTCGGCCTCGCTTTGCCTTGGCGCGAGAGCGCGCTCGAGCGCTACAAGATGCGGCACCTGCATTACGGAGATTTGCAAGGAAGCTTCGAAGGCACCGGTTGGGGCCTGTTCAAACGCGGTTGGTGGCTCTGGTTGCTCCTGTTTGCTCTCGTCGCACTCCCTTTTGGTGTTGTTGTCGCCTTTCCAAGACACCCGGGTTTTGCCGGTTTGCCAGCCGTGCTTCTGTTGATCGTCGGCCCGTTTGCCTATTCCGCCTACAAGGCGATGACCTGGCGCTGGTGGGCCTCCGGCATCCGGTTCGGCGAGATGCGCTTCGAATCCGATCTGCGCGCTGGTGCACTCATGGGCGTTTATTGGGCAACGATCGGGTGGACCCTTCTTCTCATGATCGCCGACGCCATCGTTGTCTCCGTGATCTTTTTTGTGGTGTTGCCGGCTGCGACCGGGCATTCGGGCGCGCAGGCCCTCCTGTTCTTTGCGCGCCAGCATTCCTATCTCATGTTCGCCGCGAACCTTGTGAATTATCTCGTGTTCGCGCTCTGTCTCGGCGTGGTGACGCGCGTCTATCTCCTTTACGGTGTGTGGGAGCGTGTCGTGACTTCGGCGACCGTCCATAACCTGGAACGTGCCGACGATGTCAGCGCCCGCGGCGATCTGGCGAGCGCGCTGGGCGAAGGTTTTGCCGATGGGCTCGACGTTGCCGGATTCTAACGAGGAGGTTGCGCCGGACGCGGATACTGACGCTGCGCCGCAGCCAGCCGTCTACTTTGACGGGATCAGCAACCGCAGACATCTGGTGACGCTCACTCTCGGACCTGAGCTCGATATCAACGAGAACGGCGTCGCGCTCGCCAGCTGGCGCTACGACGATCTGCGGGCGGCCGAAGCCGGGGACAGCAGGCTCCGCCTGCAATGCAGTGCGGCATCGCCGCTCGCGCGGCTCGAGATATTCGATCCGGCCACACAAGCCGGCATTCGCGCGCATGCCCGCCTTCTCCAACGCGGCACACGCGGACAAACCGGTCGCATCGTGGTCTGGTCGCTTGCGGCCGTCGCTTCCATCGTTGCGATCATCATGTTCGGGGTGCCGCTTGTCGCCGATCGGCTGACGCCCCTCGTTCCGCAATCGTTCGAACGGCGTCTCGGCGAGGTGGCCGAGAACCAGGTGCGCACAATTTTGCGCGGTCAGGTTTGCAACGATCCCGAGGGCAACAGGGCGTTCTCCAAACTGGTCGGAGCCCTGCGCGAAGCCGGCCATGTCGAGCTGCCGTTGCAGACGGCCATCCTCTCTTCGCCGGTCCCCAACGCTTTCGCGCTGCCAGGCGGCAAAGTCTATCTCCTCAACGGACTTTTGCAGAAAGCCAACAACCCCGACGAGATCGCGGGCGTTATCGCTCATGAGATAGGCCATGTCGTCCACCGCGACCACACCCGCTTGATGATCCAGAACGGCGGCATGTCTTTTTTGATTGGCCTTTTGTTCGGCGACGTCACCGGCGCGACGGCGGTGATTGGGGTGACGAAGACCGTGCTCGAGGCTTCCTATTCGCGCGAAGCTGAAGCCAATGCTGACGCCTTTGCGATCGACACCATGCACGCGCTGCACCGCTCGCCGGCGCCTCTGGGGGAGCTCCTGTTCCGGATTACCGGCGCGCGGGGCGGCAGCCCGATCGGAATCCTCGCGAGCCATCCCTTGACCGAGCAACGTCGCGAGCTGATGCAGCGTGAAGATCGCCCGGCGACGGGGCCTGAAATCCTCTCCGGCGCCGAATGGAAGGCGCTCAAGACAGTTTGCCAATCCTCGAGACAAAAATAGCTGCGCACCGCGTGAGGCACCTCGACGGAACAAGCGCCGCCGTGCATTAGAAGCGTCATGCCTGGGGCAGGAACCGACAAGACCAAGCGATGGATCGCGGGCCCGGCGCCTGTCGTGATTCTGGTAGAACCGCAGCTCGGCGAGAACATCGGCGCGACGGCGCGTGCCATGGCGAATTTCGGGCTCTCGAAGCTGCGCCTGATCAAGCCGGTGCAGGGCTGGCCCAACGAGAAGGCGCGCGTCATGGCCGCCGGCGCCGACCGTATTCTCGAAGAAGCCGTGCTTTACGACAGCGTCGAGGCGGCGATCGGCGACGCGAGTTTGGTCTTTGCCGCGACCGCACGCGCCCATGATCAGGCCAAGCCGGTGGTCAGTGCGGAGGAGGCGGCGCGGATTTCGGTGCCGCGGGTCGCGGCTGGCGAGACGGTGGCGCTCCTGTTCGGACGCGAGCGCAATGGGCTCGAGAACCATGAAGTGGCGCTCGCCGACCAGATCATCACGCTACCGGTCAATCCGGCGTTTGCCTCGCTCAATCTCGGCCAGGCGGTGCTGGTGATCGCCTACGAGTGGTTCAAGCACGTGACGCAGAACGCGCTTCCGTTCTCCATGCCGGAGAAGTCCGCCCCGGCGCCGAAAGAGCAGCTGATGGCGTTCTTCGCCGATCTCGAGCGCGAGCTGGAGAGGGTCGAGTTCTTCCGCCCGGAAGAAAAGCGCGCGACCATGACCATCAACCTGCGCAACATCTTCCATCGCATGCAGCCGACGCAGCAGGACATCCAGACGCTGCACGGCGTGGTCACCTCGATCGTCGAAGGCCGCAAGGGGCCGGCGCGTGGCGGCGTGCTCGATGGCGCACAGGCGCAGATCCTGCGCGATCTCCTCGCCGAGCACGGCAAGGGTCAGGTGCCGCGCGAGCGCGGACCGGTGCGCGGGCTGTCGCGGCTGTTACGCCGCAATCCCACCGATGCCGAGCGCGTGTTGTGGAAGGCGCTGACCACCGATCGCCGCTTTGCCGGGCAGGGCTTCAAGCGGCAGACGCCGGTCGGTCCGCATATCCTCGACTTCGTCTCGTTTCCGCTGCGCACCGCGATCGAGCTGCTTACCGAGAGCGATGATCCGCAGGCGCGCGCCGCGCGACACGCCTGGCTCGCCGAGCGTGGCTATCGCGTGATTTCGGTGAAGACCGACGACGTGGAGGGCGATTTGGGGAAAGCGCTCGACGCGATCGCCTCTGCAATTGGTGATCCCGATCCATCATCCTGAGGTGCGCGCTCTTGCGCGCCTCGAAGGATGAGGGCAATGGCTCGGAGAGTCTTGGGCCGTCGCCCTTCCCGGCTACGCTCTTCGAGCTTCGGCGAGGTCTGGATCGGAGTCCCGTCGAAGCGCTTGCGCGAAGGCGGACGAGGCTCGCTTCGCTCGCGCCTCAGGGTGACGGAGACAGATTAGCGCCAGACCTCAGCCCTTCAGCTTGCTGATGTGCCCGGCGATGCCTTCGCGCAGGAAATTGAGATCGCTGGCGACCGCCATGAAGCGGAAGCCGCGCTTGGCGCAGGCGAGCGCCCGGTCGGCATTGGCACAGTAGATGCCGGCGAGCTTGCCGGCCTTCTTCGCCGCCGCGAGGATCTTGTCGAGCCCGGCCTCGACCTCCTTGGAATGCGGCTCCAGCACCTTGCCGTCGGAGAGCGTGATCGACAGGTCCGATGGGCCGATGAACAGGACGTCGATCCCGGGCGTCGCCGCGATGGCGTCGAGATTGTCCATAGCGGTCCGCGTCTCGATCATCGCCAGATTGACGATGTGGTTGTTGCCCTCGGTCAGATACACCTTCTGGTCCGCGATCCCGGCTTGCATGGTGGCGCGATGCGGACCCCAGCTGCGCTCGCCCATCGGCGGGAATTTGGTCGCCGCGACGAGGGCGCGCGCATCCTCAACGGTATTGATCATCGGCGCGACGATGCCTTCGGCGCCGACATCGAGCACGCGGCTGGCGAAGCCGAAGCCCGCGAGCGGGATACGCACCAGCGGCGCGCTGCCGCCCTGACGGATCGCGGCGATCGCGCTGAAGGTCGACGCAGTGTCCCAAAGGCCGTGCTGGCCATCGATGGTGACGGCAGGGAAGCCAGCGCGCGCCACCACCTCGGTGACCAGCGGCGAGGCCATCGAGCACCAACCCGAATAGACGGCCTCGCCGGCGCGCAGCCGCGCCGCGAGAGAGAAGCCCGGAACAGTCGTCATGGAAGAACCTCGTGTGGGAAACGTGCGGCGCGCTCAGGGGCGGCGCGCGGAAAGGAACTGGCGCAGGCGGCGTCGATGAAAAGCTTGATCAGCCGCTGGCCTTCACCTGGGCAATGGCTTGGGTCATGAGATCCTCCATAGCGCGGCGCAGATCGCGGTCGCTGATCGCGATTTTCCGATCGTCGAAATCCTTGCGCAGCTTGCGGAAAACGTCGTGATCGCCGGCTTCTTCGAAGTCCGACATCACCACATCCCTGGCATAGGTGTCGGCCTCGACGCCCTTCAGCCCGAGCTTCTCCGCGGCCCAGAGCCCGAGCAGCTTGTTCCGCCGCGCATTCGCCTTGAAGAGAAGTTCCTCGTCGTGCGCGAACTGCTTCTCGAAGCCTTCCTCGCGCTTGTCGAAAGTGGTCATGCCAGCCCCTCGTCTTGAATGTCGAGATTTACGCTCACAAATATCGCTTGCGGGCCGGCTTGCATAGGGGCGCAAAAGCGTCAAGGCAACTCCGTGGCGAATTGATTCGCTAAAAGTCAAAGTGGACAACACGCCGCTGCCTCGATTGTGCTGCACGAGGCGATCGGGTAGGTTGATCGTCATGGCTGGACGGTCTGTTTCGCGTTGTGGTTCGGCCCGCGCCGCGGATCATTTCACTGTCAATGGAGCCACGGCATTCCGATGGACTTTCACAAACCACGGTACACCCCGATGAGCCGCCGACGCCGAATCTATGAAGGCAAGGCGAAGGTCCTCTATGAAGGCCCCGAGCCCGGAACTCTCATCCAGCATTTCAAGGATGATGCGACGGCGTTCAACGCGAAGAAGCATCAGGTGATTGAGGGCAAGGGCGTCCTCAACAACCGTATTTCGGAATACGTGTTCCAGCACCTCAACGACATCGGGGTGCCGACGCACTTCATCCGCCGCCTCAACATGCGCGAACAGCTGATTCGCGAGGTGGAGATCATTCCGCTCGAAGTCTGCGTGCGCAACGTCGCCGCGGGCTCGCTGGCGCAGCGCCTCGGGATCGAGGAAGGCACGCAGCTGCCCCGCTCGATCATCGAGTTCTATTACAAGAACGACGCTCTCGGCGATCCGATGGTGTCGGAGGAGCACATCACCGCATTCGGCTGGGCGTCGCCGCAGGAGATCGACGACATCATGGCGCTGGCAATCCGCGTCAACGATTTCCTTTCCGGCCTGTTCCTCGGCGTCGGCATCCGTCTGGTCGATTTCAAGATGGAGACCGGGCGGCTCTGGGAAAACGAGATGATGCGCATCGTCGTTGCCGATGAGATCTCGCCCGACAGCTGCCGGCTCTGGGACATCAAGTCGAACGAGAAGCTCGACAAGGACCGTTTCCGGCGCGACCTCGGCGGGCTGCTCGAAGCCTATACCGAAGTCGCCAAGCGCCTCGGCATCATGAACGAAGGCGAGCCGCCGCGCGGCGCCGGCCCGGTGCTGGTGAAGGGCTGAAGAAGCCCGGCGTTGATCACAGGCTTTCGTTTGCAGCGTCATGCCCGGCCTTGTGCCGGGCATCTGCGTCTTTTACTTACTGTATGAGATCGCCAAGGGGCGGGCGACCAGCCCGGCCATGACGGGATTCGGAACCATGAAAGCGCGCGTCACCGTCACCCTGAAAACCGGCATTCTCGACCCGCAAGGCAAGGCCATCGAGGGAGCGTTGCGCTCACTCGGCGTCAATGGGGTCGCCAGCGTGCGCCAAGGCAAGGTGTTCGATATCGAGCTCGAGGGCGGCGACAAGGCCAAGGCGGAGGCGGCGCTGAAAGAAGCCGCCGACAAGCTCCTCGCCAACACCGTGATCGAGAACTATCGCGTCGAGGTCTTGGGATGATTCGGGGACTGACCGGGGTTGCCGTGGTCGCAGCCGCGACGCTGCTCACCGGAGATGTGCTGGCGGTCGGCGCCGGCGGCGCGCAGTGGCGCGAGGTGGCCTGGCCGTTCCTGATGGACGAGTGGGGTACCGGCCGCGCTTTTCAATGCGCGCAGCCGTCTTGCGGCAAACCGGTCAGCCTCTATGTCCGCGCCAAGGTGGGCTTCTGCGGCTGCTCGTCGGGCGTGGAGAACGATGACCATGTCGACCGCGTCAGCGACGTCGGTCTGATCGACGGCAACTCGGTGGCGCTGGCACCGGGCGAGTCGGTCGCGGTCGGGCCCATGAAGGGCAGGGCGCGGCCCTATCGCGTCGAGCGTCAGGGCGAGCCGCAGGACGTGGCGCTTGCGGTGGCGCTGTCGAACAATTGCGACGCGGTGGTCGCCACTGCGGTGACCAGCCGCAAGCTCGAGCCGGAACAGGAGCGTGCGGTGTACGCATTCCTCAATAGCGAGACGTTCCTGGACTGGGCCGACGCCAACAGCGGATACCAATATCGATGAAAGCAGCCGTTCTGGTTTTTCCCGGCATCAATCGCGAGCGCGACATGGCGCGCACACTCAAGATCGTCAGCGGCCGCGAGCCGGCAATGATCTGGCACGCGGAAAAGGAGCTTCCGGCGGGCACCGATCTCGTGGTCATTCCCGGCGGCTTTTCCTACGGCGACTATCTGCGCTGCGGAGCGATCGCCGCGCGCTCGCCAATTATGGACGCGGTGCGTACCTTCGCGGAGAAAGGCGGCTTGGTTCTAGCGATCTGCAACGGATTCCAGATCGCCTGCGAGGCGGGCCTGCTGCCGGGCGTGCTGATGCGCAATCAGCAACTCAAATTCATCTGCCATGACGTTTATTTACGCGTCGAGCGTTCCGACACGCCATTCACGCGCGGCTACAATGCCGGGCAGGTGATCCGCGTGCCCGTCGCCCATGGCGAGGGCAACTACATCGCCGACGGCGAAACGGTGGCGCGGCTCGAGGGGGAGGGGCGGGTGCTCTTCCGCTACGCGTCGCCCGACGGCATCGTCGACCCGAACTGGAATCACAACGGCGCCATGAACGCCATTGCCGGCATCCTCAACGAGCGCGGCAATGTGCTCGGCATGATGCCGCATCCGGAAAATCACGTCGAAGCGGTGATCGGCTGCACCGACGGGCGCGGCCTGTTTGCCGGACTGGTCGATCACCTCGCGCAGGCGGCATAGCTCCCCTGCCTTGTCGGGCCCGTTGGCCCTGCATAGCTGGGGATGACGGAGAAACCCTGGCTTTACCTGCGTTTCGCGCTTGTACAATGCCGCCATCCGGGTAAACCGGGCGGCGCGGCGGCAAGCCGCGCGCGCCGGTAATGCTCGAAAGCCGCCATAGACCGCACCCGTGATCGCCAACGAACCCCGCGTCACCCCAGAGCTGATCGCTGAGCACGGGCTCAAGCCCGAGGAATATCAGCGCATCCTCGATCTCATCGGCCGCGAGCCGTCACTGACCGAGCTCGGCATCTTCTCGGCCATGTGGAACGAGCACTGCTCGTACAAATCCTCGAAGGTGCATCTACGCACGCTGCCGACCAAAGCGCCCTGGGTAATCCAGGGTCCCGGCGAGAATGCCGGCGTGATCGACATCGGCGACGGGCTCGCCGTCATCTTCAAGATGGAGAGCCATAACCACCCGAGCTACATCGAGCCCTATCAGGGCGCCGCGACCGGCGTCGGCGGCATCCTGCGCGACGTGTTCACCATGGGCGCGCGGCCGATCGCCTGTCTCAACGCGCTGTCCTTCGGCGCGCCCGAGCATCCGAAGACGCGCCACCTCGTCGCCGGCGTCGTCGCCGGCATCGGCGGCTACGGCAATTCCTTCGGTGTGCCGACGGTCGGCGGGCAGGTGCGCTTCCACACCCGCTATGACGGCAACTGCCTGGTCAACGCCATGGCGGTTGGGCTCGCGGAGAAGGACAAGATCTTCTACGCCGCGGCCTCCGGCGTCGGTATGCCCATCGTCTATCTGGGCTCCAAGACCGGCCGCGATGGCATCCACGGCGCCAGCATGGCCTCGGCGGAGTTCGACGAGGAGACCGATGCCAAACGCCCGACGGTCCAGGTCGGCGATCCGTTCTCGGAAAAGCTTCTGCTCGAGGCCTGTCTCGAGATCATGGCCAAGGACTGCGTGATTGCGATCCAGGACATGGGTGCCGCGGGGCTCACCTGTTCGGCGGTGGAGATGGGCGCCAAGGGCGACCTCGGCGTCACGCTCGATCTCGACAAGGTGCCATGCCGCGAAGAGGGCATGACCGCCTATGAGATGATGCTCTCGGAGAGCCAGGAGCGCATGCTCATGGTGCTCAAGCCGGAGAAGGAGGCCGAGGCCGAGGCGATCTTTCGCAAATGGGGTCTCGACTTCGCCGTCGTCGGCGAGACCACGCCGAGCAAGCGCTTCATCGTGCGCCATCGCGGCGACGTGATGGCCGATCTGCCGATCAAAGAGCTCGGCGATCAGGCACCGGAATACAAGCGGCCCTTCGTGCACGGGATCAAGCCGGCGGCGATCAAGGCTGCGTCAGTGACGCCGCCAGGCCCGCTGGCCGATGCGCTGGAAACGCTGATCGGCTCGCCCGATCTCTGCGCCAAGCGCTGGGTGTGGGAGCAATACGACCACGTCATCCTCGGCAACACCGTGCAGCGGCCGGGCGGCGACGCTGCGGTCGTCCGCGTACTCGACGGGCCGAAGGGGCTGGCGATGACCACCGACGTGACGCCGCGTTATTGCGAGGCCGATCCGTTCGAGGGCGGCAAGCAGGCGGTCGCCGAATGCTGGCGCAATCTCACCGCGGTCGGCGCCAAGCCGCTCGCCATCACCGACAATCTCAATTTCGGCAATCCGGAACGTCCCGAGATCATGGGGCAGTTCGTCGGCTGCATCCGCGGCATCGCCGAAGCGTGCAAGGGTCTCGATTTCCCGGTCATATCCGGGAATGTGTCGCTCTACAACGAGACCAATGGCCGCGCCATCCTGCCAACGCCGTCGATCGGCGGCGTCGGTGTGCTTGCCGACTTCAGCAAATCGGCAAGCCTGGCCTTCAAGCGCGCTGGTGACGCGATCCTCATTGTCGGAGAGACGCAGGGTTGGCTCGGCCAGTCGCTCTATCTGCGCGACGTCTGCGGACGCGAGGAGGGTGCGCCGCCGCCGGTCGACCTGGTCGAGGAGCGTGAAAATGGCGATTTCGTGCGCGCCTTGATCGACGAAGGCCAGGTCAATGCCGCGCACGATCTGTCCGACGGTGGGCTCCTCATCGCGGTCGCCGAAATGGCCATCGCGTCCGGCATCGGCGCCACGCTCGAGGCTGCGCCGAGCGATACGCCAGCGCACGCATTCTGGTTCGGCGAGGATCAGGCGCGCTATGTCGTGACCGCGGCTGCGGGACAGGTCGACGCGCTGCTCTCCCGTGCCCGCGCCGCCGGTGTCCCGGTGAGCCGCCTCGGCGTCACCGGGGGCGACGCGTTGACGCTTCCGGGCGAGCGCCCCATGCTGGTCACGATTCTGCGCGAACGTTTCGAGCGCTGGCTGCCGCAGTACATGAGCGGCGCGGCCTAAGAGCAGAGCGGATAATCACCATGGCGATGGACCCGGGCGAGATCGAGCGGCTGATCAAGGCGAGCATTCCCGACGCCGAGGTGACGATCCGCGATCTTGCCGGCGACGGCGACCACTATGCCGCGACGGTTGTCTCTGCGGCCTTCCGCGGCAAGAACCGGGTGCAGCAGCATCAGCTTGTCTATCAGGCGCTGCAGGGAAAAATGGGTGGCGTGTTGCATGCGCTGGCGCTGCAAACCGCGCCGCCGGAGAACTGAGCGCGTCGCACGTTGAACCTCCGCGCGGCGGTTCTTAGACTGAGGCTCCCGTCCTTCGACCGGAGGTTCTCATGATCCGCTTGCTGTTGGCCGGCGCCGCGATCGTCGCCGGCGCCGTACCTGCGTCTGCGCAAAACCCATCCCCGAATGGCGTCAAGGCGCTCAATCCGCCGGGCGCGATCAAGACCACCGGCACCTGGGGCGTTGCCAGCCGCGCCGGCGATTTCGTCTTCATCGCGGGCATGCGCGGCATCGACCCGAAAACCAATACGCTTGTCCAGGGCGACGAGGCGCGCATCCGCCAAGCCTTCCTCAACATGAAGCTGATCGCTGAGTCCGAAGGTGCGAGCCTGCGCGACTGCGTGCGCATCGTCGTCTATGTGACCGACATGTTTCGCTTCCGCCCCCTGGTGAACAAGGTGCAGGAGGAGCTGTGGGGTGGCGAGCCTTACCCGCCGCGCACCATCGTCGAGGTGCATCGGCTCAACCAGGACGACATCACCGAAGTCCAGGGAACCTTCTATGCCCCGGTGAAGAAGTAACCGTTGCAGAAAGGACATGAGCTCTGCGGAAACAGGGCCTTGCCTTTAGCCCCGGAAAGCACGATTTTCGGGTCAACAGCGGGCGAATATGCCCGCGCGACAAGGACTTGCCATGAGCATTCAGGACTTCATCAAGAACGAAGTGACCAGCAACGACGTGGTGCTGTTCATGAAGGGCACCCCGCAGTTCCCGATGTGCGGTTTTTCCGGACAGGTGGTGCAGATCCTCGACCACATCGGCGTGCCCTATAAGGGCTTGAATGTGTTGGAATCCGACGAATTGCGGAACGGCATCAAAACCTATTCCAACTGGCCGACAATCCCGCAGCTCTACATCAAGGGCGAATTCGTCGGCGGCTGCGACATCATTCGCGAGATGTTCCAGGCTGGCGAACTGCAGCAGGCGTTCAAGGACAAGGGCGTGGTAGTGCGCGCTGACGCCTCGGCCTGATTCGCGGGCGACATCTCTACACAGGGACGTAGCGGTAGACGCCGTCCTTGCGTTCCACCCGCCCGACTCCGGGGTAGGGCAGGTGGAAGCCGATCAGCTTGGTGCGATCGGCGGCGAGCCGGTCGAGCAGGCGCCGCCGCGTCGCGATGGCGCGCTCCGGCTCGTGATCGGCGGTCGTGCGCCAGCCCGGATGCGCAAACGAAATCAGAGGGTGGGTCAGCGCATCGCCGCCGACGATCAATCCGTCGCCGCCCGCGATCTCCAGCGACACGTGGCCCTGGGTGTGGCCCGGGGTGCCGATGACGCGCAGCCCGGTGACGACGTCGTCTCCGGGGGAGAGCATCTTCACCCGCTCCTTGAGCCGCGCGTAATTGCGTCTGGCGCCGGTCACGAAACCGGCACGCTCCGGCGGCAGGCCTGCCGTCGCATTGGCGCCAAGCCAGAAGTCCCATTCGGTGGCGGCGACGAAATACGCCGCATCCGGCAGCATCATGTCGTCGAGCTCATCCAGCAGGCCCCACAGGTGGTCGGGGTGGCCATGGGTGAACACGACCTTGGTGATCCGGCTCTTGTCGATGCCGGCGGCGGCCAGGTTGTCCCACAGCTTTCCGGCGGTCGGCATGAAGCGATCGCCCGAGCCCATGTCGACCAGGATCAGGTCATTGCCGGTGCGGATCAACGTGATGTTGGTCGGCGAGTCGTATTGCTCGCCGGCTTCGCCAAGCGCGGCGAGCAACGCATCGCGCTCGGCCTTGGGGATGTCGGGGGCAAGAAAGCTCGTGGGCAGCACGAGGTGGCCGTCGCTGACCACGGCGATCTCGAATGTGCCTTGCTTGAAGCTGAAGGGCGCGGCATAGGCCCGAGGCAATAGCGCAACGGAGGCGAGGCCGCCGCCCGCAAGCTTCAGCAATGATCGTCGATCAAACGCGTGGCTCACCGCAGCAGTTTACTTCATCCGCCTGGCGGCGAGCACAATAATCGCCAATAGCACCGCAAGCCCGATTAGGCTCGGCGTCGGCACCGCGCTGGCGAATTTCGTCACATTGTCGGCTACCGAGAGGACAAAGACCCCGGAGTTCGGACCGAGGATCAGATAAATCAGCATGATCGCGAGCAAGCTCACGAAAGCGAGCTCGACGAAGAGCCACAGATAGGTTTTGACCTTGTTGAGGAAATCCAACATGGCGCCGGGCCCCGGTTATGGCGCGCAAACTTCACACTATTGGGTGGGGACTTCTCCCCACCCAATATGACCGTCGCGTCGTGCCCGGGGGACGCGCCTTACGCGCCCCCGAACAGGTAAGCGCCGTTCAGGACGTTCAGGACATCTGACGTTTCGAGAACAGCCACAGGATGACGCCCAGGGCGATGAGGCCCACGACGCCGTTCTTCCCGAGGTCGTTCACGAGATTGACGATATTGCCGACGACGTTGCCAAGGAAAGGCAGCTGCGGCCCAGCCAGAAGCGCCAACGCGATGCCAAGAGCCAGCAGCATCAGCGCAATTTCCGTCAACGCACCGATCCAGCCTTTCAAGGCAGTCAAGCCGTTCATGAGCGATTCTCCCCTATGATTCATTCCACAGCACCCTGACATTACTAAATATGGGAAACTGCGACAATCTGGCCCACTACATAAGGTATGGAAGAAGACGAAAGATTTCTGACAGGCTGTTGATAGTGGGACCTTTTCGGCGCTGCACGATTGCAAAAACCCCCACTCTCGGAGTGGGGGTTTCGACTTTTGGTAGGGCGCCGCCAGCAACAGCGGCGCCGAATCGGGGAGAGCGGCCGATCAGCGCGAGTAGTATTCGACGACCAGATGCGGCTCCATCATCACCGCATAAGGCACGTCGCCGAGCACCGGGACACGCACGAGCTTCGCCGTCATCTTTGAGTGATCGGCCTCGATGTAGTCGGGCACGTCGCGCTCGGCGAGTGCGACCGACTCCAGCACCATCGGCATCTGCTTCGACTTTTCCTTGACCTCGATGAGGTCGCCGACCTTGAGCCGGTAGCTCGGCACGGTGACGCGGCGGCCGTTCACCTTGACGTGGCCGTGGTTGACGAACTGCCGCGCGGCAAACACCGTCGGCACGAATTTGGCGCGGAACACCGCCGCGTCGAGGCGGCGCTCGAGCAGGCCGATCATGTGCGCGCCGCTGTCGCCCTTCATGCGAATGGCGTCATCATAGATGCGACGGAACTGCTTCTCGGAGATGTTGCCGTAGTAGCCGCGCAGCTTCTGCTTGGCGCGCAGCTGCACGCCGTAGTCGGAGAGCTTGCCCTTGCGGCGCTGGCCGTGCTGGCCGGGACCGTATTCGCGGCGGTTCACGGGGCTCTTCGGGCGGCCCCAGATATTTTCGCCCATCCGGCGATCGAGCTTGTATTTGGCTTCACTGCGCTTGGTCATCGCGTCCTCATGGTTGCGAATTGTCGAGTTTTGAGGAACCGCGCCCTCCTCTGTTCCGGATCTCTCCGGAACCGACAGGTTTTCCGCCTAAGCGTAAGCTAGGAAAACCGCGGGTCGCGAAACACTTAGCGGGGCAAAAAAGCCCCGCTGAGCGGGCGGGTTCTAGGCGGAAAGCTCGGGAGTGTCAATTCGCGGGCTATTGCCCGCTTTCCGAAGCTCTCCAAGGCCAAACTGAGCGAGGGCCCCCGACAGGCGCTCCGACGGCGCGCGGCCGGAGGTCAGGCGAAAGGCCGAGGGCAAGGGCTGTGGGCGGCCGGTCGCGGGACCGAGCAGATCGAGCACGCGGCGCGCGATGGCGGGTGCCGGATCGACGAAAGTGACAGGCCACGGGGAGAGGCGCGTGAGCCGGTCGAGCAGCAGCGGATAGTGCGTGCAGGCAAGCACAACGGTATCGGTGCGGGCGCCGCCGGTCTCGACGAAGCAGGGGACGATCTCCGCGGTGATGGCGGCATCCGTGACGGTGTCGCCATTGAGCTCGGCCTCGGCGAGGCTCGCGAGCCTCGCGGAGCCGACCAGCGTGACCTCGCTGCCATTAGCGAACTGGCGAATGAGCGCGCGGGTGTATTCGCGGCTCACCGTCGCCTGCGTGCCCAAGACTGAAACGCGCTTGGTGAGCGAAGCCGCGCAGGCGGGCTTGATCGCTGGCACGGTGCCGACGAAGGGCACAGTGTACTGCGCGCGCAGCTCGGCGAGCACTAGCGTCGAGGCGGTGTTGCAGGCGATGACGATGAGATCGGGGCGATGCTCCTCGATCAGCTTGCCCATCAGCGGCACGGTGCGCTCGATCAGCGCCGCCTCGCTGTGCCCGCCATAAGGAAAGAAGGCGTCATCGGCCACGTAGACGAAATGTGCATCGGGCCGCGCCTTCACCGTTTCGCGCAGCACGGTCAAGCCGCCGAGGCCGGAGTCGAAGACCAGAATGGTCGGAAGGGTCATGGAGAGTCGCGGCGATTCAATTGGTCAGACTTGACCTAGAGATCATGACCGCAGCGCGGCAACAACAAGGAACCGGGAAGAACGTTACCGTATTAGTTGGCGCCGAATACTCGGGCGAAGATCGTATCGACCTGCTTGAGGTGGTAGTCGACGTCGAAATTGGCGTCGATTTCCGCCGCCGAAAGCTTAGCCGCCACGTCCGGATCGGCCTTGAGCTCACTCGGGAGATCGCCTCCGCTTGCCCAGACCTTCATGGCATTGCGCTGCACCATGCGATAGGCGTCCTCGCGCGCCACGCCCTTCTGCGTGAGCGCGAGGAGGATGCGCTGCGAGTTGACCAGGCCGCCGAGGCGATCGAGGTTCTTGCGCATGTTCTCCGGATAGACGAGCAGCTTGTCGACCACGCCGGCAAGGCGATTGAGCGCGAAATCGAGCGTCACGGTGGCATCGGGGCCGATCATGCGCTCGACCGACGAGTGTGAAATATCGCGCTCGTGCCAGAGCGCCACGTTCTCCAACGCCGGCGTCACGTAAGCGCGCACCATGCGCGCGAGGCCAGTGAGGTTTTCCGAGAGCACCGGATTGCGCTTGTGCGGCATCGCCGAGGAGCCCTTCTGCTTCTCGGAGAAGAACTCTTCCGCCTCCAGCACTTCGCTTCTCTGCAGGTGGCGGATCTCGGTGGCGAGGCGCTCGATCGAGGAGGCGACGACGCCCAGCGTGGCGAAATACATGGCGTGGCGGTCGCGCGGGATCACCTGTGTGGAGATTGGCTCGACCTTGAGCCCCATCGCCTTCGCCACATGCGCTTCGACGCGCGGATCGATCTGCGCGAAGGTGCCGACCGCACCGGAAATGGCGCAGGTCGCGACCTCGTGGCGTGCCGCATGCAGCCGCGCGCGGGCGCGCGCGAACTCGGCATAGGCATAAGCGAGCTTGAGCCCGAAGGTCGTCGGCTCGGCATGGATGCCGTGCGAGCGGCCGACCGTCGGCGTCATCTTGTATTCATAGGCGCGACGCTTGAGCGCGGCGAGCAGCTTGTCGACGTCCGCCATCAGGATATCGGCGGCGCGGGTAAGTTGCACATTGAGGCAGGTGTCGAGCACGTCGGAGGACGTCATGCCCTGATGCACGAAGCGCGCTTCGGGGCCGACGATCTCGGCGAGATGTGTGAGGAAGGCGATGACGTCGTGCTTCACCTCCGCTTCGATGGCGTCGATGCGGGCGACGTCGAACCTGGCGTTCTTGCCTTTTTCCCAGAGTGTTTTCGCAGCGTCTTTGGGAATGATGCCGAGCTCGGCCATGGCATCGGCGGCGTGGGCCTCGATCTCGAACCAGATGCGATAGCGCGTCTGCGGATCCCAGACCGCGGTCATCTCGGGGCGGGAGTAGCGAGGGATCACGCCGCTTCTCCGCGCGCCAGCGCCGCGGCCTGCCGGATCGCCGCGATATTGCCGCGATACTTGTCGGCGCCGCCTTTGAACACGGCGGAGCCGGCGACGAGCACATTGGCGCCGGCCTGCACCACGCGTGGCGCCGTCTCCGGCGTGATGCCGCCGTCGACCTCGATGTCGATTGGACGGCCGCCGGCCATGGCGCGCACGTCGCGGATCTTTTCGATAGCCGACGGGATGAAAGCCTGGCCGCCGAAGCCTGGATTGACTGACATGACGAGAACGAGGTCGACGAGGTCGATCACGTTGGCGACCGTGTCCACCGGCGTGCCGGGATTCATGGTGACGCCGGCTTTCTTGCCGAGCGCTCGGATCGCCTGCAGCGAGCGGTGCACGTGCGGCCCACTTTCCACATGGACGGTGATGATGTCGGCGCCGGCCTCGGCGAAAGCCGCGAGATAGGGATCGCAGGGCGCGATCATCAGGTGTACGTCGAGCGTCTTCTTGGTGACCGGGCGCAGCGCCTTCACCACGACCGGGCCCATGGTGATGTTGGGCACGAAATGCCCGTCCATGACATCGACATGGATCCAGTCGGCACCGGCGGCTTCAACGGCGCGCACCTCGTCGCCGAGCTTGGCGAAATCCGCTGACAGGATCGACGGCGCGATGAAGAGGGGACGAGACATCGGGGCTCCTGAAACGTCCGCCTAACACGCGTTTGGCGAGGGGGCAACGCCGGCTAGGACGCCTGTTGATGGCCTTCGGTCAGCCGCTTTGCCAGCGGCTTGAAAAATTGCGGAAGGAGATAGATCGGAAACTGCGCCAAGCCGAAGTAAAGCCAGGCCGTGTCGGGAATTGCGAACCCGGCGGCGGCGAGCATGACGCCGAGATTGCGGTAGCCCGCGAGGATGCCGACGGCGAAGGCGCGGCCGCGGCCAGCGGGGAGAAAGATCACTGTCGTCAGCGCGATCATGCCGAGAGCGACGGCGAATGCGAGGAGGAGCAGTCGGATCACCAGCCACGGATCGGCCATGAAATGCGCCCCGACGCCCCCGACCGCGGCCATGGCGAAGATGAACATGCCGATCACGCTCAGCCCGTCGATGGAATCGTGCCGTGCTTCAATAAAGCTACGGCCGACGACGGCGCGCACGATGGCCGCCGTGAGTGCCGATCCGGCAATGAGCAGGAACAGCTTGGTGCCGAACGTCACGGGTGGGATGATCGTGACGCCGAGGAAGAGATGGGTGAAGGCGGCCGCCGTTAACGGCGTCATGGCAGTGCACAGGATGAGACCGGCCAGCGTGAGCGCGACGTCGAGGCCGATCAGCGCCGCCATTGCCGGTGCTGCCATCAATCCTGGCGCTGAGACTTGCAGCATGACAATGAAGTATAGCCCCGGCATGACCGCGCGCAGGCCAAGCACCGTGAACAGGCCGCCGAGCATCAGCGGCACGGCGACCATGATCCAGATTGCGACGGCGAGGACGAGGCCCGGCCGGCGCAGTTCGCGCCACAGCGCCGCTGGATCGACGCGGAGAAAAGAAAGACACAAAAGAACGAATACCGTGACGCCGAGCCACGGCTTGAACACCGCTGCGGTGCCAGGCACCAGCAGGCCGACGAAGATCGACAGTCCGACCGCCGCGGTGCCCCGCCGTCCCAGCCACGCCAAGGCTCGGCCAGGCCATTCAAGCAGCCATGTCATGCAACGAGACCCCAGGACCCCAGTAGCGCGCTAGCTAATCGGCGCCGGATGCCTTTGCGAATTCACTTATTGTGGCGCTTGATTGCGGCGCGCCGATCTGCGAGGCGAATGCGGACGTAAGTCTTCGCAACAAGGAATGGCTATGGCGCGCAGCGATGTCATCGTTCTCGGGGCCGGCATTGTCGGCACCTCGGTCGCCTTGCATCTCGTCAAGCGCGGCGCGTCGGTGACGCTCGTTGATCGCCGCGGGCCGGGCGAGGAAACGTCTTACGGCAATGCCGGGATCATCGAGGGCAATACGCTGTTTCCGCACCCGTTTCCCCACGGGATTGGCGCGTTGCTGCGCATCGCGCTCAAACGATCCGCGGCGGCGAATTATCATCTGTCGTTCCTGCCGCAGATCGCGCCATGGCTCCTGGCCTACCGCGAGAATACCAAGCTCGCCGGCAGCATCGCCTTCGCCGAGGCCATGCGGCCGCTGTTCGAGCGCGCCATCCCCGAGCATGAGGCGCTGATGGCGGAAGCCGGCGCCACGCGCTATCTGCAGAAGACCGGCTGGCTCAAGGTTTATCGCGACGAAGCGAGCTTCGCCTCGACCGCGCGCGAGCGCGATTTCGGACAACAGGTCGGTGTCGAAAGCCGCGGTCTCGACGTCGAGGAGGCGCGCGCGCTCGAGCCGTCGCTCAAGCCGGTTTTCCGACGAGCGCTGTTCTGGCCGAGCGCGGTGAGCGTCACCAACCCCGGCGCGCTGACCAAGGCCTATGCCGCGCGTTTTGCGGCGCGCGGCGGCGTCACGCTCAATGGCGACGCGCGCTCGCTGCATCGTTCCGCCGGGCATTGGCGCATCGATACGAACGAGGGCCATATCGATGCCGACCAGGTCGTGATTACGCTCGGCCCCTGGGCGCTCGACGTGCTGGCGCCGCTCGGGATCAAGCTGCCGCTGGCGGTGAAGCGCGGTTATCACCGGCACTTCCATGCGCAGGGCAATGCCGGCCTGTCGCGTCCGGTCGTCGATGCCGACATCGGCTATTGCCTGGCGCCGATGGAGCAGGGGATCCGCATCACCACCGGCGCTGAATTCGCCGACCGCGACGCGCCGCCGACGCCGGTGCAGCTCGGCCGGCTGCTGCCCTCTGCGCAGAACCTGTTTCCGCTCGGCGAGCCCAACGAGCCGACGATCTGGATGGGCAACCGGCCGTGCTTTGCCGACTCGCGCCCGGTGATCGGCCGCGCGCCAGGGCAGGCCGGTCTGTGGCTGGCTTTCGGCCACGCGCATTGGGGGCTGACGCTCGGGCCGGCGACAGGACGCCTGATCGCCGAGCTCGTCACCGGCGCGTCGCCTTTCTGCGATCCGCGGCCTTACAGCGCCGAGCGCTTCAGGATTTGAATTTGTCTTTCCAGCTCGGCTGCGCGCCGGGAAAGGGCAGGGCTGTCGCTTCGTAGATGCCGCGGGCAACCGCGCGCGCGACGACGTCGGCGGCGAGCGTGCCGAGCTCCGAGAGCGCGTGGATCGGATCGGCGAGCGGCTTCACGCCGGTTGCAGCGGCGAAGACGATGTCGCCGTCGAGCGGCGTGTGCACCGGCCGGATTGCGCGTGCGAGCCCATCCTGCGCCATGATGGCGAGGCGGCGCACCTGCGCCTTGGTGAGGATTGCGTCGGTCGCGACAACCACAAGGCTCGTGGCCTCGCCGATCTGCCCCTTGGTGCGAAAGCGCAGCGCCTCGGGCGCGATGCTCGTGGGCACGCCGCGGCCGCCGTATTCGCGGTCGCGCTCATAAGGCGCTGCCCAGAAGTGCGGGCCGTCGCCGATGACAACGCTGCCTGCCGCATTGGCGGCGACCAGCGCGCCGACGACATGCCCGGCTTTCGTCTCCGCCGAGGCGGAGCCCATGCCGCCCTTGAAATTTACCGTGGTCGCGCCCAAGCCGGCGCCGACGCTGCCAAGTGCGAAATCGATGGCGGCATTGCGCGCGGCCTCGTAGCCGAGCTCCCGATAGGGCGGATAGCGGCCCCAGCTTTTGTCACCGCCATTGAGCAGATCGAAAAGGATGGCGGCGGGCACGATCGGGACGCGGGCTTCGCGCACGACAAAGCCGCGACCCTGCTCGGCGAGCCAGGCCTGTAAGCCAGAAGCGGCGTCGAGCCCGAACGCGGAGCCGCCGGAAAGCGCAATCGCGTCGATGCGCTGCACGGTCATCGCTGGATCGAGCAACGCGCTTTCCCGCGTGCCGGGACCGCCGCCGCGCAAATCGGCCGCGGCCACAGCAGGCTCGTCAAACACGACCGCGGTCGCGCCGGAACCGAGCTTCTTGTCGTCGGCATGGCCGACACGCACGCCGGGAACGTCGGTGATCAGGTTTCGCATCGTGAAGCACCATAGCAGATCACGCCGCCATCACATCGCCGCCATGCGGCGCAGAGACGCTTGCGCCACGCGCGCGAGCCATGCATCTAGGCGGCATGAGCGCCGACGTCACCATCGCCGCGGCCCTGGTCGCGGGGCTCGTGAGCTTTCTTTCGCCCTGCGTGCTGCCGCTGGTGCCGCCTTATCTCGTCTATCTCGCGGGTGCCTCGCTGGAACGGCTGGCTGACGGCGAGGCGCAGCCGCGGGTGAGGGGCGAGACCGTCGTTGCGGCGCTGCTCTTCGTCGCCGGCTTCACCACGGTTTTCGTCGCGCTCGGTGCCAGCGCCAGCGTCATCGGCTCCTTGGTGCGCGCCTATTCGAGCGAGCTCGCGACCATCGCCGGCATCGTGATCATCATCATGGGCCTGCACTTTCTCGGGCTCACGCGCATTGCATTGTTGTATCGGGAGAAGCGCGTCGAGGTGCCGAAGCCGGTGGGCTTGTGGGGCGCCTATGTGATGGGGCTCGCCTTCGCCTTTGGCTGGACGCCGTGCATCGGGCCGATCCTCGCGGTCATTCTCGCCATCGCCGCCTCGCAAGCGACGGTCGCCAAGGGCGCCGGCCTGCTCGCGGTCTACTCGCTTGGCCTCGGCATCCCGTTCATCGTTGCGGCGCTTGCGGTCGAGCCGTTCGCGGCCTTCCTGGCGCGGTTCCGCAAACATCTCGCGCGCGTCGAGCAGGCGATGGGCGCCCTGCTGGTGCTCACCGGCATCGCCTTTCTCACCGGCGCGATCAGCAATGCGAGCTTCTGGCTGCTCGAGACATTCCCGATCCTGGGCAAGATCGGGTAAGACAGACGGCATGTATCAGCCGGCGCATTTCCGCGAAGACAAGCTCGAGGTGCAGCACGCGCTGATCCGCGCGCATCCGCTGGGCTTGCTCGTGACCAATGGCAAAAGCGGGCTCACCGCCAACCTGCTGCCGTTCGTGCTCGATGCGACGACGTCACCGCACGGCACGCTGAAGTGCCATCTCGCGCGCGCCAATCCGCAGTGGCAGGAGTTCGATCCGGCGCAAGAGGCGCTCGTCGTCTTCCAGGGTGTCGAGCGCTACATCACGCCCTCCTGGTACGTGACCAAGCGGGAAACCGGCAAGGTGGTGCCGACCTGGAATTACGCGGTCGTGCAGGCCTACGGCCGGATCACAGTGCGCGACGATCATGATTGGCTCGCGCAACAAATCCGCGAGCTGACGATGTCGCAGGAGCAGCAGCGCGCGCAGCCCTGGGCCGTCGAGGACGCACCGTCTCCCTTCGTCGACGCGCAGATCAGAGCGATCGTCGGGCTGGAAATTCCACTCGCCCGCATCGAGGGCAAGTGGAAGGTGAGTCAGAACCGGCCGGAGCGCGACCGCGCCACCGTGATCGACGGGCTCAACGCGGAAGCCGACGAGGTCTCGCAGGCCATGGCGGAGCTGGTCGCGGCGCGGGCTCCGGCGAAGTAGCCAACAAAAAAGCCCGCTCCGAAGAGCGGGCTTTTCGCGTCGATTGAACTGACGAGCCTACGAGCCCTGCTGGCCCGGAAGCTCGTTGTAGTTGCCGCTCGCATCCCACTTGTAGACGACATAGTCGACGATGGTGATGTCGCCCTTCTTGTCGTAGGCGATCTTGCCGAGCACGGTGTCCCAGCTCCCGGCCTTCATCGTCGCCGCGACCTTCTTCGCGTCGGTGGTGTTGGCCTTCTTCACCGCCTGCGACCACACCTGGAAGGCGGCGTAGGTGTAGAGCGTGTAGCCTTCCGGATCGATGCCCTTATCCTTGAACTTCTTCACGATCGCCGCGGCGGTCGCCTTCTTGCGTGGATCCGGGCCGAAGGTGAACAGCACGCCTTCTGCAGCCGGGCCAGTGATCGAGGCAAACTCCTTGTCGGCGAGCGCGTCGCCGGCCATCAGCACCGTCTTCATGCCCTGGTCGCGCATCTGACGCAGGATCAGGCCGGCTTCCTGATGGTAGCCGCCGACATAGACGATATCGATGTTGTTGAGCTTGAGCTTGGAGACGAGCGCGGTGAAGTCCTTGTCGCCCTTGTTGTAGGACTCGTTGACCTTCTCCTTGATGCCCTTGGCGTTGAGCGCCTTCTTGGTCTCGTCGGCCAGGCCTTTGCCATAGGTGGTCTTGTCGTTGATGATGGCGATGTTCTTGCCCTTGAACGCCTTGGCCAGATAGGCGCCGGCAACCGAGCCCTGCTGGTCGTCACGGCCGCAAACGCGGAACGTGTTCCAGAGACCGCGCTCGGTGAACTGCGGGTTGGTCGACGCCGGGGTGATCTGCAGTACATTGCCCTCGGCATAAGCCTCTGATGCGGGGATCGACGACGACGAGCAATAGTGGCCGGCGACGAAGGGTATCTTCATGCTGGCGAGCTTTTCGCCGACCGAACGCGCCTGCTTCGGATCGCAGGCATCGTCGCCGACTTCGAGCTTGAGCTGCTTGCCGAGCACGCCGCCCGCGGCGTTGAGATCGGCAACGGCCAGGTCGGCGCCGTTCTTCATCTGGCGGCCGAACGTGGCTTCGCCACCGGTCATCGGTCCGGCGACGGCGACACTCAGGTCTTCCGCCATGGCCGACCCGGCAAACAACAGGCCGGTGCCGAGCGCCAATGCGGCGAGAGAGATTTTCCTCATGACTGTCTCCCCTTGCGAGTACTGCGCCGCCCGGCCGAGGTGCCAAGCGGTCGGATCAGATGGCGCATTCTGGCTGGTTTTGCGCGGAAGTCACCCGGAAAACGGCATCACAATCCGGCTGAGTTAAGAGGCCGGACGGTCCCGCCAGGACAGGGGGCCGCTTCGCTCATAAAGCCATGGATATTGCGTCACCATCAGGCTGGTGCGGCGTTCCTGCCAGGAGACGCAGCCGACGGCCAAAAGGTAGGCGGTGTCGACCAGATAGGAGAGCGGCGAGAGAAGTTCCCCCTCGAACAGGGCGAAGTGCACGAAACGTACAGCGGCGCCGAGCAACAGCGTGTAGATGATGGCATGCCAGAGCGGCCGCCAGGTTCCGGCGATGGCGCGGCCGGTCTGCCAGGCGGCACCACCGCCAAGCACGACGGTGATCAGCACCACCTGCAGCCAGGTCTCGTCCGCGTAAAGCTGGCCGAAGATTTCTGCCATCGTCACTTCCGTCCGCCTTCCAGATAGGCGCTCTTGATCTCGTCGCGATCGAGCAGCTCGCGCCCGGTGCCCGACAATGTGATCAGGCCGTTGACGATCACATAGCCACGATGCGCAAGCTTGAGCGCGTGGAATGCGTTCTGCTCGACCAGGAATACGGTGAGCCCATCTTTCTCGTTGAGATCGCGGATGGCGCGGAAGATCTGCTTGACCAAGAGCGGCGCCAGCCCGAGAGAAGGCTCATCGAGCAGCAAGAGGCGCGGACGGCTCATCAGCGCGCGGGCGATGGCCAGCATCTGCTGCTCGCCGCCCGACAACGTGCCGCCACGCTGCTGCACGCGGTCCTTGAGCCGCGGGAACAGTGCGAACACGCGGGCGAGGTCGGCCTCGAAATGCTCGGGCGCGGTGATGTTGGCACCCATCTGCAGGTTTTCGAGCACGCTCATGCGCGAGAAGATGCGGCGGCCTTCCGGTGCCTGCGCGATGCGCAGCTTGGCGATGTGATGCGTCGGCAGCCGCGTGATGTCGCGCCCGTCGAACACGATGCGGCCCTCTTGCGCGCGTGGATGGCCGAAGATCGACATCATCAGCGTGGACTTGCCGGCGCCATTGGCGCCGATCAAGGTGACGATCTCGCCGGACTTGACCTCGAGGTCGACGCCCTTGAGCGCCACCACTTGGCCGTAAGCCGCCTTGAGCCCTTCGATGCGCAGGAGCGGCGCGCTGCCGGTCGCAGGCACGGGCGGGGAAGCGGCCGAGGTCATGCTCACAGTCCGACCTCCGCTTCGACGTGCTCGACCTCTTCCTCCTCGACGCCGAGATAGGCAGCGACCACCTTGGCGTCGTTACGCACATGCTCGGGGCTGCCTTCGGAAATCTTCACGCCGTAATCGAGCACGACGATATGGTCGGAAATCCCCATCACCACCGACATGTCGTGCTCGATGAGGAGGAGCGACGTCTTGTGCTGCTCGCGGATAAAGGTGAGCAGTTGATCGAGCTCGCCGCTTTCACGCGCGTTGAGGCCGGCCGCCGGCTCGTCGAGGCAGAGCAGCACCGGTTCGCTGCACATGGCGCGCGCGATCTCCAATCGCCGCTGCGCGCCGTAGGCCAGCTCGCCGGCGGGATCGTCGGCGCGCGCGAGAAGCCCGATGCGATCGAGCCAATAGCGCGCCTTGTCGATCGCCGCGCGCTCAGCGCTGGTGAAGCCCGGCAGGCCGAAGAGGCCGAGCACGGTCATGCCGGATGCGCGCATCAGCGCGTTGTGCTGCGCCACCAGCAGGTTCTCGAGCAGGCTCATCCCGTGGAACAGCCGGATGTTCTGGAAGGTGCGGGCGACGCGGGCGAACCGCGCGATGCGGAAGTCGGGCAATCGCTCGAGCAGGTATGTCGCGCCCTCATCATGGGTGAGCTGCATCATGCCGGCGCTCGGCTTGTAGAAGCCGGTGATGCAGTTGAACACGGTGGTCTTTCCGGCGCCGTTCGGTCCGATCAAAGCGGTGATCTCGCCGCGCTTGGCGGAGAACGACAGATCGTGCACGGCGATGAGCCCGCCGAAGCGCATGGTGAGGTGCTGCACGGACAGGATGTCGCTCATCCTTGTCCCTCCGTGCGCAGCTCGGCGGGGACGGGTTTTTCCTTTTCCAGATAAACGGACGGCGTGCGCGTGCCGATCAGCCCGCGCGGCCGCCAGGCCATGATCAGCACCATGGCGAGCCCGAACAGCAGCATGCGGTATTCCGCGAACTGGCGGAACAGCTCGAAGCCGCCGATCATGGTGAGCGCGGCAATGGCGACGCCGAGTTGCGAGCCCATGCCGCCGAGGACGACGATGGCGAGCACCAGCGCCGATTCCATGAACACGAAGGATTCCGGGCTGATGAACCCCTGTCGCGTGGCGAAGAACGAGCCGGCAAAGCCGGCGAACAGCGCGCCCATGGCAAAGGCGGTGAGCTTGGTGTTGGTGGTGTTGATGCCGAGCGAGCGGCAGGCGATCTCGTCTTCGCGCAGCGCCTCCCAGGCGCGGCCAATCGGCAGCCGGCGCAGCCGGATGGTCACCCAATTGGTGATCAGTGCCAGCGCGAGGATGAGGTAGAACATGAACACGACGCGGTGCGTCGGATCATATTCGAGGCCGAAGAATTCGGCGAAGCTGCCCTCGCCGTCGATGAAGGGCAAGCCGAAGAAGGACGGCCGCGGGATGCTGGGGATGCCATTCGGTCCGCCGGTGAAGCTCTGCCAGTTGAGCAGCACGAGGCGGATGATCTCGCCAAAGGCGAGGGTGACGATGGCGAGATAGTCGCCGCGTAGCCGCAGCACCGGGAAGCCGAGGAGGATGCCCCAGAACGAGGCGAGGATGCCGGCGAGCGGCAGGCAGATCCAGAACGACCAATGGAAGTTCTGCGCCAGCAGTGCATAGGAGTAGGCGCCGACGGCGTAGAACGCGACATAGCCGAGGTCGAGCAGGCCGGCGAGACCGACCACGATGTTGAGGCCCCAGCCGAGCATCACGTAAGTGAGCACCAGGATGCCGAGATCGAGGATGTAACGGTTGCTGTAGAACAGCACCGGCACGAGTACAGCAAACGCGAGCAGCGCCGGAGCGACGAAGGGGCGAAGCGTTGCGCCGACGGCGGTGATCGCGCCCGGCATGGCGGCTTTGATCCTCACCGTGCGGTCGCCGAGAACGAGATCGCGCAGAAACACGCCGATGAACACGACGACGACGAACACGGTGAGATCGTCGAAGCGGGTCCAGATGACCAGCGCGCCGGTCGAGCCCTGATCGGTACGGATGCCGATGATCAGCGAGAACAGGCCGAAGGCGACGAGCGCGGCCAGCGCGGCGGACTTCAGCGCGCTGACAAAGCGGGGAGGGTGATGATCGTCCGACTGCGCCACGCCGTCGTCCCGCGCCCTAAACCTTTTCGACTTCCGGCCGGCCGAGAATTCCGGTCGGCAGGAAGATCAGCACGACGATAAGCACCGAGAAGGCGGCGACGTCCTTGTACTCGATCGAGAAATAGGCCGACCAGAAAGTCTCGATCAGTCCAATGAGCAGGCCGCCGAGCATGGCGCCGGGAATCGAGCCGATGCCGCCAAGCACCGCCGCGGTGAACGCCTTCACGCCGGCGACAAAGCCGATGTAGAAATCGATCACGCCGTAATAGAGCAGGTACATGATGCCGGCGACCGCCGCGAGCGCAGCGCCGATGACGAAGGTGAGCGAGATCGTCCGGTCGGTGTCGACACCCAGCAGCGATGCCATGCGCAGGTCCTGCTCGCAGGCGCGCATGTCGCGGCCGAGTCGCGTCTTCGCAATCAGCCAGGAGAAAGCGACCATCAGCGCCAGCGTCGTGAGCACGATGAGGATCTGTACGTTGGACAGGCGGACGTCGAACGCCGCGCTGTGGATCAAGGTGTGGCCGCCCTGAATGAGCGGCGGCAGCGGCTTCACGCGCGCGCCCTGCGCGATCTGCACATAATTCTGCAGCACGATCGACATGCCGATCGCGGAAATGAGTGGGGCCAGGCGGAAGGAATGGCGCAGTGGCCGGTAGGCGAGGCGCTCGACCGTCCAGCCGTAGAGCGCGGCGAGCGCCATGGCGACGATCAGCACGATGAACAGAGCGAGCGGGACGGCGGTCAGCCCGATCGACACCAGCGCGAGGAACGCAATCAAGGCGACAAAGGCGCCGACCATGAAAATATCGCCATGGGCGAAATTGATCATGCCGATGATGCCGTAGACCATCGTATAGCCGATGGCGATCAGCCCGTAGATCGAGCCGAGCACGAGGCCGTTGATGAGTTGCTGGAGAAAATATTCCATGCGTCCGGTGCGCCCCCCAATAGGCGGCCGACGGCGAGAGAGCTCGACTAAGTCTTAACAGGGCCCCTGCGCAGCGGCAACGTTACGGCGACCGCCCATGCTAAACTGACGCATGGTGCCCACAGCAGAAATCGCCGCGCGCATCGGTGCCTCTTTCGTCGTCTTTGCCGCCCTGGTGGTGTGGGAACTCGCGCTGCCGCGACGCTCCCTGAAGCTCGGCCGCACGCCGCGCTGGCCGCACAATCTCGGCCTCCTCCTGGTGGACATCGCGCTGGTGCGGCTGCTTGTGCCGACCGCGGCAGTCGGGGTCGCGGTCATTGCCGCGCAGCGCGGCTTCGGCTTGTTCAATGTGCTGAGCGCCCCGGGCTGGCTTGCAGCAGTGCTCGGCTTCGTCGTGCTCGACTTCGCGATCTATCTGCAGCACGCGATCTTCCATCACGTGCCGGCGCTGTGGAGGCTGCACCGCGTGCACCACGCCGACCTCGAGCTCGATGTCTCAACAGGCGTGCGCTTTCATCCGCTCGAGATCCTGCTCTCGCTCTTGATCAAGATGACGGTGGTGGCGGTGATCGGCGTTCCGGCCGTCGCCGTGCTTATCTTCGAGATCGTGCTCAACGCCACCTCGATGTTCAATCATGCCAATGTGGCGATCCCGCCCGGCGTCGAGCGCTGGCTGCGTTTGCTCGTGGTGACCCCGCAGATGCACGAAGTGCACCATTCGGTGGTGCGCGCCGAGACCGACAGCAATTTCGGCTTCAATCTGCCGTGGTGGGATCGTCTGCTCGGCACCTATCGTGCAGAGCCGGCCGCCGGAGAAGCTGGCATGACCATCGGGCTGCCCCAGTTCCGGGACAAACGCGAACTGCGCATCGACCGGCTGCTGATGCAGCCCTTCCGTCGCGACGGTAGCCGGCAGACCGATCGCTAACCGATTGCTGGGCTTTTCCTTTCCGCGCATTTGTGGACCCAGGTTCCGGCGGAACGATTGATGATGTCGGCTGTTGAGCACTCGGGCAGGGAGCGCATCGAGACAGGAGCCCCCATGAACCAGAATCCCAACCAGAATCCGAACCAGAAGCCCGGCCAACAACAGCAGCAACCCGGACAGAAACCCGGACAGCAGCAGCAGGGTGGCGGACAGAAACCGGGCCAGCAGCAACAACAGCCGGGACAGGGCGGTCAGCAAGGGCAGGACCGCGACCGCTAGGTTCGACGAGCACTTGAGTTTCGAATGCCCCGCCGGCGACGGCGGGGCTTTTTACGTGTCCCCGAGCCTGTTTCCCCAAGCTCGGTTTTACCGACGGTGACCGCTCGCATATGCTTGCGGTCCATGGCTACCTCCGCGCTGCCGCTGTTTCATCTCTACGGCGATCCGCCGGACGGTCAGGCATTCGATTTCATCCACATCGAGACGATCTCTTCGCGCTCCTCGATCCATGATTGGACGATCCGCGCGCATCGCCACCGTGACCTGTTCCAAATTCTTGTGATCGAGCGCGGCGGCGGCGAGATGATCTTCGAGGCGGCGACGTTGCCGTTCACGGCGCCGGCCGCCTTCCTGGTGCCGCCGACCGTCGCACACGGCTTCCGCTTCAACCCGGCGGTCACCGACGGCTGGGTGGTGAGCTTCAGCGAGGACGTGGCGACGGCGCTCGGCGAGCGCGAGGCCATGGCGCGGCTCAAAGCGTTTGCCGCGGAGCCGATGATCGCGCTCTCCAGCGATGCGGAGATCAGCCGGCTCTCCGCGCTCTGCAAGGAGCTCGAGCAGGAGCGCTTTCTCGCGCGCGAAGGCCATCGCCTGGCCATGCGCGGTTACCTCGCGCTGATCGCCATCGAGATGGTGCGGCTCGCATTAAATCGTGCGCGCTCGGGCGCGGCGACGACATTGACGCTCGCCGATCCGCGCATCGAGGCGCTGCGTCGTCTCGTCGAAGAACATTTCCGCAAGGAGCGGCTGATCAGCTTCTATGCCGAGAAGCTCGCGGTGACGGCCGACCGGCTCAACGATCACGTCAAGCGCGCGACCGGCGTCACCGCTGGGCATTTGATCCGCCAGCGTGTGCTCACCGAGGCGAAGCGCCAGCTCGTCTTCACCACCCAGCCGATCCACGAGATCGCCTACGATCTCGCATTCTCCGATCCGTCGCACTTCGCGCGCTTTTTCCGCAAGCAGACCGGCATGACGCCGCAGGAGTTTCGCGAGGGGCGTGCCATTAGCCATCAGAGCTAACCTTTTAACCCTCTAGAGTAGGGTAAATTTTTGGTTTCCTTTGAATTGGGCATTTGATTTGAATACGTCTGGGCGCCTCTTTCAGGAGGCATCCCATGCCGCGATTTCCGCTCGCTGTCGCCGCCACGATCTTCTCCATCGCCCTTTATTTCACACTGTTCTGGGGCTTCGACGCGCTCCACGTGCTCACCTCGCCGCTACACGGCCTTGAGCAGCCGTGGGGTTCTCAGAGCGTCTATTGGATTGGGCGCAGCATTGGACTGTCGCCGCTCGGCCTTCTCAACCTCGCCATCATCTTTGGCGCATTCAAGCTGACCGTCGCCGGCGTCTGCCTGGTGCATGTGCTTGATCGTTTCCGCACGCTCAATTCGGGAAAGCCGAACCCGGAAATCCTCGAGATGGGGCTCCTGCTCGTCGTCATCGCCAGCATCATCGGCGTCATGCCGGCGGTGTGGGAGCACAACGCCGATCTCATCCGCACCAGCACCATCAATCTGGTGCTGGCGGCAATAGCCGCAGCGCTCAACGCGCTCGAGCATCCGGAGGCGAGCGAACAGGTCGAAGCGGGCGCCGAGGTCGCATCCGAGGCGATCGAGGAAGACCCCTTCGTCACCGCCAAGCCGCGCGCCACGTGGTATTCGCCCTGGCGCTGAAATCGCTCAGGCCCTGCCGATCTCTTTGAGCACTTCGGCGGCTTCCTTAAACGCGTGATTGGCGGCGGGCACGCCGCAATAGATCGCCTGCTGCAGAATGATTTCCTTGATGTCGTCGGCGGAAAAGCCGCCCTCGAGGAGTGCCGCACGCACGTGCATGCGGAATTCCTCCCACTTGTCGATCGCCATCATCGTGCCGATCACGAGGACGCGGCGCGTGCGTTCGTCGAAATGCGGGCGCGTCCACACTTCGCCCCAGGCATAGCGGGTGATGAAGTCCTGGAATTCGGCATTGAATGGCGTCTTCTTCGCATTGGCGCGATCGACCCATTCATTGCCCAGCACCTTGCGGCGCCGGGCCATGCCTTTTTCGTGTCGCTCTTTGTCCTCCATGGAAGTGCTCACGAGCGGAGGAATTTGACCACTGCGTCCGCGTAAGCCGCGGGCTGCTCCATGTTCGAAATGTGTGCCGCCTCAAAGGCGACGACCTTGGCGCCCTTGATCTGCTTGGCGATGGCTTCGCCGGCGGCTGGCGGGGTTGCTGGATCGCTCGTACCGACAATAACCATGGTCGGGGCCGTGATCTTCGGATTCGAGGCGGTGAAGTCCATATCGCGGATCGCTTCGCAGCAGCCGACATAGCCCTCGACCGGCGTCTTCACGAACATGACGCGCATGCGCTCCATCACCTGCGGGGAGCGCTCGCGGAAACCCTTGGTGAACCAGCGCTCCATATTGGGTCCGACGAGCGCGTCGAGGCCTTTTTCGCGCACGAACTTGATGCGGTCGTTCCACGGCGTCTTGTCGGCGTAACAGAAATTGGTGTTGGAGAGGACGAGCTTCTCGACGCGGTCGGGTGCGTTGGCGCCAAGCCATTGCCCGACCATGCCGCCCATGGAGAGGCCGCACCAATTGATCTTCTTGATGCCGAGCGCGTCGATGACCGAAAGCACGTCGCGGCCGAGGCGCTGCATGCTGTACGGGCCCTTGGGCGCACCGGACGTACCGTGACCGCGCCGGTCGTAGCGCACGACGCGGAAATGCTTGGACCATTCCGGCATCTGGTCGTCCCACATGCTCAGGTTGGTGCCAAGCGAATTTGACAGCATCAAAACCGGCGCGCTGGCCGGCCCTTCGACCTCGACGTGGATCGGGCAACCGTCGTCGGCATTGATCATCGGCATGGCATTTCCCCCTCGGTGGTTCTTGGTCCGTCAGGATCGCGCGTTCGTGGATGCGAGCAGACGATCGATAAAGCTTTGTGCGACGCCTTGATAGGCCATCGGGTCGAACAATCGGTCAAGGTCGCTATGCGTCAGGATGGAGGTGATCGCGGCGGTGTCCTTGAGCACGTCACGCAAGTGCCGCTTGTCCTTCACCGCTTGGCGGCTCGCTTCCTCAACGAGCTTGTGGGCGTTGGCCTTGCCGAGCTTTTCCGCGAGCGCAAAGCTCACGGCTTCCGCCATGATCAGGCCCTGGGTGATGTCGAGATTGGCACGCATCCGAGCGGCGTCCACCTCGAGGCCCTGCGCGATGTCGAGGACCGAGGCGAGCGCGCCGGAAGTGACGAGGAGGAGGGCAGGGAAGGCCGGCCACTCTGCTTGCCAACCGCCGAGCGCGCGCTCCTGCTCCTGCACATGTCCGGCGAGAATGCTGGCGACTAGATTGGGCGCGAGCGCAGCGCAGGATAATGCAGCGGCGGCCGCGACCGGATTGCGCTTGTGCGGCATGGTCGAAGAGCCGCCGCGGCCGGCGCCGGCTGGCTCGAAGGCTTCGCCGACCTCCGTCTGCATCAATAGCGCGACGTCGCGAGCGATCTTGCCGCATTCGGTGGCAAGGATGCCGAGCGCTGCGGCGACTTCGCCAAGCCGGTCGCGATGGCTGTGCCACGGCGCGTCGGGCACCGGCAGTCCAAGGAGTTCGCCCAGCTTCTCGGCGACGGCAAGCCCGCGGTCGCCGAGCGAAGCCAGCGTGCCGGCGGCGCCGCCGAATTGCAGCACCAAGCTTTCGTTCCGGAGCGCCGCGAGCCGGTCGCGTGCGCGTTTGAGTGCGGCGGCATAGCCGGCGAGCTTGAGACCGAACGGCATCGGCAACGCATGTTGCAGCCAGGTGCGCGCCACCGCCGGCGTGTGACGATGTTGCGTCGCCTGTTTGGCGAAGCCTTTTATCGCTGCATCGAGGTCGCGCAGCAGTACGTCGATCCCGGCGCGCAGATCGAGCACGAGCGCGGTGTCGATGATGTCCTGCGAGGTCGCGCCCCAATGCACGTAGCCGGCCGCATCCTTGTCGTGCTTGGCGACCTCCGCAGTCAGCGCCTTCACCAGCGGGATCGCGAGATTGCCGCCGTTGACCGAGGCTTGCGCGAGCGCGTCGCGGTCGAATTTCTCGGCAACGCATGCCGCGGCAATGGGATCCGCGGCCGTTGTGGGGATGACGCCCACCGCGGCTTCGGCAGAGGCGAGCGCGCTCTCGACGTCGAGCATGCGCTGCAGCCGCGCGGCATCGTCGATGACGGCGCGCATGGCCGCGCTCGAGTAGAGCGGCATCAGCATCGTCGAGGGCAGGAGCGGGTTGGGCATCGGATGGCAAGCTTTAGCCGTCCGTGCCGTTTGCGCCAATCCCTGCGCTTGCCGGAGTCGTCGAAATGACGGATATGGCCCGCTTCATGTTTGATCTCACACTCAGCTTCGACAACGGCCCCGATGCACAGGCGACGCCGTTCGTCCTCGACGTGCTCAAGCAGCGCGGATTGCGTACGACGTTCTTCGTCGTCGGCGAAAAGCTTGTCGCTCCTGGGGCTCGCGCGCTTGCGGAGCGTGCGCTCGCAGAGGGCCACGTCATTGGCAATCACACCTGGACGCATTCGGGTCCGCTCGGCCGCCGCAGCGAGCCGGATCTGGCGGAGCATGAAATCGGGCGCACGCAGGAAGCCATGGGTGCGCTCGCGCATGCGCATCGCTTCTTCCGCCCGCAAGGCGGCGGCGGAGCGCTGGGGCCCCACCTCCTTGCGCCCGCGGTAGTCGATTTCCTCAAAGCTGGCCGGTTCTCGCTGGTGCTCTGGAATGCCATTCCCGGGGATTGGGAAGACCCCGAGGGCTGGGTCGAGCGCGCCCTCGGGCAGTGCCGCGCACAGCCCTGGACCTTGATGGTGCTGCACGACATCGAGAGCGGCGCCATGCGCCACCTGGAGCGCTTCCTCGACGCGGTGGCTATGAGCGGTGGGCGCATCCGTCAGGATTTTCCGCCGGATTGCGTGCCGATGCTCGACGGGGTAGTCGTGCGTCCCATCGAGAGTTACGTAACCGCTTCCGGAGTGTGACCATGGCCATGACGATGACCGGTGAGTACCAGCTCGCCGCCTCGCGCGAAACCGTTTGGCAGAAGCTCAACGATGCCGAGGTGCTCAAGGCCTGCATCCCTGGATGCGAGACGTTGGACAAGACCTCCGACACGGAGTTTTCCGCGGTCGCCGTGACCAAGATCGGGCCGGTGAAGGCGCGCTTCAAAGGCAAGGTGCATCTCACTGATCTCAATCCGCCCAATGGCTACAAGATTTCCGGTGAGGGCGATGGTGGGGTCGCCGGCTTCGCCAAGGGTGGGGCGACAGTCGCGCTCGCCGACAAGGACGGTGGGACGTTGCTCACCTACAATGTGGAGGCGCAGATCGGCGGCAAGCTTGCCCAGCTCGGCCAGCGTCTGGTCAATGGCGCCGCCAAGAAGATCGCCGACGATTTCTTCAAGAACTTCGCCGCGGCGGTATCAGGCGGTGGGACCCCGCCGGCTGCGGCCTAAACTCGCGCGATATTTGAGCGCTTCGGAGCGCCAACTCCCTTGACCCGGCGGCTTTCCGGGGTTCAGAGTTGTTCCAGCTCAAAATCGCGATCCGGGGCAAAATCGACGAGATTTGGCCCCCGAATCCCGACCGGATTTTCCGGTACCCGCAAAAGAGGCCGTTTGGCCCAAGTTTAAGGGAGGATGCCATGCCCACCGTGTCCATGACGGTGAACGGCAAGCCCGTCAGCGCCGACGTCGAGGCCCGCACCCTTTTGGTGCAGTATCTGCGCGAAAGCCTGCGGCTGACCGGCACGCATGTGGGGTGCGACACCTCGCAATGCGGGGCCTGCGTCGTGCACGTCAACGGCGTCGCCATGAAGTCCTGCACGCTGTTCGCCTGGCAGCTCGAAGGCGCCAATGTCCTCACCATCGAAGGCCTGGCGCCAGCCGGCGCGCCACTGCATCCGATGCAGGAGGCATTCCGCGAGAACCACGGCTTGCAGTGCGGCTATTGCACGCCGGGCATGATCATGTCGGCGCTCGATATCGTGCGCCGCAAGGGTCACGAGCTTGACGATCACACCATCCGCGAAGAGCTCGACGGCAATCTCTGCCGCTGCACCGGCTATCACAACATCGTCAAAGCGATCGCCGCGGGAGCCAAGGCGATGGCCAGCGGAGGTTCGCGTCAGGCTGCCGAGTAATTCAATTCAAAAAACGTCCACGGGAAGGAAACCGCCATGAGCGCGACCGGAATCGGCGCGGCGGTGCGCCGGAAGGAAGACCAGCGTTTCATCACCGGACAGGGCCACTACACGGCGGATATCAATCGTCCGGGCCAGACCTACGCGTATTTCGTTCGCTCGCCGCACGCGCACGCCAAAATCAAGCGGATCGATTCCGGTGTCGCGGCGAAAATGCCGGGTGTGCTCGCGGTGCTCACCGGCGCCGAGCTTGCCGCCGACAAGATCGGCAATCTCATCTGCGGCTGGATGATTCATTCCAAGGATGGCTCGCCGATGAAGATGGCGGCGCATCCGGCGATCGCCAGCGGCAAGGCCTGCCATGTCGGCGATGCGGTGGCGGTGGTGATCGGCGAGACGCTGGCGCAGGCGCGTGATGCCGCCGAGAAGGTCGTCGTCGACTACGAGGTGCTGCCGGCGGTGGTCGATCCCGCGAAGGCGCAGGCTGCAGGTGCGCAGCAGATCCACGAGCTCGCGCCGAAGAACACGATCTATCAATGGAGCCTTGGCGAGGCCAAAGCGGTCGACGCGGCGATTGGCGCGGCGAAGCACGTCACCAAGCTGGACCTCGTCAACAACCGCCTGGTGCCGAACGCCATCGAGCCGCGCGCTGCGCTCGCCGAATACGATGCGGGCACCGACAGCCTGACGCTGTGGAATACGACGCAAAACCCGCATGTGGCGCGTCTCGTCATCGCCGCCTTCGTCGGCATGGCGCCCGAGCACAAGCTTCGCGTGATCGCGCCGGATGTCGGCGGCGGCTTCGGCTCCAAGATCTTCATCTATCCGGAAGAGGTGGTGGCGCTGTGGGCGTCGCGTCGCGTCAACCGGCCGGTGAAATGGGTGGCGGAGCGTTCGGAGTCTTTCCTCACCGACGCGCATGGCCGCGACCATGTCACGCATGCGGAGATGGCTTTCGACGGCGACGGCAAGATCACCGGGCTGAAGGTGAAGACCATCGCCAATCTCGGCGCTTACATGTCGACCTTCTCGTCCTCGGTGCCGACCTATCTCTATGCGACGCTGCTCTCGGGCCAGTACGACATCCCGCAGATCTATTGCGAGGTGGATTCGGTCTACACCAACACGGTGCCCGTCGACGCCTATCGCGGCGCCGGTCGTCCGGAAGCGACCTTCGTCGTCGAACGGCTGATTGAGGCCGCGGCGCGTGAGCTCGGCGTCGATCCGACGGATCTGCGCAAGAAGAATTTCATCAAGTCGTTCCCGCACCAGACGCCGGTGATCATGATGTATGACGCCGGCGACTATCAGGCTTCACTGAAGAAGGCGATGGAGCTTGCCGATGTCAAAGGCTTCGGGAAGCGCAAGCGGGATTCCGCGCGGCACGGCAAGCTGCGCGGGCTCGGCTACTCGACCTATATCGAGGCGTGCGGTATCGCGCCGTCGCAGGCGGTAGGCTCGCTCGGCGCCGGCGTCGGCTTATGGGAGTCCGCGGAAGTGCGGGTGAACCCGACGGGCTCGGTGGAAGTGCTCACCGGCTCACACAGCCACGGCCAGGGCCACGAGACGACGTTCGCGCAACTTGTGTCGGAGCGGCTCGGCATTCCGTTCGAGACCATCAGCGTCGTCCATGGCGACACCGACAAGGTGCAGTTCGGCATGGGCACCTACGGCTCGCGCTCCGGCGCCGTCGGCATGTCGGCGATCGTCAAGGCGCTCGACAAGGTCGAGGCCAAGGCGAAGAAGGTTGCCGCGCATATGCTCGAAGCCGCGGAAGGCGACATCGTCTTCAAGGACGGCAAGTTCACCGTCGCCGGCACCGATAAGTCGGCGGCATGGGGCGAGGTCGCGCTCAACGCCTATATCGCGCACAAATTCTCCGGCCAGGAGCTGGAGCCTGGATTAAAGGAAGGCGCGTTCTACGATCCGACCAACTTCACCTTCCCGGCGGGTTGCCACATCTGCGAGGTCGAGGTCGATCCGGACACCGGCGAGACCGACGTCGTCGCTTGGACCGCGGTCGATGACTTCGGCACCGTCATCAATCCGATGATCGTCGAAGGCCAGGTGCATGGCGGTGTCGCCCAAGGCGTCGGCCAGGCGCTGCTCGAAGGCGCCGTCTACGACAAGGACGGCCAGCTCGTGACTGGCTCGTTCATGGATTACACCATGCCGAAGGCGCACGATCTGCCGCCGATCAAGGTCGACACCACGATGACGCGTTGTCCGTCGAACCCGCTGGGCATCAAGGGTTGCGGGGAAGCGGGCGCCATCGCAGCGCCGGCGGCGGTGATCAACGCCATCACCGATGCGATCGGGACTGAAGATTTGGCCATGCCGGCGACCGCGCAGGCGGTCTGGTCGGCGCATCAGCGCGCGAACGGTTCGCGCCAGGCTGCGGAATAAGGAGCAAGCGACATGTACAATTTCACATTCCATCGACCAGCGACGGTGCGGCAAGCGGCCAATCTGCTGGCGAAAAATCCGGAGGCGAAGCTGCTCGCCGGCGGGCATTCGCTGGTACCGGTGATGAAGCAGCGGCTCGCATCGCCGTCGGCGCTGATCGACCTATCCAAGGTCGAAGGCCTTGCCGGCGTCGAGCTCAAGGGACGCTCGCTGGTGGTCGGCGCGATGACGCGGCATGCCGATGTGGCGAATTCACCGGTGGCGCAGGAAGCGTTGCCCGGGCTCGCAGCGGTGCCCGGCGCCATCGGCGATCCGCAGGTGCGCAATGTCGGCACCATCGGCGGCTCGATCGCCAACAACGATCCGAATGCCGATTATCCGGCGGCGTGCTTGGGTCTCGGGGCCACCATCGTCACCAACAAGCGGCGCATCCTCGCCGACGATTTCTTCACCGGCATGTTCTCGACCGCGCTCGAAGCCGACGAGATCATCACCAAGGTGATGTTCCCGATTGCCAAGAAGGCGGCCTACGAGAAGTTCAAGCATCCGGCATCGGGCTTCGCCCTCGTCGGCGTCTTCGTCTCGAAGCGCGGGCCGGAGATCCGCGTGGCGGTCACTGGCGCCGGCGCCAATGGCGTGTTCCGCGTGAAGTCGTTCGAGGAGGCGCTGAAGAAGCGCTTCGCGGCGAAGTCGCTCGAAGGGATGAGCATCCCGGCGACCGGCATGAATAGCGACATCCACGCCAGCCCCGAATATCGCGCGCATCTCGTCGGTGTGTTGGCGCGCCGCGCCGTGGCCAAGGCCACGGCGTAAGCGGGGTTACTCCGGCTTGTCGAGCTCGGCGAGCAGATCATTCAGGTCGAGTCGGCGGGTGAACATTTGCAAGCCGCCGTCGGGACGCTTCGGCCACTGCTCCTTGGGGCGATCCCAATAGAGCTCGACGCCGTTGTCGTCGGGATCGCGCAGATAAAGTGCCTCGCTCACGCCGTGGTCGCTGGCGCCTTCGAGCGGGATCTTGGCGGCGATCAGGCGGCTCAGCGCCTCGGCCAAAAGCCGCCGCGTCGGATAGAGGATGGCGGTGTGGTAGAGGCCGGTGGTGCCCGGCGGAGGCGGTGAGCCGCCAAGGCTCTCCCAGGTGTTGAGCCCGAGATGGTGGTGATAGCCGCCGGCGGAGATGAAGGCCGCGCCCGGACGCGACGTGGTGAGCTCGAAGCCGAGCACGCCGCAATAGAAATCCAGCGCCCGCTTGAGGTCGGCGACCTTGAGATGCACGTGGCCGATCTTGACGCGCGGATCGATCACCGGCGCCTGCGAATAGGTCGTTTCGGCGTCCAGAGTATTCGACATGGGTGCAATTCCTGGCTGGCCCCACAGGGCGATAATGCCCACATGTATGAAGTCCGTTCCCTAGGTTAAAGTCCGCTGCATGACAGACAAGCGCGTTCCCGTGTCGATCGATGCCACCGTCGAGCTCCTCGGCGGGGCCAATTACATCGCCGACCGCTCGCTGGCGACGGTGCTGTTCCTGGCGCTACGCATGGGCAAGCCGTTGTTTCTCGAGGGCGAGGCTGGCGTCGGCAAGACCGAGATCGCCAAGGTCCTCTCGGCGACGCTCGGTCGCAAGCTCATCCGCCTGCAGTGCTATGAAGGGCTCGACGTCGCCGCCGCGGTCTACGAGTGGAATTACGGCGCGCAGATGATCGCCATCCGTCTCGGCGAGGCCGAAGGCACCGGTGATCGCGAGCGGCTCGAGCACGACGTGTTCTCCGAGCGCTTCCTGATCAAGCGGCCGCTCCTCCAGGCGTTGGAGCCAGATCCGGCCGGACCGCCGGTGCTGCTCATCGACGAGATCGATCGCACCGACGAAGCCTTCGAGGCCTTCCTCCTCGAAGTCCTCGCCGACTTCCAAGTGACCATTCCAGAGCTCGGCACGGTGAAGGCCGCCGAGCCGCCCATCGTGATCATCACCTCGAACCGCACGCGCGAGGTGCACGACGCGCTCAAGCGTCGCTGCCTCTATCACTGGGTCGGTTATCCGAATGCCGAGCGCGAGATGAAGATCCTGCGCAGCCGCTTGCCGGGCATCGGCAAGAAGCTGTCCGAGCAGGTCGTGCATTTCGTGCAGGCGCTGCGCAAGGAAGATTTGTTCAAGGTGCCCGGCGTTGCCGAGACGCTCGACTGGGCGGGCGCGCTCAGTGAGCTCGACGTGGTCGCGCTCGATCCGGCGACCGTATCTGACACGCTCGGCGCGCTGCTCAAATACCAGGACGATATCGCGCGTGTCGACAACACCACGATCAAGAAGCTGCTCGACGACGTGAAGTCGGAGCTGCGGGCCGCCGAATGACGACGCTGCCGCAGGACGCGAGCGCCGAAGGCCGGTTGGCCGAGAACATTGTGCATTTCGCTCGCGCGCTGCGCGTCGCTGGGTTGCCGGTTGGTCCCGGCGCGGTGCTCGACGCGCTCGAGGCCGTGCGCGCCGCAGGCGTGGGCACCCGTGATGACTTCTACTGGACGCTGCACGCGGTGTTCGTGAAGCGTCACGAGCATTCGCAATTGTTCGACCAGGCGTTCCGCTTGTTCTTCCGCAAGCGGGCCTTTCTCGACAAGCTGATCGCGAGCCTCTTGCCGCAGGCGATGCCGCTGCAATCGCCGCAGCCTCCGCCGCCGGGCGCGCAACGCATCCAGGAGGCGCTGTTCTCCGGCCTGAAGGAGAACGAGCGCGACAAGTCCGAGGTCGAGCTCGATGCGCGCCTCACGGTGTCCGACCGCGAGGTGTTGCAGAAGAAGGACTTCGCGCAGATGACCGCGGCCGAGATCGCCGCGGCGCGCGATGCCATTGGACGCCTCGTCTTGCCGCTCGATGAAATCCGCACGCGGCGGCTCGCCCCCAATCGGCGCGGTCACGTTGTCGATATGCGCCGCACGCTGCGCGCCAGCATGAAGGCCGGCGGCGCGGTGATCGATCTCAAATATCTCGGGCCGAAGACTAAGGCTCCGCCGGTTGTGGCGCTGCTCGATATCTCCGGCTCCATGAGCCAGTACACGCGGCTGTTCCTGCACTTCCTCCACGGCGTGACCGACGCCCGCAAGCGCGTCTCGACCTTTCTGTTCGGCACGCGGCTCACCAATGTTACGCGCGCGCTCAAGGAGCGCGATCCCGACGAGGCGCTTGCCGCCTGCAGCGCCGGCGTTGCCGACTGGTCCGGAGGCACCCGTATCGCCACCTCGCTCCGAGCGTTCAACAAGCACTGGGCGCGCCGCGTGCTCACGCAGGGCGCCATCGTGCTGCTCATCACCGACGGCCTCGAGCGCGACGCCGACGACACGCTGGCCTTCGAGATCGACCGGCTGCATCGCTCCTGCCGGCGCCTCATCTGGCTCAATCCGCTGTTGCGCTTCGACGGCTTCGAGGCGCGCGCCAAGGGCGTGCGCACCATGCTGCCGCATGTTGACGAAATGCGTCCCATTCACAATCTGGAGTCCATGAGTGAGCTTATCCGCGCGCTCTCCACGCTTTCGGTGCGGGATTACGATCCGAAACTGTGGTTGCGGCGCGTGGCTTGAAGGAGGTGCCGATGCTGTCGCGCGATGAAGACATCCTCAAAGCCGCCGAAGACTGGCGCAAAGCCGGACGCGAGGTGGCGCTGGCGACCGTGGTCGAGACCTGGGGCTCGGCGCCGCGGCCGGTCGGCTCCAACCTGGTGATCGACAATGACGGCAATTTCCTCGGCTCCGTCTCCGGCGGCTGCGTTGAAGGCGCGGTGGTCACCGAAGCGCTCGATGTGATCGAGAGCGGCAAGCCCAAAATGCTGGAGTTCGGTGTCGCCGACGAGACCGCCTGGAATGTCGGCCTGTCCTGCGGCGGCACCATCCGCGTTTATGTCGAGAAGGTCGGTTAAGTGGATCTGGCCATTCTCTCAGGGCTGAATGCCGAGCGCGCCGCGCGCCGCGCGGTGATCGTCGTCACCGACGTGGCGAGCGGCAAGCAGCGCCTGGTGAAGCAGGCGGACGTCGCCGGCGATCCGCTCAAGGCCGTGCTGGAGAAACATCTGCGCAGCGGCAAGAGCGGCATGGAGGAGACGGCGGAGGGCCGCGTCTTCCTCACGGTGCATGTGCCGTCGCCGAAGCTCGTCATCACCGGCGCCGTGCACATCAGCCAGACGCTGGCGCCGCTCGGCAAGCTCCTCGGCTATGACGTGACCATCGTCGATCCGCGCACCGCTTTTGCCACGGTCGAGCGCTTTCCCGACGTGAAGGTGATCGCCGAATGGCCGGACGTCGCCTTGCCGCCGCTCGGCGTCGACCGCTATACGGCATTCGTTGCGCTCACGCATGATCCGAAGATCGATGACCCGGCGCTGCTGCACGCGCTCGCCCGCGAGTGCTTCTATATCGGGGCGCTCGGCTCGAAGAAGACCCACGGACGGCGCGTCGCCCGGCTGAAAGAGCAGGGCATCGACGATAGCGGCATCGCGCGCATCCATGCGCCGATCGGCCTCGACATCGGCGCGGTGTCGCCCGCCGAAATTGCCGTCGCCATCATGGGCGAGATCACCGCGCGGCTGCGCCAGGCGGAGGCGGCATGAAGTTCGGCCCGGTCCCGCCCGCCGAAGCTCTCGGCGCCACTGCGGTGCATTCGATCCGTGAGCGCGATTTCGTGCTCAAGAAGGGCACGCGCATTGGGCCGGCGGAGGTTGCCGCGCTTGAGGCGGCCGGCATCAAGGACATCGTGGTGGTGCGGCTCGAGCCCGGTGACGTGTCCGAGGATGACGCGGCGGCGGAGATCGCGACCGCGGGTGCGGGCGAGGGGGTGCGTGTCGACAGGGCATTCACCGGCCGCTGCAATCTGTTCGCTGAGCAGGCGGGCGTACTCGTCGTCGACAAGGATGCCATCGACCACCTGAACAATGTCGACGAGGCGGTCACCTTCGCGACGCTGCCGGCGTTCAAGCCGGTGGTCGAAGGCGAAATGATCGCGACGGTGAAGATCATTCCCTTTGCGGTTCCCGTTGCGCGGCGCGACGCCGCACTTGCGGAAGCCGTAAAGGCAAAGCCGCTCATTCGCGTCGCGCCCTACACGATCCGCAAGATCGGGGTGGTCTCGACGTTGCTGCCCGGGCTCGCCGCCAAGGTCGTCGACAAGACGCTCAAGGTGATGGCCGAGCGCATCGCGCCGGCGGGTGCCAGCATCATCGCCGAGCGCCGCGTACCGCATGAGCAGACAGCGCTCGCATCGGCAATCGACGAATTGCTCAAGGCCGGCGCCGAGATGGTCGTCGTCTTTGGCGCCTCCGCCATCGCCGATCGCCGCGACGTCATTCCGAGCGCGCTCGAGGCGGTCGGCGGCCGCATCGAGCACTTCGGCATGCCGGTCGATCCGGGCAATCTACTGCTCATCGGGAAGGCCCGCGGTGTCGCCGTGCTCGGCGCACCAGGCTGCGCCCGCTCGCCGAAGGAAAACGGCTTCGACTGGGTGCTGATGCGGCTGCTTGCCGGTCTGCCCGTCGACCGTAAGGACATCACCGCCATGGGCGTCGGCGGCCTGCTCATGGAAATCGTGACGCGGCCGCAGCCGCGGCAGGACAAGGTGCCGGCGCAAGGTCGCCGCGTCGCCGCCGTCGTTCTCGCCGCCGGACGCTCGACCCGCATGGGCGCCGTCAACAAGCTCATCGCCGAGATCGGCGGCAAGCCGCTCGTCCGCCTCGTCGCCGAGCAGGCGCTCGCCTCGCAAGCCAAGCCCGTGATCGTCGTCACCGGTCATGAGCGCGAGCGGGTGGCAGCGGCGCTCGATGGCCTGCCGGTGCGGCTCGTGCACAATCCCGACTTTGCGCAGGGGCTTGGCACCTCTTTGAAGGCGGGGATCGCCGCGGTGCCTGAGGCGGTCGACGGTGCCATCGTCTGCCTCGGCGACATGCCACAGGTCGATGCCGCGCTCATCGACCGGCTCATCGGCGCGTTCGACCCGGAGCGCGGGGCGCTGGTCGTGGTGCCGACCTTCGACGGCAAGCGCGGCAATCCGGTGGTGTGGTCGCGCCGCTTCTTTGGCGAGCTGATGGGGATCAGCGGCGACATCGGCGCGCGGCATCTCATCGGCGGTTACGGCGAGGCCGTGACCGAGGTGCCGGTTACAGGCAACGGCGCCTTCCTGGACGTCGATACGCCCGAGGCTTTGCGCGCCGCGAAGGCCGAGATCGAGGGCGTTTAGGGTCTTGAGAATCGGTCTAACCGATTCTTGCGACTCGGCTTTTTTCGTTAACAGAATCCTGACGGGTCAAGGCAAGGGCAAGAATCTTCGTCGTTGATCGGAAACCCGACTCAGCCCCTATCTGAGGTCACCCCGGGGGAGTGGGGTTTGGATGGCGGACAACGGGTCGACAGTCATTCGGGCGGTGGTGGCCGCGGCGCTGGTTGCGGCGACGACGGCTTTGATGGTGGTGACGTTTGCGACCGCCCAGGCGGCCGGCGCGCTCGCCATCGGCGCCTGCGGGGCTTACGGCCAGGCCTATGATTTCCCGAGCGCCAACGCCGCCACCGAGCGCGCTCTGTCGGAATGCAAGGGCCAGGCCTGCCGGGTGGTGACCTCGTTCAAGCGCGGCTGCGCCGCCTATGCGGTGGACGGCACGAATCCCTGCGGCGGCCACGGCTGGGCCCACGGCCCGCGTCTCGGCGCGGCACAAAACGCGGCGCTGCGCGGCTGCTACAAGGACGGCGGCCGCGACTGCGTGATCCGCACCTTCATCTGCGACGCCAAGGGCGGCTAGCCCCAATCATTAAATTCAGCGCCGACCGGAGGAGGGCAGGAACGCCCGCTTGCCATGGCGCATTGTCGGTTATATAAATGACTGACTGGTCAGTCAGTGTGACACCATGGCACGATTTGGCAAAGAGGCCCGAACCCGCCGCGGCACGGCCATGCGCCGGCGGCGGCCGGCGTCGGCCAAGGGGCGGGCAGCGGCGCCGGATACGCGAACGGCCCGACGCGCCGAGAAGCGCGAAGCCATCCTCACCGCGGCACTGGAGGAGTTTTCCGCGCGCGGCTTCACCTCGACAAGGCTCGACGATGTGGCGCAGCGGGCCGGCGTCGCCAAAGGCACGATCTACCTCTACTTCCGCGACAAGGAGAGCCTGTTCCAGGACATCGTACGCACCATGCTCTCGCCGCTCGTCGGTAATATCGAGAGCGTGCTCGAGATCGATGCACCGGTGCGCGACATCGCCGAGCAGGTCAGTGAGCTGTTCGTGCGCGAGGTGTTTCTTACCCGCCGCAAGGACGTCATCCGTCTGATGATCGCGGAGGGGCCGCGCTTTCCCAAGCTCGCCGAGTTCTACTATCGCGAGGTGCTCTCGCGGATCATGAATGCCGTGCGCAAGCTGCTCGAGCGCGCCGTGGAGCGCGGCGAGATGAAAAGCGCGGCCGCCGCGCGATTCCCGCAGCTGATCGGGGCGCCGGCCATCATCGCCATTCTCTGGAGCGGCCTGTTCGATCGTTTCGAGCCGCTCGATGTCCGAGCGCTGCTGCGCGCGCAATTCGATCTGCTGTTCGGTGAAAAAGGCGGGAGCCGGCCATGAGTTTTTCTCGCATTTGGACTGCCGGCGCGCTTCTTGCCGCGCTCGCGCTCGGCGCCTGCGATAACGGCGCCGAGCGCCCGGTGCAGGGGTGGGTCGAGGCTGAGCTGGTGTTCGTCAGTCCCGATGAGATGGGCCGCATCGAGGAGCTGCGGGTGAAGCAGGGAGATCATGTCAATTCGGGGGATCTGCTGTTCACGGTCGATCCCGACCTGCAGCAGGCGGACGTGATGATGAACGAGGCGAGCCTGGTCAATGCGCAAAAGGCCTACGATCGCGCCCAGGAACTGTTGAAGACTGCGGCAGGGACGCAGAAGACGCTCGAGGATGCCGAAGCGGCATTGCGCACGGCGCAGGCGCGGCTCAACTCCTCGCGCACGCGGTTGCAGCGGCGGCGTGCCTTCGCCCCGGCGGACGGCACCATCCAGCAGGTTTATTACCGGCCCGGCGAGCTGGTGCCGGCCGGGCGGCCGGTGATCGCGCTGCTGCCGCCGCCCAATCTGAAAATCCGCTTCTTCGTTCCGGAGGAACGGCTCGCGCAGATCAAATATGGCGACACCGTCACCGTGAACTGCGACCACTGCCAGGGCGATGCGACCGCAAAGGTGAGCTTCATCGCCTCCAGCGCCGAATTCACGCCACCCGTGATCTATAGCCTCGAGGAGCGCTCGAAGCTCGTCTACCTGGTCGAGGCGCGGCCGACCCATCCGGAGAATTTCCGTGTCGGTCAGCCGGTTGACGTGGTGCTGCCGCAGGGGCAACCGAAGTGACGGCGCCCGAGATCGCCATTGACGTGCACGGCCTCACCAAATCCTTTGGTAGCCGTACGGTCGTGCGCAATCTATCGATGCAGGTGAGGCGCGGCGAGATCTATGGCTTCCTCGGCCCCAACGGTTCCGGCAAGACCACGACCATCCGCATGCTGTGCGGACTGCTCACACCCGACTCCGGCAGCGGCACCTGCCTCGGCTACGACATCCTGACTCAGGCTGACGAGATCAAGCTGCACGTCGGTTACATGACGCAGCGTTTTAGCCTTTATCAGGATCTCTCGGTGCGGGAGAATCTTGAATTCGTTGCGCGCCTCTATGGCATTGCCGACCCGGTTGGCTCGGCCCGCACGGCGGTCGAGCGGCTCGGCCTTGGCGGCCGCGAGGATCAGCTTGCAGCGGAGCTCTCCGGCGGCTGGAAGCAGCGGCTCGCGCTCGGCGCCTGCACGCTGCCGAATCCGCAACTGCTCCTGCTCGACGAGCCGACCGCGGGCGTCGATCCCAAGGCCCGTCGCGAGTTTTGGAACGAGATCCACGCGCTCGCCGCCGACGGCCTGACCGTGCTCGTCTCCACGCATTACATGGACGAAGCCGAGCGCTGTCACGAGATCGCTTATATCGCGTACGGCGATCTGTTGGCCCACGGCACGGTGGAGGAGGTGGTCAAAGGCGCCAAGCTGACGACGTATATCGTCAGCAGCGATTCCAGTGAAACGCTGGCAAAACTTTCGGAAGAGCTCACCCACAAGGACGGTGTCGACATGGTGGCGCCGTTCGGCACCAGCCTGCACGTCTCGAGCCGTGACGCGAAGGCGCTGGACTCGGCGATTGCGCCCTATCGCTCGCGCGCGGACTTGCGCTGGGAAGTGGCAGAGCCGTCGCTCGAGGACGTGTTCATCGATCTCATGAGCAAAGCGCGGGACAACTTCCAATGACACACATTCTGCCGATGGCGGAGAGGCGTGTGCGCGGCAGCGGCCTGTGGCGACGCACCAAGGCGATGCTGATCAAGGAGTTCATTCAGCTGCGCCGCGACCGGGTGTCCTTCGCCATGATCGTGATGGTGCCGCTCGTGCAGCTGCTGCTGTTCGGCTACGCCATCAACACGACGCCGCGCGATCTGCCGACCGCGGTGCTGCTGCAGGAACGAAGCGATCTCGGCCGCTCCATCATCGCCGCGCTGGAGAACACGCGGTATTTCAAGGTGACCAAGCTGCCGCGCAACGAGGCGGAGCTCGACTATCTGCTCGCCTCCGGGCAGGTGCTGTTCGCGGTCGAGATTCCGGTCAATTTCGAGCGCGACGTTCGCCGCGGCGACAAGCCGGCGATGCTGGTCGCCGCCGATGCCACCGATCCGGTGGCCGCCGGCTCGGCGCTCGGCGCGCTCGGGCAGCTGGTCACGACGGCGCTGCAGCACGATTTCGGGCTTCCGGACAGCGGCGCGCCGCTGTTCGAAATCCGCCAGCATGCCCGCTACAACCCCGCCGCGGCGACCCAGCTCAACATCGTGCCCGGGCTCGTCGGCACCATCCTCACCATGACCATGCTGATCTTCACGGCGCTGTCGGTGACGCGCGAGATCGAGCGCGGCACCATGGAAAGCCTGCTGTCGATGCCGATCACACCGGTCGAGATCATGCTCGGCAAGATCATTCCCTACATCATCGTCGGCTTTGTGCAGGCGAGCCTGATCATCGGCATCGGCATGCTCTTGTTCGGCGTGCCCGTGCTCGGCAACCTGTTTTTGCTCGCCGCGTTGAGCACGCTGTTCATCGCCACCAACCTGTCGGTCGGCTACACATTCTCGACCGTCGCGCAGAACCAGCTGCAGGCGATCCAGATGTCCTTCATGTTCTTCCTGCCGAACATCCTGCTCTCGGGCTTCATGTTCCCCTTCGCCGGCATGCCGCGCTGGGCGCAATATGTCGGCGAGGCACTGCCGCTGACGCATTATCTGCGCATCGTACGCGCGATCATGCTCAAGGGTGCGGGCATTGCCGAACTGCGCTTCGATTCGATCGCGCTGTTCTGTCTGATGCTGGTGGCGATGACCATCGCGGTGACCCGCTTCCGACGGACGCTGGATTAGGTTCTAATGGCGCGGTCGCACGGAGCGCGCAGCCATGAGCCCGGAATTTCTGCTGACGTCGTTCATCGTCATCATTTCTCCCGGCGTCGGCGTTCTCTACACGCTGGCGGCCGGGCTTTCCCGGGGACCGCGGGCGAGCATCGTGGCCGCTTTCGGCTGCACTCTGGGCATCGTCCCGCATCTCGCCGCGGCGGTGATGGGGCTCGCGGCTTTGCTGCACGCGAGCGCGCTCGCCTTCCAAACGCTCAAATATCTCGGCGTTGCCTACCTGCTTTATATGGCGTGGGCCGCGTTGAAGGATCGGGGCGCGCTGCAGGTGGACGAGAAGGTGCGTGCGCGCTCGTCTGCCGAGGTGATCGTTTCCGCCATTCTGGTCAACCTCCTCAATCCAAAACTGTCGATCTTTTTCGTCGCCTTCCTGCCGCAGTTCATCGGAGCGAGTGAGAGTTATCCCTTGGGGCGGATGGTCGAGCTCGGAATCGTTTTCATGCTCATGACGTTCGTGGTCTTTGTCGGCTACGGCCTGTTTGCCGCGGCCATCCGCACGCATGTCATCTCGCGGCCCCGCATCCTCACCTGGATGCGGCGGGCCTTCGCCGCCGCCTTTATCGGCCTCGGCATCAAGCTGGCGCTGGCCGAGCGCTAGGCAAAAAAGAAGGGCGGTCCGCAGACCGCCCTTAAGTTTGTTATGCCTGACTATTCGATCGTGTCGACGATTGTATGGGCATCGGGGTCGACGATGGTGACGCCGCCACCCGCCGGTGCGTAGTAGCGATAGTGCCGCATCTCAGGCACCTCGCTGTAGATCCGCTCGGGGAATTCCCGCAGTTCCACACTATCCGGGACCCGCTCGCCCACGGTCACGTGGGTTGTCGTCGTGGTCCGGGTGTGCGGCACGACGTGGACTTCCTTACGGATCATCTCGCGCTGCTTCGTATTCAGGCGCGAGTAGTGCGAGGAACGCGCCGGAGCCTGGGCGCGAGAGGCGCCTTCGTATGGCAGGAACGCCACGATCTCTTCGCTCCGCGGATCCACGATCACAAGGCGATCCTCGGTGGCGAAGTATCGATAGCCGCGGTACTGCGGCAGCACGTCCACGACGGTGCTCGGTAGCGCCTCGAGCTGAACCGAGCTCGGCACGCGCGTGCCCACGTTCACTGAGAAGTTCACGCGCCCGATTGGCCGGATGTGCGCGCTGCGGATCGCGCTGGCGACTCGCGTGCGCTGCTGGCTGCTGAGCGCGACCTCGCCCGACGCCGTCACATTGCCGCGGGTCCCGGCGCTCTGTTGGGTCGCAGCACCGCTAGACGGCTGCGTCTGCGCATTCTGCCGTTCATTCGCCGTCGGTTGCTGTGCCGATCGGTCATTCGTCGGCTGCTGTGCCGACTGCGTGTTGGACGGCTGCTGTGCCGACTGAGTATTCGACGGCTGCTGCGCCGACTGGCTGTTCGCCGGCTGCTGTGCCGAGCGCGTGTTGGCGGGCTGCTGTGCCGATTGCGATGTGTTCGGCTGCTGGCCCTGCTGCGCGCCATTCTGCTGCGCCGAGTTCATCGGCTGCTGCTGGCCGTTTTGCTGGGCCTGCGTCGGTTCGCTGCCGGTTGACTGACCGGTGGTCTGCCGGTTTTGCGACGCCGCGCCGCTCGACTGGTTCTGAGCGTTCGACGCGTTATTCCCCGGCTGCTGGCCCTGCGTGTTCTGGGCGCCGGTCTGCGCAGCGGGTTGCTGCTGCTGCGTCTGTTGCGCCTGGTTCTGCGTGTCGTTACGGCGCTGCTGCGTGCCGGACTGCGCCGCTGCCGCGGTCACGCCCAGGATCAGTGTCAGCGCGGCGGTACTCAGGAGAGATGTTCTCCTCATAGCCTTGCCTCCTTCTGGTTCTGTGTCGTGGCCCGAATGTCGGAGAGGTTCGGGTCCCCCTGCTGAGAAAACGTATGGAGGAAAAGCGCTGTTCCCCTTGGAGTCTTCGTGAAACCCTCTGGTTCCGCGGAACCAAATCCGCCACCGCGCGACGCCGCAAGCTGCGGAGGCGAGCGCGCCGGCTAGCTGATCTGCGGCGCCGGCATATCGCCGGGGTAGGAGCGCGCGATGAAACGCGCTATATCGTTGCATCTGAAACTGACTCGCTGGGACCTGCAATGAGCGCCCCCCAATCGTCCGTGGATGAAGCCGCCAAGCGCCGCTCGATCGCCTTCCTCAACTGCGCGCACGGCATCGACCATTTTGTCCTGCTTATCTATCCGACGGTGGTGATCGGTCTCGAGCTGATCTACCAGCGGCCGTATTCGGAGCTGATCGCACTTTCCAGCACGACCTTCGTCGCCTTCGGCATATTCTCGCTGCCCGCGGGCTGGCTCGCCGATCGCTGGAGCCGCCGCAACATGATGACGCTGTTCTATATCGGCTGCGGCGTCTCGCTCGCGGCGATCGGACTCGCGCCAAATCTCGTCATGCTCTCCGCGGCGATGTTCGCGCTCGGCATGTTTGCCGCGATCTATCATCCGGTCGGCATGGCGATGCTGATCGAGGCCTCGCAAGCGCGCGGCCGCACGCTCGCCTTCAACGGCGTGTGCGGCAATCTCGGGGTCTCGCTCGCTGCCGGCATCAGCGGGGGGCTGGCGGATTGGCTCGGCTGGCGGTTCGCCTTTTTCGTCCCGGCGGCGCTGTGCATCGTCATCGGTCTTGTTTATTGGCGCGTGACGCCTGACGACGGGCACCATGCAGCGAGCCGCAAATCGACGCCGGCGGTGCCGCTGACCGCGCGCATGGCCGCAGCCTTCTTCTCAATGTTCCTCATCATCGCGCTCGCCGCGGGGCTGGTCTTCAACATTCTCACCGTGGCACTGCCGAAGATCGTCGCCGAGGATATGAGCGGCGGCCTGCCGCTCGCCTGGATCGGCAGCATCGCGACCATCGTGCTCATCTGCGGCGCGCTGGCGCAGCTCACGGTGGGACGGCTCGTCGAATATTTCGCGCCGCATACGCTGTTCGCGGCGGTCACCGCGCTTGGCTTCGTCGGTAATCTGTGGGCCGCCTATGCCAGCGGCATCAGCCTGCTCCTGGCTCTGGCGGTTGCCATCGCCGCGATCTACGGACAGGTGACGGTCAACGACATGGTGATCGCGCGCTACACCGCCGATGCCTGGCGCGGGCGGATCTACGCCGTGCGTTACTTCTTGCTTTTCACCAGCTCGGCGGCGTCCGTCGGTCTCATCGCGCTGCTGCACAATCAGGGCGGTTTTGGCCTGGTGCTCGCCGTCAACGCGGTGCTCGCCTTCGTTCTGTTCGTCGCGACCTGCGGCTTCACCTTCATGGTGAGCGTCACTGACAACAAGCGTCCTGCGACGCAGCCGGCGGAATAGTCATCCCGTGCAAAGAACAAGAAGGCCGGAGACCAAAGTCTCCAGCCTTCTCGATCGTCTTCCCTGAGTAAGACTAAGCCGACATCGTCTCAATAATGGCGCGCGTAATGATGCCGGCGATAATGACGGTGGAAGCCGAGGTCGCGCGAAATGTGCGGACCGGCGGTGTAACCAACAGCGCCGCCGGCGATCGCGCCCACGGGACCGGCGACGAGCGCGCCGGCCGCAGCGCCCATCAGCCCGTCACCAATGCGTTCACCTGCGTTCGCCATCGTCGGCGCGGCAACAACGGTAGTGGCAATCGCCGCAATCATCAGCAATGTTTTCATGGCACAGCTCCTATTGCATAAAGCAATCGACATAAGCGCGGTGACAATTCCAGATTTGTACAAAGGTTCCTTTCCGCCGCCACTCCGCCCCGGGTGATGAACGCGAGTTAATATTTCAGTGTCGCGACCGCATAGACGGTCAGCGGCTGGCCAGGAGAGATCAGCCCGACGCCGGATGGGAAGGGCTCGTAGTAGTGTCGATTGGTTAGATTCTTGCCGACCAATGCCAGTGCCCACTGCTTCGTCTCGTAACCGATCTTGGCGTCGAAGGTGACATAGCCTGGGGTGAAGTACGTATTGTCGAGCGAGACTGCCTGACTCGAGGCAGCATAGAAGCCGCCGCCGATCGAGATATCGCGCAGCAGTCCGTTCTGGAATTTGTAATTGGCCCACAGTCGTCCGGAATCCCGTGGCACGCGGTCGACGATTTTCCCCGGAAGATACACATCGTCATTCACGACATAGGCGTTGATGTGCGCGTAGCTTGCGAGGATCGACAGGCCCGGCAACGGCTGCCAGGTGAGGTCGATGTCGATGCCTTTCGATCGCTCTGCGCCGACCTGCGTCGCGACGCCCGGCGAGCCGGGCAGCGCCGTGACCACGTTTTCCCGCGCAATGGTGAAGTAGGACACCGTGCTCGTGAATCCTGAAGGCAACACGAGCTTCAGGCCGCCCTCCAGCTGCTGCGCCAATTCAGGCCTCGGTGCGCTGCTGCTCTTGAAGAAGGGAACGCCGCGCATGCCTTCGCTGTAGTCGGCGAAAACCGAGATGCCGGGCACGAGATCGAGGACAGTGCCGAGCCGCGGCAGCGGCTTCCATTCATCCGTGGTGAAGTCGGTCGCGTTCGTGTAGTCGACGGAATGAATGCGGACATGTCCGAAGCGCACGCCGGCGAGCAGATGCAGACGCTCCCAGAGGGTCGACTGCAGTTGCGCCGTCAATCCGCTGTTCTCGTATCTGTTGTTGGAGTTGAAAGCGCTCGCGCTCGGGATCGAATAGGTGGGGAATGTCGGGTTGCTGAGATCGACAAGACCGGCGAAGGCGGTGTCGAAGCTTATTTTGTCATGAACCGTATCGTAGTCGGCGCCGAACAGGAAAACATTCTCCGCAGGGCCGATCGTGCTCTTGGCGACGACGTTGACGTTCGATGAGAGCTCTTGGACATCCAGCGGGAAGTAACCGTTCAGCACTGCGAACGTCGAGCCGAACACTGGCCTCGGAGATTTGGTCGCATCACCCAGACCGTCGCCGAAGTACTGATTGTAATCGGTCATTCGCAGCTGGCTCACGCGCGTCGCCGCGTTCATTGACCATGTGTCGCTCATTTCGTGCTCGAAGCGCGCGGTCACGCCGTTATAGGTGATCGTGCTCTTCGGCAGATTGGGATCGGCGGGAAAGAGATTGGGACGCACGGTGAAGACCGAGGTGTCCACGGTGCCGGCGCCAGGCAGACCGTTATAGGCCTGGAATCTCCGCTGCGAGAAGCCGCCCTGCAGCGTGAAGGTCGTCCCGTCGTGGTTGTCGAAGCGCAGTGTTGGATTGAACGAGTAGCGGCCGTGCTCGATGACGTCGACATAGTCGCGCGAGCGCTCGAAGTCGCCGGTCATGCGGAACAGCGCGGTGCCGTTCTTGTTCAGCGGCTGGTTGATGTCGAACCAGGGATTCCAAAGCGAGTATCCGCCGGCGGTGATCCCGGCCTGGTACGACGGCGTTGCGGTCGGCAGCTTCGACACGACATTGATGATGCCGCCGACCGGGCCGATACCGGCCTGATAAAGAATGCCGGCGGGGCCTTTGAGCACTTCGATGCGCTCGACATTGGTGAGCGAGACGATGTCGCCGCCATCGTAGTAGTTCGGTAGCCCGTCGACGTAACGATCAGCCGGAAAGCCGCGCACCTTGTAGGCGTAGCCGAGGAATTCGTTCGACGGCATGCCGCTGACGCCGGAGACGTTCCGGAATATTTCGTTCTGGGACTGCGGCTGCTGATCCTCGATCACCGCGCGTGGGAGCACCGTGACCGACTGCGGGATTTGCTCGATCGGTGTGCCGGTCTTGGTCGCCGATACGGAGGTCAGTGCCCGATAGCCCGAGACCGGGCCAGCCGTCGTCTGCGTGACCGCTGGGCCGCCATTGAGGACCACGCCTGGCGGCACTGCGATAGACTCGGGAGCAGGCGAGGGCTTTGGTCCCGTCGGCTTCGGCCGCTGCGCCGTGACCGTGACGCGTGGCAGCTCGGTCGGTCGGTCGGCGGAATTGTCGCCTGGTAGGGTGGGAGCAGGGGGACTCTGTTGCGCGGTGAGTCGGTCCGCCCCTGCCGTCATGAGGAGCGCGGCAAGGATCGGCGTGCGGATCGAGCGCGCGACCCGCCTCTGCAGATCGCGCGGCGCCGCTCTCTCTCCCCCCAAACGCATTACTAATCCAGTTTGCCGCTCTGTGAGCGATGCGTCCGTCCCCCGACGGCCGGCTCCCCGCCCTGGCAATCACACAGGATTTATACCCAATTCTTCGGCAAGCGCTATTCGCGAAACAGCTGCGCGAGCGTGCGCCGAAACCAGGCCACCGCCGGGTCTTTGTGAAAGCGCTCGTGCCAGAACATCTTGATGTCGTAAGGCTTGAGCGGCAGCGGCGGCTTCAGGATCTTGATCGGCGCGAGCTCGGCGAAGGCCTGTGCCAGCCGGCTCGGCATGATGACCAAGAGATCGGAATGCGCGATCACCATTGGCAGCACCATGAATTGCGGCACGATCAGCCGCGTGTGTCCGCCGACGCCGTGCTTGCGCAGCTCTGCCTGCATCAGCGCGTGTGCCATGCCGCTGGAATCGGTGAGCGCGCGCGGCGTCGCCGCGAACGCTTGCGCGCTCATGCCGTCGCGGAAGGCGGGGTGGCCGGAGCGCACGACGCAGACATAGTGCTCGCGGAACAGGGTGCTTTGGCGAAACCCGGTCGTGAGATTGCTGAAGAACCCGACAGCGAGGTCGACTTCGCCGGCGGCGAGCGCCGCGCCCGGCTGCTCGAGCGGAATGGGATGCGCGCGCAGGCTCGTTTGCGGCGCCGCCTCGGCCATGTGGGCGAGCAGCTTCGGCAGGATCACCATCTGTCCGACATCGCTCATGTAGACATTGAAGCGGCGTGCAGAGTGCGCGGGCGCGAACGGCTCGCGTGCGGCAAAGCCGTCGAGCAGGATGTCGAGCGCGCGCCGTGCCGCGAGGCCCATGCGCTCCCCGCGCGGCGTTGGGTAGAAGCCGTCCTTGCCGCGGATGAACAGCGGATCGCCGCTGCGCCGGCGCAGCCGGGCGAGCGCATGACTTGCCGCCGACTGCGACAGGCCAAGCCGCGCCGCGGCAGCGGAGAGCTTGCGCAGGTCGGTCAGCTCGGCGAGCAGCCGCAGCTCGGTGAGCTCTAGATCAGCGATATGCATGCTCTGCATATTCTACATGCACGGTATCGATTGGCTAGGCCGGGGCGGGCGCGCCGGATTGCGCGATGATGCGTTTGGAAGCCAACGAGCCGAAAAGGCCGCAATGCGAGGGAGATGCTGTCATGAACCAGCCGTTCGAATTCAACCAGGGCCGCCCGCTCGTCACCGAACGCGCCGGCGTCACCGTGCGCAAGATCGGCGCGCATATCGGCGCAGAGGTGAGCGGTGTCGACCTGACGCGCCCGCTCTCGGACGAGCAGTTCAAGGCGGTCGAGGCGGCGCTGGTCGAGCACGAGCTCATTATCTTCAAGAAGCAGGATATCAGCTCGCAAAATCTGATCGATTTCGGCCGCCGCTTCGGCAAGCTCACCGTGCATCCGTTCGCGCCGAACGAGGGCAAGAACGCGCCGGAGCTGATCAAATTCCGTAATGACGAGAAGACGCCGCCCTTCGGCACCGACGTCTGGCATTCGGACGAGACCTTCCGCGCCGAGCCGCCGATGGCGACGATCCTCGTCGGCAAGGAAATTCCGGCCGTTGGCGGGGACACGATGTTCGTGAGCATGAGTGCCGCTTACGACGGGCTCTCCGAGCGCATGCAGCAATACATCAACGGGCTCGAGGGCATTCACGACCTCAAGCCGTTCCGCGCGCTGTTCGGCAAATCGGAGGAGGACCGCAAGAAGCTCCAGCACTACGAGCTGCAATATCCGCCGCAACTGCATCCGGTTGTGCGCATCCATCCGGTCTCCGGACGCAAGGTGCTGTTCGTCAATCCGCAGTTCACCGTCGCCATCAATGGCATGGACGAGCACGAGAGCCGGTCGCTGCTCGATCTTTTGTTCCGGCAGGCGCTGGTGCCGGAATATCAGTTCCGCCTGCATTGGGAGCCACACCAGATCGCGATGTGGGACAACCGCTCGACGCAGCACTATGCGGTGCACGACTATTATCCGCAGCGCCGCTACATGGAGCGCGTCACCATCGGTGGTGGGCCAGTAACCGGCGTGCCGCGTGCCGAGATTTCCACCCTCAAGCGGCTCAAATACGTGGCGCCGGCGGGGGTGGACACCCACGGTGGGCACAAGGCCCACTGAACGAGAATGGGAGTGGGGCGCAGCGCGTCGAGCGCGTTGTCAGCCCCGCTTTTCCGTCGCACAATCTCGCCAACAGAAGCGACCGGCGCATCGGCGCCGGATAACGCCATCCCCGGGGGAACGTCCATGAACAGGCGTGAATTTGCCAAGACAGTGCTGGTCGGCGCGAGCGCGATTGCTGCGCCGAATGTGCTGCGGGCGCAGACGACCTATAATCTCAAGCTCGGCCACTTCATTGCGCCGACGCATATCTTTGCCAAATACCTCGAAGCATGGGTGGCAGAGGTCAAGGAGAAGTCCGGCGGCCGGCTCAACATCACGATCTTCCCCGCCAACGTCATGGGTCCGGTGCAGAACTACGCTGACTACGCCCGCACCGGCGTCGCCGACATCACCTGGTTCCTGCACGGCGCGACGCCCGGCCGCTTCCCGCTTACTGAGATCATCCAGCTTCCCTACATGGTCGGGAGTGCCGAGATCGGCACCAAGACGCTCAATGATCCCGCGGTGCTTGAATTGCTGACGCCGGAGTACCAAGGGCTGAAGGTGCTCTATCTGCTCACGCACCAGCCCGGCAACCTGCACACCAGCAGCAAGCCGGTGCGCACGGTCGAGGAGATGAAGGGGCTGCGCATCCGCTTCGCCTCGGTGACCATCAAGAGCTTCATCGCCGCACTGGGCGGCACACCGGTCGGCGTCCCGCCGAGCGGCATCGCTGACGCCCTGCATAAGGGTACGATCGACGGCTGTTTCGTCGATTATGGCGGTGCCGACTCTGCCTTTCATCTTGGCGGCATCATCAAATACACGACCGAGATGTACTCCTATGTCTCGAGCTTCGGCGTGGTGATGAATCCGAACTCTTACGCCAATCTCCCGCCGGATCTGCAGAAACTGATCGACGAGACGACGCGACCGCGGGTCGAGGAGATGGGCAAGCTTTGGGACTCGGCCGACGCGCCCGGCAAGAAATATCTGATGAACGAGGGCGACACGCCGATCGTGCTGTCGCCCGAGCAGAACGCGCTGTTCAAGAAAATTGGCGCCGAGGATACCGCCAAGGTTCTCGCCGAGCTTGACGGCAAGGGCATGCCGGCGAGCAAGGTCCACGCCGCCATGAAGGCCGCTGCCGACAAATACGCCAAGACGTCGTTTTCCTTCTGGAAGGCATGAGCGGCGCCTTGCGAATTCGCGCGGTGCTCGAAGTCCTCTCGCGCTGCGCCACCTACGGCAGCGCGCTGTTCCTCGCGGCAATGATGCTGATCACCGTCGCGGACGTCGTGCTGCGCGCGGTGTTCAATCTGCCGGTCACCGGCACGTATGATCTTGTGCAGCTGTTCCTGGTCGGCACGGTGTTTCTCAGCATTCCCGACGTGTTCCTGCGCGAGAAAAACATCGTCATCGATTTCGTCGACCATGTCGGCGGGCCGCGCGCCACCGGCGCGCTCAGGCTCATCGCCAACATTCTGGCGCTCGGTTTCCTGATGGTGCTGCTCTGGCGCATGGTGCCGCCCGCATTCGATTCCGCACGCTTTCACGAGGTTTCGCCGGATCTCTCGGTGCCGATGACCGTGCATTGGGGCCTGATGATCTTCGGCATCGCGCTGACCCTGCCGATGGCCGCCTGCATCCTCGCCGAGAGCATGCGCGATCTCACGCGAGCGCGTGCCGGGCAATGAATCCGCAGACCGTCGGCATCATCGGCTTCCTCGTCATGGTGGCGATGATCTTCCTGCGCATTCCGGTCGCGATCGCGCTCGGGATCGTCGGCACCGTCGGCTATGCGATCCTCAACGGCTGGACACAGGCCTTTCTGGTGCTCGGGCGCGTGCCCTTTACCTTTGCCTCGGCGTACGATCTTTCCGTCGTGCCGTTGTTCGTGCTGATGGGCTCGATCGCGCGGCATTCGGGTATGGCGCGCGAGCTGTTCCAATCGATCAACGTGATGTTCAGCGGGCGGCGCGGAACGTTGGCAACGGCGACCATCGGCGCTTGTGCCGCGCTCGGCTCGGTGTCCGGCTCCTCGGTGGCCATGGTCGCGACCATGAGCCATGTTGCGGTGCCGGAGATGCGCCGCGCCAAATATGACGAGCGGCTGGCGCTCGGCTCGGTGGTGTCCGGCGCCACGCTCGGCATTCTCTTTCCACCGTCGGTGATGCTGATCTTCTACGGCCTCATTGCCGTGCAATCGATCCCGAAGCTCTTCGCTGCCGGCTTTGTCCCCGGACTCATTCTGGCGACGCTGCAGATCATCGTCGTCAAGATCGCAATCTGGCTGCGGCCGGATTGGGCGCCTGTCAGCGCGCGCGCGTCGTTCCGCGAGCGCATGCGCGCTTCCGTCGGCATGTGGAAGCTCCTGTTCATCTTCGTTCTTTCGATCGGCGGCATCTATGCCGGCTGGTTTAGCCCGACCGAGGCGGCGGCGGTTGGCACGTTCACCACCATCATCGTGGCGATGCTCAGCGGCGGGCTGACAGCCAGGAAGCTTGTCGAGGCGGCGATCGAGTCGGCACGCACGGCGGCGATGCTGTTCTTCATCGTGCTCGGTGCGATCGCTTTTAGCTATTTCATCGTGCAGACGCAGCTCGCGACCAATCTTGCCGCGTGGGTTGTCTCGCTGCATCTGCCGCCCACGGCGGTCATGCTCGTAGTCGTCGTCTTCTATATCATCGCCGGGAGCTTCCTGGAATCGCTGACCATGGTCATCATCACCGTGCCCGTCTTCGCGCCCTTGGCGGAAGGCCTCGGCTACGATCTGGTCTGGTTCGGTGTGCTGCTCGTCGGCCTCATCGAGGTTGGCATGATTCATCCGCCGATGGGGATGAATCTGTTCGTCTTGCAATCCCAGCTTCCGGACGCCAAGCTCGGGCAGATGTATGTCGGCAGCGCCATGTTCCTGGCAGCGAACGCGGTGCTGATCGCGTTGTTGCTGGCGTTTCCCAATCTGGCGCTATGGCTGCCGCGGCTGCTGTACTGAGACGTCTTCGAACATCGAAGGGGGAGGACCATGAAACGCATCGCCCTGTTGGCGTTGTCCGCTGCCGTGCTGTGCTGCGCGACAGATGGCGCGCGGGCCGATACCCTGACAGTCCTGTGTTCGACCGGCGTCAAATCTGTCGTTGAGGTGCTGGCGCCGCAATTCGAAAAGGCGAGCGGCCACAAGCTCAACATCACTTACGGCGCGTCGAACCTCATCGTCAAAGACATCGACGGTGGTAAGGCCTTCGATGTCGTCGTGGTGACACCGCCGTTGATCAAGGAGCTCATCAAATCGGGCAAGGTCGTTGACGGCTCCGCCGTCAATCTCGCCAAGGCCGGCGTCGGGCTCGCGGTCAAATCCGGCACGCCGAAGCCGGACATCAGCACAACCGAGGGCCTCAAGAAGGCGCTGCTCAATGCCAAGGCGGTGGCCTATACCACGGCCGGGCAGAGCGGGATGCATTTCATGACCGTCATCGACAAGCTCGGCATTGCCAATGAGGTGAAAGCCAAGGGCAAGACCTTGCCGGGCGGTGCCATCGGCGATTTCGTCGTGAAGGGGGAGGCCGACATCGCGATCCAGCTCGTCCCCGAGCTGATGGCGGTTCATGGCCTCGATGTCGTCGGCCCGTTCCCACCGGAGGTCCAGAGCTACATCGTGCTCACCGCGGGGGTCAGCAGCAAGGCGAGCGACAAGACCGCTGCCGAAGCGCTGATCAAGTTCCTCTCGGCCCCGAGTGCGCTGCCGCTGATCAAGGCGAAGGGATTGGAGCCGGGCTGATCGACTGCGTGCCGCTGATCACCACGAAACCAGAGGCCGGCAATCGCTGCCGGCCTCTTCGTATGCCGTTCTCTATTTCACCATGCGCTCGGCGACCGGCGGCAGGAATTTGTCGGTGTAGACGTCTTCCGGCTTCGGCGGATTGGTGATGCCGTAGGCGGCGGCGACTGAGTCGATGGTGAACTTCAGCCGGTCCGGCTGCACGGTGGAGAGTCCGTGCTTCTTCACCCAGGCGGTATCGGTGACGCTGAGCGCGAGATCGAGCCGCACCTTCTCTACGTCGTCCTTCATCATCGGATCCTTGGCCTTCATGATCTTGAGCGCCGCGGCCGGATCCTTGATCGTGTCGATGGTGCCCTTGTTGAGCGCCTTCACCATCGCGCGCACGGTCTGAGGGTTCTTCTCGATGAAGGCTTTGGTCGTCGCCAGCGTCAGACCATACATGTTGGCCCCGAAGTCGGAATATTTCACCGCATAAATGTCATCGAGCTTGATGCCGACATCGAGCAGTGCCGGAATATTCGAGTTGATGAAGCCGCCGGTGCCGTCGGCTTCGCCGCGTAGCACCATCGGTCCGAACAGCTGCGGCTGCACCGGCAGCCAGTTCACCTTCACATTCTCCGCATGCGCCGCCTTGAACAGGATCGAGGCGGTGTCATGCACGGCGGTGCCGGGCCCGCCGGCGATCTTCGCGCCGTCGAGATCGGCCGGCTTGCGAATGTTCTTCTTTTTCAAGGTGATGAAAGCGAGCGGCGAGTCATCGAAACTGATGTAGACGGCGACCAGCGGCGAGCTCGGATTCTGCGCGTTGAACTTCACCATGGACGGCATGTCGACCCAGCCGAAATCATAGACGCCGCCGGCGACGCTGACGGCCACATTGGTCGCACCCTTGCCGGCATCGATCTGCACGTTCAGGCCGGCGTCTTTGTAGTAGCCCTTCTGCTGCGCGACGAAGAACGGCGCATGCGTGCCCTGGATGATCCAGTCCATCATCACTTTGATGTCTTTTTTCTCCTGCGCCTGCGCGCCGGTGGCGGCGAGGCCCAGCGCGGCGCCAAGCGCCAGCGTGCGGAGCATTGCGGAGCGAAGCGACATGTGCGGTCTCCTCCAGGACAAACGGGAAGGGCAGGGTTTTTCTGACCGCGAAAAGAGTAACTTTAGCATTAGGAAAGTCAATTGAATGGCGGCAGTGATGACCCTATGCTGGCACGAACAGCCCACCACCGATGGACGTGCAATGCCGAAGCCGAGGAAGAAATCTGCGAAGCTGCCCGCACGCGCGCAAATGCCGCAAGGCATGACGAAACCGTCGGCCGTGGCGAGCCAGCGAAGCGGCAGCGCCGAAGTGCTCGACTTGTCTCGCTACGCGATCGGCACGCGCCTGCGCCACGCGCGGCTGATGCGCGGCTCGCGTCTCAAGGACGTGGCCAAGGCGGCGGGCTGCTCGGAGAGCCTGGTCTCAAAGATTGAGAACAACAAGCTCGAACCCTCGCTGCAGGTGCTGCACAAGATCTGCTCCGTCTTGAAAATAGGCCTGGGAGAGCTGTTTTCTCCACCGGAAGAGGACTCTCCCGTGGTGACGCGCGCAGGCAAGCGCCCGTTCATCGAAATGGATCCCGTGCGGCGCGGGCACGGCATCCTGATGGAGCGCATCATCCCTTACGCCAAGGGACATCTGTTGCAGAGCAACATCCATGTGGTCGCCCCAGGCGGCTCGAGCTTCGGCTTGATCTCGCATGAGGGCGAGGAGGTAGGTTACCTGATCACCGGCGAGATCGAGCTCTATGTGGGCGACAAAGCCTATCAGCTCTCGGCCGGCGATACCTTTTGCTTCCGCTCGGAGATCGGTCACGGCTATCGCAACCGCGGCGACAGCGAAGCGCGCATCCTGTTCGTGAACACCCCGCCGACATTCTAGCGGATGTCCTGTTGATCAAGTCACTTGAATTACGATAGCGTTCCGCCACCACGCGGATAGGCGCATCCAAGGAAGCACAACGCAAATGCTCAAGCTGCCCAGTCACAAGCGTTACGATTATCTGCCGATCACCAAACGCCAGCATTACTCTTGGCCCGGCGGCAAGCGGCTCGCCTTCTATCTGGCCCTCAATATCGAGCATTTCGCGTTCCAGGCCGGGCTCGGCATGGATCCGCACAATCGCACGAGCCCGCAGACCTCGCGAAATTTCGCCTGGCGCGACTACGGCAACCGCATCGGCAATTGGCGCTTCTTCGAGATGCTTGACGAGCTCAAGCTGCCGGCATCGATCCTGCTCAATTCGACCGTTTGTTACGAATATCCGGAGATCGTCGAGAAGATCAAACAGCGCGGCGACGACGTGCTCGGTCACGGCCGCACCAATGCCGAGCTCTTGCGCGGCATGTGGGAGGACGACGAGCGCCGCGTCATCCAGGAGTGCGTCGACGTCATCGCCAAACATGTCGGCGTGCGGCCGACCGGATGGATGGGGGCGGGTGCGGCGGAGACGAGCGTCACGCCCGATCTGCTCAAGGAATGCGGCTTCACGCATCTGCTCGACTGGCCCGTCGACGATCAGCCGATCTGGATGCGCACGCGCTCCGGACCGATCCTCTCGGTGCCGTATCCGATGGAGCTCAATGACGCCGGCTCGCTGGCGTTGCGCGATCACACGGGCCGCGAGTTCGCCGACATGGTCGTCGACCAGTTCGAGGAGCTGCTGGAGGCCTCCGAGAAGCAGCCGCTCGTGTTCTCCCTGGCCTTGCACGGCTTCATCCTCGGCCAGCCGTTCCGGCTGCGGCCCCTGCGGCAAGCACTCAAGCACTGCGTCGAGCACAAGCACGCGAAAGACATCTGGTTCACCCGCGCCGGCGAGATCGCGAAATTCTGCTACGACCTGAAGCCCGGCATCATTCCGGGGAGCTGAGACAGTCGGTTACGAGTGAGTGGACATGAACGCCAACGCAAAAACCTCCGCTACAACGAAGCTGCTCAAGGCCATGCCGGAGACGGTGCATTGGGGCTATCTCGACGCCGCCATTCCTCCGGCACTGACCATCGACTCCGGCGAGCGGGTGACCATCGAATGCGTCACCTGTAGTCCGGAGTGGATGCCGCCAAAGGATGCCGGATTCGACGTCCTGCCGGACATCACCGAGGTGCATGCCAAGGTGAAGAAGGGCTCCGGCAATCATCTCTTCACCGGGCCGATCTTTGTGCGCGGTGCCAAGATCGGCGACGTGCTCGAGGTCAAGATCCTCGATATCAAGCTGCGGCAGAATTGGGGGTGGAACATCTTCCGCGGCTACATGGGCACCATCCCGGAAGACTTCCCCTACATGCGTCTGACGCATGTGAAGCTCGACCTCGCCAACAACGTCGCCTTGATGCCGTCAGGTTACCGGATCCCGCTGGCGCCGTTTTTCGGCCAGCTGGCGGTCGCGCCGGCTGCGGTGTTCGGACGGCAGAACAGCAAGGAGCCGCGCGAGTTCGGCGGCAATCTCGACTGCAAGGAGCTCACCGCCGGCAGCACCATCTATCTGCCGGTGTGGAACGAGGGCGCCTTGTTCTCGACCGGAGACGGCCATGCGGCGCAAGGCGACGGCGAGGTCGACGGCACGGCGATCGAGACAGCGCTCACCGGCACGTTCGAGTTCACGGTGCGCAAGGATCTCGGCTGGACCATGCCGCGGGCGGAGACGGCGACCCACTTCATCACTTTCGGCCTCGACACCGATCTCGATGATGCAGCGCGCCAGGCGCTCAAGGAGATGATTGCCTGGATTGTGAGCATGACCGGCATCCACAAGGATGAGGCCTATGCGATGTGCAGCTTCGCCGCGGACCTGCACGTCACGCAGACGGTGAACAATGTCAAAGGCGTGCATGCCATGCTGCGCAAGAGCATCTTGAACAAGTAGCATCGACAGATAGGGTCAGATCACGCAGGAGCCCCCCGTGTCCGACTTCGTGCGTCTTGACCAGGTTTCGCTGAAATACAACGACGAGGCGACCGCGCTCGCGCTCTACCGCACGAGCTTTTCCGTCGGCCGCGGCGAGTTTGTCGCGGTCGTCGGGCCGTCTGGCTGCGGCAAGTCGACCTTGATGAAAGTCGTCACTGGCCTATGGCCTGCGACCGCAGGCGAGGTCCTCGTCGCCGACAAGCCGGTGACCGGGCCTCTGAGCATCGTTGGTATGGCGTTCCAGAACTCGTCGCTCCTGCCGTGGCGCACCATTCTGCAGAACGTGATGCTGCCGCTGGAGATCGTCGAGCCGCATGCCAGCAGGCTGCGCAAGGAGCGCGAGGCCTATGAGGCAAAGGCGCGCGATCTGCTCGCGCTCGTCGGGCTGAAAGGCTATGAGTCCAAGCAGCCGTGGCAATTGTCCGGCGGCATGCAGCAGCGCGCGCAGCTGTGCCGCGCGCTCATTCATGAGCCGTCGCTGCTGATGCTCGACGAGCCGTTCGGTGCGCTCGACATGTTCACCCGCGAAGAGTTGTGGCTGGCGCTGCAGGATTTGTGGTTGGCACGGCGGCCGACGGTCATCCTCGTCACCCATGACCTGCGCGAAGCTGCGTTCCTCGCCGATCGTGTATTGGTGATGAGCGCGCGCCCGGGGCGTATCATCCTCGATCGCAAAGTGTCGCTGCCGCGTCCACGGGCGCTTGACACGACGTACCAGGCGGACACCATCGCCCTGATCCATGAGTTGCGGGAGCACATCAGTGCCGCACGCGCCAAGTCCGCAGCCTGAGGGGGAGCGCGTGGCCGCTGCCGAAAGCTACGAGCTGCCGCCGGTTTCGCGGCGCAAAAGCTTTTTCGAGCGTAAGCTGGTGCGCAAGGCGCTGCCCTGGTTCGTCATTGTCGCGATGTTCGTGCTTTGGGAAGTGTTCGTGCGGCTGCTCGCCATTCCGGAATTCGTATTGCCGGCGCCCTCGGCGATCTTCGGGGCGCTGTGGCGATGGCACATGCCGATCATCGAGAATGCCTGGCAGACTTTGATGACGACGCTCGTCGGCTTCGCCATTGCCATCGTGATCGGCGGTGTGGGCGGCGTTGCGCTCGGCTCCTCGCGCGTGGTCTATGACGGTTTTTATCCAGCGTTGATCGGCTTCAACTCGATCCCCAAGGTTGCGGTGATTCCCATCCTGGTGATCTGGTTCGGTATCGGTACCGTCCCGGCGGTGATCACTGCTTTCCTGCTTTCGTTCTTTCCAATCCTGGTCAACGTCGCGACCGGCATCGCCACGGTCGAACCGGAGTTGCGCGATGTCTTGCGCGCGCTCGGCGCCAGCAGAGTGCAGGTCATCATGAAAGTGGGCCTGCCGCGGGCCATGCCGTATTTCTTTGCCTCGCTGAAGATCGCGATGACGGTCGCCTTCGTGGGCTCGATCGTCGCCGAGACAGTCGCCGCCAATTCAGGCATCGGAAGCCTGATGCTGATCGCTTCGTCGCGCTTCGAAATGCCGCTCGCCTTCGCCAGCCTGGTGGTCACCGGTGTGATGGGTATTGCGATGTATGTTGTGTGCGCCGCGATCGAGCAGCGCATGACCGGTTGGGCGACGCGTGGCGCCGACAGCGTCAGCTTCGGCACGTGACGATCATCGCTTGAGGGAGAACGCCGGATGCAAGTCGCGGATTATACGGAGCTCAAGCTCGCGCTCGACGGCCATCTCAAGCCCGGCGAGCAGCACAGGCGCAACGTGCTCCTCGACAGCGTCTATGCTTCGCTGCCCAAGGACCCGCAGGCGAAGGTCCTGGTGTTCACCGCCGAGATCGTGCCCGGCGGCTACACCAACTGGCATTGCCACAACGGCGCGACCTTCTTTGTCTGCACGCAGGGCCAATTCGAGGCACATTTCCAGGAGGGCACGCTGGTGAAGGCCAAGGCCGGTGATGTCTATTCCGAGCCGATCGCCAGGTTCCACCGCGGTTACAATCCGCATCCGGAGCTGACCTACAGCTGCGTCGGCATCTGCCTCACGTCGCCGGATCGCGAACACATCACCTCCGCGAAGGAGCGTCCGTGGTGACGCAGGCGACGTCGATCGCCGCTCCGACGCCGATGCTGCTGCCGGTGGTCGGCGGCGGCGCGCCGTTTCCGGTGCGCCGCATTTATTGCGTCGGCCGCAACTATCTCGACCATATCCGCGAGATGAAGGAGGCGGACGAGCGCGATCCGCCGTTCTTCTTTCAAAAGCCGACCGATGCGCTGGTGCAGGACGGCGCCACCGTTCCGTATCCGCCGGCGACGAACGATCTGCAGTACGAAGTCGAGCTCGTCGCTGCCATCGGCCGCGGCGAACGCAATATTGCCGTCGCGCAGGCCGAGAGCCACATCTTCGGCTATGCCATCGGCATCGATCTCACCCGCCGCGATTTGCAGCGCGATGCCGGCAAGCGCGGGTTGCCGTGGGAAATGGGCAAGTCGTTCGATCACTCGGCGCCGTGCGGAGCGATCCATCCGTTCGCCAAGACTGGCGCCATTCGCAAAGGCGCGATCGGCCTGTCGGTGAACGGCGAGGTCAAACAGAAGGGCGACATCGCGCAAATGGTCTGGAACGTGCCGGAGATCATCGCCAATCTGTCAAGCCAATATGAATTGGTGGCCGGCGACATCATTCTCACCGGCACGCCTGCCGGCGTTGGTCCCGTGGTTCCCGGCGACAAGATCGAGTGCACGATTGACGGTCTCGGTACCTTGCGCATCAGCATCGGCCCGAAACAAGCGTGAGCGCTCACGCAAACCAGCTGCCGCGCGTCAGCGTTAACGTCTTCCCCGGCGGTTTCAACTGGGGGCTCTACGTCGCGCGCGACAAGGGTCTGTTCGCGGCGCACGGCATTGCCGTCGAGATCTTGGCGACGCCTGACTCGGTCACGCAGATGACTGAGCTGTCGCAAGCCAAGTTCGACATCGCCATGACCGCGGTCGACAACATCGTCGCTTATGTGGAGGGGCAGGGGCAGGCGCCGATCGGGCCGCAGCCCGGGTTCTTCGCCTTCATGGGCAGCGACAGCGGCTTTCTCAGCCTGGTGACCGCGGCGGCTTACACGCGCATCGCCGATCTCAAGGACAAGGTCGTCTCCGTCGACGCGATGACGACCGGCTATGCCTTCGTGCTCTACGAGATCCTGCGCCGTAACGGGCTCGAGAAGGAGCGCGACTATACGCTGGTGAGCCAGGGCGGGATGATCCAGCGCTGGACTGCGCTGCGTGAGGGGCGCTGCGACGCGACGCTTCTCTCGGCGCCCTACAATCTGATCGCGACGCAGTCAGGTTTTCGCGAGCAGGCGAGAGCGGTCGAGGTCATCGGCCCCTACCAGGGCAATGTCGGCGCGGCCCGCCGCAGCTGGGCGCGGGAGAATTCCGACAAGCTCGTCGCTTTCATTCGCGGCTATCGCGCCGCCATCGATTGGCTCTATGACCCGCAAAATCGCGGCGAAGCCCTCACCATCCTGCGCCGCAATCTCCCGCAATTGCCGCCAGAGGTGGCGGAGGCGAGCTATGGCGAGCTTTTGCATCCGCAACGCGGCTTCTCACGCACCGGGACGATCGACAGCGATGCGCTCGGTTGCGTGCTCGAGCTCCGCAGCCGCTATGCGCGGGGCGGCAAGCGGCTCAGCGAGGCTGAGAAATATTGCGACCTGCAGTATCTGGAGCGGGCGTCAGGTCGGTGACCTCGGCGACGACATCGATTAAAAGGCTTGGAGAAGGCGCCAACGCCACAGCTAAGAAGGCGACACAGATATGACACCCATCGATCTGCGCAGCGACACCATCACCAAGCCGACGCCCTCGATGATGGAGCATCTAGTTCGCGCGGAGCTCGGCGACGACGGCCGCGGCGATGATCCGACCGTCAAGCGGCTGGAGGAGATGGCGGCGGAGCGCATGGGCAAGGCCGCCGGCCTGTTCGTTCCCTCCGGCACCATGGGCAATCTCGTGTCCGTGCTGGCGCATACCGGCCGCTCCGGAGAGGTTCTGGCGGAAGGCTCGTCGCATGTTTTCCGCACCGAGCTCGGCGGCGTGGCGATGGTCGCGGGGCTCCTCCCGCGCAGCGTCCCCGGACAGCGCGGCGCCATGGATCTGCCGACGCTGAAGCAATGGATCCGCCCGCCGGCGCTCAAGCCGACCGCGCTCGGCACGGCGCTGGTCTCGATGGAAACGACGCACAATGCCGCGGGCGGCGCGGTGCTGCCGCTGCGGCATATGGCGGAGGTCTACCGGATCGCGCGGGACTGTGGCGTGCCGGTGCATCTCGATGGCGCCCGCATCTTCAACGCGGCGGTGGCGCTCGGCGTCGATGCGCGCGAGATCGCCGCGCATGCCGACAGCGTCACGTTCTGCATCTCGAAGGGACTGAGCGCGCCGGTGGGCTCGCTGATCACGGGACCGGCCGATTTCATCGAGCGCGCGCGCGGCTTCCGCCGCATCTGCGGCGGCAACATGCGCCAGTCCGGGCTGCTCGCCGCCTGCGGCATCGTCGCGCTCGAAGAAATGGTGGCGCGGCTCAAGGACGACCACGCCCATGCGCGTGCGCTCGCGGATGGCCTGCATCGCATCGATCCGTCCTTCGTCGACCCGGCCGCAGTCGAGACTAATATCATCATGGTGAGCTTGCCGGCCGGTGATGGCGCCAACGAACACTGGATCAAGGCGCTCAACAGCCGCGGCGTTCTCGCTTCTGGGGCGCGTCCGGGCGTGCTGCGGCTCGTCACGCATCGCCACATTGGCGCCGACGACGTCAAAGCCGCCGTTGCCGCATTCGCTGCGATCTACGATGAACAGCGCGGGCGTGTGAACGCGGCCTGAGCGATAGCAGCCAGACCTGGCGGCCCGGGCCGTCATGCCGCCCGGCTGCTGCAAAAAGGCGGCGATTGCCCCCTGCGCGGGTGTTTCAGGTGCCTTATATTTAGTGAGTCTTGCGGCCGTTTTGGCTGTGGGGGTCGAAGCATTGCCATGCGCATGACGGTCCCGATCCGGCGTCGCGTCTTTTCCGCGCTGCTGGGCGGGCTTGCTGCTTTTGGAGTTTTTCCGGACGGTTCAGCCCGCGCCGAGAGCCGCCTCAACGCGCACTACACGATCTCGATGACCGGCGTTTCCATCGGCCGCATCGTCTGGATCGTCGACGTCGGCGAGAGTTTCTATGCGGCCTCGGCCAACGGCCGGGCCAGCGGCGTCCTTAGCGTGTTCTTGCGCGGTGACGGCTCAATCGCCACGCAGGGCCGCCTGACCCCGCAGCGGCTCGAGCCCAGCACGTATGTCTCCAATATCACCGACGACGACGGCACCGTGCAGCTGCGCATGACCTTCGATCATGATACCGTAAAAGACCTCACACGCGTGGCGCCGCCGAAGCACAAAGCCGATCGGGCGCCGGTGAGCGAGGCCGATCGGCGCTTCACGACCGATCCCCTGTCGGCGGTGCTCATTCCTGCCGCTTCGGCGGAGGAGGCGCTGCAGCCGGCTAGCTGCGAGCGTGTGCTGCCGATCTTCGACGGCGAGGTCCGCTACGATCTGGTGCTGACTTACAAGCGCACTGAGCCGATGAAGATCGAGCACGGCTATGCCGGACCGGTGCTGGTGTGCGCGGTCGCGTTGCATCCGATCGCCGGCTATCGCAGCAACAGCATGGTGGTCAAATACATCGCCGGGCGGAAGGACATGGAGCTGTGGTTTGCGCCAATCGGCGACACTGGCGTGATTGCACCGGTGCGGGTCATGATTCCGACGATGATCGGAACCTTCGAGATTAAGGCAGACCGCTTCGAGACGGTGATGCGGCAACCCGCGGAGGCCACGGCGCCGCCGGCGAACGCGCCGTCACGCTAACTACCGTCTCTTGATCCCGGCCTTGTCGATCAGCTGCGCCCATTTGCCGACGTCGCTCTTGATGCGCGCCTGCAGATCGGCGGGCGCCATGCCGTGCGCATCCATGCCGGCATTGTGCGAAAAGGTCTGCACGTCCTTGGACGCGAGCGCATCTTCGACCGCGTGATTCAGCGCTGTGATGATCGCATCGGGCGTGCCCTTGCGCACGGCAAGTCCGTTCCAGCTCGTCACTTCGTAGTCGGACAATCCGCTTTCGCGCACCGTCGGCACGTCAGGGAGATTGATGGCGCGCGTGCCGCCGGTGGTGGCGAGCACCGTCATCTGCCCGGCGCCGATCGAAGATTGGAAGCCGACGAAATACTCAAAGCCGACGTCCACGTCGCCGCGCAGCACGGCGTTCGCCAGGTCCGGTGTCGTCTTGTACGGGATGATGGTGACATCGATGCCGGCGGTGACGCGGAATAGCTCGGCCGAGAGATTCTGCGCGCTGCCGGCATTGATGGTGCCGAAGTTGAGCGTTCCCGGATGCGCCTTGGCGGCGGCGATGACGTCCTGCACGGACTTATAGGGCGAGGCCGCTTTGGTTGCGAGCACCAGGCCGTAGGACGCTGTGGTGGTAATCGGCGTGAAGTCGGTCTCGAGGTCGTAGGGCAAGCGGCGAAACAGCGCCTTGGCGATGGTGAGCCCGCCGCCGATCATCGCGAGCGTATAGCCGTCGGCCGGCGCGTCCTCGACCGCCTTCATGCCGATGATGCCGCCGGCGCCCGGCCGGTTCTCGATGAAGAACTGGTGCCCGAAGCGCTGGCTGAGATTCTGCGCCACCATGCGCATGGTGACATCAGCGATGCCGCCCGGCCCGTAAGGCACCACGATGCGCACCGGGCGCGACGGGTAATCGTCGGCTCTCGCCGAAGGTGAGGCGAAAGTCAGCGTGAGGGCGAGGAGGAAAGTCAGGCGCTTCATGGGCCGTGGCTATGCCACATTCTCCGCTAGCGAGGGAATGCGCTACGCGCATCACTGCTCGTCCGGAGTGTCCTTTACCGGCGCGGCGCGCTGCTTTAGGCAAGGCGGCGAGCCGGCACCTTCCCCCCACGGTCTTCGATGCCCCTGACGATCGATATCCATCCGCACATTATTGCCGCTGACACCGCCCGCTATCCCCTGGCGCCGCTCGGCGGTCATCAATCCGACTGGTCGCGCACGCGCCCGGTGACGGTCGAGCAGCTGATCAGCGCCATGGACGCGGCCGGCGTCGGCAAGGCGGCGATCGTGCAGGCCTCGACCTGCTATGGCCACGACAACTCCTACGTCGCCGACGCCGTGGCCGCGCATCCGGCACGATTCACCGGCGTGTTCTCGGTCGATGTGCTTGCGCCCGATGCGCCGGAGCGCATGCGTTTCTGGCACGGCAGGCGGCTCACGGGCCTGCGGCTCTTCACCTTCGGCTCGACCATGGCCGAACAGGCCAACTGGCTCGACGATCCGAAGTCCTATTCGGCCTGGACCTGCGCCGCCGAACTCGGCCTTTCGGTGTGCTTGCAGATGTCGGCCAAGGCGCTGCCGCAGGCCGTGAGCATGGCGCGGCGCTTTCCGCAGGTGCGGATCCTGCTCGATCATTGCGCCCGGCCGACGCTGGACGATGGACCACCATACGCGGGCGCCGCGAGCCTGTTCGATCTCGCGCAGCATCCGAACATCTATCTCAAGCTGACGCCGCGCGTCTTCGCGGAAGCGCGCCGCGGTAAGGCGACGCCGGAGACCTTCTTTCCGCAGCTCGTTGGCGCGTTCGGTGCATCGCGCTTGGCCTGGGGATCGAACTATCCCTCGAGCGAAGGGACGCTACCCGATCTCTTGTCGGTGGCGCGAGCTTCGCTCGCCTTCTTGTCGCACGACGACCAGGCGTGGATCTTTGCCAAAACCGCGCAGATGCTTTATCCGGCGCTCAACGATTGAGGGAATGACCGTGGCCGTGAAGATCAAGCTCTCGGTGCTGCTCGGCAACTATCCGAATGCGATGGCGCTGAAGAAGGGCGAGGTGAAGTCCGACCTCGTCGATCTCGACTTCGCCGATGTGAAGGTCTCCAACACGGCGTTCAAGCCGCTGGTGCGCGAAGCCAAGTTCGATGTCGCCGAGCTTGCCATCGTCACCTATCTCCAGGCCAAGACTTACAATAAGCCGTACGTTCTGATGCCGGCGACGGTGCTCGGCCGCGGGCAGCATCACACCATCGCCTATAATCCGGAGCGCGGTCACCTGACGGCCGCGCAGCTAGCTGGCAAGAAGGTCGGTGTGCGCGCCTACACGCAAACGACGGGCGCCTGGGTGCGCGGCTTTCTCGCCGATGACTATGGCGTCGACCCGTTGAGTATCCGCTGGGTCACCTTCGAGGATCCGCATCTCGCCGAATACAAGGATCCGGACTTCGTCACCCGCGCCACTGCCGGCGATACCATCGTGCAGATGCTGCTCGACGGGAAGCTCGACGCGGCGATCGTCGGCGACACATTGCCCGATCCGCGGCTCAAGCCGCTCATTCCCGACGCCGATGCGGTGGCGAAGCACTGGGCGCAGACCCATGGCGGCGTGCCGGTGAACCACATGATGGTGGTGCGCCAGTCGATCGCGGAGCAGCATCAGGATGTCGTCAAAGAGGTTTACCGCATGCTGCTGGCGAGTCGCCGCGTCGTGCCGCCGCCGCAAGGGGGCCTGCTCGATCCCTGGCGCTTCGGGGTCGACGCCAATCGTCGTTCGTTGGAGATCATCATCGACTATAGCGTGCGGCAGAAGCTCATCCCGCGCGCGTTTTCAGTGGACGAGCTGTTCGACGACACCACACGGGCGTTGGCCTGAGCTAAAACAGCGGCGCGAACAGATCCTCGACCTTGCTGCGCGTGCGCTTGCGTACCATCGCAGCGATGCGCGTCCGATGGCAGTGCGCCGGGTCGCGCTCGTAGCACAGCAGGCACACGCGGCGGCCTTCGCGCACGATGCCGACAAGCTCGTCGAGCGCCGCCTGCGCCTCCGGCGTGCGCATATGCTTGTCGTAGACACGCCACAGCGTCTCGACGTCGCCGGCGCGCGCCGCTTGCCGGCCTTCGGCGGGCGTGCCGAGCTTCTGCAGATGAATGTAGGCGATGCCGGCTTCATCGAGGCCCGCCGCCAGCGCCCGCTTGGAGAAGCCGGGGCGGCGTGAGGCCGCCACCGCGCGCGTGTCGACGAGAAGCTCGACGCCGGCCTGCGTCAGCTCGCCGATCACCGCGGCGGGCTTCGCCTGTTCGTAGCCGATGGTGAAGAGCGGCGGGAGCGTCTTCGGTTTCTTTGCCATAAACCTGCCTTCACAGCCGCTCGATCAGCGCCATGGCCGCGGCGGGCGCACGGATCTTTGCTTCGTGGATGAAATAGAGAAACACGTCGCGCGGCTCGGCCTTTGGCTTGGCCTTGTCGACGCGCGGGAGGTCGTCCGGCTCTTTGCCGGCAGCCCAAGCTTTGGCGCGCGCCGCCCATTGGTCGAGCGCCTTCGGCGGATAGCCGGCCTTGAGCTTCTCCTCGCCTTTCTGTAGCCGCGCATAGACGAAATCGCCGGTGACGTCGGCGATCGCTGGATAGGTGTCATGCTCTGCGAACACCACCGGCTGCTCGAATTTGCGTAGCAGCGCGATGAAGGCTCCCGTGCAGAAGCTGTCGTGACGCACCTCGACCACATGGCGCACGCGTCGGCCGTCGAATGTCTTCGGGAGGAGCTCGAGGAAAGCGCCGAAATCCGCTTCGTCGAATTTCTTGTACGGCGAGAACTGCCACAGCAGCGGCCCCAGCCGGTCACCGAGCTCGGTGACACCGGAATTCATGAACCGGTTGATGGAATCGCCGGCTTCCGCGAGCACGCGGCGGTTCACCGCATAGCGCGGCCCTTTCACTGCGAACACGAAGCCGTCCGGCACCTCGGACGCCCACTTGCGAAACGTCGCCGGCGTCTGCGTGCGATAGAAGGTGCCGTTGATCTCGATCGAGGTCAGGTGCTCGCCGGCATATTTAAGCTCCTGCGCATGCGGCAGGCCCTTGGGATAAAACTCCCCGCGCCAGGGCTCGTAGGTCCAGCCGCCAATCCCGGCGTAGATCTTTCCGTTAACTTGTCTGCCCACGATCTGTCATCCCCGCGTCACACGACGCACCTATATTGCACCATGTAGCGATGGAAGTGCATGAGTGCCATCGCCGTAGCGCATGTCCCGGAAAAGTGGATACCGGTTTTCCGATAAGGACATGCGCCACTAAAGCGGCCACTACGATCAGGCGACGCCGGATGAACGCGCGCCTTTTCGTGAGTGGTCGTTTCGTTTTCTGGGGCGGCTGATCGCGGCTGCGCCAAGCAAAAGGCCCGGATAAACATCCGGGCCTTTGCCGTTACGCGCCTGCGCAGCGGTCGGTTACGACGCCTGCAACGTGCCATTCGGGCTCGCCGCGTCGACTGTGCCGGGTAGCTCCTTGGCCAACAGATCGAGCACCTGGTTGACCGGGACCCCGAACTGCTGCGCCAGCTGCTGCACATGACTGTCGCCGAGCGCCGCGCGCAGCTGCTCGGCGGTGACCGGCAGATTGCTGCCGTTGCCGAGCCAGGATTGCACCTGCTGTTGCAGGCCGCCGGCCTGCAGTTGCGCGATCAGGCCCTGCAGGCTGCCGAGCTTGGTTTGCGTAAGCACCGCCGACAGCATGCCGGGCAATGCCTGCGCGGCCGCCTGTCCGGCGGCGCTCTCTAGAGCCGAGCCGAGTTGATTAAGCAGTGACATGAGTCACCTCCTTGGTGAGGGAAGTTTTCGCTAGTGCCGCCGATTTGAAATTCCTACGCCGGTTGCCGCAAACGCGCTTAGGAATTTCAAATCGGAAGCGGCACTAGAATTATAATGTTGGCTAGTGCGGCTGACGAGTTGAAGTCCCTGAACGCGCCTGCTGCAAATGGTGCAGGGACTTCAACTCGGCCGCACTCGCCCCCGAACGCGCACCGCGACCGTTCAGGGATGCTTTTCATTTTTGGCCGCGCGCATGCCGGAAGTGGTGGCGTCCTTCTCGCACATGTAGGCGCCTGATTTGGTGGTGCCGTAATCTTTGTGTCCGGCGAAGTGATAGATGTCGGAGTTGAGATTGACCCAGACCACCGTGTCGGACGGACAGCGCGCCTTGGCTTGCGATTCCGCGGCGAACTGATTGGCGCCGCTCGGCGCCGAGCCGGTCGTCGCGGTACGCGCTGCGGGCTTGGCCGCCGTCGTCGTTGATGGCGCAGGTGCCGGTGCGGCGCTCGGCGCCGTGGTGGTCTTCGTGGCCGGAGCCGGGGCGGGTGCCGCCGCTGGCGCTGCCGTGGAGCTGCCGCCGCGGCATTGCTCGACATAGGCCTTCTCGGTGATGCCCTTGGCCTGGTTGTCGGCTTTGTTGGCGCGCCACTCGTCGCGGCAGGCTTTCGCGGTCTTTTCTCCGCCGGTCGCCGGCGTATTCGGGGTCGCGGCTGTGGTGCTCGCGGCCGGCGTTGCGGCCGGTGTGGCCGGTGTGGCCGCCGCAGTGCCGCCGCGGCACTGCGCGACATAAGCTTTCTCCGTAATGCCCTTGGCCTGATTATCCGCCTTGTTGGCGCGCCATTCCTCTTGGCAGGCCTTCGCGGTCTTTTGCTGCGCGAGCGCGGGCGCGCAGAGCGCGGCAACGCCGAGAATCGATCCGGCGATCAGGAACATCCGCATGACAAGTCTCCCTCGAATAATGCGTGCCGACGCGACGCCTGCGGCGCCGCGCCGTTCACGCAATCAGTTGATCGACACAATCCGAAGAAACGCGCCGTCAGGCGTCCTGCTCGCATTTCTTCATGAAGCTTGCTTTCGCCGCACCGGCGAGCGGCTTGCCGTCCTTGCCGACGGCCTTCGGCGTGCAGGCATCGGCCTTGCACTTCTTCAGGAATGCGGTCTTGGCGGCGCCGGCGAGCGGCTTGCCGTCCTTGCCGATGGCCTGGCTATCGCACGTTGCTTGCGCCATGGCCGAGCCGAGCGAGAGCGCGGAAATCAAGAGGGCTGCTGCAAAGGTTTTCATCTGTCGGCTTCCTTGCGTGAGTGTGAGCGAGACCGGAATTGTCGATCGGCTGAATTGTTCCACTGCTTCGATGGCAGCAGAATGAACGAGCGGAAGTTGCAGAGCACCCCGACCGCGCGCGGCAGCAGCGAAAACGGTAGCGCGATGCGCTGCGCGTCCGCGCATGCGACGGACATGCGGTAAGGCGTTCCGGGAAATAGCGCGCGCGTAAATGCGAATGACAGAAATGTGATCCCCGACACAGGTCGCGGAGTACCCGCGCCGTGCGCGCGTCTGCGCGATTGAGACAGCAGCGTTGCCTCACCTTTGTCGCGACGCGGCTGCTACGCGGCCGTCAAAGCAAAAGGCCCGGGATCGCTCCCGGGCCTTCGCAGTCTTGTCTCGGATCGCTGGACTTAGAAGTCCATGCCGCCGCCCGGAGGCATTGCCGGACCGGCTTCCTTCTTCTTCGGAAGCTCGGCGACCATCGCCTCGGTGGTGATGAGGAGGCCGGCGACCGACGACGCGTTCTGCAGAGCGGCACGCACGACCTTGGTCGGGTCGATGATGCCCTTCTTCACCAGATCGGCGTACTCGCCGTTCTGCGCGTCGAAGCCGAAGCCGTACTGGTCCTTCTCCAGGATCTTGCCGACGATGACGGAGCCGTCCTCGCCCGCATTGATCGCGATCTGGCGCGCCGGATAGGAGAGGGCCTTGCGCACGATCTCGACGCCGTGCTTCTGGTCCTCGTTCTGCGTGCGCACCTTCTTCAGCGTCTCGGTGGCGCGGAGCAGGGCGACACCGCCGCCCGGCAGGATGCCTTCCTCGACCGCGGCGCGGGTCGCATGCATCGCGTCATCCACGCGATCCTTGCGCTCCTTCACCTCGACCTCGGTCGCGCCGCCGACGCGGATCACCGCGACGCCGCCGGCGAGCTTGGCCAGACGCTCCTGCAGCTTCTCACGGTCGTAGTCCGAGGTGGTCTCCTCGATCTGCGCCTTGATCTGGGCGACGCGCGCTTCGATGTCGGCCTTCTTGCCGCTGCCGTTGACGATCGTGGTGTTCTCCTTGTCGATCATCACCTTCTTGGCGCGGCCGAGCATGTTGAGCGTGACGTTCTCGAGCTTGATGCCGAGATCTTCCGAGATCGCCTGGCCACCGGTCAGGACCGCGATGTCCTGCAGCATGGCCTTGCGGCGATCGCCGAAGCCTGGCGCCTTGACGGCGGCAACCTTCAGACCACCGCGCAGGCGGTTGACGACCAGGGTGGCAAGCGCCTCGCCCTCGACGTCTTCGGCGACGATGAGCAGCGGCTTGCCGGTCTGCACCACGGCTTCGAGCAGCGGGAGCAGTTCGTTCAGCGAGGAGAGCTTCTTCTCGTTGATGAGGATGTAGGGGTCGTCCATCTCAACGCGCATCTTGTCGGCGTTGGTGACGAAGTAGGGCGAGATGTAGCCGCGGTCGAACTGCATGCCTTCGACGACATCGAGTTCGGTTTCCAGCGACTTGGCTTCCTCGACCGTGATCACGCCCTCATTGCCGACCTTC
>DASRGN010000032.1:0-40142 GCA_035651015.1 Pseudolabrys sp. | reverse complement strand
CCGTAGCCGTCGCCGTAGCCGTCGCCGTAGCCGTCGCCGTAGCCGTCGCCGTAGCCGTCGCCGTAGCCGTCGCCGTCGCCGTAGCCGTAGCCGTAGCCGTAGCCGTCGCCGTCGCCGTAGCCGTAGCCGTAGCCGTAGCCGTAGCCGGAGCCGGAGCCGTCGCCGTCGCCGTCGCCGTAGCCGGAGCCGGAGCCGTAGCCGGAGCCGGAGCCGGAGCCGGAGCCGTAGCCGGAGCCGGAGCCGGAGCCGGAGCCGTAGCCGGAGCCGTAGCCGGAGCCGTAGCCGGAGCCGTAGCCGTATTGGCTCGCCAGCTTCGCTGGCTCGCCTCTAAGTATCACCGGCTCCACGGCGCCGCCTCCCATGCCGTCACGGCGTCGGGCGAGCATTCGATCACGCTGGTGATGTGGCGCAGCGAGATGTCGGCCGCCGGGCCGACGCGGGCGCCCTTTACCGGCCCCATGGCGGCGAGACCCATGAAGCCCTTGTTCTCGACCGGCCAGTAGATGCAGTTCCGTGCAGCGCGGAGCTTGATGCTCTCGCCTTCGGTGTCGGCGGCGTAGCCGAAGAATACGCCGCTGTGCGCCGTGGTCACGACAACGGCGCGTTCCTTGCCGTTGCTCTTGCTCCGGTTCGGGTGGTTCGTCATTTCCAGTTCTCCTGCCCCTGATCCCCGAGGCGCGGGATTACTGTTAATCGGCAACTAACGATTACGCTCGGCATAAACCGCGTCGCCATTAAAACGGCGCCACCGGGTTATCGTGCGCGGCTTCTTAATCCCCAACCGATTGCGCTCGCGCCTTTTGGCTTTCGCGATCCGCGGAACATCCTGGCGGAGCGTCTTGACCGAATGACATGAGCGGCAGAGCACCTTGCAGTTCTCAAGCGTCGGCTCACCGCCCATTGCATCCGGCGTATCGTGGTCATAGTGATAGTCGCCGGTCATGAGTTTGCGAGTGCAAGCTTCACAGTGGCCGCCAGCGCGGAGCGCCGCTGCAGCTTTGACCTTGGCGGGGAAATCGCGTCTCATGCCGCGCGTTCCGCTTCCTGATCGTGGAAGACGACGCCGTTTTGTGCGCCCCAGCACCCGATAAAATCAATCAGCGCACTCATCTCCTGCTTGGAGAGCTCGGACGACCGATAGCCGAGCGGCATGAACGAAGTCCCGTCGAGCGTCGGAACGAATTGCATTTCCCGGCCGCAGGCGTGGAGGAACAAGGTCTTCCAAATCTCGGGTGAATACTTGCGGCCGCAGTGCTCTTTCTGTGCGGCAACATCCGTCAGCATGGCCCACATGCGATCGTTTTGAGGGATTGAACGCTTCGTCTGCCGAAACTCGACGCGCGTGCCATAGGGAGCACTTGATGCCCACTTGGCGACTCGCAATCGAGCGGCATTGCCGTTGATGATGACAGTCGCGCGGCTCATGCTGCCTTCCCGTTGCGCAGGCTGTCGCGATGCTCGATGTAGATGCCGCGCAGGATTGCAGCCCAATCAGCCGGGAAGGTTTCGACGCGGTTCGCGTTGCGCGCGCCCCAGTCCTCGAGCTGCTTGATGGTGACGGTTGACCGGAGTTCGTTCTGTGCCGACGCGAAATCCTCGCGAGCTTTTGCTTTCGGCAACCGTTCAATGCTCGGGTCGCCTGAGGGGATATTGTCAACCGGCTGGCCGTTGTCGTCGTATTCGACATCCGGGACAATGTCAGCCGGCTTGGTGACGTGGGGATTCGGCCGCTTGATCTCGACCGGCGCCGCGTGACTGAGGAGCCGCGCGAGCTTCACTAATTCGCCGTCCTTGATGGAATACGACTTGCCGTGCTGCTCGATCTCGACCCAGGGTGATGGCATGTCGTACAAATAGCGGCCGATAGACCAACGGACGGCAGCGCGCTTGAATGCGTCGCTGAGCGCGCCTTTCTCGGCTTCCATGTCGGTATCGCCAGCGCCATCGGCTTTCCAGATCCATTCGTCGCCGATCTTGATCCCGATGCTGCAGACAGTCTTTCCGTTGGCGTGGGGATAGGAGCATTGCCAGCCGCCAACGCCGCAGGCTTCATCAAGCCGCGCCATCACGTCGCGGGCGTCGATGTAGGCGAGGGCCATTCCCTTCGTCTTGTTGCCGTTGGTCGGCCCGACGCGCCATGACACGCGGTCAGGATCGAATGGCGCCGAAAGGCGTTGCAGAAGATCACTCATCACGCCACCTGCCGTTCGCCGACCGCACGAATGCTCTGCGCGGCTTCCTCGATCCCTGACTTCTGGCCGTTGACGAACAGATGCTTGAGCCGAGCCTCGATCAGGCTGATCGCGTCTTCCTTGCGCATGTTGTGCGCTTCGAAGTAGATCATCTCGGCCTCGGTGCGAGTGTTCATGACGCCTTGCGCTCCACCCGCAGCATGGCGCGCCGCTGCTTCGCGGCAGCGACCGACATGGCGCCGACCCAGTCATTGAGCGCCACGGTCTGCTGGCGGCGGATGCGATCGATCTCGGCGGCCGGCAGTTCCGGGAGCCGCATCTGGTCGACCATCATCGCGTAGAACACCGCGACGCAGCCGAGCGGAACATGGTGCGGCGCGTGGATGCGCGCCTCGTTGCAGCGGCGCAGGTTCACCTCATGGGTGACGCGGTTTTCGAGGATTTTGTCGTATTCGGCGGCGTTGACCGAGCCGTCGGCGTTGAGGAGATCGTGGTAAGGCATGTGCGGCCCCTGTGTGCTGGGGCCATATAATTCGCACCTTGCGAATAAGTCAACAACTAAATTCGCGCGGTGCGAATTTTATTCAGCGGCAATTCGTGCGCGCGATTGGTCCGTTCGTCGTGGTGGTGCAATTGATCTCGGGCGGGCGATCGGGCTGGGAGGCGGCGACCGCGCCGCCGACCTGGGCCGACATCTCGCGCAGGGCAGCACGGTCTTCAGGGGACAGCGCGCACCCGGCCAGCGCCGCCGCAACGATCGCCGCTGCGGCCAAGCGCGTCATGCGGCCTTCTCGAGCTTGCGGTGCAACCGCACTGGAAGCTCGCCGACATCGCCAAAAAACAGGTAGTCGAGCGGCACGCGGAACTTCTTGCGGATCAGGCAGGCGCCCTCAAAGGTGAGGGGGCGCTTGCCTTTTTCCCAAGGATTGTAGGTTTGCGGCTCGATGCCGATTTCGCGCGCAAAGTGGAGTTGCCGCTTGAAGCCGAGCGCGATGCGCAGCTCCTTGAGCCGCGGCCCGATCACTTTCGGGGAATCCACCATGGGCCAGATTGCACCACGGTCGACCGGGAAAGTCGTTTCGCGATTTGCGACAGCTTGACTTATTCGCACGGTGCGAATATTAAGCGGCGCTATGACCCCAGGCTCGATCATCGACGCCCTCGGCGGCACCGGCGAAGTTGCGGACGCGCTCTCACTGTCGCTCTCGACGGTCAGCGGATGGCGCACGCGGCCGAACGGCATTCCGGCTCCGCATTGGTCTGCGCTGATCCGGATCGCCGCCGCTAAGGGTGTGGATATTCGGCTCGAGACGTTGGCCGAGCTCGCCGCTGAGGCGCGCGCATGACGGCGGAACGGCAGAACCTTGCCCATTTGATTGCCCCGGCTGTTTTCCTCGCCCCGCCGGTAGCTTACGGGCCTCGTCTGCGCCTATCCAATAGGCAAAATAACTCACGTTGTATGTTGGTTCCGCGCAACTTGAGGTCGGAACAATCGGGAAAATCCCATAGGTTGGGTTGGGTTGCCACAAGGGACCGAGAAACGACTCAAGGTCCTGCACCCTACTGCGGTAAGCATCAATCAAGCGTGAATGGTCGGTTGTCCCCGCAATTAACAGGGTTAGCGCCGGATGGGAGCCACGTCGACAATCGCGGGCGGCGTGTTGCGGGTGAAGAACACCGCCGCCCCGACCAGCACAGCGATCAGCAGCGTCGTGCCCACGAATATCCTCATCCTTGCACCCTACCTGTAATCGACCTTCGGTTGCAACGGGGTTCCGCATGAGCGGGCGCATGTTCATCGCGAGTTTGTACGCGAGCGTGTTGTCGCGTCGCGTGAGTGATCAGGGGGACTGTTCATGCGTGCACCATTCGGGAATTCCGAGTTTGTCGCCAACGAAATCGGCGGACGCTTCCGCCCTGGGGAGGACGAAATTGTCCGCCCGCTCTTCGGGCCGGTCTGCAAAGTCATCTGGCCGGTCAACACCGACGCCGAAATCGCCGCGATTGCGGGATGCGATGTGCGCACCGCGCGACGATGGCTCGCGCACGAGTCCGACGCCGACCCGATCGTCTACGTCGAGATGCAGCGGATCATCATCCGCTCGCGGCGGCCTGTGCGGAAATGATTGAACTGAGGGAAGGGCTGGGGACCCATGACCGACACCGTTGATCTACCGCCCCGCACGCAGGGACAGCGCCCGGCGCACGAATGGGACACATGGACGCCGGAGCGCGTCGAGCGGCTGAAAGAGCTTTGGTCCGCCGGATGGTCGCAGGCTGAAATCTGCGGCGAGCTCGGCCTCAACTCGCGCGGCGTCGTGTCCGGCAAGCTCGCGCGGCTCGGCCTCTCCAATCGCACCGGCAACAAGCGCGGCTGGCAACCGCGTTCACGCAAACGTGCGGCGACGCAATTCGAGTGCGTCCCGGCTCCGGACGCGCCGGCGCAAGGCAGCGTCGACCTTGAGCACATGTGCGCCAACCAGTGCCGTTTCCCTTACGGGGAAGCGCATTTCCTGTTCTGCGGAGAGATCATCGCCGACGGCGTCTCGTATTGCGCCGCTCATCACGCCATCGCGTATCGGAGCGAAAGCACGCACGCTTGAAGCTGGCAGCATCTTCGGTGTCGATGACGGACCCGCCTTTCGCGGTGCCGCCGGTCATCGTGTTCGACCTACCAGCGCCGCCGAGCGTCAACCGCACGCGGCGAGTCGATTGGAAATCACAGAAGCTGGTCGACAAGTGGAAGCGTGGCGCGAATGGATTCGTGCTGCTGCAACGCCGCGGCCAGCCGCGCAAGATTTACGGCCCCTACGAGCTGCTGATCGTCATGTCCGAAGCCCACACGGGCATCGACCTCGACAACGGCATCAAGAGCTTGATCGACTACCTGCACCGCATCGACGCGATCGAGGGCGACGACCAACCGCGCCTGCGAAAGCTGACGGTCGAATGGGGCGACGCGCCGCAAGGCTGCCGCGTCCACATTCGGGGAATCGCATGAGCAACGTCGGAGATCTCGTCGAGCGCTTGGTCGAGGTCGGCCTCTCGATCGCCGAGGCGAGCGAGATCATCGCGGCCGCAGTCGCCGCCGGTGCCGCCACAGCCGCATACCGAAAATCACCCGGCGCGATCCGAACGGCGCGCTGGCGCGGGCGTCACAAAGCGTCACAAAGTGACGGCCAAGTGACGCAAAACCCAATCGTCACCGAGCGTCACAAAGCGTCACAAAGCGTCACATGTGACGCGCACAATATAGAAGAAAGTAAGAAAGAGAAGAAAGTTAAAGTATCTATCGAGACACCCGATCGGCCGACCGAGAAGGCGATGAACTTCGCCGCAATCGAGCACCGCTGGGAACTCACAAGAATTCAAACCGAATGGCAGCGCTTTCGCGATCACGGCATCGCGAAAGGCAGGAGACATCGCGGCTTCGTCGGCCTCGAGGCCGCATGGCGCAACTGGGTGACGTCGCCCTACCAGCAGACCGGAGCCTCGAATGGCCAACGAACTCACGCAGCACCAAGCCCTCGACGATCTGGCGCAGATGATTTCTTCGCCGGGCTTAGTTCGGTTGCGCAAGATCTCTGTGGGGACAGTGCAGTGGCCGGGCCAGCCGATGCGGACATACCTCGCGGGAGGATTGAAATTGACGGATGAGCAGCGCGCCGACGCACAGCGCGCGCTCGCCCGGATGCAGCTCGAGATGACCTCCGACGACGCCGCGGAAACGCGCAAGCAGCGGCTCGGCATCATCAGCAAGATGCTGCTCGCCTACCCGATCGCGAATGCGTCGGCAGAGAGCGGACGAGCACGCGGTGAAACGTATCTCGACGCGCTCGACGACGTGCCGCCATGGGCGCTGCAAGGCGCTGTGCGCTGTTGGAATCGCGGAGCTGCTGGTGACGAGCACGACTACCGCTGGCCGCCGGCGCCGGCCGTGCTGCGCAAGATCGCGATGGCCGAGATCGCCACACTCAGGCCGACGGTGCTGCACCTCGAGAATCTGATCGCTGCGGTGCCGATCGATGAGGCGATGCGCGAGCCGAGCCCGGAGGAGCGCGCCTACATCCTAGACGGATTTGCCAAGCTCAAGGCTGATCTCACCGGCCAGCCGCAGAGTGAGGCCGCGGAATGATCACAGGAGGACAGACATGGCGCTGACCGAAGTAGAACAGCAGGCCGCCCTCGAGGCAGCAGACCAACGCATCACCACCGTGCAGCAGCAGCAGGTCAAGGCCGCCGATCGCGCGACACGTACCTACGCAGTCGAGAAGGCAATCCAGGCCGCCGCGAGCCTCAACTGCCACGGCGACGACCTCGTTAAGCTCGCACGCGACCTGCACGCCTTCATCACCGAGAGCGAGGCATAGATCGTTCGTGTACGAATGAATGGTATGTTATAATGTTACATGCACTGATCGGAAAATCGTCGATACGCCAATGATAACAGCATCATGGATCAGTGCATTGACATCGCACAATCAGCACCGCCTCCTCGCGCGCGGCTCCCTCACAAGCCGTTCCCCGCGCACCTCTGGCCGCTCAATCCAGTCCGCCATAGAGCGGACGACAAGCACAAGGCAGCCAACCGAGCAGGCCAACAACGCGGGTGTCAGAAGCGGGGCGGACCAGCCCCTGACCGGCCGACTAAGCCCCCATCGGATCTCCTGCTCATGGGCGGTTAACAGGCTCTTAACCGGAAACCCAATGATTTCAATGGCTTTGCGATCGGATAGCCAGGCGCAAGCGTATTTGCTGCGCCGCCGCACGATGAACCAAGGTGTTAGTAGACACAGGCAACCCTCTGACATTAATACGGTTTTTCCACAATGGTCCCCGATTGGCCCCACGGCGCGCGCGGGCGCGCTCAGCCGATGGGTCCTCAAGGCAGTGAGAAAGGCGCCCCCCACGGCCCCCACCCCAGAAAAAAATATGATGTCTGTCAGGGGCTTGGTCTGTGTTTGAGGTTGGCACACAAGTCCGCTGTGCGCGCTGTTCGGCGCGATTTTGCCCGACTTTGTTGGATCGTGTTTTCGGGGCGGTATCGGCGCGGTTTCGGGCTGGGCTGCCGGTGCGTCGCGGGTGGCATTTCCAGAGGTGGGCGCTCGGCGGGCGGTGGTTCTGTCCGGAGTGTCACGCGCCGCGGCCTGGGTACGGATTCCTGGGGGTGGTGTGATGGAGGAGATCGCGCCGGACCTTCCGCTTGAGGGGGAGATGATCGAGCCGGCTCCGGCGATGGGGGTTGCACCGTTCCCGCGCGAGCGGTTTCTGAAGTTCTGTTCGAAGGTGAAGATCCTCACCAAGGACTTCGGGCTGATGCCGCTCGAGATGCTGGGGACGCAGATCTACATCCTCAACGAGATCTGCAAAGGGCTGGCCGAGGGGTGCACGACGTTTGTGATCCTGAAGGCGCGGCAGCTGGGGATTTCGACGTTCTTTGTGGTGCTGGACATCTTCTGGGCGATGGAGCACCGCGGGCTTGCGGGTTCGTTCGCGACGCACGACGAGCAGTCGCGCGAGCAGTTCCGCAACATCATCGAGGTGCTGTTCGCGAACCTGCCGAAGGGGTTTCGGATCGGCTACGAGAAGCACAACCGCTCGATGCTGATCCTCAAGAACAGTTCGCTATTCCGCTATCTCGTGGCCGGGGTGAAGAAGAAGACGAAGGCCGGGCTCGGCCGGTCGGGCGCGAGCAACTTCCTGCACGCAACCGAGGTAGCGTTCTGGGGCGACGAGGAAGACCTCAAGGAATTGCGGGCGACGCTGTCGACGCACTACCCGCACCGGCTGCAGGTCTATGAGACGACGGCTAACGGCTTCAACCACTTCCAGGAGATGTGGGAGAAGGCGGTCGACAGTCCGACGCAGCGGGCTATTTTCGTGGGCTGGTGGCGCCACGATCACTACGCCTACGCGCAGACGCACCCGTATTTCCCGATCTACATGCCGGACGGACGCGACACGACGCTGACGCCGCTCGAACGCAAACGCGCGCGGATGGTGAAGGAAACCTACGGCTTCACGATCACCCCCGAGCAGATAGCCTGGTATCGCTGGAAGCTCGATGAGGAGTGCGACGGCGACCAAATGAAGATGGACGAGATGTTCCCATGGATGCCGGAAGACGCATTCGTGGCGACGGGCTCGAAATTCTTCACCAACGAGAGCCTGACCGACGCGATGCGGATTGCTCGCGGTTCGGCGTTCCGGCCGTTCCGTTACATCCTGACGCGCCAGTGGAACGAGACCGAGTGCGTGGCGCTCAAGGACGCGAAGCGCGCCGACCTGAAGGTGTGGGAATTTCCTGATCCCGAGGGTCATTACACGATCGGCTGTGACCCGTCATATGGATCGAGCGACGAGGCCGACCGCAACGTGATCAGCGTGTTCCGCTGCTTTGCGGATTGCCAGTATCAGGTGGCCGAGTTCTGTTCGTCGATCGCGTCGACCTACCACTGCGCCTGGGTGCTGGCGCATCTTTCCGGCCTCTATCGCAACGTGATGGTGAACCTCGAGACGAACGGTCCGGGCAAGGCAGTGCTGGGCGAGCTCGACGAGTTGCGCATGAAGGCGCAGCAGATGCTGACCGTGCCGGACGGCGAGGAGCACCAGGGCGGCGCGAGCGTGCGCTCGTGCCTGCAGCAGATCAGATATTTCATCTATCGTCGGCCGGACTCGATGTCGTCGGGGCAGGGCTTCTTTCACTGGCAGACCAACGCCTCGACCAAGGCGCCCTTGATGAACCGCTTCAAGGACTCGTTTGACCTACAGCTGATCAAGATACGATCCCTCTACTGCCTCGAGGAAATGAAGTCGATCGTCACCGAGGAGGGCCAGATCCACGCGCAGGGCAGGGGGCACGACGATCGCGTGATCGGCGCCGCGCTCGCGCATGAGGCATGGAAGCGCTGGGTTCAGCCCAAGCTGATGATGCAGGGCCTTACGCTTGCGAAAGCGATGCGGGATGGCGAGCGGCAAATGAACAAGACGCAGAAGCAGCTCGAGGACATGGCGATCAACTACCTGAAGACCGTGAAAATTGGGGTGCCGATGCAATGACAGGGGCAATTGCTCTCCCGGAAGCTGAGATCGTGCGCGAACTCAAACGCTACCGCTACGACCCGCACGACATCGACAACACCGGCCGCGGTCGGGTGCCGATCAAGGGGCTGTCCGACTATCTGGGCATCCGGCGCGAATGTCTTCACCGCTATATCTTCTACGGACGCATACCCAAGCGCCGGATCGTGCCGCTATCCGATGCGATCATGGCGATCCGCAACGGCAAGCTGAAGTTCGTGCGGCACGGGCAGACGTGGAATGTGGAAGGCGCAGCAACGAGGGTGATCTGATGGTGACGCGCACATACGCCTGTCTCAACCGCAACTGTCGGAACGAGTTCGACAGCGAGGCGAACCATCCGTCGTGCCCGCGCTGCAAGGGCTTGCGCGTGAAGTGGGTCCCGAAGGGATTTGCGATCATGAAGAAGGCGCCTGGATACGACGCGACAATCCGAACGCTCACCGACCGCGCCGGCCTGACGAACATGAACGAGCCGCGGCACGGGGAGCGCGCCGCGCCGCATCGCTACGAAGGTCCGCGCGCCGCGAAATTCGAGGAGCGCCAGATCGGATCATTCAGGGGCAAGGTGGGCATTGCGTCGAATGGTTCTCCGGTGGCGTCGTGCGAGCCGAACGGGATGAGCCAGCGCGTTACCGCGAACGTGGCGCCAAATCAGACGCAGAAGTTCACCCCATCGGCTGCGGTGCCGGTGCGGCAGGGGGATCGTACCGTGATGGCCCCGCTCGGCGGGCCGAAAGCGCAAGTAGTTGCGCGACATAAGGGAACGTCATGATCATCCCCCGTGATCCGAAGAAGCGCGACGAAAAGGTGAAGTGGGTCGCCGACGTTTGCATGCAGTCCAATGAGGACCGCAAGAAAATCTACGACCGGCGCAAGCGCTACTTTCTCTACGGCACCTACGGCCAAGAGACGGTTCGCTACAATCGACTGTACGCGCACACCGATCTCGTTGCGTCGTTCCTGTTTGCCGAGGATCACGCGCGGTACTCGATCTCGGCACCGCGCAACTCGGACGAGGCGGTGATCAAGCAGACGCTCGCCGCCGAGGAGGAATGGAACGACACGTTCCGCGACAGCGGTCTTGGCACCGCCTACGGCAACGCCCTACCTTGGTCGCTCGTCTACGATACGATGTTCCTCAAGCTCGGATGGAACAGCGAGCGCGATGAGCTTTTCGGCCGCACGGTGTTGCCGTCGTCGTTCGGCGTGTTCGACGAGTCGGAGCCCGACATCGACAGCCAAGAGGCGTTCGCCCATCGCTATACGCTCGACTGGGACAACACGGTGTTGCGCCTGGTGCGCGCCGGCCAGAAGGACTTGCTGCCGAAGCTCAGTCTCGTGCATGGGCCAAAGACCAGCGACTACCCGCCGGTGCTGGCGCATATGATGGAGATTTCGCAGACCGGCGGCGCGAACCTGTCCGGCCCGGTCGTGGGGTCGGTGCCGCTCGACTACGAGCCCAAGCCCACCTACGAGCCGATGAGCGATGCGCCCGGCGCGGAGTTCACCGAGGTGTGGATATGGGACGACATCGCGGAGGACTACGCGACGTTTGTGATGGTCGAGCCGGGGATTGTGATCGCGGACTCGCGCGAGACGGTCGATAAGATGGCGAAGGACGTTCCGGACAAAATCGCCGGGAAATGGGGGTCACACTCCAACCTGTTCCTCCCCGATGAGCATCCGTTCGTTCCGATCACGCCGTACCCGCTGCCGGAATATTTCTGGGGCGAGGCGCACATCGAGCGGCTGATACCGCTGCAGCGCTGGTCGAACGAGCGGCTTGACCAGATCGCCGACATTCTGGAGCGGCAGGTTGACCCCGCGAAGGTGTTCGCGGGCTTCATGGGTCTCGCCGACGAGAAGGCGTCGGCGCTCGGCGGTCCGGGCTCGTGGGTGATCGAACCAATGAACACGCAGGCGAAGGTGGACACGCTAGCGCCGAAGATGCCGGAAGACCTGTTCGCCGAGTTCAATCAGATCGGCCAGATTTTCCTCGAGGCGTCGGGCCTGACGGAAACTGTCACCGGCAAGGGCGAATCCGGGGTGCGCGGGCGCGGACACGCGAAGCAACTAGCGACCACCGGATCGTCGCGCATCCGCAAAGTCGGCGTCGGGCTAGAGCAGTCGCTGGTGAAGCTCGGCGACATCGGGATGAAGCTGAAGGCGAAGAACGACGACACGAAGCTGAAGTCCGACATGGGGCAGGAGTTCTTGCTCGCGCAGCTGCCGGACGGCTGGAAGATGCGGATTGCCGGCCACTCGCACTCGCCGCTGTTTGCCGACGAGTCGAAGGAACTGGCCGGCGCGCTCTTGAAGGCACAGGCGATCGATCAGGAGATGTTCATCCGCATGATGAACCCGCCGAACGCCGACAACATGATCCACGCGCTTCGCGCGCGGATGAAGGCGCTGCAGGCGGCGCGCGCTGCCGGTCAGGTGCCGGAGCAGCGCGGCAAGAAGGAGAAAGCGGCTTAGTGATCAGTGCATTGTAATTGATCGCTCAACCGATTTATCATCGGAGTGCGAAGTCCATCCCACCCGCAAAGACGGGCAACCAAAGGAGGGCATCATGGCGCGTCGTCATCGTCGCGGCAAGCGTCGGCACAAGCGCTAAGGCGCTGACCGACAAAGCTTTCTCTGCCCTGCTTGCGTCGTCGGCCGGGTGGAGTGTGTAGGAAACCCCCGTTCACGGTCGCCCTCCCCCGTCGTCCCGGCGGGGGTTTTCATTTTCTGATCAGTGCATTGACCTTCATTCTTAAAGGTGAATATCAATTCGGCCCTGAGTTATCAGGACCACGCAATGCCGCTGCCGCCTTCAGCGCCGATTACCCTAGGGGGGGCTATGCCTCCCAAGCCAGCGTTGCCCGGCAACATGGCGGGCGGGCCGAGCGGTCCCGGATCAAGCCCCGCGATGTCGCCCGGTGACGGTGCCGGCAACAAGGCCGCGGCCGACGCGCTGGTGAAGGCTGTCATCCCCGCGCTGCACAAGGCGCTCAGCGCCTACGAGATTGGTTCGAAGCAATACAAGGGCGTGATGCGCGCGCTCTCCTCGCTGACCGCGGAGTTCGGGCAGGAGACGCGCCAATCGCTCGTTCCAGCCGCTGTTCAGCAGCTCGCCCACTCGGCCAACACCGGCGGCCCGATGGCGTCCGCGCCGCCGCCCGGCGTGGTCGCCGCAGGCGGTCCGCCCCCCGATCCCTCAGCACTGGCAGCAGCGTAAGGAGCCATCATGGCGACGAACGGCAACATGTTCCGCCCGAAGGTCAAGGCCGGCTCGATCGGCGAGCGCAAGGACGTGAACGGCGCCTTCAAGAACATCCCGAGCTACCCGCAGTTCGGCGGCTTCTCCTCCTCAGCGAAGATGCGCGCGACGCAGAACCCGTCGATGGCGCTGGAGAAGTCCCCGACCGCGCAGAAGGGCAAGCCAATCTGATGCTCGGCTGTCCGAAAATCCGCGCCGGCCGCATCGGCGGCAAGGGCACCAAGGAATCCAAGCGGGCGTCGCATTACGCGAACCCGCCCAGCAATCCCGGCCTGAACGGCCTGCAGCTCGACCGCAGCCCAGGAAGCCGCCGCGGCTACACGCGCGCGGGAGTGGTCGGAACGGCCAGCTACTTCGCACGCAAAGGGGAGCCGCTCTGATGCCGCGCATGATCGACAACATGGCGCCGGACGTGCGCGATGATCTGGCCGAGCTCGCGATGAAGCTCGCGGCCAATGCCGATACGCGATCGACCTTCCTGAAGGCGGTGAAGAAGGTCGACCCGTCGCGCCGCTTCCCGAGCCAGGACATCGACGATCTGCGTGAGGAGATGAAGGCGAAGGACGAGGAGCGCAAGCTCGAGGAGCAGAAGCAGGCGACGCTGCGCAAGCTCGAGGAGCAGCGCGCGAGCCTGGGCCTCAGCGAGGCAGAGCTGAAGGAAGTCGAGACCGTGATGACGACCTACGGCCTCACGGACTATGAGGCCGCCCGCGATCTGTGGCAGGCGCGCAAGCCGCCCTCACCGCCCGCCGACGGTCCGACCGCGACATGGACTTTCCCGACGCTGCCGAACCTCATCGAGGACCCGGCAGGTGCCGCGCGCAACGAAGCTTTCAACGTCATCACCGAGATCCGGCGCGGGAAGCGCGCGGCGTAAGGAGACTGAGCTATGCCGCAGTTTGGCAGTGGAATCGTTCCGGCCCAGAGCTCGATCGCATCCGAGCTTGCCGCCGTCACTCGTCGCGCCTTCCTGCCGAAGGTGTACGTGCAGCTGTGGAAGTCGACGCCCTTCATGGCGGCGATCCTCGCTCACGCGCAGGTCGCGAGCGGTGGCCTCTCGCCGATCACGGTGCCCCTGCAGGGCAACCCGATGGTGACGATCCAGAACATCGGCTACGACGGATCGTTCAACCAGCCGGGCACCATTCCGGGACTGCAGAACGCCGAGTTCAACCTGGCGGGCTATCTCTCGGCGATCCCGTTCCTCGGCCTCGAGGGCATGGTGCAGCTGGACTACTCGGTGGTGCCGCTGATCGAGGCGCGCATGAACGACGTGACCAACGTCACGCTCGATCGTTTCGCGACCGACATCTACAACAACATCTCCAACACGCAGTCGATGGTGGGCCTGCCGGCCGCGATCGACGACGGCACGTTCGCGGCGACCTACGGCGGCATCACGCGCTCGTCGAACACGTTCTGGAAGTCGACCTACGTCCACAACGGCGGCACGGTCGCGCCGACCCGCAACCTGATGCTGCAGTACATCGCGCAGTGCACCAAGGTCACGGGCGAAAAGCCGGTGATAGGTCTGATGGGCTTTGGCACCTGGGCGAACCTCGCGCAGGACTTCACGTCGAGCGAGCGCTACGTCGTCACGCCGACCCAATCGTTCGGCGACACGAAGGTGGAAGCGCTGTTCGAAGCGCTCGACGTGGCCGGCGTGCCGTTCTACCCGGACCCGTACTGCCCCGAGGGTACGCTCTACCTCATCAACACGAATTACCTCTCGGCCTACATCGGCGAGAAGGCCGCGTTTTCGTTCACCGGCTTCGAATCCACGCTGGTCAACGGCCAGCTTGGCTACCTCGGCGCCGTCGTCACTCTCATCCAGCTCGTCAACGTCAAGTGCAAGGCGCACCAGAAGATTGACGGGCTCAACTTCCTGCCGATCTGAGGAGGCTCGATCATGGGTATGCGGATTGGCGGCGCCTTCCCGTTCAATTTCTCGGGCGCGTTTCCGGTGTCTCTGGCTGGCGGACAGATTTGCTATCCGCCGGCCGGCAACTACCTGATGACGCTCGGCGCACAGACCTGCCTGCAATGGTGGGACCCGGTGAACTTCAGCTGGCGCAACGTCGCGCAGCCGAACGCGGAGACGTTCCAGATCTCGGTTGACGGCTTCAACTGGCGCCTGGTCAACGCGAGCGGCATCGTGGCTGCGGCCTCGATCACGAACGCGGGCTCGGGCGGAACCAACGGCATCGGACCGACGGCGACCGGCTCGACGGTGACGTTTGCGGCCGGCGGCACTGGGCCGGGCGGCACCGCTACGGGCTATGTCATTGTGGGCGGTGCGGTCGGCACGGCCGGCGGCTCGGCAACGGTCACGCAGGGCGGATCGGGCTTCCAGGTTCCGCCGCTGATCCTGATCGACCCCCCTCCGCCCGGCGGCATTCAGGCGACCGCGACCGCGACGATCACGGCCGGCGGCGCGCTGAACGCCGTCACGATGGTCAACCCCGGCGCGGGCTATACGTCGGTGCCGAATTTTTACGTCGTGCCGCAGTTCCTGAACTATCCGGGTGCTCCGACGAATCCGCCCGTCGGAAGCGGCACGCAACCGAACTTCCCGGCCGGCACGATCGCCAACAACCCGCCGGCGCCGTGGATGATGGGCCTTTCGCCCGCGTTCCCGACGACCGCGGGCGCGCTCGTCACCGGCCCGGCGCTCGCCGGCTCCGGCACGCTCACCGGCGTGGTGATGACGAACTACGGCTACGGCTACACGACGGTGCCCGCTATCACGTTTGCCAACACGACCGGCGCGCTGGCCGGCGGCGTCGCCGCGACCTCGATCATGTCGTGGGGCGTGACCGCGCTCACCGGCGGCTCTGGCGTCGCCTACACGATCGGCAACGTGTGGGAGTCCTCGATGGGATTCCTCACGCCGGGCACGACGAACTTCAACAACAACAACCTGTTCCAGCCGCGCCCGGCGCGCGGCGTGCTCACCTCCACGGTCGGAGCGCTGTCGATCGAGGACGGCGGCTTCGGGATGCAGAAGGTCCTCGTCGCCGGCAACTTCGGCGTCGCGCAGGGAACGACGATCGGCACCACTTCAATCGTGTTCTCGGCCATTTCAATGGGCGGCATCACCGACACGTCGATCCTGCAGATGATGGTGGACTGATGGACATGACCGAGGACCGCGGCCCGATCGTGGGCGGCGTGCGCGTCACGAACAAGAACGAGTTCGTGATCCGCGACCGCTTCGACGGCGTGCCGTTCACGTTCGAACCGGGCAAGTCGGTGACGATCCCGCCGGACGCCGCGAACCACATCTTCGGCTGGCGCCATCACGGCGACGACGAGGCGCCCGAGCACGCCACGAACGACATGCTCGTGTACTGCCAGAAGCGCCACGGCTGGAACACTCCGGACATCATCAAGTCCGGCAACCATCTGAAGTGGTTCAAGGCGATCGAGTTCAAGCCGGTGCGATTCCGGATGGTGGAAATGTCCGACGAGGACGAGGCGCCGGAAGAACTGCCGAACCCGATCCAGAAGCCAGGGGCGCGACGCGCGGGCGCGTGATGATCGGTGCAGCTGTCCGACTACATCCTGCAGTGCCAGGAGCTTCTGCACGATCTCGCTAACGTCGATTGGACGCTGCAGGAGATGACGAACGCGGTCAACGCTGGCCGCAAGCGCGTCGCTCTCGATACTCACTGCGTTCGTCGCCTCTATTCGACCTACACGTCTCCGAACGTGTACGGCGGATCGACGATCTCCAATCAGGAGACTTACCCGCTCACCGGCGGCGTGATGGGCATCACGCTCGGGGCCGGCGGCGCGCACTACGTCAGCCCGACGGTCACGATCGACGCGCCCCCTGCCGGCGGAACGCAGGCAACGGCGTCGGCCGTGGTGACGAACGGCGTCATCACGGCGTTCAACATGATCAATTGGGGGCTCGGGTACGTTTCGACCCCGAACGTAGTCATTACCGACAGCGCGGGCACCGGCGCGAGCGGAACGGCGAGCGCTATGGTGAACGTCATCGACATCAAGGCGATCTCGCCGATCTGGGGCGTCGAGCGCTGGACCGCGGATTGGATGCCGTGGGGGCCGTATCAGGCGTTCTGCCGCGCCAACACGTCGCAATTCCGATACCCCGGCGTGTGGACGGTTTTTTGGGAGATGGCGCAGATCTATCTCTATCCCGTCCCCGATCAGCCATACGGGCTCGACATCGAGGCGATCACGACGCCGAATCCGCTGGTCAACCAGACGGACGTTGATTTGCAAATACTCGATCCGGTGAGCGACGCCGTGCAGTGGTGGGCGTGCCATCTGCTGGTGTTGAAGCTGCAGGAGCTCGGCAAGGCCGAGTTCTTCAAGAAGGCATATCGCGAGCGGCTGACCGAAATCACCGCCACGAAGCAGAGCACGCGCGTGATGAGCGTGTACAATAACTGGCGACGCCGGTTCGCGAGGATGTGATGCCGGCCCCGCAAGAACAACAAATCCCGCAGAAAAAATACATCGTCTTCAACGAGATCGAGACGATGGACACGCAAGGCTCGCGGTACGACCTGCCGTCCAAGGCGGCGGCGTGGCTCGAAAACCTGCAACCGATCTCAAAGAACCGGCTGCAGATCATGCCGGCTCCGATTGCCGCACTCACCACGCTCACCGGCGAGATCGTGACGAAGAAGTTCTACGCGAATTATGGCGGCGTGGATTATGTCGTCGAGTTCTGCCAGTCGGGTGCGGCCTATCAGGTGAACCTCTCGAATGGTGCGCAGGTTAAATTCGCGCTCGCCGGCACGTTCACCAACCCGGATATGACGCAATGGCAGTCGTCGCGCATCCTGATCGCGGACCCTACTGCGGGATATTCGACATGGGACGGTACGGTGTTTGTGAAGCCGGGCGGTCTATCGCCCAACTTCACGATCACGGCCGGCGGGTCTGGCTATTCGAGCGGCGCGACGGTCGGCTTCAGCGGCGGATCAGGGTCTGGCGCGGCCGGTACCGTAACGGTGGTTGGTGGCGTCGTCACCGGAATCGTCCTCACTAACGCGGGGTCCGGCTATCACGCGGGCGACACGATCACGGTGACGATCAGCCCCGTGTCCGGCGGTTCAGGAGCGACCGCGACGGGCAAGGTGTGGCCAATCCTTTCGATCTCCCCCACGACGATTGCGGTGTTTCAGGGTCGCGTGTGGCTCGCTGCCGGGCGCGCTCTGTTCTGGACCGGAACCGGCGGGTTCGATGATTCGAGCGCGGGCAACGCCTCTGGACAGACGACACTTTCGGATGCCGATCTCGTGCACTCGATCACAGCTTTGCGCGCGCTCAACAACTACCTGTTCATCTTCGGCGATGCCTCGATCAAGCAGATCGGCACTATCGCAGTATCCGGCTCGACGACGCTGTTCACCATCATCACCCTGTCTTCGGATCAGGGCACGACGTTTCCGCAGTCGATCGCGTCGTACAATCGCCTTGTGCTGTTCGCGAACACTGTCGGGGTGTACGCGATCTTCGGCGCGTCGGTGCAGAAGATCAGCGACAAGATGGACGGAATTTTTCAGGCGACGGACTTCTCCCAGCCGTTGCAGGCCGCCCTGAACGACATCAACAACATTCGCTGCTATCTGCTTCTTGCCCGCTATATCGACCCGGTGCAGGGCGAGCGGTCGATCATGATGGTGTTTCAGAACGAAAAGTGGTTCGTCACGAGCCAAGGCAACGGGCTGCGCGCGATCTGCTCGGCAATCGTCGGCGGCGTCTATGAGACGTTTGGATCGTCGGGATCTGACGTGACGCAGCTGATCCAGTCCACCACGACAGCCATTTCGTTTCTGCTGCGCACCGCACTTTCATCGAACGGCAACCCGCATCAGCAAAAGCGCGCGCAGCGCATCGGCGTGGCGCAGTCGTCGGCGAGCCAGGGCAATGTGACGCTGACAGCCGATAGCGAGAACGGATCGCAGCAGGCGCAATATTCCGTGTCCAACCCGATCCAGTGGACGAACAACGTCGGCTCTGTGGTGGCGTGGCTCAACAACAGCAACAATCCGGTTACGTTCGTTGGCGTGGGATTTCTGTGGCAGCGGCAGGACGCGAAGGCGTCCGGGATCACCCTTGGGGCGACGCTCTCGGGGTCGCTGTTCGGCTACACGATCAATGCGGTCGTGGTGGAGTACGAGGACTCGGCTCCCATGGTTTCGACGGGGGCGCGCTGATGCCGATCTTCTTTCATAACGTGGTCCTACCCGACGATCCGAACGGATTCGGGATTTGGCTGATCGAGCACTACCGCGAGCATTTGCAGTTCGTGCAGATCGGTCTGAACCTGACCCCGCCGACCTTCATTCCGGACTATGCGCTGCAGTCGTGGAGCGACAAGCCGGCGCAGCAAACGGCGTGGCTCAATTCGCACCAGGAAATCCACAACACGCTGCGCAACCTTACCGGAGTTTCGGGGATCGACCTGTCCGTGGTTGATCTCGATAACGCCGCATCGTGGCTCCTGTGGATGGACGCGCACGCGGCCGAGCATGTTGCGCTCGAGCAGGTTTTGGGGGTGCCATGAGCGTCAACTACCAGGCCGAGCCGTTTGCCGATCTCATGCCCGAGCTGCGCGCGCGGGTCGCCGCGCACTGGCAGGAGTTTGCGTCGGACCGCGACGCCTTCGGGATGGATGTCGATTGGGACCTGTATCTGGGGCTGGCGAAGGCCGGCAAGCTCTACGTGATCACCGCCCGGAGAGGCGCGGTGCTGGTGGGGTATTTCGGAGCGATCGTTGGCACGGACCCGCACCGCAAGGGCGTGTCGACGGCGTTTTCGCGCTTCCTGTACGCCGACAAAGACCCGATCCGGGGACTAATCGTGCGGGGGATGATCAGGGAAAGCGTTCGCTTTTTCAAGGCGATGGGCGTACGATATTACAAGTACGCTTCAAAAAACCAACCTATCATCGATAGAATACTTGCTGAAATCGGGTTTGTGCCCATCGAAACCGTGCATTCCATGGTGGTTGACCCATGATCCGATCGCGCCTGACCGACATCACCGAGCCGCCGCAGCTCTACTGCAATTTCGGCGGTCTCATCGAGGGCGCCCTCAGCTTCTTGGGGGAGGGCGCAATTGGCGCCGCGGCCGATACCGGGGCGACCGCGGCGATCGATGCCGGGGCATCTTCTGCGCTCTCTGCCGCGGCCGGCGTTGGGGCTGGCGCGGTTGCTGATAGCGCAATCGGCGCGGGCGCTGATGCGGCGCTCAGCGGCGCCGCCGCGCTCGGTACGGACGCGCTGACGGCCGCCACTCCGGCCGTGACTGACATCGGGACCTCGCTGTCCTCCCTGCCGACATCGAGCAGCACGGCAGCGCTTGATGCCGCGGCGCCTGCCGCAGCGCCCAGCGTAGCCGCACCGGCGGCCAGTCTGGGCGCCAGCACCGGCGCTGTGTCGGCGCCACTGGATGTCGTCGGCGCATCGAGTCCGGTCACGTCGGCTCTGGACGCCTCTCCGGCGTCCGACCTTCTCGATCCGACCAAGAGCCTTGATCTGTCGGCGAAGTCGGGGGCCAGCGCGGCTGGCAGCGATCTTGGATCGGCATTTCCGCAGGGGCTAGCCGATCGACAGCCGCTGGCGACAGCTGCGCTCGACGCTGCACCGACGGACGCAGGAACCGGCGCGACCGGCACGGCGGCCGGCGGGGCGGGAGAGGCCACCAGCGGCTCAGGATCGAGTGGCGGTGGAACCGCGAGCAAGGGATTCCTGTCGACCGCCAAGGACTGGCTCCAGCCCGCCGCGGCCGTCGGATCGCTCGGCTTGCTAGGCTACTCGCTCGCGAACAAGGGCGGGGCCGGCGGGCAGTTGCCGCCGCAGGCCAACCAGGCGCTCGACCTCGCCGGGCCGAATGCAGCCGCTTCGACGCAGAACCTCAACGCGGCGAGTTCGGCCGCGGCGCCGCTGCTCGCTACCGGCGCGCAGAACCTCACGGCCGCAGCGAACAACGAGATCAGCCCAGCGCAGGCCGCGCAGATCGATACGTGGGTGAGCCAGCAGAAAAACGCGCTCTATCAGCAGTATGCGCGATCGGGCCGCGATCCGAGCGGAGACAGCGACTATTTGCAGGGCCTGCAGAACATCGAGAGCCAAGCGGTCGCTATGCGACAGCAGTTCGTCAACCAGCTGATCCAAACGGGACTGGCCGAGACGCAGCAGGGCACCGGCACGCTCACCAGCGTGGGTAACACCGAACTGAGTGCGGCCAATAGCACGCTGCTCAGCACGGCGCAGATGCAGATCCAGCAGGATCAGAATTTCCAAACCTCGCTTGGCAACGCGATCAAGGCGCTCGGCCTTCTCGCGGGCGGCGGCGTAAGCCTGAAGGTGGCGTGACATGGCAACAGCCGACGCAGCCCTTGACGCACCGAACGCCGCGCAGTGGATGACGGCGATCGACAGTCCTCCCGCGGCACCCCCCGCCAAGGCTCCGGCCGGTGGCGGCGGGTTCGACTTTGCCGGCGGGATGCGCGCGCTCGACCAGCGCATGCAGGGAACGCTGGCCGCGAAGGAGCGCGAGACTCAGCCCGTGATTTCAGCCGCGCGCGCCGAGAATGCGAAGCCGCTGCCTCAGGCGCCGCAGCTGGAAAAGGTCGGAGAGCCGCCGAAGTCCAACACGGGCCAAGCGATGCAGGAATGGCTGATGCCGGCGATCGTGCTTTCCGCGCTCGCCGGGGCCTTCACGCGCCAGCATGTCACGAGTGCGTTGAACGCCTTCTCATCGGCGGTCGAAGGTTACAAGGCCGGCAACCTCGCGCAGTACGAGCAGAAATACCGCGAATGGGAGGCGAACAGCAAAAAGGCGATCCAGAACAACAAGGCTGCGCTCGATGAGTACGACGCTGTCTGGAAAAACCGCAAGCTTTCCATCGATCAGAAGATGAACGAAATCCAGCTGATCGCCGCGAAGTATCAGGACCGCATGACCTATGAGGCGGCGGCGCAGAAGAACTTCACGATGGTCGCGCAAGTCCTGCAGCGGCAGGAGATGCAAACCGAGCGGCTGAACCAAGCCTACGAGAAGATGAAGCTGCAGGGCGAGGCGATGGAGGCGAAGGTCGCCGGCATGAAGACGCCGGAGAACGCGCAGAAGTGGCTTGCCGCAATCCAGAGCGAACAGGACCCTGAAAAGAAGAAATCGATGCAGGCGGCCTATAACCACATCTTCGCGGGCAACACGACGGGCGGTCTCGAACAACTGACGCTCAAGCAGATGGTCGATAGGCGCCTCTCCGGTGACAAGACTGTCCTGCAGAACATCGGGCGCGGCATACAGGGCGCAGCGAATGTGCAGGAGTTCAACAACGCACTCGCCGCCGAGATGGAAAAGCGCGGCATGACTGGCGCTGACCTTACCAAGGTCGATCAACAATACGTCGGCGACACGGCATATCAGCGCACGGCAGGCGGAATGGGCGCGCGCGTTGAGAACGCCTCAAACGAGGTTGTGCAGGTGCTGCCCCAAGCGATCGAGTCGTCACGCAATCTTCCGCGCGGCCAGATCGTTCCGCTCAACAAGCTTATCCAGTCGTGGCAACAGGGCACGAGCGACCCAGCTTACAACGACTTCATCATGGCGAACTTCGCGCTGATCAACGCCTACACGCGCGCCATGAACCCGCAGGGCGTGCCACGTATCGCCGAGCGGCTCGAGCAGAAAGCTATCGGCATCCTGAGCGAGGCGAACAGCCCGCAGGCTTACGAGGTGCAAGTTCAGCGTCTCTGGAAAGAGGTGCAGGCGTCGAAGAAAGCTGTCGTACAAACCCGCGAAGGTCGCACCAGCGGCGACATCAATTCGCCCGTGCCGGGCATGACTCCGCCGCCGTCGAATGACGGATGGTCCGTGCAGGAGGTTCACTAGGTGCCGACCTTCGATATCAGCGCCCCTGACGGGAAGAAATTCCGAGTGGAAGCCCCAGAGGGCGCGACCGCTCAGGACGCTCTGGCGCGCGTGATGAGGCAGCAGGCGCAGAAGTCAGCGCCGTCGTTTTCTGAAAGCGCGGGCGACTTCTTCAAGTCGATCCCGCGCGGCATCGTGCAGGGTATGGGCGCGACGCTCAGCGCAACGGGTCAATCCACCATGGCCGAGGGCGCGGCCGACCCCGAGATGGTGAAGGACATTCCGACGCCGGCGCAGGCGACCGACATCCTTGAAAAGAACGTCACGGGCGATCTGCACAAGCCGACGACGCGCGCGGGACGGTTTGGCGAAACGACAGGCGAATTTCTGGGCAACCCACTGAGCTATGTCGGACCTGGCGGACCAATTACGAAGGGGGTCATGGCGGTCACTGGTGCGCTTGGCTCGGAGGCCGGCGGGCAGATGTTCGAAGGCACGAACGCCGAACCTTACGCGCGCATCATCGGCGGCATCATCGGCGGCACCGCTCCGCGTGCGGCTGCGCGCACCATAACGCCGAACCCGATTTCAGTCGAACGTCAAGGCTTGGTCGACACGCTGCGGTCGGAAGGCATTGAGCCGACCGCAGGACAGGCTACCGGCAGTCGCGCATTGCGTTATGCCGAAAGCGAACTCGGCCAAATGCCGGGCTCTGGTGGTGCGCGCGAGAAGGCGGTTGACCGGATTAGCAGCGAGTTCACGCGCGCGGCGCTCAAGCGAGTCGGAGAGGATGCCGACCGCGCAACGCCGGAGGTGGTCGACCGCGCCTTCACCCGGATCGGCAGCGAGTTCGATCGACTTGCCGCCAACAACAAGGCGACGATCGATCAACAATACGCACAGGACATCCTGAAGGCGCAGGACGAATACAATCACCTGTTTGTCGACCCATTCAAGAAGCCGATGGTACAGGCCGTCGTCGACCAGGCGTTCAACCAAATGGCCAAAAGCCGGACGATGGATGGTGAGGTCTACAAGGCGGTGCGCTCACGCATCGAGCGTATGCGTCGGGGACAGAAGCAAGACCCCGAAATGTCGATGTTTCTCGCCGAGGTGCGAGATGCAATGGACGGGTTGATGGAACGTAGCATTGCGAAAGCAAACCCGTCCGATCTCGGCGCGTGGCGCGATGTGCGCAACCAATATCGCAACATGCTGGTGATCGAAACCGCAATGGCGGGCGGTGGGGAGCAGGTTGCGCAAGGGGTCGTCACGCCGGCCAAATTGCGGCAGGCTGCCGTTGGGCAGGACAAGCGCGGATACGTGCGCGGCCGCGGCGACTTCACCGACCTATCGCATGCTGGAAACGCGATCCTCGCACCGCTACCGGAATCTGGAACTGCGGCACGCGGCGCGCTAACCGGGATTAGCGCCGGGCTTGGTGCCGCCGGCGGGGCCGCCCTTGGTCATGGGGCCGCCGTAGACGTTCCGGCCGCGATTGCCGGGTCATTTGCACCGGGCGTCGCTGGTCGGTTTCTTCTGTCCGATCTCGGGCAGCAGTACCTGAAAAATCAGGCATTGACTCATGTGCTTGAGGGTATGCCGTCCGCAAGCTCGTCCGCTCTGCGCGGTGGCCTGGTTGCCGACATGGCTCTGGACCGCGGGAGCGCTGCGCCGTGACCGAGAAGAAAACCCCGGACACGTTCGCGCGGCTGCTTGAGCGCAAGGTGCGCGACGTGCTCGGCAACAAATACAAGGACACGAAGGCGGCGGATGTGCTGAAGGCGATCGACCTCGGCGTGAAGGTCTGTGCGTTGCGCGCCAAGTTGAATCTCAAACCCGGAGAGAAAGACGATGAGTCGTTTTTCGGTTGAGGAAGCGGGTCAACCCGCCCCCGTGAACTACGAGGCGGAAGGCTACGACGGCCCGCAGCCCGGCAACGTCACGCCGCTCCGGCCGCTGTTCAGCGCGCCGATCGAGGAAGTCGCTGCACCGCGCCCGCGCGTGAACAAGCAGTACGTGGCTACGATCAACGCCGCACTTGACGTGGTTGCGGCTCGCCTGCCGGCGCTGATCGCCACCATTGCGGCGTGCCTGCTGTGGGGATTTGCGGTCTACCAGCCCGACGCCACGCGCACCTATGCGGCTCTCGGCTTCTCCGGGACCGCGCTCATTCCGACCATCCTGCTCTACCTGAAACGAGGCTAAGGAGAACCAAGCCATGAAGTCGCTTCTCGCTTCCCTGCTGATCTCAGCCGCGCTGATCGGTGCGGCCAACGCCCAAGGCGCGCCGACGCAATCCTCGCCGCTCGCCGCGCAGTCGCTGTCGATCCCGACCACGGCCGGCGGGACCGCCTTGGTGGCCGCGAATCCGACGCGGCGCTTCCTGAAAATATGCAACGCAGGCGCGACCAATCCGGTGTGGATTTGCCCGGCCGGCGTGACGCCCGCCGCGAACGCCGCCGGCTGCTTCGTCATCGCGCCTGTGGCGTCGAACGTCACTTCCTGCGATCCGTTCCCAGCCATTCCCGGCCTCAACACCGCGGCATGGAACGCTATTGCAACCGGCGGCGCGACGAACGTGACCGTGTGGGAGTACCCGTAATGTCGAACCGGCTGGGCACTCCGCAGTCCGTCATCGTGGCGGCGGCTGCGCTCGGCGTCACGGCGGGCCGCGCGATGAGCCTGGGCGGCGCCGCAAACCAATGGGTGCTGGTCGCTTCGATGTTGTTCACCTACGTGGCGAGCGCGACAGCCGGCAGTCGCGTGCCCGTCGTGCAGATCAAGGACCCATCAGGCAACATCCTATGGTCCGCGTCGATGAGCACGACGGCCGCGGCTAACACGACAACCCGCATCGCGCTCGGCGGTAGCGTGCCGCTGACCGCCGCAGCGACGCCGGCAACGCTGTTTGCTCCGATCCCGGACGGGTTCAGCTGCCCGGCAAACTCGACCGTGACGGTGTTCGATAACGCCGACATCGACCACGCCGCCGACACCATCGCCATGAACGCCGTCGTCTCATACTGAGGACACCATATGTCGGCACGATCGACCCAGATCCAGCCCGTCGGATCCGGTGCGGCCCTGACCACCGCATCCAGTCAGGCCATTGGACCGAACCCAAGCCGCCGCGGGCTGATTCTGCACAACCCCCACGCAACGATCAGCATCTACGTGGCCCCGGCCAACGTGACGACCGCTCCGGGCGGGGCGGGATGGCTTCTGATCTTCCCAGGAGGGGACCGTATGTTTGACGGTTTGCCGGCGACATGCGCTTGGAATGCCGCCATGGCCAGCTCGACCGGGAACATCTCAACGCTGGAATGGGTCGCCTAAGTTCCTTTTTTTGATCAGTGCATTGACCTAGTTTCCTAAACCTGAATATCAATTCGGCGTCTTCAACCCGAAGGCGCCCGCATGCTGCCGTCGATCCTTCCGCGCGTAGGTGTCCTTCTGCTGCTTCTGGCGGCCCTATTCGGGGCTCCGGCGGCGCGGGCGCAGGGCTGCGGCCCGAGCAACCCGAACTGCATCGTTCCGACGGCGCCGGCCGGCACCAGCAACAACCAGGCTGCGTCTACCGCGTTCGTGCAGCAGGCTTTCCCCGGCAACATCCTTCAGGGCGCCGGGATCTCGATCAACTGCGTCGGCCCCGTCTGCACGATCAGCATTGCGGCGCTCGGCGTCACCAACGCACTGCTCGCGCCCGGTTTGGCAAACACGGTCAAGGGCTCCATCAACGGGACGGCCGAGGCCGACCTCGCCGCGCCATCGTGCAGCCAGGCCGCGCCAGCTCAGGTTCTGCAGTGGCTGTCCGGAACCGGCCTGCAGTGCATCACGCTTGCGGCCTCGGCGACCACCGACACTACGAACGCGAGCAACATCTCGAGCGGGACGCTGAACGCGGCCCGCCTGCCGTCCGGCGTCGACGCCAGCGTTCTCAACACGCAGACCACCGGGTACACGATCCAGACCAGCGACTGCGGCAAGATCATCCAAGCGGGCACGGGATCGACAGGTCTTTTTACGCTGACGCTGCCCGCCGTCACTGGGTTCGCGAGCAACTGCGTCGTCTCGGTCAAGAACGGAGATTCGACCCGCGGCAAGGTCATTTCCGGTTTTCCCTCGGACTTCGGCGCCGGAGGATCAATCCTTTATCCGCTGCAGTTTGGTCAGGTCCGCATCGTCAATGGCGCGTGGGTGACGGCCGTCAATCCCGGAAAGTGGCAATCGTCCTCGGGCGTTACCTTCCAAGTCAACCACGCATCTGGGAGCGACGCTGCGACGAACGACGGCCTTGCGACCGGGGCCAGCGCGTTCGCTACGCTTCAGCACTGCGTCGATGTCCTTCATGCGCAAGTAACCAACGTCGGGCAGCAGCCGACTTGCCAGAACGCCGCGGAGACGTTCACCGAGAACGTCAGCGTTGTCGGCGCCTTCAACAGCGCAAGCGGCGGCTGCGTCATCATTCAGGGTTCGCCCGTCACGCCGACGAACACGGTCTGGACGACCGCGGCCTCTGGGGCATTCACCGGCCTGCAGCTGACCGACTATGCTTGCGTGATACTGAACGGCTTCACGTTCGCGTCGTCGGGGTCGAGCCAAACCGCCGTGCAGGTGGTGAAGTATGCCGACCTCGCGGGAGAAAACCTGCAGTTCAACACCTTCACCGGCGGCACGCACATTTCCGTGGTGTGGGGCCATTTCGTCTGGGAAGGCGGGACGCTGGTTTTCAACGGCAACGCCGCGCTGCCGATCTCGGTTACTGGCGGCATCTTCGAAATGCAGGGCGCGTCGGTCAGCCTCCCGAATTCTCTGACCTTTACGAACTTCGTCACCGTTGCCGACCGCGGCCTTGCGTACATGGTCAACACCACGTTTAGCGGAACGGGATCGGGATCCGGGTCAACCGGCACGCAGTACAGCGTTTCCGGCAACGGCGTGTTGGACATCACGAGCGTGACGGCTCTCCCCGGCGCGACCACGGGAGCGACTTCCAACGGCGGCCGCGTCATTCCGGCACTGACGGCGACCTTGACCAATTCGCTCGGCGTTCAGACTGCCACGGGAGCTGCCAACAACTTCACGGACGGCCCGAGCGTTGCGCAGGGAACGATCGGAACATGGTTCGCAAGCGGGACTGTTAGCCTGTTTGATACGTCGGCCGCCGCGGGCTTTGCCTGCAAGCTCTACGACGGAACCACGGTCATCGCGAGCGGTGGGCAGACGACAACCGGAGCCAATCAGATTGCCAGCATCAGTTTGTCCGGTCCGATCACATCCCCGGCCGGTAACATTCGCATGGCTTGCGCGGACGGGTCATCCGCCAACGGACAGATGTCGAGTTCGACCTCCGGCGTCGCCAAGGCGTCGACCGTCACTGCCATCAGGTTGTTCTAGCCAATGGCATTCCGAACCACATTTGCAAACCTCTCTGGACCGCAAGCCGCGCTGTCGCTGTTCGACAATATGTTCAACGATCTCGCGGGCGAGATCTACATCCCATGCACGGCGGCCGGCACTAATAGCATTGTGCTGACGCCGTTCACGTTCGCGCCCGTTCTTGCTGGTTATACTGAACTCTGCGGATTCGCGTTCAAAGCCGCGGCGAATGCCACCGGCCCCGTTCTGGCTCAAGTCGGCGCTCTCGGTTCACTTCCGGTCTATCTGGCCGACGGCGTGACCCAGGCAAATTCCGGCAACGTGCTCCAGGGCCAAAAGTACGGGCTGATCTTCAGTCAAACGCTGAACAGCAACAACGGCGGGTTCTTTCTCGAACAGCCGTCCGTTCAAGTATCAAACGCGCAATTCGTCCCCGGCTCCCTCGGAGGGTTTACGCTCTCTAACGACGGTGGTAGCCCTAACACAGTGCTCGATATTGCGGCCGGCGCTGCGCTCAATTCCACCAACGCCACGCTGATCCGACTGAGCAGCGCTTTCACGAAAAACACCAGCGGCGCATGGGTCGTTGGTTCCGGAAATGCCGGTATGGGATCGGGCCTCACGATCCAGCCGAGCACCTGGTACTACGTGTTTGCGATCATCAATGCTGGCGTGGCTGACGTTTATTTCGACACGTCATCGGTCGCATCCAACGCACCAGCGGGAACGAGCGCATTCCGGCGCATAGGATGCTTTCGTACGACCCTCGGCTCCGCGATCACTACATTCCAACAGACGGGAAACCTGTTCGAATGGAGAACGCGCGTTCTTGACGTGAACAACGGCGTTCCGGTCAGCGGAAACCAGAACAACGTCACGGTCACGGTGCCGCAGATCAGCGGCATCATCGCAAAGCTTACGGCGAGCGTTACCTACATCAGCGGCGGTGCTTCAACGCTGCAGATTTATCCGTTCTACACGTCTGGTTCTCCGAGCCTAAGTCTTCAGTGCGCTCTGCCCGGTGCACCATCAACCGGGGAGTTTCAGGTCGTCACAAACTCGTCTGCACAAATCCTGACCAAGATGGTCTACAGCACTTCGACCGGCTACTCGATCGAGACGCAGGGTTGGTACGACACGAGGGGGCAGTGATGATCCGCGCCCTTGTGCTGCTGTTGCTTGTGTCGCCCGCGTCATGGGCGGGGTCTGACCTTCCCGTTTCGTGTGAGACGGTGCGGCAGATGGCTCCCGTACTTCGACTTGCTTCGGCGAAGGCGCAACGCGATCTCATTCGCAAGTACCACGTCACGCGGAAGATGATCCGCCAGGCGAGGGCGTGTTTGCGATGAAGACGAGCGATGAAGGCCGTAAGCGGCTCATGGCGCGCGAAGGGGTTAGGCTCAAAGCCTATCGCGATTCCGTGGGTGTCCTTACGATCGGGGTAGGTCACACTAGCTCGGCCGGACCTCCCGAAGTAACTCCCGGCCTGACCATCACGCAGGCCGAATGCGACGAGATTTTCGCGCTCGACCTCGTGAAATACGAGACGGCGGTGAACAGCGCCGTTAAGGTGCCACTCAGCCAAAACCAGTTCGATGCCTGCGTGAGCCTTTGCTACAACATTGGCCCGTCCGGCTTCTCTCGCTCGACCGTCGCCAAGCGCATCAATTCGGTCGACATGGCCGGCGCGGCCGACGCCTTCCTGATGTGGAGCAAGCCACCGGAAATCCTAGGGCGGCGCCGCGGCGAGGTTGCTCAGTTCAAGACGCCTTACGTCTTTCCGCCGCCCCCGCCACTCGAGCCGAAACCATCTCCGCAGCCGGCGCCGCCGTCGGGCTGGCTCTCCGCAATCCTGTCCATATTCGCGAGGAAAACATGATCAGCCTTGCATTCACTCTGGCCGCCGCCGCCGTCGTTCTGTGGGTCGGTATCGGATTTTATGTCCGATACCGCGCCGCGACCGGAACGACATGGCAGCGCATAGTCGCCGCCGAGCGCGGCATGCAGGTCATTCTGCTGCAGAAGGTGACGATCCTGGTCAGCGCTGTCGGAGTTGCGCTCGGAAAGGGGACCGACCTGATCGCCACCCTTTCCGGTGATCCGGAATTTGCGGCCAAGGCGAATGGTTTCATCTCGGCTTACTTCACGCCCACGAACGTTATGATCGCCGCGATGGCATTCTCGGCTCTGACCATTTGGGCTCGGCTGCGGCCGAAGGTTTAACGCCGTGGAATGGATCATTGGCGGTATCAAGGCTCTGACGGGCTTCAGTGATGCTATCACGAGCGTTAGCAACGCGCTCGCGAATGCCAAGATTGCAGCAATTGGCGCGACGACCGAGCAAGAGCGCATTGCGGCGAACGAACGCGTCGCTACGCTTCAAGCCCGCCGCGACACCTTGATAGCCGAGGCAGGCGTTTCGAAGGCGAACACCTATGTTCGGACCTTCATCGCCCTCCCGATCGGCATTCTGTTCTGGAAAATCTATGTGTGGGACAAGGCGTTCGGTCAATGGACCGCAGGCCATACCGACGCTCTTGATCCGAATCTCTGGCAGGTGATCCAAGTCGTGCTGGGATTCTACTTCTTGTACGAAGGCGCGGTCGGCATCACGAAGCTGATCAAACAGAAATAGCGAGCGGCCCGGCGACGTGCGACCAACACGCCGCCGAGCCTGACCACAACTTGTCGCTTGGGGCAACAAGCAATGGCTATATCACAGGCTAACTGCGCGCCGTTAAAGGAGCGTCAACGTCAATGGGAAGCGCCCTGATGGCCGTAGAGGAAAACCGACTCTTCGTCGCCATCGGCATCTTGCAGGCCGAAGTTGAGAACCTGCGCGAAGATTTTCACAGGCTTCAGGAAGCCAGCACGGAGGAGCATCGCAAGGTCCATGATATCGTGGTGGCGACTAGCGAGGCCATGCGCAACGTCGCCCGCGATATCGCCGAGATGAAGCCGCTGACGGATGACTATCGGGAGAAGCGGGCAGAAGCTCGAGGCGCCGCGCGCCTTGCTGGCTGGCTCTATACGGCGGCCGGCGTTGTTGGCGGGCTTGTGGTGTACGTCGGCGGCAAGCTAGCCGAGTGGGCGACGATGAGGCCGCACCCATGATCCGCGCGCTCGCCCTGGTATTCGCGCTGATGCCGGCGCTGGCGCAGGGATGGGAACTATGTGCGGTGTCACCGGCCGGACGGGTCACGGCGCTGTTTCTTCGCGCCACCACGATCGGCAGCACGGATCAGCGACGCCTCTTCCGCGGTGAGGAATCTGCGCCAGTCCCACTTCCCGCGTTTCGTCTTCCATACCATCGGTTCGACTCTATCTAACTATGAGCGCGCCGCAGATTTTCGATCTGCCGCTCAGTCTCGTTCGCTTCGTTGCGAAGGCGCGACGCCTCGCGCTCCATGCGGACAGCCTCGCGCCGACAGTGCTCGGCATGCGCCTTCATATCGCTCAGCCGCGTGCCGAGCGGGCGCTCATCGCGGTGCATCCATGCGGCGTCTAGCATATCGCTCTCCCTGTTTCCTGAGGCTTAACCAGCCGCAGCCGGTTCGGGGATCGTGCAGGTCCAGCTCGTGGAGTGGTAGACCTCAACCTTGAATTTTGTCTGGCACTCCTGGCACGTCTCCTCGGTGTAGCGGTTCTCGTCGTAGTAGATCGAGTCGTCGGGCATGAAGGTGAAGCCGCACTTCGGACATTCCGGGCCTTCGTGCGAGTAGCTTTCACCTTCGCGAAGTTTCGTCATGGCGTCATTATCCTTCATTTGCAGTTAACGATGCTCAGCGGAGCAGAGCCGGAGGGTGCGAAGCGCGATGGCCGGTCGGGCTCCACTGCGGCTTTGCGACGTAGCCGACATCCGAGAAGTTCGCCGCGCAGCAAAGGCATGGTCGTGATGACCATGCCTTGGCCGCTATGCCGCTTCCCTGTCGGGCGTAGCCGCCCCCTGCTGTAGCGCGAAGGCGCGGGGCCACGGGTTTTCTCATTTACCGGGCTTCCCTTCGACTCCGCTCCGCTGAACATGTTCTCTCCTTAGAGCTCGCCGCCCGCGACCACCTTGAACTTCTTGTCGCCGCCGGCTTCGGGTATCCGTCCACATGGCAGAAGCATAACGGTTCGGTGCGTGCGATTGGGTGTGTCACCCGGCGTTCCTGATTTGCAGTTAGCGATAGCCGAGCTGCGCCAGCGCCGCGGCGGCCGTCATGTTGCGCGGAATGCGGTCGAACTTCTTGGCTGGACAATCGGACGAATGTCCTTCGCCGCTTCCAACCGCACTGCACTCGCATAGCTTCTCCTCAATGCGCTGGAGCCTGAGGGCCGGGTCCAGCTTCGACGGCGGCGGATAGCGTTCGTCTTTCATGGCTACCTCCTCGAGAGCAGTAACTAGTGAAGTTGCAGCGCGTCGCGCAGATCGAAGACGACGGGCTTTGCGCCGATCGCTTTCAGCCTGTCGGCCCGCGCGTCAGCTTCGCGTCCTGACCTGCATCGGACGAAGCACGGCTTGCCGTCATCGATCCATTGGACCTGATGTGTCCATCCACGTTTGACCGCAGTTTCTCGATCGGGAAGAACAACATCCATCTTTATCGCTCCTGATTGATTAACGTTGCGACCGCACGACCTTGACGCCTTCGATCGTCTCGTGCGCGATGCCGTGGCCCTTCACCAGACGCTTGAACTCCCGAGCGTGCATCGCCGCGATCTCGCGTCCGCCTTTCTGTGGGCTATAGGGTTCGATCGGCGGCTGTGGTTTGATCCACTCAGGGACCGGCGCCCACGCTTCTGCCCATCCCGCGTGCATCAGCGTAGCGCGCGGGTGCTGAGTGAGGGTCACGTTCCCGAGGCAGTCCACCACGAGATAGCGCACAGTCGGATTTTCGGGCGCGGTCTCGATCGGTTTCCAATCGCTCATTTATGGTTCCTTCCCCGGTAACAGTAATCAGGCTGCGAGCTTCGGCAGGATGTCGTCCGGAACTTCGAAGAAGCCCTGCTGCCCGCGGTATGGGATCGGCTGCTGGAATAACCGGAATGCATCCCGCCGCCATGCATAGCGACCGTCTGCGAAGTTGCCGCATTCGTAGTCGTCCGTTTCGTGGTGCCCGGCCGGCATGGTCTCGACGCGCACGCAGTCAACGAGATTGACCGTGCCGATCAGTGCGCCACGCGGCAGGTCTTGGCCCCAATGGTTGCCCCAGATGCCTTCGCAAATTTCGTCAATCCGATCGCCGTCGTAATCGTCGATCTGGCGCTTCGCGGCATGCACGAGAAGCCAGCCGCGATGCGAGGTCGGCCAGTGCCGCGTCTCATGGATCTTGGCGTCGGTGAGCCAGAGTGAGGCCCACGGTTGCCACAGCGAAATCGCTTTCATGGTTCACCTCTCCGGTTAGCGGGTCGCGATCTGAACTTTGCGAATGCGAACCCCGGCGCGGTATGCTGCTTTCCATCGTTCGGCTTCGGTCGCACCGTCGGGCCAGTTTTCAGCGACTGCCTTCCGAGCCTGTCCAGCCGTTCCGCGAGTTGACCAAGCCATGATGTGCGGCGGCACTGTCCAAATGTTCACGCCAGCAAATCCGGTGGTTGTGATCGTCTTCATGATTTTCCCTTCGGCGGCGGCAAGAGAGCTTGCACCTCGCCGCTCTCGTAGGCGGATGCAATGCGCGGCTGCGCATGTTCGGCAACGGTGCGGCCGTCCGGCATGACGACATGAGCGAGGAATGCCTCCTCGAACGTCTCGATCTTGCTCTCAACGGCCTCAAGTTTGGCTTTGATGCACAGCAGCAGCGCGCGCCACTTCGCACGGACAACCTGCATCTCCCGATCGGTCTCGCCGGCCGGCAACGGAAGATCGAACCGCAGCCGCCGCTCATGCGCCTCGAACACAATGATCGCGCGGTCGGGTTCAGTGAAGTAGGCAAAGCGTGCGGCGCCGTAGCGCTTGAGTGTGCGCTCAATCTCGGTCTTCGTCTGCTCGGCCGGGACCTTGGTTTTGGATGCGAATGTCATTCCTGCTAACCTGTTGTCAGGCGTCTTTCTCGGTGGTCAGGGCTTCGCACACGCGCCAACCGAACCGCTCGCGCGTGCTGTCAGTCCCGTTTTTCATGATCGTCTCGGCTGCGATCCGCAGAAGCGTTGAGCCTGGAAGATCGGCCATCGGTCGGACGAGCTTCACGTCATGGGGCTCGGCGACCTCAACCACGATCACGCCGGCCTTGGTCAGCGCCGCCTTGCTCGCATCGTCGATCGCCTGCGGCTTGCAGAACAGGATTGCTGGGTCTTTCATCTCACCCCTCCACGCCGCACGAGGCGGTCACGTCGGTACGCGATGGTGCGGATCGGTAGCGCGACGGGGAGCAAGCCCTTAGAAATCTTTCAACAAAAAATTTACTGGTCATCAGCAAGAGAAACTGGAATACCAGCATATAGTCAGCGGCCTTGCTCCATTTGCTACCCATCGCATGTTCGCGGTTTTGGCTCGTCACTGGTTTCCCCCTTTGTTCCGGTGCGCCGCGCGCATCGTCAGCACGGTCGCGGTCTTCTCCGCTGAGCCGCGCGAGTAGCGTTGCGTGGTCGCGATGTCGGAGTGTGTCGCCGCGTGGCGGATGTGCTCGAGCGGAACGCCGGCATCGGTCGCCTCGCTGATTGCGCCGGCTCGGCTGTCCTGATTGCGCACGGTCTTGGGGATGCCGCACTCGTCCGCGATCTCGCGCCAGAACTGGCGGAAGTATTCCTCGGAGTAGGGGCGGCCGGTGCTCTCGTAGACCACGACTGGTCCGAACTTCGGGAGCGCGCCGAGCTCGGAGCGGATGCGGTCGAATTCCTCGATCACCATAGGCGCAAGCTTCAGGTCGATCTCAATCGGCTTCTGCCGCTTGCTGGTGACGTGGCGAAGGATCAGGTTGTCATCGATCTCGGACCACAGCAGGCCGCGATGCCACTTCATGTCTCGGTAGGTCGCGAAAGACGGGCCAGGCTCGGTCAGTGGCTCCCAGCTCCCAATCACGTCTTTCTGCCGTAGCATCCCCTCAAACTGGAACGCCTGAGCGAGCGCGATCGAGTGCAAGCCCTTCTGGTGTGCGAGCGCTCGGACGGCGTTCGCCATCTCGGCGGTCAGCCGCTCGGTGCGCGGCTTGCCCATCTCGAACCGCATCTTGCCGAGAACCGTTGAGAGGTGCGTGCAGTGCTCGTCATCGAGGATCGTCATGCCGAAGCTCAGCAGCCCGCGAAACATGCGCATCAGTGAGTGCGCCATCGTCACGCCGCGCTCTTTCCATGCCGCGTGCCAGCGCAGCATGTCCCGCGCCTTGAGGTTTGCGATGAACTCGTCGCCGTGATCGGCCTCGATCCGCTTCATGAATTCGGCGTAGTTCTTGCGCGACTTGAAGCGCAGCTTCTTGAACGGCGAGTCCTTGTCGTGCGTGTAGCAGAAGATCAGGCTGCTCACGCTTCCATTGAAGTGCGATGCGCCGTCGATGCCGCCAGCGGCCCAGGCGAGCATTTCGTACTGTAGGGACTCGCACGCCTCGGAGACGGTCAGCCGCTCCTCTGGAGTCGGATCAACACCCTTCCAGAGCGGGAAATACTTCATCTTGTAGCCCTGCTTGACACAGTCCGCGCGCGCCAGCCAATAGGCGACGAACGTTCCGGTGCGGCTCGCGCGCACCTTCAGCCCCGGCGCATTCTCAAACTTCGGCATGCCTGCCATGGGATCCCCGCTGATTGGATGAGGACGCCATTCTACGCTGTTCCATGCGCTCAAAGTAGGCTTTGACAGAGGGCCAATGCCTTCTGTCCCCCCACATTTTGTTTTTCTTCGGGAAGCCGCTATTCGGCATAGCGTCCAAGGCGTTGATCATCTTTCGGGTCTTCTCGCGCGGGGCTCCGATGAGCCGGATCAGCTCGGCGTCGGTGACGTATAGCTTGTCCTTGGCGAGCGGCTTCTCGCGCTCGAGCGCGGCGGGGGTCATTGCGGTGGCTCCGGGAGGGGCATCCAGTGCGTCGGGAAACTCGAATAGCTTCGGACCGCGCGATCCTGCCAAACCCAGCCGTGCGGATCGCGCCAGTAGCCGATCCTAATGCGGGGACGATCTGCGGACGCCCCGGCCAAGGGCCAGTAGAGCAGGGTGTCGCTTCCGTCCTTCGGCGCGGTCTCGATCGGTCGCCAGTCGCTCATGTTCCTGCTCTCAGGGTGTTAACAATTCGGGGAGCTGAGCCGGCGCGGCGAAGTCAAGCTTGGGCGCGACCTTGCGACCGACCGTGACGATCGTGTCGTTCTGGTCGCCGTGGTTCACCATCAAGACCTCTTCGAGCTCCATTCCGTTCTTTGCGCCGAGCCCCAGGGAATTCCAGCCGCACACAATCGCAATTCCACCCATCTTCAGGACCCGCGCAGCCTCGCGCTTGCGAGAGCTATAGAAGCGGCGCGTCGTGTCGGCTGGCCCGAAGCCCTGATAGGCTTCCACCACCTGTCTGGGGGAGAACGGCGGATCGAACAGGATGCCATCGACGCTGTCCGCCGGCAGGGACTTGAGGAAATCGAGCGCGTCCATGTTGTGCGTGCCGGCGAATTTCGGATTGAGGTCGTTAGTGTAGGCGCAGGCGCCCTTGAAGACGCTGTTTCGACAGAACGGATCAATCCACACGCCGTCCGATAGATAACGCTCGATCAGCTCTCGGATCGGCTTGATCGAGAACGTCTCTGGCGACGGCATCGCCCATGTGCGGCTCAGCTTCACTTCGATTCCCGCTCATGAATGCTTAGGGTCGCGTCGCAGAATTCCTTGACGCCGCGCCACGATGAGAGGTGCCGGGCATTGTCCGCGGGCCGCTGCTCGCAATTGAAGATGACGTTTCCGCACTGCGCGCTCGCACTCTTGAGCGCTGCCGTCAGCCGCTCATTCTCGGCGCGCAGGCCGGAGAGCGCGGCATCAATGTACTCAGCCAGGCCGCGCGCTTGAGAGTCGCCGAGTACAGAGCTGTACAAGCTGGCGATGCTCCATGCCTGGGGACTACAGGTTTTCGGATCAGTCATTTCTGCGTCACTCACGGGGCTCTCCCGATTGTGCTAGCGCTTCGCATTTTTTGCACCAGCGTTCGCCGATATGGGTCACGGTGCCCCAAGCGTCGCGCGGCATGTTCGTGTGCATCACGCGCGCACCGCAAAGGGCGCTCTGCTGTTGCGGCTTCGGCGCGTTGTGGGACAGGTGATAGAACCATGTTCCCGAGATACCTTCGGTTACAACAAGGTCATTCATGGTTTTGTTGACCACTGGTCAGGGCGGCGACAATCACGTTGAACGCCTTCACAGCGTCGTCGGCATCTACCGTGCCTTCGTCGATAAAGGTATTAGAATCAGTCGGAGTGCCGATGGTCTTGCCGTCCATCTCCCCGATGAAGATTTCGAGATCGACCAGTGCATTGCGCGTCTTTTCAGGAAGGTGCCGGTAATCGACGAAGACGCTCATGGTTCTTTCCCTTGAGTAGTGGTTAGCGATGAAACGAGCTCAATCCGCCATCCTAGCCAGCGCATGCAGTTGACCGCCATGCTGTTGCCGAGCGCCTTATAGCGAGGGCCATCGGCAGCAGGCTTGCCGCGAAACGGAACAGCGGTGTAGCCATCGGGGAAGCCTTGCAGGCGCTCGCATTCGAGTGGGGTGAGGCGGCGCACGGCCCAGCCGGGCGTAATGATCGGATTGAGTAGGCCAACTTGGTTTCCAGCCTTGGCGCCCTTGCTGCGCTCCCAATGTGCAGTGATCGTGTCGGCGACGGGCTGCGCGATGGCGGGCGCATGTGCCCCCGCCGCGAGCGGATGGCACGGGCCGCCCGGCTGTGGCTGGCAGCGGTTCGTCTTGCTGGTGATCTGCGTCGTGTCGAAGGCGAGAACTCCAAGCCCGCGATTGCTCTTGTGCTGCGCGTGCTCAAGAGTGCCCGCAACACCGTCGCCGAGAATGCCATTGGTGATGTCTACAGGAACGATCGGCGTGCCGCGTCCCGTCCCGTCCTCGCTCGCGTCGAAGCCGTCAGCTCGCAGCGCGTGCGCGATCACGGTATCGGTCTCGTAATCTTGCCTGCCCATGCCGCCAGCATTGAGGCAGTGCGAGATGTCAGGAACGGCAACGACAAACTCCGATTCCGACTTCAGGCCGCTCGGATGATCTGCCGAACGCCGCCCAAGCGTTCCGGCGATCAGCCCGCCGTCGCAGTCGAAGTCGGTTCCGAGTCCGCCACCGCCTGTAGGGCGCGCGCTAATTGTCGGGGCAATTCCTTCCCCCGCTTGGCGGCGCGGCGCAGAATGCCCTTGCAGGCTTTCGCGCTCAAAAAGTACCGCTGCGGCACGGCGCCAGTCTCCAAGATGTCCGACAACGAACACACGCCGTCGTCGCTGAGGGACAGCCCGTCCAAATCCGTCCACTCGCACGTATTGAGCGTCAAGCACTCGCCAAGCCGGGCAATACCCGAGTTCGACCATCCCTCCGACAATGGCTCCAAAATCCCGTCCTCCCTCCGACGACAAGACGCCGGGGACGTTCTCCCAAATGATCCACTCGGGGCGATAGCGGTCAGCGATTGCAAGATAGACGACGGCGAGGTTGCCTCTCGGGTCAGCCAAGCCTTTGCGAAGTCCTGCGACCGAGAAGGACTGGCAGGGCGTTCCTCCGACGAGAACATCGATAGCTGCATCAGGCCAGTCCTTGAAACCGTTCATGTCGCCGAGGTTAGGCGGCGCGTTGTGTGAAAGAGGCTCGCCGATGAGATTGCTACCGTAGTGGTGCGACAGCACGGCAGACGGAAACGCCTCGATCTCCGCGAACGCAAACGGCGACCAGCCGAGCGGATGCCATGCCGCTGTGGCCGCCTCGATGCCGCTGCAAACGGAGAGGTAGGTAATCACTTCGGTTCCTGCTCAGTGGCGGTTAACAGGTTGCGATAGTATTGCGACGCCATCGACAAGCTCGGCCTAACACAGGTTGGTGCGGGTCAGTGGCTTGGCGTCTCACGCCGGACCGCGCAGAACTACGCAGCCAAAGGACCGCCGGAGCCGATCGCCAAGCTGATCCGGCTCGTGCTGCGGCTCGATGTGCCGGTTGAGGACGTGCGCTGATCACGGCTTTTGCTCTGCTGTCGTCAGGGAGGATTCTCGTCGGTCACGAGCCCGCGCGTCTCGAATGCTTTCGGCGGACGAAAGCTCGATCGCAAACCATCCAACAAGGATACGACCAAGATCAGCATTTCGCGCGATCTCTAATCCGCGCTGGAGGTCGCTGATGATCAGCGCAAGTTGCTGGTCGCTGAAATGGTTGGCTCGGTAGGCAACCCATGCCTCGCGGCGGAACACTTCTAGGCTCTTGTCGGGCATTACTGTTGATCCTGCGTTAGCGCTGGCACTTGTTTGGCGTTTTCGGTGAGCAGCTTCGTTCCGTTCAGGTAAAGCCGCACGCCGTTGAAAATCTGCTTCGCCAGCATCGAGCGCGCGATTGCATCATTGGTGCTGATCTTGCCTTCACGCAGTTCGGCAAGATCGTTCGCCAGCCCTTGAATTATCCCGACGAGCCCAAGCGTCTCCGATGCCGGCGCAGCCTCGTAATCACGCGCTGCCATAGCGTTGCTCCCAACGGATGTAGTGAGCCATCGAGAGCAGAGCGTTTGACAGCGCCGCGATCTGTACGACGCGCCGCCTATCCATGAAGCTCCCAGCTTTCGGTGCTCCGACGCCTTTGCTGTATTCGCCCTCGCAGCCCTTGCAGAGCGGCGCCAAATGACGATCACGGCCGTTCCGGTTCGGATAGTCGTTGACCGGCCGCTCGCAGAGCGCACAGGTGAAGAGATGTTCGAACATGGCGATTGTTATTGGGATGTCAGGGATGTCAGGGGTGAGTGAGGCTAAAGAGCCTCACCCAGGATTTCGCGTTTGAGGGCGCCGACCTTGTTATCCTCGCCGTCTTCGACGATCTCGCCGTGCATCGCGACGATCCACCAGCGTTCGCCCTCCCACTTCGGAGGGAGAAACGTTGCGTGCAGCGTGCCGGCCCGACAGAGGACGAGCGGACCCGGTGCGGTGTGCACGACGCCCGGCGCGGCGGCTTCGATCGGACGCCCTGAGTTCGCTGGCTGGCCGCGCGCATCCGATCGCCAAAAGGCGATCGTCGCGCCGGCTGCCTTCGCGCCTTCGTATCGAGCGATCTGCTCGGAGGTCCACTTCGCGACAAAGTACGGAATGGTCGAACACCAATATTGTCGCGAGCCGTCGCCGTCGCCGTAGCCGTAGCCGTAGCCGTCGCCGGAGCCGTAGCCGGAGCCGTAGCCGTCGCCGTAGCCGGAGCCGGAGCCGTAGCCGTCGCCGGAGCCGTCGCCGTAGCCG
>DASRGN010000031.1:0-262466 GCA_035651015.1 Pseudolabrys sp. | reverse complement strand
TTTCGCAGGCGTTGTCGGCCGCGGCCATCCGCTGATGCGCGCGCATTTCCCGCGCTGTTACGTCGACGTGAATCGCGAGCCCTACGAACTTGACCCGCGCATGTTCGACGGACGCCTGCCGTCCTTCGCCAATACGCGCTCGATGCGCGTCGCCGGCGGGCTCGGCACGGTCGCGCGCGTGGTCGGAGATTCGCAGGAAATCTACAGCCAGCGCCTCCCTGTCGATGATGCCTTGCGGCGGATCGAGGCTCTCTACAAGCCCTATCACCGCGCGCTGCGCCGGCTGTTCGCGCGGACGCATCGCGAGTTCGAGACCGCGGTGCTAATTGATTGTCACTCCATGCCTTCGGTCGCGGGAACACGCGACGAACGCCCGCGCGCCGACGTAGTGCTGGGCGATCGCTACGGCACGAGTTGCGCGCCGGCGGTTTCGGAAACTGTCGAAGCGACGCTGCGCTCGCTCGGCTACACGACGAGCCGCAACAAGCCATATGCCGGCGGCTTCATCACCGAGCACTACGGCAATCCAGCCGCGGGCCTGCATGCCATCCAGCTCGAAATCAATCGCGCCTTGTACATGGACGAGCGGCGCTACGAGCGCACCCCCGGCTTCGCCCGCTTGGCGGCCGACCTGGAAAGCCTCGCCGAGGCGGTTGCCGCCATCCCGCTCGAGGAATTGCGCCCTTACCGCGCCGCGGCCGAGTAGCCGGCCTTCCGGGAAAGGGAGGCCCCGGCCGTCAAAGCACGCTGGATAAGAAAAAAGGGCCGCTCGCGGTTGCAAGCGGCCCAAGTCTAGGGAGGAAACGCCCAAGGAGGGCATGGCGATAGCTCTCGCTACCGCACTGCAGCAATATACACCGCGACGCACAAAGTGCAAGGTCGCGAGCCCAAATCCCCATGCTTTTGGCGCAGGTCTGGGTCCTGGAATTGTTCCGGGGCCAATCGTCCGGAAGGTCATAAGCTACTGATACGTTTGCAGAAATCGTGTTGATCCTGCATCGCGGGACGCTTTTGTTTGCTCGCCGCGGCGTCCTCGGATAGTCGAAAGCCTAACAACAGGACGGCGGGGTGATGACGGCCATCGATTTCGCGGCGTTTGTGGACGAGCTCGCGACCGTCTCCGGGGAAACCATTCTTCCGTTCTTCCGCACGGCGCTGGCGGTCGAGAACAAGAAGGCCGGCGGCTTCGACCCAGTGACCGCCGCCGACCGCGCCGCCGAAGGGGCCATGCGCACCTTGATCCGCCGCACCTTTCCTGATCACGGGATCATCGGCGAGGAGCACGGGACCGAGCGTGGCGATGCCGAATATGTCTGGGTGCTCGACCCAATCGACGGCACCAAGTCGTTCATTTCCGGAATGCCGGCCTGGGGGACCTTGATCGGCCTGTCGCGGTTTGGCGAGCCGGTGTTCGGCATGATGCATCAGCCGTTCACCCGCGAGCGCTTCACCGGCGATGGCGGGGCCGCGCGCTATCGCGGTCCTGCCGGGCAACGCGACCTGCGTGTGCGTCCCTGCGCGAGCCTGTCGGAGGCTCTGCTCTACACGACCAGCCCCCGCCTGATGCAAGAGAAGGACCGCACGCAGTTTTCGCGGGTCGAGGAGGCGGTACGGCTCTCGCGCTATGGCGGCGACTGCTATGCCTATTGCATGCTCGCCGCTGGGCAGATTGATCTCGTCATCGAGACCGAGCTCAAGCCGCATGACATCCTGCCGCTCATCCCGATCATCGTCGGCGCCGGTGGAATGGTGACCAGCTGGGAGAATGGCCCGCCGCTGGCTGGCGGCCGCGTCGTGGTCGCGGGCGACAAGCGCGTGCATGCGGCCGCGCTCGCGCTGCTCAACGCCTGATTGGCCGATCAGAACAGCGGCGTGCCGGGAACGAAGGCGTCGAATGCGGCCCAGAACTGGCCGCGATAAAGATCCTGCTCCATGAGGATCTCGTGCCGTGCCCCAGGCACGATCACGTGCGAGCCGGCCAGCAAGTTGATGGCGAATTCCTCGATCGCCGGCGTTGATACCACTTCGTCCCGCCCCGCGGCGGCGACGAGGATCGGCTGGCGGATATGTCCCGGATAGCTCGGCGAAGCGAATTGGCGCATGGCGCGAAACGCGGCGTCGGCCCAGGCGATGGTCGGCGACCCGAGCGCCAGCGCGGGCTCTTCCTCGATCACGGAGGCGTTGCGCGCGTAACGCACCGGATCAGAGGTGAGCACGTTGCCGATGAAATCCTGCGCGCCAATCGCGGCTGGTCCGCCGCGCGGTATGTAGCCTGAGCCGCGGCCGATCAGCCGCAGGAAACGCAGCGCCGATCCGGCGACACCGGAGAAACCCATCTGCGGCAGGTCGATCATCGGCGCCGAGAGCACGATGCGATCGAACCAGCGGCGGCCTTCATGCGCGGCGCGGATGATGATGCAGCCGCCCATCGAATGCGCGAGGGCGAAGAACGGCGGCGGACAATCCGGCAGCACCACCTGTTCCATGAAGGTGTCGAGGTCGACGGCATATTCGGAGAAATCGCCGACGTGACCCTTGTGCCGATCCGAGAGCGCGCGATCAGACAGGCCTTGTCCGCGCCAATCCAGTGTCGCGACCGCAAAGCCCCGCGCGCGTAAATCTCGCGCGGTCTCGTAATATTTCTCGATGAACTCGGCGCGTCCCTGGAACAGGCAGACGGTGCCCTTGCGTCCCGGTGGCGGAGGCCAACGGGCGAACCGCAAACTGACCCCATCCGGGGTCGTCAGGTTGCCGGTCACCGCGCCGTCGGGCACCGGATTCGCGGGAATCGATACGAGCTTCATGGGTGTCGGATTCGGGGGCGGCTGCGGGACCAAAAGCTTATAGCAGGGCCGCGCGGAGGCTCAATTGCCGGCGCGGGAAACCCCCTGAAAAATCAGGTTTTTCCGGGCTTTTCCGCCCTCTTGCCGGACAAAAACTGCATCCTACATATGTTTTGCGCAGGCCATATGGCTGCGCTCGGGTCTTGGGTCTGGCCATGATGGCAGACCCCCCGCATGTCGCTCAAATGGAGGATATGCCATGCGAACTTTCGATCTTGCTCCCCTCTATCGTTCGACCGTCGGTTTCGACCGGCTGTTTTCCATGCTCGATCAGGTCGGCGGATTTGACGCCGCCCCGGGCTACCCGCCCTACAACATCGAGCGCACCGGTGAGAACGAATACCGCATCACCGTGGCCGTAGCCGGCTTCGGCGAAGGCGATCTGTCGATCGAGGCGAAAGAGAACACGCTGACGATCAAAGGCGAAAAGCAGCAGAAGGAAGAGACCAAGAGCAACGAGGTCCTCTATCAGGGCATCGCGGCTCGCGCTTTCGAGCGCGTCTTCCAGCTCGCTGACTACGTCCAGGTCAAAGGCGCCGCCCTTGAGAACGGGCTCCTGCACGTCGATCTCGTGCGCGAGATTCCCGAGGCGAAAAAGCCGCGGGCCATTCCAATCGGGAACGGTGCGCAGCCGAAGGTCGTCGAGGCCAAGGCTGCCTAACCTCAGCGTTTGATGTCTTCGCGAGAGTAGAGTGGAGCGCCCCGGATGCCCCGGGGCGCTTTCCTTTTACGGGTATCGGTCACTCAAGCGGCGCGACCGGCGGCATCTCGATCGACTTGTCGCTCGGCGCCGCCGGCGCGGTAGACTTCGCCGGCTCGCTCGGGGCGCTCGCGCTCGGCTGCGAAGCGGCCGGCGGTGCAACGCTGGCGGTCGTCTTTGGATCGGGCGAGGAGAAGCGCTCGCTCTTGCCGAGCTTCGGCAGCGGCCGGATCGGCGTCGGCCCGTCATAGAGCGACGACTCGGGCTGGCTCACCACGGCTCGCGGCGGCGCCACCGTGGTTGGGGCGGCAATCGCCGGAGCGGAAGCTTCCGGTGAAGCAATTGGCGGCGGCGGGACCGCAGCCGACTTCACCGCCGGCTTCGGCGGCGGCGCGGTGACGCGGCGATTGTCGCGTTGCGGCGGCCGATCGTAGTGGCGCGGGTCGTACCGTTGTGGGTCGTATTGCCGCGGATCGTACTGCTGTGGTTGGCGCGGCGGCAGCGGCTCGTCGACATCATCCGGATCGTCCGGCAGCGCGCCGACGGTCGCCGGCGGCGGCACGTGGATGATGCGCGGATTGGCGTTGTAGCGTGCCGGCGCTGCCGGCGTCACCGATATCACGGCGCCGATGCGCGCGTCGGCGACGACCCGCACTTCGAAGCCGCGCGGATCAACGGCGTCGAGCACGTAATAGGGGCCACGCCGCTGCGGATGGGTGAGCGGATCAAGGCCCATCGAGCGCACGATGGTGTTGATCTCGTACGGTGGCAGAGCATCGACAACGACCATTTGCGCGACGCGCATGCGCGCCGGCTCGGCCACGGCAGCAGATGACAGCACGCTGCCGAGGGCGGCGACTGTCACGCAAAGCGCGAACTTCGTTTTCACGACGCAACTCCCCGAATGTCGTTGCAAGACTACGCGCCCAGCCCCACCCGGCAAGTTAGGTTAACGCTTCGTTTGTCGGCGTGGTTAATGGCAATTTCGCGCCGAATTCGGAGCGCACACATGAAACCGCTGCGTCTAAAACCAGACGCAGCGGTGAGAGACCGAGAGCTGTTCGCGCAATCAGCGCCGCGCGATGAAGCGAATGATGTGGTCGACCGAAATCTGTCCGGGCCCGAGCGAGAGCAGCATCAGCAGCATCGTCGCCCAGTAAGCGTGCGTGGTCCACAGCGCGTCGGGCAGCAGATAAAGCTGCACCATCGCGGTGATGAGCAGCAACGCCAGGGCGCTTAACCGCGTGGCGAAGCCGAGCACGAGACAGATCGGCAGCAGGAATTCCGCATAGGTCACTACATAGGTGGCCAGCATCGGCGGGATCGGCGTCGCCGACAGCTTGCTGAGGAACAGCGAGAAGGTCTGCGACTTCACCGACAACGGCAGGATCACCGAGAAATCGAAATCGCGGATCGTCAGCGGCATGCGCGGGCCTTCGATCAGCGTCTGACCGGAGAGGAAGAACACGCGCGCGATCACAAGTCGTGCCGCGAGCGCGACCAGTGCGTAGGGAATGAACGAGCAGGCGGCGACAAAGCTGTCGACCACGGCGCCGATTACCGACCGCGAGCGCCTCTGCGCACGGCGGGCTACCTTCGCGGAACGCGCCGCGCTCTTCGCCAGGGCGGCCTGCACCAGCGGTGAGGGCCGCGGTAGCCCCGGGGTTGCGGTCCCGGCGATGCTCGCCGCGACCGGCGGAGGCACCACAGTCGCGAGCTGTGCCGCGAGCCGTTCGACCTTGTCCGCCGCAGGTATACGCATGTCACCCATAACGCCCTCCACAATTGCCCGAACCATCGGCAAGGCGTCCGCGAGGGTCAATGCAATCAGCACGTCGGGGCACGAATTCCCGCGGCCAGGGTTAAACAGTTAATCGGGCGCGGACACTGCGTGTCCGCAACAGTCTTGCGTCTGAGTGGTTGGTCGCGCCGGGTCGTTGCGAGGGAACTTGCGGACCCGCAAGAAAACATTCGAAACAGCCAAATCTGTCGTGGACCGGCCTTGTGCGACAGGGCAAAATTTGTCATGGTGCGTTAGGACAGCATTGCTGTCCCTTTTGCAACCGGCGGCGGGCTAGTGCCGCCCGATTTGAAGTTCCTGCAGCAGTTGCCGCGAGCTCGTCTCAGGAACTTCAAATCGAAAGCGGCACTAGAATCATAGAGTTGCTCGTACCCTTTGGTTTTCGAAGTTCGTGTCAAAGGGTGTCGCGAGGTACCACGAACTTCGAAAACCGGGTACGAGTGCCGGAGGCCCGGCGCACGACGTGGCACCACCGTTGCCAGAATGAGCACCGGGGGGCGCCTCAGGGAGCAATCACGCCGAGCCGACTGCGGCGCGGCAAGGTTGCCCTTCTCACGGAAGCTATCCGCGACCCGCGGCGGCTACGGTGCCGCGGCAAGATAGGTGCGCCAAAACGCCGGACCGGCGTGACGGCGGGGCAGGGCAAGAATGAGTGTGGATCGCATCGTCGACAAGAGCAGCGCGCGCGAGATTGCCGAGCAGTCTCGCAGCAAAGCGCTTTTGCGCGACACTGCCGATCCCGGCACGCCGCCCGTGCAAGGCCTTTATGACCCGGCGCTCGACAAGGATTCCTGCGGCGTCGGCTTCATCGCCGACATCAAGGGCCGCAAGTCGCACCAGATCGTCGAAGATGCGCTGGCGATCCTGTGCAATCTCGAACATCGCGGCGCGGTCGGCGCCGACCCGCGCATGGGCGACGGTGCCGGCATCCTGGTGCAGATTCCGCATGCCTTCTTCGCGAAGAAGGCCGCCGAGCTCGGTTTCAAGCTGCCGAAGCCCGGGGAATATGCGATCGGTTACCTGTTCCTGCCGCCGGATAACGAATGGCGGCAGATCATCCGCGACATCTATGCGGAGGTGATCGCGCGCGAGGGCCTGAAGCTGCTCGGCTGGCGCGACGTGCCGACCGACAATTCGACGCTGGGCGAGTCAGTGAAGCCGACCGAGCCCGTGCACATGCAGGTGTTTATCGGGCACGGCAAGAAGAAGCTCTCAGAGAACGAGTTCGAGCGCCGGCTCTACATCCTGCGCAAGTCGATCTCCAACGCGATTTACAAGCAGCGTGAGCGTCGGCTCTCCGGCTACTACCCGGTGTCGATCTCCTGCCGCACGGTGATCTACAAGGGCATGTTCCTTGCCGACCAGCTCGGCACCTATTACCCCGACCTGCACGATCCGGATTTCCAGAGCGCGCTGGCGCTGGTGCACCAGCGCTTCTCGACCAACACGTTTCCGACTTGGTCGCTGGCGCACCCGTATCGCTACATCGCGCACAACGGCGAGATCAACACGCTGCGCGGCAACGTCAACTGGATGGCGGCGCGGCAGGCGTCGGTGTCCTCGCCGCTGTTCGGCAACGATATCAATAAGCTGTGGCCGATCTCCTATGAGGGCCAGTCGGACACCGCCTGCTTCGACAACGCGCTCGAGTTCCTGGTGCAGGGCGGTTACTCGCTCGCGCACGCGATGATGATGATGATTCCCGAGGCCTGGGCGGGCAATCCGCTCATGGACGAGGAGCGTCGCGCTTTTTACGAATACAATGCCGCGCTGATGGAGCCGTGGGACGGCCCCGCCGCGATCGCCTTCACCAATGGCCGGCAGATCGGCGCCACGCTCGATCGCAACGGTCTGCGCCCGGCGCGCTATCTGCTCACACGCGATGACCGCATCATCATGGCGTCCGAAATGGGCGTACTGCCGATTCCGGAAAAGGACATCGTCAAGAAATGGCGCCTGCAGCCGGGTAAGATGCTGCTCGTCGATCTCGACGAAGGCCGGCTCATTCCCGACGAAGAGCTTAAGGCGACGCTCGCCAAGAGCCATCCCTATAAGGAATGGCTCAAGCGCACGCAGATCGTGCTCGAGGAGCTTCCCGGCACCGCCAACGTGGCGCCGATCTCAAACCTGCCGCTGCTCGATCGCCAGCAGGCATTCGGCTACACGCAGGAAGACCTGAAGATCTTGATGGCGCCGATGGCGACCACCGGCGAGGAAGCGGTCGGCTCCATGGGCAACGACACGCCGATCTCGGCGCTGTCGGACAAGGCGAAGCCGCTGTTCACCTATTTCAAGCAGAACTTCGCGCAGGTGACGAACCCGCCGATTGATCCGATCCGCGAAGAGCTCGTCATGAGCCTCGTCTCGATCATCGGACCGCGACCGAATCTGTTCGATCTCGAAGGCACGTCGAAGTCGCGGCGGCTCGAAGTGCGCCAGCCGATTCTCACCAACGACGACCTCGAGAAGATCCGCTCGATCTCCGACATGAGCGACTCGCATTTCAAGTCGCTGACCTTCGACATCACGTTTCCGGCCGAGCACGGCGCCACCGGCATGGGTTGGGCGATCGATGCGCTATGCGAGAAGGCCGAAGCCGAGGTGCGCGGCGGCTGCAACATCCTCATTCTTTCCGACCGCAAGGCCGGCGCCGATCGTATTGCGATCCCGGCGCTGCTCGCCTGCGCGGCCGTGCATCACCACCTGATCCGGCAGGGTCTGCGCACGTCGGTCGGGCTTGTGTTGGAGACGGGCGAGCCGCGCGAGGTGCATCACTTTGCGTGCCTCGCCGGCTACGGCGCCGAGGCGATCAATCCGTATCTCGCCTTCGAGAGCCTGATCGCCGCCAAGGACGAGCTGCCGCAGAAGCTCGACGACAAGGAAATCGTCAAGCGCTACATCAAGTCGATCGACAAGGGTCTGCTCAAAGTGATGTCCAAGATGGGCATTTCCACCTATCAGTCCTATTGCGGGGCGCAGATCTTCGATGCGGTCGGGCTCAAGGCCGATTTCGTCAACAAGTACTTCACCGGCACGGCAACCCGCATCGAAGGCGTCGGTCTGCCCGAGATCGCCGAAGAAGCGGTGCGGCGGCACCGCGACGCGTTCGGCGATTCACCGATCTATCGCAACATGCTCGACGTCGGCGGCGACTATGCGGTGCGGCTGCGCGGCGAGGATCACGTCTGGACCGCGGCGACAGTCGCGGCACTGCAGCACGCGGTGCGCGGCAACTCGTTCGAGCAGTATCGCGGCTTCGCCAAGATCATCAACGAGCAGTCGGAGCGGCTGCTGACGATCCGCGGCCTGTTCCGCGTCAAGTCGGCGGAAGAGGACGGCCGCAAGCCGGTGCCGATCGAGGAAGTCGAGCCGGCGAAGAACATCGTGCGCCGCTTCTCGACGGGTGCCATGTCATTCGGCTCGATCTCGCGCGAGGCACACACGACGCTCGCCATCGCCATGAACCGGATCGGCGGCAAGTCGAATACCGGCGAGGGTGGCGAGGAATCCGACCGCTTCAAGCCGCTGCCCAATGGCGACAGCATGCGCTCGGCGATCAAGCAGGTCGCCTCCGGCCGCTTTGGCGTCACCACCGAGTATCTCGTCAACTCCGATGTGATGCAGATCAAGATGGCGCAAGGTGCCAAGCCCGGCGAGGGCGGCCAATTGCCCGGGCACAAAGTCGACAAGGTGATCGCCAAGGTGCGGCACTCGACGCCCGGCGTCGGCCTGATCTCGCCGCCGCCGCATCACGACATCTATTCGATCGAAGACCTTGCCCAGCTCATCTTCGACCTGAAGAACGTCAATCCGGCTGGCGATGTCTCGGTGAAGCTCGTCTCCGAGGTCGGCGTCGGCACGGTCGCTGCCGGGGTGTCCAAGGCGCGTGCCGATCACGTGACCATCGCCGGGTTCGAAGGCGGCACCGGTGCGTCGCCGCTCACCTCGATCAAGCATGCCGGCTCGCCGTGGGAAATCGGACTTGCCGAGACACATCAGACACTGGTCATCAACCGGCTGCGCAGCCGCATTGCGGTGCAGGTCGACGGCGGAGTTCGCACCGGTCGCGATGTTGTCGTCGGCGCCATGCTCGGGGCCGACGAGTTCGGCTTCGCCACCGCGCCGCTGATTGCGGCGGGCTGCATCATGATGCGCAAGTGCCACCTCAACACCTGTCCGGTCGGCGTCGCCACCCAGGACCCGGTGCTGCGTAAGCGCTTCAAGGGCCAGCCTGAGCACGTTATCAACTACTTCTTCTTCGTCGCCGAAGAGGTGCGCGAGCTCATGGCGCAGCTCGGCTATCGCCGCTTCGATGAGATGATCGGGCAGATGCAGATGCTCGATCAACGCAAGCTCGTCGAACACTGGAAGGCCAAGGGCCTCGACTTCTCGCGCCTGTTCATGAAGCCCCAGGCAGCGTCGAACACGCCGATCTTCCATTGCGAGGAGCAGGACCACAAGATCCAGAACATCCTCGACCGCAAGCTGATCACCGAGGCGCAGGCCGCGCTCGACCGCGGTGCGCCGGTGCGCCTGCAGAGCGTCATCCAGAACATCGATCGCACCGCCGGCGCTATGCTGTCCGGCGAGGTCGCCAAGCGTTACGGACACGCGGGGCTTCCTGACAACACCATCCACGTGCGCTTCATCGGCACCGCCGGCCAGTCGTTCGGCGCCTGGCTTGCGCGCGGCGTCACCTTCGAGCTCGAGGGTGATGCGAACGATTATGTGGGCAAGGGCTTGTCGGGCGGCCGCCTGATCATCCGGCCGCAGGCCGATGCGGGCATCATTCCGGAAGAGTCGATCATCGTCGGCAATACGGTGCTCTACGGCGCTACCGACGGCGAATGTTATTTCCGCGGCGTTGCCGGCGAGCGGTTCGCGGTGCGTAATTCCGGCGCAGCCGCCGTGGTCGAGGGCGCTGGCGACCATTGCTGCGAATATATGACCGGTGGCGTCGTCGTCGTGCTCGGCCGCACCGGGCGCAACTTCGCGGCCGGCATGTCTGGCGGCGTCGCTTATGTGCTCGATGAGGACGGCAGCTTCGCCTCGCGCTGCAATCTGGCGATGGTGGAGCTCGAGCCGGTGCTCGAAGAGGAAACGGTGGCGGAGCGCGAGTTCGGCCATTACAACGATCTCGAAAGTCATGGCCGTGTCGACGTGATGTCCGATCTCACCCGTCTCGATGCCGAGCGCCTGCGTCGGCTGATCTCCAACCATGCCCGCTACACGGGCTCTACGCGCGCCGCCGCGATTCTCGCCGACTGGGCGAAGTACCGGCCGTTGTTCCGCAAGGTGATGCCGGTCGAGTATCGGCGTGCGCTCAAAGAGCTGAAGACCGAGCAGGCCAAACAACCGCTCATGGCGGCGGCTGGTGCCTAACTCCGATGGGTAAGGTCACCGGCTTCCTCGAGTTCGAACGCAACGACCGCGACTATCAGCCGGTCGAGGAGCGCGTTCGCCACTGGCACGAGTTCGTCCTGCCGCTGCCGGAGAAAGAGACGCGCGAGCAGGCCGCGCGCTGCATGAATTGCGGCATCCCGTATTGTCACACGGGCTGCCCGGTCAACAATCAGATCCCCGACTGGAACGACCTCGTCTATACGGGCGACTGGCAGGAGGCCGCGCGCAATCTGCACTCGACCAACAATTTCCCGGAAGTCACCGGCCGCGTCTGCCCGGCGCCGTGCGAGGCGTCCTGCACGCTCAACATCGACGACAATCCGGTGACCATTAAAACGATTGAGTGCGCGATCGCCGACAAGGCTTTCGAGCAGGGCTGGATCAAGCCGGAGCCTGCCGTGCACAAGACCGGCAAGAAGGTCGCCGTCGTCGGCTCGGGCCCTGCGGGCATGGCTTGCGCCCAGCAGCTCGCGCGCGCCGGCCACGAGGTGCATGTCTACGAGAAATTCGCCAAAGCCGGCGGCCTGCTGCGTTACGGCATTCCCGATTTCAAGATGGAGAAGGGGATCGTCGATCGCCGTGTCGCCCAGATGCAGGGCGAAGGCGTGCAGTTTCATTACGGCGCGCACATCGGCGTCAACGTGCCGGCCGAAGAGCTGCTCAGGACATATGACGCGGTGGCGCTCACCGGCGGCGCCGAGAAGCCGCGTGACCTGCCGATGCCTGGCCGCGAGCTCAAGGGCATCCACTTCGCCATGGACTTCCTGCCACAGCAGAATCGGCGCGTGAGCGGCGAGCCGGTCGGCGACGTTGAGCCGATCCTCGCCAAGGACAAGCGCGTCGTCGTCATCGGGGGCGGCGACACCGGCTCCGACTGCATCGGCACCTCGATCCGCCAGGGTGCGATCTCGGTGACCAATTTCGAGATCATGCCGATGCCGCCGGAAAAGGAAAACAAGATGCTGACGTGGCCCGACTGGCCGCTGAAGCTGCGCACGTCCTCGAGCCACGAAGAAGGCGCCGAGCGCGATTTCGCCGTGACCACGCTGAAGTTCTCGGGCGAGAACGGGCAGGTGAAGAAGCTGCACTGCGCCCGCGTCGACGCCAAGTTCAAGCCGATCGCCGGCACCGAATTCGAGATCGACGCCGATCTCGTGCTGCTCGCCATGGGCTTCGTGCATCCGGTGCACGACGGCATGATCAAGGCGCTGAAGCTCGATCTCGACGCGCGCGGCAATGTGAAGGCTGACACCAGCGCCTACCGGACTTCACTCGGGAAGGTCTTCGCCGCGGGCGACATGCGTCGCGGCCAGTCGCTGGTGGTCTGGGCGATCCGCGAAGGACGCCAATGCGCCCACGCGATCGACAAGTTCCTGATGGGATCGACGACGCTGCCGCGCTGAGGCAGCTAGTGTCCCGATTCCGAAGTTCGCCAAACGTTGCAGCGCACTCTCAGCGAACTTCGGAATCGAAAAGGACACTAGCAAACGTGTGACTGTAGTGCCCCTTTTGAACCCGAAGTTCGCATTCGGAATCGCGGAAATGGATGTGCGAACTTGGGGTTCGGGGCACTACTAACGTATCCAGCCGAACGGATTGAACGAGCGAGCCACCGGCCGTTGCGGTGCGGGGTGGAGCGGCTGTGGCGGGCGTGGCTTGCTGCCGGCCACCGTTCCTTTGCGCTGGGTGGTCGTCGGTTGCGCCGCTGGCTGCGCTTGGCCGGGTTCGTTGGGCGCCGTGGCCACAGCGCCTGCGGCAGGCGCGGGAGGCGACGCAGCAGCGGCGGGTGCGGCGGGGCTGATCGAAGCTGTCGCCGGCACTGCCGGCGGCGCGGATGCCGGCTCGACCACGACACGCGCGCTGCCGCGCGGCCAGGCGAAATCGTCAGCGCGGCCCGGCGCGGGGGTGATGGCCTCGCCCCTGGCGAGGACGCGGGTCGCCACCGGATCGACATTGGCCTGCCGCGGTGCGCCGCCGCCGGCGAGCTCGTCCGAGCCGGCCGGCACGACGTTGAGCGGCATCACCGGTCCAGCGAGCGGACGGACTGTCGTGCCCTGGCGCGCGTCGGGTGCGGGCGTCACGCCCGGTCCCGGCAGCGCCACGGGAACGGCATGGCCCTGCAGCATGCGGCGGATTTCGCGCTCGACATAGTGCGCCAGCTTGCGGGCACCGAACTTGGTGAAATGCACGCCGTCGGCGCTACGCAGGCGACGCGTCTGGCCTTCGAGGTCCGGCCCCATCTGACTGTAGCGACCGGCTTCGTCGACAAAGCCGTCCCAGACGTCGACATAGGTGATGCCGGCCTTCTCGGCGCGCGCCCGAAAGAGATCGTTGAGAAAGACCACGTCGGCGGTCGACTTCGGACCGCGGATCGCCGGCAGGCCAACCCACAACACCGGAACGCCCTTGCTCTTGAGCGCCGCGATCGTCTCGTCGATGCGCTTGGTGTAGAGCTCGACCCAGCGGTCGCTGCGGAATTCTGCCGGACCGCCGGGCGTGCGTTTCGGCTCCGGCGTGGCGATCGAGGACTGTTCCGCGTCGTCGGGCTGGGGTGGCGTGTCGGTGGAGGCCTCTTTGGTCTGATCCTTGTTGGCGTCCTTGTTCTGGTCTTTTGCCGCGTCCTTGCCCTTCTTCGGGGGCGGAGTCTCGCGAAACGCCGTGCGGTCGGCGAGGCCAATCATCATCACGACATAGTCGGCCTTGTCCGCCGCGAGGATGTCGCGCACGGCATGCGGCCAGTCCATGTCGCTGCGCGCCTCATAGCGAATGAGACCGGAGAAGGTTTTGTACTTGCGGACGACGCCGACTTCCGGCGTATCGGAAAACGCATCTTCGAGGCCATAGGCCAGCCAGTCGGCCATGGAATCGCCCATGACCACGATCGAGGTCGTCGGTGGCGTTTCCGGCTTGTGCGGGGGCGGCGCGCGCGATGAATCGACTTGCGGCTGCGGGCGTTCCTCGAAGCGTGGCGACTGAAAGCCGCCACCGCCGAACAGCTGCTCGAAGAAGCCGCCGCCGCTGCGGCGCTGCTCGAAGCGCTGCGCCTGTGCCGGGACGCTGGCGCCGATGCAAAGCGCGAGAACCGCGACTTCGGCGAGGGCCAGGAGGGCTACGGCCGAAATCCAGCCTAACAGCGCTTTTCTCTTCAGGTTCGCCATCTGCCGCATCGTTATTTGCCGGCCGGAGGGCGGCCCTACGGGGTCACCATCCCGACAAAAGTGTCAACTCGAAGATCGGGTTCCTCGATCCTCGGACGACTATAGCAGATTAGCGGAACAGCCGCTCGAAGAAGAAGAACGGGTTCCCGGCCTCCCGGCGCTCCACGCGGCGCAGGATTTCCTGGTTGCTCTTGAGCGTCGCCAGGTCGCGTTTCGGATCGACTGGCGGTGCCACATCGGCGATGCGGCGCTCGTCGGTGGTGAGGATGCTGTGGATGCGCGCGTCGAAGCCGTAGAGGTCGTCACGCACGACGAGCTTGCCCGAGTCATCGACGAAGGCGGTCTGATAGGTCAGGTGCACGATCGGCCGGTTGACTAGCTTGTAGATGTGCTCTTCCTGGCCGCCATACATGCGCTGCAGCTGTTCGCCGCTCGGCGCGGGCCCCTGCGTCCCCGCCATGCCCAGGATCACCTCGCCGAATTTGGTCGGATTCTCCACGCGCATGCAGCCATGGCTGAAGGCGCGCCTCTCATACGCGAACAGGCTCTTCTCCGGCGTGTCGTGCAGATACACCTGGAACTTGTTCGGGAACGAGAATTTGATGTGGCCAAGCGCGTTGGCCGCGCCGGGCGGCTGCACGACATTGATGTTGCCGTCTGCGCCTTTCTTCACCTCCAGTCCCATGCGCTGGAAGATGTTCGGGTCCTTGTCGTAGAGGGGCAGCAACTCGTTCTGAATGATCGACTGCGGCACGTACCACGACGGATTGACCGTGATCATCTCCATCGGCTCGCTGGTCAGCGGCGTCGGAGTCTGCGGCTTGCCGGCCACGATCTTGGTGCGCCAGACGATGGCATTATCGCGCACGACCTTGAGCGTGTAGTCCGGGATGTTGACCATCACATAGCTGCGGCCGAGGTCGCGCGGCAGCCAGCGCCAGCGCTCCATATTGGCGAGCACGGTATTGATCACGTCGCTCGCCTGCGGTCCGTTGATGGCGCGCAGCGTCCGACTGTCGAGCAGCCCGGTCGGCTTCATGTCGTGGCTGTGCTGGATGCGCTTGATCGCATCGGCGAGGCGCAGGTCGTAGGTGATGTCGCTCGGCTTGCCGGCGACGCCGAGCTTCTCGCGCAACAGCGCCACGCGTGCATCCTTCATGCCGGGCTTGAGCACCGGGCCGTCGGGAATGCGGCTACCATTGTCGTTGCCGGCGCGGCGCAGCTCGGCGAGCTTGGCCTTGAGCTGGCGGAAGCCGGCCTGTGGCGGATTGAAGCTGTCGAACGCCGCGTTGACGTCGGACGCGTCGCTGATGCGGCGCAGGATATCGGCCGGATCCGGCGTGTGGTTGCCGTAGTCGACCTCGACCAACACGCGCGTTGGCGCAATGCGGCCGATCTGCAGGTGGCGGGCGAAGTTGAGCACGTCGAGCGTGAGATTGAGGTCGGCCTCGGCCAGCGCCTGCGCGTTGTTCGCGCCGGCAAAATCCGGGATTGGATAGTCGACAGTCTCGAGGCCGTCGGCTTCCGCGGACTTCAGCCGCGCGATCACCGCCTTGGCGCGCGAGGTCAGCATCGCGTCCTTGATCCACAGCGGCGCATAGCCGCGCGCATTGTAGGCGGCCTCGATCGCCTTGCGCTCGGGCTGCCGCTCGACGCGCCGGTCGAGCTTGTTGCCGGACATCATGTCGCGCAGGCGATCGCTGATCTGCGCGTCGCTCGCGGCGAGCGTCCTGTCGGGGATGGCGAGGTCGCTCGGCGTCGCCTGAGCGTTGATCGGCGCCGCCACCGGTGCGGGCGCAGCGACGGGAGCCGGTGCAGCAACCGGAGTGGGTGCAGCCACGGGGGCTGGCGCGGGCGCAGCGATGGGCGCCGGCGCGGTGCGCTGCATCGGCGCGGCGTTCTGCATCGGTGCCGGCGGTTGCCCGAACGGCGCGATGTCACGGCGCGACGGCGGCAAATGCGTGGGAGCGGTGAAGGCGCCGCGGTCGATCGATTCAGGTGCGGCGAGGCCGACGGTCGGCGCGCCGATCATCAGCGCGAGAATGCTACCAGCCAGCAAACGATCCAAATGCGCACGCGTTGTACTCACGGTAATCGACTCCCAAGCTTCGGCGAAATTTATGTTCGCCTGATTATGCCTGCGAAGTGCGCGCGATTTCGATCAAATTCAACCGACGGGCCGATCTATCTTCCGGCAGGGCTAACGCGGCGGTTTTAACCGTCGTTGTTTACGATGACGAAGCATCACTCTCGTGCGCTTGCGTGGAGTCACCGTCGAGGCCGAGCCCTTCCAGCTTTCGATAAAGCGTCGATCGTCCAATCTGCAGTCGCCGCGCGACTTCCGACATCTGTCCGCGATAATGCGAGATCGCAAAACGGATGACGTCTCCTTCTATCGCGTCCAGTGCGCGCACGTGCCCCTGTGGGTCGACGAGCGGGAGGGAAGGCGCCGACATGGTTAATGCGGAACCCGCTGTATGCGTCGATTCCGGCGCTATTCCAGGTGAAGCTTCGAGAATCGGAGCGCTGCCATGCGCATCCTGCAATGCCGGCGCGAGCGGCGTTAACACATGCGGCGCGGATCCTTGCGCCGCGATCTGCGGAAATTCCGCAACACCGATCTCGTCGCTGTCGGCGAGCACGACGGCGCGGAAGATCGCGTTCTCCAGCTGGCGGACATTGCCCGGCCAGCGATGGTTGCCGAGGAGCGCGATCGCTTCGGCGCTGATGCCGCGCACGCGCTTGCTTTCCTCGGCCGCGAAGCGTGCAACGAAATGGCGCGCGAGATCGGGGATATCCTCGGCGCGTGCACGCAGCGGCGGCACCGAAATCGGAAACACGTGCAGGCGATAGAACAGATCCTCGCGGAAGCGGCCCGCCTTCACGTCGTCGATGAGATTGCGATTGGTCGCGGAGACGATGCGCACGTCGACCTTGATTGGCTTGCGTGCGCCGACCGGCTCGACTTCGCCTTCCTGCAGGGCACGAAGGAGCTTCACCTGTGCGGTGAGCGGCAGCTCACCGATCTCGTCGAGAAACAGCGTGCCTTCGGAGGCCTCGATGAATTTTCCGGTGTGCCGCTCGGTGGCGCCGGTGAAGGCGCCCTTCTCATGACCGAACAGGATCGACTCGATGAGGGGCTCCGGCAACGCACCGCAGTTCACGGCAATGAACGGCTTGGCGCGCCGCGCGCCGCTGCCGTGGATGGCACGGGCGATCAATTCCTTACCGACGCCGGATTCGCCTTCGATCAACACCGGGATCGTGGAGGCTGCGGCCTTCTCGGCGCTATGCAGTACAGTGCGCATCGGCGCCGAGCGGGTGATGACGTCGGAGAAGCTCAGCGTACCTTCGCGGCTGCGCTTGGCGCGCGCGAGCTCGCCGGCGAGCGCCTTGGTGGCGAGTGCGTTGCGCAGCGAAACCTGCAGGCGTTCGGCGCCGACCGGCTTGACGACGAAATCGGCGGCGCCAGCGCGCATGGCGGAGACGACATTGTCGATGCCGCCGTGGGCGGTCTGCACGATCACCGGCGCGGCGACGCCGGCCTCGCGCATGCGGGAGAGCACACCGAGCCCGTCGAGATCGGGCATCACCAGATCGAGGATCACGCAGTCGATCCGCGCGGCGTCGGGACCGGAGAGGAGCGTCGCGGCGGCGTCGCCGCCTTCGGCAACGACAGGATCGTAGCCGAATCGGCGCACCATGTTGTCCAGCAGGCGGCGCTGTACCGGATCGTCGTCGACGATCAGAACCCGCTCGGGCATGACGCCCTCCATAAAACTGTGCCGAATTGGCGCACTTTCGCCTGAGTTGGCTTAATGGGCTGTTAAATATGGCCGCCAGGGCCCATATCCGCTTCGATGGATTTGAGCCCGCCGAGTGTCCCAATTCCGGGATCGCCAGGCGGGCGCCGTGTTGAAAACCTTCGCTGCTGCCATCGCTTCGCCACAGGGGGCTCATGCGATGGTGCGTTGTCCGGGAATACCCCCCACCACCCAGGAATCATTATTTCCCATGCCCGCCCGTTCCTCTGCCAAACGAGCCGCCAAACCTCGCGCGGCCAAGCCCCGAGCGCCCAAGCTCGGTGCGCTGCCCGAATGGAATCTCAACGACCTTTACCCCGGTCTCGACAGTGCGCAGCTCAGGCACGACCTCGACCGCATCGAGGGCGAATGCGTCGCCTTCGAGAAGGCATTCAAAGGCAAGCTGACCGATCTGGCGAAGGGGCAGGGCGGCACGCTGCTCGAGCCGGTCAAGCAATATGAGGGGCTCGAGGAGCTGCTCGGGCGTCTCATCTCCTATGCGGGGCTGGTCTATGCCGGCAACACCACCGATCCGGTCCGCGCTAAGTTTTACGGCGACGTGCAGGAGCGCATTACCGCAGCGTCCTCCCACCTTCTTTTCTTCACGCTCGAGCTCAATCGCATCGACGATGGAGTGCTCGACGCCGCCATGCAAAGCCCTGCCGTCGGCCATTACCGGCCGTGGTTCGAGGACGTACGCAAGGAGAAGCCGTTCCAGCTCGAGGACCGCGTCGAGCAGCTGTTCCACGAGAAATCGGTCACCGCCTACTCGGCGTGGAACCGGCTCTATGACGAAACCGTCGCCGGCCTGCGCTTCAAGATCGGCGGCAAGGAGCTAAGCATCGAGCCGGCGCTCGGTTTCCTGCAGGACCGTTCCGAGCAGAAGCGCAAGGCTGCGGCACAGGCGCTGGCGGTGACGTTCAAGGCGAACCTGCGCACCTTTACCCAGATCACCAATACGCTCGCCAAGGACAAGGAGATTTCCGATCGCTGGCGCGGCTTCCACGACGTCGCCGACGCGCGGCATCTTTCCAATCGTGTCGAGCGCGAGGTGGTCGATGCGCTGGTGACGGCGGTGCGTGACGCCTATCCGCGCCTGTCGCATCGCTATTATGCGCTGAAGGCAAAATGGTTCGGCAAGAAGCGGCTCGCGCATTGGGACCGCAACGCACCGCTGCCGAAGGTCGAGAGCCGCGCCATTCCCTGGCCGGAAGCGCGAGAGACCGTGCTCACCGCCTACGGCGCCTTTTCGCCGAAGATGGCCTCGATCGCCGACCGCTTCTTCGAGAAGCACTGGATCGACGCGCCGGTGCGGCCGGGCAAGCAGCCGGGCGCTTTCGCGCATCCGACCGTGCCCTCGGCGCACCCCTACGTGCTGCTTAATTATCAGGGCAAGCCGCGCGACGTGATGACGCTCGCGCATGAGCTCGGCCACGGCGTGCATCAGGTGCTGGCGGCGCCGAACGGCCCCCTGATGGCGCCGACGCCGCTGACGCTGGCGGAAACCGCGAGCGTGTTCGGCGAGATGCTGACGTTCCGCAAGCTCCTGGCCGCGACCACCGATAAGAAGCAGCGCAAGGCGATGCTCGCGGCGAAAGTCGAGGACATGATCAACACGGTCGTGCGCCAGATTGCGTTCTATTCCTTCGAGCGCAAGGTGCATACCGAGCGCCGCAATGGCGAGCTCACCTCGGATCAGATCAACGCCATGTGGATGTCGGTGCAGGGCGAAAGCCTCGGGCCGGCGATCGACCTGCGTCCCGGCTACGAAGTGTTCTGGTCGTATATCCCGCACTTCATCCATTCGCCGTTCTATGTGTACGCCTATGCGTTTGGCGACTGCCTGGTGAACTCGCTTTACGCGGTCTACGAGAAATCCGCTTCCGGCTTCGCCGAGCGTTACCTGGAGATGCTTTCTGCCGGCGGCACCAAGCATCACGCCGAGTTGCTCAAGCCCTTCGGGCTCGACGCGCGCGATCCGGCGTTCTGGCTCGGTGGCCTGCGCGTGATCGAGGGGCTGATCAGCGAGCTGGAGACGTTGGGATAAATAAGCGAGTTGGAACAATACATTAATGTGGGCGTTGTACAGAACGTAAAACGCTATTATACATTTGTATAACACCTGAGAATCGCACGGCCATGAAGATCGAGATCAAGAAAATCGGCAATTCCGACGGCGTCATCCTGCCGCGCGAGCTGATGCAGCGGCTTGATCTCAAGCGCGGTCAGCAATTGCATATCACGGAGCTCCCCGGCGGTGGCTTTCAAGCGCTGCCCTACGATCCTGATTTTGCGCGGACAATAGAAATCGCCGACGAGCTCATGGATGAATATCGCGACACGCTCGCCGAGCTTGCGAAGTGACGTGTTGTGGCCGCACCGAAAGAACCTGCCTGGGTCACCTATGACCAGGCCGTCGCCATTCACGCCCGCGAGCTTCGCCGCTTCGGCGGAGCGGCCGGACTGCGCGATGAAGGGATGCTGCGTTCGGCGCTCGAACGTCCGCTGAACAAATGGCAATACGAGCAGGCCGATCTCCCTGAGCTGGCGGCCGCCTACGCCTTCGGCCTCGCGAAGAACCACGCTTTTGTCGACGGGAATAAACGCATCGCATTCATGATCATGATGACGTTCCTGCGCAAGAATGGCGTGCGCTTTGCACCGCATCCTGCGCATGCGACCGCGATGATGCTGTCGCTCGCCGCCAGCGAAGTGAGCGAGGCAAGCCTCGCGCGCTGGATTCGCGACAACTGGCCGAAGTCGTGAATCGCGGTCTTTCGGTCTCAGCGATCGCGCTTACATTAGGTCGAGACACGAGATGACAGATCCGGAAAAGAACCGCTTCTCCGCCCGCGCCAAACGCTATGCGCGTGTTGGGGCCAATGTGGGCGGCGTCGCCGCGCGCATGGCGGGCGCGCGCCTGTTCGGCGTCGAGCTTGATCGTGCCAAGAATGCGATCGAGCTGGCGAGCGCGCTGGGCGGCCTCAAGGGTCCGATCATGAAGGTGGCGCAGCTTCTCGCCACCATTCCCGACGCTCTGCCGCCCGAATACGTCAACGAGCTGATCAAACTGCAGAGCGAAGCGCCGCCGATGGGCTGGGCCTTCGTCAAGCGCCGCATGAGCGCCGAGCTCGGGTCCGACTGGCAGAAGAAATTTGCGAGTTTCGAGCATCAGCCGGCTGCTGCGGCCTCGCTCGGGCAGGTGCATCGCGCCCGCTCGCTCGACGACGAGGAATTGGCCTGCAAGCTGCAGTATCCCGACATGCAGTCGGCGGTCGAAGCCGATTTGCGCCAGCTCGAATGGCTGTTCGCCTTGCGCCGCCGTTTCGATCCGGCGATCGATACTTCCGAGATTGCCCAGGAAGTCGCCGCACGCTTGCGCGAGGAGCTCGACTATCACCGCGAAGCCAAGCATGTCGCGCTCTATCAGAACATGCTGGCGGCGCGTGACGACATCCGCGTGCCGCATGTGCATCCCGCATTGTCGACGCGGCGGCTGCTCACGTTGCAATGGCTCGAGGGACGCAAGCTGCTCGCGCACAAGGACGACGCGCTTGCCGTGCGCAATCGCCTCGGCACTGCGATGTTCGGCGCCTGGTGGCTGCCGTTCTCACGCCATGGCGTCATCCATGGCGATCCGCATCTCGGCAATTATTCCGTGTTTGATGTGGACGGCGCAAAAAAGCCGGAGCCGGGCGGCATCAATCTGCTCGACTACGGCTGCATCCGCATTTTTCCGCCGGCTTTCGTCGGCGGGGTGGTCGATCTCTATCATGGCCTTCTGCGCAACGACCAAGCGCTCATCGTCCATGCCTACGAGACCTGGGGCTTCAAGAATCTCAGCCGCGAGCTCATCGACATCCTCAACATCTGGGCACGCTTCATTTATGGGCCGCTCACGGACGACCGGGTGCGCACCATCGCCGATGGCGTGAAACCCTCCGAATATGGCCGCCGCGAAGCTTTCAAGGTGCACCGGGCGCTCAAGGAAAAGGGGCCGGTCACGGTGCCCCGCGAGTTCGTGTTCATGGACCGGGCGGCGATCGGGCTCGGCGCGGTCTTCCTGCACCTCGCCGCGGAACTCAATTTCTATCGGCTCTTCAACGAGGCCATCGAGAGCTTCGACGTCGGCGAGGTCGCGAAGCGCCAGCAGGCCGCGCTCAAGCAAGCCGGCCTGTCATAACACCGGGTTCTTTGCCGCACCGCCGTTGCCCTGATGGCGCAAATAGGTTAATTCCGGCCCGGACTCGCATTGTCTCGGAGATGAATGATGGCCGATCACGGCACCGTCGAATACGCCACTGCCACGGGCAACGACATGCCCGCGCACGAGCAGACTTATGAGTTCTTCCTCAAGCTCGTGAAATGGAATCTGGTTGCGATCATCATCATCCTGATCCTGATGGCTTATTTCCTCGTCTGACCCGGGACCCCGGCCCTTCGCGCTGCCGGAGCGTGCGGGACGGAGCCAAAACATGAAAATCGCTGTCGCCAAGGAAGCCGACGCCGCGGAGCCGCGGGTCGCCGGAACTCCGGAAACCGTAAAGCGTCTGATCGGGCTGGGTGCCCAGGTCGTCGTCGAGCGCGGGGCCGGCGAGCGCTCTGGCCTGCTCGACAGCGATTTCACGGCCGCCGGCGCGAGTGTGGGCGACAACGTCACGCGCGACGCCGATGTCGTGCTCAAGGTGCGCCGGCCGGAGCCGAACGAGCTCGCCAATTACAAAAAGGGCGCGCTGGTCATCGCCATCATGGATCCCTACGGCAATGACGCCGCGCTCAAGGCGATGGCGGATGCCGGGATCGCGTCTTTCGCCATGGAGCTGATGCCGCGCATCACCCGCGCGCAATCCATGGATGTGCTGTCCTCGCAGGCAAACCTCGCCGGTTATCGCGCGGTGATCGACGGCGCCGCCGAATACGGCCGCGCGCTGCCGATGATGATGACCGCGGCGGGCACCGTTCCCGCCGCGAAGGTGTTCATCATGGGTGTGGGCGTGGCCGGCCTCCAGGCGATCGCGACCGCGCGCCGCCTCGGCGCGGTGGTCACCGCGACCGACGTGCGCCCCGCCACCAAGGAGCAGGTCGAGAGCCTCGGCGCCAAGTTTCTCGCCGTCGAGGACGAGGAGTTCAAGAACGCGCAGACCGCCGGCGGCTACGCCAAGGAGATGTCCAAGGAATACCAGGCGAAGCAGGCCGCGCTTACCGCCGACCACATCAAGAAGCAGGACATCGTCATCACCACGGCGCTCATCCCCGGACGTCCGGCGCCGAAGCTCATTTCGAAAGAGATGGTCGCCTCGATGCGTCCCGGCTCGGTCATCGTCGATCTCGCGGTCGAGCGCGGCGGCAATGTCGAAGGCGCGCGCGCCGGCGAGGTGGCAACCGTCGATGGCGTGAAGATCGTCGGCTATCTCAACGTCGCCGGACGCCTGGCCGCCTCGGCCTCGGCGCTCTACGCGAAGAATCTTTACACCTTCCTGGAGACGATGATCGACAAGAAGGAAAAGAAGCTCGCCGTGAACTGGGACGACGAGCTGGTCAAGGCGACGCTGCTCACCCGTGACGGTGCCGTCGTGCATCCGAACTTCAAGCCGAAATAGACGGAGACCGCCATGGATCATCTCGCCACTGCCGTCGATCCGTTCGTGTTCCGGCTGTCGATCTTCGTGCTCGCGGTTTTCGTCGGCTACTACGTCGTCTGGTCGGTGACTCCGGCGCTGCACACGCCACTGATGTCGGTGACCAATGCTATCTCCTCGGTGATCGTGGTCGGCGCGCTGCTCGCAGTCGGTGTCGGCCTCGTCGCCAACGAGGCCGGGCCGTTGTGGGCCCGCGTGCTCGGCTTCGTCGCGCTGATCTTCGCCTCGATCAATATCTTCGGCGGCTTCCTGGTCACCCAGCGCATGCTGGCGATGTACCAGAAAAAGAAAAAGTGACGACGACAATGGACCCTCTTCGCAAAATGACGTCGTCATGGCCGGGCTTGATCCGGCCATCTCGCGCCTCAGGTTCTGAGGTTTCGCGATGAGCGCAAACATCGTCGCACTCCTTTATCTCGTCGCCGGCGTCCTCTTCATCCTGGCGCTGCGCGGGCTCTCGAGCCCGGAGACGAGCCGCAAAGGCAACATGCTCGGCATGATCGGCATGGCCATTGCTGTGCTCACCACGCTCGCCTCGCATCCGCCGGCGGATGCGGTCTCTTGGGCTCTCGTGCTCGGCGGCATTGCTATCGGCGGCGGTGTCGGCGCGACCATCGCGCGCCAGGTGCCGATGACCTCGATGCCTGAGCTCGTCGCGGCGTTCCACTCGCTGGTCGGCATGGCCGCGGTGCTGGTCGCGGCCGGCGCGTTCTACGCACCGACGGCCTTCGACATCGGGACGATCGGCGACATCCACAGGTCTAGCCTCGTCGAAATGTCACTCGGCGTCGCCATTGGCGCGATCACCTTCACCGGGTCGGTGATCGCCTTCCTCAAGCTCTCCGGTCGCATGAGCGGCAAGCCGATCACGCTCCCTGGCCGCCATGTCATCAATCTGGTGCTGGCGGCACTGCTCGTTTTCTTCATCTACGAGCTGGTGGCCTCGCAGAGCCAGGTGCACTTCTGGCTGGTCGCGGCGACGTCCTTCCTGCTCGGCGTGCTGATCATCATCCCGATCGGCGGCGCCGACATGCCGGTCGTGATCTCGATGCTCAACTCCTACTCCGGTTGGGCGGCGGCCGGCATCGGCTTCACGCTGGGCAATTCCGCGCTGATCATCACCGGCGCGCTGGTCGGCTCCTCGGGCGCGATCCTCTCCTACATCATGTGCAAGGGGATGAATCGCAGCTTCATTTCCGTGATCCTCGGCGGCTTCGGCGGTGAGGTCGCGGCGGCGGGCGGAGCGGCGGAGCAGCGGCCGGTCAAGCTCGGCTCGGCCGAAGACGCCGCCTACATCATGAAGAATGCGTCCAAGGTCATCATCGTGCCCGGCTACGGCATGGCGGTGGCGCAGGCCCAGCACGCGCTGCGTGAGATGGCCGATCGCCTCAAAAAGGAGGGCGTCGAAGTCAAATACGCCATCCATCCGGTCGCCGGCCGCATGCCCGGCCATATGAACGTGCTGCTGGCGGAAGCCAACGTGCCCTACGACGAGGTCTTCGAGCTCGAGGACATCAATTCCGAGTTCGCGCAGGCGGACATCGCCTTCGTCATCGGCGCCAATGACGTGACCAATCCCGCCGCGGAAGAGGACAAGTCCTCGCCGATCTACGGCATGCCGGTGCTGCAGGTGTGGAAAGCGGGCACCGTCATGTTCATCAAGCGCTCGCTCGCCTCCGGCTATGCTGGCATCGACAATCCGCTGTTCTATCGCGACAACACCATGATGCTGCTCGGCGACGCCAAGAAGATGACCGAGAGCATCGTCAAGGCGATGTAATCCGCCAACCGCCGCTGCGGCTCGGCATCATTTGACATTTTGCGCTACAGCGTCCGAAACATCACCAGCGCGTCGACGAAGCCGACGCGAGGATGCGCGAAAGCGCCGGGCAGCCGCCCGACGATCGCGAAGCCGAAGCTCTGCCAGAGCTTCACCGCGCGCTCGTTGCTGCTGACGACGAAATTGAACTGCATGGCGCGAAAGCCGCGCTCCTTGGCATGCGTCAGCGAATGTGTGCACATGGCGCGCGCCACACCGCCGCCCATTGCGCTTGGGGTGACTATATAGCCGCAATTGGCCACATGCGCGCCACCGCCCTGCTGATTGGCCTTGAGATAATAGGTGCCGACGACCAGGCCGTCGCGCTCGGCGACGAAAACCTCATGCACCGGCGAATGCCAGTAGGCCAGCGCCGCGTCGCGCGCGATGTCGCGTGGAATGGGGTAGGTCTCGCCGGCGCGGAAGGTCGGTTCGAGAATGCGCCACAGCGCGTCGTGGTCGGTGGGGGCAGCAGGGCGAATGAGCATGACGGTCGTCACACTAATCATAACCGCTTCCGGCGCAACGTTGTCGCACCGTGATATGGTCCGCGAATGCGAGCCCTGACCATTGCTTCCCTTTGCGCGTTGTTCATCGCCTCAATGGCCGGCGCGGCGCACGCGCAGGCGTTGGCCTGCCAAGAGCCGCAGAAGCCGATGCTCGAGGCCGAGCTATTCTTCGGTCGCAATGGTGGCAGCAACCGCGCCGCCGTGAACGATGCGCGCTGGGCGCGCTTTCTGGCCGAGGAGGTGACGCCACGTTTTCCCGATGGCCTCACCGTCGTCGATGGCGCCGGACAATGGCGTAACACGAGCCATCTCGTGCGCGAGAAAAGCAAGCTGTTGATCATTGTCGTTGCCGACGAGGCGCAGGCCCGCGAACGCCTGCAGGCCGTCGCCAGCGCCTACAAGCAACGCTTCCGTCAGCAGTCGGTCGGCATTGTCACGCGGCCAGTCTGCGCGAGCTTCTGAGATGACGCTGCTGAAATGGCTGCTGGTCGCCGTGATCGGCGGCTATGTCGGATTCATGCTGCTGCTCTTCCTGCTGCAGCGCTCGATGATGTATCCGGCGCCGGCCGTGCCGCGCATCGCGCCGGCGCAGGTGGGCCTCCCTGAAGCTGAGGAGGTTATCCTCGACACGCAGGACGGTGAGCAGGTCATCGCCTGGCACGTGCCGCCCAAGCACGGAAAGCCGGTCGTCCTGTTCTTCCACGGCAATGGTGAAGTCCTGCCCTGGCGCGTGCCGCGGTTTCGCGCGCTGATCGAGGACGGTACCGGTCTGCTGGCGCTCTCGTTCCGCGGCTATGGCGGCTCAAGCGGCACGCCCAGCGAGGCCGGCCTCCTCGCCGATGGCGAGGCGGTCTATGCCTATGCGGCCGCGCGCTATCCGCCGGAGCGCATCGCGCTCTGGGGCTATTCGCTGGGAAGCGGTGTGGCGGTAGCCTTGGCCGCGGAGAAGCCGATCGGTGCGCTCATTCTCGAAGCGCCGTACACGTCGATTGCCGATCTCGCGGTGACAATGTTCCCCTATGTACCGGTGCGTTGGTTCGTGCGCGACCCATTCCATTCCGACGAGCGCATCGCCAAGGTGACCGCGCCCCTCCTGGTCATGCACGGCGAGAAGGATACGGTCATCGCGATCCATTTTGGCGAGAAGCTGTTCGCGCTCGCTCCCGGCCGCAAGCGCCTCATCCGCTTTCCCGAAGGCACGCATGTGAACCTCGACGAGCAGGGCGCCGTCGCGGCCGTGCATGCGTTCCTGGGCGAGCTGATGCAGTAGTTAGCGCGCGTCGAGCCACGCGCGCACGCGTTGATCCGGATCCGGATTTCGCGCGACGTCGCTGACGACAGCGATTGAATCCGCGCCCGCGGCATAGATGGCGGGGGCTTGCTCCAGTGTGATGCCGCCGATCGCCACCAGCGGTATCGCGCCAATGCGCCTTTTCCATTCGCCGATGCGCGCGAGCCCCTGCGGCGCAAACCGCATCGCCTTCAGCGTGGTCGGATAAATCGGCCCGAGCGCGATGTAATCAGGGCGGTGCCGCAGCGCGATCTCGAGCTCGGCCTCGTCGTGGGTCGAGAGGCCGAGCGTCAGTCCCGCGGCGCGGACGGTGCCGATGTCGGCATCGACGAGATCTTCCTGGCCGAGATGCACGTGCCTGGCGCCGGCTTCGATGGCCGCGCGCCAATAGTCGTTGACCACCAGACGGGCGTCGGTCCCCGACAGCGCGGAAAGCGCATCCCGAACGAGCGCCGTTGCTTGCGCGTGCGGCAGGTCCTTCGCCCGCAGTTGGATGGTGCCGACGCCGAGCATCGCCAGGCGGCGCACCCAGTCTATGCTGTTGACCACCGGATAGAAACGATCAGGGTAGGGCATGTCAGATGGAAGTCCCGATTACCGCTGTCGCGGGGTCGGAGAAATCGCGCGGCGCGCCCGCGCTGTCAACGACAGCCGCGGAACAATCAGAACGTCTGATAGGCTTGGCCCATCTTGCCGCCGACGCGCAGGAAGCCGGCGCGGGCAGGCTCGTAGTTCTGCTGGATGTTCATGGCGCGGGCGTAGGAGCCGGCGGCATGTTCCTTGTCGCCGAGGCGCTCATAGGCGAGGCCGCGGCTGGCCCAGGCTTGCGTGTTCTGCGGCTCGATCTGCACCGCATCGTCGAGGTCGCTGGCGGCGGCCTTGAAGTCGTTGACTGCGAGATAGGAGAGCCCGCGCGCGATGTAGGGCTCCGCCTGCTGCTGCGACAGGCCGATGGCGGTGGTGAAATCGTCGATGGCGAACTGATGCTGGTGCTGGCTCTGATAAAGCAGCCCGCGATTGTAGTAGGCCTGCGCGTTGTCCGGCCGCAGCGAGATGGTCTTGTTGTAGTCCTGCAGCGCCTGCAGCGGGCGGCCTTGCGCGCGGTAAACCATGCCGCGGCCGAGATAGGCCTGCGCGTAGTTCGCATCGATCGACAGCGCCTTGTTGTAGTCGGCGAGTGCCAGATCGAGCTTGCCGGTCTGCCGATTGACCAGCCCGCGATTGGCGTAAGCCTGCGCATAGTTCGGATCGATGCTCACTGCTTTGTCGAAGTCGGCGAGCGCTTCTTCGTAGCGTCCGGCCTGGCCGAGCACCGAGCCGCGCATGTTGTAGGCCTGAGGATCCTGCGGATTGCGTTGCACCACCTCGGTGAGCGAGGCGATGTTCGCCGGCGAGGAAGCGTAGAGCGCATCCTCGCTCTCCGGTGCGCCGATGGTCTTGTCCGCCATGCTGGCGCAGCCGCCGGTTAGCGCGGCGGCGGTCAGGGCGAGGGCGGTGAGTAAACGCAGGCGCACGGGCGGATCGGGGGTTCGCGACGGGTACTACGGTGTTCGTGCGGGAATGCGGCGATTTCGCGTTCCTGAAAAACGATAGCGCGGGCCGCAAAGCCCGCGCCACTGACGTGAAAACCTGAAGTCTGGCGCTTAGCCGAAGCGGCGAGGACCGCCGGCGCCCGGACCGCCAGCTCCCGGAGCGGGACGCGGCTTGGCCGGCAGGAGGCCTTCGCGCTGCATCTTCTTGCGCGCGAGCTTGCGGGCGCGGCGGATCGCTTCCGCCTTCTCCCGGGCCTTCTTTTCCGAGGGTTTTTCGTAATGGCCGCGAAGCTTCATCTCGCGGAAAATGCCCTCGCGCTGCATCTTCTTTTTCAGCGCCTTGAGGGCTTGGTCGACATTGTTGTCACGGACGAGAACCTGCACTTGTGCTCCTTTGTCCTGTTCCCTTTCGAGTGGGTGCCGGAAAGGGCCAAATTGGGCCGTTTCCGAGTCGCGCGGCATTACCAGAAAAGCCTTTACGAGTCTATGCGCGCCGCGTGGAAACGCCCCGAAAGACCGTTGGTTTCATTGATCTTGTCGGGGGCGCGCGGCGGCCGGGTTGTCGGCTAATCCGCCAATACACGCGTCACGTGCCCCATTTTCCGCCCGGGTCGGGCGTCTTTTTTGCCGTAGAGGTGGACCGCGGTATCGGGCAGCAACAGCCATTTGCCGTAGTCGTGGGCTTCCGGGCCGATGAGATTGGTCATTTCCACCCGCCCCCGGCGCACCGGCTTGCCGAGCGGCCAGCCCGCCACCGCCCGGATGTGCTGCTCGAACTGGGAGACCGAGGCGCCGTCGATGGTCCAGTGCCCGGAATTATGCACCCGCGGCGCGATCTCGTTGACCAGAACCGTGTGGCCGGCACCATCGCGCACCACGAACATCTCGACCGCGAGCACGCCGACATAGGAGAAGGCGCCGGCGATCGCCTCGGCGATGCGGCGAGCCTCGGCGGCGACCGCGGCGCTCACGGCTGCCGGCACCTTGGAGACCTTGAGAATGTGGTCGCGATGCTCGTTCTCGGTCACGTCGAAACATTCGACCGCGCCGTCATGGCCGCGCGCCGCCACCACCGAGATCTCCCGCTCGAACGGCACGAAGCCTTCGAGAATGCACGGCACCTGACGTAGCTCGCGCCAGGCATCGGCGGCTTCCGCCGCGCTTGCGATCATCTTCTGGCCCTTGCCGTCATAGCCGAGTCGCCGCGTTTTGAGCACCGCGCGAGCGCCGACCGCCTTCACCGCGGCGCCCAGATCAGCTTCGGTGGACACGTCCGCAAACGCCGCGGTTGCGATGCCGAGACCGTCGACGAACCGCTTCTCGATCAGCCGGTCCTGCGTCGTCGCCAGGACGGCGGGGTCCGGCAGCACCTGGCGGTGCGCACTGAGCACCGAGGCTGCGGCCGCCGGCACATTCTCGAACTCGTAGGTGACGACATCGACCGCCTCGGCGAAGCGGGCGAGCGCCTCGACGTCCTCATAGGCGGCACAGGTCGTGTGCTTGACAACTTCGAAGGCGCAGGAGTCGGTGTCCGGCGAATAGATGTGGCAGGAAAAGCCTAGACGCGCGGCGGCAAGCGCCAGCATGCGGCCGAGTTGCCCGCCGCCGAGAATGCCGATGGTCGATTCAGCTTTCAGCACTTAATTCTTCGGCCGCTTGCCGACGGCTGCAGTCTGCCGCGCGCGCCAAGCGTCGAGCCGCTTGGCCAACTTGGTATCCGACAAAGCCAGCACCGAGGCCGCGAGCAGTGCAGCGTTGATAGCCCCAGGCTTGCCGATCGCCAGCGTGCCGACCGGAATGCCGGCGGGCATCTGCATGATCGAGAGGAGACTGTCCTTGCCCTCGAGCGCGTGCGTGTTCATCGGCACGCCGAACACCGGAAGCGTCGTCAGCGAGGCGGTCATGCCCGGCAGGTGCGCGGCACCGCCGGCGCCGGCGATGACCACTTTGAAGCCTTTCTTGCGTGCCGATTTGGCGAACTTGTAGAGCCGGTCTGGCGTGCGATGCGCCGAGACGATCAACGCATCGTGGCCGACGCCCAGTTCCGTCAACGTGGCGGCGACGTGCTGCATGGTCTGCCAGTCGGACTGGCTGCCCATGATGATCGCCACTGGTTTTGCCGCCATTTGGCCCCCGGTTCAGGTTCCCCCGAAAGGAAGCGGCGGATTATATGGTCGAGCGTCGGGGTGGCAAGGCGGAATAGGCCCGCTATTGTGGGGCATAAACAAAGATTCGGGGGATAGCCCGATGGCGACGAGGGCGCGTGCGGCGACGCCGCAGATCCGGCGGCGGGGAAGCGAAGCGCAGGAGGCGGAGATCGTGCGTCTGCGCGCCGAGCTTGCCACCGCGCGGGCGCGCATTGTCGAGCTCGAGGCGCTGGCGGATATCGACCCGCTGGTCGATGTCCTCAATCGCCGCGGCTTCGAGCGTGTGCTCACCCGTTCGCTCGCCTTCCTCAAGCGCTACGGCAGTGCCGCGGCGCTGATCTATCTCGATCTCGACGGTTTCAAGGACGTCAACGATCAAAATGGTCATCCCGCCGGCGACGCTTTGCTCAAAGCGGTCGCCATGACTTTGAGCCGGCAGGTGCGTGCTTCCGACGTTGTGGCGCGGCTCGGCGGTGATGAATTTGCCGTGCTGCTCTGGAATGTCGATGCCGTGCATGCGCGCAACAAGGCCGCGGACCTGGAAGCCGCGGTTGCCGCGATTATCGTCGAGCATGGCGGCATATCGCTTTCGGTTGGCATCTCTGCCGGCTTCGCGATGCTGACCGGCGCGGTCACCGCCGCGCAGGCGATCGAGGTGGCCGACAGCGCGATGTATGTCCGCAAGCGGCAGCGCCGCGTCTGACCGTCTAGGCGATGATATCCGGCGTGAGCTGATCGTCGATCCGGCGGATGCGGTCGCGCAGAACGAGCTTTCGTTTCTTCAGTCGCTGCACCTGAATGAGGTCCGAGCCCGGTGATTCGGCAAGCGCCGCGATGGCGGCGTCGAGGTCGCGATGCTCCTGCTGCAGACGGGCCAATTGGGCGCGCAGCTCGCGTTCTTCCTCTGGCGTCATCGCCGCCCTTGCCCGTTGCCGACGCCGGCAACCCACCCGAACCCATGACTCACATGCGGCCTTTTGACGGTATCCAGGCAGCTCCGCCGGAACCCACCGGGGCCTTCCATCGGCCGCGCTAAAATCCTGAGAACTATCGCGTTTTGGCCGCAAGCCTGCAAGCGCACCGGGCCGCGGGAGGTAAGCTTTAGGGGATTTTCCACCGTGCGCACAAGGTGTATCCTTTCTGGGCGACGGGGGTGGTGTACACTTGTGTTTGTCAGGAGCCATCTGACCAAGGAGACATCCTACAATGTCGATGACAACGCAGCTTGCGGAACTGGAATTGCGGCATCGGGCCCTGGAAGACGAAATCAACGAAGCGCTGGCCCATCCATCGACAGACGACCTGCAAATTGCGGAACTGAAACGTCGGAAGCTGTTGTTGAAAGATCAGATCGCGCGTCTACGGCAAGAAGATAGCGTTAGCGTACACTGAGTAGTTCCGACCGCCGACGCGGCGTCGATCGCAAGGGTTGGACCGCCGGCTCGCTGCCGCGAGGCGGCGGTTTTGTTTTGTGCGAGGGATGATTGGGCGCAGCCAAGATGCCCTCTAAGATGGTCGCTCAAGGAGCGATCATGCGCACAATCAAGAAACTGGTTTCGATTGCCATTGCTGTTTCCCTTGCCGTCGTCACTGCGGGCTTAGGCAGTGCCTTTGCGGCGGATTATCCGACCCGTCAGATCACGCTGATCGTGCCTTATCCGCCGGGCGGCGGCGTCGACGGCATGGCGCGGATCATCGCCGACAAGCTGTCGGTCGCATTCCATCAATCGGTGGTCGTGGAGAATCGCGGCGGCGGGGGCGGTAATATCGGCACGCGCCTTGCCGCCAAGGCGGCGCCCGACGGTTACACGCTTCTGCTCGGGCATACCGGAACGATTTCTATCAATCCGAGCCTCTACGCCAATGCCGGCTACGATCCGCGCAAGGACTTCGCCGCCATCGGCCTCGTCGCCTCGATGCCGGTGGCGCTCATCGCGCACCCGTCGTTCCCGGCCAAGAGTATCGCTGACTTCATCGCGCTCGCAAAAAAGAACCCCGGCACGATCAACGTCGGCACGTCCGCTGTCGGCACCGGCGGCTATATGTGTGCCGAGCTGTTCAAGGCCATGGCCGGCATCGATGTCGCCATCATCCCTTACAAGGGCACGGCTCCGGTGATGAACGATCTTCTCGGCGGACATGTGCCGCTCGCCTTTGGCGTGCTGCCGCCGGCGCTCGGCAACATTCAGGCCGGCCAGCTGCGCGCCGTCGCCGTCACCAGCACCAGGCGCACGACACTGTTGCCGGATGTGCCGACCTTTGATGAATCGGGAATGCCCGGCTTCGAGGCCGTGCTGCACTACGGCCTGCTCGCGCCGGCCGGCACCCCGCGCCCGATCATCGACAAGCTCAATGCGGAGCTGCGCAAGCTCGTGGCGATGGACGACGTGAAGCAGCGCATCCACGCCGAGGGCGGCGATCCGATGATGTCGACGGCGGACGAATACACCGCTGACATCGATCGCGAGGAGACCAAGTGGGGCGGGCTTGTCCGCAAGCTCAATCTCAAGGTCGAGTAGCCCGGCCGTCTACGGCCGGGCTGGCGCTGAGATTTACTGCGTGCGCCGCAGCTCGTCGGCGGCCCGCGCCAGGATTTCGACCACCCGGGCTTCCTGCTCGGGGCTTTCCTGCACGCGCTTGGCCGTGACCTCGCGGATGTTCTCCAGCGCGCCGCGTACCAGTGGCGACAGGCTATCGCGCTCGTCGCTCTCGTCGAAGCCGAGGCGCCGGCGCATGCGGGCGATTTTGTCGCCGATCTTGCTCAGCCGCGCGAGCACGGCGTCGACGAATTCCTGGTTCTCGGCGAGGTAGGCGCGGCCCTCCTCGGTGATGGCATAGAGGCGCTTCGCCGCAGAGCTCTCCGCGGTCACGTAGCCCGCTTCCTCGAGATAGGTCAGCGTCGGGTAGACGATGCCGGGAGAGGGCGAGTACCAGCCGGCGGTCTTTTCCTCCAGCGCCTTGATGATGTCGTAGCCGTGTCGCGGCTGCTCGGCGATCAGCGAAAGCGCGATCAGCCGGATGTCGCCCTGCGCCAGCATGCGGCCGGCGCGCACAAAGTCACCGGCACCCATGCCGTCGCGCCCGCCAAAGCCGAACGGCCCAAACCGGCGTCCGCGGCCGTGCCGTCCGGCGCCCCAGCGTTCGTCGTGTGCAGAACCACAATGTCCTCGAAACATGAGATTTCTCCGTCGTCCTTTCGAGATATATCTTACGATAGCACGATAGCTACTCCTAAAAAAGATACTACGCAAGATATATCTTAAAATTAATTTCGAGGCCCGATTTCGCACCCGTGGCTTGTATGCTGCTCGCGCCATGGAAGGTGCGTTCGACTACATCATTGTCGGGGCGGGGAGTGCGGGCTGTGTGCTCGCCGATCGGCTCACCGTGTCGGGCAAGCATCGGGTCCTGCTGCTCGAGGCCGGCGGCAAGGATCGCAACATCTGGATCCACATTCCGCTCGGCTACGGCAAGCTGTTCACCAATCCCAAGGTGAACTGGCTCTACGAGACCGAGCCGGAGCCCGAGCTCAACAATCGCCGCATCATCCAGCCCCGCGGCAAGGTCCTGGGCGGCTCGAGCTCGATCAACGGGCTCCTCTACATCCGCGGTCAGCATGCCGATTTCGATCACTGGCGCCAGCTCGGCAATGCCGGCTGGAGCTTTCGCGACGTGCTGCCGTATTTCCGCCGCGCCGAGGATCAGCAGCGCGGCGCCGACGAGATGCACGGCAGTGGCGGGCCACTGGCCGTTTCCGACGTGCCGGATCCGCATCCACTGTGCGAGGCCTTTATCACCGCTTGCGAGCAGGCCGGGTTGCCGCGCAACGATGATTTCAACGGGCCCGAGCAGGAGGGGGCCGGCTATTTCCAGCTCACTTCGCGCAATGGCCGCCGTTGCTCGACCGCGGTTGGTTATCTCAAGCCGGCGCTGCGCCGCGGAAACCTCGTCGTTGTCACCCATGCGCTGACCACGCGCATCCTGTTCGACGGTCGTCGCGCGGTCGGCGTCGAGTATCGCCGCGATGGCCAGCGGCACGTGGCGCACGCGGCGGGCGAGGTGATCGCCGCCGGTGGCGCGATCAACTCGCCGCAGCTGCTGCAATTATCCGGCGTCGGTCCGGCGGACCTGTTGCGCACGCACGGCATCGGCGTCGTTGCCGACATGCCCGGCGTCGGGGCCGACCTGCAGGACCACCTGCAGGCGCGCATGGCCTATCGCTGCACGGAGCCGATCACCATGAACGACACCGTCAACGACTGGCGCCGCGCCATGATGGCCGGCCTGCGCTATGCGCTGTCGCGGCGCGGCATGCTCGCCATCGGCGCCGGTTATGCGGGCGGCTTCTTCCGCACCAGCGACGCCGTCGCGACGCCCGACGTGCAGATGCATTTCATCATCTTCTCCGCGGACAAGAGCGGCGCCAAGCTGCACCCGTTTCCAGGCTTTATCGGTTCGGTCTGCCAGCTGCGGCCGGAAAGCCGCGGCTTCGTGCGCATCAAGTCGGCCGACCCGGCCATGCCGCCGGCGATCCAGCCGCACTATCTGTCGGCGCCGCGCGACCGCGAGACGCTCGTTGCCGGCATGCACCTGCTCAAGCGCATCATGGGGCAGCCGGCGATGGCGCGCTACATTGCCGAGGAGCGCGCGCCGGGTGGGCAGTGCGTGAGCGATGACGGCTTGCTCGCTTATGCGCGGCAGGTGGCGACCACGATCTTCCATCCGAGCTCGACCTGCCGCATGGGACCGGATGCGAGGGCCGTGGTCGACGAGCGGCTGCGCGTGCGCGGGTTCGAGGGCCTGCGCGTCATCGACGGCGCGGTGATGCCGACGGTTGTCTCCGGCAACACCAATGCCGCGATCGTCATGATCGCGGAGAAGGGCGCCGACATGATCCTGGAGGATGCGAAAGGAGCGTCCGTCTCGCGCGCGGCGTGATCAGCGCCTGCAGCTGAGAAATGCCACGAACGCCGCCTGCGCTTCTGGAGAGGCGAGCCGCCGCTTGAATTCCTCGGCCTCGGCATCGATCCGCGCCACGATCTCGTCGGGCGATCCGCGCATCAGCCGCCGCGAGGCCAGCACCGCTTCCGGCGGCAATGCCGCCATCTCTTTGGCCGCTGCCAAGGCCTGCGAGTCGACCTCGGCTGCGGGGACGACGGTGTTGACGATGCCCGACACTTTTGCCTCCTCCGCGGTGAGCGCCTTGCCCATCACCAGCAGCGAGAACGCGCGCGCATGGCCCATCAGCCGCGGCGCGATCAGGCTCGAAGCGGCCTCGGGCACCAGGCCGAGCGACACGAACGGCGTCGAGAATTTGGCGTCATCGGCGGCGACCACGTGGTCGCAATGCAGCAGCATGGTGGTGCCGACGCCGACGGCGACGCCGCCGACCGCGGCGATCAGCGGCTTGTCGCTCTTCGCCAGCGCATAGAGGAAGCGCAGGATCGGCCCGCCCAGCGCGCCGCCGCGGCTCGCCGCCGCGAGGAAATCAGCAAGATCGTTGCCGGCGCAGAACGCGCCCGGCGCACCAGCGATCAGCACGCAGCGTACGCCTGCATCCCTGTCGGCGCCTTCTATGGCCGCCGCCATGGCCTCGTACATCGCCAGTGTCAGCGCGTTCTTCTTCTCGGGCCGGTACATCCGCACGACACGGATAGGGCCTTGATCAGTGACGACGATGTCGCTCACGCAGACACACCTCGGTGTGCCGCCACATGGCGACATTGCGGTTCTGCACGACGGTCCGAACGATACATGCTCACACCGCCTTCGCCATTTCGCGCAGCTTGAATTTCTGGATCTTGCCGGTTGAGGTCTTCGGCAATTCCGTGAACACCACGTAGCGCGGGCATTTGTAGGAGGCGAGCTGCTTGCGGCACCATTGCACGAGATCGTCGGTTGACGCCTGCGCGCCCGGCTTGAGCTCGACGAAAGCGCAGGGCGTTTCGCCCCATTTGTCGTCGGGTTTGGCGACCACGGCGGCGGCCTGCACCGCCGGATGCTTGTAGAGCGCGTCCTCGACCTCGATGGAGGAGATGTTCTCGCCACCGGAGATGATGATGTCCTTGGAGCGGTCCTTGAGCTGGATGTAGCCGTCGGGATGCATGACGCCGAGATCACCAGTGTGGAACCAGCCGCCGGCGAAGGCCTTCTCGGTCGAGGCTTTGTTCTTCAGATAGCCCTTCATCACCACATTGCCGCGCATCATCACTTCGCCGAGCGTCGCGCCGTCGCGCGGCACCGGCACCATCGTTTCCGGGTCCATCACGTCGAGCGCTTCCAGCGCGCCGTAGCGCACGCCCTGGCGCGCTTTCTTCGCCGCCTGCTCGGCGGGCGATAGCGCGTCCCACGCCTCGTGCCAGTCATTGACCACGGCGGGTCCGTAGCACTCGGTCAGTCCGTAAAGATGCGTGACGTTGAAGCCCGCGCGCTTCATCGCTGCGAGCACGGATTCCGGCGGCGGCGCGGCCGCGGTGAAGAACTCGACCACATGCGGCAGCGGCCGCTTCTCGTTCTCCGGCGCGTTGAGCAGCGTCGCCATCACGATCGGCGCGCCGCACAGATGCGTCACCTTGTGGTCGGCGATCGCGTCATACATCGCCGCCGCGCGCACCCAGCGCAGGCACACATGCGTACCGGCGACGACCGACAGCGACCAGGGGAAGCACCAGCCGTTGCAGTGGAACATCGGCAGCGTCCACAGATAGACCGGATGCTTGCCCATGGAGCAGGTGACGACATTGCCGGTCGCCAGCAGCGCCGCGCCGCGGTGGTGGTAGACGACGCCCTTGGGATCGCCGGTGGTGCCGCTCGTGTAGTTGAGCGAGATCGCATCCCATTCGTCGTCTGGCAGCGTCCAGCCGAAGCGCGGATCGCCGTCCTTGATGAAAGTTTCGTATTCGACCGAGCCAATGAGATCGCCGGGAACGTCGAATTCCGGATCGTCATAGTCGATGACCAGCGGCTTCACCTTGGCGAGCGCAAGCGCCTCCTTCATCACCTTGGAGAATTCGCGGTCGGTGATCAGCACCTTGGTCTGCGCGTGGTCGAGCGAGAAGGCGAGGATTGCGGCGTCGAGCCGCGTGTTCAGCGTGTTGAGCACCCCGCCGGTCATCGGCACGCCGTAGTGCGCTTCGAGCATTGCCGGCGTGTTGGCGAGCATCGCCGTCACCGTGTCGCCGCGGCCGATGCCGTGCTTGGTAAGCGCCGACGCGAGCCGCCGGCAGCGGCCATAGAACTCGCGGTAGCTCCAGCGACTGCCGCGGTGGATGACCGCGGTGTGTTCTGGAAACACGGCAGCCGCGCGCTCCAGGAAGGTCAGCGGGGTGAGCGGCTGAAAGTTTGCCGGGTTGCGGTCGAGATCGATGTCGTAAGGCGTTTTCGCCATCGTCGTTCCCCTTCTTCGCGCCAGCGTAGCGAAGGGATAGGCAGGGGATCAATCTTTGCGCGGCTGCCTTGACCCGCATCAATGAGTCGCGTTCGCGCCCTTGCATTGCTCGCCTTCAGGCCCACAATGCAGTGAAAAGACCAGGAGGAAGGCCATGGATGCCCGCAGCAAGAGCCGGTATCCCGACATTTATGCGCGCTGGCAGCGCGATCCGGAGGGATTTTGGGGCGATGCCGCGGCCGAGATCGATTGGTACGAGCCCGCCACGAAGATCTTCGATCCCAACGCCGGAATCTATGGCCGCTGGTTCGTCGGGGCGTCCTGCAATACCTGCTACAACGCGCTCGATCGCCATGTCGCGCGCGGCCGCGCCGGGCAGGCCGCGCTGATCTACGATTCTCCGCTGTCCAACAGCAAGACGACGCTGACCTATGCGCAGCTGCTGCGCGAGGTGCAGGCGCTCGGCGCGATCCTGCAGGATTTCGGCGTCGGCAAGGGCGACCGCGTCATTATCTATATGCCGATGGTGCCGGAAGCGGTCGTCGCCATGCTCGCCTGCGCCCGCATCGGCGCCATCCACTCCGTGGTGTTCGGCGGCTTTGCGGCCAAGGAGCTCGCCACCCGCATCGACGACGCCAAGCCGAAGCTCATCCTCTCAGCGAGCTGCGGGCTCGAGCCGGGACGCATCGTGCAGTACAAGCCGTTGCTCGACGCGGCGATCGATCTCTCCGCCAATAAGCCGCAGGCCTGCGTCATCCTGCAACGCCCGCAGGGACCATGCCCGCTCACTGCCGGCCGCGATCATGACTGGGGGGACCTGCGCGACGCCGCGCTCGCGGCGGGCAAATCCGCCGATTGCGTGCCGGTGCTGGCGACCGATCCGCTCTACATTCTCTACACGTCCGGCACCACCGGCATTCCCAAAGGCGTGGTGCGCGACAATGGCGGGCACCTCGTCTCGCTGAAATGGTCGATGAAGTATCTCTATGGCATCGAGCCGGGTGAGACCTGGTGGTCGGGCTCCGATGTCGGCTGGGTCGTCGGCCACTCCTACATCGTCTATGCGCCGCTGTTCCACGGCTGCACCTCGGTCATGTATGAGGGCAAGCCGGTGGGCACGCCGGATGCTGGCGCGTTCTGGCGCGTCTGCGCCGATCACAAGGTGGCGGCGCTGTTCACCGCGCCGACCGCTTTCCGCGCCATCAAGAAAGAAGATCCGAAAGGCATGCATATCGGCAAATATGACTTGTCGAAATTCCGCACGCTGTTCCTCGCTGGCGAGCGCGCCGACCCGGACACGGTGAAGTGGGCCGAGGAGGTGCTGCACGTGCCGGTGATCGATCACTGGTGGCAGACCGAGACCGGCTGGTGCATCGCCGGCAATCCCGTGGGGCTTGGCACGCTGCCAGTGAAGTACGGCTCGGCCACGGTGCCGATGCCCGGCTACCACATCGATATCGTCGACGAGAGCTGCAAGCGGCTGCCGGCGAACAAGACTGGCTCCATCGTCGTGAAGTTGCCGATGCCGCCCGGATGTTTCCCGACCCTGTGGCACCAGGATGATCGCTTCAAGGACAGCTACCTCACGGAATTCCCCGGCTACTACAAGACCGCGGATGCAGGCTTTATCGACGAGGACGGCTACGTCTTCGTCATGGGCCGCACTGATGACATCATCAACGTCGCCGGTCATCGGCTCTCGACCGGCGGCATGGAAGAGGTGCTGGCCTCGCACCAAGACGTCGCCGAATGCGCGGTGCTCGGCATCAAGGACCAGCTCAAGGGCGAGGTGCCGTGCGGCTTCATTGTGCTCAAAGCCGGCGTCAATCGGCCGCCGGAGGAAATCGAGCGCGAGATCGTCGCGCTGGTGCGCGAGAAGGTCGGTCCGGTCGCCTCGTTCAAGATCGCCATCACCGTCAACCGCCTGCCGAAGACGCGATCGGGCAAGATCCTGCGCGGCACCATCAAGAAGATCGCTGACGGCGATGCGTGGACCATGCCCGCCACCATCGACGACCCGGTCATCCTCGACGAGATCAAGGGCGCGCTGAAGAGCCACGGGGTGGGTGCTTAAGCGGTGCCTTTCAAAGACCAACAGCAATTGCTATCTAGCTATCATGAGCATCGAAGATATCGAGAAAGCTGTCGCCGAACTTCCGCCGGATCAACTGGCCAGATTCAGGGCATGGTTCGACGAGTTTGACGCTGCCCGCTTTGATCAAAAGATCGATCAGGATGCCAAGAGCGGACGACTGGATAAGCTCGCCGAACAAGCGCTTGCTGAATTCCACGCAGGTCGCGCCCGGGAGCTATGACGCATTTCGCTAGCCCTGCATTTTGGGAGGCGTATGCAAAGCTTCCCGACAATGTTCGTACGCTAGCAGATAAGAACTACGAGCTTCTGAAGCAGAATCCGTATCATCCCTCGCTTCACTTCAAAAAAATTGGACGATTTTGGTCGGTTCGCGTCGGGCTGCGTTATCGTGCGCTTGCAGTCGAAACTGGTGACGATCTGCTCTGGTTTTGGATCGGTACACATGCGGACTACGACGCCTTGCTGAAGCTGTAAGGGAGAGCAATGCCCGCCTTCATCTGCACCGCCTGCGGCACGCAATATCCGCCGAGCGATCAGCCGCCGCCGCAATGCCCGATCTGCGAGGAGGAGCGGCAATACGTTCCGCCTGGTGGCCAGAGCTGGACTACGCTCGCGTCGCTGTCGGCACGCGCGATGAATGCGTGGCGCGAATACGAGCCAGGGATCACCGGCATTGGCACGCAGCCGAGCTTCGGCATTGGCCAGCGCGCGCTGCTGCTGCGCACGCCGCGCGGCAATATCCTCTGGGACTGCATCGCTCTCATTGATGACGCGACGGTGAGCGCGATCCGCGCGCTCGGCGGGCTCAAGGCCATCGCCATCTCGCATCCGCATTTCTACACGAGCATGAACGAATGGGCGCAGGCCTTCGATGCGCCAATCTATCTCCACGCCGCCGACCAGGCCTGGATCATGAATAGGGGCGAGCACGTCACGCTCTGGGACGGGGAGCGCAAGGAGCTTGGTGGCGGCGTGACGCTGATCCGATGCGGCGGTCACTTCCCCGGCGGCACCGTGCTGCACTGGATGAAGGAGGGCCGCGGCGTGGTCTGCTCCGGCGACGTCCTGTCCGTGACCACCGACCGCAAATTCGTCAGCTTCATGCGCAGCTATCCGAATTTCCTGCCGCTGTCGGCGCGCGAGGTCGAGGGCGTGGCGGCGGCGATGGCGCCTTACGCCTACGAGACGATCTACGGCCACTACTTCGATCGGGTGATCCCGACCGACGCCAAGGCGGTCATGGCGCGCTCGGTGGAGCGATATTTAAAGGCCGTCGCCGGCACGGCGCGACCTTATGGGACCTGACCGAATTGGAAAACCGGATCAGAATTGATTCAGATCAAATCGCTAGGTTGTGGACTCGGATACATACACGTCCAGCGAAGGGATGCCGATGTCCGACGAAGAGCAATATCTCGACAATGCCCGCAAATGCTTCCAGCAGGCGGCGGCGGCGCGGGATATCGCGAGCGCGCGGAAATTCGCCGATCTCGGCATGACCTATCTGCGCATGGCGCATGACGAAGCAGCCGTCGTCGACAGCAGTCAGCCGCGTCTGCGCCCGTCGACCATTTTCGGCCAATGATCCTGCAGAGAATTCGCGTCCGTTGATAAAGATCAACGGCCCGCATCCGTTTTCGCGCGATGCATGTCGGCGAAAACGGAGTGATGATGCGCGACAGCGAGCGACTTCTCGAGCAGGCCCGCAAGTGTTTTGCCGATGCGTCGACATGCGCCGATCCGGCGCAGATGCGGATCCTTGCCGATCGTGGCGCTGAATTTCTCGCGCAGGCACAAGAAGCCGCAGGTCGCGAGAAAAAAGGCGACAACGGGCACTAGCCGGGCCCAGCCGCTGAAAGCGGCCGGGCCGATTGTCGCAAAGCTCGCTTATTCGCCCTTGCCGCCGATCTGCTTGAGCTTGGCGAACACGGCGTTGACGTCGATCTCGCCCGCCGGCTTGTCCTTCTCGGCCTCGGCGGCGACTTCGGCCTCCTTGCGCGCGGTAGTCTCGGCGGCCGGCAGCAGCGTGGCGCCGCCGTCCTCCGCGCGCACCGGCTTTTCCTTGTTGGCGCGCTGCACCTCGAGATCGAGATCGAGCTGCGAGCACAGTCCAAGCGTCACCGGATCCATCGGCTGCAGGTTGGCCGCGTTCCAGTGCGTGCGCTCGCGGATGCTGGCGATCGTCGACTTGGTGGTGCCGACGAGCCGCATGATCTGGCTGTCCTTGAGTTCGGGGTGGTTGCGCACCAGCCAGAGGATCGCATTGGGGCGGTCCTGACGGCGCGACACCGGGGTGTAGCGCGGACCCTTCTTGCCGCGGCCGACTTCCGGCAGCGCCACCTTGGGCGTAGAAAGGTGCAGCTTGTGGTTCGGGTCGGCTTCGGCCGCCTCGATCTCCTCGCGCGTGAGCTGGCCGGTCTGGATCGGGTCGAGACCTTTGATCCCCTGGGCCGCGTCGCCGTCGGCGATGGCTTTGACCTCGAGCGGATGCAGCTTGCAGAACTCGGCCACCTGGTCGAAGGACAGCGCGGTGTTCTCGACCAGCCAGACGGCGGTCGCTTTGGGCATCAGTGGGGCCACGGTGGACATGACAAAATCTCCTCTATGCTTCGCCCGCCCTTCCGGACGAAGCCCTAGCCATCGACGATGATTAGGATATGGCCGGAATATAAGCAGGACCGGGGTTTCCAGCAACCGCAAAGCCGGTTCCCTATTCGCTAAATTTGCCGGCGAAATGGGTCTTCAGGGCCTACTTTCGCCGCCATCACACGCCTTACATCGGCATTCGGGCCTTCGCTTGACAGAAGCGATGGGGGCGGCCCATGTCGGCGCCGGAAGGCCCGCCGACACCGGCGGCCTTTGAGGACGTCATGATCCCTGACCGCAATGGAAAAAAGCCGTCCCTGACGGTGCTGCTGTGCTCGCCGCGCGGCTTCTGCGCCGGCGTGGTGCGCGCCATTGATTCGGTCGAGCGGGCGTTGGCGCAATACGGCGCCCCGGTCTATGTGCGCCACGAGATCGTTCACAACCGCTATGTTGTGGATAGCCTGCGGAAGAAGGGGGCGATCTTCGTCGAGGAACTGAGCGAAATCCCGGAGACCGACGCCCCGGTGATCTTCTCGGCGCACGGCGTGCCGCGCTCAGTTCCTGAGGAAGCCGGTAAGCGTCGCCTGCTGGCGCTCGATGCGACCTGTCCGCTGGTCACCAAGGTGCATCGCGAGGCCGAAATTCATTTCCGCCGCGGCCGCGAGATCGTGCTTATCGGCCATGCCGGCCATCCCGAAGTGGTCGGCACCATGGGCCAGTTGCCGCCGGGTGCCGTGAAGCTCATCCAGACGATCGAGGACGTCGACAGCTTCGTGCCGAAGGATGCAACCAACCTCGCCTACATCACGCAGACGACCCTGTCGGTCCAAGACACCGCCGAGATGGTTGATCGCCTGAAGCAGCGGTTCCCGGCGATCGTCGGTCCGCACAAGGAAGACATCTGCTACGCCACCACCAATCGCCAGGAGGCGGTGCGGCGCGTGGCGCCTCGTGTCGACGCCATGATCGTCGTCGGCGCGCCGAACTCGTCGAACTCGCAGCGGCTGAAGGAGGTCGCCGAACGCGCCGGCTGTCCGCGCGCTGTGTTGGTGCAGCGTGGCGCCGACATCGACTGGGATTGGTTCAAGGGGATCACGCGCCTCGGTGTCACCGCCGGCGCCTCGGCGCCGGAAGTGCTGGTCGAGGAGGTCCTCGGCGCATTCGCTGAGCGCTACGCGCTCGACATCGAGACCGTCTCCGCGGTCGAGGAAGACGTTTTCTTTCCGCTTCCCCGCCCGCTGCGGGAGCACCAGGCGGCGGAGTAGACGATGGCCGTCTATACCGACGTCGCGGCGGAGGAGCTTTCCGCATTCCTCGCCGGCTACGATGTCGGTGAGCTTCTCTCGTACAAAGGCATTGCCGAGGGCGTCGAGAATTCGAACTTCCTCGTGCATGCCGGCCGCGGCCATTTCATTCTCACGCTCTACGAGAAGCGCGTCGCCGCCGCCGACCTTCCGTTTTTCCTCGCGCTGATGGAGCACCTGGCGGCGCGCGGCATCAATTGCCCGCAACCGGTGAAGAACAAATCGGGCGGCGTGCTCGGCAAGATCGCCGGGCGGCCGGCCGCGCTGGTGACCTTTCTTGACGGCATGTGGATCCGCCGCCCGGCGGCGCCGCATTGTGGCGCGGTCGGCGAGGCGCTGGCGAAACTGCATCGCGCGGGCGCCGATTTCACCATGCGACGGCAGAACGCGTTGACGGTGGACAATTGGCGCGCGCTCTATGATCAGGCCAAGGATCGCGGCGACAGTGTCAAGGACGGTCTGTGCGACGCGATCGCGGCCGAGCTCGACGTGCTCGAGCGCGCCTGGCCGCGCGATCTGCCGCAGGGCGTGATCCACGCCGACCTGTTTCCCGACAACGTGTTCTTCCTCGGCGATGCGCTGTCCGGCCTGATCGATTTCTATTTCGCCTGCACCGATACGCTCGCCTATGACGTGGCGGTCTGCCTCAACGCCTGGTGCTTCGAGCCGGATCACGCCTACAACGTGACCAAGGGCCGCGCGCTGCTGCAGTCCTACGCCAAGGTGCGCGCGCTGTCGGCCGCGGAGCGCGACGCGCTGCCGCTCCTCGCGCGCGGCGCGGCGCTGCGCTTCCTGCTCACGCGGCTGGTCGACTGGCTCGCGGTGCCGCCGGGCGCGCTGGTGCGGCCGAAGGATCCGCTCGAATATTTCCGCAAGTTGCGCTTCCACCAGACGGTCAAGAGCGTGCGCGACTACGGGATCGACGCATGAGCGCGGAGGGGCAGCGCGTCACCATCTATACCGACGGCGCTTGCTCGGGGAATCCGGGACCAGGCGGCTGGGGCGCGATCCTCACCTTCGGCGATCACAGCAAGGAATTGATGGGTGGCGAGCCGCACACCACCAACAATCGCATGGAGCTGATGGCGGCGATCTCGGCGCTCGAGGCGCTCAAGCGGCCGTGCGTCGTCGATATCTACACCGACAGCCAGTATCTGCGCGGCGGCATCACTGGCTGGATCAACTCGTGGAAGCGCAACGGCTGGAAGACCGCCGACAAGAAGCCGGTGAAGAATGTCGACCTGTGGCAGCGGCTCGAAGCCGCGCTTGGACATCACCGCGTGCAGTGGCACTGGGTGAAGGGCCATGCCGGCCACGACATGAACGAGCGCGCCGACGAGCTGGCGCGCACGGGCTTGATTGCCGCGCGCGCCGGCGCCGTCGGCGCAATGCACACGAAGTAGCTAGATCTGCTCGAGCAGCTTCTGCCCGTTGGTGAGCTCGCACTTGCCGGGGGCTTCCTCGATGTTCAGGCTTTTCACCACGCCGTCGTCGACGACCATCGAGTAACGCTTGGAACGGATGCCGAGGCCGTTGGCGGAGGCATCGAGCGTAAGGTCGATGGCTTTGGCGAAATCGCCGCTGCCGTCGGCGAGCAGCTCGATCTTGTCGGTGGCGCCGGTCTTGTCGCCCCAGGCCTTCATCACGAAGGCGTCGTTGACCGCGGTCACCGCGACGGTGACGCCCTTGGCTTTGAAGCCGCCGATATTATTGAGGAAGCTCGGCATGTGCAGGTTGGTGCAAGTCGGCGTGAAGGCGCCGGGCACCGCGAACAGCGCGACCTTCTTGCCTTTGAAAACCTCGTCGGTGGTCCTGGGCTTGGGGCCTTCCGCGGTCATCACGCGGAACGTGGCTGCGGGGAGGCGATCGCCGACCTTGATGGGCATTGTCTCAATCCTTTTTGCGTTGGGGGAATGAAATTCGGGACGACAAGGTAACGTGCGCGCATGTCCCGGAAAAGTGGGTACCGGTTTTCCGATAAAGGACATGCGCCAAATAAACAACCTTCGAATTAGTCGAGATGGGCCGGAACCTCGATGGCGTCCTTGCCGGCCACCGCAGTCAGCGTGAGCGTGAGGTCTTTGCTCGCGGGGTTGGCGCCGGGCGGCAGCCCATCGAGCTCGAAGCTGAACTGCTGCGTTCCTTCCGGTCCGCCCGGCGCCGGCGCCGGAACGGGCAGCGCCCATTCCGGCGTGGGACCTTCGGCGAACAGCTCGACCTTGGCGCCCGCGGGTGCGGCGACCTCGACCATGACCAGCGGCTTTGCCGCATTGTTGACGCGGCGCAGCGCCCGGATCGCGAGCGGCGCGGAGTCTCCGAGCTTGGCGGGCTTGGGCACCAGCGCTTCCGCGGCCGTGACAACGGCATCGGCGTCGCCGGTGCCTGACAGCGTCAACTGTCCGCGGCCTTCGGCGGGCACGCACAGCTTCTCGCAGGTGGCGTAGTCGAGCTTGAGGCGCAGCCGCACCGGCTTTGCCGGATCGCGCGCGACGACCTGCAACGGAAACACCACGGCATCCTTGTAGCCGATCGAGTTGCCGGCTTCGTCGGTGAATTCATGCGGCGCCGGGTAGAGCACCTTGGCGCTGCGCAGATTGTCGGAGCCGCTGAAATCGAAGCGCGGCGGCACGCCTGAATCACCCGGATAGCGCCAGTAGGTTTTCCAGCCCGGATCGAGCTTGATCTCGATGCCGGCGCGCAGCACCGGGCCGCTCTCGGTCGTCGCTTTGTTGCCGGCGATCAGACGCGAGGCCGAATGCACGTCCGCCACCCAGGGCGACGCGCTGTCTTCCGCACGCAAGCCCGAAATCGGGAAGAGGCTGGCGGCGGCCGCGAACAAGACGGGAAATGTGACGGGCTTTCGTGTCATGAACATCGATTTATGAACATGGCCGCCCCGTGACTACTGAATTCATTGTGAGCGGTTGTTGACCGAAGTTGCGCAGTTGTTGACCAAAATACCGGTATCGAGCCGTCCTGTCCCATGCTGTGGGCGAACTTTATGTCCCGAGTTTCGTTTGCAAAGATGGAGTGTTCAGGTACGCTTTTTCCATGGCGGGACGCAGTAAAACCAAGGCTCCGGCACGCGGCTATCTCGATGGCCAGATGCTCATTGCGATGCCCGCGATGCATGACGAGCGCTTTGCCCGCACGCTGATCTACATCTGCGCGCATTCGACCGAAGGCGCGATGGGCATCGTCGTCAATCAGCCGGCGGCCAATATCAGCTTTCCCGAACTGCTCGTACAGCTCGAAGTCATTCCCGCCGCCGACCGCATCCAGCTGCCGACGCGCGCGGAAACGGTTCGCGTGCTCAAGGGTGGACCGGTCGAGACCGGCCGCGGCTTCGTCCTGCACTCGGCGGATTTCTTCATCGAGAATTCGACGCTGCCGATCGACGAGGGCATCTGCCTTACCGCGACGCTTGATATTCTCAAGGCGATCGCGCGCGGCGATGGTCCGGCCAGCGCCATCCTGGCGCTCGGCTATGCCGGCTGGGCGCCCGGCCAGCTGGAAAACGAGATCCAGCAGAACGGCTGGCTGCACTGCTCCGCAGACAAGGATCTCCTCTTCGGAAGCGATATCGAGGGCAAGTACGAAGCCGCGCTGCGGAAGCTCGGCGTCGAGCCCGGCATGCTGTCCAGCGAAGCCGGCCACGCTTAGACGCCCGTTTCCCCAAATTGGGTCCTCATCCTGAGGAGCGCCCGTAGGGCGCGTCTCGAAGGATGGCCGCGAGTCCGTGGGCCTCATGGTTCGAGACGCATCGCTGCGCGATGCTCCTCACCATGAGGAGAAGCCCGGCAGGGTGATTACCGCGCCAATTCCATGCGCTCGCCGACCAGCATGTCGTGCGCGCGCTCGGCGCTCATCGGCTCGCCGAAGGCGAAGCCCTGCGCGTATTCGCAGCCCAGCTGATAGAGCTCGACCGCATCGGAATCCGTTTCCGCGCCTTCCGCCACCACGTCCATGCCGAGATCGTGCGCCAGCGCGATGATCGAGCGCAGGATCACCGGGCGCGTGCCGCGCGCGGTGGTGCGCACGAAGGACTGGTCGATCTTGATGGTGTCGAACGGGAAGCGCTGCAGATAGGCGAGCGAGGAGTGCCCAGTGCCGAAGTCGTCGAGCGCGAGGCCCGCGCCGAGCTCGCGGATGCGCGTGAGCATCTGCGCCGCGTGCTCGGGATTTTCCATCACCAGCGACTCGGTCATCTCGAGCTTCAGCGTGCCGCGGGCGAGCGCGGAACGGGCCAGCACCGTGCGCAGGTCCTGGATCAGGTCATGACGGAAGAGCTGTCGCGAGGAGACGTTGACGCTGGCGAACACCGGATCGCGCACGCGCACCGAGCGCTGCCAGGTGGCGAGCTGCTTCGCCGTGCGCTCGAGCATGAACAGCCCGAGATCGACGATCAGCCCAATCTCTTCCGCCACCGAGATGAATTCGGCGGGCGACATGCGGCCCATCTTCGGGTGATCCCAGCGCGCCAGCGCCTCGAAGCCCGCGACCGAGCGGTCCTCGAGCCGCACGATCGGCTGATAGAGGATGGTGATCTCCTCGCGCTCGATGGCGCGGCGCAGATCGGATTCCAGCGTCAGCCGGTCAGTCTTGCGTGAGCGCATCGACGGCTTGAACACCTCGATGCGGTCGCCGCCGATGCGCTTGGCGTGATACATCGCAAGCTCGGCGTCCTTGATCAGCTCCTCGGTGCGGTGCGGCTGGCCGTCGGCGAGCGTCAGCCCCATCGATGCGGTGAGGAAGATCTCTCGGTCGTTGAAAGCGATCGGCGCCCGCAGCGCCCTGCGGAGCGTCTCCGCGAAGGCGATGATGCGCGCCGGCTCGTGCTCGGAAATGAGGATCAGCGCGAATTGATCACCGGAGAGACGCGCCAGCGTGTCCTGCGGCTTGAGCAGGCGGCTCAAGCGCCGCGCCATGGTGAGCAGGATCGAATCGCCAACCGCCATGCCGACGGAATCGTTGACCTGCTTGAAGCGGTCGAGGTCGATCACCAGGACCGTCGGCCGGATATTGCTGTCGGAGCGGTTGAAGGCGAGCGCGGCCTCGAGGCGATCGAGGAACAGCTCGCGGTTCGGCAATCCGGTGAGATTGTCGTGCACCGCGTCGAACAACATGCGCTCTTCGGTGGTCTTGAACTCGGTGACGTCGGTGAGCGTGCCGACGAGGCGCACCACCTCGCCGTCAGAGCCGACCACCGGGCGCGCCTTCATGGCGAACCAGAGATAATTGCCGTCCGGCGTGCGCAGGCGGAAATCCTGCGTCAGCCGTCCGCGCCGCTGCTCGAGCACGCTGTCGAGCGAGGCGCGGAAGCGGTCGCGGTCGAGCGGATGCAGCACGTCGAGCCAGCGTGCCGCGGGGCCTTCGAGCGTGCCGCGCTTGAGGCCGAGGATCTGCTCGGTCTCCGGGCTGGTGAACACCTTGTCGGCGGAAACGTCCCAGTCCCAGATCATGTCGCCGGCGCCGGTGAGCGCCAGCGCGCGGCGCTCGACGTCGGAGACGATGCCGTGGGTGATGCCGCCGGCGAAAGCGTGCTGCATCACCGTGAAGCCGATCAGCATGACGATGAGCACCAGGCCGCCGAGCAACGCCGGGCCGATGATGTCGTTGGTCACGAGCCCGAGCACGGTCATTCCGGCGGTGAAGGTCCACACGACCAAGAGGAACCAGGTGGGGATGAGCAGCACCGCGCGGTCGTAGCCGTGGGTCGAGAGATAGACGACGAGGGCGAAGCCGCACACCGCGATCAAGGCGAGCGAGATGCGTGCGACCCCGGAGGCGACGGCGGGATCGAACAGCGCCACAGCGACGAGCGCGGTGAGCACCGCGAGCCAGCCGAAGGTGATATGCGCGTAGCGCACGTGCCAGCGGTTGAGGTTGAGATAGGCGAACAGGAAGACAAGCAGCGTCGCCGCCAGGATCGCTTCGCCGCCGGCGCGCCAGATGCGCTCGGCGCCCGCCGACATGTCGAACACCTTGCCCCAGAATCCGAAGTCGATGCCGATATAGACGAGCACCGCCCATCCGAGCGCCGCGGCGGCGGGGAACATCATGCTGCCCTTCACCACGAACAGGATGGTGAGGAACAGCGCCAGCAGGCCGGCGATGCCGATGACGATGCCGTAGTAGAGCGTGAAGCTGTTGATCTTGTCTTTGTAGGCATCGGGCTCCCACAGATAGATCTGCGGCAGCCGGTCGGTGCGCATTTCCGCGACGAAGGTGATCACCGTGCCGGGATCGAGCGTGACGCGGAAGATGTCGGCGGTTGCGCTATCCTGCCGGTCCGGACGATCACCCGAGCTCGGCGTGATCCCGGCGACACGCGAGAGACCGAGGTCGGGCCAGATGATGCCGGAGCCGACCATGCGGTAATGCGGAATGACGATGAGCCGATCGATCTGCTCGTCGCTGTTGTTGGCGAGCGCGAACACCGCCCAGTTGGTGCCGCCCTGCCGCGCACGCACTTCAATGCGGCGCACGATGCCGTCCGCGGCGGGCGCGGTCGAAACCTGGATGCGATCGCCGTCGGTCTTCTGCCGTTCCACCGCATCGGTGAGGTCGATCGCGGCAACGTCGAGGCGCACGTTCACCGCCTCGACGGCGCGCGCCGGCGTGCTCGCGCCAACAAGCGCGCTCACCGCGACAGCGACGAGGAACGCCACCGTCGCGGCAGGCGTGAACAGCTTCAAGCGATGACCCCGGCAGAAAATCCCTGCGAACAATCGCAACCTGCCATCATTTGGTCCGACAATGTGCCGTTTTCGCGGCCCAATCCGGACATCGCGCCTCCCCGTGGCGCTCCGTAACAGGAGTAGCCGGGCCGCTCCCGCAGGGCAATGGTTCCAGGGAACATCAATGGGTTAGCACGATCTTGCCGATATGCGCGCTAGTTTCCATGCGCGCATGCGCCTCGGCGGCCTTGGCCAGCGGAAATGTCGAATCGATGATCGGTTTCACGGTTCCCGCGGCGATGAGCGGCAGCACCTTCTCCTCCAGCGCTCGGGCGATCGCAGCCTTCTCTGCGGTTGCGCGCGCACGCAGCGTCGAGCCGGTATGATGCAGGCGCTTGAGCATCAGCCGCATGAAATTGATCGTCGCGTTCGGGCTTCCCATGAATGCGATCTGCACGATGCGGCCCTCGATCGCCGCGGCCTCGTAATTCTTCTCGATGTAATCGCCGCCCACCATGTCGAGGATAACATCGGCGCCGCGCTCGCCGGTGGCGGCTTTCGTGGCGGCGACGAAGTCCTCGGTCTTATAGTTAATGGCGACATCGGCGCCGAGCTTGCGCGCCGCATCACATTTGTCCGCCGAGCCGGCGGTGGTAATGACGCGCGCACCGAACTGCTTCGCCAGCTGGATCGCGGTGGTGCCGATGCCGGAGGTGCCGCCGTGCACGAGGAAGGTCTCGCCGCTCTTGAGCGCGCCGCGCTCGAACACATTGTGCCAGACGGTGAAGAACGTCTCTGGGATCGCCGCGGCTTCGATCATTGACAGCGATGCCGGCACGGGAAGCGCGTGGCTTTCATGCGCGAGGCAATAGTCGGCATAGCCGCCGCCGACGACCAGCGCCATGACACGGTCGCCGATCTTCCAGCGCGTTACGCCGGGGCCGAGCGCGGCGACTTCGCCCGCGATCTCGAGGCCGGGGGTGTCCGGCGCGCCTTTCGGCGGCGGATAGAGCCCCTTGCGCTGCATGACGTCGGGTCGATTGACGCCGGCAGCGGCGACCTTGACCAGGATCTCGCCGGCGTTTGGCGCCGGCACCGGACGTTGCTCGGCGACGAGCTGTTCGGGGCCGCCGGGCGCGCGGATGGCGATTGCGGTCATGTGGGACGGCAAGGGGTTCATGCATCTGGTTCCAAGGGGATGATATGGCCTCTTTAGTCGGCCCCCCGCGATGTGACAACCTGGGCAAATAGAACTGTGGAGGTGCCCACATGCCGGCGATAGACGAGGATGACCGACCGAAAAAGAAGCTGGCGCATGAGATCGGACAGGATCTCACGCTGCTCTCCGTCGAGGAATTGACCGATCGTATCGGTCTCTTGAAGGAGGAGATCGCCCGGCTCGAGGCCAACATGGCGCAGAAACGCTCATCGCGCTCGGCGGCGGATCAGTTTTTCAAGCGCTGACGTGGTTTTGCCGCGGAGCTTGCCGCGCCGCAGCCAACGCAGGTGTTCAATATAGCCAATAAAATCGGGACAATTTTAACGTTTAAGACGTCGTTAAGCTTTCTCATCCATTACTCGTGGCGTCCATCTTCATGGACATCGAGTGGCTCCTGTCCACTCTGTTTGACGCCTCCCTGTTATCACCTTCGCGCCGCCGGCAACGGCGGCGCCTTTTTTTGTCCCGAAATGAGGCAGTTGGCCCTCGTTTCGCGCGGCAACTATACCGCCAGTTGCGGCTGGACAGGGGATGGGGAAGGCGCAATCCTCCCGGCCAACGGGTATCCAAAACCCGGGGCGTGGGTGAGGCAGTAGCGTATGAGTGATCAGTCGATGAATTCGGCCGATACGGTGTCGTTCGGCGAACGGCTCGCCAATTCGGCGGTGTTTGGTGAATTGTTCCGGGAGGGCATGGGTCTGGTCGAAGAGACCGCCGGCTATCTCGACGGCCCGGGCCGGGCCGAGTCCAAGAAGCTCGAGCGCTCCGCAGCGCTCGCTTACGCCACCGAAAGCATGCGCCTGACCACGCGGCTGATGCAGCTCGCGTCGTGGCTCCTGCTGCATCGTGCGGTGAAGGAAGGCGAGATGTCGCTCGCCCAGGCGAACAAGGAAAAAACCAAGGTCAAGCTGGCGTCCGCCGACACGACCGATAAGCAGAGCCTTGAGCTCTTGCCGGCGGCGCTGCAGACCCTGATCGCGCGTTCGCATCAGCTCTCTACCAAGGTGCGTCGCTTCGACGCCACCATTCACAACCAGCCGACCACGCAGCGCGTCGTCGCCGGCAATCCGGTCGAGCATCAGATGGGCCTGCTCAAGGCCGCCTTCGAGCAGGACCGCGCGTCGTAAGCTGATTATCGTTGGTTTGAAGGTGACGCGCTCTCCGCGTCACCTCTCCCCGCGTGCGGGGAGAGGTCGCTCGCCGAAGGCGGGCGGGTGAGGGGGCGTGTCCGCGATTCTGAGTGCTCGAGAAAGAGCCCCTCACCCCAACCCTCTCCCCGCTAAAGCAGTGCGAGGGAGCGCGCTGAGTTTGCGGCCAGGTCGTGTCAAACACGAAGCAACAAAAAACCCCGCGTGATGCGGGGTTTTTCGTTTTCTGTGCGGTGCCGGCGCTTACTTCTTCTTGTCGTCCTTGAGGAAGCCCGAGAACTTCTTCTGGAAGCGCGACAGGCGGCCGCCTCGGTCGAGCAACTGCTGCTGACCGCCGGTCCAGGCCGGATGCGACTTCGGGTCGATGTCGAGATGCAGCACATCGCCCTCCTTGCCCCAGGTCGAGCGCGTGGTGAACTCGCTGCCGTCGGTCATCATCACCTTGATGACGTGGTAGTTCGGATGGGTATCGGCTTTCATGGCAATAGGCTTTCGTCGTCTTCCGCGCGTCGCGCTGGGTTGTCGGATTTGGCCGGGTCTATACAGGAGGCCGCCCGATGAGACAAGCCGCCGACATTTGCCTCAGGGCGGCCGAATAGGCATTGTCCGGCCCGTTTTAGGGGCGGCGAACCTCGAAATCGGCGTAGCCAGGATTAATGAGCGTTTCCAGCAGCAATGACGGGCGAGGGGGCCTCGACACGCCGGCCGCTCCGGGTTCCGGAGGCCGGGTCCAGCTGCGGCCGCTCGTGCGCCTCATCCCCTATGTGGCTCGGTATCGCGGCCGTGCGGTCGCGGCGCTCATCGCGCTCATTGTGGCCGCCGCGACGACGCTGGTGGTGCCCGTCGCCGTGCGCCGGATGATCGATTTCGGCTTCTCGGCAGAGGGCGTGCGCCTGATCGACAGCTATTTCGCGGTGATGATCCTGGTCGTCGCCGTGCTCGCCGGCGCGAGCGCCATGCGCTTTTATCTCGTCACCACGATCGGCGAGCGCATCGTCGCGGATATCCGCAATGACGTGTTCGCGCATCTGACGCGGCTCTCCTCCGCCTATTTCGACGAGGCGAAGACCGGTGAGATGATCTCGCGGCTCACCGCCGATACCACGCAGATCAAGGCCGCGGTCGGCGCCTCGGTGTCGATCGCGCTGCGCAATCTGGTGCTGTTCCTCGGCGGCGCGACGATGATGGTGGTCACCAGTCCGCGGCTCTCCGGCTTCGTGCTCGGCGCCATTCCGGTGATCGTGCTGCCGCTCGTCGCCTTCGGCCGTGCGGTGCGCCGCCGCTCGCGCAACGCGCAGGACACGCTCGCCGAAGCCTCCGCCTATGCCTCGGAGCTCATCGGCGCGATCCGCATCCTGCAAGCCTTCACCAACGAGCTCCTCTCGGTGCGCCGCTTCGCCGCTGCGGTCGAAGGCGCGTACGGCGCGGCCGTCGCGGCGACACGCTCGCGCGCGGTGCTCACCGCCATAGCCATCTTCCTCGTCTTCGCCAGCGTCGTGGTGGTGCTGTGGATCGGCGCGCAGGACGTGCTCGCGGAGCGCATCACCGCCGGGCGTCTCGGCCAGTTCGTGCTCTATGCGGTATTCGCCGCCGGCGGGCTCGGCGAGCTCTCGCAGGTCTGGGGCGAGATCTCGCAGGCCTCCGGCGCCGCCGAGCGGCTGTTCGAGATCCTCGCCGTCGAGCCCGCGATCAAGCGGCCCGCAAATCCGGTGGCGCTGCCGTCGCCTGCGCGCGGGGAGATCGGTTTCGCCAATGTCGGCTTCCGCTATCCGAGCCGGACCGACACGCGCGTGCTCGAGAACGTGTCCTTCACCGTGAAACCGGGCGAGAAGGTTGCCATCGTCGGGCCGTCCGGCGCCGGCAAGAGCACGCTGTTTCATCTCATCCTGCGCTTTTACGATCCGCTCAGCGGCCAGGTGACCTTCGACGGCACGCGGATCGCCGATGTCGATCCGCTGGAGCTGCGCCGGCGCATCGCCTTGGTGCCGCAGGACTCCGTCGTCTTCGCGGCTAGCGTGCGTGAGAACATTCGCTTCGGCCGTCCCGAGGCGAGCGATGCCGAGGTCGAGCGCGCCGCCGAGCTCGCGCGCGCGTCGGAATTCGTCACCCGCATGCCGCAGGGCTTCGATACCTCGGTGGGCGAACGCGGCGTGATGCTCTCCGGCGGTCAGCGTCAGCGGCTCGCCATCGCGCGTGCCATCCTGCGCGATGCGCCGCTGCTTCTGCTCGACGAGGCGACCTCATCGCTCGATGCGGAAAGTGAGACGCTGGTGCAGCAGGCGCTGGAGCGGCTGATGGCCGCGCGCACCACGCTGGTCATCGCGCATCGGCTCGCCACGGTGCAGTCCTGCGACCGCATCCTGGTGATGGACCATGGCCGCATCGTCGAGCAGGGCACGCATGCGAGCCTTGCCGCCGCGGGCGGGCTTTATGCGCGTCTGGCGAAGTTGCAGTTTGAGGCCGCCTAAATCAGACACCGACCCTGCAGGTGCGCTCTTCCACATGGTGGATGAAATGCGCGACGTTCTCGTGCATGTGGTGATGGTCGATGCCGCGGAAATGCATGTGATGGTGGCAGATCGGACACGTGACAGTGTCGCCATGCACCACGCGATGCACGCGTTCGCGGAACACCGTGCGGCATTCGGGGCAGCGCACCCGTACTTTCAGGTTCTCGACGGGATCGCTCATAGCGATCCCCATCATGCGCCGGATTGGTTGACGCCGCGTTAGGCGAAATTCTCGATTGGAATCAAACGTGAAGCGTCAGGTGTCCTTCACCTCGGTCTCCGGACGATCGCCGCCGCGTGCGGTCTCGGTGTGCCACTTGCCGTTGGCATCCTCGTACTCGATGACGTGTGTGGCGCCCGGTGCGCGTTGCTCGATGGCGGCGCGCTTTGCCGCCTGCAGCGCCGCCGCATGCGTCGGGAATGTCTCGGAGAAGACACCCTCGGCCTTGTAGGCCCAGCCGCCGTCGTGCTCGACGATTTGATAGACGATATGGGACATGGATCCGCTCCTTACATTGCTCGCTGCGGTGCGGTCTGCAGCAGGTCCTGCAGCTCCTTCTTGTAGAACTTGGCGAACCCGGTGGTGCCGTGGCCGCGCGTCTCCTCGCTCGCCGGGATCAGGAACAGCTTGGCGTTCTTGATGCGCGCTATCGCCTTCACGGTAACGCCGGTCTCCGGAGGATTGCGCTCGTCGTCGGCGGAATTGATCGCGAGCAGCGCCGCCGTGATCTTGTCGAGATCAGCCGACGGATCGAAATCGCGCGACGAGCCCCATTGCCAAAGGAAATCGTTGGCGTCGGCGGTGATCGGCGTCGCCAGCCGTTGATCGACCAGCGCGTCGGCCTTTTCCGCCGTCGGTGCGGCCTTCTGTGTGGCGAGCGTACCGCCCGAGGTCGCGACGCCGAACATCGCGATCGCATATTTCATCGCCGGCGGCTGCGCCGTGTAGTTGCCGTTGTTGTAGGCGGGATCGTTGCGGATGCTCTCCAGCATCAGCCGGCGCATCATCCAGTTGCGCGCGGCCATCGGGGTCGGTTGCGATGCCATCGGCACCAGCGTGTCCATGTAGCCGGGGAATTTCTCGCCCCACAGCCAGGTCTGCATGCCGCCCATGGAGTTGCCGATGATCAGCCGCAGGTGGCGGATCTTCAGGCCCTCGGTGAGCAACAGGTGCTGCGCCTCGACCATGTCGGCGTAATCATATTGCGGGAATTTGGCCTTCAACCCGTCCGACGGCTTCGATGATTTCCCGTGCCCGACCGAGTCGGGGAGGATGATGAAATACTTGGTCGCGTCGAGCGGCTGCCCGGGGCCGAACAGCTCGTCGGCGAAGCTCGCCGTCAGCATGCTTTGCGCTGAGCCGCCGGAGCCATGCAGCACCAGCACCGGCTGCCCCGACGGGTTGCCGATGGTGGTGTAGTGCAGGAGCAGCTCCGGCATCACCTCGCCCGTGTGGAATTTGAAATTGTGCGCGATCCATTCGCCTTGCTGCGGAGCCGGATAGTCGGCGGCGAAAGCGGACCATGAAATCAGCGCGAAAGTCGCGGCAGCAAGCGCCGCCCAGATCGTGCGCATAGCGTTCTCCCTGAGTCTCCGCGTTATCGCGCGGTTGGAAGAACGCTACCGCAGGTGGGCGCGCTTGGGGAGACCTTTTACGCGCGATCGACCTTGGCGGCGTAACAGCCGGGCGAGGCGAAATGGATGTGCAGGTAGGCCGCGCGTGGATCGGCGAACAGCTTGTCGATCGCCATCTCCACCGTGCGCCCGTCGACGAGCTCGTGAGCGATCATCATCGCGTCTTTATCGAAGGCGCGCACGGCGAGCATGCGTTTGCGCAGCTGCTCCGGCACCGTGTCCACCGCGTCGAACCTCTCTTCGCCCTTGCGCACGAAGATGGCGAACCGCATGCGGTACGGACTGTCGACCGGATGATGCTCGTAATTCGTGAGGATGAGCTCATCGCCGGGCGTGGCGTCGCTCAGGCTGACGCGGCATGGCGCGTTGTGCTTCGCGATCTGGCGCACAGCGCCATGCGCCGCGAGCTCCGCATCCGACAAGGCGAACAGATGCGCGAAGTTTTCGGCCGGCAGGCCTTGAATACGAAAGCTCATGATGTCTCCTCCATGTCGATGCACGAAACATGGAGCGAGGGAGGGTGCCGAACCACCCGATTTCTGGATTGGTTGGCGCTAGATTCCGCGCTGGCGCTTCATCCGGTCGATATATTCTTCGACGTCCGGCGGCAGCGTGCGCAAACCGCGCGCGCCGGCCTCCGAGAACACCGGGCGCAGCCGCGAGCCGACGAGGAAGCCCGGCTGCACGCCGGGGGGAAGCATGCGGTCGAAGATCAGCACCATCATCACCGCGACGAGGAGCGTGCGCGTGGCCCCGAGCATGGCACCGGCCAGCCGGTCGGGAATGCTGACATCCGGTCCGGTGAGCTCGCGCACGGTCATGCGCAACGCCGCGCCGAGCAGCGCGCCGACGCCGAAGAACAGCACGCTGAGGATGAGCCAGTTGGGGACGTTGGAGTGACCGTGCGCGGTGAACGCCACGATCTGCGGGGTGGCCATCACCGAGATCGGCATCGCGCAGACATAGCCGAAGATCGTCGCGACGCTGCGCAAGAGGCCGGACTGGTAGCCCATCACGACAGCGATCAGGAGGAAGCCGCAGACGACGGCATCGAAGGCATTCATCGGCGCACGGATGGTGAGTTTCGTGTCGGGCCGACCAAACCACACAAATCACAACGCCAGGTTACCGCCATTTGCGGCCGGCAACTGTGCATTTTCCGCAATTTGCACCCAGGCCCGGCGGGCGGGACGCCGGCGCAGCGCCTGCGCGCAGTGGTGTCGCGATATCGTGAGTCGATAACGGCCGAAACGTCTTGCCTCTGCCGCGATTTGGTGGATGCAATCAGAGGGCAGGGGGCGTTCGTCCCATCACGTCACATTTCATTGTCAGGAAGGACATCGCCATGTGGGCTTCTTCACGATTTGCATCGTCATTGCGCGTCGCGTGTCTCGCGCTTGCGGCCTTTGCTCTCGCCGGCATCGCGACGGCCTATGCCGAAAGCGGGCCGATCCGCTTCAATGTGCTCAAGGCGGGCTTCATCGTCGGCGGCTCGGGCGGCAGCGGCAGCTTCAGCCTGAATGGCCGCACCTATCCGATTTCGATCGGCGGCATCAGCTACGGCTTTACCTTCGGCGCGGCGAACACGCGTTTCAGCGGCACCGTCAGCAATATCCGCCGGCCGCAGGATGTCGCCGGCGTTTACGCGGCCGCCGGAGCGGGCGCGGCGGTCGGCCGTGGCGGCGGCGCCATCGTGCTCACCAACCAGAACGGCGCGGTGCTGCGGCTTTCCGGCCGCCAGTCCGGCCTGATCGTCGCCGCCGACCTCAATGGCATGGTGATCTCGCTGCGATAAGTCGAAGCAAAATTGTGAAATGAAACCGGGGCCGGTGCGGTGCACCGGCCCCGGATGTTTTTAAGAAGAGAGCGCGACGAAGTCGTCACAAGGTCCGTTGTTGATGGTCGCATTCTTTGCATTTGAATTGGACGCGTGACTGTCCTTGTGCGGCCAACACACGATTTGGCGCGCCGCATTTGGCGCACTTTGCCTCGATCCGCGTGTCGCCCTTCTTGATGACAATCGCTTTCCGCTCCATTGCCGCTCGCATAAGGCGTTCAGCTTCAGCGCGCATTTCCTGTTTTGACATTCATGCCTGCTTTTGAGGGTCAATCGGATTACGTCCCGTTTATCAGATTCCCGCCCCTGCGTCCCACGTCGCGGCACGTGCGGGCGGCGCTCGGCCACGGCGCCATCGTGCCGACGCTGCGGTAAGCGATAGGTGTTGCCTGACATGAAACCGGGGCGCGTGCAGTTGCACGGGCCCCGAATGTCATCTGTCCGCCTTCAGCTTCGCCACGATTGCCGCGCCCGTGACCGCATCCAAGCGATTGAACTGGAACGCCGCGTTGAAAGCGCGACCGGGCATCGGGGTACTGAAGTTGCCGCCGGTGATCGCGTGCGCAAGCGCGGGCACCAGTCCTCCACCGGTCTCCATTTGTACCGGTGCGAGCTGGACGTAATAAGTCTCGCCCGCCGCGACCGTGAGGTCAGCCTCGAAGAAGCCGAGCCCAAGCAGCGGCTCGGTGCGAAGCGAGTACCGACCTGGCGGTCGCTCAATAGCGAGATAGGCGCCGTTCGCCAGCCGGCCGATCTCTTTTCCGTTGACCTTGATGGGCGGTGCCCATGGCCCATAGATCGCCTTTTCGCGCACAAAATAAATGTGCGCACTGCGCGGCGCAGCGTTGGCGTCGAGCGACCAGAGGACGCTTGACGCTCCGACGAGTACTGCAATGCAGGCAGCGAGCAGCGTTCGATGGGCCGAGATCATCGATTACAGAGCCTTATTGCTTTCCTTCACCGCGTCGGCCTCGACATAGACCTCTGAGCCCATCGCTTTGAACTTCTCGCTCATCTGCGCCATGCCCTGCTGCTTGTCGTTCAGCGAGGCGGCGTAGTCGCGCACGTCCTGCGTGATCTTCATCGAGCAGAATTTCGGGCCGCACATGGAGCAGAAATGCGCCACCTTGTGCGCCTCCTTGGGCAGCGTCTCGTCGTGGTACTCGCGCGCGGTGTCCGGATCGAGCGACAAGTTGAACTGATCGACCCAGCGGAACTCGAAGCGCGCGCGTGAGAGCGCGTCGTCGCGCAGCTGTGCCGCCGGATGCCCCTTGGCGAGGTCGGCGGCATGCGCGGCGATCTTGTAGGCGATCACACCTTCCTTGACGTCGTCGCGATCGGGGAGGCCGAGGTGCTCCTTCGGCGTCACGTAGCAGAGCATCGCCGTGCCGAACCAGCCGATCATCGCGGCGCCGATCGCCGAGGTGATGTGGTCGTAGCCGGGCGCGATGTCGGTCGTCAGCGGGCCCAAGGTATAGAACGGCGCCTCGCCGCATTCCTTGAGCTGCTTCTCGACATTGACCTTGATCTTGTGCATCGGCACGTGGCCGGGGCCTTCGATCATCACCTGGCAGCCCTTGTCCCAGGCGATCTTGGTGAGCTCGCCGAGCGTCTCCAGCTCGGCGAACTGCGCGCGGTCATTGGCGTCGGCAATCGATCCGGGGCGCAGCCCGTCGCCGAGCGAGAACGACACGTCGTATTTGCGCATGAGGTCGCAGATCTCGTCGAAGCGCTCGTAGAGGAAGCTTTCCTTGTGATGGGCCAGGCACCACTTGGCCATGATCGAGCCGCCGCGCGAGACGATGCCGGTGACGCGGCTGGCGGTGAGGTGGATGTAGCCGAGCCGCACGCCGGCATGGATGGTGAAATAGTCGACGCCCTGCTCGCACTGCTCGATCAGCGTGTCCTTGTAGACCTCCCAGTCGAGCTTGGTCGGATCGCCGTTCACCTTCTCCAGCGCCTGGTAGATCGGCACAGTGCCGATCGGGATCGGCGCGTTGCGGATGATCCATTCGCGCGTGTTGTGGATGTTGCGCCCGGTGGAGAGGTCCATCACCGTGTCGGCGCCCCAGCGGATCGCCCACACCATCTTCTCCACTTCCTCCTCGACCGAGGAGGTGACGGCGGAATTGCCGATATTGGCGTTGATCTTGGTCAGGAAGTTCCTGCCGATGATCATCGGTTCGAGCTCGGCGTGATTGATGTTCGACGGAATGATGGCGCGGCCGCGCGCCACCTCGTCACGCACGAATTCCGGCGTGATGAACGCCGGGACGGAAGCGCCGAAGCTCTCGCCGTCAGCGAGCGCGGCTTGCGCCCGCTCCAATTGCTTCTTGCGCCCGAGGTTTTCGCGCTCGGCGATGTAGATCATTTCCTTGGTGATGACGCCCGCGCGCGCCCATTCGAGCTGCGTAATCCCCCTCCCTATCCCTCCCCCGCTTGCGGGGGAGGGTAGGGTGGGGGTGAGCGCGCGGTAAGGCTTCGGCGTGTTGGGGAAGTCGCGGGCAAGATGCTTGCCGCTGACATTGCCGTTGTCGACCGACTTGATCGTGCGGCCCTGGTACTCCTCGACGCCGCCGCGCTGCTTCACCCATTCGATGCGCGTACGCGGCAGGCCCTTCTCCACGTCGATGACCACATCCGGATCAGTGTACGGTCCCGTCGTGTCGTAGACCGGCAGCGGCGGTTCCCCGGAGGAGGCGTCGAGCGCGATCTCGCGCAGCGGCACGCGCAGGTCGGCGGCCGTGTCGGGCACCGAATAGATCTTGCGCGAAGCGGGCAGCGCCCCGGTGGTGACTTTGGGCGTGGCGAGGTCGGTGGGGGCGACAGGCTTATTCATCGGATCTCTCTCCGCAATAAACGTGACGGTTCGAGATCCGGGCTTGGCGCGGAGGCTTGGGGATAAAACGGTCCCTGTCCCTTCGCCGGCGTGACCCGGATCAGGTTCAAAGGGTCACCGCGCTTCAGCGGTCTCTCAGCCCCTGCCGGGGCTCCCCTCGGAACAGGGCTAATCTAGGCGCATGCCGGTCGGTGTCAACGCAACGCACGCATGCGTTTCGGTGTCCCTGTGCGCTGCGACACGCACGGAATAAGACCTCGGAAGGGGGGCCCGCGCGCTACGCCAAAGCGCTCTTGATCGCTTTTTCGAGGTCGCGCTCGTTGAAAGGTTTGGCGAGATAGGCATTGGCGCCGGCGAGCCACGAGGTGCCGCGGGTCGTTGTTCCGGTAATTAAAATGATCGGCACCTTCGATTTCAGGCGCAGTGCCTTGAGAAATTCTTCGCCGCCCATCGGCTGCATTTCCCAGTCCGAGAGGACAAGTCCGTATGTCCTTTGCTCGAAACACTTGAGGGCTGCCTCGCCGTCCGCCGCCTGGTCGATATTGGAGAATCCGAGCGATTGAAGCTGCTTGGAAATCGCCAGACGAACCGTCTGCGAGTCATCGACGATCAGAATCGGCAGCGACAAGTCCACCGCATTGCCTCTTCTCTTACATCCCCGGCAGCTGCGTCACCGCAACCTTCACGGTGCCGGATGCGTCCGCGATCACGCGCAGCGTCTTCGAATCGAACTCGATGCCGACAAGGCGCAGGTCGGTGACGTCGGCGTCGACGCGCACGCCTTCGCTCTGCTGGCGGAAATCGGCGATCGCGCCGCCGATCTTGCTGAGCGCATTGGCGGCGAACGGCTTGAGGTCGATCACCGCATTCTGCGCCAGCGCGTTCTGCAGGTAGGGCATCGCCGCTTTCGTCGCCACGCCAAGGAGCCCGAAGGCGGCTTCCGATTCCACCGCCAGCGACGTGTCGGTCAGCCGTAGGATCTGCTTTTGCGCATCGAGCTCGGGCTTGCCCCAGATATGCACAGTCGCCTCGGCGCCGAAGCCGAACCAGCTCTTCTTCTCCACCGCCTTGACGCGCAGCGAGATGAGCAGACGGTCGCCGGAGGCGGCGACGGTGGCCTTGAGCACCTGCACCTCGGCCGGACCGCTGTGGTCGTCGGGGAAGACGTGGCCCTTGAGCTGCGCCTCGAGCAGCTTGTTGATGTCGGTGAACGGCACGTCGATCGGCACACCGACGGCGATGCGGCCCTGATCCATGGCCGGCACGATCTCGAGCTTTGCCGGGAACGGGCACTGCGGCTGCGTCTGCTGCGGCAGGATGCGCGTTTCCGCCTGCACGCCCACGGTAATGGTGACGGCGCTGCCGTCGATGCGCGGCTGCGCGGCGGCGGCGCGGATCGGCTTGAGCTCAAGCCACAGATCGGGAAAGCCGCTATTGGCGCCGCCGAGCGGGATCGAGCGGCACATTTTCGTCCACTCGCGCCGCGCGGCCTGCTCGAGCATCGGATCGTTGCGCAGCTTATTCTCCAGCGCGCCGATCTGATCGGCCACCTGCTTGTCGATCAGCGGCTTCACCTCGCTGGCGACCGGAATCTTGATGCCGGCGAGCGAGACCGAGCCGTCGCCGATGGCGACCGATCCGGTGAGATTGGGCTCGATCCGCCAGGAGGGGTTGAGTGTCGGCCGCGACGTCACCGTCACATTGCCGCGGATGTCGGCGCGCTGATCGAGCACTTTGCCGGTGACGTTTTGCACCGTCTTGCCGAGCGCGTCGCTGAACAGCCCCGTCACCGCCCCGGTGAGGTTGCCGGCCTGCGTCGCGATCTGCCCCGTCACCCGCAACGTGCCGTTAAGGAGCGTCGTCACCGTCAGGATGTCGGGACGACCGCTGATCGCCATCGGTCCGCGTGTGACGGTGATGCCGATATCGGCCTTGGAAAGGAGGCTCGACACCGGGTTCTTGCTGTTGTCGTTCAGCGTGCGCGGTGCGGCGTTGTCCATCGCTGTGCGGATGGCGGTGAGCGCGACCGCGGTCGGCGCGATCACATAGGAGGTCCGTGTCGCCGGCTTGAGTGGCGGCAGGGCCACGAGCTTCGGTGCATTTCCGCCGCCACTGCCGCCGGGCATGAACCGGTCGAAGGCCCACAACGCGGCCGTGAACGAGACGATGATCACCACAGCAGCGCCAAGGACCGTGCGCACACGCCGTGAGCGCAGCAACGGCCCCAGCGCTTCGCGCGTGAGGATCAACAGGCCGCGGGCCGCATAGAGGAGAGTCTTCAGGAATTCCATTGAGGCGCCCCGATTCGCCGCGCCACGATGGTAGAGGAGCCGCGACTGCCCTGCCACAAGGGATGTAGGCGAACCGCTAACTCCAGGCCGGAGCGTCAGGCATCATCGACAGCGTGATGTTGTCCGGCGTTGAAGGCGCACGCCACCGCGTGTGCGATGTCGCGGCGGCGGCGCTCGAATTCCTCGCGGATTTGCTTGTGTCGAAATTCCTCGGCGATGCGCGAAAACTCTTCGGAGGCGCTCGTACCGTCTGCTGCAGATTCGTCTGTCATCTTGGACCGCCTCTCCAAGGAGGTCGTCACTGATTACGCCCGATGATCGTGCATCGGACTTGTCACGCCCTGCATCTGATCGAATCGCGTGACGGCTGACAGCTGCTTTTGCAGCCGCAGCGCATCGCAGCCGTCGGCATAATAGCCGCGCCGTTCGCCGAACTTTCCATAGCCAAGCTTCGCATAAAGATCGATGGCAGCTCGGTTATGCTCGTGGACTTCCAGGCGCATCATGCCTGATCCGCGTTGTACTGCCCTTTGTTCGGCGGCTTCGAGCAACATCGAGCCGATGCCGGAACGACCGGCAAGCGGATCAACGGCGATCGAGTAAAGCCGCGCGATGGGGCTCCCTGACCGGAACAGGACCAGTGCATAACCCGCACAAATGAATTCGCGATCGGCAACGATCAGGTCGGTGGTCGGCGAGGACATAAGCCGGGCGAAGCTGCGGCGGCTGATCCGGTGATGCGAAAACGAGCGGCACTCAAGGCTGTGCAAGCGGTCGACATCGGTGGGCATTGCTTGGCGCAATTGCGCCCTCCGGGGCGGCGCGAGATCCATGCCGCCCACGCGCGTGGCCTCGTTGCGGGGCCACTCGCTTTTCACGGCTGCATCCCCGTGCGCCCATGGTTCAGGCGTTTGCGGGTTCATCGGCATCTGCCCGCGATTGCTTACTGGACCAGCCTGGCGCCGCCTGTGGTCGTGATTTCGGAGACCGTCAGGTTTCGCGGATTGTTGTGCGTGACATTGAAGATCGCGGAGCCCTGGATCCAGATCTGCCCGGCGACGAGGACCATGCTGGGCGAATTCGCATTCACCACGGGGTTGCCGTAGACCCAGAAATTGAAATTGGGGAAGTAGGCCACGCCATCCCAGGTCGCCTTGGAGCCGTCCGCCTGGTTGTTTCCGTTCCCGCCGAGCGACACCCAGGCGCCGCGGCCGTTGGCATCGGTCGGATCGCCAAAGAACTGCATATTGGTGTAGGGGCCCGAGCTCGGCGAGGTCAGCGTCAACGTCGAGTTTCCCCACACGTAGAGCGTCGATGCGTTGTTCGAGCCGCTGCCGGTGAAGGCAACCATCACGTTCTGGCCGTTCAGGTTCGAACCGCCATCGAGCCACAGTGGCCCTCCGACCATGACATAGACGCCGGGATTGAGAGTGACGCTGGCCTGCGCGTCGATCTTGATGCCGCCGCAATAGGTGCCGGGCGAGAGCGTCACAGTGCCGCCGTGGATGGTAAGGCCGCTCTTGGTGCTGTCGCACGAGTCATATTGCGGGAACGGTATGTTGGCATACGGATCAGAAACTGCCTGAGAGCCGTCCTTAGGCATGGTCGAATAGTTGGTGCCCGTATGGCCGCCGGTCACTCCGAATTTGCTGGCGCTGGCGGAGGGATTGCCTTCCTGGGTCATGCCCCTGTTGTTCACGGTGTTCGCCTGGACAGCGCAATTCTTGGCGGAGAACGTCGCATTTCCGTTCATGTCGAACGCGCCATTGTCGAACGCATTCAGGCCGAGGATGCACAGCGGCACCGTTGTGTTCGTTGCCGCCGAGACGACATTGACGTTGAGCGTCTTGATGCCCATGACGCCCATGACGGTGGTCGGCAGAGTCGTTGCGATCGTTCCCGAGTAGATCCCGTTATTGACCGTGAACGTCGGCGCATCCGGCGGCAGTCCGCCCGAGTTCGACAGATAAGTGTTGAATGCGTTGGATGCCGCGGCCTGCCAATTGGGGCTGCCGTCGAGCACGGCCGCAAGGACCGCGTTATCCATCGCAGTCTGCAGCTTCGCCTTCATCTTGCTGCCGCGGGTGTAATCAACCGCGCTGCCGACGCCGACGACGATCGGCAGAGCTGCTATGGCAAAAGTGATCGCGGCGTTGCCGTTCTCTCGCGAGAAAAATCGGCCAACTTGCCGGTGAATTGCTGCACATGCTTGCTTCAACATGAGACACCAACCTTCGTTGCGTGTCGCCATAATGAGCGGCAATAATTGATTTGAGTTTAGTTATGTCATCTTTAAAAGGTTATTTCTTGATAACCTTGCCGCAAATATACAGCGAGCAATGAAAGTAAGGCATGACCATCGGTCGTGATGCGTGGGCGCGTCTAGGCCCTTTCCTGCCGCCGTCGTGCCACGCTGTATTTTCTCAAGTAATTGCAGGGACTGTAGGATTGCTTGCTCGTGCGCAGGCCGGCAATGCCTAAGTCCTGCTCGATATTGATGTAGCGAATTCCGCGCGCGGCGAGTGCGCCTGCAACCTGCTGATTCACGAAGGCGGTCAGGCCGGGGAAATTGGCGATGTCCACTTTCTCGAAATGCGTGATCGCGTTGGCATGATCGACGATCTCGGAAACGGAAATCGCAGCCATGACCTGATCCACAAAGACGCCGGCAGCGAACAGCGGCAAGCACTCGGCTATTGCGAGGCCGCGCTCGAACGCCTGGAATTCCCGCGTCGCCTCGTCACCAGGCACCGATTCCTTCTGCTCGCTCCAGCGCCGAAACAGCTGCCGTGCCTGGTCGCGCACGGACGCGTTGGCCAGGTCGAGGATCGTGAACCGGCTTTGCGGAAACCGCCGGGAGAATTTGCGGACCTCATTGCGCTTCGAGGCAAACGCGGGTCCCTGGTAAGTGCTCAACCGCTCCGTCGAAAGAATGTAGTCGGTATGATCGGCGTTCTCGACCACCGAAAAGGTCGCGGGGTCGAGCTCTCGCGCGACGATCTCCGGAACGAGCTGCAGACATGGGACAAGTCGCTGGCGTTCCGCGTGATCGATGAGCGCCGCGGCAGCCTGATTGACGGAATGCGTCCCCAGGAGCGAGTAGAACTCCTCGCCGTAGAGGAAATTGGCAAAGTGCACGACCAGATTGCCGTTGAGATCGGAAACCTGGATGCGTCCTTCGAGATCCCATGACCACAAGCAAGCAAAATTAAAGTCCGAATACGGGGCGAAAGCCCCAGTATAGCGCTGGAGCAGCGCATGATCGGAGAGCTGCAGTTTCCTGAACTCGGGAAATCGTGGGAGCGCCGCAGATGCTCCCAAGGCGCATTCGAGCGTATCCTTCAGGAAGCGTGCAAGCTTGCCGTCATGGAGCCGGCGCGCGCTGCCGCCATAGGCGCCGACCGCAATGTCCATGCCGGAGTGCATAATGGCTTGCCTATGAAATCGCGTGATGGATCATCACCAAGCGGAATTGAAATTGTCTTAAGTCCGCTAAGACTCGATGCTTTCGCGAAAGCGCAAGCGAGATGAAAGCTCCGGCGGGCACGTGGGCTTTGTGGCGCATGAAAATCCCGTCCCATTGCACGCATGGTAAGCGAATAGTTAGCGTCGACGCGAAAAACAGCAGCGCACTCTTCGCAAAATCGAGAATGTGTCGCGCTATCGTGCTGTCCGTTGGGGATGGCAATGAACACGGCCAATCACAAGCGAATAGAAGTGGCGGCATCCCCGCCTTGCGCACAGTTTCGGCCGCGTCAGCAGTCGAAGCCGGGGAGCGCTGTCGGCGAAAGCGTCGACGCAGCAGGGCCGCGGTCAGCGCCGCTCATCTTCCTGATTCTGACGTCGACCTTGGTGGCATTCGCCACCAATCTGTCGATGCATCAGCTCAATATGCGCATGCAGGACCTCGGAATTTCCGAATTCGGGATAGGCATCAGCGTCGCCACGCAAGCACTCGGCATCATCCTGGTTGCGCCGCTGGCCAAGGATGCGATTGCGCGTTTTGGCGTGCGCCGCGCGTTCGTGCTTGGCGCCATCATCACCAGCAGCACGTTTCTGAGCATCAATTTTCTCAGCGACGCCGTCGCGCTCTCGGCAGTCCGTCTGCTGTTCGCGGGCGGCCTGGCGCTCTTGTTCACAATCAGTGAATCGCTGGTCATCACGCGCACGGAGCAATCCAACCGCGGCAAGGTGGTCGGCTGGTATGCGACCGCGCTCGCGGTCGGCACGGCGGCTGGGCCGGCCTTTGTGACTGTGACCGGCGTCGACGGGTTTGCGCCACTGCTGTGGTCCGCGATGTTGTTTTGGCTGACGGCCGTTCCGATTGTTCTCTGTGTCGGAAAAGGCGAGGACTTGGCGCCCGTGGTGCGCACGTCGACCATGGGTTCGATGCGCATCATGCCGATCGCCTTCGTCACTGCGTTCATCTTCGGCGTCGTCGACAATGGCGGCATCTCGATGCTGTCCGTCTACAGCACGATGAACGGCTATGACTACAGCCAGGCCGCCATGCTTGCAGCGACGGCGATGGTCGGAGGCGTCGCGCTGCAAGTCCCGCTCGGATACGGAGCCAACGGATACGACATCCGCATGATCCTGCTGCTGTGCGGCGTCGGTGCCATCGTCTTGCTCGCGCTGCTGCCGAACATCATGGCGCTCCACACCGCGGCCCTTGGCGTCTCCTTCCTCCTCGGCGGCTTCCTCGAAGGTTTCTACACGGTGGGCCTGATCTGCATCGCCAGAAATTGCCGCAGTATCGGAATTTCGTCGGCGAATGGCGCGTTCGTTTCCATGTGCGGCTTGGGAGAATTCGTCGGGCCCCTGACAACCGGAACCAGCATCCATTACCTCGGATCGCAAGGCTTCGTGGTTGGGCTTACCGTGCTTCTCGCGGCGTATATTGTGCTGGTCGCGATGATGAAGCGCGGTGCCTCGGTGCAATCCGTGAGCGTCTGAGGTTTGCGCAGGCTCGCTCCGCAAGCGATTGGGAACCGGCTCTCCGATCAGGCCGTTAGCGGGCATGTCGCCTGCTTATGTCTTCGTGCTCACCATGGGGATCGTCAACCTCTTCGGTGACATCACCTATGAGGGCGGCGGCAGCATCAACGGGCCGTTCATGGGCTCGCTCGGCGCGAGCGCGGCCATCGTCAGCATCACGGCGGGTCTTGGAGAGTTTCTCGGCTACGCATTGCGCCTGCCCGCGGGATACGCGGCGGATCGGACCGGCCGCTACTGGCTGATCACCTTCGCTGGCTTCATCATCAATCTCTTCGCGGTCCCGGCCATGGCGCTCGCGGGAAGCTGGCAGGTCGCTGCTGTCTTGGTGTTGGCGGAGCGGATCGGCCGGGCGCTCCGCAAGCCGACCGTCGAGGCGATGCTCTCCTACACCACGGGTGAGCTCGGCAAAGCATGGGTGTATGCGCTCAACACCGCGCTCGATGAAACCGGCGCGACCATCGGTCCGCTGTTGATCGCCTCGGTGCTGCTGTTCAAGGGCGATTATCGGACCGGTTACGCCTTGCTGCTGATCTCGGCGCTGGCGGCGCTCGTCGCCTTGGTGGTCGCGCGCGTCAACTTCCCGCTGCCCTCGCGCCTCGAGCAGGGCCGCACGGCGCCGGCGAAGAATCTGACGCCGGCTTACTGGTGGTACATGCTGGCCGGCGCGCTGTTCGCGGCCGGGCTGATGAGCTTCGAGCTGATCTCCTACCATCTGGCCAAATCAAAAATCGCATCCGAGCAGTGGATCCCGGTGATGCTCGCGATCTCGACGGCATTCGGTATCGTTGCGACGCTCGTCTTCGGCAAGCTGTATGACTGGTTGGGTCTCCCCGTTGTCATCGTCGCCGTCTGCTTGTCGGCTGCTTTCTCGCCGTTTGTGTTTCTTGGCAGTTTTTACATTGTGCTGTTCGGGATGTTGTTGTGGGGCCTTGGCTATGCGACGCAGGACACGTTGCTCAAAGCCATCGTCGCCGGTGTCCTCCCTGAAGGGAAACGCAACATCGCGTTCGGCCTCTACTATGCCGGCTATGGCGTCGGATGGCTGATCGGCAGCATCGTGGCTGGGCTCCTTTACGACAAATCCCTGGCCGCATTGATTGCGTTCTCGATCATCGTGCAGCTTGCTTCGTTGCCGTTCTTCGTCGTGGCGCGGCATCGCCAGGCATTTGATCGAGATCGCGCGCCGAACTAAGGTGTTGAGCGGGGGCGACCGAAGCGATCTTCGGGAGCGACATGCTGCAACGCTCATGCGTCGTCGCGCGTCACACGCTTTGCGTGGTGCGCGCAGGTTCTATCTTCGCTTGCTTATCTCTAACGGGCGGCGCCATCGCGCAGACGGCGCATTGTTTCAACGACCTTCATGGGCCGGAAGTGCCGTGCACGGCGCCAGGCGGCGGCACGTCTGCTGCGCCGGCGCCGCGCGGGCCGAGCCCGGCGGAAACCGCGGATCGGCAGCGGCGCGCGAAGGCGCACGCGGCGAATGACCGTGGCCTGTCGGCATTCAAGCGAAAAGATTACGCAACGGCCCTTCGCGAGCTGGAGAACGCCATGCGGCTGGCGCCGGAGGATGCCACCATCCAAGGCAACTACTGGTTCGTCAAAGGCGATTGGGCCATCGGTGTGAAGCATGATCTGGAATTGGGAAAGCAGTACCTTCTCAAGGCCCGCCAATATTCACCGAATAACAAATCAGTGCTGTCCTATTTGAAGCTCCTTGGAATGGCGCAAAAAGGCGTCCAGGGCGACAAACTGTGGTCGCGGGCGTCCACGGCCGCCGAGCACGGAGATTGGGACCTGGCGCTTTCGCTTCAGCGCGACCTGCTTACCGCCGATTTCGACAAACTTTACGAGAACGACCTGAGATTGTTGACGGCGGGACAGGCGCTCGCGAGCCAGCAGTGGGCGACTGCCGCAAACGCCCTGCGTGAATATGCCCGCATCGAAGCGGAGCACATGCAATCGGTCCACAAGGATGATCCTTCGAAGGCCAGAGCCTGGGCCGAATTTGCCAATGCGGCGATCGATGCGCTCGAGCGTGGCGACGTCACAGCTGCCCGGCTGCATTGGCAGAAGCTCGGTAGCCTCGGCAGTCTCGATTCCTATGAAGACCCTTACATCAAGGGCCTGATGGCGGAGCTGGACCGGCAATCGAGCGCCGAGACGCAGCGCAATGCCAGACAAGAGCCGGCGCAGGCCTTAAGTCCGAACGACTCGAATTGCACGGGCTGGGTTACCGCAAACGGAAAGAGCTCACGGCTATGCATGGACGCCCAGGCGCATCGTTACTGCGAAGAGGCGAGCGGTGGCAGCGTCTTGCGGGTCAATTGCCAGTAAAGAATGTGCGGCAATGTCGGAATGGCAGCATGCGCAGGCGCGTCCGGAACGTTACGGTCCGCCGCCACATTTGCCGGTCGTGGACCTCAATCGCAGACAGGGAGAGTGCGAGCACCAGGCCGAGATTTGCTTGGAGGAATCCAATTCCGCCCTCGATCCGGATGATCGCCTGGTGTGGAGGCGCCTCGCGCGAGCGTTGCGGTCATCGCGGTCGCCGGACTGCAACCGCTGCTGCAAACCTGAACACGCGTCAGCAGGTCTCTCACCTCTCGTCCGTCTGAGCGCCCCTGGCGGCGGCGCCTGACGCTGCGCTGCTTGCGCCGCCAGCGGCTCCGCCCTGCGCCGCGCCTTGAGCAGCGCCGGCGGCTGCGCCTGCCGCGGCTCCATGGGGACCGAGCGCCGCGCCGCCGATCGCGCCTTGCACGGCGCCGGTCGCGGCGCCCTGGCCGGCGCCCGTGGTTGCGCCCGCGACCGGATTGGCATTCCGACTGGGGTGAGTGGCGCCCGTGATGCCGCCTTGCGCCGCACTTTCACCCACGCCGGCAGGATTGATGGCCTGTGCCGATGCCGGCCCAGCGGCGGCGCAGGCTGCAAAAAGGATAGCCGCAAAAATGCGTTCGTTCATCTGAGGTCCTCCGTTGCACCATCGACGAGGCCGTCATGGGCTCACGACTTGCGAGCCAAACGCGCCGCGCGCGGCGAGAGTTCGGGAATGTCCTTTGACATAAGCTCTCGGGAACAATTCCGCGAATGGCGTGAGAAAGACGCGGCGTGCACGTGCTCCGCGCGTTGCATGCGAATCAATCCCGTCGGCGTGCTCGATGAAATGCAGAAGGGCGGAACGCAGAGTCTTGTCGGGACGTTTGCGTTTTGCGCTGAAGCGGGGGCGACCGACGGCCTCCTGTTTGCAGTGCGAGCGAGCGCGATACACGCGCTCACGGAACGAAGACTGACTCATGAGGAGGAACACAATGACATTGAAGCACATGCGGACCGCGGCCTTGGCGGCAACTCTGCTGGCAGGCAGCGTCGCGCTTGGTTACGCGCAATCGAGTTCGACGATCGGCGCGGGCGGCTCGTCGGCCGGCGGCGGCGGTTCCAGCACCACGCTCGGGACCGGCGGCTCTGCGGCGGGGTCCGGTTCCGGCAGCGGTTCCGCTTCGACGCTCGGCGTCGGCGGTTCGTCGGCGGGCGGCGGACAGTCGAGCACGACGCTCGGCACCGGCGGCTCCGCCGCGGGTTCCGGGAAGGGCAGTGGCTCCGCTTCGACGCTCGGCGTCGGCGGTTCGTCAGCCGGTGGCGGCAAGTCCAGCACGACGCTCGGCACCGGCGGCTCCGCCGCGGGTTCCGGGAAGGGCAGTGGCTCCGCTTCGACCTTGGGCACCGGCGGCTCGTCAGCGGGTAGCGGCAAGTCCAGCAGCACGGTTGGCACCGGCGGTTCGGCCGCGGGCACCGGCAAGTCCGGCAGCTCGTCGACCGTCGGCTCCGGCGGATCGTCAGCGGGCCAGAGCATGGACCGGGACGACCGTGGCCGCGGCAAGCACCGTGGCGAGATGCGGCGTGACCGCGACCGCGACGGCGATCGTGACCGTGACCGCGACCGTGACCGCTAAGCCGGTCTGACGAAGAGCTGCGATGGACGGGCGCTAGCGAATCGCCCGTCCATTCGCGCCGTTTGGGAGCAGCAAAAAATGAAACGATCAGCAGCGCTATGGGCTCTCGCCCTCGTCTTCGCGGCAGGATCCGCCGCCTATGCTGCCAGTAGCAGCAGCTCCAGTTCGGCCTCGTCCGATGGACATGTCACATCCTCGTCGGGCCCGAACGGAAACTGCAAGACTGTCTACCTCAAGCCTGGCGAGCAGCCGCCTTCGAGCAGCGGCTCCATGAGCACGCAGATCACCGCCGGTGGCGGCAAGGTCTCGGGCAGCACGACCGGACCAGGCGGGACCATGAGCACCAACACCACGGGCTCCGGTGCCAATAGCATGTCCTCGTCAACGTCGGACGGACGCACAGTGGTCACATCGTCGAACGGCGACTGCACCGTCTACGTCCATCCTGACAAGAAGTAGGAGATCCAGATGACAACCAAACTGAATACGCTGCTGCTCGCCGGCGCGCTGAGCGCGGGATTGGCGGCAGCTGCGTTCGCGCAGGGCTCCGCTTCGACCGGCGGCAGCGCCGGCTCGTCCGTCGGTGCCGGCGGCTCGGCGGCAACCGGAGGCAGTGGCGGCAGTGCCGCCATTGGCGGCACCTCTGCGACGACGCTTGGCACGGGCGGCACTTCGACCGGCCCAAGCGGGACATCGTCCACGATCGGCAGTGGCGGCAGTGCGGCGGGCGGCACGCGTGACACCAGCAGCACCGGCATCCACGGCAATCGCAACAATCTGAATGCGATGTCGAAAGCGCGGGCCCAGGATCGCGGCACCTGGAGCCGCTCCATGACCCACACCAAGGTGCACAAGGGCGAAGTGTCTTCGCGCACCAAGTCGATGGCACATGAGCCGGGCGGCCCGCCGGTGAAATCGACCACGGGCGTGTCGTCGGGTCAGTAACTGCACGAACCTATGCGAGAGGCAGGACAGCTCGGTCCTGCCTCTTCGCTTGATGGGCAAGCGCGAGCCAAAACATGAAGCAGAGTGCGCCAATAGGCGCGGGGATATCTTTTCGGGCAAAGACCACGGGTCGCAACGTCAAATAATCGCGTGGCGCACTTTCGCCGACACCCATTCGCTGAGCACAACGGTCGCGATGATGATCAACAGAATGACCGACACGCGCGTCCAGGTCAGCGTGGTGATCGCGGCATTGAACGGCAGGCCGATGCCGCCGGCGCCGACCAGCCCGAGCACCGTCGACTCCCGGATATTGATGTCCCAGCGAAACACGCTGATGCCGGCGAAGGCGGGCATCACCTGCGGCACCACGCCATAGGCGGTCACCTGCGCGCCACCGGCGCCGGTCGCGCGCACCGCTTCCACTTGGCCCTCGTCGATCTCCTCGATCGCCTCGTATAGGAGCTTGGCGCAGAAGCCGATCGAGCGCAGCCCGATGGCCAGGATGCCGGCGAGCACGCCGGGTCCGATGATGGTCACCAGCATCAGCGCCCAGATCAGCGCGTTGATCGAGCGCGAGGCGACGATGATGAAGAGCGCGATAGGCCGCACGAAGGCCACGCTCGGCGTGGTGTTGCGCGCGGCGCAAAACGCGACCGGCACCGCGAGCACGATCGCCATCGCGGTGCCGAGCGTGGCGATGTTGATGGTGTCCCATAGCGGCCGCCCGAGCGTACGGATGACGCTCCAGTCCGGCGGCACCATGCGCACCGCGAGGTCGGCCGCTTGCGTCGGCGCGTCGGTGACGAAGGCCCAGATCGTCTTGTCGGAAATGAGCTGCCAGCAATAGACGAAGATCATCGCGGCGACGAGCCACGCAGCCCAGGCCGCGAGCTCGGCGCCGCGCGTGCGCCGGTGCCAGACCTTGGTGCCGTTGCGCAGCGCGACCGCCATCTTATTGCACCCAACGGCGGACGAAGCCGGAGGAATACTCCACCAGCATCACGATCGCGATGATGATCAACAGGATCGCCGCGGCGGAGTCGAACTCGTAGCGATTAAATGCGGTGTCCAGTGTCGCCCCGATGCCGCCACCGCCGACGATGCCGACCACCGCGGATTCGCGGAAGTTGATGTCGAAGCGGTAGAGGCCGAGCCCGATCATCCGCGGCATCACCTGCGGCTGCACGCCGTAATTGATCCACTGCAGCCAGCCAGCACCGCTGGCGCGCACCGCCTCGGCTTGCGTGGCGTCCATGTCTTCGATGTCCTCGGCGAGCAGCTTGCCGTAGAAGCCGATCGTGGCGAACGACAGCGTCACCACGCCGGCGAACGGGCCGAAGCCGAAAAATTTGACGAAGAAGATCGCGAGGATGATCTCCTGGAAGCTGCGCGACACCGCGAGGATGGCGCGGCAGACGTAGTAGACCGGCGCCGGCGCGATGTTCTTCGCCGCGCCGACGCCGACCGGGATCGAGATCGCGATGCCGATCACGGTCGCCACCACCGTCATCCACAGGCTCTCCAGGATGCCGTCGGAAATATCGCCCCAGCGGCTGGTGAAGTCGGGCGGAAAGAATGCGGCGAAGAAGCGCGCGCCGCGCGGCAGGCCTTCCCACACGCGCACCCAGTTCACCTCGGTGGTGCCGAGCGCCAGCGCCAGATAGGCAACCGCGCTGATGCCGAGCGTCCAGCGCAGCCAGGCGCGCTTGATCAGCGGCGGCTTTTTCCAGAGGCGAGGGGCGGCCGCGGCGATACTCATAGGCGTTCAGGTCAGTCCGGCGAGGCGCGCCCGATCGGGCTGCGGCGCCTCGAAGGCGACGACATTGTCCGGAGCGTCGGGTGTCTCGGCGGTCTCCTCGTCGGCCTTGCGGATCGTCGCCGACCAGTCTTCCTCGCCATAGATCTTGGTCAGCACCTCGGGGGTGAGCCCGGTTGGAGCGCCGTCATAGACGATGGCGCCGAGCTGCAGGCCGACGATGCGCTCGGCGAACATCTGCGCCAGCATCACGTCGTGGATGTTGATGATCGCCGAGAGCTTGCGCTCGCGGCAGAGCTCGGTGATCAACCGCATGATCTGCCGCGAGGTCTTCGGATCGAGCGAGGCGGTCGGCTCGTCCACCAGCAGCAGGCCCGGGTTCTGGATCAGCGCGCGGCAAATGCCGACGCGCTGGCGCTGTCCGCCCGAGAGCTCGTCGGCGCGCTTGTCGGCCATGTGGTCGAGGCCGACGCGCGCCAGCAATCGGAACGCTTCGTCCACGTCCTTCTGCGGAAAGCGGCGAAACCAGCTGCGCCAGAAACCGACATAACCGAGCCGGCCGCTGAGCACGTTCTCCATCACCGAAAGCCGCTCGACCAACGCGTATTCCTGGAAGATCATGCCCATGCGCCGGCGCGCGCGCCGCAGCTCGCCGCTCTTGAGCGTCGTGATCTCGGTGTCGTTGAGCGCGATCGTTCCGGCGGTCGGCTCGACCAGCCGGTTGATGCAGCGGATCAATGTCGACTTGCCGGCGCCCGAGGGGCCGATCAGCGCCATCACCTCGCCGTCGGGCACGGCGAGGTCGATGGCTTTGAGCGCGAGATCGCCGGTGCGATAGCGCTTGGTCAGCCCGTTGATGCGCAGCATGCAGTGCCGCTTACTTGCAGGTGTATTTCACGCCGTTCGCCGCGTCGATCTTGCGGATGATATTCCAATCTTTCTTGTAAGTGATCGGGACGAAGCGATCCTGCGCCTTGAACTCGGCCTTGAGCGCCGAGCCTTCCCACGGGAAGCTGAAGAACGCGTCCTTGATCTTCGCCACCAGCGCCGGATCGAGATTGTAGGCATAGCCGTAGCCGGTGGTCGGGAAAGTCTCCGACTTGTAGATGGTGCGGATCTTGGCGCGATCGACCACCTTGCGCTCGAACATGCGGAACATCACCTCGTTCGCGACCGCCGCGGCGTCGTAGTCCTTGTTGGCGATGCCGATCACGGAGTTGTCGTGCTTGCCGGAGAACGCCGGTGTGAAGTCGCGGTCCGGCAGGAGATTGAAATCCGCCTTGAGGATCGCCGAGGGCGCCTTGAAGCCGGAATTCGACGTCGGCTCGGTGAACGCCACCTTCTTGCCCTTGAGATCGGCCGGGGTCTTGATCGGGCTGTCGGCCGGCACGATGATCTCCATCTCGTAGCCGAACTCGCCGGCCTTGCCGCCCATGATCGCGAACGGCACGAAGCCGGCGCAATTGACGGCGATCGGATTCGAGCCGGTGTTGAAGCCGGCGATATGCAAACGGCCGGAGCGCATCGCCTCGATCTCGGCGGCGTTCGATTGCACCGGGAAGAACACCACCTTCTTGCCCGTCTTCTCCCCCAGATATTTGACGAAGCCGTCCCACACCTTGGCGTAGACGGCGGGATCTTCGACGGGCGTGTAGGCAAAGATCAGCGTCGATGGATTGACGAACTGTTTCGGGTCGGTCGGCGCGTCGGCGACCATGTCGCCGTCGCGGTCGCAATAGGCCTTGTCGAGATCGCCGCGCGGGCAGTCCTGCTGGGCGCGCGCAGGAGTGGTGAAGGCGAGAACGGCCAGCGCTGTAGCCGTCGCAAGAATGCCTTTTGGGATGGTGTTGATGCGCTGCAGCATGGTTGCCCCCGTGTGTTGCGGTGCGATGTTCACGAAATGCGCACCGGCGTCGCTCGTCCGTCAGCTTAGTCGAGGTTTTCAAAAATGGGAAAAGGCTCTGGCGCGGCCGTCAAGTCTTGCGACGTCCGCACCATTTTGCGTATTCGTGGTCTGTCGCCGCCCGCCGGCACCAAACAATTGGCCGATGTATCTGCTTTTGGATCCACTGTTGTTCTTCGCCTCGTTCGCCGCGGCTGCTGTTCTGCTGTGCAGCGCGACCGCCGTCGCGATCTGGGTGGTTTTCAGGTTCCTTCGCGCGATCATTCGGTTTCCGCGAACGCTGCGCGAGTGGCCGATGCGTGCGCGCACGAAGCGTGCTGTTCAAGCGGACCTTCTTCGGCTCAAGCGCGCCGGCGCGTGAGGGGGAGCATCATGCGCGCCTTAGTGCGAATTCCCGCGGCGACCTTGCAGAGGCGATCAGCCTTCGCCGTGATCTGTTCGGCGCTGGCATTGAACCTGTGCGTTGGTGCATCTGCTCAAAGCGGTTCGACCGGCGGCACCATCGGGAACGTGAACAAACAGGCGCATGGCAGCGATGACAGGGCGCGCCCGCGCCATGTCAGCCCCAGCACCGCCGCGCCACGCCCTGCATCGAAGTGTAAATTGGCGTCGGTGTGGGCGAACGAGGTCGCCAACCTTGGCAGCTCGGTGTGGACGATATCGGCCGATGGGGCGGCGGTAGAACGTGGTCTGGGCGCCGCGCAGGGACGAGCGTCATTGGCGGGCGGCACCCTCACCATCAGGTGGCGAACCTGCTGCAGCGGCGGGACCTATGTCGTTCGCGTGAACGCGTCATGCAGCGCGGGAACTGGCAAGGTGACGGTCCTTGATGGCCTTGGGGCCGGAACAGTCAACCCGGTAACATTCACCGCCATACCGTCCGGGAATAATTGAGCTGAATGCCGGTGGAGCGTTCAGCTCAATAAATGCTGATGCTCAGGCCTCGACCGCCGCGCTCCTGTTCAGAGCATGGTGCCTGACCGGCGCCGCCGGCGCGCGGCTGCTCGAGGCAGCCGTACGGTCGAGCCATTCCAGAAACAGCCGCACCTGCTGCCCTTCGGCGCGCGGCGTCCGATGCACCAGGTAAGAGACACCTTTGAACGCGATGGCGGGCAGGGGCGCGATGAGCTCTTGTTTTGCGAAGCTTGCGCTCAGCAGATTTTCCGGCGCGATGATCGAGCCGAACCCATCGCGCACGGCATGCATCGCCACGAATAGGTGATCGAAGCGGTGACCTTCCTCGAGCACCTGATGATCGATCCTGGCGAGGTCGAGCCAGGCTTCCCATTCGCCCGGCCGCGTCGACGCGGTGATCAAGGGATGCCGCAGCACATCGGCCGGCTTATTGACCGGATGCCGGGCGACCAGCGCCGGCGATGAGATGACCGTCAGCCGCTCGTCGAACAACAGCTTGGTGCCGCGCAGCCGCGAGCCGGGATTCGAGACGGGTCCGCGCGTGATCACGACATCGGTCGAGGAGACATCGAGTGCCTGACCGGTCTGTCGTGTCGCCATCCAGATCGCGATGTTCGGGTTTGCCGCTTCGAATTCGACGAGCCGCGGCAGCAGCCAGTACATCGCGAACGTGGCTGGCGCCTCGACCGCAACCACCGACTTGCTCTTCTGCCGGCGGACATATTCGCAGGCGCCGCGGATCTCATTGATCGATTGATCGAGCTTGTCGGCGAGGATCTGTCCATAGGGCGTGAGCACAAGTCGCCGGCCTTCGCGCATGAACAGCTTCTGCCCGAGCCAGTTTTCCAGCGACGTGATCTGCTTGCTGATCGCACCATGCGTGACGCCGAGCTCTTTCGCGGCGGGGGCGAGACCACCGGCGCGCGCAGCGCCGGCGAACGCACGCAAAGCAACCAGGGGGAGTTCTCGCGCTTCCATGATCTTCCTCGATATCGACGCGAGACATGTTACTAGAACTCACATTTCAGTGCAATTTATTCGATTGTAACTCACGTGACCAAGTTTACCGTCGGAGCCATGACGTATGGCGTTCGGGCTGTTCTGTGCGATCTCGACGGCACGCTGATCGACAGCGCGGAAGACCTCCGCGCGGCGCTCAACGCCGTGCTGCGCGGCCGCAATCTTCCGCCGGTCGGCGCGGAAGCCGTCCGCGGCATGATCGGCGACGGAGTCCCGAAGCTGATCGAACGCGGGCTCGTTGCGGTCGGAGGCGATCCACACCAGGCGCCATCACTGCTCCCTGAGTTCCTGCGCCTTTACGAGGCCGATCCGGCCGCCGACAGCCGTTGCTATCCGGGCGTCGTCGAAACGCTCGGCGAATTGTGTGCCCGCCACTGCCGCCTCGCGGTCGTCACCAACAAGCCGGTCGTCGCGACGCGCAAGATCCTGCAACTTCTCGGGCTTGCCGATTTCTTCGACGTCATCGTCGGCGGCGACACGCTGCCGCAGCGAAAGCCGGACCCCGCGCCGCTGCGCGAGGCGGCGCGGCAGCTTGCGCTCGACGTCACCGACCTGGTGATGGTCGGCGACAACGTCCACGACATCGAGGCCGCGCGCGCCGCCGGGATGACCTCCATCGCCGTTACCTACGGCTATCATCACCGGCCGCCGTCCACCTTCGGCGCCGACCGGCTCATCGATCGGTTTGACGAGCTTCTGCCGCTCATCCGCGTCCTGCCGTCACCGGCAGGCGCGCCGGTCTGTCATCCGCACGTCAGCCACAAAGCCCATTCTGCATCGGAGTCCATCAAGTGACGATGTCCGCCGTGAATACGAGCGCTCCGCAAGCCACAGAAGTCGAGGCCAATGGACGAACTTACGCGCTGCCAAAGCGGCCCACGGTCGTGATCGTGGTCGACGGGTTCGATCCGTCCTATCTCGAACACGGCATCGCCAACGGCACCTTGCCGACCATGGCGTCGTTCAAAAAGCACGGCTTCATGGGCATTGCCGACTGCTCAATGCCGAGCACGACCAACACCAACAACACCTCGATCGTGACCGGTGTGCCGCCGGTGATCCACGGGATCAACGGCAACTACTATCTCGATCCCGACACCGGCAAAGAGATCATGATCACCGACGCCAAGCGTCTGCGCTGCGGCACCGTGCTCGGTGCGCTGAGCAAGGCCGGCGTGAATACGGCTGTGGTCACGGCCAAGGACAAATTGCTCAAGGTGCTCGCCTATCAGATGGCCGGAATCAATTTTTCTTCGGAATATGCCGGCAAGGCCAACCTGACCGAGAACGAGATCGAGAATGTCGAGCAGCTGGTGGGACGGCCGACGCCCGACCAATATTCGGCGGATCTCTCGCTCTTCGTCTTCGACGCCGGCGTCAAGATCCTGGCGAAGCATCGTCCCGACTTCATGTATCTGTCGACCTCGGATTACGTGCAGCACAAGCACGCACCCGGGGAGCCGGAGGCCGATGCTTATCATCAGGCCGTCGACACCGCCGTCGCCAGGCTGATCGGGCTCGGCGCAACCGTCGCCATCACCGCCGACCACGGCATGAGCGACAAATCGCACCCCGACGGGACGGCCAATGTCGTCTATCTCGAGGACGAACTGAACGCGACGTTCGGCGCCGGATCGGTGCGCGTGATCTGCCCGATCGCCGATCCGTTCGTGCGGCACCATGGCGCGCTCGGCTCATTCGTGCGGGTGCACTTGCGCAAGCCCGGCGATATCCCGGCCATGATGGCCTTCAGCCGCACTTTGCCGGGCATCGAGCTGGTGCTCGACAAGCAGCAGGTCTGCAAGGATTTCGAGCTGCCGCTCGACCGGGAGGGGGACTTCGCCGTCTTCAGCGACAAAAACACGGTGGTCGGCGCCCGACGCGAGGATCATAATTTGAGCCAGCTCGCCGGCCATCGGCTGCGCTCGCATGGCGGGCTCGGCGAGCAGAAGGTTCCGTTCCTGCTGTCGCGGCCGCTCAACGCCAAGTACCGCGAGATCGCGAAAGCGGGCCGTCTGCACAACTACGATATTTTCGATTTCGCCCTGAACGGCGTGGAATAGCGGACAAGGAGCAGAGACCAGAATGCGTACGGCCAAAGCCGCGATCTACGAGGCGCCGAACACTCCGTTCGTGCTCAAGGACTATCCGCTGCGCCCGGCCAAGCGCGGCGAAGTCCTCGTCAAGGTGACGATGTCGACGATCTGCCGCTCGGACATTCACTCCTATGAGGGTAAGCGGCCAAATCCTTGTCCGGGAATTCTCGGTCACGAGATCATCGGCATCATCGATGAGATCGGCGAGGGCATCGATCGCGATATGCGCGGCGACAAGTTGAAGGTCGGCGATCGCATCACCTGGAGCGAGTACTTCTTCGACGGTCATTGCTACTACCGCGACGTCCTCGACATGCCGCAGAAGTGTCATGGCGTGCGCAAATACGGCCACGACCTCGCCAACGAAGACCCACACTTCCTCGGCGGCTTCGCCGAGTACTGCTACATCCTGCCGGGCACCGGCATTCTCAAGCTGCCCGACGAGCTGTCGGACGAGGAGGCGACGCCGATCAACTGTGGTGTTGCCACCATGGTATCGGTGACCGAAGCCGCCGAGATCGCGCTCGGCGATGCGGTGGTCATCCAGGGTCTCGGGCTTCTCGGCCTCTACGGCGCGGCGATGGCGAAAGCTCGCGGCGCGCGGCTGGTGATCGGCCTTGACGCGGTGGCGGATCGCCTCGCGGTATCGAAGAAATTCGGCGTCGACGTCGCGATCGACATCGGCAAGACCTCGGCGAAAGCCGTGATCGACGAAGTGCGCAAGCTGTGCCGGCCGGACGGCGCCGACGCGGTGATCGAAGTCTGCGGCGTGCCCGACGTCATCCCGCAGGGCCTGCAGATGCTGCGCACCGGCGGCCGCTATGTGCTCGGCGGCCTGGTCAGTCCCGATGCCAACGTGACCATCGACGCCAACATGCTGGTGAAGCGCTGGGTCACCATGCGCGGCATCCACAATTATCATCCGCGGCATCTGATCCAGGCACTCGACTTCGTCATGGCGAACCGCAAGCGGTTTCCGTTCAAGGAGATCGTCGACTCCAAGTTCGCGCTCAAGGATCTCGACACCGCTTTCAAGAAGGCGTCCGAGCGCACCGTGCTCCGCGCCGCAATCGTTCCAGGAGGTAAGTAATGCAGGCTCCGGCGCTCAACTTCAGTCCGCGCGGGCTTTATATCGGCGGCCAATGGACGGCGCCCGACAAGGACGGGTCGTTTACCTCGATCAATCCCTCGAACATGGAAAAGCTCGCGGACGTGCCGTCGGCGGATGAGCGCGACGTCGACCGCGCCGTGCAGGCGGCGAAGAAAGCCTTCAAGGAGTGGTCGCGGGTCCCGCTCAAGGACCGCGCCAAATGCCTGAAGGCGCTGGCCGACCGCATCGAGGAGAATGCCGACGAGCTCGCGCTGTTCGACGCTGTCGATTCCGGCAACGCCATCCTCGGCATGCGCGGCGACATGATCTGGACGGCCGACTGGCTGCGCTACTGCGCCGGCCTCGTCACCGAGATCAAGGGCGAGACGTTTTCGCAGGAAGGGCGCCATCTCAATATGACGCGGCGGCAGCCCTTCGGCGTCGTCGCCAAGATCAATCCGTTCAATCATCCGTTCCGCTTCTGCGCCGAGAAGGCCGCGGCGCCCTTGGCTGCCGGCAACACGGTCGTGATCAAGGGATCCGAGCAGGCGCCGCTGTCGAGCCTGCGGCTCGGCGAGCTGTGCGAAGGCATCTTCCCGCCCGGTGTCGTCAACATCATCACGGGCGACGGCAAGATCGGCTCGGCGCTGGTGCGCCATCCCGACGTGCGGCGCATCGGCTTCGTCGGCTCGGTGCCGACCGGCCGTGTCATTGCCACCGAGGCGGCGGCGAGCCTCAAGCGCGTCAGCCTCGAGCTCGGCGGCAAGAATCCGATCGTGATCTTCCCCGACGCCGACCCGAAGAAGGCGGCGCAGGCGGCGATCAAGGGCATGAACATGAATCGGCAGGGCCAATCGTGCTCGTCGACGTCGCGCGTCTTCGTGCATGCCTCGCTTCACAAAACCGTCACGGAAGAATTGGTAAAGCTCGCCGAGGCGCTTCCGGTGGGACCGCCCTGGTTGAAGCAGAACGAGCTCGGACCGATCGTGTCGCAGCGCCAATTCGAACGCGTCATGGGCTTCATTGCATCGGCGAAGGCAGAGGGGGCGAAGCTTCTCACCGGCGGCGGCAAGCCCTCCGATCCCGCGCTCGCCGGCGGACTGTTCATCTCGCCGACCGTGTTCGATCAGGTGACGCCGGCGATGCGCATCGGCCGTGAAGAGATCTTCGGCCCGGTGATGTCGATCATGCCGTGGGACGACTACGAGGACATGCTCGAAAAGGTCAACGGGGTCGAATACGGCCTCACCGCCGCGATCGTCACCAACGATCTCGCCAAGGCCATGGAGTCCGCGGAGCGGATCGAGGCCGGCTATGTCTGGATCAATTCCAATGGTCGCTATATCGGCGCGCCTTACGGCGGCTGGAAGCAGAGCGGCATCGGCGAAGAAGAGTGCTTCGACGAGATCTTGAGCTACACGCAGATCAAGAACATCAACATGCGGTGGTGACGCTGTTTGACGGAGACGACTGTCCGACAACAGGACAGCGGTTCGGGAGAAGACGCGAGACAACAGGAAACGATTGAACGAGACCTAACGGGAGGGAAGACAATGCTGGGAACAAAGCACGCTGCCGTACTGTCGACGCTGGTGATCGGAGCCACTCTGGCGATTGCGGGACCTGCCGCCGCCGCCGGCGACGGGCTCGCCGAAGCAGGCACGCTGAAGGTCGGTATCATCCCGGCCGAGGACGCGCGCGCGGTCGTCAAGCAGTCGAAAGAGGTGATGGACCAGGTCAGCAAGACGCTCGGCATGAAGACCGAGATCTTCGTCGGCTCGGACTACAACGCGACCATCGAGGCGCTGCGCGCCAACAAGGTCGACGTGGCGTTGATGGGTGCCTTCGGCTACGTGCTGGCGACGACGCAGGCGCCGGTCGAAGCCTTCGCCGTCACCGTCACCAAGGCGAGCAACTCGCCGGACTATCACTCGATCATCATCGCCAAGAAGGACGCGAATGAGCTGACCTCGCTCGCCTCCTTGCGCGGTCATACTTTCGCATTCGTCGATCCGAGCTCGACCTCGGGCTCGCTGATGCCGAAGTCGGCGCTGGTCGAGGCCAAGATCGATCCGGAAAAGGACCTCAAGAAGGTCATCTATTCGGGCGGTCACGATGCGAGCATCATCGCGGTCGCCGAGGGCAAGGTCGAAGCGGCCTCGGTCGCCGACCGCATCTATGCCAATGCCTGCAACAAGAAGCTGGTCGATTGCTCGACCATCAAGGTGATCTGGACCTCACCGGCGATCCCGAACGATCCGCTGTTCTATCGCAAGGCGCTCTCTCCGGAGATGAAGAAGAAGGTTGCCGACGCGTTCTACGCGATCCACGATCTCACCTTCGGCGAGATGGGCACCGTGGCGCGCTTTGCCCCGGCAGACGACAAGACCTATGATGTCGTCCGCGGCATCGCCAAGACGCTGAAGCTCGATCTGACGAAGATGAAATAAAGAGACGCCAGGCACACTCGCAGGAATGCGGGGGACTTCGCCTTGTCACGCGCGACCACCTATGTCGATGCGCAGCCAACGCTGACACACGTTGGCAAGGCGAAGTTTCTCGCATTCCTGGTGCTGGCGGCGGCATTCCTCGGCTGGAGCGCCAACGCGCTCGAGCTCAGCCCCGGCGAGCTCATTCATTCCTTCCCGGTGATCGGGCGCTACATCGCGCGGATGTTCCCGCCGGACTGGTCCGCGCTCAACGATCTCTGGGACCCGACACTCGATACCATCTGCATCGCGCTCTGGGGCACGGTGATCGCCTCGATCATCGGCCTGCCGCTCGGCATTCTCGCGGCGAAGAACATCAACAGCGTGGCCTCGGTGCGGCTGACCGCGCTGACCGTGCTGAATGTGCTGCGCAGCATTTCCGAATTGATCTGGGCGATCTTTTTCGTTGCCGCGGTCGGTCTCGGTCCGTTTCCGGGCGCCTTGGCACTCGGCGTCAATTTCGGTGGCATCCTCGGACGACTGTATGCCGAGGCCATCGAGAACATCGACCAGAAGCCGCTCGAGGCCCTGCGCGCCACCGGTGCCGGGCATCTGCAGACGATCATGTTCGCGGTGCTGCCGCAGGTGCTGCCGCAGATTGTTTCCTACAATCTTTACTGGTTCGAGGTCGGCGTCCGCTCGGCCACCGTGCTCGGTATGATCGGCGCCGGCGGCATCGGCTTCGAGCTGGTCACGACCATTCGGCTCTACGACTTCCGTCAGACCTCAGCGATCCTCATCGTCATTCTGCTCCTTGTCACCGTCATTGACCGCCTTTCCGCGGTGCTTCGGCGCGCAATCGTGAAATGAAGGCTGCCATGAACATGAACGTCGAAATCGCCCCTGGTGCCACCGAGATCGCGGCAGCCGAGATCAATCCGTGTCCGGTGGTCTCCATCGTCAATGTCGGCAAGAGCTACGCCCGCGGGTCGCTGGTCGCGCTGTCCGATGTCAGCTTCGACGTTCGCCGCGGCGAGTTCATCGTCATTCTCGGTCCGAGCGGCGCCGGCAAGTCGACCTTGCTTCGCTGCATCAACCGGCTCGCCGAGCCGAGCCAGGGCAAGATCCTGTTGAACGGAAAGGAAATCACAGACAGCCGGCGCGAGCTGCGCGTCGCGCGCCAACAGATCGGCATGGTGTTCCAGCAGTTCAACCTGGTGCCGCGGCTCTCCGTGCTGATGAACGTGCTGTCCGGGCGTCTCTCCTATCGCGCGACCTGGCGCAGCTTCTTCTACAGCTTCACGCGCGAAGACCGCGCCATCGCGCTCGAATGCCTGGAGATGGTCGCGCTTGGCCACAAGGCGTTCCAGCGCGCCGACACGCTGAGCGGCGGCGAGCAGCAGCGCGTCGCTATCGCGCGTGCACTGGCGCAGAAGCCCAACGTCATCCTCGCCGATGAGCCGGTGGCGAGCCTCGATCCCAAGATCGCACGCCAGGTCCTCGGCTATCTGAAAGACGTCTCGCAACGCCTCGGCATCAGCGTCATCTGCAACCTGCACCAGATCGACTTTGCGCAGGAATATGCCGAGCGCATCGTCGGCCTGTGCCAGGGCAAGAAGATCTTCGACGGCCCGCCCTCGGCGCTCACCAGCGACGTGCTCAACAAGATCTATCAGCTGCGCGCTGGGGAGACGCTGGGTGACTAGCCTCGACGCAACAGTCACGCAGGCACTCGACCGCGAAGCCGCCTGGCGGCATCGGCGGCTCGTCATCCGTCTGGCGATATTAGCAGCGTGCCTGTTCGTGCTGTGGCTCGCGGCCGTGCGCATCAAGATGAGCGTCGGCAGTCTGGTGCTCGGCGCTCCCGGCATTGCCGATGTCTTCGTGCGCATGTTCCCGCCGGACCTTGCCTTCCTCCAGCATCTCGTCGCCCCGACGATCGAAACCGTGCAGATCGCCGTGTGGGGGACGCTGCTCGCGGTTCTCGCCTCGGCGCCGTTATGTCTGCTGGCCGCGCGCAACACCACGCCGCATGTGGTGGTCTATTCGGTGACGCGCGTCTTTCTCAATCTGTTGCGCAGCATCAACGAGCTCATCTACGCGCTGCTCCTGGTCAGCGCGGTCGGGCTCGGGCCGTATCCCGGCGTGCTGGCGATCGCGCTGCACGCTACCGGCATGTTGGCAAAATTCGTCGCCGAGGAGATCGAGCACGTCAATCGCGGCCCCGTCGAGGCGCTGCAGGCGGCAGGCGCAGGCCGCATGCAGATCATCCTCATGGGAATCTTGCCGCAGGTGCTGCCGTCCGTCGTCGGCTACATCCTCTACCGTTTCGACGTCAGCATCCGCTCGGCGACGGTGCTCGGTCTCGTCGGCGCCGGCGGGCTGGGATTCTCGTTGATTACGACGATGAAAATGTTCAAATACCACGAGACCGCCGCATCGATCCTGATGATCATCGTTCTGATCCTGCTCGCCGACTGGATCAGCGGCCAATTGCAGAAACGTCTGCTCTAGCGGCACGTTGGGCTCGTGATGGGAACGACGACACTGCTTAATCTGGCGTGTGGAATAGCGCTGCTGCTCTGGGGACTGCACATGGTGCAGTCCGGCATCCTGCGCGCGTTCGGCGCCGACCTGCGTCGTGTGCTCGCCATCGCGTTGAAGAACCGCTTCCTCGCGCTGTTGGCCGGCACCGCCGCCACCACGCTCCTGCAAAGCAGCACGGCGACCGGCCTGATGGTCGCCTCCTTTGTCGGCGACGGCGTTGTCGCCCTGGTGCCGGCGCTCGCGGTCATGCTCGGCGCCAATATCGGTACGACGCTGATCGTGCAGGTGTTCAGTTTCGACGTCTCGGCCGCCGCGCCGATCCTGCTCGTCGCCGGCGTGATCGCCTTCAAGAACAGCAGCCGCACGCGTTTCCGCGATCTCGGTCGCGTGTCCATTGGGCTCGGCCTGATGCTGCTCGCCTTGCATATCCTGCTCGATAGCCTGGCGCCGGCCGAGAACGCGCCGCAGATGCGCGCCTTGCTCGCGATCATCACCGGCATGCCGGTGCTCGATCTTCTGCTTGGCGCGGCGCTGGCCTGGGCGGCGCATTCGAGCGTCGCGGTGGTGCTGCTGGTGATGTCGGTGCTTTATTCCAATTTCATCACCGCGCCGGCGGCTTTTGCCCTGGTGCTCGGTGCCAATCTCGGCACCGCGATCAATCCCTTGCTCGAAGGCAGCGGACTGAAAAATCCCATCGCGCGGCGTCTGCCGCTCGGCAATCTGATCAATCGCACGGTCGGCTGTGCGCTGGTCTTGCCGTTCCTCGGCCCGATCGCGACGCAGATGCAGCATTTGGAGTCGAGCCCGGTCCGTGTCGTCGCGGATTTCCACACGCTGTTCAACGTCGCCCTGGCGGTGCTGTTTGTCGGCGTGCTGCCGCAATTTGCCAAGCTGTTGGAGTGGCTGTTGCCGCAGCCGGCGACGCCGCCCGACCCCTCGCTGCCGATCTATCTCGATCCCGGTGCCATGGCGACGCCTTCGCTGGCGCTCACCTGCGCGGCGCGGGAGACGCTGCACATGGGTGACTTCGTCGAAACCATGCTGCGGCAGTCCATCACCGCCTTGCTCAGCTCGGATCGCAAGCTGGTCACGACAATCGAGCAGATCGACAACACGGTTGATCGGCTGCACGAGGCGATCAAGCTCTATGTCACCCGCATCACGCGCGAAAGTCTCGATGAGAGCGAAGCCAGGCGGGCCATGGAGATCATCGCCTTCGCCATCAATCTCGAGCACATCGGCGACATCATCGACAAGAACCTGATGGAGCTCGCCGCGAAGAAGATCAAGGGCCGCTACCAGTTTTCCGAAGAAGGCGCGCTCGAGCTGCAGGAGTTTCATCGCCGCGTCGTCGACGGCCTCAAGCTTGCGCAGGCCGTCTTTGTCTCCGGCGACATGAAGATCGCCCGGCAGCTGGTCGAAGGAAAGGTGACCATCCGCGAGCTGGAGCGTCTCGCCGCCGACAATCATTTCGTGCGGCTGCGCGAAGGCCGCGCGGCGAGCATCGAGACCAGCTCACTGCATCTCGACGTGTTGCGCGATTTCAAGCGCATCTATTCGCATGTCTGCGCCGCCGCCTATCCGATCCTCGAGGCCGCCGGCGAGCTGCAGCCGAGTAGGCTCAAGGCCGTCGAGGCGAGCCCGGCCGGCTTGATCGGAAATAGCGCGTAGCGCGGCCGTTCCATCGACGGCGGCTGCGGCTCATTCCTTCGTGCAGGGAAACGCTTCCTTGAAACCAGCGAGCAGCGGCACGCCGATCGGGACGGTGCCCGCGAGCTGCTTCTTCTCGGCATAGCGCAACATGATCTCTTCGGCTTGCTCGAGCGTGATCGCGAGTTGCGGCGGCATGCAGAAAAAGCGGTCTTTCGCGTCTTGCGCCGCCGCGTAGGCGATGAGGCCGTCGACCACGCCCTTGAGGTAGAGATGATTGAACACCTTGAACTTGGGGTCGGACGGGTTGCGATACTGCTCCAGCCGCACCGTCTGCGCCGAGGCAGTGCGGCAGGCGAGTATCACGAGCGCTGCAATGATCAGGCACCGACGCATCGTCTGTGGCCTTCCAGTTGAGCGCGTCCCGCGCCTACCACACCGGCAGCACCGCGCCCTTGAACTTCGCGAGCACGAACTCCTTGATCTCCGGCGTGTGATAGGCCTCGACCAGCGTCTTCACCCACGGCTTGTCCTTGTCGGCGCTGCGGATGGCGATGATGTTGGCATAGGGGCCGTTCGGGTCTTCACGCAGGATCGCGTCCTTGGCCGGATCGAGGCCGGCCTGCGTCGCATAATTGGTGTTGACCGCGGCGGCGTCGACGTCGTCGAGCGCGCGCGGCGTCTGCGCGGCGTCGATCTCGACGATCTTCAGCTGCTTCGGATTGCCGGTGATGTCGGCGACGGTCGGCTTGAGGCCGACGCCGTCCTTGAGCTTGAGCACGCCCTTGTCGCGCAGCAGCAGCAACACGCGGCCGCCGTTCGTCGGGTCGTTGGGGATGGCGAGCGTGCCGCCATTCGGCACCTCGGCGAAGCTCTTGTGCTTCTTCGAATAGACGCCGATCGGAAAGTTCAAGGTGTAGGCGGCGCGCTCGATCTTGTAGCCGCGGTCGGCCTTCTGGTTGTCGAGATAGGGCTGGTGCTGGAACGAATTGGCGTCGATGTCGCCGGAATCGAGCGCCGCGTTGGGCACCACATAGTCGGAGAACTCGATGATCTGGATGGTGAGGCCGTGACGCGCGGCGATCGGCTTCACCGCTTCCATGACCTGCGCATGCGGGCCCGGCGTGACGCCGACCTTGATCGTCTCGGCTTGGGCAGCGCCGGCAAAGGCGCCGGCGGCAATGACGGATGCGAACAACAGACGCGTGAACATGAAAAGTCTCCTTTTGCGCTATTTCACGATGGCCGGACGCGTTTGTCGAGGCGGCGCGCCAGCCGCTCGCCCAGCGTCTGCACACCCTGCACCAGCACGATGAGGACGATGACGACGATCGCCATCACGTCCGGCATGAAACGCTGATAGCCATAGCGGATGCCGAGATCGCCAAGGCCGCCGCCGCCGACGGCGCCGACCATGGCGGAAAAGCCGATCAGGCTCACCACCGTGAGCGTCAGCGCCAGCACGATCGCCGGCATGGCTTCCGGCAGCAGCACCTTGCGCACGATCTGCAGCGGGCTCGCGCCAAACGCGCGCGCCGCCTCGATCAGCCCGTGATCGACCTCGCGCACCGCGGCCTCGACCACGCGCGCGATGAACGGAATGGCAGCGACGGTGAGCGGCACCACCGCGGCGCGCGTCCCGATCGAGGTGCCGGTGAGGAGCCGCGTCAGCGGCACGATGGCGACGACAAGAATAATGAATGGCGTCGAGCGTGTGGCATTGACGATGAAGCCCACCGTCCGGTTGGCGAATGGCGCCGGGAACAGCTCGTTCTCGCGGCTCACCGCGAGGAACACCCCGAGCGGCAGGCCGACGAGCGTACCGACGAGAATAGAGATGCCGACCATGGTCAGCGTGTCGAGCGTCGCCCATCCGATCAGGGTCAGGAGTTCAGGCGACATGGCCGAGATGCTCCACGCTGTTGCCGCTGGCGGCAAGCGCCTCGATCGCCCGGCTCACGGTCGCCGCGCCGCCGGGAATGGCGACGAACAGCGTGCCGAACGGATGCCCGGCGATGGTCTCGACCTGCCCATGCAGGATGTTGACGTCGATGCCGAGCTCGCGCGAGATGCGCGAGAGCACCGGTTCGCCGGTCGCCTCGCCGGCGAAGGACACGCGCAGCACGGCCTGCGCAGCGCCGACGGGCTTCTCTTGCAGCCGCGCCGCCAGCCAGTCCGGAATCTCGTGACCGGTCACCGACGAGACGAAGCTTCGCGTCGTCTCGTGTTGCGGGCGCGCGAAAATCTCGTGCGTCGCGCCTTGCTCGACGATGCGGCCCTTCTCGATCACCGCGACGCGATCGGCGATCGCCTTCACCACGCTCATTTCATGGGTGATGAACAAGACGGTGAGCTTGAGCTCGCTGTTGATTTGCTTGATCAGGGTGAGGATCTGTCGCGTCGTCTCGGGGTCGAGCGCGGAGGTGGCTTCGTCGGAGAGCAGGACTTTCGGCTTGGTGGCGATGGCGCGCGCGATGCCGACGCGCTGCTTCTGCCCGCCCGAGAGCTCGGCCGGATAGCGGTCGCGCTTGTCGGCAAGCCCGACGAGCTCCAGCAGCGGATCGACGATGCCGGCGATCTCCTTGCGCTCGTGGCCGGCGATTTCCAGCGGCAGGGCCACATTGCCGAAGGCGGTGCGCGACGACAGCAGGTTGAAATGCTGGAAGATCATGCCGATCGAGCGCCGCGCCTGGCGCAGCGCCCGCTCGTCAAGCGCGGTCATGTTGGTGTCGTCGACCAGAATGCTGCCGCCGCTCGGCCGCTCCAATCCGTTGACCATGCGGATCAGCGTCGACTTGCCGGCGCCGCTGCGTCCGATGACACCGACGATCTCGCCTTGCGGGATGTCGAGATCGATGTCGTCGAGCGCGACGACCTCGGCGGACGTAGCGCGCGCCGGATAAACTTTGCGCACGCCGCGAAATGCGATCGCCGCCGGCCGCAGGCGCGCGGCGGAGGCGGGGAGGTCGCTCGTCGAAGTCGGGGCGATGGCCATCGGCCTGTTCTATGGCATGTCTGTGCCGCAAAAGAACAGCCGCTTTTGCCCCCTGAAATCGCGTATGACTTCCGCCTATCGACAGCGGAGCCAGAAGTCCCATGGAGTACCGTCAGCTCGGCCGCAGCGGCCTGCGTGTGTCGCCCTTGTGCCTCGGCGTCATGATGTTCGGCGATGCGACGGAGGAAGCCGTCGCCGCGCGCATCGTCGCCAAGGCCCGCGAGGCCGGCGTCAATTTCCTCGACACCGCCGACGCCTATGCCAAGGGCGCCTCGGAAGAGATCATCGGGCGGCTGATCGGCAACGACCGCCACGCCTTTATCCTGGCGACCAAGGTCGGCAATCCGGTGCACGGCGTTGCCGAAAGCGGCGGGCTCTCGCGCCGCTGGATCATGCGCGCGGTCGACATGAGCTTGCAGCGGCTCGGCACTGATTTCATCGACATCTATTACCTGCACCGGGAAGACCGCGCGACGCGGCTCGAGGAGACGGTGCGCGCCATGGGCGACCTCATGCGCGCCGGCAAGATCCGCTATTTCGGCGTGTCGAATTTCCGCGCTTGGCGCGTGGCCGAGATCTGCAACATCTGCGACCGTCTCGGCATCGACCGTCCGGTGGTCAGCCAGCCGCATTACAATGCGCTCAATCGCGAGGTCGAGGTCGAGCACCTGCCGGCCTGCGAGTTCTACGGGCTCGGCGTCGTGCCCTACAGTCCGCTGGCGCGCGGCATTCTCACCGGCAAATACAAGCCCGACGCCGCGCCCGGCGCGGGCACGCGCGCCGCGCGCAACGACCGGCGCATGATGCAGCAGGAATGGCGCCCGGAGTCGCTCAAGCTCGCGCAGGAGATCAGCGCGCATGCGCAAGCGCGTGGAGGAACCGCCGGGCAACTCGCCATCGCCTGGCTCCTCAACAACCGTCTTGTCCAATCCGTGGTCGCCGGCCCGCGCACGGAGCAGCAGTGGGACGATTACCTCAGCGCGCTGTCCTATCGCTTCAGCGCGGAAGATGAAGCGTTGATCGACCGGCTCGTCGCCAAAGGACATTCATCGTCGCCCGGCCACATCGATCCTGCTTATCCGATCGAAGGGCGGATCAGCCGCGGGGCTGCGGAGTGAGGGTGGATCATTCGCCTAATTCGTCCGCTCCCAGGCGAGAATGCCACGCACCATTGAGCCTCCGAAGGTCGGCGCCGAGAACGGTGCAGTCTCGATATACAGCGTCTTGCCATCAATTCTGTAGAATCGCACCTGATCGGTACCTCGCCAGGCTTCGTTCGACGCGACGTCGACCTTGGTGATGAATTTGTCGCCCTCGAGCCGGTACTTGCCGGTGTAGGCCGACATCGAAATCAGAGCCGCGGCCCGTTCCTGCTCGGTCTGCGGTACCTTGCGCCCGTCGGCAGTGAGGATCACGAAGGCGCGTCCGTCGGGAGTGAACGCGATATAGCCATTCGGGTGTTCGCCGTAGACCTGCTTGCGCTGCTTCGTTGCGACGTCCTCATGCACAGCTGACACCAGCTTCCATATGCCGAGCAATTTGTCTTTGTCGTCAGCGTGACTTGGCGAGGCCAAAAGGAGCAAAGACAAGGCAACCAGGAGTGTCCGCCACATGATTCAGTCTCCGCGCGTTTGATAAATGGGACCCGCCGCCGGGACGCCGGCTGCAGGCCGGTTACGTGCTGTTTATATCATTACGGCGAATTAAGTTGAGGAGCTCCCCGGCGGCGATCAGGGTGCAATGAGGTGCAATGTCGCTCGCACCTAAAAGCGCCCCGGCATGAGGTTCGCCCCTTTCGCCGGGGCGTTTTATTGTGCCATCGACGCGCCGCGTCAGGCCGCCACTTCCGCCAGAAATCGCTCGACCCACTCACGTAGCTGCGTCGCCGACGTCTCGACCGATCGCGAGCTCGCGAACACCGTCTGCGCGGAGCTGCGCGTCTCGGTCGCGGCGTCGTTGACGCGCGCCAGCTCATTGGTGATGCGCGTCGTCTCGGCGGTGGCGCCGGCAATGTTATGCGCGATCTCATTGGTCGCCGCGCTTTGCTGGGCGATCGCGGCCGAAATGGTCTCGGTGCAGCGGTGGATCTCCTGCATGCGCTCGGTGTTGCGGCCGATCGCCTGTTCCGCCGCAAGCGTGGCGTTCTGCACGGTGGTAATGCGGCCGACGATCTGCTCGGTGGCTTTCGCGGTCTGCACCGAGAGTGCCTTGACCTCGGAGGCGACCACGGCGAAGCCGCGTCCGGCCTCGCCCGCGCGTGCCGCCTCGATGGTGGCGTTGAGCGCGAGAAGATTGGTCTGCGCCGCGATCTTGCTGATCAATCCGACGACGGTCCCGATTTCGCGTGCGGAGTTGGCGAGCGCCGCAATCTGGCTGTTCATGCTGTGCGCGTCGTTCACCGCGGTCTGCACCAAAGTCGCGGTGGCTTTGAGCTCGCCGCCGATCGCGCCGATCGAGCGCAACATCTCCTCGGCGGCAACGGTCACCGCGCCGATGCTGGCGGCCGCATGTTGCGAGCCATCGGCGGCGCCGCTCGCGCGCGTCGAGGTGTCGCCGGCCACGGTGGAGAGAACCTGCGCCGTCTTGCGCAACTCCTCGACATCTGCGCCGACGGTGCCGAGCACGCTGTCAATACTCTGGCGAAACTTGTCGATCGCGCTCTCGATGGCGACGTGTCGCTTTTCGTTTTCGGCGTGGACGACACGCTCCTCTTCGGCGCGATGGCGCTCGGTGATGTCGTCGATCGTCGTCAGCCAGCCGCCGTCGGCGAGCGACCGGCGGACGTGCTGTACAACGCGACCGTTGTTGAGCTTGGCGACCCAGGTTTCCCCCTCGCTGCGATCGAGCTTGGCGGTGAGCCCTTTCATAAATGCCTGGGGGTCATCGCCAGTGTAAGTGCCGGCGGCGACACGGCATTCGAGGATTTTCTGCACCGTCGTGCCGGGCCGCGTCGCTTGCGGCGGCAGCGCGTAGATTTCGGCGTAGCGCGCATTGCACAAGACCAGCCGATGGTGGCCGTCGAACACGCACACGCCCTGCGACATGTTGCTGAGCACGAGATCGAGCATCGATTCGCGGGCGAGCGAGCGCCCCATGGCGCCGCGAAGCCGTCTGATCACGTTGTTGAGCACAGCTTGGAGCTCGGCAAGCGGTGGTGGGATCGAGCTCGTCAAGCTTCCGCGACAAGCGTTAGGAATTCATTAAACATCATTGTCTTGATGTGATTTAGCGTCGCCGCTTGGCTTTGGCTGATGCTCCGGGCCACGAGTAAGTTCCGCTCCAGCGCTCGCGCAGCATCGACACGAATTGCTCCGCCGGCGGTGTCAGCGCGGCGTCGCGGATACGCACGATGGAGAAATTCCTGCGCACCTTCCACGGAAGGAACGGGATCATGACCAGCGTGCCGGCCTCGAGCTCTTCGATCACCGAGAAGCGGCTGCAGGCCGCAATGCCTTGTCCGCGGCGCACCGCAAGTTTGATCGATTCCCACGACGGCAAGGCCAGGCGAAGCCGCGGCTGAATGCCGACGTCCGCCATGGCTTCGTCGGCGATCACGCGCGTGGCGGATCCTTCCTCGCGGGAGATCCAGGTGAGCGCCTCCAGGTCATCCCGGGTCAGCCGCTTGCCGGCATGGCGCCGCGCACCGACGATGATGATCTCGTCTTCGATCAGCGGCTCCGCGTCGATCTCCGGCGCCGCGACGAAACCGCCGGCAATGCCGATTTCCGCGCGATGCGTGCGCACGGCCTTGACCACTTCGGCCGAGGTCGCGAGCTCGAAGTCGATGTGGATTGCGGGATGCGCTTCCTGGAAGCGCGCGATGACGTCAGGCAGCAGGTAGGTGCCCGGCGTCCCCGACGCACGGATCGACAGCATGGCGGAGTCCGGCTCGCGCAGCGCGGCGATGCCGCGCACCGCCTGCGCGAGGATGGCTTCCGCCCGCAGCACATGACGGGCGAGAAACTCGCCGGCCGCGGTGAGCTCCCGCGAGCGGCGCGCAATCAACGCGGCGCCGAGCACGCGCTCCAGATCGGCGATGTGCTTTGACACCGCCGGCTGGCTGATGTGCAAGTCTTCGGCGGCACCGGTAAAGCTGCCGCGCCGCACGAAAGCGGCAAATGCCCGTAACCGCGCCCCAAGCTCCATAACTACAGATTATATCATTTTGCAAAATTATGTATTTTTCTTAAGGCCGGTCCTTGGCCTAAAAGCCCATGTAGCGCATGCATACAAAGAGCGGACTTTGCCATGATCCGACTGCTGCTCGCAGGATTGCTCTTATTGCTGGCCCCGGTGCTCGCAGCTGCGGACAGCTATCCGGTCCGCCCGATTACGCTGATCGTGCCGGTGTCCGCGGGAGGGCCGACCGACGCCATTGCGCGCACGCTCGCGGCGCACATGCAGAGGACTCTCGGGCAGCCTGTCGTCGTCGAGAACGTCACCGGGGCGGGCGGCAATATCGGCGTGGCGCGGCTCAATCGTGCCGCGCCCGACGGCTACACGATCGGCATCGGCCTCACCAGCACGCATGTGTTCAACGGCGCAATCTATGCACTGCCGTTCGATCTGGTGAATGACTTCCAGCCGATCGCCGCCGTTGCCACCAATCCGCAGATCATCGTCTCGAGGAATGGGCTGCCCGCGAAAGACATGCGCGAGCTCATCACGTGGCTGAAAGCCAACCCGGACAAGGCGACGATGGCGACGATCGGGCCGGGCAGCCCCGCACACATCGCCGGCGTGCTGTTCGAGCAGATCACCGGCACGCGCCTGCGCTTTATTCCTTATCGCGGCGGCGCGCCGGGCATGCAGGACCTGCTGGCGGGCCAGATCGACCTCATGATACCGCAACCATCATTGGCGCTGCCGCAAATTCGCGCGGGCACGATTCGCGCCTATGCGGTGACGGCAACGAAGCACCTGCCTTCGGCGCCCGAGATTCCGAGTGTAGACGAAGCCGGCGCGCCGGGGCTGCACGTCGCGATCTGGCACGGATTATGGGCGCCGAAGAACACCCCGCCTGAGATCGTCGCGAGACTCGATACCGCTGTCGTGAGCGCGCTTGCCGACGCGAGCGTCCGTCAGCAGCTCGCCGATATGGGTCAGGAGATCCCGCCGACCGCGCAGCAATCGCCGGAGGGGCTGCGCGCCTTTCAGAAAGCCGAGATCGGCAGGTGGTGGCCCGTCATCAAGGCCGCGAACATCAAAGCCGACTGAGCGCGATTGGGGACACACATGCGAGGCCTCGTCATATGCCGAGAGAAGATGGCGCGCTGCGCCGGCATCCTGCTGATGTCAGCCGCCGGCGGTCTCGCCTCGACCGTTACGCCAGCAGCATTCGCCCAGACGCCGCAAACGATCCGGATCGTCGTGCCGCTGCCGCCGGGTGGGGCCGGTGATACGCTCGCGCGTCAGCTCGCCGAGCAGATCGGGCAATCCCACGGCCCGACCGTGGTCATCGAGAACCGTCCGGGCGCGGGATCGATCATCGGCAGCGATCTCGTCGCTCACGCCGCGGCGGATGGCGGCACTTTGTTGATGAATGCGCCGTATCTCCTCATCGGCGCGCAGGTGCGCAAGGTCAATTACGATCCGCTGAAGAGCTTCGAGCCGGTCTGCTATCTGGTCAGCTCGCCGGGTATCATCGTCGTCAACGCTTCGTCCCCGTATCGCACGCTGGCGGATTTGTTGGACGCTGCGCGCGACAAGCCGGGCGCGTTGACGCTCGCCAGCGTCGGCCCTGCGACCGCACAACACATCGGCTTCGAGCGGCTCAAGCGCGCGGCCGGTGTGGATATGACCTATGTCCCCTATGGCGGCGGCGCACCCGCGATCAGCGCGCTGCTCGGCAATCACGTGACGGCTGTGTTCGCTGAATACGCGCCGCTCGCCAGCCATATCAAAGCCGGCACGCTGCGTGCCCTCGCCACCACCTCGCGCACGCACATCGCACCGTTGCCGGATCTGCCGACCGTGGCGGAGAGCGGTTTCGCGGACTTCGAGGTCGACCTCTGGTGGTCCCTGTTTGCTCCCGCTAAGACGCCCAAGGACACTGTCGCCCAGCTCGCCAAATTATTTTCCGATGCGGTCGAGAGCCCGTCGGTGAAGGCGAAACTCATGGCGGAGGGCTTCTCCCCCGTGGCCATGTGCGGTGGCGACTTCGCCGTGCTGCTGCGTAAGCAATATGAGGACTATGGCCGCGTGATCCGCGAAGCCAATATCAAGTCGGAATAGGTCTCATTGAGCCGTCGCCACGTTGAGCACGCCGCGACGGATCTGGTCCTCCTCGATCGACTCGAACAGGGCGCGGAAGTTGCCTTCGCCGAAGCCTTCATCGCCCTTGCGTTGGATGAACTCGAAGAAGATCGGGCCGATGACGGTCCGCGAGAATATCTGCAGCAGGATCTTCGTGGTCCCGCCGTCGATCACGCCTTCGCCGTCGATGAGGATGCCGTGCTGCTTCAGCCGCCCGAGCGGCTCGTCGTGGCCGCGCACCCGCTGATACGATTTCTCGTAATAGACATCCGGCGGACCGGGCATGAATTTCAGCCCGTTGGCCGCGAGCTTGTCGGTTGCCGCATAGATGTCGTCGGTGCCGACGGCGATGTGCTGGATGCCTTCGCCGCGATATTTGCGCAGATACTCTTCGATCTGGCTCTTGTCGTCGGTTGATTCATTGAGCGGGATGCGGATCCGCCCGCACGGCGACGTGATCGCGCGCGAGACGAGCCCGGTCAGCTTGCCGGCGATGTCGAAGAAGTGGATCTGCTTGAAATTGAATATGTCGCGATAGAAGTCCCACCACTTGTCCATGTTGCCGCGATAGACATTGTGGGTGAGGTGATCGAGATAATAAAAGCCGACGCCCTGCGGCCGCGGATTGCGCGCGCCGATCCACTCGAACTCGGCGTCGTAAGCCGAGCCGCGCTCACCGAAACGATCGATGAAATAGAGGAGCGAGCCGCCGATCCCGACGATCGCCGGGACATCGAGCGCCTTGTCGTCGCCCTCGTACGGCGTCGCGCCTTTCGCGACCGCATGCGCCAGCGCATGCCGTGCGTCGACCACGCGCCAGGCCATCGACGCGGCGCAGGGGCCGTGGGCGTCGACGAAGCGGCGGCCATGCGAGCCCGGTTCGCCGTTGATGAGATAATTGATGTCGCCCTGGCGCCAGACCGTGATCGCCTTGCTCTTGTGGCGGGCGACCGGCGTATAGCCCATGCGCTCGAACAAGGTGGCGAGCTTCTCCGGCTCCGGATGCGCGAATTCGACGAACTCGAAGCCGTTGGTGCCGGCAGGATTGCTGTCGCTGATCGTGGCCGGCGGCGCGTCGTGCGGAAATGGACCCATGATCTCCTCCGCAGGGGGGCGAGAGGCCGGGGCAAACATCCGGCCGCTGCCGTGCAAGAATCCAACAAAAAACATGCGAAGCGGTTGCATTCTCCGCGCTGCCAGCGCTCAATTTGCGACAATGTCGCACGCAACAGCGATAGAGTGCCGCGATGACGCAGATCGACGATTTCGACCGCAAGATCCTCTCGCTGCTGCAGGGGGACGCGCGGCTTACCTCGAATGAGCTGGCCGAGCGCGTGAACCTCTCGCCGTCGCAATGCGCGCGGCGCCGGCAGCGACTGGAGGAGGAGGGCTTGATCCGCGGCTACTGCGCGACGCTCGCGCGCGAGAAGCTCGGCTTCGGCATCGTCAACATCATCGCGGTGACGCTCGCGACGCACAATCGCGACAATGCGCGGCACTTTGCCGATCTGGTGCGCAGGCTTCCGCAAGTCCTGGAGGCGCACGCCCTGACCGGCGAGATGGATTACTCGTTGAAGGTGGTGACGCGCGACCTGCGGGAGCTCTCGAGCTTCGTCAACGACGTGCTGTTGCCGCACAAATCGGTTGCGCACGTCAAAACGGCGATCGTTCTCGAGACGTTGAAAGAGACCGCTGCGCTGCCGTTGTGACGAGGCGCGAAAAAGTTCCGCATGCAGGCGGCGGTCTTCAGCCATGCGCGGCGAGATTCCAACTCGCGCTCAATCGGCTTACGATGGAAGAAGGGAGCACGCAAACAAGAGGGTTCGACAATGCGTCAACAAGAACAATCCGCATCGCGTCTTGGTGGAGCTTCGCGCAAGGTATTCAGACACTGCCTGGTCGTCGTCGCGGGCTCGCTCGCGGCCGCCACGCTGATCGCAAGCCAGGCGTTTGCGGTGGAAGGAACGCCGCAAAACTTCAACCAGCCGAAGCCGAAAAACGTCTTCCAGGAGCCAAGCGGCATCACCAGCGAGCAAGACGTGACGCAGAACCACCACGGCAAGAACTCCGGCTACATCTCGAAGCACAATCCGGGAAACAAGAACCAGGGCGTGACGCTGCAAAAGGGCGGCGAGCAGCAGGGCAATCAACTGAGCAGCTGGGAGTCGCAGCTCAACAACGACACGAAGACTAAGCATCACAAGCATCCGAAGCACCCGAATCCCAACACGACGAATGGCGCCACGACGCTGAATGGTCAGAAGCCGAAATACGTGCTGGGCGGCGGCCTCAAGCAGAACCAGGGCCTCAATCAGGGCAACGGCCACCCCAGCTGGGAGCAGGAAGTCGGTGCCGCGACCCTGATGCAGAAGGCGGGGGGATCAAGTCACCTCAACAAAGGACGATGAATCGTCGGCGATCCTGAGCGCGCCGAAGCTGCCGTCGCTGCGGCTCTCGGCGCGCGCATCGCCCGATCAGCGCGCCCGCTAAGCGCTTGCTTAATTGCGGGCGGTTCCTCATCCTTTGTCACAAAGGAATGGGGGAGCGAGATGCGTTTATCGGATGTGACGAGCGGGCGAGATGCAATGGCCCGTTTGACTTTGGGTGTATTGCTCTTCGGCGTTATCTCATTCGTTCCGTTTGATGCGCGGGCGGGCTCGGCGCCGCCGGCGCTCTATAATAAGTCCGTCCTCATTAGTTGGACCGAAAGCCGGGATATGAAAATCCCGTCCACCGGCCGCGTTATTCATCGAACCACTGACATTGATTACGGAATTTATATCAGCAGCGCCGGAAGAGTCTTCAGCCAGATGGGCCGCCAAAATAAGGCCTTGCGATATACGAGGATGACGGTCAACCAGTCGGGATCGAGCGTTGGGCCCGACGGCAACACGATCAAGACCAGCAATGAGCATTACGGACGCAGCCTGAGCTTCCAGGGCCGCTCGATCACGACGACGACAAAGTTCGAAAGTGGCGCTCGTCAAATCAGGGTCGATTTCGACGAGGGATTCGGTTCATGCCGGGTCACAGTCGTCCATGCCAACGAAAGAAATGCACCGGCTATGGTGCATGATGACATGAATTCGCGATTGTTCATCGTGAGTGCCGTCGATTCGAGTGCTCCGACCTGCGCCATTCGGGATGGCAATATATTTGGCGGTTGATGCGTTGGTGCGCTGGAAATCAATCGGATCAAACCGAAACTAAGAAACAGTGCTCTGCTTCCACAGGTCTGCCGCGACGCCGCCGCGTCATGCTCATCCGCGCGCGCGTGCGGGGGCGGCCGCGGGCAGGTTCGGTGGCAGCGTGTTCAGCCACGTTTGCAGCGGAAGAATGCGCGGTGGCGCTCCGCCGTCGACGAGACTTGCGTCGATCGCGTAATAGCCGCCGTTCACCTCCTGCAGGACCGCGGTGTTGCGCATGAACGGGTCGCTCAATGAACCTGCGTTGGACAGGTTCGCCACCCGGTGGAAGCGGAAAAGCTTCGCGCGCTCCATCAAGGTCAGGTAGGTCCATGTGTTGACTGCATCGTCGACGCAATCGAGCTGCGTCGCGTCGCCGAGATTAGGCAAGATGATATTGTCCTGATGCGTCCATTGCCGGGCACTCGTCCCGGTCTGCGGGCCGACCATCGTCTCGATCAAGGCGACGCCGCGGGCGATTTGCTCCCGCTCGGCCTGCGCTGTTGCGGCGCGCGGGCTGAACACCGCCGCGACACGCCGCCATTGGCCGTTGTTGAGGCTCGCACGCGAGCGTTCGGTACAGCCAAAGCCGTGGCACACCGTGAATTCGGCCAGCGTCGGATTGGGATTGGCGAAACGGTCCAGATAGACCGTATTCAAGTGCTCGGGATTATCTGCACAAGCGGACACCGCCAGTGCCAGGGCCAGTGAGCTCAAACCACGCCAACGACGCATGACCGGAACGGTACCCCCGCATTTCCCTTCCCTTATTCTATGGGACCGAGGCGTCGAAGGAAATCCGGCTGTAACGATGCTCGCGCCTTCGTGTTCTACTGCACCTGGATGTTCGCCCGCTTCACGACATCCGCCCATTTGGCGATATCGGCTTTGACCAGCGGCTCGATCTCGGCAAGCGGCGTCTGCATCGGTACGCCGGCGTCATGCATGATCTGCGCTTTGACCCACGGCGTCGCCACCGCCTTGACGATCTCTGCGTGCAGCTTCTGCACGACGGCTGGCGGCGTCTTGTTCGGCGCCCACAGGCCGAACCAGACGGTGTTCTGGTAACCCGGAACGCCGGCTTCCGCGATGGTCGGCACGTCGGGCAACAGCGGCGCGCGTTGCGCGCCCGTGACCGCCAGCGCGCGCACCGTGCCGGCTTTGATCTGTCCGAGCCCGCTCGCGAGATTGTCGAAGAACACCGGCGTGCGCCCCGAAATGACGTCGGTATAAGCCGGCGCTGCGCCGCGATAGGGCACGTGCGTCATCTCGACGCCCGCCATCAGCTTGAACAGCTCGGCCGAAAGATGCTGGCCGGTCCCGTTTCCGGCGGACGCAAAGTTGATCTGCCCCGGCTTTTCCTTCGCCATCGCGATCAGCTCCTTCACCGATTTCGCGGGGAAATTGTTGCTTACCACCAGCACGAAGGGAAATTCTGCCATCATGCCGACCGGCGTGAAGTCGCGGATCGGATCGTAGGGGAGGTGTTTGAACAGGCTCGGATTGACCGCCATGTTGGCGGTGAGCCCGGCGAGCAGCGTGTAGCCGTCCGGCTCTGCTTTCGCCACAGCCTGGGTGCCGACGATGGTGCCCGCGCCCGGCTTGTTCTCGATCACCACCGTGACGCCGAGCTGCTGCGAGAGCTGCTGACCAACGATGCGCGAGATGATGTCGGTGCCGCCGCCGGGCGGCTGCGGAACGATGATGGTGATGTTGCGAGCGGGGAAATCTTCCGCCAACGCAGGTGCCAGGAAAAGCGCCAGCAGAACAGCGACAAAAGCTCCGACGCGCCTCGGCATCCGATCCTCCCGGATTTGTTCTTGAGCGGACGGTGCGTTCGTCCTTTCGCGAAGGATATCGGCTGGCCGACGCAGCGTCTATCGCGCAGCCGGCGCCGTGATAGAGTCTTGGCGCCGCGAGCCGGTTCTTGGGGGAGAGCGAGATGATGGTTCGTTGCATCGCCGGTACGGCTCTCGCGTTCATCGCCACGGCCGCCGCCGCCGAGCAACCGGAACAGACGTCGGCCGAACAGGGCAGTTGGGTCTCGGCAATCGGGCCGACATTATTGGTGTTGCTTGTCGGCCTGGCCGTCGTGGCGATCTGCCTGGCGATCGCCTGGGGGGTGGTGCGGGTGCTGGTGCATAGTCTGGTCCGCATCGGCGTGCTGCCGAAACCGGCGGACCGCACGGGCCGCTGGCGCGTGCTGAACTCGATCGATTACGCGCCGGCCGGCGTCGTCACCACGACGCTGTTTCCGCTCGGCACCTCTGCGGCCGCCACCACCGGGCGCCTGCGTCCGCTGGAGGTAGACCCGAGGACCGGCGAGCATCGCGACCCGCAGGAGGACAGTAAATCCGGACCGTCGTGAGGCCGTGTGCCTCGCGCTCGGTGATAAGCCGCATTCGGCCACATGTCGGTGGCCATTCAACGGGGGCAGACAATGGGATTGAAGTCGATCACATCGCACATCGCCGTCGCGGCGCTCGCTGCCGTCGCCGCATGGGTCGCAGCCAGCGGGCAGAACGCGTGGATGCCATCGGCCGCGCGGGCGCAGTCGCCAGGCCAGCGCACGACCGAGCTGTTCAATCAGGCGATGGATGACGTGCTCGGCCGGCGCTTGACCGTGCGCCTGTCTGAGCGCGATGCCGGAACCGGCAGCCCGGCGCATCGGCATCCGGGCAGCCACACGGTCGGCTACATCCTCGAAGGCACCTATGAGGTGAAGATCGGCGACGGGCCGCTGCGCCAGCTCAAGGCCGGCGAGGTGTTCTACGAGGCGCCGAACGCGCTGCACGCGATTTCCCGCAACGCCAGCAATTCGGCGCCGGTCAAATACCTGGTGATCCAGGTTTCCGATCCGGCGAAACCCGCGACCGTGGTCGAGAAATAGGTGAGAGCGAGAAAGGCGGCTTGTGTGCCTTGCGCCATGTCGCCTCCTGGCCCTGCCGGATATCACTCAACCGGCAAGGGCATGTTGAGCGCTGCGTAAACAGCAGAGAGGGCGTCCCGGTTTCATGGGGCGCTGCTGTTGGCCCGAGCGAACCTGCTGCATCAAATGACACAGGCGCGCTAAGGTTGACGGCATATCGGAGGCGACGGTCGCCGTCCCGCGCAGTAAAGCGGAGGAAGGCAATGATATCCCCCGCTCATGCAAAAGCCGAAGCTCACCGATATCGACCAGCAGATCGCGTCTGCGAAGAGCGAACTGCGCGATCAACATGCGCTGGTTCTGACCAGCGGCGCTCACGGACGTAAAATCGATTTCGCCCGGCTGCTCTCGAACAGCCTGCGCCAATTCAGGATGATCGAAATATTCCGCATGGACGCGCTCAAGGATGCCGAGCGCGAGGTATTTGTGCGGGACACACAAAATGTGTTTGCGACGCGCGACCGGCAGGGCACGCCGTCGAGGGCTGCACCAGAAGACGCATGAGTCGTTGCGAGCTAGCGGTAGTGTCTCAGTTTGATTAGACACCGCCGAGCTAGCCGGGCGGCCTGTGGATCACGGGGATGGCGAGGCGAAATTGGCGTCCGCTTCAATTTTCGACTTGCGTTCTCTTTTCGTTCTTCTATAATCACTCTTATCCCTCCCCACTCCAAGGGGGCATCGGCCGTGTTCACTGATGCGGGGAGGGTGGCGATGGCCGGTCGAGCGCGGGCGAACATCCCGCAGGAAGCCGGCGGCCCAAGTCGCGACGATCCTGGCGCCGGAGGGCTCCGGCGTTATGTGTGGTGTGAGGAGCGAAATCTCCTGCAGCCCCGTAGCGGAGGTCACCAACAGTTTTGCCTCCGGGGGTCCGCGAAGCAAGCCGTAACCCATCGCGCGCGGGACGTCCTGATCTGACGCGACCTGCGGCTCACTGACTACCGCCTTCGTCCTCACCGGCGAAGGTGCCTTCTCTCCGCGAGGAGCGAAGGCCCGCAGATCCCGGCGGATCACGGGTGTCCCGCGCGCCCTTGGATTCCTTCAAGGGGCATTGCCCGCAAAAACGGACCGTTCGGTCCGAACGGCGAAGCATTGCCGCCCGAAACGCAACACGCGCGTGCGCATCAGCGACGCGCAGCACAAGGATGAGGTGACGACATGAGACGGAAGATCAAAAGCAGCCGCGTGCGACGTGGAGAAACGACAGCAGCAAGACGTGCCGCGGCGCGCTCACGCGCACCGCTCACGCGCGGGCCAGCCGCCGATGATGACGATATGGCGGTCTACGTTCCGCTCGGCGCGGGCGTTGCGGCCGATCGGGCGCAAGGGCAGGCAGGCGACGCGTCGACATTGCTCGTGGACGGGAAACACGTGACGCTGATGGCCGGCCGGCTGTGGGTTCGCCTCGGCGACAAGCATTAGGTGCGCCATGTCGCGGCAAGGCAAGAGAGGGCGAGCGTCGATGGCGACATCGGTGTCTCCTCGCCGCGGCGACGACGCATTGGCCCGCCGTCCGCACGCCAAGGTCCGCCAGCGGCTGCTGCGTCGGGACGCGGCGGCACGCGCGGCAGCGCAACGTGGAATGGGGCCGGCGCAAGCGCAGCGGCTCACCTTTGCCACCTACAAGCCGGTGCCCAAGCAGATGGAATTCCACGAGGGCGGTGTAAGCCGCGAGCGGCTGTTCAAGGCGGGCAATCAGCTCGGCAAGACGGTTGCGGGCGGCTTCGAGATGACCGCGCATCTCACCGGCAAATATCCGTCCTGGTGGATCGGGCGCCGCTTCGCGGGCCCGATCCGTGCCTGGGCCGGCTCCTGCGGCTTCGAGGCCACACGCGATGGGGTGCAGCGGGTGCTGCTCGGCGAGCCGAAAGTTCGCGACAGCTGGGGCAAAGGCATGATTCCGAAGGCCGACATTATTAAATGGACGCTGCGGCGTGGCGTGCCCGACGCGATCGACAGCATCACCGTGCGGCATATCTCTGGTGGCGTCTCCACGCTCGGCTTCAAGTCCTACACGCAGGGGCGCGAGAAATGGCAGGCGGAAACGCTCGACCTCGTCTGGTTCGACGAGGAGCCGCCGCTCAATATTTATTTTGAGGGGCTCACGCGCACGAATGCCACGTACGGCTGCGTCTACACCACGCTCACCCCGCTCAAGGGCATGACGCCGTTCCTGATGCTGTTCAAGGATTGCCCGGGGTTTTGAGGTGGGGGTCTTATTCCCCCTACATGCGAAAAATTACGGATTTACAGGCTGTTACTGTGAACGCTAAGACTTTGCGATCCAAGGCTATCGCGTCCTGCTGCGGGTGCTGGTCAATACCAGCGCGGGCCCGTAAGTTGGGCGCCAACGCTTCAAGACGAAACATCCGGGAGGATTGAGATGAAAGAGCATACTTGGACTGCCGCGTTCAGCCGCCGCACCCTGTTGAAGTCGGCCGCCGCCGCCGGTCTCACGCAGGTCGCTGCACCCTTCGTCATTCCGGCGCGCGCCGCCGACGCGCTCAAGATCGGCATGGTCGACCCGCTGACCGGCGTCTACGCCGCGGTGGCGCAGAACGAGGTCATCGGCGCCAAATATGCCGTCGAGCAGATCAACGCCAAAGGCGGCGTGCTCGGCCGTCCTCTGGAGCTCCTGGTCGAGGATAGCGCCAACGACGTCGGCACCGGCGTGCAGAAGACGCGCAAGCTGATCGAGCGCGATGGCGTCCAGTTCATCATCGGCGACGTCAACTCCGGCATCGCCCAGGCCATGGCGCAGGTGACCAACGAGAAAAAGGTCCTGCACATCGTCTCCGGCGGCCACACCGACGGCATCACCGGCAAGGACTGCAAGTGGAACGTCTATCGCGTGTGCAACACCACGCGCATGGAGGCGAACTCGGTCAGCGAGCTGCTGTTCAACAAATACGGCAAGAAGTGGCACTTCATCACGCCGGATTACGCCTTCGGCCACACGCTCTATGACGCGGCCGTCGCCAACCTGAAGAAGCTCGGCGGCACCGTGACCGGCAATGAGCTCACGCCGCTCGGCACCAGCGACTTCTCCGCCTATCTGATCAAGGCGCGCGCCGCCAATCCCGACGTGCTCCTCGTGCTGGTGCAGGGCTCGGACATGGTCAACTGCCTCAAGCAGATCGCGCAGTTCGGCATCGACAAGCAGGTCCACGTTGCCGGACTTCAACAGGAATTGGAATCGCTCGCCGCGATGCCGCCGGAAGCCCGTGTCGGCATCTGGATGTTCGAATGGTACTGGAAGCAGGCGGGCGTGCCGCATGTCGAACAATTCGTCGCCGACATCCGCAAGCGCACGGGCGGCAAGGTGCCGACCGCGCGGACCTGGTTCGGCTTCGTCTCGGTGCACAGCTTCGCGCAGGCCGCGGCAGCCGCGAAGAGCCTCGACGGCGTCAAGCTCGCGCAGACGCTCGGCGACCTCGAGCTACCGCCGGAAGTGAAGCTGCAGCCCAACAAGGTCTACTATCGCAAGGGCGATCACCAGCTGATGACGACGTCCTTCGTCGGTGAGGCGCTGAGCAAGCCGGCGGGCGATCCCGAGGATCTGTTCCACGTCGACACCCTCGTCGCCGGCGACAAGACCTCGCCGCCGGTCTCGGAGACCGGTTGCGTGATGCAGATGCCGGCCTGATCGGCGCCACGCGTTCTGCCTGCTCCCTCCCCCGCCTGCGGGGGAGGGGTGGGGAGGGGGACAGACGCGCTACGTAATCTCTCCAATCAGCCCCCTCCCTATCCCTCCCCCGTAAACGGGGGAGGGGACGTTGTGGCACGGTCTTTTGTAAATCGGCTTGCTCATGACAACACTGCTGCTCTTCAACATCACCAACGGCCTGATCATCGGCGCGTTCTACGTGCTGATGGCGCTCGGGCTCTCGCTGATCCTCAACCTGTCCAACGTGATCAACTTCGCGCATGGCGGGTTTCTGGTCATCGGCGGCTACATCGCCTGGACGTTGTCGCCCTATCTCGGCTTCTGGGGCTCGCTCATCGTCGCGCCGTTCTTGACCGCGATCATCGGGCTCATCATCGAGCGCTTCATGATCCGCCGGCTCTACGGCCGCGATCCACTCTACAGCCTGCTGCTCACCTTCGGTTTCGCCTTCATCATTGAGGACGGCACCCGGTATATCTGGGGCGCGCAAGGCAAGCCCGTCTCGGTGCCGGCGATCCTGGCGCAGCCCTTGAGCTACGACTTCTTCTTCCTCACCGGGTATCGCGTGTTCATGGTCGCGGTGGTTGCCATCGCCGTGGTCGTGCTGTTCGTGCTCTTGCGCTACACGCGCGCGGGTGTGCGCATCCGTGCCGGCACGCTTGACCTCGAAACCGTCGCAGCGCTCGGCGTCAATGTGCGCGCGCTGCGCTCGCTGAATTTTGCCGTCGGCATCTACCTCGCGGGACTGTCCGGCGTGCTTGCCTCCGGCCAGCTCGGCCTTGAATCGACCATGGGCACCGGGCTGCTGATGCCGAGCTTCATCGCCATCATCGTTGGCGGCGTCGGCAGCCTCACCGGCACGCTGCTCGGCGGACTGCTGATCGGCGTCGCCTCCGGCATCACCACCGTGTTCCTGCCGCAGGCCAGCGAAGCGGTGATGTACGTGATCATGGCGCTGGTGCTGCTGATACGTCCGCGCGGCCTCCTCGGCGAAGAAGGAATGATGACGTGAGCAAGAATATGCGTCTCGCCGTCGTCGCCGGCATGTGGATCCTGCTGGCGCTGGCGCCATTCTGGATGCCGTTCCTCGGTGGCTATACCGCGCTCGGCACCCGCGTGCTGGTGCTGGCGCTCGCCGCCATGTCGGTCAACTTCCTGCTCGGCTTCACCGGCGTGCTCTCCTTCGGCCACGCCGCCTGGTTCGGATTGGGCGCTTATGGCTGCGGCCTGTCGCTCAAATTTCTCGCCTTCTCGACGCCGCTCGGCCTGCTCATGGGAACGCTCCTTGGCGGCGTCGCCGGCGCGTTGCTCGGCGCGCTGATGGTGCATCGCCGCGGCGTCTATTTCGCCATGGTCACCATCGCCTTCGGCCAGGTGTTCTATTACATCGCCTTCCAGTGGTCGTCGCTCACCGGCGGCGACGACGGCCTGCGCGGCTTTGCGCGCCAGCCGATCGAGCTCGGCTTCCTGCGCTTCGACATCCTGCACGACGACAGGGCGTTCTATTATTTCGTGCTGATCTGCTTCGCCATCATCGTCTCCATCATGGGCTTCATCCTGCGCTCGCCCTTCGGCCATACGTTGATCGCCATCCGCGAGAACGAGCGCCGCGCCCGCTTCCTCGGCATCCCAATCGAGCGCCACATCTGGATCGCGTTCACGCTGTCCTGCTTCTTCATGGCGTTCGCCGGCTCGCTCTATGCGCTGGTCAACAACTTCGCCGATCCACGCGGCCTGCATTACAGCCTGTCCGGCGACTTCGTGATCATGGCGGTGATGGGCGGAATGCGCTCATTCTGGGGCCCGCTGCTCGGCGCCGTGCTGTTCGAGGTGCTGCAGGATTACATCTCCAGCGTCACCGTGAACTGGATGTCGTTCATCGGCATGCTGGTCGTCGTCGTCGTGCTGTTCTTCCCGCGCGGCATTCTGGGTCTGGTCAGGCAGCCGAGGGCGGCATGAGCGAGCAACCTGTTCTTCACGTCGACAATGTCAGCAAGCGCTTCGGCAGCCTCGTCGCCGTGCGCGACGTGTCGCTCACCGTCGGCAAGGGCGAGTTGCGCGCGGTCATCGGCCCGAACGGCGCCGGCAAGACCACGTTCTTCAACCTGATCAGCGGCTTCTTCCCGCCGAGCGCCGGCAAGATCATCTTCGACGACCGCGACGTCACCCGGCTCTCGGCGCAGCAGCGCGTCAAGCTCGGCATGGGACGCACCTTCCAGATCACCGAGATCTTTCCCGAGCTCAGCGTGTTCGAGAACGTTCGTGTGGCCACTGAAGTGGCGAACGGCTACGGCCTGCGGCCCTGGCTGTCGAAGACCGAGAGCGCCGATCTGCGCCGCCGCATCGACGAGGTCATCGCCATGACCGGGCTCTCCGCGCGCGCCGATCGGCTCGTTGGCGAGCTTGCGCATGGCGACCAGCGCGCCGCCGAGATCGCCATGGCGCTGGCTTTGCGGCCGCATCTTCTCCTGCTCGACGAGCCGACCGCCGGCATGGGCGATCAGGAGACCTATGAGATCACACAGCTCATTCGCAAGCTGCACAAGGACTCGAACCTTACCATCGTGCTCATCGAGCATGACATGCGCGTCGTGTTCCATCTCGCCGACCGCATCACCGTCCTCGACCAGGGCAAGCTGCTCGCGCAAGGCACGCCGCAGGAGATCGCCGCCAACGAGGCCGTGCAGGCCGCTTATCTGGGGAAGGCCGCATGAGCGCCGCACTGACCGCAGAGAACCTGCACACCTATTACGGCAAGAGTCACATCCTGCACGGGGTGAGCCTCGAGGTCGCCGAAGGCGAAGTGACCGCGCTCCTTGGACGCAACGGCGCCGGCAAGACCACGACACTGCGCAGCCTCATGGGGCTGACCCCCGCGCGCGACGGCAAGGTCAACATCTTCGGCAGCGACACCACGCGCTGGCCGACCTTCCGTATCGCCGCGCTCGGCGTTGGTTACGTGCCCGAGGGCCGCAAGATCTTCCCCAATCTCAGCGTCGAGGAAAATCTCAAGGTGCCGCTCGAGCGCCCGGGGCCGTGGACGGTGGAGCGCATCTTCAAGCTGTTTCCGCGACTCGAGGAGCGCAAGGGCAATCGCGGCCGGCAATTGTCCGGCGGCGAGCAGGAGATGCTCTCGATCGCGCGCGCGCTGTTGCTCAATCCGAAGCTTCTGATCCTCGACGAGCCCTCGCAGGGCCTTGCCCCGCTGGTGGTGCGCGAGGTGTTTCGCATCGTCGCGCAGATGCGCGATGAGGGGATCTCGGTGCTGCTGGTCGAGCAGAACGTGCGCATGTCGCTCGAGGTTGCGCGTCACGCTTACGTGCTCGATGACGGCGCCGTGGTCTATTCTGGCTCGGCGCGCGAGCTTGCCGCCGACGAAGCGCGCGTGCAATCGCTCGCCGGCGCCAGCGCCGAGGAGTGGCACGTTGCGTAATTGTTTCACTCAACGCGCGCTGAGCGCGCGCTCGGTGGGATGCGGCCCGTCTTCGCTGCGATGCTGAACCGGGAGCATGTAGGTCCGCGTCTGATTGCAGCTGTAGCAGACGAACGTGTTGCGCTGCATTTCCGGCATCAGCGGGTGCGCCGTCACCGCCACATGCACCATGGTCGCTTTGCATTTCGGGCAAGGTGTCGAAATGCTGGTGCTGCGGGCGGAGGTCATGGCGGCCGGCAATGTAGCCGCCAACCATGAACGCCGAGTATCTTTGCGCGCAAACAACTTGGATTAAGGCGATTATCTGTTGAGAAAGGGAGCAATGCGGGAACGAACGGTGGCCTTCGCGATTTATGCGCAAAGGTGAAGCCTCTGTGTCAATTGATGTAGCTAGGCGCTGACGCCGTAACGAGAAGTGCGAGTAGCGATTATGGGAACTTTGGCAAGGTGTTCGAAATGCGGTGATGCCTTGCGGTTCTTCGGGCGCGTCTCGCCACTCGGATCGGAACCTGGCATCGAATTCTTCAAGTGCGACGGCTGCAATTCCATCGCCGAGCGCGCCATCACTCCGCAGATCGATCGCGCTCCGATTCGGATGCAGCCGTCGATCCTCAGCGCATCGCACTAATTCAAGCCGATTTGCCCATCCGGTAAGGCTTGAGCACCGCGTAAAGCGCGGCGTTGGCTGGAGTCGCGATGCCAACCTCGCGGCCGAGTTCCACGACCTTGCCGGTGAGCCAGTCGAGCTCGATGCGGTTCCCGCGTTCGAGATCGTGCGCCATCGACGCCTTCATGTCTTTCGGCAGCACCGTGTCAGCGAAGCCCATGCGCTCGTCGGCGAAATTCTCCGGCAGCGGCACGCCCTTGGCGCGGCCGACGGCGACGATTTCGGCCATCAGGTCGTGGAACAGCGCGCGGCCGTCCGCATCGGCAAGCAGCGGTCCAATCGGGCGGCGCGTTGCTGCGGTGATCCCGGCAAGCGCGGTGAGGAAGGTGAACTTGATCCAGCTATCACGCAGCATGTTGTCCGACAGCGCGATGTCGAGGTTGATCTTGCGCGCCGCCTCGACGAACGCGTCGAGCGTGAGATCGGGATGGTTGTCATAATGTCCGAAGCGCAGGAGCGCGAACTGGCTCGTGTGCTTGATCACGCCGGGTTCCGAAATCACCGTGGCGATCTGGGCAAGGCCGCAGACCACGCGGCCTTTGCCGAGGATCGGCTCGAGCCGTGCCAACGCATCCACACCGTTCTGTACCGTGATGACGCGCGTCGCCGGCCCGATCAGCGGAGCGAGCTCGCTTGCCGCCTTCTCCAGATCCCAAAGCTTCACCGCAAACAGGATGATATCCACGGTGCCAATCTTCGCCGGATCGTCGGCGAGCGTGACCTTCGGAAGATGCAGGTTGCCGAGCGGGCTCTCGATCCTCAGCCCGTTCTTCTCGATCGCGGCGCGATGGGCCCCGCGGGCGAAAAAGATGACGTCGTGTCCGGCGGCGGCAAAGCGTGCGCCGAAATAGCCGCCGAGCGCGCCGGCGGCCATGATTGCAATCCGCATGAAGGTGTCTCTCCCGGCAATGGCAGCGTCTGTATAGCCGGGCGCGGCGGGCGCGGAAATACCCCTGCGGAACAAGGCTTTGCCGCCGATTTCCGGCTCCCGGTAAAAGAAGTATTTACCGCGTCGGGCCTAGACTTGCGCATTCTCAAAAAGACGGCGGGATTGCGCAGTGGACATTATCTGGGCCGGGCTCCTTCGCAATTTCCATCACCTGATGGACCTGCTGTTTTCCTCGGGCTCGCAGTTCTCCGTCACCTCGCTCGGCAGCGCGCTCGTCGTCGCTGCCGGCTTCTTCGCTTGGCAGCGCTACCGCAGGCACCGGCGCCTGCGCATGGCGACGCTCATCCGCGCGCTGTTTCCGAAACGCATCACGCGCAGCCCGTCAACGGTGGCGGACATCGGATATTTCCTGTTCAACGTCTTCGTCTATGCCGGGATTTTCGGCGTGGTGGCGGTCTCGTATCAGTTCCTCACCAATGCGGTGATCTCCGGCCTCGTGTTCACCTTCGGTCCGGTGACGCCGACGACTCTCCCCGACATCGTGTCGCGCCCGATCATCACGCTGGTGCTCTTCCTCGCTTACGAGTTCGGCTACTGGGTCGACCATTACCTCAAGCATCGCGTGCCGGTGCTGTGGGAGCTGCACAAGGTGCACCACACGGCGGAGGTGCTCACGCCGCTGACCACCTTCCGTGTGCATCCGTTGGACACCTGGATCTTCGGGAATATCCTGGCGGTGAGCATCGCGCTGGCCAATGGCGTCATGCATTACGCCTTCGGCGACACGGCCTATCAATACGCGCTGTCGGGTACCAACATCCTGCTGATCGTCTTCGTGCACATCTATGTGCACCTGCAGCACTCGCATGTATGGATCGCGTTCCGTGGCCTGCTCGGGCGCGTGTTCCTGAGCCCGGCGCATCACCAGGTGCACCACTCCACCAATCCGGTCCACTTCAACAAGAACCTCGGTTCCTGCCTCGCCGTCTGGGACTGGCTGTTCGGCACGCTGCATGTGCCGGCGAAGGAGCGCGAGAAGCTCACCTTCGGCGTCGAGCCGGCCTATCCCGATGCGCACACCATCACCGGCGAATTCCTCAAGCCGTTCGGGCGCGCCTTCAACACGCTCTTGGCGATGCTGCCGAAGCGCACGCCGCCGGTTGCCGATCGCCAGCCGGGGTGAGATCGCTTTCCATCACTCTTCCGGGAACGCCGGAAACCCCGATTGCGCTGGCAAGACGGGCCGAATACCATAGCCGCCTGAACGAGATGGCCGCGTCGGCCCCGTCATTTCCTATCGTCAAAAAAGGTGCCCAATGCCTCACAACATTCTTATTATGGGCGCGTCCTACGGGTCGCTGCTGGCTTCCAAAATCCTGTTCGGCGGACACACAGTGACGCTGGTGTGTCTCCCGGCAGAAGCCGACCTGATCAATGCCGAGGGCTTCCGCGTGCGGCTGCCCATTCGCGGCCGCAAGGACCAGGTGGAGATCGATTCCCGCAAGCTCCCCGGCAAGGTCAAGGCGACCGGCGCCGCCGGCGTCAACCCCAAGGATTACGATCTCATCGGGCTCGCCATGCAGGAGCCGCAATATCGCTCGCCGGGCGTGCGCGAGTTGCTCGACGCAGTGGCGAAATCGCGTGTGCCTTGCATGTCGATCATGAACATGCCGCCGCTGCCCTATGTGAAGCGCATCCCGGGGCTCAACTACGATGCGCTCAAGCCCGCCTACACCGATCCGACGGTGTGGGACAATTTCGATCCCGGCAAGCTGACGCTGTGCAGCCCCGATCCGCAGGCGGTGCGTCCGCCGGAGGAGAAGGTCAACGTGCTGCAGGTGACGCTGCCGACCAACTTCAAGGTAGCGAAGTTCAACGATGACAAAGACACCGCGATCCTGCGGGCGCTGGAGAAAGACATCGACGCAGTGCGCTTCGACGTGCCGGAAGGCAAGATCGAGCTGCCGGTGAAGCTGCGCGTGCATGACTCGATCTTCGTGCCGCTCGCCAAATGGTCGATGCTGCTCGCCGGCAATTATCGCTGCATCACCAAGGACGGCATGCGCACCGCGCAGGAGGCGGTGTGGTCAAATCCCGAGGAGTCGAAGTCGGTCTACAACTTCGTCTTCGATCTCTGTGTGAAGCTCGGCGCTGCGCCAGGCGACCTCGTACCGTACGAGAAATATGCCGCCGCCGCGCAGAGCCTGACGCGCCCGGCATCCGCCGCCCGCGCGCTGCAGAACGGAGCGCCGAACATCGAGCGCGCCGACAAGCTCGTGCAGCTCATCGCCAAGCAGAAGGGGTTGAGCCTTCCGGCGATCGACGCGCAGGTAGCGCTGGTCGATGCGCGGCTCGAGGCCAACCGCAAGAAGGCCGCGGCCTGACGGCCGCTTATTCGTTTCCACACGAATAAAAGCGGGCGCTTCGGCGCCCGTTTTCTTTGATGGCGCGAAAGCATTTCCTGACCTGCTGCGCGAAGTGGATAGAAAATGTTGCGTGGCCGCCACAGCTATCGTTTTTCTGTTTATGACCAGGCTGATAGGGTCGGAATCGCCTAAAAAAGCGGCAGTTGCATTTGTTTTTCTCTTGCTGCGTCGCGCTCCCGCCAGCGAAAGTTTCCGGTATTGCACGTCCCTGTCGCGTACGGGTCGATCACAGCCGGGGGTTTTGTACGCAGCGGTGATGAGCGGGGTATCGGCTAGAAGTCCGATCGAAACGAAGGGGCAGCGTCAATGAAGAAGTTTGTGTTGTCGGTTGTCGCGGCAACGGCGTTCGCAGCGCCGGCGCTCGCGGCGGATCTGCCGACCAAGGCGCCGGTGGTACCTGTAGCAGCGAGCCCGTGGGATCTCGCGTTCGGGTCCGCGATCATGAACGATTACGTGTTCCGCGGCATCACGCAGTCCAATCACAAGCCGTCGGTCGCGGCCTATTTCGAGCCGCGCTACAATATCAATCCCAACCTGCAGCTCTATGCGGGCATCTCGGGCGAGAGCATCAGCTTCGCCAACCGCGCCGCTGCCGAAATCGATCTGTACGGCGGTATCCGCCCAACGATCGACAAGTTCGCCTTCGACTTCGGCTTTTGGTACTACGGCTATCCGGGCGGCACCTGCTACAACAGCGTCATCGCCGGATGTCAGCCGACGCTCGCCAACGGCAATGTCATCAAAGGCAACCTGAGCTTCTGGGAAGTCTACGGCAAGGTGACGTGGACGCCGATTGATCCGCTCGCCCTCGGCTTGAACGAATACTACACGCCGTCGTTCCTGCACTCCGGCGCCTGGGGGAACTACTTCTCCGGTACCGTGAAGTACACCGGCACGACGACCATCAAGGACATCGGCTGGTACGTGTCCGGCGAGCTCGGCCGGCAGTGGCTCGGTACTACCGACTCCTTCTACTCGCTCGGTGCGGGTCTCGGCGCGGGCGGCATCAAATACGCCAACTACAACACCTGGAACGTGGGCATCGGCTTCACCTGGAAGGTGCTGACGCTGGATCTGCGTTACTCCGACACCGATCTGTCGCGCGGCAACTGTAACGCCTTCACCAGCGACTTCACTGCTCCGGCCACCGGGCCCGATGTCACGCCGATCAATCCGGCGGGTGGCGGCTCCAAGTGGTGCGGCGCGGCCTTTATCGCCAAGCTCTCGGCTGACCTGACCCTGGCGAACCTGAAATAAGTCAAACAACGACCTGCCGCTGGGCGGTGGCTTCGCAACGAAGCCGCCGCCTTTTCATTGCGCTGGCAGCCGGCGCGACCGTCAGTCCTCGTCGGCTTCGCTTTCCCAGGCCTCGCGCCCTTCGCGGATCAGCAGCCAGGCGAGCGTCAGCGAGGCGAGCGCGTCGACCCACCAGGCGCCAATGGCGATCTGCGCCAGCAGCGCGACAATGACCACGATGGCGAGGGCGCCGCAGGCGAGGCTTTCCATCGCGTCGGTGCGCAGCGCCCGGCTGCCGAGCGCCTCGGCGAGCTGCAGCTTGCGCCGCGACAGATAGAGCATGACCGGGATGGCGAGCGCGCTGATAGTGAGACCGAGGAACGAGAACTCCGCGCCGTGACGTGTCGCCAGCTTCCAGGCGGCCCCGGCGACGAGATAGGCCGCGAGCGCGAACAACAAGAGCGCGCCGGCGCGGGCCGCCGCCTTCTCGATGTCCTCGGCGAAGGCTTCGCCTTGCCGCAGTTCGATCGTCAGCCGCCAGAGCACGACGGTGGCGGAGGCGAGCTCGATGAGGCTGTCGATCCCGAACGCGGTTAGCGCCAGGCTTTTCGCGGCCAATCCGGAGACGATGGCGACCACAGCCTCCACGGCCAGCCAGCCGAGCGTCAGGTATTCCAGCTCGAACGCCTGCTGAACCAGCGCGATCCGCTCGCCTGCGATATCTGTTCCCGGTTGACTCATGTCTTTGTCATAGCCGAATTCAGCGAAAGCGGCATGAAAATGCTGCCGCTCCCGAAGGACGCTAGGGCGCCGGCGCGGCGACCGGCTTGAGCAAGACGTCGGGAATGAGTTTGGCGTTCTGGGCCAGCTCGTCGGACTCCGGCGAAATGCTTTCCGGACGATTCCACCAGCCGCCGCCCAGCGCCTGATAGAGCGCCACGGTATCCGAGAGCCGGTTGGCGCGCGCCTGAATGGTCGCAAGCCGCGCCTGCAGATAGGTTTGCTGCGCATTGATCAGCAGCAAAATGTTCGTGTAGCCCTGATCGAACTGCTGGCGCACCAGGTCGAAGCTGACCTTGGCGGCGCGCTCCGCTTCGATCGTCGCCTTCAGCGCAGCCGCATCGGTCTCCAGCGCACGCAGCGTGTCGGCGACGTTCTGCAGCGCCGAGATCACCGTCGCGCGATACTGCGCGTAGGATTGATCGAATGCCGCTTCCGCCGAGCGCTTCTGGTGCAGCAGGGAGAAGCCGTCGAATATCGGCTGCGTCACGCTGCCGGCCACGGTGGCGGCGAGATTGGCGCTGGAAAAGTAGTCGGCGAGACGGCCGAGTGCGAGCGAGGTGTAGCCGGCGTTGCCGGTGAGGGCGAAGTTCGGCAGCATATTGGCGATGGCGACGCCGATCTGTGCGCTGGCGGAATGCAGCAGCTCCTGCGCCGAGCGCACATCCGGCCGCTGCTCGACAAGCTTCGAGGGCAGGCTCAGCGGCAGATCGCGCGGCAGCGTGAACGACGCCAGCGTGAATCTCTCGCCCGGCTCCTCGTTCGGATAGCGGCCGATGAGCGCGGTGAGCAGGTCGCGCTGTTGCGCCAGCTGCTTCTGCAGTGGCGGCAGCGTCGCCGCGATCTGTGCAAGCTGCGCCTCCTGCGCGGCGAGATCGATGCGGCTCGAATAGCCTTTGTCGAACTGCTCCTTGAGAACGTCGCGCGCCTTGTCGTTGATAGCGATGAGCTCGCGCGTGGCGGTGATCTGGTCGCGAAACGACGCCTCCTGGATGGCGGCGAGTGCGATATTCGAGGCGAGCGTCAGCCGCGCGGCTTCCGCCTGGAAGCGCTGCGAGTCGGATACTGCCTGCAGCGATTCGACGGCGCGGCGGTTCTGCCCCCAGATGTCGAAAGTATAGGTGACGGTCACCTGGCTGGTGACGACGTTGTACGGATTCTTCACGATCGGGTTGCCCGACGCGTCGGTGCCGACGACCGGTGCGCCACCCAGCGGATTGTTGGGCGAGCGGATGCGCTGCGGGCTGAAGTTGCCGGTGACCTGTGGGAAGAACTTGCCCTCCTGGGCGAGCGTATTCTCTTGCGCCACGCGCAGCGCCGCGATTGCGGCCTCGAGGGTCGGGTTGGCCTTGAAGGAGCGCTCAATCAGCGTGTTGAGCCGCCGCGAGCGCAGCAGCCTCCACCACTCATCGGGGATATCGAGATCTTTGACGAAGCGCTGCGCCGCACCAGCTGTGCGTGTGACCTGCGGCTCTTTGCTGTAACGCTCAGCATCCGGCGGCGCCGGGACTTTGAAGTCCGGGCCGACCGCACAACTTGTCCCCAGGAGCGCAAGCGCGAGCGCCGCCGAAACCGTGGGGATACGCGACCGGGACATGACTTTTCTGGTTACTCACCGCATAACAGTTCAGCTACTGACCTGAATCAGCAGTATTTTTTTAGGCTGACCCCCGCCTGCGCTACTATCTAAGCCGATCGTGAGTCGCTCGGGAACTGCGATTTCTCACAGTAGACGCCGGACTGGAATAGCAGCGATTGTCCGCCCCGTCGAAGCCTTTGCCGTCACGCAAAACCGCGATGAATTTCAAGGATCTGATCCCTGCGAAGAGGAAGATGAAGGCTGCGGACCTCGCGGTGGCCGGCGTCCTCGTGCTTATCGCGATCGGGGCCTATGTCATCGGCGGCCTCGGCAGTCCGTCGCCCAAGACGGAGACAGCAGATACCGCGCACAAGAGCGCGGCGCCCGCGCCAAAGCCCTCGACCGACGGCGCCGCGCCATCCGGCGGCGAAGCCGACGACAAAGACAGCGTCACGCTCACCGACAAGCAGCTGGCTTTCGTCAAGGTCGAGCCGGCAGATGAGCGCGAATTTCCCATCGAGAAGGAGTCGGTCGGCAGCATCGATTTCAACCAGGACATGACGGTGCAGGTGTTCACGCCCTATCAAGGGCGGATCATTGCGCTGTTCGCCAAGGTCGGCGATGACGTCAAGAAGGGGCAGACGCTGTTCACCATCGACAGCCCGGATCTGCTCAATGCGGAATCAACCCTGATTTCGGCCGCCGGCGTGCTCGAATTGCAGACGCGGGCGCTGACCCGCGCGCGTGAGCTCTATCAATCGCGCGCGATATCGCAGAAGGAGCTCGAGCAAGCGACCTCCGACCAGCAGAGCGCGGAAGGCGCGCTGCGTGCGGCGCGCGATGCGGTGCGCATTTTCGGCAAGACCGAGGCGGATATCGACAACATCGTGGGCCAGCGCATGGCCGATCCGACGCTGGTGGTGCAGAGCCCGATCACCGGGCGCATCACCGCCCGCAGCGCCGCGCCCGGCCTGTTCGTGCAGCCGGGAAGCGCGCCGGCGCCTTACACCCTGGCCGATATCGATACGATGTGGATGATTGCCAATGTGGCGGAGAACGATAGCCCGGCGTTTCGCGTTGGCCAGGAAGAGACGGTGCGGGTCAGCGCGTTCCCCGGCCGCACCTTCGCAGGCAAGGTCACGACCGTCGGCTCCATGGTCGATCCCAATACGCGCCGCGTCCTGGTGCGCTCCGAGGTCAAGGACCCGCAGCACGAATTGCGCGCCGGGATGTTTGCGAATTTCGTAATCAATGTCGGCGCTCCGATGCGTTCGCCCGGCGTGCCCGCCGACGGCGTCGTGCGCGAGGGCGATGGCACGATGACAGTGTTCGTCACCAGCGACCGCAAGCGTTTCACGCGTCGCGTGGTCAAGGTCGGGCTTGAGCGCGACGCCTACCGGCAAATCCTCGACGGGCTGCGCCCGGGCGAGCTGGTGGCCACCGAAGGCGCGCTGTTCCTGAGCAACGCCCTGGTGACCGCGTCGCGCTAACTTGGATAGAGAGCGCGCCATGAAACGCGCAACGACACTCGCCGCTTCCTGCTTTGCCGGTTTGCTGGTCGCGAGCCTGTCACTCTCCGCCGCCGCCCAGACGTCGTCCGGGGCGCAAGGACCAACCATCACCAAGGCAGGCGAGGGGAAGCCGCTCATCAAGTCGCCGATGGTGGCCAACGCAAACCCGCGACCCGCCACCGACTCTGGCAATAGCGCAACGGCGAAAGTGTCGCCGCATCCGGCGAGTTCCACAGTGGCGCAGCCGGTCCATCGCGTTGGGATCAGCGGCACCGGAATGGCGCATCCTGGGAGCGGCCCCTCGAGCATCGGCGGCCCCGCGAAATTCACCGCTGGAATCAACGGCAGCACCGTTCGTTCGAAGCATTGATCGTGGCCGCGCGCCAAAATCGTTGAGCAGCATCAATCCGTTAGCGGCGTCGCAGGCCGGCGGTTGCGGCACGCGTGGATATCCTCCGGTTATGTTGTTGTCGCGAAATATACGCCACCTATATATTGAGCGAACGATGCTCAACCGATTCAGGGGTGCCGGCCCCAAAGAGGTGGCGGGCGATGAGCGTGCATCCAGGTAGCGCGTCATCGAAGCGACACGTCCTGCCGAGCCCTTCCTTGCCGCCGCGATGGCGGATCGTGGCGATGATCCTGCGCGGGCTGTTCCTGTTCACGCTCGCCATCATTATCCTGCACGTTGCCTTGCCCCAGAGCGAGACCATCTGGTCTTCCTACGAGACCCCGCGCGACCTTCTCCGGCTCATTCTTGGGCTGGTCGCCGCGCTCGCGGTCGCCGTGCAGGCATTTCGCCGTCCGCGGGACGAGAGCGGCTATCGGACGTGGCTCTATGTCGGGGGCGTCGGCTTGCCGTTCGCCCTGATTTGCGCCTACGGCGTCTGGTGAGCGCGGCGTAGCGCCGCGCCATTCATTGCAAGCCTACACACCCTCATTCTCTCCGGGCTGCGCAACGGCCGGCGCGGGCGCACGCGCGATCGCCGGGAGGAAGAAGGTCTGCACCGCGGGCACGATCACCAGCAACAGGATCGGCCCGATCAGCATGCCGCCGACGATCACGGTAGCGAGCGGCCGCTGCACCTGGCTGCCGATGCCGGTTGAGATCGCGGCCGGCAGAAGGCCGAGGCAGGCGGACAGCGCCATCATCAGGATCGCCCGCATCTGCTGCTCGACGGCGCGGAACATCGCTTCGACCGAATTGGCGCATTGCGGAGCTACCCGGTAGTAGCCATTGAGGATGAGGATGCCGCTCATCACTGAGACGCCGAACAACGAGATGAAGCCGATCGCCGCGGAGATGCTGAAATCCAATCCGGTGACGTAAAGCGCGAGGATGCCGCCGCATAGAGTGAACGGCAGCCCGAGCAGCGCCAGCAGACTGTCGCGCAGCGAGTTGAACAGTCCGTAGAGCAGCACCAGGATGATGCCGAGCGTGATCGGGACGATGACGACGAGCCGCTTCTTCGATTGCTGTAGCCATTCGAATTCGCCGGCCCAGTCGATGCGATAGCCGACCGGCAGCTTGATATTCTTGGTGATGCGCTCCTGCGCCTCCTCAACGGCGCCGGCGAGATCGCGACCGCGCACCGAGAACTTAATCGGGACGAAGCGCTGGTTACGTTCGCGGAAGATGTAGGAAGCGCCAGTATCGAGCGAGATCGTGGCGAGCTCAGAGAGGGGGATATAGGCGGTGCCAGACGATGCCTGTACGCCGACTTTGAGGTTTCTGATGGTGTCGAGATTGCCGCGGTATTCGGGCGCCAGCCGCACGGCGACATTGAACTGGCGATCGCTCTCGAGCAGCGTCGTGGCCACGGTGCCGCCGAGCGCTGCCTGAATGACATTGTTGACATCGTTGACGCCGAGGCCGTAGCGGGCGGCCTTCTTGCGGTCGATGGTGATGTTGAGATTAGGCTGTCCGAGCACACGGAAGATGCCGAGATCGGTGATGCCCTTGATCTCGGCAAGCTCGCGCTTCGCCTCGACGGCGATCTTCTCCAGCGTCACCAGATCGGGGCCGACGATCTTGATCGAGTTGGCGCCTTTGACGCCGGAGAGACCTTCCTCGACATTGTCCTGGATATATTGCGAGAAATTGAAGTCGACGCCGACGAATTCCTCGGCGAACTGCTTCTGCAATTCGTTGATCAGCTTCTCCTTGTCCCAACCAGCCGGCCATTTGTCGAACGGCTTGAGCGGGACGAAGAACTCGGCGTTAAAAAAGCCGGTGGCGTCGCTGCCGTTGTCGGGGCGGCCGTGTTGCGAGACCACGGTAATCACCTCGGGATATTTCAGCAGGATCTCACGGATCCGGGTCACTAGCGGCATGCCGGCCTCGAGCGAGATCGTCGGCGGCATCGAGGCGCGGATCCATAAGTTGCCTTCCTCGAGCGTCGGCAGGAATTCGCTGCCGAGCCGCGAGCCGGCCAGCCCGGTGATGATGAGAAAGCCCAGCCCGATGGCGACGACGATCCGCCGTTTCTCCAGCGACCAACGCACCACCGGGATATAGACCGAGCGCAGTGTGCGCACGATCCAGGTCTCTACTTCACTGAGATGCTCGGGCAGCAGCAGCGAGGCGAGGCAGGGCGTGACCGTGAAGGTCGCGATCAGAGAACCGATCAGCGCGTAGGCGTAGGTCCGCGCCATCGGGCCGAATATCTGGCCTTCGACGCCGGACATGGTGAACAGCGGCAGGAACGCGGCGACGATGATGGCGGTGGAGAAGAACACCGCGCGATCGATCTGCATGGCGCTGATCAGGATCAGCCGCAGCCGGTCGGTCCAGACCGGCGCGCCCGAGGGGTCGGCGGCTTGGGTCGGATCGGCGCCCCATTTTCGCTCAGCGAGCGACTCGAGCAGCGATTGCTTCTCTTCCGGGCGCGATTCGAAGTTGCGATAGATATTCTCCACCAGGATCACCGCGGCATCGACAATGATGCCGAAGTCGACGGCGCCGACCGAAAGCAGGTTGGCGTCTTCGCCGCGCAGCACCAGGATGATGATGCTGAAGGACAGCGCGAACGGAATCGTGGCGCCGACGATGACGGCGCTGCGCAGGTCGCCGAGAAACAGCCACTGGATGACGAAGATCAGGATGCAGCCGAACACGAGATTGTGCAGCACGGTCGCGGTCGTCACCCCCACCAGCGTGGTGCGGTCGTAGAACGGCACGAGCTTGACGCCGGCCGGCAGCGTACCGTCGCTGTTGATCTTCTTGATCTCTTCCTTGACGCGGGCGACCACGTCATTGGTGTGCATCGTGCGATTCATGATGACGATTGCCGCCACCACTTCATCCTCGCGGTCGCGCCCGGCCTTGCCGAGCCGTGGCACGTTGCCGACGGACACCTTGGCGATGTCCCTGACGAAGACCGGCACGCCGTTCTGCTGGAACAGCATGATGTTCTCGATGTCGTCGACTTTGTAGCCCTGCGTGAGGTCCGCCGAGCCGCCGCTGTCGATGAGCCCGACACCGCGGATGTTCACCGACTGCTGACCCACATTGATGGTGCGTCCGCCGACATTGACGTTGGCGTTCCCGATGGCGCTGACCACCTGCGGCAGCGTGATCTTGTAGGCATCGAGCTTGTGCGGATCGACCTCGACCTCATATTCCTTGGTGGTGCCGCCCCAGGTGTTGACCTGCACGACGCCCGGCACCGTGAGCAGCCGGCGCTGCAGCACCCAGTCCTGCACGGTGCGCAGGTTGCTCAGGCCGAAGTGCGGCGGCCCCGCCAGCTGATAGCGATAGACTTCGCCAACCAGGCTGGTGCCCTGGATCTGCGGGATGACATTGTTGGGCAGGCTGACGTTCTGCTGCAGGTTGATCGCTGTCTGTGTCAGCGCGAAGTAATAGTCGACGCCGTACTGGAACACGACGCGCACGAAGGACAGGCCGTAGAACGAGGTGGAGCGGATGACGTTGACGCCCGGTGTTGCGGCGAGCCCGACCTCCATCGGGATCGTGTAGTAGCGCTCCATCTCCTCAGCCGAGAGCCCGGGCGATTGCGCGGTGATCTCCAGAATGACGGGCGCTGGGTTCGGATAGGCTTCGATGTTGAGCTTGCTGAAGGCGAACAGGCCGACGCTGATGAACACCAGCAGCCCGAGCAGCACGATCGGACGCCGCGTCAAGCCGAAGGTGAGGAGGCCTTTGAGCACTTAGCGGCTGCCAGCGGATTACGGCTCGATCAACCCGCCGGTGGCGGCCTTGACCGCCGCCTGGATGCGGGTCGGCACGCCGAGCTTCTCGCGTGCATTGTCAAGGTGGAAGTCGACGGTGCGCTTGCTCAAGCCCAGCACTTCGGCGATCTCGGACGAGGTCTTGCCGCGCGCAGCCCAGGACAGGGTTTCGATCTCCCGGTCGTTCAGCGGCTGCTTCGGCGCGACGGCGCTGCGTGCGACACGGGCAAGCCGTGCGCGGATGATGGTGTCGAGCAGGTCAAAGTCGATCGGCTTGCTGACATAGTCATCGGCGCCGAGGGTGCGGCCCTGCAGTTCGGTCTCGCGGTCTTTCAGCGCGGTCAGGAACACGAACGGCATGTTACCGAAGCGCGGCGCGATCGCGGTCAGCCGCTCGAGCAGCTCGAAGCCGGACATGATCGGCATGTTAATGTCACAAAGTACGAGGTCTGGCGTCTGCTTGAGGATAGCGTCGAAGCCGGCGCGTCCATCATGCGCCACAGCCACGGCGAAGCCGCGATCGACCAACTCCTCAGCGATCAGCGCCGCGGTTTCGCGATCGTCCTCGACGCAAAGGATGTGCTTGCGCGGCTCCGCCACCCCAATTCTCCTAAAATCGTTTGATGATCGACTTCTTATAGAATTGCGCCATAGCGAGGTCGAGGCCGGTTACCTCCACGGTTCGCTTTCCGGGCACGCAATACACCGACCCGCGATAGCTCCCGTGCTCGCCGCTGACCGCGCGATCGTCGCCGACCCCGGTGACCTCCAGGTTCTGCGTGAAATCCGCATCGCGCAGCGCCAGCTTTGCCTCGGCGACACACTGCGGCACCGTGAGGTTCGTATATTGCGAGCTGCTGCAGCCGCCGATGGCGAAGGCGAGAGCGCAGCCAGCCACAAGATAAGGGAGGGAGCGGTGGATCATCGGGCGACCGAGCGCGAGGGCGGATTCTGGCTACAGTCTAGGACACTGCCGGCGGTTTTGGACCTGTGATTTGTCACAGTCTATGCCGATGGGATTAACCCGTCTGTTGCCACAAATCTGGTAAGTTATTGGCTAGTGCCCCGAACCCGAAGTTCACACCACAACTGCCGCGGGTCTTTTTGCGAACTTCGGGTTCAGAGGGGCACTAGAATCAATATGTTTGCTAGTGTCCTTTTCGATTCCGAAGTTCGCTCTCGACTTGCTGCACAGTATGGCGAACTTCGGAATCGGGACACTAGTCTCGTGTATAAGCAGCGCACCGGCCTTTTGCGACCATGCGTGGATTCGGGTTTGGGGCATTAAGCATGCCGCTGCAGATGAAACGACTGCATTCGATCAGCTTCCGGCTGTCGACGATCCTGATTTCGTTTTTCCTGCTGGTCATCGCGCTCAGCCTGTTCAGTGTCTCGCGGCTGAACGACTTCAACGGCGTCTCGACCAACATCACAGATGTCTGGCTGCCGAACACGCGGCTCCTTGGCGACCTCAACAATTACACCTCCGACTATCGCGCCGCCGAGGCCAGCGCCTTGCTGGCGATGAATCCGGCTGACCTCGAGCTTGCCGAAGCGGAGATGCGCGAGCTCAACAACTCGGTAACCCAGGCCCAGCGCGGCTATGAACGCAGCGTTCGCGATCCGGTCGAGCGCGCGCTTTACGATGAGTTCAAGCGCGACTGGGATGACTACCAGCAGATCGTCGATCGAGTGCTCGCGCTGGTGCATGCCGGCAAGAAGACCGAGGCCAATGCGCTCTACGCGGGCACATCGCGCATCGCGTATGCCGCGGTCAGCGACACGCTCGGGCAGCTGACCAATCATAATGTGGTGAATGCGCAGCAGGCGAGCGGCCTTGTCGGCGAAGCTTATGAGCAGGCGCGCTGGATGATCCGCATCGGCATGTTGCTGGCGGCGGCGATGATCGCCGCGGCGGTGCTCTACGTCCGCCGCTCGATCTCGACGCCTCTGCTCGAGCTTGCCAACGGCATGCGCCGGCTCGCGGCCAACGACACCAATGTCGAATTCCGCGGCACCGGGCGGGGCGACGAGATCGGCGCCATGACCAATGCCGCGGTGGTGTTCCGCAAGAACGCGGTGGAGCTGATGCTCAATCAGCGTGCGCTCGAACAGGAAGCCTCCATGCTCGAGGAAAAGCTCGCGCATGAGCAACGGCTGACGCGTCTACAGCGCAACTTCATCTCCATGGTCTCGCACGAATTCCGAACGCCGTTGACCATCATCGATGGCCACGCGCGCCGTCTGATCAAGGTCAAGGATGCGGTGAAACCGGAAGACATCGCCGAACGGTCCGGCAAAATTCGCACCGCGGTCACCCGGCTTACGCACCTCATCGACAATCTGCTCAACAGCTCGCGGCTCCTGGACAGCGGCGTCGAGCTCTATTTTCATCCGACGGAGATCGACCCGGCGGCGCTCTTGCACGAGCTCTGCCAGCTGCATCGCGAGATCGCACCCGATGCGGAGATTGTCGAAGAATTTGACGCACTGCCGGCGGCGATGACCGCTGATGCCAAATTGCTGTTCCAGGCGTTGAGCAACCTCATCTCAAACGCCATCAAATATTCGCCGGATGGGGGCGCCATCAAGGTCTCTGCGTCTGCCAAGGCCGGACAGATCGTGATTGCCGTCGAGGACCACGGCATCGGTATTCCGGAGCAAGACGTGAGCCAGCTGTTCACGCGCTACTTCCGCGCCAGCAACGTCTCCGGCATCACCGGCACCGGTATCGGTCTCTATCTCGTGCGCATGGTCGTCGAGCTGCACGGCGGCTCGATCGGCGTCGACAGCCGCGAGACGCGCGGGTCGACCTTCACGGTGAAGCTGCCGCTGCGCGCGCCGAGCCAGGCCAAGGACGACGCGCCTGCTGCCGTCGCGAAGACCCACCAGTCGACGGAAGTCTAGCCGGGATCGATCAGGCGGAGCCGCCTGGGAAGCGTGCCACCTGCGGCCGTTAACCGGTCATTAACCATGCCTTAACCGAAGATTGCTACGCAGCCCGCTAGTGCCGGGCCTGTGCGGGCGTCTGTCGAACACTCCAAGCATGGAATCGGACCATGGCCGCTCCGGCGATCGAACGCATCCTCTCTGACGCATTTCGTCACTACCGAAGCGGCGACCTCGCCAATGCCGAGCTGCGCTGCCGGTCGCTCCTGGACATCGATCCGGACAATCTGATTGCGCTGCGGCTTGTCGGTTTTTTGAGTCACCAGGCCGGTCGCAACGCCGAGGGCGTCGCGCTTTTGCAACGGGCCGTCACGCTGTTGGAGCAGAGGGGCAACAGCCGTCCAGAGCACGCGGCGATCTACAACGATTTCGCCAACGCGCTGCGCTCGGTCGGCCGGGGCGACGACGCCTTGGTGCAATTTCGCCGCGGTCTTGAGCTCGATCCGGAGCTTGCCGATCTGCATGCCAACATGGCCGATGAGCTCTGCTGCCGCGGCGATTTCGACGTAGCGATTGCGGGCTTTGAAGCGGCGCGGCGATGCGGCGTGCTCTCCGGGCCTGATCTCTGCCGTCTGGGAACGGCTTATGCGCTGAAGCGGCGATTTGCCGAGGCCGAAGCCGCCTATCGCGATGCCATCGTGCCGTATCTCGGATCCGCAACACCGCGCGCGAATGCAATCGCTTCACATGCAGCCGATCTGATATCGGCACCACCGCCGATCGACAACAGATCCGCGGTCGTCCTCGAGCGCTATCGCGAATTGCTGACGAACGTCCCGCCGGAGCCGAACTTCTTTTTCCTGTTTGCCAACGCGTTGCGCGCGTGCGGGGACGCGCGGGCGGCAATCGCCGTCTTTGAATATGTGCTCACGCTCAAGCCGGATCACGTTGCGGCGAACTATGAGCTCGGTGTGACCTTGGCGAAAGTCGGGTTTCCGGGGATGGCTGTCCCGTATCTGGAGAAAGCCATCGAACACATGCCGAACTTCGCCAACTTCCATATCGAGCTCGGCAATCTTCTACACTCGTTGGGATGCGCGGCGCGCGCCTATGATTGCCATCGCCAGGCGGTTCGGCTGCAGCCCGTGCGGAGCCGGAAATTCGACGGCGGCTCCGCGGATTTTTCCGTCTTGTCGTTCGAGGCTTCGGGCATCGGCAATACGCCCTCGCAATTCCTGTTCAGCGACGCACCGTTCGATTGCCATTTCGCGGCGTTGTTGCCCGACGTCGTTCCGGACCACGACATGCTGCGCCGATACGGCGATGTCGTGGTCAACTTGGTCTCCGAAGCCGACCAGGGTGAGCAGCTCCTGCCGCTCGCAGCGGCGCTGATCGATCGCCTCGGCAAGCCGATCATCAATCATCCGCGAAAAGTCCTCGCCACGGATCGGGTGAGGACGGCGGAGAAGCTGACGGGAATTCCGTCCTGCCGCGTCGCGAAAACCATGCGCTGTCGGCATGAGAGCGTGGCGGCGCCCGGCGGAATGACAGCACTGGCGCAAAGCGGATTTGTGTTTCCGTTGTTGCTGCGCGTCGCGGGAAGTCACGGCGGCGACGCATTCGAGAAGCTCTATGACGAGGGCGACCTCACCACGTTCCTGCAAGAGAACAGCGGCCGGGATTTGTACGTCAGCGAATATCTCGATTACCGCTCGATCGACGGCTATTACCGGAAATACCGCTTCATCTTCGTCAACGAAGAGATTTATCCGTATCATTTGGCGATCTGTGACGATTGGAAAGTGCACCATTTCCGCACTGACATGGCGGCGCGGCCGTGGATGCAGCACGAGGAAAAGGCATTCCTCGACAATCCCTGGAAGGTCTTTTCAACGGCGCATCGCGCCGCGCTGGAAAAGATCAGGATGGCGTTCGAGCTCGACTTCTTTGGCGTCGATTGCGGCCTCGATCAGGAGGGAAACCTCGTCGTCTTCGAGGTCAATGCCTCGATGTTGGTGCACAATCAAAATGACGCCTTGGCCTACAAGACGCCGCATTGCATCCGCATCCGCGATGCCTTTCACGCGATGCTCTTGCGCATCGCCGCGGCGGGGACAAAGGCCGCCGCCTAGCCTGGCGATTACTCCGCGGCCTCGAGCTTCGTGTCACGCAGCGCATAACGATCGCCGGCGCGTGTCAGCGTCAAGCCGCGGCCATGGAACGCGTTGAGCGTGGCGCGATGCCCGATGGAGACGAGCGTCGTATTCGGCAGGCGCTGCTCGAGCAGACGGTAAAGCGCGGCTTCGGCGACGGCATCGAGCGATGCGGTGGCCTCGTCGAGGAAGAGGATGTCGGGTGCATGCAGCAGCGCGCGCGCGATCCCGAGCCGCTGCTGCTCGCCGAGCGAGAGCATGCGGTTCCAGTGCGCGTCTTCTTCGACGCGCGCGGCCAGCCCCGCCAGTCCGACGGCGCTGATGGCTTCGGCGACGCGCGCGGTGTCGATGCTGCCGGGCTCGGCGGGATAGGCGACCGCATTGTCGAGCCGCGCGATCGGGAAGTAGGGCCGCTGCGGCAGCAGCATCACCTTGGCGTCTTTCGGGATGCTGACTTGCCCGGCGCCAAACGGCCAGATCCCGGCGACGGCGCGGAACAGCGTCGACTTGCCGCCGCCCGAGGGTCCGGTGACCAGCACGCGCTCGCCCGGCGCGATGCTGACACTCTCGGCGCTGATGATCGGCTCGCCATTCGGCAGCCGCACGATGAGATCTTTGAGATTGACTGACGTCGTGTCGGCCGGCGTCACCTCGACGACCGGCGGCCGGTGCGCGAGTTTCTCTGCGGCCGCGATCGACGCTTCGAAGCCCTCCAGGCGCTGCACGACGGAGAGCCATTGCGTCAGCTGGCGGTAGACACCGATGAAAAAGGAGAGGGCACCCTGCACGCTGTTGAAGGCCGATGCCGTCTGCGTCAGGCCGCCGAGCTGCATGGCGCCGGCAAAATACGCCGGGCTGGCGACGATATAAGGAAAGACAACCGCGGCCTGCCCGTATCCGGTGGAAAAGAAGGTGAGGTGCTTCTGCTTGGTCATGATCGAGCGCCAGTTGGCAACGATGCGGGCGAAGCGATCGAGATGTCGCGAGCTCTCGGCGCCTTCCCCATGCAGCAAGGCGATCTGTTCGGAATTCTCCCGCGTGCGCACGAGATTGAAGCGGAAATCGGCCTCGTAGCGCTGCTGCTGGAAATTAAGCGCAATGAGCGGCGAGGCGATCCAATGCGTCAGCGCTGTGCCGAGGATCGCGTAGAGCAGCGCCGCCCAGACCATGTAGCCAGGAATGTTCCAGGTGGTCCCGAACAGGTGCAACGGCGCTTCTGAGGACAGATTCCAGAGGATCGCAATGAAAGAGATCAGCGTGACGATCGAGTTCAACAAGCCGAGGCCGATCGGCAGGATGCCGATGCCGCTGACGCCGCCGTCGATGTCGATGAAGGCCTTGATATCTTCGGCGATGCGCTGGTCAGGATTATCGGCGGCGTCGCCGGTCAGCTGCATGCGATAATGGTTCGAGCGGTTGAGCCAGCGGGAGAGATAGTGCTCCGTCATCCAGCGGCGCCAGCGGATCTGCAGCCACTGGTTGAGGTAGAGCTGGTAGACGGCGATGAAAATATAAATCGTCACCACGACGCAGAAATATTTGAGCTCGTAAACGAAACTGTCCCAGTTGCGCTCCTGGAGTGCGGTGTAGAAGCGATTGTTCCACCAATTGATCAGCACATTGATCGCGACCTGCGCCAGCTCGAGCACGATCACCGCCGCGAGCAAAATGCGGCCCGCCCATTTGTCCTCGGAGCGGAAATAGGGAGCGGCGAGGCGCCAGACGATGGCGAGGGTCGCGACGAGGCGGTTCACGGACGATCTCCTGTGCGAGAGGCGCGGGCAGCTGGTGAATAAGACACTGGCATATCTGGGGATATAGACTTTTGTCTAATGAGGCTCATTAAGTTGTTGTAATTCATCGTCGAATGTCGCGTAATCGTCTGCGTGGGCTGGAGGATGGGCCGGAATTCTATGTTGTCCGCTCATCACAGTTCATTCCAAACTGAGAACGGCTTAAGCGGGCCCGTTCGCCATTCGGGGAGACGGAAAGAATCCGCGAAAGCCGGCCGACGTCGGAGCGCTCCGACGCGGACATAGGCAACAAGAGTGCCGATCGGGGGCGAGCCTGATTCGGCTGGGGAGGAATTCCATGTGGAGTCAGGTCTATAACCCGTTCGGCAACACCGTGTTGTCGACGATCGCAGCGGCGTTGCCGGTGGTGACGCTGCTGGTTCTCATCGCTTCGAACAAAGTGAAGGCGCACATCGCCGCCATCGTGGCGCTTGTCGTCGCCAATCTTGTCGCGATCGTGATCTTCACCATGCCGATCGGCATGTCGCTGCGCGCCACCGTGCTCGGCGCGGTGACCGGTTTCTTCCCGATCGGCTGGATCGTGCTCAACGTCATCTTCCTCTACCGGCTGACGGTGGAGAAGGGCGCGTTCGAGACCCTGCAGAACACCATCGGCAGCGTCACCAACGACCGCCGGCTGCAGCTCTTGCTGATCGCCTTCTCTTTCGGCGCGTTCTTCGAGGGGGCCTCGGGCTTCGGCACGCCGGTCGCGGTCACCGGCGCGATCCTGATCGGGCTTGGCTTCTCGCCACTCGCCGCCTCTGGTCTCTCGCTCATCGCCAACACGGCGCCCGTCGCCTATGGCGCACTGGGCACGCCGATTGCGGGCCTTGCCAGTGTCACCGGCCTCGACCCGTTCCTGCTTGGCGCCATGGTCGGACGGCAGCTGCCGTTCTTCTCGCTGATCGTGCCGTTCTGGCTGATCTGGGCCTTCGCGGGCTTCAAGGGAATGAAGGAAATCTGGCCGGCGATCCTGGTCACCGGCGTGTCCTTCGCCGTCCCGCAATTCCTGATCTCCAACTTCGTCAATCCGTGGATCGTCGACATCGGCGCGTCGCTGATCTCCATGGCCTGCCTGATCCTCTTCCTCAAAGTCTGGCAGCCGGAGAAAATCTGGACGTCGCCGGCATTGCGCGGAAAAGACGAGTCCGCCGCCACGGCGGCGCCCGCCAAGCCGCTGCACAAGCCGTCGCAGGGCGAAGTGTGGGCCTCGCTGATCCCGTGGATCATCGTTTGCGCGATCCTGCTGATCTGGGGCACCAACTGGTTCAAGGGCATGGTCAATCCCTTCGCCACCTGGAACTACCCGGTCCCGGATCTGCATAACCTGATCAACAAGGTGCCGCCGGTGGTGGCGAAGCCGACGCCGGAAGGAGCGGTGTTCTCCTTCACCTGGCTCTCCTATACCGGGTCGGGCATGTTGATCGCGGCGATCCTCGCCGGCTTCTTCATGGGCTTCTCGCCTGCCAAGCTGGTGTCGTCCTACGCAAGGACCATCAAGATCTGCGCCTACTCGCTCATCACCATCTCGGCGATGCTGGCGATCGGGACGCTGACGCGGCTCTCCGGCATCGACGCGACGCTCGGCTTGGCCTTCGCCAATGCCGGCGTGCTCTATCCCTTCTTCGGCACATTGCTCGGCTGGTTGGGCGTGGCGCTGACCGGATCGGATACGGCCTCGAACATCCTGTTCGGCAACTTGCAGAAGATCACCTCCGAACAGCTGAACCTGTCGCCGATCCTGATGAGCGCCGCCAACTCCTCCGGCGGCGTCATGGGCAAGATGATCGACGCGCAGTCGATCGTCGTCGCCTCGACCGCGACCAACTGGTTCGGACACGAAGGCTCGATTCTGCGCTTCGTGTTCTTCCACTCGATCTCGCTCGCCTGCCTGGTCGGCATCCTGGTCATGATGCAGGCCTATGTGTTCCCAGGCATGATCGTGCACTAAACTCGATCAACGACACCTCGATCTAAGAGGCCGGGTGGCGTTCCACCCGGCCTCTTCAGTTTCTGAAAGGCACCGCAATGCTTACAGCCGCCGAAATCGTCCAACAGATCGCCCGCGGCACGCTGTCCGCCGAGCAGGCGACGCGCGCCTGCCTCGACCGCTTTGCCGCCGTGGAGGACGACGTGCGCGCTTTCGCGCATATCGACACCGAGCATGCGCTGGCGCAGGCCCGCGAGCGCGACGCCTGGCAGAAGGCCGGCAAGCCGCTCGGGCCGCTGCACGGCGTGCCGGTCGGCATCAAGGATGTGATCGACACGACTGAATATCCCGCCGAATCCGGCGCGGCCTTTCTCGCCGGCCGGCGGCCGACGGCGGACGCGGCCGTGGTGGCGCGGCTGCGCGACGCCGGCGCGGTGATCTTCGGCAAGACGGTGACCACCGAGTTCGCCTATTTCCATCCGGGCAAGACGCGCAACCCGCGCGATCCACGAAGGACGCCGGGCGGCTCGTCGTCCGGCTCCGCCGCCGCGGTGGCCGCCGGCATGGTGCCGCTCGCCCTCGGCACGCAGACCAACGGCTCGATCATCCGTCCAGGCTCGTTCTGCGGTGCCTTCGCACTCAAGCCGACCCACGGTCTCGTGCCGCGCACGGGTGTGTTGCTGCTTTCGCGTTCCCTCGATCACGTCGGACCGTTCGCGCGCTCGGTCGAGGATCTCGCGCTGGCGCTCGACGTTCTCGCCGGCACCGACGCCGCCGATCCGGATACGCGGCCGATCGCGGCGCGTGCGTTTCACGCGACCGCCACGGCCAGCGAACCGAAGCCGCCACGCTTCGCGTTTGTGCGCACGCCGATCTGGGATAAGGCCGAGGCCGGCGCGCGCGCGGCCTTCGAGACATTCGTCGCGCGGCTCGGCGAGCGCTGTATTACGTTCGACATGCCGCAGCACTATGCCGCTGCCTGGGAAGCGCAACGCGTGCTGATGGCGGTGGAGATGGCGCACAATCTCGGCGCCACCGTCGACCAAGGCGGCGACAGCTTCAGCAAAGTCCTGCGCGACCTCATTGCCGATGGCCGCGGCATCAGCGCCACCGCTTATCTCGCCGCGCTCGCCGCGGCGAAGCGCCTGCGCGATGAGCTCGACCCGTTATTTGCCGAGGTCAGCGCGATCATCACGCCGGCGACGGCCGGCGTTGCACCCATGGGGCTCGAGGCGACCGGCAGTCCGATGTTCTGCACGCTGTGGACGCTGCTCGGCCTGCCGGCTTTGTCGCTGCCGCTCATCGAGGTCGAGGGTCTGCCCGTCGGCGTGCAGCTGATCGGCCGCTACGGCGACGATGGGCGGCTGATGCGCCACGCGCGCTGGCTCACCGACGCCGTCCGCAAATAGCCGGTTTGTCGAGGATAACATGAGCGGCAGGTCACGTTTGCCGCCGCACGACCTTGACGGCGACACGTTCGCGCGGCATTTCGCGTGGTCCCTTTCGCGGCGCAGATGAGAATACGGCATGACGGTTTTGCGAAACTTCGTGGCGACGGTAATCCTGGTCTTCGTCTCTGCCATCGGTGCCGCCGGGGCCGACAGCTTTCCGCTCGATCGTGAATTGTTGCTCGATGCGCAGCCGATGCGTCCGGGCAAACGCATCCCGAGCATCACTGTGACCACCAACGGTTCGGTCGCGATTGACCTTTGGTGCAAGAGCGTCGGCGGCCGTGTCGAGCTCGGTGAGAATTCGATCGCCATCGTGCCCGACGCACTGCCCGAGGCGCTTCCGGCCTGGCAGAGCGCTGGTCAATGCACGCCGCAGCGCATGCAGGCGGACGAGAGCCTGCTCGCGGCGATCGCCCAGGCCACCGAGTGGCGGCGACAGGGAGACGCGATCGTGCTCTCCGGCGGACCAGCGCCGCTGCGGTTCCGAGGCGCAACAAACTGATCTCGCACCTGCGTAAGACGCGCATAAACCCCGCCCCGGGCGGATAATTCCTTCGTTATCAAGATCAAGCTATTCAACAGCTCCCGCAGCCGCACTGCACAGGCGCGCTCTTGTGCGCGCAAAAAATTTGGGCAGCCGATCCTTTTGTGTATCCTGTGCTGACTGTTTCCGGGGCTGAGGGGTCATGCCGGTGACCGGCGACGCACAGAAACAACCATGGTCTGATCCTTGCTTCATCCGCAGACAATTCCTTCCAGAACAGGAGTAGTGAATGTCGGTTTCTGCGCCTCCCGCCAGTAGTGCCGCCGCGGTGCCGGCGACACGCTGGATCCAACTGGTCCTCGGCCTCATCTCCATGATGTCGATCTCCAGCCCACAATATGTGTGGACGCTGTTCACCAAGTCGTTTCAAGACAATCTCGGCGCGACGCTGCCGGCGGTGCAGGTGACGTTCTCGATCCTGATCGTGCTGCAGACCTGGCTGTCGCCGGGGCAGGGCTATCTGGTCGACAAGTTCGGCCCGCGCGCGCTCATTGCCATCGGCTGCGTGCTGTCGGGGCTCGGCTGGATCACCTCGGCTTATGTGAGCGGCATCTGGGGCCTCTATCTGACCTACGGCCTGTTCTGCGGCGTCGGCACCGGCATCGTCTATATCGGCATCATCGGCCTGATGGTGCGCTGGTTCCCGGATCGGCGCGGTTTCGCCACCGGCATGGTCGCGGCCGGATATGGCTTCGGCGCCATCGCCACCTCGTTCCCGATCGACTCGATGATCAAGAGCGCCGGGTATCAACACACATTGGTGGTGTTCGGCATCATTCTCGGGATCATCGGTGCCGCTGCGGCACTGGCGATGCGCATGCCCGGTCCGAGCGACGTGCTGCCGGCCGCGGCCGTGACCACGAAATCGAGCGACGTCGCGCCGAATGCCATGCTGCGCAGCAAGGTGTTCTGGCTGATGTTCGTGATGATGACGATGATGTCCACGGGCGGGCTGATGATCATCTCGCAATTCGCCGCGTTCTCGCGCGAGTTCGGCACCGCCAATGTCATGGTGTTCGGGCTGGCCGCCTTGCCGCTGGCGCTGACCGTCGATCGCTTCACCAACGGGCTGACGCGGCCGTTCTTCGGCTGGGTGTCCGATCGGATCGGTCGCGAGAACACCATGGCGATCGCCTTCCTGATGGAGGCGGTCGCGGTCACGGTGATGCTGCTGCTGCGCGACAATGCACTGGCCTTCGTCGTGCTCTCCGGGCTGGTGTTCTTCGGCTGGGGCGAGATCTTCTCGCTGTTCCCGTCAACGCTCACCGACACCTTCGGCAACAAATACGCCACCACAAACTATGGCTTCCTCTATATGGCGCAGGGGGTCGGCTCGGTGCTCGGCGGACCGCTCGCCGCGCTGCTGCACGACAACACCGGCAGCTGGCTGCCGGTGTTCGGTATCGTCATCGTCTGCGATGCGCTGACCGGCATCCTGGCGCTGGTGGCGCTCAAGCCGATGCGGCGCAGCTACATGGCCGAACGCTAGTCGCTCTGTCCACGCTGGCGAAAAAAGAGGCCGCCTTTCGGCGGCCTCTTCAATTTCGCGGTGAGCGCGACGGGCTTAGAAGCCCATCCCGCCCATGCCACCGGCGCCCGGCGGCATCGCCGGAGGTGCCGCTTCCTTCGGCAACTCGGCCACCATCGCTTCGGTGGTGATGAGCAGACCGGCGACCGAGCCTGCATCCTGCAGCGCCGTGCGCACGACCTTGGCCGGATCGATGATGCCCTTGGCGACGAGGTCGACATATTCCTCGTTCTGCGCGTCGAAGCCGAAGGTCTCCGACTTCTCGTCGAGAATCTTGCCGACCACGATCGAGCCTTCGACACCGGCGTTCTCGGCGATCTGCCGCACCGGCGCTTCCAGCGCCTTGAGCACGATATTGATGCCGGCCTGCACGTCGGCATTGTCGTTGGTGAGACGGCCGATCGCCTTTTTGGCGCGCAGCAGAGCCACACCGCCGCCCGGCACGATGCCTTCTTCGACCGCGGCGCGGGTGGCGTTGAGCGCGTCCTCGACGCGATCCTTCTTCTCCTTCACCTCGATCTCGGTGGCGCCGCCGACGCGGATCACCGCGACACCGCCGGCGAGCTTGGCCAGCCGCTCCTGCAGCTTCTCACGGTCGTAGTCCGATGTGGTCTCCTCGATCTGCGCCTTGATCTGGCCGACGCGGGCTTCGATGTCCTTCTTCTTGCCGGCGCCGTCGACGATCGTGGTCTTCTCTTTCTCGATGATGACCTTCTTGGCGCGGCCGAGCATCTGCAGCGTCACGGTCTCCAGCTTGATGCCGAGGTCTTCGGAAATCAGCTGGCCGCCGGTGAGGATCGCGATGTCCTCGAGCATGGACTTGCGGCGATCGCCGAAGCCCGGGGCCTTCACCGCCGCGACTTTGAGGCCGCCGCGCAGCTTGTTGACCACCAGCGTGGCGATGGCCTCGCCCTCGACGTCCTCGGCGATGATGAGCAGCGGCTTGCCCGACTGCACCACCGCCTCGAGCACCGGCAGCATCGCCTGCAGCCCGGAGAGCTTCTTCTCGTGCAGCAGCACGTAGGCGTCCTCGAGCTCGGCGACCATCTTCTCCGCATTGGTGATGAAGTACGGGGAGATGTAGCCGCGGTCGAACTGCATGCCCTCGACGATCTCGACGTCGGTGTCGAGCGACTTGGCCTCTTCGACCGTGATCACACCTTCATTGCCGACCTTCTGCATCGCCTGCGCGATCATCTTGCCGATCTCGGAATCGCCGTTGGCCGAGATGGTGCCGACCTGCGCCACTTCGGCGGAGGAGGAGACCTTCTTCGCGCGCTTTTCGACGTCCTTCACCACGGCCGCGACCGCGAGGTCGACACCGCGCTTGAGGTCCATCGGGTTCATGCCGGCGGCCACCGACTTGGCGCCTTCGCGCACGATTGCCTGCGCCAGCACGGTTGCGGTGGTGGTGCCATCGCCGGCGGTGTCGTTGGTCTTCGAGGCCACCTCGCGCACCATCTGCGCGCCCATGTTCTCGAACTTGTCCTCGAGCTCGATCTCCTTCGCCACCGTCACGCCGTCCTTGGTGATGCGCGGGGCGCCGAAGCTCTTGTCGAGCACGACGTTACGGCCCTTCGGGCCGAGGGTGACCTTCACAGCATTGGCGAGAATGTCGACGCCGCGCAGCATGCGGTCGCGAGCCTCGCCGGAAAAACGTACGTCCTTCGCAGCCATTGAAACTTACTCCGTTGGGTTTGCTTCGATCCGTCGTCCCGAGGTGCGAGCGCAGCGAGCCTCGAAGGACGACGGGCAATGATTCAGTGGCCGTCTATCCTTCGAGGGCCGCTTCGCGGCCACCGCAGGATGACGGATAGAGATTTGAGCTTTGACTAGCCGACCACGCCCATGATGTCGGACTCCTTCATGATCAGGAGGTCCTCGCCATCGAGCTTCACCTCGGTGCCCGACCATTTGCCGAACAGGACGGTGTTGCCGACCTTGAGGTCGATCGGGATGAGCTTGCCGCTCTCGTCGCGGCCGCCGGGGCCGACGGCGATGATCTCGCCCTGCGACGGCTTTTCCTTCGCGGTGTCGGGAATGATGATGCCGCCTTTGGTCTTATCGTCGGCATCGATGCGGCGCACGACAACGCGATCGTGCAGGGGGCGAAACTTGGTCTTGGCCATGGGCTCCTCATTGGCGCGTGCGCGCGAGTTTACGTTTCGAAACAGGTATTTAGGAGATCGCCTGGCACTCTTAGTTAATGAGTGCCAGAGAGCTGGCCGTGAAATATGGCCTGATCGCCGGGGTGTCAAGCGAAGCCCCCGGACCTGTTGCCGGAGATCGCCTTCAACCTCCGCCCCACGACCCCAGAAACGACGGAAAGATGCTGCTAATACCGGGATCTCGAATGTCCACCGCGGCAAAAACCATAATGTCTGCTTGCGCTTGCCGGCAAAGTCGGCAAAGTCGTCGCGCCGGAGGACCTTGAATGAACGTTTCGCCTCGCCGTTTGCCGTTGATCGTGCTTTCGGCCTGCGCCTGCGCCCTCCTGGCGGGCTGCGCCAGCAACCCATTCGCGCCGCAGCCGGAGCAGCCGCCTCCGGCGCCGGCTCCGGTGCTGCCGCCGGCTTTCGGCCCGCAGGAGATCGTCGGCCGCTGGGGCAGCGCCGCCTATCATCGGCCGGAAGATCGCGAGCGCACCGAGGCGAACGCCGCTTCGACCTGCAAGCAGCCTTACGTCATCTCCATGGGCCCGACCGGCGGCGTGATGATGTATTTGCCCGATGATCAGAAACTGCAGGAGCTGCGGCTCAAGGGTGGCCCCGGCGGCAAGACCTATATCGGTCCCGACGGTGAGGCAGGAGGACAGCAGGACCGTGAGGTCGTCTCCTTCGACGGCCGCGTGCTGCAGCTCAAGGCAGTCGATCCGGAAGTCCTCGGCCGCTACGGCATCGAGGTCTATGTCCGCTGCGGGGCGGAGGGCGCAAGGCCTGTGGCCAGGAAACCGAAGCCGAAACCCAAGCCGGCCGCACCGAAGCCGGGTTGATCTCCCTGCTTACGGGATCGGCTTCGGCGCCAGATCCTCGGCGCTGGCTTTGACGAAACCATATTTGGCATAGGTGTCCTGGCCGGCCGGGCTGCGTAGGAACGCGAGGACTCTTTCCGCCGCATCGGCGTGACGCGCATCCGACAAGCGACCGATCGCATAGGACACTTCGGTGCGCAGGCTGTCGTCATCCGGAAGCGTCACGGCTTCGATCGCCGCGCCGGCGCGCAACGCCGCCAGCACTTCCGTCTTCCACACAATGCCGGCATCCGATTGGCCGGCCTTGATGCGCGCCGGCGTCTCACGGTGATGCACGGCGGTGAACCAGTTGTTCGGCGTGGTCGGGCAGGACACGCACTCCTTGCCGCCGGAGATCGCCTGCCAGACGCCGTTCCGCTCCAGCACCTTGCGCGCATAGAACTGCATGATGCCTTCGTTGATCGGATTGGGCATCGAGGTGCGCACGTCGGCGCGGGCGAGATCCTTGATGCCCGCGATCTGCTTCGGATTGCCCTTCGCGACCATGATCTGCAGCTCGTTGTGCATGTAGATCGAGTAGTTCTGCATCAGCCCGGCGCTCTTGAGCGCCCGCAGATGTCCCAGATTGACCGACGCATAGATATCGGGACGACCGCGATAGGCGGTGCCTTCGTATGTCCAGCCGCCTGCCTTGATCGCCTGCAGGAGGAGGCCGGGCGGGAGCGTGATCAAGCCGACGCTTTCCTTCGGGTGTCGCGCGCGATAGGTGCCGATCACGTCGTCCATGGCGAAGAACTGATTGCCCGCGACCCAGAGGGTCACATCCGCCTTGTCCATCCGCTCGAAGGCGTCGCGGCCGGTCACCACGGCATTGTCGGTACCGTAAAACTTGACGTCGGTCTCTTTGCCCTTGGGGATCGCCGGCAGCTCGGCCGTCGTCTGCGCTTGCGCCAAGGTGCCGGCGGCGATGACGAGACCTGCAGTGACAATGACGCGCAACGTGGAGAACAACGGCATTCTATAACTCCCGCGAGAGTTTATTCGGCCTGGAGCATTCCACCGGACGGCTCGACGCGCAACGATTGCGTCAGCAGGCCTGCGTGATGGCGGCCATCAGCGCACGCAAGCCGTGCGACAGCGGCTTGTCGCGGCGCAGGACCAACGCCAGCTTGCGTGACAGTCGCGGCTTCAACGAGCGCACCACGAGTCCCGCTTGCTGTCCCGGGACGGCCATGCGCGGCAACACGCTGCAACCAAGGCCGGCGCCAACCAATTGCTTGATGGCCTCGACGCTGCCCAGCTGCATCACCGGCTTAGGTGCGAGCCGCGCGCGCAGGAACCACTCGTCGATCAGATGCCGCGTGTTGGCCGCAGGCTCGTAGAAGACGAGGGGAAACGTCGCGAGTAGCGCAGGCGTGACTTCACGCGGTAGGCGAGGGCCCTTCGCCGGCGCGATGGCGACGAATTCGTCGTCGGCCAATGGCTTGACCTCGAACATGCGTCCCGGCGCCGGCAGCGTGACGAGACCGATGTCGATGCGGTTTTCCTCGACCGAGCGCAGCATCTCCGCAGTGTTGCCGGTGCTGACCACGATCTCCAGCGACGGATAGCGCTCGCGCAGTGCGCGCAGGATCGGCGGCAGCAGATAGATGCAAGCGGTCGCGCCGGTGCCGATGCGCACCCGGCCGGCGATCTTCGCCGTGTGCGGCTGCATCGCCTGCGTGGCCGCGTCGAGGGCAGCTTCGATGCTGCGGGCATGGCGCAGCAGCTCTTCTCCCGCGGGCGTCGGCGTGGCGCGCCGGCCGACGCGCTCGATCAGCTTGACGCCGAAGCGCCGCTCCAGCTGGCGAATCTGCAGGCTCACCGCCGGCTGGCTGATCTCGAGCCGCTCCGCGGCCGCGGAAAAACTGCCGAGCTCGGCGACCTGGGCGAAGGCACGTAGCGTGTTCGGATTGAAGCTGCTCATCCAAAGTTTCTCTTATGTAAAGCATAAGAAACTGTCGCTTCTTTTATACCACGCGGGCGGGCATGGTGCCCATGGCAATCGCGGGAAGGATTTGCGATGCAGTTCATTGTGCGCGACGCCGGTGACGAGGATCTCGAGCAGATCACGGCAATCTATGCGCATCACGTTCTGCACGGCACCGCATCCTTCGAGGAGGCGCCGCCAGCGATCGAGGAGATCCAGCGCCGTCGCGCCGATGTGCTTGCGCGGGGGCTGCCCTATCTCGTCGCCGACGGCGGCGGACGCGTGCTTGGCTACAGCTATGCCGGTCCGTATCGCACGCGCTCGGCCTACCGTTTCAGCCTGGAGAATTCGGTCTATGTCGATCATGCACAGGCACGCCGCGGGATCGGTCGTGCGTTGCTGGCCGCACTGATCGCGCGATGTGAGCTCGGCTCCTGGCGGCAGATGATCGCGGTGATCGGCGACAGCACGCATGTCGCCTCTATCGCGCTGCATGAACAGGCCGGCTTCAACATGATCGGCACGCTGCATTCGGTGGGTTTCAAGTTCGGCCGCTGGCTCGACTCGGTGCTGATGCAGCGGCCGCTTGGTCCGGGCGATGCGACGTTGCCGCGTTGATCTCGCAGTGGGCATCAAAGCCAGCCGCTCGCCTCGGGACGAGCGCTGTGTCATGTGTCGATGGTGATGCCGCTTCGCTCCTTCATGCTCGGCCCCTGGCGCGCTATTCCCGTGCTGGGCGTCACCCAGGTGCTGGCCTGGGGCAGCATCTTCTACACGCCGGTGCTCATCGTCCCCTTGATCGCCGCCGAGCGCGGCTGGTCGATCAGCTTCACCATGGGCGGGTTTTCCGTCGGCCTCCTGGTCTCCGGTCTCGCCGCCCCGGTCGTCGGACGCTCGATCGACCGCTACGGCGGTCATGTGCTGATGACGCTGGGCTCGCTCATCGGCGCGCTCGGGCTTGCTGCTGTCGTCGTCGCCGGCAACCGCGTCACTTACACACTGGCCTGGATGGTGCTCGGCGTCGCCATGGCAGCCTCGCTCTACGACGCCGCTTTCGCTTCACTCGGACGCATCTTCGGCGCCGCAGCGCGGCGGCCGATCACTGCGCTGACCTTGATCGGCGGCTTTGCCTCGACCGTGGGCTGGCCGACGACACATTTGCTCATCGAGCATGTCGGCTGGCGCGGCACCTATCTGATCTATGCGGCGGTCCTCGCGCTCGTCGCCGCGCCGCTGCATGCCTTCGCGCTGCCGCGCACGCGCGCGGAGCTCGTCGTGCCGGGCGGCACCGGCGGCGAAACGAGAGCAAGTGCGCCAAGCAAAATCCTGCCAGCCTCTGGCTTGCCCTTTGCGCTCGTTGCGTCGGCGTTCGCCATCTACGCGTTCGTGCCGTCAGGGCTCTCTGCGCATCTGCTCGCGATCTTCGGCCGTGCCGGCATCGATGCCGGGACGGTGGTGGTGATCGGCGCCTTGTTCGGCCCGGCGCAGGTCGGCGCGCGGCTGCTCGAATTCATCTTCGCCCGCAATCTGCATCCGCTGTGGACCGCGCGCCTCGCGCTCTCTCTACTCCTCTGCGGCTTTGCCATGCTGGCGCTGCTCGGCTTCTCGGCGCCGGTCGCCGCGGTTTTCGCGCTGATGTTCGGCGGCGCCAACGGGCTCATCACCATCACCCGCGGCGCGGTGCCGCTCGCCCTGTTCGGCGCGTCCGGTTACGGCCGCATCGTCGGCCGGCTCGCAAAGCCGTTTCTGCTGATGCAGTCGGTGGCCCCGCTGGTGATGGCCTTCGTCGTCGAGCGCGTGTCCGACCCGGCGGCACTGACGCTTGCTGCCGGCTGCGCGCTGGCGGCGCTCGTCTGCTTTGCCGGGATCAAGCGGCCGTAATAGGCCGCGGCGCCGACCTTGAAAACCGCATTCGCCGGCGACACCTCACATGCAGCGAGGTGAAGCGATGTCTGCCGTCAGCTTGTTGCTCAACGCGCTCTGGATCGTGTTCGGCGGCCTGTGGATGGCTGTCGGCTGGATGATCGCCGCGGTGATCATGGCGATCACTATCGTCGGCCTGCCATGGGCCCGCGCGGCGCTGACCATCGGGCTCTATGCGTTGCTGCCGTTCGGCTACACCGTCGTCGATCGCGAGCGGCTCACCGGGCGGCCAAGCATCGGCACCGGCCCTCTCGGGTTTCTCGGCAACTTGATCTGGCTGGTCCTCGCCGGCTGGTGGCTGGCGCTCGCGCATCTGATCACGGCGGTGCTGCTGGCGGTGACCATCATCGGCCTGCCGTTCGCCTGGGCACATCTCAAGCTCGCCGGTCTCGCGCTCTGGCCCATCGGGCGCGAGATCATCACCACGCAAGAGGCAGCCGCCCTGCGCTTCTCGTAATCGCCGCTGTTCCTCACGGCGCAGCCGCGAACGCTGCCAGCCCCGCGCGCGTCGAGACTTGCGGCGTCCAACCCACTTCCTGCAACGCGGCCGTGCTGACGACGAGCGGAGCGCAGAGGCGGTCGATCCATTCGCGCCTGCCGGACCAGGTCAACGCCGATTTGATCAACGCTTCGGGGACAGGAACGAGACCGGGGCGCCTCCCTGTTGCCGCACGCATGGCTGCGATCATCTGCGGCACGCTCACGGCGTCAGAATCGGCGACGATGAAAGGGCGTCGTAGCGGACCAGGCGCGGCGAGCACGTGCGCGACCGCGGTAGCGAGATTGTCGAGCGCCAGGAGCGAGCGCTTTGCCTGCAGTCCGGCCAAAGGGAGCGGGTAGGGCGAGCGCGCCAATGCGGCGAGCGCGGCCATATTGCCCTTGGCGCCGGGGCCGTAGACCAGAACGGGACGCAGCGCGACCCAATCCATGCCGAGTTGCGCCAACCCGTGCTCGGCGGCGAGCTTCGAGCGACCGTAAGCATCGGTGGGACGCGGCTCCAGCGCTTCCGTCAGTATCTCCGCCGCGTGTGGCCCGCTCTGCGCTCGAATCGAGGACAGGAACACGAAGCGGCGCACTCCGGCGCGCTCCGCTGCGCGCGCGAGCGCAATGGTTCCTTCGGTGTTAATGGCGCGATAATCATCGGCGGGTATGCCGGACATCGCGTGAGCGGTCCCAGCCGAATGGACCACGGCCTCGGCATCGGCAAACGCAGCGGCGAGATTTTGTGGTCGCGTCAGATCGCCGATGAGGGCGCTGTCGCAGTGCAGCGGCACGTCCGTCGGTCGTCGCAACAATACGCGCACCTTGAAGCCGCGCTGACTCAGATCGCGCATCAGCTGCCGGCCGATGAAGCCCGTTCCGCCCGTGAGCGCGATCGTCGTCATCGCCACGGCAACTCCGATGCGGCCTCGACGAATATCCAAGCGCCGAGGCCGAGGCCTTGCGGGAAAGGCGCGAACAGAGTGTTCCGGTGACGACGGCAGACGAGACGGTTTTGGCTCAACGCGGCCGCGGCCGTATCGAGCGAGCGCACACAAATCCCATAGACGCCACAGAAGGGCAGTCCGGGGATCGGCAACTCCGGGAACAAAGCTGCGAAATCCCGTTCGCGCACCAACTGCACGCGTCCCCGGTCGAGCACGACGGCCCGACCGAATTGATTGGGCAACGCGTCGCGGGCGGTGAAACGCGAAAAGCGCTGCGCTGCCTCCTCGGGATCAGCGACCGCGATCACCAGGTCGAGCAAGCCGACTGCGCTGTTCGGATGCGTCAGCCAGCGCGGCTGCCAGACCGTTGCCTCGGTGCGGTGCGTGAGCATCTGGATGCGGCCTTCCGGCATGGTGCCGCGCTCGAGCCGCACCACGGTGAAGGCGGCGAGGTCCGGCCCGGTCGCGGTATCGACCGGCCGCTGCATGCGCACCAGCGGACGCATGGGGAAGCCGGCTTGCTCGAGGCGCTCGTGCGCGCGTTCGGCATTGGCGATAGCGAAAGCCGCGAGCTGAACGCCCTCGTAGCGCGCGACCGCCATATCGAGCTCGCGCCCGAGCGGCGTGTCGGCGCTCTTGAACAGAACTTCGAGATAGCCGCGATCGAGCATGGCCGTGACATTCCCGGTGCCGCTCGGTTGCGGCGCGGCGCCGGCCGGATCGGGATTGACCTGGATCGAGATCGGCGTCGGCGCGAAGCCCGCGCGCGACAGCGCCGCTGCGGCTGCGTGCGGATCGCGCACGAAGTGGCCGACGTGATCGAGAAAGATCTCGTCGCCGAGCGGAAGCCTGCGGTCGATGTCCTCCCCGGTCCTCATTGGCAAGACTAGCTCCGCGACATTGCGACACGCTATCGTAACCAGGCGTTTCGTCCATCCCGCCGAGGCCTCCATTCATGACCCCCATGCCGGAAGAGCTGTCCTTCACCTATTTCCCCGACAACTATCGTTGGTCACACGGGCTTCTCATCGGGCTGAACATGGCGCCGTGGGGCGGCGCCGAGATCGGCGAGGTCAATCGCATCGGCTTGCGGTTGAAAAAATGCGTCGGCGATGACGACGCCTGGTTTCGCGAGTGGACGCGCGAGGCGCGCATGGTGGAGGACCGCGGCCGCGCGCGCATGACCGAAGGTTTCATGACGAGCGGCGCGCAATATCTGCAACGCGCCAGCGCCTACTACCACGTTGGCGAACGCTTCCTGCAGCCGAAAAGCGCGGAAGGGATGAATGCGTACCGGCGCGGCGTCGATTGCCTGCGGGACGCGGCGAAGCACATCAAGCGTCCGCGCCTTGAGCACGTGGAAATTCCATACGATGGCGCGAGTCTGCCGGCGATCTATGTGCATGCGGAGCCGGCGAACCGCGGCGGCAAGGTGCCGGCGATGGTGTTCTTCGATGGGCTCGATGTCACCAAGGAGATTCAGTATTTCAAAGGCGTCGCCGATCTGGTGGCGCGCGGGATCGCCTGCCTGATCGTCGACGGCCCCGGCAACGGCGAAGCCATCCGCTTTCGCCAGCGCTATCTGCGCCCCGACACCGAGCACTACGCGACGCCTTGTTTTGAGTGGCTCGCCGCGCGCCCGGAGATCGATGCCGGGCGCGTAGGGGTCATGGCGATCAGCTTGGGCGGCTACTACGCGCCGCGCGCGGCCGCTTTCGAGCAGCGCTTCGCCTGCTGCATCGCCTGGGGTGCGCAGTGGGATTATCAGCGGATCTGGCGCGAGCGCTTCGAGCGTCTAGCGCGCGCGGTCACGCCATCACTGTCGGTTGCCTCGCAGCACATTCTCTGGGTCGTCAACGCCTCCTCGCAGGAAGAGGCGCTGAAGAAGCTCGAGCCGTTCAAGCTCGATGGCGTGGTGCAGAAGATCGCCTGTCCGTTCCTCATGCTGCACGGCGAAGGCGACGAGCAAATCCCATTGCCGGAGGCGCAGAAGTGTTTCGATGCCGTCGGCTCACGGCAAAAGACGATGAAAATCTTCACCCGCGAGGAGGGCGGATATCATCACTGCCAGATCGACAATCAAAGCATCTGCTCGGCCTACATGTGGGACTGGCTCGAGCAGATTCTGCAACCGCAACGATAGGCTCGAATACCAATTGTGCATGCTGCTGATCGAGGAAATCTATCGATTTCTCAATGCGAAAGCGCACGCAATTCGTTTGCACGCGTCCTTTGGATTTATGCGAAATTTATGTGACAGACGTGACTTACACATGTGACGCTCTGCGCAATTGCCCGGGGAAATAAGGGGCAAAAACGCGGGGAGTGAACCATGGGCGGCCACGCTGCAAAGCGGCGTGCACGGCTTTATGCGTGCACGATTTTATCAAGCTTCCTTTTAGTTCTGAGCGCAAACGGGCTGGCGAAAGCCGATCCGTCTGACGACGCCAAGATCAAGGCGTTGCAGGCCAAGATCGATGCGCTCGAGCGCACTGTCGAGAAGTTGGTCGAGGCGCAGAAGTCGGCGAGCGCGGATGCCAAGGCCGCGAAGCAGCAGGCCAGCAAGGCGGAAGCGCAGGCGCAAGCGGCGCAGAAGACCGCGACCGCGACCGACGCGCAGGCCAAAGCCGTCGTCGGCGCGATGGCGACGAAGGCCGGGCATCACGGCTTCCTGGAAAAGAAGGAGGGCAAGGCGCTCACCTTTTACACGCCGGGCGGCGAGATCACGGCCTACGGCAATTTCGACGTCTCCATCGACGCATCAAGCAAGAATGTCGGTCCCCTCGCTCTCAACGGTTCGTCGCCGCCCGTCGGCAATTTCGGCTGGATGCCGGCGATCGCCACTAACCTGTCGTATCTGGGCGTTCGCGGCTTCCAGCGGCTGCCGAGCACGCCCACGCACTTCGTTTACCAGTTCGAAGCCGGCATCGACATTTCGGCGACGCCGGGCACGAAACAGTCGAACAGCAATCTGAGCAATCAGGTCAACGGCGCGCTGTTCAGCCGCAACACCTATATCGGCTTCTCCAATCCCACCTGGGGTGCGATCAAGATCGGCAAGACTGATGCGCCGTACAAGAATTCGACGGCGGCCTTCAACCCGTTCTCCGGCATGATCGGCGACTACGCGGTGATGATGGGCAACTCCGGCGGCGACAACCGTGTCGAATTCGGCACCCGCTTCGCTCATGCGATCTGGTACGAATCGCCGCGAATCAACGGCTGGAATTTCAATTTCCTATATTCGCCCGGTCAGAACCGCGCGACCGACAGCGACAATCTGGCCTCCGGCGAATCCGACTGCGCCGGCGGCAACGATCCGACCTCGGGTGCCAATCCGTTCCCGACGTGTAGCGACGGCGCGTTCGGCGACGCCTTCAGCGCCAACCTCGCCTATACCCATGGTCCGTTCTACTTCACGGTCGCCGGCGAGCTGCATCGCGCAGTCAATCGGCAGAGCGACATCGCCGGGTTCTATGGCATCGTCCCCACCGTCGGTGGCCCCATCAATTGCGTCACGGCGGCGGGCTTCGATGCGCTCGGCGCACATCTTTGCAACGAAGATGTCGCCAACGAATGGGCCATCAAAGCCGGCGCAATGTACAAGTTCGCCAGCAAGACCACGGTCGGCTTCATCTTCGAGCACATGCATCGCGATGTACCCGCCGATTTGGCCTTCCAGAACGAACGTACGCGCAACACTACCTGGCTTGTCATCAGTCAGGACCTCAACGAGGCCGACAGCATCCACTTCGGCTGGGCGCACGCGTTCAAGACGCCGGGCGATCCCGGACAGCATAACGACGCCACTCTGACGAACGGTGCGATCGCTTATGCCCCGAACGACAACCAAGCGGACATGGTCACTGCGGCGTGGAAGCACCGCTACACTGAAAATCTGCTCTGGTATCTGACGGCGGCAGCCACGTTCAACGGCCCGAGCGCGCACTTCGATCTCGGTGCCGGCGGCCATGGCGTGACCACCGATTGCCACGATGCCTCGAACGCGTCGGGCGGCGCCTTCAGCGGACCACACTGCTACACCGGCACGACCATCGTCGGTGTCTCAACTGGCGTGAAGTGGACGTTCTAAGCGCCACCGCAAAGGGTCACAACGCTAACAAGAGAGGCCGCCGTTTGGCGGCCTCTCGCTTTTTTGCGCCTTGCTGTTCGGGCTTGCACTACCACCACACGTCGTGGCGCACATAAGGTCCGGTGAAGACGTGCGTCCGGCTATGGCAGGGCTTGGGGGTGTATCCGTAGCCCGGCTGCGCGCCATTCTCGTCGTAGTATCCGCAATCAGGTCCCGGCCCATAGGCGGGCTCGCCGGCGAAGCTGTTGGTCGGGTCCACCAGATCGCGGTGGTACCAAGCCGCCGATGCTGAGCCTGCCGCCGTGATGAGCACGGCGGTGCCGATGAATCCAGCCAATGCTACGCGTCTGCATGTCCTCGTCATGCCAATCATCCTGATGTTGTTGTTCCGCGCTCGCGATGCCGCAGCGGCTCCTTGTGGCAGGAGTTCCGCATGTCCGCACCGAGTTGCGTTAGGACAACCAGACAGCGCCGGCCTCGGTTCGGTGTTCCGAGATTACATCTGTCCTTCGATATGATTGTCGCGGACAACCTGGCCCCATCGCGCGATTTCGCTCTTGAGCAGCGCGCGGGCGGCGGCCGGCGTGCGCTGCTCCTGCGGGTAAGGCCGGACGCCTGTGTCGGCCCAGAGCTTCACGATCTTCGGATCGCTGACGATCTGCTGCAGGGCGGCATTGAGCTTGTTGACGATCTCGTCCGGTGTTCCCGCCGGAACGAACAGCGCGTGCCAGTACAGAATTTCAAGCTTGGGACCGAAATCGCTGACGAAGCTGTCGACCTTGGGGAACAGTGGCGACTTCTCCTTCGAAGTGATGCCGAAAGCCTTCACCTGTCCGGTATTTACCAGCCCGAGCACCGACTGCGGCGTGGCGAAGAACAAGTCGACATGCTCGCCAAGGACATCCTGGATCGCCGGCGCGGCGCCGCGATAGGGGATCAGGTCGGCCTTGGCATGCGCTTCCTGGAGGAGCAGCGAGGTGGCGAGGTGCCCGGTGGCGCCGACGCCGGGATGCGCGATTTTCACCGTGTTGCTCTTTAGGTAGGCGACGAGCTCTTTCACGCTGTTCGGCGGAAGCGTCTTGCGGCCGACCAGCACCAGCGGATTGTTGTTGAGGAACATGATCGGGGTGAGGTCTTTTTCCGTGTCGAACGGCATGTTCTTGTAGAGCGACACGTTCGCGGAGATCTGCAGATTGTGCAGGAGCAGCGTGTAGCCGTCGGGCGCGGCATGGGCGACGCGGCCGGTGGCCATCAGCGTGCCGCCGCCGCTGACATTCTCGACGATGAAATTCTGCCCGAGCTTTTCCGCCAGCATCGGCGCGATCTGGCGCGCCACCTGGTCGGTCGGCCCGCCGGCCGGATAGGGCACAATGATGGTGACGACGCGGCTCGGATAAGTCTCCGCCGACGCGGCGGCAGAAATGACGCAAAGACAAACGGCGGTGAGCCTGACAAACCATTTCATGATGCGCTCCTCCCGAGAGCAAGAACGGCCGCGGATTTATTTCCCGCTTATTACCGGCAACAGAACGTAAGGCATCTTGTCGGCGGCAAAGTGTAGCGTGTTCCGCCCATGAAAAATATGCGGCGGACGGTCGTCGGGGTCGATGTGCAGGAACGGCCCGACACCCTTCATCGGATAGGGTGCATGCGGTAGCGCAATGTCGGTGCCATCGACCTCGTAGTCCTTGCCGCGGACGGTGAATGCCAGGCGGTAACCTTTGGGCACCACGATACTGGTCGGCCAGAGCTCGATGTCGAGCTCAACCGGCACGCCCGGTGTGAGGGGCCATTCCTCGTCGTGGCTATGCCAGGGCCGGTATGGGCGCGAGCGTTGCGGGTCGAGCTTCCTTTGCGAGGCGCGCAGCCAGCCGAGCCCGACCGGCACGCGCGGGTCATTGGAGCCGATGAAGGTCACCTCCTTGCCGGCAGGATCGAGGACCCGCAGCACGGCGATGATGTCGGCGTCGGTGGTGTCCGATGACAGCCAGAGCTTCGCCGCTACCGGCCCGGTGATTTCCAGTGGGGCATCGAGCGGTGGTGTCGAGAAAGTCAGGCCGTCGCCGGTCGTGTCGTAGCCGAGCGCTTTCTCTCCGCGGGGCACAGTCGGGGCGAAACCAAGGTCCGGCTGCAGATAATATTTGGTCCACTGCGTGCGCGTGAGCGGCCATTCGGTCTCGGAGCGCAGCACGAATTTTTCGCCCGGGTGGCGGATGTTGAGCGAGACGCGCGGCTGCTTCTCCCAGCCGGTGTCCTCGCCTTTGAGGAAATGGCCGAAGAAACGCTTCTGCAGTGCCTCGCCATAGCGGCTGTAGAAATGCGTGAAGTGGGTGTCGCCATGCACCTCCAGCCATTTCTGCTTCGAGCCAGCGCGCAGATAGCCCTCGAAATTGCCGCGCGGATGCAGGCCCATGCCGCCCCAGTTCGCGGCGGAGAGCAGCGGCGCCTCGATGTCCTCGAACCTGGTGGTGCGCGACTCGTAATACTCATCGATCAAGCGGCGCCGTTTCGCTTCACCGGGAATGTCGGCGCGGTTCTTCTTGAGCTCATCCTCGGCGAGCGTATGCGGCCCGGCGACGAGCTCGCCGGTGACGATGCTCTTGGCGCCCCGCGTGCCGACGCCGTGCTGCACGCTTGCCACTTGCCGCGGATACCAGCTGGCGAGGAAGTCGGAAAGAATGCCGCCATGCCGGCAGAGCTCGCGATAGTAGTCCGAGGAGCCTTCCCAAATGCACATGGCGGCGAGATGTGGCGGCTTGAGCGCGCCGACGGTCCATTGATTCATCGCGTAATAGGAGATGCCGTTGATGCCGACCTTGCCGCTCGACCACGGCTGCGTGCCCGCCCACTCGATGCAGGCGTAAAGGTCGTGTGTCTCGCGCGGCGACCAGACATCGAGGAAGCCGGGTGAGCGTCCGGCGCCGCGGCTGTCGACACGCACGCAGGCATAGCCATCCGGCACCCATTTCTCCGGATCGACCAGCTCCCAGTTCTGGTACTTGTTGCTCGACCGCTCGAGCACTTCCGGCGCCGCTTTGGTCAGCCGCGCCCAGTTTCCTCTGTAGGCCTCCTGGAACGAAAGCCCCTTGGCGTAAGGGCCGTAGCTGAGAATGACCGGATAACGTCCGGCGGCGGTCGGACGGAACACGTCGGCGCGGAGCACAATACCGTCGTCCATCGCGATCGGAGCGTCCCAGTCGATCTGCATGCCGTCGCGAATTTCGCTTTTGCTCTCTGTCATTCCCGGCCTCGTTGAAGAGTAGCTCAACATGCTATTGCGATGGATCGAACGGGCAAGAGCCATGGGTGAGGAATGAAAGTCTGTGTCTACGGCGCCGGGGCGATCGGCATGACGCTGGCCGCGCGGCTTACTCGCGGCGGGGCGCAGGTCTCAGTGGTGGCACGCGGGGCTAATCTCGCGGCGATCCGCGCCAACGGCGTGCGGATGAAGGCGCCGCTGGGTGATCTCGCCGCGAAAGTCGAAGTGAGCGACGATGCGGCCGCGCTCCGACCGCAGGATGCGGTGATGGTGGCGGTGAAGGCCCCAGCGTTGCCCTCGATCGCCAACGGCCTGAAGGCATTGATCGGGCCGCAGACGCAGGTCGCCTTCGTGCTCAACGGCATTCCCTGGTGGTACACGCATGGCGAAACCGGCCGGCTTGCCGGCCGTTCGCTGCCGCGGCTTGATGCAGGCAACGCGATGCTCAAGACGGTGGGCGTCGAGCGCAGCATCGGGGGCGTCATTTTCGGCGGCTGCGACGTGGTCGAGCCCGGCGTCGTGCATGTCGAGAACGCCACCATGCGCCTGATCCTTGGACATCCCGATGGACGCCAATCGGAGACACTGGAGGCGCTCGCCGCCGTGCTGCGTGGCGACGACCTCAAGGTGGAGGTGAGCGACCACATCCGCCGTGGCGTCTGGACCAAGCTGCAGATGGTCGTCTGTTCGGGCCTGATCGGCTGCCTCACCGGACAGCCGCCGAAAACGGCCTATGCCGATCCTGGCGGTGCGCGGATCGTGAGCTCGCTGGTCGAGGAGCTTGGTGCGATTGCCAATGCGCTCGGCTGCGCGACCGGGTTGACGCCGCAAGCCGTGCTCAAGGGAGCACAGCAGCAGACGCATCTCCCCAGCGCTGCGCAGGACATCGAGAGCGGCAGCCCGATGATGGAGTTCGACACGCTGTTCGCCGCGCCGCTCGAGCTTGCGCGCATGCTCGACATCCCCGCGCCGACATTGGCGCTGCTGGTCGCACTGACGAAAATCCGCGCGCAGGGGACCGGCGCTTATCCGGCGGATGCCTGAGATGGCTTCTGGCGATTTCGTCGCGCTCGATCCATGCCGCTTCGTTGGCGAGGTCGATGGTAAGCCTGTTGCGCTCTACACGATTGCCAATGACCGCGGCATGGCGGTGCGCCTGGTCAATCTCGGCTGCAAGATCGAGCAGATCGTGGTGCCGGATCGCCAAGGCCGGCTCGGCGACGTCGTGCTCGGCTATGACAGCCTCGATGCGCTCCGCGCCGGGCAGACGTCGATGGGCGCCTTCATCGGTCGCTATGCCAATCGCATTGCCAACGGACGCTTCACGCTCGATGGCAAGGCCTACGAGCTCAACCGCAACAGCGGGCCGAACACGCTGCACGGTGGCGCCAAGGGCTCGCGCTTCGTGGTGTTCGACGCCGAGCCGCTCGGCTCATCCTCGGTGCGCATGCAGTACACCTTCAAGGACGGCGAGGAGAACTTTCCCGGCAATCTGGAGACGGCCGTCACCTACACCGTGACCGAAGAGAATGCGCTGGAACTATCCTGGCATGCGGCCACCGATCGGCGCACGGTGGCGAGCTTCACCGACCACAGCTTCTTCAATCTCGCCGGCGGCGGCAGCGTGCTCGATCATGTTCTGAGCATCAATGCTGAGCGCTTCACGCCGGTGAATGAAAATTCGATACCGACCGGCGAGCTGCGGCCGGTTGCCGGCACGCCGTTCGATTTCCGCACGCCCATGGCGATCGGCGCGCGGATCGGCGCCGACGATCCGCAGCTCAAGCTAGGCAACGGTTACGACCACAATTTCGTGCTCGACAAACGAAGCGCCGGCGAGCTGTGCTTCGCCGCACGGCTCGCGGATCCCACCTCCGGCCGCGTGCTCGAGGTCTGGACCACCGAGCCGGGCCTGCAGCTCTATTCTGGAAACAATCTCGCTGGCGAAGTGCCGCGCGACGTCGGGAAGGGCGGCCGCGTTTACCGCAGCCGCGACGCTGTTTGCCTGGAGGCGCAGCGGCTTCCGGATTCGCCTAACCAGCCGGGCTTTCCGCCCTGTGTGGTCGACCCGGGCACTCCGTTCACCGGGAAGATCGTTTACCGGTTTTCCGTTGCCGCTGGCTAAGATCGGCGCATGGCCGATTCGAGCGCGACACAGCGAAGCCGACGCAAGGCGCGACGCAGGCCTTGCTGCGTCTATGTCCTCGGCAGCATGGGGAAAGGCGGCTATCGGACCTATGTCGGCTGGACCGTCGACCTCGATCAGCGGCTCGCGCGCCATAATGCCGGCACCGGCGCGCGCTCGACCCGCGGGAGGCTTTGGATCGTGCTGCATGTCGAACGCTTCGCCAATCGCCGCAAGGCCATGAGCCGCGAGTGGTATCTCAAGCGCGACCGCAAGTTCCGCAAGATGCTGGCGGAGCAGTTGAGCGGCGCGACCAGCGGTTAGATTTTTCGGAACCAGTTTGCGCGTTTCCGCGTGGTTGAGTCGCATGACTCAATGTCTTTGGCCCTCACGCATTTTGCTGAGCTTGTTCCTGGTGACCGCGTTCGCTGGCGTCGCGCGCGCCGAGGAGGCGGCCGACAACTCCGTCTGCCTGATGGTCGAATCCGCCGCGAGCGATAACGGATTACCGGTCGCCTTCTTCGCGCGGGTGATCTGGCACGAAAGCCGGTTCAATGCCGACGCGGTCGGTCCGCGCACGCGCAGCGGCGCGCATGCCGAGGGCATCGCCCAGTTCATGCCTGGAACGGCCAGTGAGCGGCAACTGCTCGATCCGTTCGACCCGGTGCAGGCGCTGCCAAAGGCCGCGGCGTTTCTGCGCGAGCTGCGGTCCGAGTTTGGCAATCTGGGGCTTGCGGCAGCCGCCTACAATGCCGGTCCGCAGCGCGTGCGCGACTGGCTCGCTGGCAAGCGCGACTTGCCTGGCCAGACCCGCGCCTATGTCCGCGCGATCACCGATCGATCCGCCGAAGACTGGGCGCATGGCGATACACAGTCTCCGGCACAGTCGTCGCCGAATTGCCAGGCGATCGTCGCGACGCTTAAGCGCGATGGCGGCCGTTTCATCGCCTCGCTAGAGCAGCACGTGACCATCGCCAATGCGCAGCCCTGGGGCGCGCAGCTTTCTGCCGGATTTTCCCGTGAGCGCGCGCTTGGCGACTACGCGCGGATCATGCAGCGGCTAGGCGCAGCGATCGGGGAGCGTGACCCGATGATCACCAGCGCAGTCATGCGCAGCCGCGGCACCAGTCCGTTCTATCAGGTGCGCATCGGCGCCCAGACGCGACAGGAGGCCGACGATCTGTGCAAGCAAATCCATCGCGCCGGCACTGCCTGCGTCGTGTGGCGCACTGCAAAGGCAGGGCGTTCAGCAGTCGCTCAATCCAGCGGCTCGAGCTTGACGATCGAGGCGCCGTGATTGTTGCCGACCCAGAAGGTCACTGGAGTCGTCGTGTTGTCGACGAAGACGCGGCGGATGTTGGTCCGGTGCGGCAGCAGATAGTCGACCATCGCACCGGTCTTGGTGTCGAGCCGCGTCACTTGATCGGTGACCATCGAGCCGGTCCAGGCTTCCTGGTTCTTGTCGAGCACGACGTCATAAGGTGACGCCCACTTGGTGGCGAGCTGCCACTCCTTGAAGGTCTCGCTCTTGGTGTCGAACATGCCGATGCGATCGGCGCGATATTCACCGAACCAGAGCCGATCCCGCGTGTCCATGTTGCCGCGGCGCGGTGCGGAGTTCGGCGTCGGCGCCGCGTAGAGCTTGATCTCACCGGTTTTCGCGTCGATGCGCCCGATATGCTGGTGCCGGAAGTCGGTGAAGTAGACGTTGTTCTTCGAGTCTGGGATCACGTCGTAGATGTTGTGCACTTCGCCCTTCGGCGCGCCCTTGAACGGCTCGAAGGTCTCCACCTTGCCGCTGGCGAGATCGAGACGGTGGATGCCGGCGAAGCCGTTGTTCTGCGTCCACACCTTGCCGTCGACGCTCGCGCTTTGCGGGCTGACCATGTTGACCTGCGCGGCGTCGATGTTCTGCGCCTCGGGCAACGTCCAGAACTGGAATTTCTCGCTCTGGCGGTCGAACTTGACGATGGTGGCCTGGTACATGTTGCCGAGCCACAGATCGCCGTTCTTGTCGGTGCGCAGGCCAAGCAGCCCCGTCGGGAAGTCCGGCTTGTGCTCGGCGATCGGATATTCGGTGACCTTGCCGGTCTTGGTGTCGACCTTGCCGAGGAATTGCTCGCCGAAGCTCGAATACCAGGCATTGCCATCGGGCGTGACGATGACGTCATGCGGCTCGATCGTTTCGCGGCCCAGGTCATATTCGGTGTAAATGACCCGGGTAGCGCGGCCGCTGGGACGCGGCAGCGTCTTCAGCGCGTATTTCCATTGCGGCGTGGTGCTGAGATTGACTGAGCTCAGAAATTCCGCCGCGGCGCGGTAGACCTGCACGCGCTGGTCGCCGCGTTCTTCCATCAGCCGCTCGGCCTTGCGCAGCTGCGGATGCGCAGGGATGCTCTGGTTCACATAACCCTGCATGCGCGGCAGCAGGACAGTGAGGAATTCCTCGGTTGTGTAGTGCGAGCGCGCGATGCGCTCGAGGGTGTGACAGCCGACGCAATTGCGCAGCTGCGCTTTCTGCGTATCGGTCCCGGGGAAGCTTGTGAGCCATTCGGCGTTGGAAAGCTGTGCCGCCAGATCTTCGGTTTTGCGCAGAGCGAGATCGCGCGTCGCGGTCTTTTGCGCTCCCACATCGACGCCGGTCGGGCCTTCGAGGTCGTAGCCAACGGCACGGATGTGCAAGGCGTAGTGTCCAGGTTCGAGCCGGTTGGCGGGGAAGGAATAGTGCCCGTCCTTGCCGGTCACCACCGTCACGGTGATCGGCGAGCCGTCCTTGCGGGCGCTGACCAGGACGCCTTCCATGGCGCCTTCGGCTGGAGAGCTGACCAGACCCGCGAGCACCGGCGCAGGCGTCTGCGCGGATGCCGGAATGCCTGAAAACGACATCAGGATGGCGGCGAGAGTCACGCTCGGAGCGAGCGAATAACGGGCCATAATCTCCTCCCGGGGAGCGCTGTTGTCGGGGCGCTTGGGCGGCAGCATAGGATTTGGACCGGCTCCGCCGCAATGCCGCCACCTCCGGTTCAGCCAGCATTCAGACACCTCATCGCAGACTGCGATTAGTGGGGCGACCACCGAGGAGATTAGGTCATGTTGCGCAAACTGCTGATCGCGCTGGCCGCGGTCATCGCCATCGGCGCCACCCTGCCGACCGAAGCGTCGGCGCGCTGGGGCGGTCATTGGCACGGCGGCTGGCATCGCGGCTGGGGTTGGGGCGGAGGGTTCTATCCCTACGCTGCCTATCCGTATTACGGACCCTACTACGGCGGCTGCTACCGCGTGCGTCGCGTTCCGACGCCGTGGGGCTGGCGCTGGCGCCGCGTCTGGGTGTGCTGATTTCGTTTCGGCGAGCGAGCCAATCAACCGGCAGCGCATAGCTGCCGGTTACCTCGACCGTTTTGTCTCGGTTCGCGGAATATGCGAGAGCAAAGTGAGCTTTCGCATTGCGGACCGAAGAGATGAGCCAAGAGCATATTGAAACGCTGCGCGGCCTGCTGGCGGCCGAACGCGGCATTCTGCTTCCCGGCGCGGCCAATGCGCTCACCGCGCGCATCATTGCCGATCTCGGCTTCAAGGCGCTGTATCTCACCGGCGCCGGGCTGACCAACACCTATCTCGGGCTGCCTGATCTCGCCTTCGTCGACTTGAGCCAGCTCGTCGATCACACGATGGCGATCCGTGGCATCACCAACCTGCCGATCATCGTCGATGCCGACACCGGCTTCGGCAATGCGCTCAATGTCGGGCACACGGTGCGCATGCTCGAGCGTGCCGGCGCCAGCGCCATCCAGATCGAGGATCAGGTGGCGCCGAAGCGCTGCGGGCATTTCGACGGGCAGGAGATCATTTCCGCCGCGGAGATGGCCAACAAGGTGAAGGCGGCGGTCGACGCCCGCAAGGACGGCGTGCTCATCGTCGCGCGCACCGATGCACGCGCGGCGGAAGGATTCGAGCAGGCGATCGACCGCGCGTCGCGCTATATCGAGGCTGGCGCCGATATCACCTTCGTCGAGGCGCCGCGCAGCCTCGAGGAGCTCAAGCAGATCCCAAAGCGTTTGCCGGTGCCGCAGATGCTCAACATGGTGATCGGTGGCAAGACGCCGATTACCGATCGCGCCGCCGCTGCCGAGATGGGCTTCAGCCTCGTGCTTTATGCCAACGTGGCATTGCAGGGCGCGATCAAGGGCATGCAGGCCGTGCTCACGGCGCTGCGCGAGCGCGGCTCGGTCAGTGAAGGCGAGGGACTGGTGGCGAGCTTTGCCGAGCGCCAGCGCCTGATCGACAAGCCTGGCCACGATGCGCTGGCGCGGCGCTACGCGACACCTGATCAATAGTGAGGACGTGACGATGATTGGCCGCCTTGGAGCTCTCGCAGTTTCGATCTTTATTGCCGCGCTCGCCGCGACACCCGCGCGCGCCGAATGGCCGGATCATCCGATCCGCTGGATCGTGCCGTTCGGTCCCGGTGGCGCCAACGACCTGATCGCGCGCGTCGCGGCCGATGCCGTCGGCAAGCGGCTCGGCCAGCCGGTGGTGATCGAGAACAGACCTGGTGCGGGCGCCGTAGTCGGCACGGCGGTCGTCGCCAAGGCGAAGCCTGACGGCTACACCTTCTTGATCAGCGCCGCCGGGGTCATCACCAACAGCATGCTGCTGAAGAATTTGCCTTACACCGATTCCGAGCTCACGCCGGTCGGCATGATCGCGGTGGCGCCCTCGGTCATCGTCGTGCATCCGAGCATTCCGGCGAGCAACATGAAAGAGTTCGTCGCCTGGGCGAAGACGCAGGGCGACAAGGGCATCACCTGGGCGACCGCGGGCAGCGGCAGCACCCCGCATTTCGTGGTTGAAATGATCAAAGAGGCTACCGGCATTCCCATCACCATCGTGCCGTATCGGAGCGGCAGCGACGGCGTGAACGCGGTGCTCTCCAACAGCGTCGCCGCGACCTCGGAAGCGAGCATCGTGGTCATCCCGCAGATCAAGGCTGGCTCGCTGAAGGCGATCGCCACGACGTATGAGAAGCGCATCAGCTCCTATCCGTCGCTGCCCACGACGGCGGAGCAGGGCTATCCCGGTGTGCGCATCGGCCACTGGGCCGGGCTTTACGCGCCGCGCGACACACCGAAGCCGATCATCGAGCGGATGAATGCCGAGCTGCAGGCGGCGCTGAAGAGCGAGGAGGTCAAGGCCAAGCTCGTCCCGAGCGGCATCGAGACGGCGGAGGGCTCGATCGCCGATTTCGTCGCCTTCACCACCGCGGAGCGCGCACGGCTCGGGACGCTGGCGGAAAAGGCGAAGATGGGTGAGCAGTGAGCGCGGCTGCAGCCATGTCGTCTCCCGTTGCCATTGTCGGTCTGGGCCTCATGGGCGAGGTGTTCGCCACGCGGCTCCTGGCCGCGGGCTTTGCCGTGACTGGCTTCGACATCGATGCCGCGCGGCGTTCGCGCCTCGCCGAGCTGAGCGGGCGCCCGGCCGACAGCATCAAGGAAGCGGTCGCGGGCGCGCAAGCAATCCTCATTGCCGTGTTCTCGACCGATCAGGTCGAGGAAGTCATCGAGCAGCAAGTTCTCCCTGCACTGGGCGAAGGCTCAGGGCGCATCGTGCTGTGCTTGAGCACCTGCGATCCCGACCAGCTGGCGGCGCTTGCCGCACGCGTCATCCCACGCGGCATCCGCTTCCTCGAAGTGCCCGTCTCGGGAACGAGCGCCCAGGTGCGCAGCGGCGACGGCGTGGCGCTGGTCGGCGGCGACAAGGCCATCATGACCGAGGTTGCGCCGATCCTCGGCGCGCTGTTCGTGCGCTGTTTCCATATCGGCAAGATCGGCGACGGTGGCCGTGCCAAGCTCGCGGTCAATCTGATCCTCGGTCTCAATCGCCTGGCGCTCGCCGAAGGTCTCGTTTTTGCCGAGCGGCTGGGTCTCGATCCCAAGGAGTTTCTCACCGTCGCGCGCGGATCGGCCTCCTATTCGCAGGTGATGGAAACCAAGGGACCGAAGATGGTCGCGCACGACTTCACGCCCGAGGGACGTGTGCGGCAGACCCTCAAGGACGCGCATCTGATGCTCGACCAGGCGGCTGCCATCGGCCAGGCGCTGCCGACCTTGCAGGTGCATGCCGAAATCCTCGAGGCTTGCGTCGCCGCCGGCGAGGCCGATCTCGACAACAGCGCCATCGTCAAAGAGGTGCGCCGGCGTGGCGGCAAAGCCTAACGGGAGTTCCGACGCCGGGCAGCGTTGCAGTGGCGGCCTGTCGAATCTCGCGACGTGATACTGCCGCCGATTTACTTGGCGCGGCGCGCCCCTAAGATCGGCATGGCCGGAATGGTCTGCAGGGGGCGCCATCCATGCGACGTCGAACTGTTCTCGGCCTTGCCGCAACGAGCCTGGCAACGGGGTTGCTGCCACACATCGCGCGCGGTGATACGTGGCCGTCGCGACCGGTACGATTCCTCTGCCCATCGGCGGCAGGCGGCAGCCTCGACATCCTGGCGCGACTGTTCGGACGCGGCTTGAGTGAGCGACTGAAGCAGAACTTCTTCGTCGAGAACCGTGGCGGCGGCGGCAGCAATATCGGCTTCGATATCGTGGCCAAGGCGCCGCCCGATGGCTACACGATCATGGTCGCCTCGGATCCGCTGGCGGTGAATGTCAGCATCTATGAGAACCTGAGCTACGATCCGATCAAGGATTTCGCGCCGATCATCATGATCGCAACCTTATCGCAGGTGCTCGCGGTCAACCCGCGCGTGCCGGCGAAAACCTTCGCCGAATTCGTCGCGCTGGCGCGCGCCAAGCCCAACACGCTCAACGTCGGCTCCTCGGGCAATGGCGCCCCTGGTCACCTCGCTTGTGCGCTACTGGCGCAGGCCGGCATTCCGGTCGTGCACGTGCCCTATCGCGGTGCTGGCCCGGCGGTGCTCGACGCGGTGGCCGGGCAGATCGACGCCACCATTGTCACGCTGCCTGGGACCATCGCCATGATCAAAGCCGGTCAATTGCGCGCGCTCGCGGTCTCGACCTCCAAGCGCTCGCGGTTCCTTCCCGATTTGCCGACGATGGCCGAGGTGGTGCCGGGCGTGGTGGTGGATTCCTGGCAGGCCTTCTTCGCGCCCGGCGGCACGCCCGCCGATATCATCAATCGGCTCAACAGCGAGTGCGTCGCGCTGCTGCAGACGAAAGAAGTGACGGCCGCGTTCGAAGCCCAGGCGTTCGAGGCCGGCGGTGGACCGCCGGAGGCGCTCGGCAAATTCCTACGCGATGAAATCGTGCGCTGGGCGCCGATCATCAAATCCGCAGGCATCCGCGCCTGACGCTGCATGACGCCTAGCCAACATACGAGCAAGTCCGGGAGAGATATTTCAATGAAGCGCCAGCCGGTGATTTTCAACGAGCAGCGCCTGCAGGCGATGATGGATCACAAGAAGATCGACGCCGTGATCCTGCGCGGCACCGAGAACTCGAAATACATCAGCGAGTTCTTCCACAACGGCGGCAATCTCGGCTACCGGCCATTCACGGTGTTCTATTTCCGCGATCCGGCACGCAAGCCGGCCTTCGTGGTGCCGGCGGTTGACCTCCATCTGGCCATCGACTCGACCTGGATCGAGGACGTGCGCGCCTACGCGATGGCCGAGTTCTTCACCGATCTCGACGTGCATTTCTACAAGGACTTCTTCGAGGCCGCGCGCGACATCCTCAACGAGCGCAAGGTCAAGGGGATGGTGATCGGCACCGAGGGCGACAACCTCACCGCTGGTTACCGACAGAAGCTCGATGAGATGCTTGCCGGCAACACCATCGTCGACGTCGCGCTCGACATGGACATCGTGCGGATGGTGAAGAGCCCGGAGGAGATTCGGCGACTGCGCCGCGCGACCGAGTTCACGGTCGGTGCTCATGAAAGCTTCCGCGCCGCAATCAAGCCCGGCAACACCGACGAAGACCTGACGCGCGCGGCCCTGTCGCGCATGATCGCCGACGGCGCCGACGGGATTCATTTCATCAATGTCGGCTGCGGCCCGAAGACCTCGTTTGCCGCGCACAGCCCGTTTCCTATCGGCCACACGATCAAGGCCGGCGATTTCGTCAAGGTCGACATGGGCGCGATGTATCGCGGTTATCCAGGCGATTTCGTGCGTTCTTATTTCGTCGGTCACACGAGCGACCGGCACAAGGAAATCTGGAAACGGCTCAACGAGGTGCAACTCGAGCTCGGCGCCTGGCTCAAGCCTGGCGTCACCGGTGGTGAATGCTTCGAACGCGGTTATCAGCACATCAGCAAATATCTGAAGAATTTCCCACGTGAGTTCGTCGCCCACGGGCTCGGACTCAATCCGCACGAGCAGCCGCGCATGAATGCCGTCAATAAGACCGTGCTCGAGGCGAACACGGTGATCTGCATCGAATACAGCTACTACCACGACGGTGTGCGCCACCACACCGAGGATACGTTCCTGGTCAAGGCTGACGGCGTGGAGAACTGGACCGCGAACTGTCCGCGCGAGCTGGTCGTACCGGTTTAGCTATTCGGTTTTTCCGCCGCAGCCGCGCTTGGGCCGCGCGGCCGTTAGTTGAACATGCGGTCGATGTCTTGCTGCGAGGCGTGGCCCACGTCGCTTTCGAGCCGCGGCCCATTGATCAGTCGGTTGGCCGCGACGGCCGGCGCGTTCGCGTTGCGGTCGAGATCGCCCCAGATCTCCATCATGCGCACGATATGCTGCTCGATGAATTTCAACGTCGCCGTCACCTTGGCGATACGCTGGCCGGCGAGGTCTTGGAAGTTGCAGGCTTCGTAGAGCCGCACCACCTGGTCCTGGATGTCCTGCGCCAACGCCTGGTCCTGCTCGCTCTTGACCGAGGCGGAGAGGGTCTTCGCCATCTCTTCGATCTCTTCCGCTGCGTGCAGGATGTTCTGCGTCGCGCTCTCGGTTGAGCCGACGACTGCGTCGAGCTCGAGACTGGCGCGCGCAACGCCCGCGTGATCCGCTTCGCTCGCCTGCAGTGACGCCAGCTCGCGCTTGGTGCGGCTGATCGCCTCGTACATCAGCTCGAGCTCCTGCTTGAGCGCGCTGATCTCCGGATTGCTCCGTTCGCTGCGCGTGCCCATCGCGCTGCGTAGCGATTTGATTTCGGCAAGGAGCTCGGCGTAGCTCGGGCCGCTCTCCGGAGCAGCTGCGCTTTGCCTCAGGCTCGCGCGCGGCATCATCTGCTCGATCCGAAAACGCTTGCGCTGCACCGGGCCGACCCTCGCGATGAAAATCTCCATGTATTGTAACGAGCCACGCTTAACGCGGCGTTTCGGCAGACGCAGCAACGCGGCGTTTACCATGATGCGTCGCGCTTTACGCAATATAAAGCTTAAGTCGAGGTTCACGCCGCGCAGAGCGCCGCCTTCGCGTGTGTTTACCAAACAGTCTGTCTTTCAATCTGTACTTGCTGCGATGCGGCCTTCCGCCGCTTGTTGTGTATGGCGTCGTGGGTGCTTCGATGCAGCGTTCGATTCCTTTTGGTCTTGCTCTTCTCGCGCTCGGCGGCGCGCCAGCCTTGGCGCAGCAGCCGATGCAGCCCGGCGGCTATGCACGGCCGGTCGTCGTGGTGCCGGTCGAGCCACAACGGCAGCGTCCGGATCTTGGCGGTGGCTTCATCGAGTTCCTGTTCGGCGATCGCGGGCCGCAGCCGCAATCGGTGGCGCCGCTGGTGCAGCAATCGCCGGCGCAGCCGCCGGTCGCGATCTACGCCAATAGCGATCCCAGCTCGCAGACCTATGTCGATCCCGGTCCGGTGCGCCGCGCCATGGATCCGCGTTTTCTGCCGCAAGAAGTCGAGTATCACAGCAAGGAAGCGGCGGGCACGATCGTGATCGATACGCCCAATCATTTCCTCTATCTTGTGGAGGCTGACGGCAAAGCGCGGCGCTATGGAGTCGGCGTCGGCCGTCCCGGCTTCACCTGGTCAGGCGAGCACACGGTCACCGCCAAGCGCGAATGGCCGGAATGGCGTCCGCCAGATGAGATGCTGCAACGCCAGCCCTATTTACCGCACGTGATGGAGGGCGGTCCGAACAATCCGCTCGGCGCCCGCGCGCTTTATCTCGGCTCGACGCTCTATCGCATCCACGGCTCCAACGAGCCGTGGACCATCGGGCAGAACGTGTCATCCGGCTGCATCCGCATGCGCAACGAAGACGTCATCGATCTTTATGGGCGCGTGAAGGTCGGCACAAAAGTTATCGTGATGTAACGCCGCGCCGCCGAGCGAAGCGAGGGTCTGGCGCGGCTATTTGTTAATGCTCGCGCTGGCCGCTCGCTTTTGGCTCGCCAGCGCGAGCCGCGATCCCCGCGCGATCAGACGTCAACGCCGCCACCGCCGTCGTCGGAGCCGCCGAAATCGGAATTATCGGCGAAGCTACCATCATCGCCGGTGTCGTCGCTGTCGATGAGCCCGGCCCGCTGATCATCTGCCGAACCGAATCCACCGCGACCGATCTCGTTGAGCCCGGCATCGCGAGCGAGATCGCTGCCGGATGCGCTGCTCACATCCGCGTTGCTCCACGGCGAGCCGGAATCGTAAGCGGCAAAGGCATTCCCATGATGGCCGAACATGCCGCGGATGCCATCGAGCAGCAGCGAGCCGCCGATCATGCCGGCCGCGGCGGCCGCCGCGGTCCCGAGGAACGAACCGCCCTGACCGAATGATGCGCCCATCGGGGCAGCCACCGGCGCCTGTGTGGGCGCGGCGCCGGCATTCCAACGTGGATCTGGTTGCGTTGCGCCCGGATGTACGCTCGGGACCGAGCCGCGTGGCGCTGCACTGCCGCCGCCGAACAGCGAGTTGCGCATGGTGTCGAGGAAGCCGGCTTGCTCCTGCGGCTGTCCGCCGCCTTCGAGCTCCTGGATACGGGCATTGGCGCGCTTGAGCGCTTCGTCTTGCACCAGCACGGTCTGCACCAGCGGATAGATGGCGCCCGGGGCCTTGGCTAGGCCCTCGCTAATGGCGCGTTCGGCGTCGGTATCGCGCGGCGCATTCTCGAGCTTGCTCAGCCGTTCAAACAGATCGGCAATGAGCGCACGTTCCTGAGGGGTCATTGTCATCCTCCCTGGTCTCGGACGTTATGTAGGAACGGCAAAGCCGCCGGGAACGGCCGCGGCAAAATATTCCAGCGGTCTTGTAACCAGCCTATGTCAAGCTTAGGCCACGATCGGCGAGCAGCGCCGGGAACGCATCGCCTGCGAGATAGGCATATTCCTTCTCGCGCAGCGTGGTCAGTGGGTCGAGCCGCTCGAGCTCCGCATCGACAAAGCCCGGATGGCACATGACCAATCCGTCTGCCGGCAACGCGTCGAGAAAGCCCGGAAACAGCGCCGCGAAATCGGCGCCGGGACGAAAATCATAGGTGCCGGCGAAGGCGGGATTGGTGCGGACGCCGCCCCTGGCCGCGCGGGCACGAAAGCCGCCGCTGAGGAAGTCGAGCACCAAGCCTTTGGGATCGGAAAGCCGTGTGCGCACGCGGCCACATTGTCGCACCCAAGCTCGGGGCGCGAGTTGCGCCGCCACCTCGATCACCGCGTCGCGAACCTGCGGCGCGAGCTGTACGTGCTGGTGTCCATCGATGAAATCCGGCGGCTCGCCAAACGCGGCGATGAAAGCCTGCAGCTGATGCACCACCTCTGCCTTCAAAAGGTCGGGCTGCTGTCGTCGGAAGACCGCGCTGCGGAAGAGCTGCGGCAGTGGCAGGAAGCGCCCGTGCTCCAGCGGATGGAAGCCGGTGCTCAGCGGGCGAAAGGGCGCGGTGAGCGTCACATGCAGACCGATTGCGACGCGTTTTCCGGAGGCGTTGAGCTCTTTGAGTGCAGACGTTTCGGCTGCATTGAGGCTTGGCGTCACCATCATGACGGAGGTGGCGTTCAGCCGGCCGCGGACGATGAGATCACGGATCGCGGCGTTCACCGAAGGCGAGATGCCGTAGTCGTCGGCGCAGAGCCAGATGTGTTTGGCCACGCTTACTCCGCCGCGCGCGAGGAGGTCTCGCCGCGCGCACTGTCGTCGGCGGTCTTCACGCTGTGCTCGGCGACGAAATAGACCGGGCGCGCCTTCACCTCATTGAGCATCTTGCCGATGTATTCGCCGAGAATGCCGATCATCAGAAGCTGCACCCCGCCGAGCACCATCATGCCAATGACCAGTGAGGGATAGCCGGGAACGTCTTTGCCGCGGATCACAGTCTCGAGCAGAATCCAAAAGCCGAACAAGAGTGCAGTGGCCGCAAGCGCGGCGCCGAGCAGGCTCGCGAGGCGCAGCGGCGCCACCGAGAACGAGGTGAGGCCCTCGACTGATAGCCCGATCAGCGTCCAAAGGTTCCAGGTGGTGCTGCCATGCATACGCGCCGCCGGCTCGTAGTCGACGCGGATCTGGCGAAAGCCGATCCAGCTCGAAAGGCCTTTGAAGAAGCGGCTGCGCTCCGGCAATTGTCGGAGCGCCTGGGCGGCCCGCGGCGAAAGCAGGCGGAAGTCGCCGGCGTCTTCGGGAATTGGCGCGCGCGTGCCCCAATTGATCAACGAGTAGAACCAACGCACGCCCGTGCGGCGCAGCGCCGGCTCGTTGGCGCGGTGCGCCTTCGCGGTGTAGACCACGTCATAACCATCATCGAGCCAGCGCCCGACCAGCGTCTCGATCAGCGCCGGCGGATGTTGGCCGTCGCCGTCCATGAACATCACGGCGCCGAGCCGGGCATGATCGAGCCCGGCGAGGAGCGCTGCTTCCTTGCCGAAATTGCGCGAGAGCGAGACCACCTGCACGTCGAGCGGGCCCGCGGGCAGCTCGCGCGCGACCTCGCCGGTGGTGTCGCGGCTGCCGTCGTTGACGTAGACCACCTCGCAACGCAGCCCGCGCTCGCCCTTGAGCTTTGCGGCGATCTCGGCGATGCGCGCATGCAGGGCCGGCAGGCCTGTGGCCTCGTTGAAGACCGGAACGACGATGGAGAGGCCAGTCTCCGTGGCGCGTCCGGAACGGGGATTGGTCGCTGTCGCCATCGAGCGGTCCTATTGGTCCTTTCAACCGCGATCTATAGCCCAGCCTATCGATTATGTCGCCCCGAGCAGCCCTTTCCCATGGGCCGGACAGGAGGGCTCGGCGGGCGGCTGCGAACGTGCTAAGCGCTCGCGACCATGATGCCTGCCGCGGTGAAATCCCTCATCGAGCGCCTGAAGATCGCCTGGCACGAGCGCGCCATTGCGCTCAAGGCGCTGAGCTTTGCCATGGTGGGCGTGCTCAACTCGGCCGTCGACTTCGCGGTGTTTTCTTTCGCCTACTACTTTCTAGTCTTGCCAATCGTCGCGGCCAATACACTGGCATGGATCATCGCTGTCTCGGGCTCGTATGTCTTGAACTCGATGATCACGTTTGCTCACGAGTCCGGCCGCAGGCTCACGCCAAAAGGCTATTTCGGCTTCGCTCTGTCGCAAGTCGGCGGGTTTCTGGCCAACACCATTACGGTCTGGTGCCTGGTCGAACTCCTGAACGTCCCCGCTTGGGCTGCAAAGATCGCGGCCATCGCCGCCAGCTTCGCGGTGAACTTCTCGCTCTCGCACTTTGTTGTCTTTCGTCCGCGCGGCGATGCCCGCTGACGCTTGTCGAAGAGGACTGCCGTGCTGCACGATGAAAACCTGACGACCCAACGCCCCACCTTCGTCACTCATCTCGAATGCGCCTATACGGGCGAGCGGCACGCGGCCGACGAGGTGCATAACCTCTCGCGCGCCGGAAAGCCGCTGCTGGTGCGCTATGATCTCGCCGGCGTGAAGAAGGCGCTCAGCAAGGAGGCGCTGGCGCGCCGTCCGGCCGATTTGTGGCGCTATCGCGAACTGCTGCCCGTGCGCCGCGTCGAGGACATCGTCAGTCTCGGCGAAGTGGTGACGCCGCTGATCACGATCCCGAAGATTGCAGCCAAGCTGGGCGCCGGTGAGATCCTGGTCAAGGACGAGGGCCGTCTGCCGACTGGCTCGTTCAAGGCGCGCGGCTTGGTCATGGCGGTGTCGATGGCGAAGGCGCTCGGCATCAAGCACATGGCGATGCCGACCAACGGCAATGCCGGGGCCGCGCTCGCGGCCTATGCCACCCGCGCCGGCATCAAGACCACGATCTTCTGCCCGGAAGACACGCCCGAGGTGAATGTCAGCGAGATCGCACTGCAGGGTGCGACGGTCTATCGCGTCAACGGGCTGATCGACGATTGCGGCAAGATCGTCGGCGAGGGCAAGGCCAAGGTCGGCTGGTTCGATACTTCGACGCTCAAGGAGCCGTATCGCATCGAGGGCAAGAAGACGATGGGCCTCGAGTTGGTCGAGCAACTCGGCTGGCATGTGCCCGACGTTATCTTCTATCCGACCGGCGGCGGCACCGGGCTGATCGGCATGTGGAAGGCCTTTGCCGAGCTCGAGGCCATCGGCTTCATCGGCAAGCGGCGCCCGCGCATGGTCGCGGTGCAGGCTGAAGGCTGCGCGCCCATGGTGCGCGCTTATGAGGCGGGAGAAGAGCACGCGCCGCGCTTCGAGAATGCGCACACCATCGCTTCGGGCATTCGCGTGCCGCAGGCGATCGGCGACTTCCTCATCCTGCGCGCGGTGCGGGAGAGCAACGGGTTTGCGATCGCGGTGAGCGACGAGAAGATTACCGCGGCGCTCGATGAGGTCTCGCGCACCGAAGGCCTGTTGCTGTGTCCGGAGGGTGCGGCGACCTATGCCGCCTACAAGCAGGCGCTGGCCGACGGCCGTGTGCGCAAGGATGAGCGCGCCGTGCTGTTCAACTGCGCCACCGGACTGAAATATCCGCTGCCGAAGATCGAGCGCACGCTCGACCGCCACAAGCCGATCGACTACGCGGCGCTGTGAACGGCAGGCTTACGCCAGCCCGGCTTCGAGCTTGGCGTAGAGCGGATTGTCGCGGGAGAACACGTAGCCCAGGTCGGCCACCGAGACTGCTTGAGCACCTCTGTCGCGCAGGAAGCTGGTGAGCTCGTAGACCTGGTCGGGCGGGCAGTGCAGGGTCAGCATCCCCGAGGAGGTCGGGCCGCCGAACGGCGTCTCGATACCGAAGCGCTGCTTGGCGGCGGAAACGATCGCTTCGTCGCAGCCGGGGAAGCGGCTGCGCACCTCGCGGAAAGCGCGGGCGCGCGCCTGCGCCGCAATGCGGTCGAGGATGACGCGCGCGACCTCGCGTTCGGCTGCGCCCCACGTCGCGGCCCGCGAAGCGACCAGATTGGCCTGCGAGCGCAGGATCACCCCGTCGTCGACGATCTTGAGCGCATTGGCGGCGAGCGTCGCGCCGGTGGTGGTGATATCGACGATGAGTTCCGCGGTGCCGGCTGCCGGCGCGCCTTCGGTCGCGCCCGAGCTCTCGACGATGCGATAGTCGACGACGCCCTGCGCGGCGAAGTAGTCGCGCGTCAGGTTCACATATTTCGTCGCCACCCGCATTTTGCGGTCATGGTGATGACGGAACGCAGTGGCGACATCGTCGAGATCGGCCATGTTGCGCACGTCGATCCAGGCCTGCGGCACCGCGACTACGACATTGGCAAATCCGAATCCCAAGCCCGTGACCAGCACGACGCGCTTATCGGCATCGGGGATCATCTCGCGCACCAGGTCTTCGCCGGTGACGCCGAGATGCGCGCCGCCTTGCGCGAGTTGCTGGGTGATTTCCGAGGCGGAGAGATAGGCGACCTCGACGCCGTCGAGCCCGGCGATGGCGCCGCGATAGTCACGAGCGCCGCGCGGCTTGATCAGCGGCAGGCCGGCGCGGGCGAAGAAGGCTTCTGCATTTTCCTGCAGCCGGCCCTTGGCCGGCACGGCGAGGACGAGGGGCGCGCTCATGCCGCGCCTCCCAGCGCCACCAGGCGCTCTATCCATACCGCGAAGCCGACCGCAGAGATCGGCTCGGAAGCGCCGAGCCGCGTCAGCAGGCCGTCGTAGCGCCCGCCGGAGACGAGCTGGTCGCTGCCGGACGGCGCGGCCGACAGCTCGAAGACGAAGCCGGTGTAGTAGTCGAAACCGCGGCCGAAAGCCGTGGAAAATCGGATGCTGCGCACATCGATGCCGCGCGCGGCGAGGAAGCCGGTGCGACTCTCGAAAAGATCGAGCATCGGCGTGAGCGCGATCTTGGCTTCGTCGGCCAGCGCGCGCAACTCCGCGGCGGCTTCATCCGGATCACCGGAAACAGCGAGGAAGCGCTCGATCAGCGCGCGCTGCTCGCGCGGCAGTTTGTTGCCGGCGCCGAGGGCGGCCTGTTCGAGAAAGCGCTCAGCAATCTCGCCGACGGAGCGGCCGCCCACCGCCGTGATGCCGGCGATGGAAAGAAGGTCGGTGACCAGCGCGTGCGCGCCTTTTGGGTCGGAGCCGGCGAGCGCGGCAAGCACGCCCTGATACTCCTGCTGCCCGTTGGTGGTGCCGAGCACCAGCCGGTCGAGGTCCTGCGCGAGATTGCTCTTGCGGTTGAAGTCCTTGATCAGCCGCCGCTTCCAGGCCGGCGCCAGCTCGAGCGCGGCGATGAGCGCGGAGAACAGCGCGACGTCGCCGATCTGAATTTGCGGGGCGGCGAGGCCGTAATGCCCGGTGGCCTCGAGCGCGAGCGCGAGCATCTCCGCGTCGGCCGCCGCCTTGTCGGCGCGGCCGAAGGATTCGATACCGGCCTGCAGGAACTCAGCCGGCCCATCCTGGCGATGCCGGAAGACCGGCGCGAGATAGCAGAAGCTTTCCGGTTTTCCCGCACTCGGCGAGGCGAGATAGTCGCGCGAGACCGGAATGGTGAGATCGGGCCGCAGGCAGAATTCCTCGCCGCCCGGCGCGCTCGTGAGGAACATGCGCTTGCGGATGTCCTCGCCCGAGAGGTCAAGAAACGGTTCGGCGGGCTGCAGGATGGCCGGCGCGGTCCGGCGATAGCCGGCGCGTTCATAGGAGGCGACGAGCGCCTCCGCCCGCGCATCCGGCTCCTTCGCCATACTGGTCACAACGGCATCCATGTCCGGCTTTCGACGCAAGACACCCTGTATTTTTCCCGCGCTGTAGCACGCCGACCTTAAGGATTCGACGCCCTTCCACGGCCGCCCTTAACGGCCATGCGGCCAAATCCTTGTAGTCGTTAACGGATTTGCCAATGCGCGGCACGCGCGCATTGCAACCTTTGCGCCCTGGAATAATCCATAACTCATTGAAGGTAAGAGATTTTCAATACAACCGGCGTTAGTAGAGCGGGGTAAGGACCTTTCATGACCACGACGACTCCGACACCGCGCCGTCTCGTTGAGGATTTCTACGCGGCTTACGCCAAGCGCGACCTCGAGGTCCTCGAGACCTATCTCGATGACGAGGTTGACTGGTCCGTCGTCGGGCCCATCGACGTCATTCATTTTTGCGGGCAGCGGCGTGGTAAGGCCGCGGTCATGGACTTCTTCCGCCGCGCTGTGCCGGAGGTGCTCGACATCACCGGCTTCAACGTGGAGGAGCTGCTGATCGATGGCGACCGGGCGGCCGCCTTCGGCCGGCTGTGGGCGGTGTTTCGTCCCACGAGTCGCAGCATCAGCTACCGCGTGTCGCATCTGGTGCATTTCCGCAACCGACGGGTGGTGCGGTTCTGCTCGATGATCGACAGCTTCGACGCGGCCGAGCAGATGCTCGGCCATGCGATCGATCTGCATCTAGATACGAACGCGGACTCGCCCTGGGCCGGCAACCTCGTCGCCGTCTAGCGCGCCATTAATCCTGAAGTCTGCGGAGCATCGTCGGCCGGCTTGCTGTCCGTCTGATGCGTCTGTTCAGCGCGTTGCGGCGGCGCCAGCGGCGGTGCAGGTTCGGCCGCGACGCGCAGGCGCAACTGGCATCCGGTGTGCCGTTGCAGGGCTTGTGGAACAGGATCGGTCCAACGGGACGGCAAGGCGAACTCCCCGATCGTTGTTGATATGTGGGATTCGCGTACAGCCAATCTGCGACCATGCGGATCGTTCCGCGCTGGCCCGAAAAAGATTGTGGATTGCGGTGAAGACTTGATTGCCGCGCGGCGACGAGCGCTCAGCGGCGACGCGCCAAAACTTCGCGCACGGCGTCGACCAGTTTGCCTTCGGGGACCGTGATCTGCGCTTGCGCCTGCTTTTGCAGATGCTCTTCGCGGCCCTTCTCGAGTTTCGCGAGCTCGGCGCCGACGACCAGGTCTTTCACGACGATTTCGTTCTTGGACTTCTCGTCGGAGCCCTGAATGACCACGCAGGAGGCGCCGCGCTTGTCGGCATATTTCATCTGCGCGCCGAACTTGCCCGAGCCGAGATAGAGCTCGGCCCGAATTCCGGCGGCGCGCAGCTGCGTCACCATGCCCTGATAGTCGGCGAGACGGTCCTGGTCGAACACGGTGACGACCACCGGGCCGGCTTCGGCCTTGCCGTCGAGCTTGCCCAGATGCGTCAGGGCCGCGAGCAGCCGCGACACACCGATGGAGAAGCCGGTCGCCGGAACCGGCTCGCCGCGGAAACGGGCGACGAGGCCGTCATAGCGGCCGCCGCCGGAGACCGAGCCGAAGCGCACCGGGCGCCCGCCGTCGTCCCTGATTTCGAAGGTGAGCTCGGTCTCGTAGACCGGGCCGGTGTAGTACTCGAGGCCGCGCACCACCGAGGTGTCGATGCGCACGCGGCCATCGTCATAGCCGCTCGCCGCGATCAATTCGGAGATCGTGCGCAACTCGGCAACGCCCTCGGTGCCATTGTTAGAGCCAGAAACCAGAGCCTCCAGGCGCGCGAATGGATTGCTCTCATTGTCGGCCGACGTCGAAAGGAAGCTGAGCACCGCATCGATAGCGCTTTCCGACAACTCGGCGCCTTTGGTGAAATCCCCGCTTTCGTCCTTGCGGCCTTTGCCGAGCAGCGCGCGAACGCCGTCGGCGCCGAGGCGATCGAGCTTATCGATCGCGCGCAGCACGATCAGACGCTTGCCGGCATTGGCGTCGCCGGCAAGCCCGATTGAATCGAGAATGCCGTCGAGCACTTTGCGGTTGTTGACCTTCACCACATAGGAGCCACGCGGAATGCCCAGCGCTTCCATCGTGTCGGCGGCGAGCATGCACATTTCCGCGTCCGCCGCCGGCGAGGCCGAGCCGACAGTGTCGGCATCGAACTGCATGAACTGGCGGAAGCGTCCAGGGCCCGGCTTCTCGTTGCGAAACACCCAGCCGAAACGGTAGCTGCGGAAGGGCTTCGGCAGCGCGTCGAAATGCTCCGCCACGTAGCGCGCCAGCGGCGCGGTGAGGTCATAGCGCAGCGACAGCCACTGCTCGTCGTCATCCTGGAACGAGAACACGCCCTCATTGGGCCGGTCCTGGTCGGGCAGAAACTTGCCGAGCGCGTCGGTATATTCGAAGGCCGGCGTCTCCATCGGCTCGAAGCCGTAGAGCTCGTAGACGCGGCGGATTTTCTCCAGCATCTCCCGCGTCGCCACGATCTCGGACGGCGTTCGGTCGGACAATCCGCGCGGCAGACGCGCCTTCAATTTGCTGGGCTTTTCGGCCATTGGAATCGACGGTTCAGGAGAATTCGGCGGTTGGTAGCAGCCGTGCCCATAAGCGGCAAGCGTGGCCGCCAGCGGCGTGCTACAAGCCTCTGCAAGGAGTTTGCCCCATGTCCCTCGCCAAAGCCTCGACCGTCCCCGTCCCCAATGATCTTGAGCCGTTTTGGATGCCGTTCACCGCGAACCGGGCATTCAAGAAGCGGCCCCGCTTCATCGCCCGTGCCAAGGATATGCATTACTACACGCCTGACGGGCGCGCGGTGCTCGACGGGGCTGCCGGGCTCTGGTGCACCAATGCCGGGCACAATCGCGACCCGATCGTCGCCGCGATCAAGCAGCAAGCGGAAGAGCTCGATTACGCGCCGGCCTTCCAGTTCGGCCACGGCAAGGTCTTCGAGCTCGCCAACCGGATCGCAGCGCTCGCGCCGGGCGATCTCGATCACGTGTTCTTCTGCAATTCCGGATCGGAGGCCGTCGATACGGCGCTCAAGATCGCGCTCGCCTATCACAATATCCGCGGACAGGGCGGGCGCACGCGATTGATCGGCCGCGAGCGCGGCTATCACGGCGTCGGCTTTGGTGGTATTTCCGTCGGCGGCATCGTCAGCAACCGGAAAATTTTCGGCACGCTGCTCGCCGGCGTCGACCATCTGCCGCACACCTACAATCGCGAGCACCAGGCATTCAGCAAGGGCGAGCCGGATTGGGGCGCGCATCTCGCCGATGAGCTCGAGCGCATCGTCGCGCTCCACGACGCATCGACCGTCGCCGCGGTGATTGTCGAGCCGGTGGCGTGCTCGACTGGCGTGCTGGCGCCGCCGAAAGGCTATCTGCAGCGGTTGCGTGCGATCTGCGACAAATACGGCATCCTGCTCATCTTCGACGAGGTGATCACCGGCTTCGGCCGCCTCGGCGCAGCATTCGCAGCCGAACGTTACGGCGTCATCCCTGACATCATCACCTTCGCCAAGGGTATCACCTCGGGCTCCGTGCCGATGGGCGGCGCGCTGGTGCGCAAAGGCATCTACGACACCTTCATGCAGGGACCCGAGCACGCGGTGGAGCTGTTCCACGGCTATACGTATTCCGGCCATCCGCTCGCCTGCGCCGCGGGTCTCGCGACACTCGATCTGTACCGTCAGGAAGGACTGTTCGAGCGGGCGAAGAAGATCGAACCTTACTGGTACGAAGCGACGCAGCGGGTCAAAGGCCTGCCTAATGTGCTCGACATCCGCCCGATCGGCATTGCGGTCGGCATCGATCTCGCCTCGAAGCCGGATGCGGTGGGGCGGCGCGGCTATGACGCGCTCGAGCTGGCGTTCCATAACGAGGGGCTGATGCTGCGCGCGGTCGGCGATACGCTCGCGTTGACGCCGCCGCTGATCGTCACCGAGGCGCAGATCGACGAGATCTTCGACAAGCTTACGAAGGTGATCAAAGCGGTTGCTTAAGGCTTCGCCGGTAGGATCGCCCAGCCGACATTGAGCGTTCCGCCGGCGCGGCGGAACGGCAGCAGGAACGGCTCCTGCACCTGCGCGTCCTTGGCGATCGCCTGATATTGCGGCGGTACGGTGCGCAGGTCGCCGTCGGTCCACACCACCAGGGCGCCCTTGGCCTTGAGATCGGCGAGCGAGATCCAGGGCGTGCGCTCGGGCTTGCCGTCGATCAACACGCGCGGGTGCTCGCTCGCGTAGTGGGCGACGTTGCCGCCTTCCCACATCGAGCTGATGACGTAAGTCAGCGGCTGCCCGGTCGCGGCGCGATAGCGCTGCGCGAGCTCATGCGCAAAACGGTCGCCGGGGAAAAACACCGCGCGATAGCGGTGATCGTAATAGGGCATGATAGCGTAGCTGCCGATGAAGGCGAGCGCGAGCACGCAGAACACTAGCGCCCAGCTGACGACAATGCGCAACAGCCGCGCTTCGTCGATCATGCGCGCGATCATCACCAGGAAAACGCCGAAGAACAGCCAGAGCGGATAGCCCCACATGGCAATGGTGCCGCGACCGGTGACGAGCGTCAGTGCGAGCACCGCCACGGCCGGCCCGAAAGCCAGCACGGTGACGATCCGGCGATCGAAGGCGTCGGCCGCCGGCGTCGCGTCCGTCTGCCGGCGCGGGAGGAACAGCGGGGCGGCGATCAACAGCGCGGGAAAGCCGAAGAACAATTGGCCGATCGCAAACTGGATCGGATGCCAGAGATAGAGAATGGCGCCGTGCGACGGCGCGGCGCGTGCTTCGACGTAAGCGAAGGGCAGGAAATCGGTCTGCACGAGCCACACCACATGCGGCGCCGCAATCAGCAGCGCGACAGCGGCGGCTACGTAAGGTCCGGGCGTCGCGAAATGCCGGCGCGCATTGCGATCGACGAGCATGAACAGCGCGAGCGGCGCCGCCAGCACGACCACGAAGTATTTCGCCCACAGCGCGCAGCCGAGCCCGAGCCCGAGCAGCGCCCAATGCTTGATTGCGCCGCCGCGCAGCGCCCGATGATAGGCAAAGCCGGCCATTGCCCAGAACGGCAACTGGATGACGTCGTGGTTGAACTTGGCCGCGGTGAAGTTGACATAGTGGAAGCCGTCGAGGATCAGGACGCCGATCAGCGCGCCCAGAGTGCCGACGATCGGGCGAGCGGTGGCGAACACAAACGCGAAGGCGACGGTGACCGCGATTTGCGCCAGGAGGTAATAGCCGACGTCGTGGCCGATGGTGCGGTAGGTGATCTCGACCAGCCACCACGGCAGTGGCGGCAACTTGTCGTAGCCGAGCTGCCATTCACGGCCGTAGGTGAGCGCCTCGATGAGGTCGAGCGGCAGGTTCGGATAAAGCAGTGTCGGCAACGCGGTCCAGACCAGCGCATGCACCGCTAGGAACGCGAGAAAAACGCGCAGCGGCTCATCGGAGATGCGCGAGGCGAGGGTAGGTTTTCGGACCTGCAGCATGGGCGAGGCGGAACCTGAATTTCAACAAAATGGCGGATGACCGTTACCATAGCAGGACTTAGGCGTTGCGCAGGCACGGGCCCTCATGGACATTGTGCCTGAACGTCGCGAATCACTCCCACGATCGTGACTTCGGGGGTAAGGGAAGGCTCGATGACCCGCATCAGCGCCGTGTTCGTCGCGATCTGCATGGTGCTCATTTCCGCGTCCATCGGGGCCGCGCTTTATCTGGGTGCCGGCATTCCGCCGCTGCCGGCGGCGATCGTCGCGCTGACGCTGTTCGTCGGGCTGGCGCTCTATAACACCATCGCCAATCGGTTGCGGGATCGGTCGGACGTCGGCGATCAGATCGCTGATCTCTCGCGCGGAACCGCGGACCTCGCCCGCCAGGTGGCCGAGATCGGCCGCCGGCTCAATGTCATGGAGAGCCGTGTCGATACGACCGTGAACAAGGCGCGCGGCGCCGTCGATCCGCTGGCTGCCGAGATCGGCGAGCTGGGCGGGCTGGTCAAGCAGCTCGCCGAGAGCGTCGCAGCGCACGAGACCGAGCTGCGCGGCCGCGGCTCTGTTTCACCGGAGACCGCACCGACGGAGACGGACCCCGAGGCGCCGGCCGTCATCGCGGACAAGGCCGAATTGGGCGAGCCGGATGCGAAGTTCTACACGCCGGCCAGCACCGAATTCCGTAGCCTGGGTCGGGACGGCATCGTGCGTACCATCAGCGCCGCGGTCGAAGGCAATCGCATTGACCTCTATCTGCAGCCGATCGTCACGCTGCCGCAGCGCAAGGTGCGTTATTACGAGGCCGTGTCGCGGCTGCGTACGGAAAACGGCGATATCCTCGCCGCCGACGATTTCATCGACTATGCAGAGAGCGGCGGACTGCTTCCCAAGATCGACAACATCCTCCTTTTCCGCTGCGTGCAGGTGGTGCGCCGGCTGCTGCTAAAGAACCGCGACGTCGGACTGTTCTGCAATGTCAGCGCCGCCACGTTGTCCGACACCACGTACTTCCAGCAAGTGCTCGAATTCATGGAAGCCAACAAAGCGCTGGCGCCGTCGCTCGTTTTCGAATTCCGGCAGAGCGCGCTGCGCTCGTTCGGCCCGATCGAGAATGAAAGTCTGGCGGCGCTCGCCGATCGCGGCTTCCGTTTCTCACTGGACCATGTCACCGATCTGCGCATCGAGCCGCGCGACATGTTCGAGCGCGGCTTCCGTTTCATGAAGGTGCCGGCAAAGCTCCTGCTCAATCGCGCCAATGCCGGGCAGAGCGACATCCATCCCGCCGACCTTGCAGACCTGCTCGCGCGCTCGTCCATCGAACTCATCGCCGAGCGCATCGAAGGCGAAAGCACGGTGGTCGACCTCCTCGACTACGATGTGAAATTCGGCCAGGGTTTCCTGTTCTCGCCGCCGCGGCCGGTGCGCGCCGAAGCGCTCGCGGGCGCGTCCTCCTCGGCCGAGCCGGCCCCACAAACGGTCTAAGCTCGCAGCGATTTGCCTTGTCCGCCGGCGGTTGCTAGCGGTTTCCCATGAACGTCGAATTCCCGCATTTCTTCGAGCATTTCTCGGCGCTGGCACCGAATTACGATCTGGTGCTCTCCGACGTCTGGGGCGTGGTGCACAACGGCGTGGCCGCGTTTCCGCCGGCCTGCGACGCACTCAGGCGTTTTCGCGAGGGTGGCGGCACGGTGATCCTGATCACCAATGCGCCGCGCGCGGGGGAGGCCGTGATCCGGCAGATCGGCCGCATCGGCGTGCCGCGCGATGCCTTCGACGACATCGTGTCATCGGGCGATGTGTCCCGTGCGGTCATCAAGGATCACCCGGGCCAGAACGTGTTTCACTTAGGCCCGGAGCGCGACGTTTCGATCTTCGACGGTCTCAATCTGCGCTTTGCGCCGCTCGCCGAGGCCGACTACGTCATCTGCACCGGCCTTTATGACGACGAGACCCAGACCGCGGACGACTACCGCCCGATGCTGGAGACGATGCGTACGCGGCAGCTACTCATGGTCTGCGGCAATCCGGATGTCGTGGTCGAGCGCGGAGACAAGCTCGTCTATTGCGCGGGCGCCATCGCCGATCTCTACGGCACCATGGGCGGCGAGGTCATCTATGCCGGCAAGCCATATCGGCCGATCTACGACCAGGCGCTGCGCAAGGCCCAGGCGCTGCGCGACCAGCCAGTCGCAGCCGAGCGCATCCTTGCGATCGGCGACTCGGTGCGCACCGACCTCAAAGGTGCGCACGCGTTCGGCGTCGATTTCCTCTTCGTGACCGGCGGAATTCACGCCGAGGAGCTCGGCGGTCGCGATGCGCATCCGGATCGCGCCGCGCTGCACGATATCTTCGTGAGCGCCGGCAAGAAGCCCAGGGGCGTGACTAGGCGGCTGTGTTGGTAACGGCCGTATCGGCCCCGAACACGGCGTCGATCTTGGCTTTCAAGGTCTGCGCGTTGAACGGTTTGACGATGTAGTTGGACACGCCCGCCTTCTTCGCCGCCACAACGTTTTCCGTCTTCGATTCGGCCGTGACCATGATGAACGGTGTCGTAGTCAGGGCAGGGTCCGCACGCACTTCCTTGAGCAGGTCGTAGCCGGTCATCGGCTCCATGTTCCAGTCGGAAATCACGAGCCCATATTGGTTTTCACGGAGCTTGGCGAGCGCCGCCGTGCCGTCGCTGGCATCGTCGATATTCTCAAAGCCGAGCTGCTTGAGCAGATTGCGGATGATGCGAATCATCGTGTTGTAGTCGTCGACCACGAGAACGCGCATCGAGAGATCGAGCTGCATGACGTCCATCCAGCGCCCCGAAAGTGGGCGAAACCTAGCAGTGGGCCTTGAATATCCCGTTAATTGCATGCGTCTATGACACGGCATTAACCATTTCACCGCTGAAGAATTCTGTGTTTTGCGCGCTTGACGGGCAGGGTGGGGCGACGCAGTTATGCCGCATCGCACACCCTTCACCCGAGCCATGAGCAACGAACCCCAGCCGGCGAGCCCCTTCGTCGTCGCCCGTGACGACGCGGCGAACATTGCGGCGCTGCGCGGCGCGGTGGTGGCGATCGGCAATTTCGACGGTGTGCACCGCGGCCATCGCGCGGTGATCGGGGCTGCGCTAACCCGCGCCCGCAAGCTCGGCCGGCCGGCGGCGGCGCTGACCTTCGAGCCGCATCCGCGCGCTTTTTTCCGGCCGCAAGACCCGTTGTTCCGGTTGAGCGACGAGCGCGCCAAGCTGCGGCTGCTCGCGGCAACGGGATTAGCGGGCGCGCTGGTCATGACCTTCGACGCCGCGCTCGCCAGCACCTCGGCCGAGGATTTCATCCGTCGCGTCCTGGTGGAGCGGCTGTCCATCGGCGGCGCCGCGATCGGTTTCGATTTCCATTTCGGCAAGAACCGCGTCGGCTCGCCAGATTTCCTCTCCGCCGAAGGCGCGCGTCACGGCTTTGCTGTCGACATCGTCGCGCCGCTCGAGGACGAAGGACGGCCGGTTTCCTCCGGCAGCGTGCGCTCCGCGCTTGCCGCCGGAAAGGTCGTGGAAGCGGCCGAGCTGCTCGGTGCGCCGTGGTTTGTTTCGGGACCGGTGATCCATGGTGAGAAGCGCGGCCGCGCGCTCGGTTTCCCCACCGCCAATCTACGGCTCGATCCACAATGCGCGCTCAAGCAAGGCATTTACGCCGTGCGTGTCGGCATTGGCGCGCGCCGGATCGATGGCGTCGCGAGCTTCGGCCGCCGGCCCACCTTCGACAATGGTGCGCCGCTGCTCGAGGTGTTTCTGTTCGATTTTGAAGGCGATCTCTACGGCAAGGACATCGACGTCGCCTTCATCGCCTGGATCCGCCACGAGGAAAAGTTCACGACTGTCGAGGCCCTGACAAGGCAGATGACTGCCGACAGCGCGCGCGCCCGCGAGGCGCTGGCGCGCTATCCGGACGCATTTCCGTTACTGGGCGAAATTTAAGCGCCTAGTTGTGGGCGAAGCTGCTGCGCACCTGCATGAAGCGGTTGGCGCGGTAGGCCGCCTGGCTCGCCTGCACGGCGAGGTCGCTGACGACCTGATCGCATGGAAGATAGCCGATGTCGTGCAGGCCGCCGTTGCGGTTGTCGAGGGTGCGCTGCCAGCACAATTCGCCGCGGCGCGGCACGTACACGATCGAGCCGGTGTAGATGGCGTCATCACTCATCACCGGCGCTGGCGGCGCGACGACGATCTTACGCACGGGCACGAACCAGTCGGTGAACAGGCCGATGAGGCTGATGCCCGCGAGACCCCAAAGGCTGAGCATCCAGACGAGCGGGGTTTCCCGCCAAAGCCAGGGCCGGACAGAATGACGGCGCGAGTTAACCGGCGCGTAAGCTTTCATGGCCGGCAGTGTACCCGTTATGGCCGCAAACGGCTCCGAACACTGCCGATTTGGTAAAAGATTGCTTACAGGCGGCGCTTCCGAAAGCGCGAAGTGCCTGCTAGTAAGCCCGCGCCATGACCAAGCCTGAGCGCGATTATTCCGAGACCCTGTTCCTGCCGCAGACGGATTTCCCGATGCGAGCCGGCTTGCCGCAAAAGGAGCCGGAGGTCCTGGCGCGCTGGGACGCGGCCAACCTCTATGGCCAGCTCCGCGAGACCGCGAAGGGCCGGCCGAAATTCGTCCTGCACGACGGGCCGCCCTATGCCAACGGCAACATCCATATCGGGCATGCGCTCAACAAAATCCTCAAGGACGTAGTGACGCGCAGTCAGCAGATGCTCGGCTTCGACAGCAATTATGTGCCGGGCTGGGACTGCCACGGCCTGCCGATCGAGTGGAAGATCGAGGAGGAGTATCGCGCCAAGGGAAAGAACAAGGACGCGGTGCCAGTCGTCGAGTTCCGCCAGGAATGCCGCGCTTTCGCGCAACACTGGATCAATGTGCAGCGCGAGGAGTTCAAGCGGCTCGGTGTCGAGGGTGATTGGGCGCACCCCTACACGACCATGAGCTTTCCGGCCGAGGCGCAGATCGCGCGCGAGCTAATGAAGTTCGCGGCCAACGGGACGCTCTATCGCGGCTCGAAGCCGGTGATGTGGTCGGTGGTGGAGAAAACCGCGCTCGCCGAGGCCGAGGTTGAATACGAGGATTACACCTCGGATACGGTGTGGGTGAAATTTCCGATCCGGCTGCCGCGCAAAAATTATTCCGGTGTGCGCGCCGATCGTTTGCATGATCGTGACAGCTGGCTGGTGATCTGGACCACGACGCCATGGACGCTTCCTGGCAATCGCGCGGTGTCCTATTCGCCGAAGGTGGCTTACGGACTTTACCGCGTGACCGGCGCGCCCGACGGTAATTGGGCGAAGCAGGGCGACCGCCTGGTGCTCGCCGACAAGCTCGCGAGCGAGGTGATGCAGCAGGCGCGCGTGGCCGGCTTCGAGCGCATCAAGGACGTCTCTTCCGCCGAGCTCGCGGCCTCGGTCTGCGCGCATCCGCTGCGAGATTTCGACGACCGTTATGCTTTCCCCGTGCCGCTCCTCGCCGGCGACCACGTCACCGATGACGCCGGCACCGGCTTTGTGCACACCGCGCCTGGCCACGGTCGCGAAGACTTCGATGTGTGGACGGCCAATGTGCGTGCGCTCGACGCGCGTGGCATCAACACCGCAATTCCTTATACGGTCGATGCGAACGGCGCGTATACCGAGCAGGCGCCGGGCTTCACCGGCAAGCGCGTGCTCAACGATAAGGGCGAAAAGGGCGATGCCAACGACGCCGTGATCAAGGCGCTCGCCGCTGCCGGCATGCTCATCGCGCGAGGCCGGCTCAAGCACCAGTATCCGCATTCCTGGCGCTCGAAGAAGCCAGTGATCTTCCGCAATACGCCGCAGTGGTTCATCGCCATGGACAAGGACATGGCGGGCAGGGGCGATACGCTGCGCCATCGCGCGCTCGAAGCCATCAAGGTGACGCGCTGGGTGCCGCCGCAGGGCGAAAATCGCATCACCGGCATGATCGAGAGCCGGCCCGACTGGGTGATCTCGCGGCAGCGCGCTTGGGGCGTGCCGATCACCGTGTTCGTGCGCGAGAGGGGTGACGGCTCGGTCGAAATACTCAAGGACGAAACGGTGAACAAGCGTATCGCCGACGCCTTCGAGCAGGAAGGTGCCGACGCCTGGTACAAGGAGGGCGCCGCCGTGCGCTTCCTCGCCGAGCGCCACAATGAGGGCTGGTCCAAGGTCGACGACATTCTCGACGTCTGGTTCGATTCCGGCTCGACGCACGCCTTCGTGCTCGAAGACCCCAAGCACTTCCCGACGCTCGCCGGCATCAAGCGCAAGATGGACGGCGGGCCGGACACGGTGATGTATCTCGAAGGCTCCGATCAGCACCGCGGCTGGTTTCATTCCTCACTGCTCGAAAGTTGTGGGACCCGCGGCCGCGCGCCATACGACGTGGTGCTGACCCACGGCTTCGTCCTCGATGAGCAGGGCCGCAAGATGTCAAAGTCGCTCGGCAATGTCACCGCGCCGCAGGACGTGATCAAGCAATCCGGCGCCGACATTCTGCGCATGTGGGTGTGCGCGTCGGATTATGCCGACGACCTGCGCATCGGACCCGAGATCCTCAAGACCACGGCCGACACTTACCGGAAGCTGCGCAATACCATCCGCTGGATGCTGGGCAATCTTGCGCATCTGCATGACGAAGATCGTGTCGGGCTGGCGCAGATGCCCGAGCTCGAGCGGCTGATGCTGCACCGGCTCGCCGAGCTCGACCGCCTGGTGCGCCAGGCCTACGCCGATTTCGACTACAAGCGGATCTTCGCAGCGCTCAGCGCCTTCATGACAGCGGATCTCTCCGCGTTCTACTTCGACATCCGCAAGGACACGCTTTATTGCGATCCGATCTCCTCGCAGAAGCGCAAAGCCTGCCTCACGGTGCTCGATCATCTATTCCGCTGCACGGTCACTTGGCTTGCGCCGATGCTCTGCTTCACCGCGGAGGAGGCCTGGACCTCGCGCTTCGGCGCGGACGCCCGTTCGGTGCATCTCGAGACGTTCCTCGATGTCCCTGCGGCCTGGCGCGATGACACGCTCGCCGAAAAATGGCGCAAGCTGCGCATCGTGCGCAGCGTGGTGACCGGCGCACTGGAGATCGAGCGGGCGCAGAAGCGCATCGGCTCCTCGCTCGAAGCGCATCCAATCATCCATGTCGCTAATCCCGAATTGTTTGCCGCGGTGGTCGATGCCGATCTCGCCGAAGTCTGCATCACCTCGGCGGCGACGCTGATTGAAGACGACGGCCCGGCGGACGCCTTCCGGCTGCCGGATGTCGCCGGCGTTGCAGTGGTGCCCAATCTCGCCGAGGGCACGAAGTGCGCGCGCTCATGGAAGGTGCTCACCTCCATCGGCGCCGATCCAGACTATCCCGATGTCTCGCCGCGCGACGCGCAGGCGCTGCGTGAATGGGATGCGCTGCGCAAGGCGGCTGAATGACCGAGAGCGCGAAAGCCTTGCTGGCTGGTCCGCACACGCGGCTCGGGCTCATTGCCGCGCTCATTGCCTGTGCGATCGATCAGGCGACCAAGCTGTGGCTCTTGTTTGTGCTCGATCTCGGCGCCCGCGGACCGGTGCGGCTGACCCCGTTCCTCGACCTGATCCTCACCCGCAACACCGGGATTAGCTACGGACTGTTCCAGCAGGAAGGGCCCTTCGGACAGGCGGTGCTGCTGCTGCTCAAGGTGATCGCCGTAGTCCTGCTCTGGATCTGGCTCGCCCGCTCGACCTCGCGGCTGGCGGCGCTTGCGCTGGGGCTCATCATCGGGGGGGCCATCGGCAATGCCATCGACCGGCTGGCCTATGGCTGGGTGGTCGATTTCGTCCTGTTCCACATCACGACCGTTAACTGGCGCTTCACCTGGTACGTCTTTAACCTCGCCGATGTTGCCATCGTTGCCGGGGTGATCGGGCTGCTGTATGAATCCTTCGTCGGGGACCGCGCCGCAAAAGCGCCCTGATCCAACGGCAAAACAATGCCTTAAGGGGACTAATCCGCGGATTTTCCGCAGGAAATTGCCGACCGGGTGACCGCCATGTTGATGCGCTCGCGGGCGAAATTCCGATTGCATGTGCTGCTGGCTGCCGCAGTGGCGCTGAGCTTTGCCATTGCCACCCCCCTCTATGCCGCGGATGCCGATAAGTCCGATGACGACCAGAATAGCGGCTTCGACCATGAGATCTTCAAGAGCGTCCTGAAAAATCTGGGCCTCTATAACGAAGGCAACGAGATCAATTATCGCGAGCGCTCGCCGCTCGTCGTGCCGCCGAGCCGCAACCTGCCGCCGCCGGTCACCGGCGATGCCGCCATCGACAAAAACCCTGCCTGGCCGATCGATCCGGAAGTGAAGGCGGCGAGGCTGCAGAAGAAGCTTGAAGCGGGACGCAAACGCTCCTTCGAAGAGGAATCAAAGCCACTTCCGCCGGATCAGCTGCGTGGTCCGCCGCCGGCTCCCGGCAGCAACATGGGCGGCCCGACTGGGCGCGCGAAGGACAACGACAATCCGGTCCGCGAAGGACTCAATCCGGGTGAAAACCTGTGGAATTCACTGTTCGCCAAAGATGAGCAGTCGGCGCCTTTCAAAGGCGAGCCGCCGCGGGTGAGCCTCACCGAGCCTCCGCCGGGCTATCAGACGCCGTCGGCGAACTTCCCTTACGGGATCAATACCAAGGAAGAGACGAAGGCGACGCCCAAGAAGCTCGATATCGAGCGCTAAGCGCCAGCAGCCGCTGCCTTGTTCCGGCCGGCTTTCTCCTGTCCGTGTGATGCCTGAGCCGCTGCGCCCGCAGGGCCCGTGCCATAGCGGCCGACTGAGGATGACATCCGTGCAAAGAGCCTTTGGGAGATTGTTCGCCGCCGGCGCATTTGCGCTGCTCGCCACGACGTTGGCGCATGCCGCCGGACCCGAGATCACGCACTTCACGCTGCCGAACGGGATCGAGGCCGTGATCATCCCGGACCACCGCGCGCCGGTGGTCACACACATGGTCTGGTACAAATGCGGGTCAGCCGACGAAGTGCCGGGAAAATCCGGGATTGCGCATTTCCTGGAACATCTGATGTTCAAGGGCACGGCGAAGCATCCCGCCGGTGAGTTCTCGCAGGTCGTCGCCACCATCGGCGGGCAGGAGAACGCTTTCACGTCCAATGACTACACCGGCTATTTCCAGCGCGTGCCACGCGACAAGCTGGAAATGATGATGGAGTTCGAGGCCGATCGCATGACGGGACTGGTGCTCACGGACGACGTGGTGCTCCCCGAGCGCGACGTCATCCTCGAGGAGCAAAATCAACGCGTCGCCAACAATCCGCAGGCGCGCATCGGCGAGCAGATCGATGCGGCGTTGTTCCTCAACCATCCCTATCATCATCCGGTGATCGGCTGGCGCCACGAGATGGAGCAGCTCACCCGTGAGGATGCCATCGCCTGGTACAAGCGGTTCTACGGTCCGAACAATGCGGTGGTGGTCGTCGCCGGTGACGTCGATCCGGCGCAAGCCCGCGCGCTGATCGAGCGGATCTATGGGGCGGTGCCGCGCCGTGCCGATATTCCGGCGCAGCGCATCCGCCCGCAGGAGCCGCCGCCGGTGTCGCCGCGTTCGCTGACGCTCGCCGACGCCCGTGTCGAGCAGCCGAGCCTGCAGCGTGAATATCTCGTCCCGTCGTATCGCACGGCGCAACAAGGCGAATCCGAAGCGCTGGAGGTGCTCGCGCACATCCTCGGCAGCGGCTCCAACAGCCGCCTCTATCAGACGCTGGTGGTGGACAAGAAGCTCGCAGTCAGTGCCGGCGGCTGGTATCAGAGCTCGGCGCTCGACAACACCAAGTTCGGCCTTTACGGCTCGCCGCGCCCTGGCGTGACGCTGCCGCAGCTCGAGACCGAGGTGGATGCGGTGCTGACACAGCTGATCACCCACGGCGTCTCGGCCGAAGAGCTCGAACGCGCCAAGACGCGGCTCATCGCCGATTCAATCTATGCGCAAGACAGCCAGGCGACGCTGGCACGCTGGTATGGCGCCGCGCTGACGACGGGCGGCAGCGTCGAGGACGTGAAGACCTGGCCGGACCGTATTCGCGCGGTGAGCGCCGAAGCGGTGCAGGATGCCGCGCGCAAGTGGCTCGACAAACGCCGCTCGGTCACCGGCTACCTGATCAAGGACACAAGCCCGCAGGTGGAGAAGCGCTCATGATGCGGTCGCGCAAAATTGCCGGCCTGATGCCGGGCCTTGTTGCCGTCATCGGCTTCCTGTTCTTCGTGCCTGCGGCGCAGGCCGTGAACATCGAACGCATCGTCAGCCCGTCCGGCATTGAAGCCTGGCTGGTGCGCGATGCGGCGGTGCCGCTGGTGGCTATGAACTTTGCCCTTCCCGGCGGCGCCGGACAGGACCCGGCCGACAAATCCGGTCTCGCTAATCTCGCGGCCGAGCTGCTTGATGAAGGCGCCGGCGATCTCGATTCCACGGCCTATCATGGCCGGTTGGAGAATCACGCGATCGAGCTCGCCTTCCAGACCGGGCGCGACTATCTGCACGGCTCGCTCCGCGTACTCAACGAGCATCGCGACGAGGCTTTCGATCTGCTCGGCCTGGCGCTGAGTTCGCCGCGTTTCGATGCCGACGCGGTCGAGCGCGTGCGCGGTCAGGTCCTGTCGGTGCTGCGCCGCGATTCGACCAGCCCGAACATGCTCGCGAGCCAGCGCTGGTGGGCCACCGCTTACCCGAACCATCCCTACGGCCGCGATAGTCGTGGCACCCCGGAAACGCTTGCGAAGATTACAGCCGACGATCTGCGGTCCTATGTACGCCGCACTTTCGCGCGCGAGGGCATGAAGATTGCGATCGTGGGCGACGTTGACGCCAAGACCGCCGGCCAACTGATCGATCGAGCCTTCGCCAAGCTGCCGGCCAAAGGCCAGCTCACCTCAGTGAAGTCGGCGCAGCCGGGCGGACTCGGCAAGCGTATCGTCATCGACGTCGACGTGCCGCAGGCGGTGGTCAATTTCGGCGCGCCGGGGATCGCGCGCAACGACCCGGATTTCATGGCGGCCTATGTGGTCAATCACATTCTCGGCGGCGGCTCGTTCTCCTCGCGGCTCTATCGTGAGGTGCGTGAACGGCGCGGGCTCGCTTACGGCGTCTATGACAGTCTGCTCTGGTTCAAGCACTCGGCGGCATTTCTCGGTGGTACGGCGACGCGCGCCGACCGCACCAGCGATGCGCTGACCATCATCGAGCAGGAAATCAAGCGGATGGCCGAGCAGGGGCCGACGCAGGATGAGCTCGACAAGGCGAAGTCGTATCTAAAGGGCTCGTATGCGCTCGGTCTCGACACATCGAGCAAGATCGCCGCGCAACTGGTGCAGATCCAGATCGACAATCTCGGCATCGACTACATTGATCGCCGCGATGCGCTAATCGATGCGGTCACGCTGGCCGACACCAAGCGTGTGGCCAAGCGGTTGTTCGACGGCGGTCTGCTGGTGACGATCGCCGGCCGGCCGAAGGGCTTAACCTCGAATTGAGACAAGGATGCGCGGCGATGCCGCGCTTCCTCTTGTTGCCATTGTCAATTTATTGAAATGTTTGCGCCGTTCTGCCCGTCGCGTGGACCCGAGACGGGCATCACGCGTTAGCTGGCCGGCTCTGCTGCTTTTCCGGAGACCCGAATGTCTTTTACCCAATCGATTGAGCTCGCGCGCGAGGAGCGTGTCGGTGCCGAGGGCGTTTCCGCCGCGGCACTGAACAAGATGTTGCGGCGGGCCGACGATGCGCTGGCCTGGCTGCGTGAACGGCATGCCGAGCGCGATCTGGCGCTGCTGCGGCTTCCCCATGCGCACGATGACCTGACGGCGATCCGCGATCAGGGTCAGCGCCTCGCCGACGGAGCGACCGATGTCGTATTCCTCGGCACCGGCGGCTCCAGTCTTGGTGGTCAGACGCTGGCGCAGCTTGCCGGCCATGGCGTTCCCGGCATCAGCGTGCTGCGGGCGCCGCCGCGTCTGCATTTCATGGACAATCTCGATCCGGAAACCTATTCGGCGCTGCTTTCCAAGTTGCCGCACAAGTCGACGCGTTTCGTCGCCGTGTCGAAATCAGGCGGCACCGGCGAGACGCTGATGCAGACGATCGCCGCGCTGTCGACGATGCAGGCGGCCGGGCTCGAGGCGCGTATCCCCGACCAATTCCTCGGTCTCACTGAGCCGGCCAAGGCCGGAAAGCGCAATGGACTGCGCGATCTGCTCGCCAAATATCACGTGCCGATGCTCGATCACCATACCGGTATCGGTGGACGCTTCTCGGTGCTCACCAATGTCGGGCTGCTGCCCGCAGCGGTCCTCGATCTCGATATCGGCGCGGTGCGCGAAGGCGCCAGCCTGGCGCTGGCGCCGGTGCTGGCGAAGAAGCCGGCCGCCGAAGTGCCGGCGGCGCTCGGCGCGGCGCTGGCGGTGACGCTTGCCGAAACCAAGAAGAAGTCGATCTCGGTGATGATGGCCTATGCTGATCGGCTCGAGCGCTTCACCAAGTGGTACTTGCAGCTCTGGGCGGAGAGTCTCGGCAAGGACGGTGAAGGCACGACGCCACTCGCAGCACTCGGCCCGGTCGACCAGCACAGCCAGCTGCAGCTGTTCATCGCCGGACCGCGCGACAAGCTGTTCACCATCGTCACCGTCGACAATGCCGGCCGCGGACCGCGCATTGACGCCGATCTGGCGACGCTTGCGGGTGAGCCTGGCTTTGGCGGCAAGACCATCGGCGATCTGGTCGCCGCGCAAGGTCGCGCCACGGCGGAGACGCTGGCGAAGAACGGATGCCCGGTGCGCACGCTACATCTTGATGCGGTGAACGAGGAGACATTGGGCGAGCTGCTCATGCATTTCATGCTGGAGACGATCATCGCCGCGCAGCTGATGGACGTTGACGCCTTCGACCAGCCGGCCGTGGAAGAGGGCAAGGTACTGGCCAAGAAATATCTGTCGGGCGGATAGCATCGCGGCGCGGTTCCCGGCATAAGGTCGGGGCCATGCTGCGCATCACCGACACCCTCGCCATCGACGAATCCGAGCTGTCGGAGAACTTCGTGCGCTCGTCTGGTCCCGGCGGGCAGAACGTCAACAAGGTGTCCTCGGCGGTGCAGCTGCGCTTCGATGCGCGGCACTCGCCCTCGCTGCCGAATGATGTCGCCATCCGCCTGATGCGGCTTGCCGGCAGCCGCCTGACCAAGGACGGCGTCATCGTCATCATCGCCCAACGCCACCGCAGCCAGGACCAGAACCGGCAGGACGCGCGCGACCGGCTCGTCGAGCTCATCCGCGAAGCCGCCATCCGTCCTGTTGCCCGGCGTCCGACCAAGCCGACCAAGGCGGCCCGGCAGAAGCGGATCGAGGGCAAGAAGCATCGTGGTCACATCAAAAGCCTGCGCCGCGGGCGTCCGGGCCTGGAATAGCGGGGGCAATTCGGCTGGCCGCCTCGCGGTGGCCCCGATCGTCTGGCTAAAGTCGGGGCCTTCGAATCGGGTTCTGCATGTCCGTCCGCCAACTCTCCGAGTCCATCATCAATCGCATCGCCGCCGGCGAGGTGGTCGAGCGTCCGGCGAGCGCGGTGAAAGAGCTGGTGGAGAACGCGCTCGACGCCGGCTCGACACGCATCGAGGTGGTCACGGACGGCGGCGGACGGCGGCTCATTCGCGTCGCCGACGATGGCATGGGGATGACGCGCGATGATCTCGCGCTGGCAGTCGAGCGCCACGCCACCTCGAAGCTGCACGATGACGATCTCCTGAATATCGACACGCTCGGCTTCCGTGGTGAGGCGCTGCCCTCGATTGGCTCGGTGTCGCACCTGTCCATCGTCAGCCGGCATGCGAACGAGCCGCACGCGTGGGCCGTTGACGTTGACGCCGGCGCCAAGTCAGAGGTGCGGCCCGCGGCGCTTGGCGAAGGCACGCGCGTCGAAGTCCGCGACTTGTTTTACGCAACACCGGCGCGGCTGAAATTCCTCAAGACCGAGCGCACCGAGGCCGAAGCCGTGCGCGAGGTGGTGCGGCGTCTCGCCATGAGCCGGCCCGACGTCGCCTTCACGCTGGCCGGCGAAGACCGCGCCCCGGTGACCTGGGCGGCGGCGTTACCCGGCGCGCCCGGGCAGCTCGCGCGTCTGGGGGATGTGCTCGGGCCGGAATTCCGCGCCAATGCGGTCGAGGTGGCCGGCGAGGTTCACGGCGTCGTGGTCGAAGGCTTTGCCGCGTTGCCGACATTCACCCGCGCCAACTCACTCGGCCAATATCTTTTCGTCAACGGGCGGCCCGTACGCGACAAGCTTCTGGTCGGCGCCGTGCGCGGCGCCTATGCGGACTACCTGCCGCGTGACCGGCATCCGGTGGTCGTTTTGTTCGTCACGCTCGATCCGCGCGAGGTCGACGTCAATGTGCATCCGGCGAAGACCGAAGTTCGCTTCCGCGATCCGGGATTGGTGCGCAGCCTCATCGTCCGGTCTTTGAAGGACGCGCTCGCCTGCGATGCGCAGCGTGCGGCGACGACAGGAGGCAGCGCCACCATCGCCGCGTTCCGCCCGGCGGTTGCGCCACGCCGTGGCGCCTGGGATTGGCGGCAATCGCCGGCCCGTCCTCCGATCGGCGGGGCGACGGCGCTCGGCTTTGCGCAAGTTGCGCAGGCGGCGTTCGACGTCGGCGGGCCGTCGGCGGATGCGCGATTCGAGATTGCCGAGCCGGCCGCGGATCAGCTCGACCGTCCGCTCGGTGCCGCGCGCGCGCAGGTGCACGAGACCTATATTGTGGCGCAGACCCGCGACGGCATCGTCATTGTGGACCAGCATGCCGCGCATGAGCGCTTGGTCTACGAGCGGCTCAAGGCCTCGATCGACAAGACCGGCGTTGCGCGGCAGATCCTGCTCATTCCGGAGATCGTCGAGCTCGACGAAAGTGACGTCGAGCGCCTCATCGAGCGCGCCGACGAGCTGGCGCGGTTTGGCCTCCTGATCGAAGGCTTCGGGCCGGGGGCGGTCGCGGTCCGCGAAACGCCGTCGCTGCTCGGTGAGATCGATGCCGGCGCGCTCATTCGCGATCTTGCCGAGCACATGGCGGAATGGAATGAGGCGCTGCCGCTCGAGCGGCGGCTGATGCACGTGGCCGCGACCATGGCCTGCTACGGCTCGGTGCGCGCCGGGCGGCGGCTCAAGCCGGACGAGATGAATGCGCTGCTTCGCGAAATGGAAACGACGCCGAACTCCGGTCAGTGCAATCACGGCCGTCCGACTTATGTGGAGCTCAAACTCGGCGATATCGAGCGGCTATTTGGCCGGCGCTAAGTGCACAGAATTGTGAATTCGGTGTCGTCGTAGCGGCGTCGTTCGATCTCCGCAAAATCGGCCGGCGCAACGAAGCCGGCGTCTGCGGCCTCTTCGACGACGATGAGGGCCTCGTTGGTTAACCAGCCACCGTCACGGGCGGAGGCGAGCGCTCTCTCGCCGAGGCCTTTGCCATAGGGGGGGTCGAGGAAGACGAGGGAAAACGGCTCAATCGGATGCGCCGGGCCAAGCCTGGTCGCGTCGCGGCGGAAGATCCGCGTCACGCCGCCGAGACCCAGCGTCTCCACGTTGTTGCGCAGCAGAGCGCGCGCCTCGGCGCCATCATCCACGAACAGCGCGAAGGCAGCGCCGCGCGAGATCGCTTCGATGCCAAGCGCGCCGGTGCCGGCGAAGAGGTCGAGCACGCGCGCGCCGTTCATCGGATCGCCGTAGGAATGCATCAGGACGTTGAACAACGCCTCGCGCAGCCGGTCGGCGGTAGGACGTACCGCATCCGATTTCGGCGCGGCGAGGGGGCGCGAACGCAAGCGTCCGCCGACCACGCGCATCACTTCGGCCTCGGGCGTGAGGGACGTGGGCCGCCAGAGCGATCGGGGCGGCGTCGCTTCTTCTTATCCCTCCCCTTTAGGGGAGGGTGGCCGCGAAGCGGCCGGGTGGGGTCGGGCTTGCCGCGCGAATGGTCGCCCCACCGCGGCTCGTCGCGCTCGCCGGCCCTCCCCTTGCGGGGAGGGATTGGAGCTCGCGATACTCTCGGTGGTTCTATCTCGACCGGATGATCGATCAGCGGCGCGTCGAAATCGGCGCCAGCCTCTCTGACGACCTGCTCGCCGAGCTGATCGCGCAGGATGCGCGTCTTCACTTCCTCCACGCCGCCGGCTTCCAGCTCGGCGAGCTGGAACGGCCCGAAGGAAATGCGGATCAGCCGGTTCACCTGCAGGCCGAGATGCCGCAGCACGTTGCGCACCTCGCGGTTTTTGCCCTCGCGGATGCCGAAGGTGAGCCAGACATTCGCGCCTTGCTCGCGGTCGAGCGTCGCCTCGACGGCACCGTAATGGATGCCGTCGATGCTGATGCCGCTGGCGAGGTCGTCGAGCGCGGCCTGTGTCACCCGGCCAAGGGCGCGCACGCGATAGCGCCGCAGCCAGCCCGTTTGCGGCAGTTCGAGGACGCGCGCGAGACCGCCGTCATTGGTGAGGAGCAGCAGGCCCTCGGTGCCGATGTCGAGGCGGCCGACGCTGATCAGCCGTGGCAGCGTCTTCGGCAGCGCTCCGAAGATCGTCGGCCGCCCCTGCGGATCGGAATGCGTGGTGACCAGCCCGCGCGGCTTGTTGTAAAGGAACAGCCGGGTGCGCTCGCGTCGCGGCAGCGGCTTGCCGTCGACTTCGATGCGGTCGGAAGGGCTGACGTTGAGCGCCGGCGAGGTGATCCTCGCGCCATTGACGGCGACGCGGCCGGCGGCGATCCAGGCTTCCGCCTCGCGCCGCGAAGCAAGCCCCGCGCGTGCCATCACCTTGGCGATCCGCTCGCCGGATTTTTCCTCGGGGGTCTTGTTTGCCATCACTAGAGCCGCAATAAGGTTGCGGCCTGATAGCAGAGTTCGCCGTCAATGTCGTCGCCGTCATACATGCAACTGGCACTCGAGGAAGCCCGCGCCGCGGAGGCGCGCGGCGAGGTGCCGGTCGGCTGTGTCATCGTGAGGGCCGGGGAGGTGGTCGCGCGGACCGGCAATCGCACGCTCGCGGATCGCGATCCGACTGCGCATGCGGAGCTTCTCGCCATTCGCAGTGCCGCGGTGACGCTCGGCTCCGAGCGCCTCGTCGAATGCGATCTCTATGTCACGCTCGAGCCGTGCACGATGTGTGCGGCGGCGCTGTCGTTCGCGCGTATCCGGCGGCTCTATTACGGTGCGGCCGATCCGAAGGGTGGGGCCGTGGACAATGGCGTGCGGTTTTTTGCGAGCGCGACGTGCCACCACCGGCCCGAGGTCTATGGCGGTATTGGTGAGCGCGAGAGTGCGGTGCTGCTGAAAGAGTTCTTCGCGGCGAAACGCTAGATCTTCAGGTCAATCACTTGGCCGGTGCCGGGGCTTGCTGGCGGCGACGTCACTTCCTGACCGTTAGGGCCATGACTATCACGATCGTTGTCATTGCGTGGCTCCGGCGGTGGCAACTGCGTGCCAATGCCGCTGCGAGCAGTAATGACCTGCACGCCAATTCCCGAAATGGCCATGGTCGATCCTTTACGCATGGCCTGCACATTACGGATGAGAGTTCAATTTAACGTAGATCAAGTGAGCGAAATACGGGAACTCCGCGCAACGCTCCATTAAGGATGCAAAATCGTTACGCGCTATATCGCCGGCGTTTCACGCCTGCCGCGCGAACTCCCACGCCTTGCATGCGAGCGGACGGATCATCTCGGCTTTAGCCGGCGCGAATTCGCTCGTCGCCGTGCCGTCGCGCACGCGGCCGATAATGCCCTGCAGGATCGCGGCAATGCGGAAGAAATTGTAGGCGAGATAGACGGGCAGCGCAGGCCGCGGATCGAGCCCAGTGCGCGCGACGTAAGTATCGACATACGCGCTCATCGACGGAATACCGAGCGCAGCGAGATCATGCCCGGCAAGCGTCGCCGTGCCCGCAGCGCTGTCCGAATACGGCATGTGCCAGGTCATCAGGTGATAGGTGAAATCGGCGAGCGGATCACCGAGTGTCGAAAGCTCCCAATCGAGCACCGCGAGCACTTTTGGTTCGCCATCGGCGATGATCAAATTGTCGAGACGGTAGTCGCCATGCACCAGCCGCGGCGGTGCGCCCGGCGGGATATGCGCTGGCAGCCAGGCGATCAGCTGCTCCATCTCCTCGATCGTCTCGGTCTGTGAAGCGCGATATTGTTTCGACCAGCGCTCGACTTGCCGCGCAACGTAGTTCTCGCCCTTGCCGAAATCGCCAAGCCCGATCGCCGCGGGCTCGAAGCCATGCAGCCGCGCCAACGCTGCGTTCATGTCGTCGTAGAGCGCAGAGCGCTCGGCGGCACTCGCGCCCGGCATTTGCGGTTCCCAGAACACGCGCCCACCGACGAAGCTCGTCACGTAGAAAGCTGTGCCGGCGACGCTCTCGTCATCGCAGTAGAGCAGCGGCCTGGCGACCGGAAACTGCTGCGCCGCAAGCGCGCGCGTCACCCGGTATTCGCGATCGACGGCATGCGCCGACGGCAGCAATTTGCCCGGGGGCTTGCGGCGCAGCACATAGCGCTTCCCAGGCGTCTCCAGCAGATAAGTCGGATTGGACTGGCCGCCCTTGAACTGCTTGACGGTGAGCGGTCCGGAAAAGCTCTCGATCTTCTCCGCGAGATAGGCCTGCAGTCGCGCCGTGTCGAACCGCAACGGCTCGGCGACTTCCTTGGTGCCGGAGAAAGCCGTCTGCCGGTCGATCGTGCTCATTTGTTCGACAGCGTAAAGACGATCGGCGCGTCGACATAGATCTTGTACTGCTGCACGCGCGGCTTCGTCTTGTCGGCCTCGTTGACATATTGGATCGAGCTTTTGCCGACGAGCGCGCGGGGCAGGATCATCACGCGGATGAAGCGGCTCGGTCGGTCCGTCGCGGCTTGCGCGAACACCGGCTCGGGGCCGCTTTCGTACCAGGCGCCGCCGGGACCGTAAGACGTGGAGCGTCCGTGCGTATCGATGCGGATGCCACCCTCGATGAGGCACCGGATGCCAGGGCCTTGATGCTTGTGCAGATAGGCGCAGCCGCCCGGCGGGAAGCCGACGCTGTCGCCACGTATCAGCAACTCGCCTTTGGGCAAGGTGTCGAGCAGCGCGGAGATTTTGTCGTGAGTGATGACACCCGGCGTCGCTCCGACGGCTTCCGCCGCGTCGGCGCGCACCAGCTCCCAGCGCCAGCAGGTGACGCCGGACGGCCCGGGCGTTAGCGTCACGGCGTCCTCGCCATGCCACGTCTCGCCATCGCCGACACTGCGCCCGCCGATCGTCGCCGAGCCGTGCACGACAAAAATCATCCGTGGCAGCGGCGGCAGCCGGAAAGTCAACGCCGCGTCATTGGCGATGATGTCTTCGTAGAGCCGAAGCATTGCGTGCATGGCGGTATCTCGTCAGCGGAAGAAGGCTAGTAGCGCCGCCGCCGTCGCGTCGGGATTTTCCTCGGCGACGAAATGCCCGGAATCGATCGGTCCGCCGGTGACGTCGCTCGCCCATTCGCGCCAGATGTCCAGCGGCCCGCCTGAGCTGGCGCTGGGGATGCCCGCAGCACCCCAGACTGCAAGTGTCGGACAGCCGATCTTCTTGCCGGCGGTGCGATCGATCTCGTCATTGGTGAGGTCGGTGGTGGCGCCGGCGCGATAGTCCTCGCAGGTGGCATGGATGCGCAGCGGATCGGAAAAGAACGCGCGGTAATGCGCGAGCGCGCGCGGATCGAATGGAGAGAGATCGCGGCTTTTGGTCTGGTGCGCCATTTTCCAGTCGAGGAACTCGATCGGGTTCTTGGTGATCAGCGATTCCGGCATCGGATATTCCTGCGCGTTGAATGGCCAATGCCAGACCTTCATGGCGAGCTTGCGATCCATCCGATGCCACATCTCGTAGGTCGGCACGATGTCGAGCACTGCGAGCTTGTCCAGGCGTCCGGGATGATCGAGCGCCAGGCGATAGGCGACGCGGCCGCCGCGGTCATGACCGGCGAGACGAAAACGCGCGTGGCCGAGCGCCTCCATCACCGCGATCATGGCTTTGGCCATCGAACGCTTGTCGTAGGGCGCGTGGCCGGGCTCGGACTCCGGCACCGCCGACCAGCCGTAGCCGGGGAGGTCAGGGATCACCAGCGCGAAATGTTCGGCGAGCTTCGGCGCCACGCGGTGCCACATCACGTTCGACTGCGCGTAGCCATGCAGCAGCAGCAATGGCGGTCCGTTGCCGCCGGAGCGCGCAAAAATCTTGCCCGCCTCGGTATCGATCCAGTGCGATGCAAAGCCGGGGTAAAGGTCAGCGAGATCGGTCATGCGCTATCTCAGCGCGGTCGCACGGTCGCGGTCAACTCGATTATTGCGAGATACCGCGCTCGCGCTCGACGGCACGCCAGCCGATGTCGCGGCGACAGAATCCGTCGGTCCATTTGATCTGCTCGATCGCCGCATAAGCGCGGGCTTGCGCCTGCGCTGCGGATTTGCCGCGAGCGCAGACGTTGAGCACACGTCCGCCGTTCGCAAGAATGCGTGCACCATCGCGGCGAGTGCCAGCATGGAAGATTTCCACGCCCTCGAGCGACGCCGCCTGATCCAATCCTTCGATGCCCGAGCCCTTGGAATAATTTCCCGGATAACCTTTCGCCGCCATCACCACCGTAAGCGCCGTGTCGTCATACCAGCGCAGATCAAAGCTCTTAAGCACGCCGTCGCGCGACGCGACCAGCGCCGGCACGATGTCCGACATCAACCGCAGCATCAGCACTTGCGTTTCCGGATCGCCGAACCGGGCATTGAACTCGATGAGCTTCGGGCCTTCCGCTGTGATCATCAGGCCGGCGAACAGCACGCCTTTGTACGGCATGCCCATCGCCGCCATCGCGCGCACCGTCGGCAGCACGATCTCGTTCATGGCGCGCTTTTCCATTGCTGGCGTCATCACCGGCGCCGGGGAATAGGCGCCCATGCCGCCAGTGTTCGGGCCCTTGTCGCCGTCGAACACGCGCTTGTGATCTTGCGCGGAGGCGAGCGCGATCGCCGTCGACCCGTCGCACAACGCGAAGAACGACGCTTCCTCGCCGCGCATGAATTCCTCGATTACCACTTCGCTGCCGGCGGCGCCGACCCCGCCCGCAAAGATCATGTCGACGGCGGCCAGCGCCTCATCAAGCGTCTCGGCGACGACTACGCCCTTGCCCGCAGCCAAGCCATCGGCCTTGACCACGATCGGCACGCCCATGCGGCGCACATAGTCCTTGGCAGGCGCCGCGCTCTTGAAACGCTCGTAAGCCGCGGTCGGAATATTGTTGGCTTTGCACAGATCCTTGGTGAAGCCTTTGGACCCCTCGAGTTGCGCCGCCAGCCGGCTCGGTCCGAAGGTCTTGATCCCTGCGGCCTCGAGATCATCGACGATGCCGGCGACCAGAGGCGCTTCCGGCCCGACGACGACGAAATCGATCTTGGCATTGCGGCAGAAGGCGATCACTGCGGCATGGTCGGTGATGTCTAGATCGACCAGTTCGGCCTCCTGCGCGATTCCGGCGTTCCCCGGCGCGCAATAGAGCTTGTCGGTGAGCGGGCTCGCCGCGATCTTCCAGGCCAGCGCATGCTCGCGGCCGCCGGAACCGAGAAGGAGGATGTTCATGCCCGATCAGCCGAGCTAAAGGGAGGGACCGGTGGTGTAGCATGCCGCCCGAACCCCGCAAGCGATTCGCCCGCAATGACCGATGCACCGTTGTTGAATGTTGTGGAATTGAGCGTCTCGGAGCTTTCGAACGCGCTCAAGCGCGCGATTGAGGATGGCTTCGACCACGTGCGGGTGCGCGGCGAGCTCGGCAAGGTCAGCTATCATTCCAACGGTCACATCTATTTTGATCTCAAGGATGACCGTGCCTGCATCGCCGGCGTGATCTGGCGTAGCGCCGCCCCGCGCATCAAGCTGAAGCTGGAGACCGGCCTCGAGGTCGTCGCCACCGGCCGCATCACCACCTATCAGGCTCGTTCGCAATACCAGCTGGTCGTGGAGACGCTGGAGCCCGCGGGCCTTGGCGCGTTGATGGCGCTGCTCGAGGAGCGCAAGAAGAAACTCGCCACCGAGGGGCTGTTCGATGAAGCGCGCAAGCAGCTCCTTCCGTTTCTGCCAAACGTGATCGGCGTCATCACCTCGCCGACCGGCGCGGTGATCCGCGACATCCTGCACCGCCTTTCCGATCGCTTTCCGCGCCACGTGCTGGTGTGGCCGGTGCGCGTGCAGGGCGACACCTCGGCGGGGGAGGTGGCAAACGCCATTCGCGGCTTCAATGCCATCCCCGAAGGCTCGCGCATCCCGCGTCCGGATCTGCTCATCGTCGCCCGCGGCGGCGGCTCGCTCGAGGATCTCTGGTCATTCAATGAAGAGATCGTGGTACGTGCCGCGGCTGAGAGCATCATCCCGCTGATCTCCGCTGTCGGGCACGAGACCGACATCACGCTCATCGATTTCGCGTCCGACCGGCGTGCGCCGACACCGACCGCAGCCGCGGAGATCGCGGTGCCCGTGCGTGCCGAGCTCATCGGGCAAGTCGGCACGCTGGGCGCGCGGCAACTTGCGTCCTGGCAACGCGGCATCGATCAACGCCGCAAGGAGCTGCGCGCGCTGTCGCGTGGGCTGCCGACGGCAGAACGCCTGTTCGAGGCACGCCGGCAACGACTCGACAGCCTTGCCGAGCGGCTGCCGCAGGCGCTGCGCAGCAGCGCGCATCAGCATGAACGACGCTATGCGCGCATCGCTGCGCGGATGTCGCCGCAGGCGCTGCATGCGCATCTGCGCATCGAGCGCTCACGGTTGCGCGTCGCCTCCGAGCGCGGTCTTGTGGCCTTTCGCAGTCTTGTCGAACGGCGGCGCGACCGCTATGTCGCACTCGCTTTCGCGCAGCGTGCAAGCGCGGCCTTCGAGCGGCACTTTTCACGGCTGGACGAGCGCATCGAGCGTGCCGACCGGCTGCTCGAAGCTTATTCATATCAATCCGTTCTCAAGCGCGGCTTCGCGCTGGTGCGTGACGATCGCGGTGCCCCTTTGCACAGTGCCGCGGCGGTCAGCGGCGGTATGCGCCTCGACCTCGAATTTGCTGATGGCCGCGTTGGCGCCATTGCTGAGGGAGCGGGTGTCCCGAAGCCGCCAAGGCCTCCGCGCGCGCGCCGTCGGCGCGGCGGCAGCGATGAGGGGCAGGGCAATCTGTTCGGATAAGCGCACTCAACGCGCGAACCACTCGGGGACACGTTTGAAAGCGTCGGCGCGCGCTTCCGGCTGCGTGCCGACATGTACGCGGCCCGACGGTTCAGCAGTGTTGGCGATGCCGACGCGCTCATGCACCGGATCGTTGGCACGATCGAAGTCGTGGTAGGCGCCCGGATACGTCACCAGGTTAGCGGCGGCGCTGCGGCCGCGCGCGCCGGCGAGCATCTGTGCGCAATCGCCCGCATGCTCCCAATCGTCAGCCTTGCCGATGAGGATCAGCGTGGGGATGCGCGCGCTCCAGGCGGTGACGCCGGAGCGCCGGCAACTCGGATAGAACGCCACGGCTGAACGGAAGTCCGGTGCACGGTTGCGCTGCTGCGCGGCATGACGGCGGACCGCCCACAGTACGGACGTGCCGCCATGCGACCACCCGAGCAGCGAGATGCGTCCCGGGACGACGTAGCTCTGCGCCTGCAGCCAATGGCGCGCGGCGTCGGCATCGATCACTCGCAGCCGGGAGGCTCGCACCGGGCGTTCATGGGCACGGCATTGCGATCCGAGCCCGCGCGGTCCGAAGCTATCCGGAAACAGCACCACGTAACCGGCGGCGGTGAGCGCGTCGGCCCAGTCCTGATAGCGGGCACGGAATTGCCCGTTCTTGGTGAGGCCGCCGCAGGCATGCAGCGCGACGATGGCCGGGAAGGGGCCGGCGCCCGTCGGCCGGAACAGGATGCCGTTGAGCTTGATGTCGCCGGCCTGGAATTCGACGGACTCGGCCTTCGTCGCGCCGTGCGCCGCCGCCATAAAAAGGCTCGCGCCAAGGGTAATGAGCATAAAAAATACACGCATCCGGACGGGCTCGGCTGAAACGACCGCAAACAGTGCAAAAGGCGGCCTGAACGCCCGATGAACCCCGGATCCGCTGACGGCTCCGATCGCGGCAGGGTTTTAAGCGAGCGTCAGAATCACTATGTTTACGGGCGCAGCCGGCTGGCTTTAAGGAGGGCAGGGTGCTCAACCGTTTCGACCGATCTTCGCCGATGAACGGGGAGGCAGAGGTCAAATATCTCGACGGGGACTTCCGCGTGGTGCGGCCGGGCGCCTTCGTCCGCTGCGCGGTCACCGGCGTGCCGATCCCGCTGGAAGAGCTCAAATACTGGAGCGTCGACCTGCAAGAGCCCTACGCCACGCCCGAGGCAGTGCTGCAGCGCCTCGGCTCGCACAAATAGCCTTACTTCCCGATCCGTTCCCGGATCAGGCGAGCAAAACCGGCTTCGTCATCGAGCCGCAAGGCAACCGGGAGCGTCTGCGCCCGTGCGGCGAGCGCGGCGAGCGCCGGATCGCCGGCCATGCGCGCGTGATCCTTTTCTGTTGTGAGCAGCCTGAGCTGTTCCTGTTCGGCCTGCACAAGGAGCGATTGCGCTTCTGCCGCGGAGTAACGGTGATGGTCGGAAAAACCGCGACGATGCTGCGCGTCGATCCCGGCGGCGGCGAGCGTCGCAAAAAATTTTTCCGGATCGCCGATGCCGGCAAAGGCCAGGATCTGTTGTCCGCGCAAGCTCTCGACCTTGGCTGTCTCGGGCTCAAGCCGCGCGCGGAAAATCGGCAATCGGCGTCCGCGCGTGAATGCCGCTGCCGTGTCTTTCGCTCCCTCCCCGATCACCAGCAGGGCGTGGATGCGCGCGATCTGCTGATCGAGCGGCGCACGCAGCGGGCCAGCGGGGAAGACCCTGGCATTGCCTAGGCCGCGGCGTCCGTCGATCACCGCCAGCGAGAATGTTTTGTGAAGCGATGGGTTCTGCAAGCCGTCATCCATGACGATGACGGTCGCGCCGCTGGCGTGTGCGATTTTGGCGCCGAGCACGCGATCATGGGCGACGATCGTCGGCGCGACGCGCGCCAAGAGAAGTGCCTCGTCGCCGACGTCGCGGGCATGATGACGCTTGAGATCGACATGCAGCGGCCCGCTCTGCGTGCCGCCATAACCGCGCGTGAGCAGGAATGGGCGCTCGCCGAGCTTCATCAGCAGTTGTGCAATCGCGATGGCGGTGGGCGTTTTGCCGCTGCCGCCCAGCGTGAGATTGCCGACACAAATGACGGGAGCCGCCGCATGCGTGCCCTCGCGGGCCATCCGCGCGCCGGCGACCGCGCCGTAGAGGGCACCGAGTGGAGCAAGCAATGCGCCGGCCAAGCCGGGCTCGCGCCACCAGAAGCCCGGCTCACGCATGATTCGACCGATATTCGAGGCGCAGCTGCAGCAAATAGGGCTCGAGCGCGGCGACCGTCCGCTCGAGCGCGCCACCGAGCGACTCGACGGTGGTGCGGGCGGAATCGGCAACACGTTTCCGGGCCGTCGGATCGCTGAGCCACGCGCCCATGCGCGCCGTCAGCGTTCCCGCATCGGAGACCTGTTCGGCGCCGTGCGCGCTGTCGAGCGCGGCGTAAAGCTCGGCGAAGTTGTGCACGTGCGGACCATGCAGGATAGCGGCACCGAGCTTGGCCGGCTCGATCGGATTTTGTCCGCCATGAGTGACCAGTGATCCGCCGATGAACACGATCGGCGCCAGTCGATAGATGATGCCGAGCTCGCCGATGGTGTCGGCGATGTAAATCGCGGTGGAGTTGCTCGGCAGCTCGCCGCGCGAACGCAGCGCGCTCGACAGCCTCGCCACCGAAGCGATCTCGGCGATTCCTGGGCCGCGCTCCGGGTGGCGCGGCGCCACTACGGTAAGCAGATCCGGAAATCTCCGCGCCAACTCCTTGTGCGCCTCAATGATCGCGGCTTCCTCGCCAGGATGGGTGGATGCGGCGGCGATGACGGGGCGACCCGCGAAGGCCTGGCGCGCGAGCTGCAGCTTGTCGGGGTTGGCTTGCGGTGCCGGGACATCGAGCTTGATGTCGCCTGCGGTGACAACACGCGGCGCGCCGAGATCGCCAAAGCGCTGCGCGTCGGCCGGCGTGCGTGCCAGACACAGGTCGAACCGCCGCAGCAGCCCGCCGATAGTTCCCTGCAGATAGGTCCAGCGCTGGAATGAGCCGGGGGACAGACGCCCGTTGATCAGGATCAGCGGGACATGCCGCCCCGCGCTTTGCAGGATCAGGTTCGGCCACAGATCGGATTCGGTGAACAGCGTGAGATCTGGCTGCCAGTGGTCGAGGAAGCGGCGCACGAAGCGCGGCGCGTCGAGTGGTACGAATTGGTGGATCACGCCTTTCGGCAGTCGCTGCTGCGCGATCTGTGCCGAGGTCAGCGTGCCGGAGGTGACCAGCACGTTGAAGCCTTGCCCATGGATGCGGTCGATAAGAGGGAAGACGGTGGTGAGCTCGCCGACGCTGGCGCCGTGGATCCACACCAGCGGTCCGCGTGGCCGCGCCATGTGCGTGAAACCGCGGCGCTCGCCGATGCGCGCGGCATGCTCCTTGCCGCGCTTGAGGCGGCGTCTGAGCCACAGCGGCGCCAGCGGCGTCAACGCTGTCGAGAGAAGCGAATAGGCTGTGAGCGTCGCCGGCAGCCGCTCAGGCACGATCAATCTCCGCCATCCGCCACCTGATACGCACGGGCGGTCACCCGGTTCAACTCATCTTCGACGGCGCGGCGCGCCTGTTCAAGCATCGCATTGTCGGCGTCGGCCGGGACGCGGATCGGATCGCCGGCGACGATGGCGCCGCGGCTGAAAGGAAGATTGACGGCGGTGCGATCCCAATTCTCGAGCTCGACGCGCCGGCTGGTGGCGATCGCTGCCGGGAAGATCAACCGCCCGGAATGCTGCGCCAGCTTGACGATCCCAAGGCCGGCGCGGCGCGCGACTTTGGGTACGTCGGCCGTGAGCGCGATGTTGTAGCCCTCCGCCAGCGCCTCGAGCATCTGCTTGAACGCCGCAGGGCCGCCCTTGCGGTGGAACTCGCCCGTATGCGAGCCGGAGCCGCGGATGGTACCGACGCCGAGCTTCTCGGCTGCGATGGCATTAATCTCGCCGTCGCGATGCATGGAAATCAGGCTCTTCACGCGATGCTTCGGGCCGTTGGCGAACGGCATCATGAAATGCTGGCCGTGCCACATGGCGACGATCACCGGAAGATCCTTCTCCACGATCCGGAAGATATCGGACGGCTCCAGTGTGAAGCGACTGGTCTTCCAGACAAGACGCAAATACCACGCGCCGAGCGTGCCGATGGCTTGTTGCGTCGCCGAAGCCTTCGTCAGTCGCTTGAGCATTGAGCGGCCTGATCAGCGCGCCGGCTGGCCGGTCGCTTCGGGATCGAGCAGCCGGTGCAGATGGACGATGAAGTAGCGCATGTGCGCATTGTCGACAGTTTGCTGCGCCTTCGCCTTCCAGGCCACGTGGGCCGTGGCATAATTCGGATACACGCCGACGATGTCGACTTTGCTCAGGTCGCGGAACTCGGTGCCGCCGACGTCACGGAGCTCGCCGCCGAGGACGAGATGCAGCAATTGCTTGCCGGGAGCAGGTTCGGTCATCTATGCGATCCTTTGCTTGGACCCGGCCTGGCGTATGGATGATATCCGTCAGGCAAATTCGCGTTGACGGTCACGGACCAGCGACACCAGCCCCGCGTGACGGGCGTGTCCGGCGGCGAGGAGCGCGCCGTGCACCGGTTCCGGCCGATTATAGGTCAAAGTCTGTCCAGCGAAATCAGTCAGCGCCCCGCCGGCTTCGTGCACCAAAAGATCGGCGGCTGCAAGGTCCCAGTCGTGGCTGTTGCGTGCGGCAAAGGCGATGTCGAGTGTGCCTTGCGCGACACGCGCAAATCGTAGCGCCAGCGAGTGGACCTTCGGCTCAGCAATGATCTGCGGCCGCAGCGCGGTGAGCCGGGCAAGCGTGCTTCGCGGTCCGGCCACGCGGGCACCGTCGAGCGTATCACCGGCATTCGCCTTGAGCGGCGCGCCATTGTGAGTGCCGCCAGCCCCCGCAACCGCCGCGAACAGGTCGTCGGTTGCTGGCGCGTAAAGCGCGGCGATCACCGGACGACCGTTCTCCGCCAGTGCGACCGAAATCGACCAGTCGGTGCGGCCCTCGATATAGGCGCGTGTTCCGTCGATCGGATCGACGATCCAGACGAGGCTCGCCTGCATGCGCGAGCCCTCATCTTCCGTCTCCTCAGAAAGCCAGCCGGCGTTCGGCGCTTCGACCTGCAACCGCTCGAGGAGAAATTCGTTGACTGCGATATCCGCTTCGCTGACCGGCGACGAATGACCCTTCAGCCAGCTGCGCAGCGCCTCGCGGCGAAAAGTGCGCAACGCCAGTTCCCCCGCCTCGCGCATGATCGCTGGCAGCCGCGCCGCTAACGCCGCGCGGTCAATGCCCGGCAATGGTCAATCCTTCCACGCGCACCGTCGGCGCGTTGGTCCCGTAACGGAATTCGAGATCGTTCGCCGGCGTCAACGTCCGGAACATCTCGAGCAGATTTCCGGCGATGGTCACTTCGCTCACCGGATAGCTGCGTTTGCCGTTCTCGATCCAGAAGCCGCTGGCGCCGCGGCTGTAGTCGCCGGTGACCCCGTTGACGCCGGAGCCAATCAACTCGGTGACATAAAATCCGTCGGCGATGTCGGCGATGAGCGCCTCCGGCGTTTGCGCGCCTGCAGCGAGGTGCAGATTGGTGGCGCCGGGGGACGGCACGGAAGAGACGCCGCGCTGCGCGTGGCCGGTGGTCGTCAGATTGAGCTCGCGCGCGGTGGCGCTGTCGAGCAGCCACGACGTGAGCACGCCGTCGTCAATCAGCGCCAGCGCCTTGCTGCCGACGCCTTCGGCATCGAACGGCCGGGAGCGCAACCCGCGACGGCGTAGCGGATCGTCGATGATCCGAGTGCCGGATGCGAACAACTGCGCACCGAGCTTGTCCTTGAGGAAGCTGGTCTTGCGCGCGATCGAGGTGCCGTTCACGGCGCTGGAAAGATGCGAGACCAGCGAGCCGGCGACGCGCGGATCGAACACGACAGGCGCCTTGCGCGTCGAGACCTTGCGCGGATTAAGCCGCTCTATGGCACGCGCACCGGCGTTGCGGCCGATCTTTTCCGGGCTGTCGAGGTCCTCGGCGTGCAGCGCCGAGGAGAAATCGTAATCGCGCTCCATGCCGGTGCCTTCGCCGGCAATTGCGCTCATCGAAACGCTGTGCCGTGACCCGAGATAGGCGCCGGAAAAGCCTTGGCTGGTCACCAGCACCATGCCGCCGATGCCGGCCGAGGCCGAGGCGCCGTCCGAGCGGGTGACGCCTTTGACCGCGAGCCCCGCTGCTTCGGCGGCGCGCGCCAAGTCCTCGAGCCGCTCGACCGAGGGCAGCTCGGGATCGGTCAGGTCGAGATTGAGAAACTCTTTCGTCAACATCGCGGGATCTGCAAGGCCGGCGAATTTGTCCTCAGGCGCGGCGCGCGCCATGGCGACGGCGCGGGCGGCGAGGTCCTCGACGGCAGAGCCGGACAGATCGTTAGAGGAGACCACGGCCTGGCGCTTGCCGATGAGGACACGTAGGCCGAAATCGTCACCCTCGGCGCGCTCGGATTCCTGCACCGCGCCCTCGCGTACCTCGACCGAGAGCGACATCGAGCGCACGGCGACTGCATCGGCAGCCTCCGCGCCGGCGCGTCGTGCGGCGGCAACGAGGCTTTGGGCGAGATCGGTGAGGACGGTCTGATCGAGCAGGGAGGGGGAGCTGGGGCGCATGACCCTCACATGGCGCGGAAATCGTGTGGGTTCAACCGCCATAGCGCAGATTTTCATCGTTGCGGCAAGGTCTCGTCAACGACGCTTCGCAACGACTCGTCAATCATCCGTCGGGAAGACCTCCGCGAGACAACTGGTTAACCGAGAACCTTAAGCCGGTGCCGAGCTCTTTCTGCGATGCTCGCGGAACGATCGGGCGCATAAGCCCGGCGTGGGAGAGTTTCGAGGCGTCAAATGCGAAGTGGCGGAATGCCCGCCGGGTCGAGCCGCGCGTTGCGGCTCGACCCGTTCGCCCTACCCGTACGCTATGCCGCGAGCGATGCCGCGGCCGACGAGCGGGTGCGCGACATCGAGTTGCACCGCGAGCGCGTGGTCGTACGCCGTGCCGTGCGCGGCATGCGCATGGCGGTCAATCTCCCCTTGTCGTCATTTCTCGGCGTCACCATGCGCATCCTGCCGCCGGACGGCGCCGATGCGCCTGTGGTCGCGGTTGTGCTCGAGCATGCCGACCCAGGCCTGGCGCTGCCGCTGTTCATGGCGCCGGAGAGCGATGATGCGCTGGCGCTCTGGCACTGCTGGTCCCGGGTGCTCGGCCTGCCGCTCTTGGTGGCGGACGAGGGCGGTCTGCGCGAGCCGTTCCCGCGCATCGGCAAGGTCCGTGTCGAGGCGCCGCGTCCGCGCCGCCGTCGGCGCAGCGTACTCAAGCGCCGCCGGCCGTCGATCTTCCTGCGCCGGCGACCGGGCAGGCCCAGCGCGAATCCCACTATTCACCGCGACGAGCGGGAAATCATCGCGCGCAACTAGGCGCTATTTGCAGGGCCGCAGCTTCAGCGAGCCGCCGCGCATATTCAGTTCGATATGGTCGGCGTCGATCTGGTGCAGATCGACGCTGTTGCGGCCGTTGATCTGCCCGGTGCGAAATTCTTCGGTGATCTGGTAATTGTTCGAGCCGCGCCCCTCGATGCGGATGGCGCGGTAATCCGGGACGCCGCCGCCGGAATCAAAACGCCGCTCGCCGACGAAATTGATGGTGCGCTTGCCGTTGCAGTCGATCGCACCTTTATCGCGGCTCGGGTCCTGTCCCCATTTGCCGGACACTGGATAGCTTGCGGCGAAAGCCGAACCGGCGATGCAGCAGGTGCTGATCAGTGCGGCGACGAAGGTCTTCATGGCGGTTTGCCGAGGCGAAATCCCAGGGATTCGCGAACATTGCATGAGACGCCAATCCGCGGGCTTGCACCAGGGGTGGCTGTGCACATGGTTAGCAATCCGCAGCACCCGCGAAACTGCATTCGATGCAAACAAGCTCAGGAACGAAGGCCTTCGAAGCGGGTTAGCGGCGGGTGCCCATTGTGGCGTCCTGTAGCGTCCCATGCGTCTTGAAAGCGACACCATTTCTCCGCTCGCGCAAGACTTGATTGTCCGCTGTCGTGCGGAGATCGAGGCGGGGTGGGTGCAGCTCAAGGCCGCGCTCGACCTGCTCGATCGCAACCGCCCGCTCTACGAGCGCTGGCAACGTGCGCTGCGCAACAACGAAATGGCGACGATGATCAACCTGCCGGTCGCGCCGGACACCGCGCCGTTCACGCTCGTCGTCGATATGCCGCGAGGAAGGCGCGCACGGCCATCCCGACGACGTGCTCGATTCGCTCTGGCGCCGGCGGGCCTCCGAAATTGAAGATCAAGGGCTTGAACATCGTCGACTGAAACGAATCCAGGAGCTGAGCGGCCGCCACTTCGCAATCGCTGATTTCCAGCGTCCCGGCGTCGACCAGCGCTTTCAGAAACGCCGCCAGCTTGGCGATGCCGATCGCCGGCCCTTGTTCGTAGAATTTGCGGCCGATACCTGACATGCGATCCGCGATCGCCATCACGATACGCAGCGCCGACGCCTTTTCCGGACGGCAAAGGAAGTTCACATAGGCGATGCCGCACTTCGTGAGCGTGGTCTCGAGGTCCGGATCATGCGGATCGAGCGCGAACACCCGCTCGGCCTGCACGCCGCACTCCTGGTCGACGATGGCCTCGAACAGCTCTTCCTTGTTCTTGAAGTAGACGTAGAGGGTGCCTTTGGACACGCCGGCGGCGCGGGCGATCTCGCCCATGCTGGCCGCATCGAAACCCTGCGCCAGGAACACGGCACGGGCCCCGTCGATGATCTGCCGCCGTTTGGCGCTTTCATCGTCGGCCGCGAGAGGCCGTTCCAGCTCGATTTGCGTCGTCATTGCAGCACCTGAATCGGCGTCCCGCCGATTCCCCTCAGAATCCGCCCCAGTCCCTATATGGGCCGAATTCGACTTTTTGGCAATGACCGAACCGTTCGGTCAATATTGACAAGCGGGACTAGAGGGGATAGGTCATTGACCGAACGGTTCGGTCAAGGATTACCCCCATGAGTGCCACAGCTCGCAAAGAACGCCCGACATATCGGGATACCGAAGAGGACACCGTGCTTTCGCTGCCCGGGAGCCGCTTCGGCCGCCCAGCAGGGGAGACGGACGTCGGCCGGACAACGATCGAAGCCGATCCGACACTCGCGCCGGCGGCCCGCAAGCCGGCGGAGACCGCGGAACCGGCGCAGGACACCAAGCCTGCGGCCACCCGTCGCGGACCCCGGAAGCTCGCGATCATCGGCCTCGTCGGCGTGCTGGCGCTGGCAACGGTGGGCTATGTCGGCGGGCGCTGGTGGACGGTCGGTCGTTTCATGGTCACCACCGATGACGCTTATGTGCGGGCGAACAACACGACCTTGGCCGCCAAGATCTCCGGCTATGTCGCGAGCCTCAATGTCGCCGACAACAGCTTTGTGCATGCGGGCGACGTGATCGCCACCATCGACGACGGCGACTATCAGCTCGCCGTCGATGCGGCGACGCAGAAAGCGCTGACCCAGCAGGCGACGGTCGATCGCATTGGCCGCCAGATCGAGGCGCAGGCCGCGACCGTCGATCAGACCAAGGCGCAGCTCGTCTCCGCGCAGGCGGGTGCAACGCGGGCGCAGCTCGAGCTCGAACGCCAGCAGGCGCTCTCGGGCAAGGAATTCGCCAGCAAGCAGACGCTGGAGACCGCGCAAGCCAATCGCGACCAGTCCGTCGCCGCTGTGCAAAGCGCGCAGGCCGCGCTCGATGCGGCCAAGGCAAACGTCGACGTGCTCAAGGCGCAGCAGCAGGAAGCGCTGCGCACGCTCGCGGAGCTGCGCACCGCGCAGGCCAAGGCGGAGCGCGACCTTTCTTTCGCTGTGATCCGTGCGCCGGTCGACGGCGTCATCGGCAACCGCGCCGTGCAGCCGGGCGACTATGTGCAGACCGGGCAGCGGCTCGCCAGCCTGGTGCCGCTCGACGACGTCTATATCGATGCGAATTTCAAGGAGACGCAGCTCGCGCGGCTGCAACCCGGCCAGCCGGTCGACGTCAGCGTTGACGCGCTGCCCGACCGCACTGTCGAGGGCACCGTGGCGAGCGTGGCGCCGGCCTCCGGCTCGGTGTTCTCGCTGCTGCCGCCGGACAATGCCACCGGCAATTTCACCAAGATCGTGCAGCGGCTTGCCGTGCGCGTGAAGCTCCCCGCCGACGTGACCGCGCAGCGTCTGCTGCGGCCTGGCATGTCGGTGGTGGTCAGCATCAACACCAAGCCGCATGCCGCGCATCCGACCTCGGTCGCTGCAGTAGATTCCAAGTAGTCCTGGTGGCGGAGCAATCGTCATGACGACCGCCACCACCACCGCCGACGCGCTTGCGGTCCCCGCCCAATCCCCGATGGGTGGTGCCGGAAGCGCGGTCGATCGCATCGACGGCAAGCGCCTCGCTGCGTTCCTGGCGATGGTGTTCGGAATGTTCATGGCGATCCTCGACATCCAGATCGTCTCTGCGTCGCTGTCCGAGATCCAGGCGGGCCTCGCCGCCTCGAGCGACGAGATCTCCTGGGTGCAGACCGCTTATCTCGTCGCCGAAGTGGTCGCGATTCCGCTTTCCGGCTTTCTCTCGCGCGCGCTGGGCACGCGTGCGTTGTTCGCCATCTCCGCCGCCGGCTTCACCTTCGCGAGCTTCATGTGCGGCATGACGTCATCGATCGACCAGATGATCTTCTGGCGCGCCATCCAAGGCTTCATCGGCGGTGGCATGATCCCGACCGTGTTTGCCTCGTCGTTCCTGATATTCCCGCCGTCGAAGCAGCCCGTCATCACGCCGCTCATCGGCCTTGTCGCCACGCTCGCCCCGACCATCGGGCCGACGGTCGGTGGCTATCTTACCGACGCGATGTCCTGGCACTGGCTGTTCTTCGTTAACGTCATCCCCGGCATCGCCGTCACCATTGCCGTGCTTCTGCTCGTCGATTTCGACAGGCCAAATTACGCGCTGTTCGAGCATTTCGACTGGTGGGGCCTTCTCTCCATGGCCGGCTTCCTCGGCGCGCTGGAATACGTGCTGGAAGAGGGGCCGAAGAACGATTGGCTCGATGACTCGACCATCACGCTCTTCGCCACCATTTCGGCCTTGTCGGCAGCAGCGTTCTTCGTCCGCGTGTTGACGGCGCGCGCGCCGATTGTCGATCTATCATCCTTCGGTAATCGCAATTTCGCGCTCGGCAGCCTGTTCTCCTTCGTGCTCGGCATCGGGCTCTACGGGCTCACCTATCTCTATCCGGTCTATCTGGCGCAGATTCGCGGCTACGACGCCTTGATGATCGGCGAGACCATGTTCGTCTCGGGCCTCGCGATGTTTTCTACCGCGCCGATTGCTGGCCGCCTGGTGACCAAGGTCGATCCGCGTTTCATGCTGATGGCGGGCTTCCTGTTCTTCGCCGCCGGCACCTTCTGGATGGTCTGGATCACCAAAGACTGGGACTTCTGGGAGCTGTTCTGGCCGCAAATCTTCCGCGGCGTTGGATTGATGCTGGCGATCATCCCGATCACCAACACCGCGCTCGGCACATTGCCGCCGGAGAGGATCAAAAACGCCTCCGGACTGTTCAACCTCACCCGCAATCTCGGCGGTGCGGTCGGCCTTGCGCTGCTCAACACCGTGCTCAACGACCGCACCGACCTGCACATCAGCCGCCTGCATGAGGCGGTGACCTTCGCGAACGGCGCGGCCAACGAGACGCTGGCGACGCTGGCAAACCGCTTCGCCGGCGCCGGCGAAGCGCAGGCGATGGCGCTCAAGCAACTCACCATGATGGTGCATCAGCAGGCGGTGGTGATGGCCTTTGCCGACGTCTTCGCCCTGCTCACGGTGCTGTTCGTCGTGCTTGCCGGCCTCGGCATCGTGATGAAACGTCCGGCGCCGCCGAGTGCCGCCGGCGGCGGCGGGCACTGACGCTCAGTCGGCCTTGCCGTAGCCGCCGGCGGTCGGCGTCTGGATGATGATTGCCTCGTCGGCGTCGATCATGGTGGCGTCGCAACCCTGCAGTCGCTCCATGCGGCCATCCTTGCGGCGTACCCAGTTCTCGCCGATCTGACCGTGCTCGCCGCCAGCGAGCCCGAAGGGCGGCACGCGGCGGTGGCCGGAGAGAACCGTGCATTCCATCCTTTCGAGAAAGCGGATGGTGCGGCGAATGCCGTCGCCGGCATGCCACTTGCCGCGCCCGCCGGAGTCCTTGCGGATATGGAAGTCCTCGAGCACCACCGGATAGCGGAACTCGAGCACTTCCGGATCGGTGAGCCGCGTGTTGGTCATGTGCGTGTGCACGGCATCGGTGCCATTGAAACCTGGCCCCGCGGGAGAGCCCGAGCAGATCGTCTCGTAGTATTGGTACTTGGCGTTGCCGAAGTTGAGATTGTTCATAGTGCCCTGTGCCGCCGCGAGGGCGCCGAGCGCCCCGAACAGGCAATTGGTCACCGCCTGCGACACCTCGACATTGCCTGCGACAACGGCGGCCGGATATTCCGGCGTGAGCATCGAGCGCGGCGGCACCACGATGTTGATCGGTCGCAAACAGCCGGCATTCATCGGGATGTCGTCGTCGACCATGACGCGGAACACGTAGAGCACCGCCGCCCGCGTCACCGGCTCCGGCGCGTTGAAGTTCGTCGGCTGCTGCGGGGACGTCCCGGTGAAATCGACTGTCGCCTCGCGCTTCTTCTTGTCGACCGTGATCTTCACCTTGATCACCGTGCCCTGATCCAGCTCGTAGGAAAATTCGCTGTCGTGGATGCGGTCGATGACCCGGCGCACGCTCTCCGCCGCGTTGTCCTGCACGTGCTGCATATAGGCCTGCACGACGGGCAGCGTGAATTGCGCCACCATCTTGCGCAGCTCCTGCACGCCCTTCTCGTTGGCGGCGATCTGCGCCTTCATATCGTTGATGTTCTGGATGGGATTGCGCGCCGGATATCGGGCGCCGGTGAGCGCGTCCATCAGCGCTTGCTCGCGGAAGCGCCCGCGGTCGACTGTTTTGAAATTGTCGAGATAGACGCCTTCCTCCTCGATAGTGGTCGCGTTCGGCGACATCGAGCCGGGCGAGATGCCGCCGACATCGGCATGGTGTCCGCGCGAGGCGACCCAGAACAGGATGTCGCGGCCGGCATCGTCGAACACCGGTGTGCAGACGGTGATATCGGGCAGATGCGTGCCGCCGTTATACGGCGCGTTGATGGTGAACACGTCACCAGGCGCGATCCCGCCTTTGTTCTCGCGGATGACGGTCTCGACGGCGCGATCCATAGAGCCGAGATGCACTGGCATATGCGGCGCATTGGCGACCAGCGTGCCGTCATGCGCGAACACCGCGCAGGAGAAGTCGAGCCGCTCCTTGATGTTCACCGAATAGGCCGTGTTCTGCAGGGCGACGCCCATCTGCTCGGCAATCGACATGAAAAGGTTGTTGAATACTTCGAGCATGATCGGGTCGGCCTGTGTGCCGATGGCGTGTTCGCGCTTCTTGGCGACGACGCGTGACAGCACCAGGTGATTCTTGGCGGTGAGTTCGGCCTGCCAGCCGTCCTCGACGACGATGGTCTGATGCGGCTCCATGACGATGGCGGGCCCGGGTATCTTGTGTCCGGGCGCGAGCTGGTCGCGCGTGAACACGCGCGCATCGTGCCAGCTGCCGGCGGAGTAGAAGCGCGTCATGCGTGCAGGCGAGGGCAGCGAAGCGTGGGTGAGCGTGGCGCTTGGCTCGGCGAATTTCACGCCGCCGCCGACCGCCTCGACGGAAACGGCCTCGACCACCAGCTCCTTGTCCTCGTCGACGAAGCCGAACTGCGCTTTGTGCGCCGCCTCGAAAGACTGCTTCATCTGTGCGAGTGTGCCGGCCGGAACGACCAGCGCGGTGTCAGTCCCGGCATAACGGATGTGCGCACGCACATGCACACTGACCGCGTCGGCAGCGACACCCTGGCCGACGACCTCGGCCTTCACGTCCTTGCCGAGCCGGCCGCCGACATCGCCGATGGCGGCAAGCGCCGCGTCGCCAAACGAAAGCTCGATGGCCTGCTGCCGCGTGGCGCGAATATCAGCGAGCCCCATGCCATAGGCGGAGAGCAGCGAGGAGAACGGATGGATCAGCACCTTGGTCATGCCCAGCGCGTCGGCGACCAGGCATGCATGTTGGCCACCGGCACCGCCGAAGCAGTTGAGGGCATAGCGCGTGACATCGTAACCGCGCTGCACGGAGATTTTCTTGATCGCGTTCGCCATGTTCTCGACGGCGATCTTGATGAAACCGTCGGCGATCTCCTCCGGTGACTTGCCGCCGATCTGCTTGGCGAGATTCGCAAAGGCCGCGCGCACGGTCTCAGCGTCGAGCGGCAGGTCCTGTTGCGGCCCAAAGATCTTCGGAAAGAAATCCGGGATCAGCTTGCCGACCATCACATTGGCGTCGGTAACCGCGAGCGGGCCGCCGCGGCGATAACATGCCGGACCCGGATTAGCGCCGGCGGAATCCGGGCCGACGCGAAAACGCGCGCCGTCGTAATGCAGGATCGAGCCGCCACCCGCGGCGACCGTGTGGATAAGCATCATCGGTGCGCGCATGCGCACGCCGGCAACCTCTGTCTCGAAGGCGCGCTCATACTCACCGTCGAAATGCGACACGTCGGTCGAGGTACCACCCATGTCGAAACCGATGAGTCGCTCAAAGCCGGCTTCGCGTCCGGTCTGCGCCATGCTGACCACACCGCCGGCGGGACCGGAAAGGATCGCGTCCTTGCCCTGGAACAGTTCGGCGGCGGTCAACCCGCCCGACGACATCATGAACATCACCCGCGCGCCGGAGTTTTTGGCGTCGAGCGCGCGATCGACCTGCGCCATATAGCGCCGCAGGATCGGCGACAGATAAGCGTCGACCACGGTGGTGTCGCCGCGGCCGACGAGCTTGATCAGCGGCGAAGTTTCGTGGCTGACCGAAACCTGTGGAAATCCCAATTCCCGCGCCAGTGCAGCGACGCGGCGTTCGTGCTCGGAATGGCGGTAGGCATGCACAAAAGCAATGGCTACGGCCTTGATGCCGTCGTGTTGCGCGGCGGTGAGCGCTTCATGGACCGCGGCGAGGTTCAGCTCGCGCTCGACAGTGCCGTCGGCGCGCACGCGTTCCTCCACCTCAACCACGCGCTCATAAAGCATGTCCGGCTTGATGATCTGCTTGGCGAAGATTTTCGGCCGCGCCTGATAGCCGATCTTCAGTGCGTCGCGGAACCCTTTGGTGATGAGCAGGAGCGTGCGCTCGCCCTTGCGCTCGAGCAGCGCATTGGTGGCAACGGTGGTGCCCATCTTCACGGCGCCGACCGAGCCTGGCGGGATCGGTTCACCCTTTTTCAGACCGAGCAGGTCGCGGATGCCCTGAACCGCCGCGTCGGCATAGGCCTCGGGATTTTCCGACAGAAGCTTGTGGGCGATGAGCGAGCCATCGGGCTTGCGTCCGACGACGTCGGTGAACGTGCCGCCGCGATCGATCCAGAAATCCCAGGAGGTGTGCGTGCTCATGTGGGCGCAGAGTTAGAGAGGACGGGCGCTCGGAAGCAAGCCCCAATTTGCGACATCACGTCCAATCGTCAATTGAAATAGGTTTTGATAAGAAAAACTTATCTCGGCTTCTTGCCGCCCTGGGCCACCTGCGCGGCGATCTCGGCGACCTTCTGCGCTGCGAAGCTGTCCGGCGTCGCCGGCCAGCCGACGACGAAGTTCAGGCTGGGCAGCTCGACATTGCTCTTCAGCGGCCGCAGGCGGCCATCGGAGACGACATTGCTCAGGATCGCCGGCGGGATCAGCGCCACGCCGATGCCATCGAGCGCCATGCGGACCACGGTGGCGAGCGAGGCGCTCGCGTGGATCGTCGGCCGCAGACCGGCGCGGGCGAACAACTCGCGCACGATCATGTAGGGCTGGGTGTTGCGCGAAAAAGTGACGATCGGGCGCTCGGCGATCTCGGCAAGCGTCGGCGGCTTCTTACCGAACTCGATCGTCTTGCCGGCGACGAAGGCGAGGGGAAACGAGCACAGCGGGCGAGTGTGCACGTTCGGGTCGCTGATCGGTCCGAGCAGGAAAGCGAGATTGATATCCTTGGCGATCAAGCGGTCGCGAAGATTGGGCGAGATGTCGACCTCGATCTCCAGCTCGAGATTGGGATAGGCAGTGTTCACGCGCTCGACCAGCCGCGGCAGCCACGTGTGCACGATGGTTTCGGCGACGCCGAGCCGCACCAGCCCGCGCATGGTGGTGCGATCACCGATCGCCTCGATCATCTCCGCCCGCAGGCGGATGAGTCGCTCGGCATGGATCAACAGCTCACGGCCTTTCTCGGTTGGCGCCACCACCCGGCGATCGCGCTCGATGAGGCGGACGCGCAGCGCGTCCTCGAGCTGCGCGATGCGCATGGAGACGGCGGGCTGCGTGGTGTTGAGCTTGTCCGCGGCGCCGCGGAAGCTGCGCAGATTGGCGACCCATATGAAGGTCTCCAGGGCCTTGAAGTCGATCATCACCGTTTCCTCCTCATAAGGAAAGCTTATCAAACTCAATCGAGAAACACGATTGGACGAAATGACCCCGTAATGGTGCGCTTGCGTTAGTCGGATGGGAGATGCGCATGCGCCAAGGCAATGCTGTCGCGGTTGAGCATGAGGTTCCAGCAACCGGACTGGCGGCGCGCCGTCTCTGCCGCTCCGGCACCTTCGATGGCCCGACGTCGGGGCTGGCGCCGGGCTATGTTCAAGGCAACCTCGCCATCCTGCCACGTGATTGGGCGGACGAGTTCCTGCGGTTCTGCCAGGCCAATCCGAAGCCTTGTCCGCTGCTCGGCGTCTCCGATGCCGGCAATCCGCACATCGCAGCGCTCGGCACCGATCTCGACATCCGCACCGACATCTCGCGCTACCGCCTGTGGCGCGACGGTGAGCTCGTCGACGAGCCGCGCGACCTCAAGACGCTGTGGCGTGACGATCTCGTCGCCTTCGTCATCGGCTGCTCATTTTCATTTGAGGAGCCGCTGCTGCAAGCCGAAGTGCCGGTGCGTCACATCGCGCTCGGCTGCAATGTTTCGATGTATCGCACCACGGTGCCGACGACGGCGGCCGGGCGTTTTCATGGACCGCTGGTCGTGTCGATGCGGCCGCTCAAGCCGGCCGATGCCATTCGCGCCATCCAGATCACGACGCGGTTGCCGGCGGTGCATGGCGCGCCGGTGCATATCGGCTTTCCCGAGGCGATCGGCATCAAGGACATCGCCAAGCCGGACTACGGTGACGCGGTCCCGGTCGAGGCCGACGAATTGCCGGTGTTCTGGGCCTGCGGGGTGACGCCGCAGGCGGCGATCGCGGCCGCGAAGCCGCCCTTCGCGATCACGCATTCGCCCGGTCGCATGCTGGTCACGGATCTGAAGAACACGCAGCTCGCGCTGTTCTGAACGTCACGCCGACTCACGAATGTTTTCAAACGACGGCGCGGGGGTGCGCCGCGAGAGGGGAGACGACAATGTCGATGCAGGTTGCCGCGGACGCACATCATCCGACCGAATGGTATTCGCAGCTCAAGCCACGCGAGAAGGGCGCATTCTGGGCGTGCACCGGGGGCTGGATCCTCGACGCCATGGACGTGCAGATTTACAGCTTCGCCATTCCCTCGATCATCGCCGCGTTCGCGCTCAGCAATGCCGACGCTGGCCTGATCGGCACCTCGACCTTGCTCGCATCGGCGTTTGGCGGCTGGTTCGCCGGCGCCATCTCTGACCGCGTTGGCCGTGTGCGCACCCTGCAGATCACCATTGCCTGGTTCGCGGTGTTCACCTTCCTTTGCGGCTTCGCGCAGAATTTCTATCAGCTCCTGTTCTTCCGCGGCATGATGGGCTTTGGCTTCGGCGGTGAATGGGCCGCCGCGGCGGTGCTGATCGGCGAAGCCATCCGTCCCGAACATCGCGGCAAGGCGGTCGGCGCCATGCAGAGCGGCTGGGCGATCGGCTGGGGCATTGCCGCGCTGATGGCGACGTTGTTCTTCAGCATCTTCCCGGCGGACACCGCCTGGCGCGCGCTGTTCTGGGTCGGCATCGCGCCGGCAGTGCTGGTGCTCTTCGTGCGTCGCATGGTCGATGAACCGCCGGTCTTCGCGCAGACGCAGAAAAATCTCGACGCCGCCGGCAGGACGACGAATTTCCTCGAGATCTTCTCGCCGCCCATCATCAAGACGACGATCCTCACCTGTCTGCTCAGCATCGGCGCGCAGGGCGGCTACTACGCCATCACCACGTGGCTGCCGACCTTCCTGCGCACCGAACGCAAGCTCACGGTGCTCGGTACCGGCGGCTATCTCGCCGTGATCATCGTCGGCTCCTTTGTCGGTTATCTGATCAGCGTCTGGCTCAACGACCGTATCGGCCGCCGTGCCAATTTCATTCTCTACGCGGTGTGCTCGATCGCAACGGTGCTCGTCTACACGCAGATTCCTGTCGACAACACGACCATGCTCTATCTCGGTTTCCCGCTCGGCTTCTTCGCCTCCGGCATCTTCTCCGGCATGGGGCCGATCCTCACCGAGTTGTTCCCGACGCGCGTGCGCGGCTCCGGACAGGGCTTCGCCTACAATTTCGGCCGCGGCATTGCCGCGCTCAATCCTATGTTCGTCGGCATGCTCAGCGCGCATCTGCCGCTCGGGCAGTCGATCGGGGTGTTCGCGCTCATCGCCTATGGCATTCTCATCACCGCGGCGCTGCTGTTGCCGGAGACCAAGGGCCGGGTGCTCACGTCGGAAGTGGCGTGACGCGCCAGGGTTTGAGAAATTCTAATGGTCAAGTCGATCGCGACGACGCTCGCCGCCGCTCTGGTGCTGCTGCCGTGCGCAGCTACGCAGGCGCAGACCACCTGGCACGTGCCCACCAACTATGCCGAGAGCGCGTTTCATACGCGCAACCTCGTGCAATTCGCCAAGGATGTCGAAGCCGCGACTGGTGGCTCTTTGCAGCTCGTGATTCATCCCGGTGGCAAAATGGTCAAGCACGCCGACATTGCGCCGGCGGTGCGTGACGGACGGGTTCCGGCCGGTGAGATCCTGATTTCGATCCTCGCCAAGGAGGCACCGGTCTATGGTCTCGACTCGGTTCCGTTTCTTGCCACTGGATATGATGACGCGCGCAAGCTCTATGCCGTGCAGCGACCTTTCCTCGAGCGACAGCTCGCCAAAGAAGGGCTCATGCTGCTGTTCTCGGTGCCGTGGCCGCCGCAAGGCATTTACGCCAAACGCGAGATCAGCTCTTTGGACGATCTCAAAGGCCTGAGGTTCCGCTCGTACAATCCGATGACGCGCCGCATTGCCGAGCTTGCGGGCGCCATTCCGACGCAAATCGAGATACCGGATCTTCCCGCTGCTTTCAAAACCGGCTTGATCGACGTCATGATCACCTCCGCGTCGAGTGGCGTGCAGTCGAAGGCTGAGGATTATCTCACGCACTACATCGACACGCAGGCGTGGCTGCCGCGCAATATGGTGTTTGCCAACGCTGCCGCTTTCGCCAAGCTCTCACCGGCCGAGCAGCAGGCAGTTCGCGATGCTGCGAAAGCGGCGGAAGCGCGCGGCTGGGCTTTGTCGATCGAGGAAATGACAGTCAAAACGCAGGCGTTGAAGGACGCAGGGATTAAGGTGCTGCCCGCGACGCCGCAGCTTCGCGCCGGCCTGGCGAAAATTGGCGAAACCATCGCCGCTGAATGGGCGGTCTCTGCTGGGGCCGACGGTCAGGCGATGCTTGCGGCCTACGGCAGGTGAGCGCTTATCCACGCGTCACCCGCATGCGTTGTCCGATGAGGACGACGCCGACAACCGCGGCGGCGAACAGCACGATCTCGGGGTCGAGCCGCTCGCCGTTCACCGGCACCGACAGTGCTACGATGACGAAAGGCTGCAGCAGCAATACTTGGCCGATGCGCGCGACGCCGCTCATCGCCATCGCGGCGTTGTAGACGAAGAACGCCGAGTATTGCGAGATGAAGCTCACATAAGCGAGACCGGCGAATGCCGGCCACGGCACCTGCGCGAGATTGGCAGGCCATGTCGCCCAGGTGGCGAGCGCCGCCAGCGGCAGGAACATGACCACCGACCAGGAGATCACCTCCCAGCCCGGCATCCTGGTGCTGAGCCGGCCGGAGAATGTGTAACCGAGCGCGCCGGAGATGACGCTGCCGATCAGGTAGAGATCGCCAAGGCCGATGCCGCGCATCCCGCCGTGGCGCAGGATGAAGATCAGGACCAACATCCCGCCTGCCGCGCTCGCCAGCCAGAAACCAGGGCTCGGCCGCTCATGCGCGAATAACGCGGCGGCCGCGACGGTGGCGAGCGGCATGACGCCGAGCACGACGCCGCCATGCGAGGCCGGCACGCTCATCATCGCCAGCGCGGTGAACAGCGGAAACAACAGGATCGTGCAGGAGCCGGCGAGAAACACTTCAACTGCAATCGCACGCGAGGGCAGCGGACGGCGTAACAGCATCAGGACGAGAAGGCCCGTGCATCCTGCGACTGCAGCGCGCGCTGAGGTGAGAAACAGAGGGTTGATCGTTGCGACGGCCAATCGCGTCGCCGGCAGCGTTCCGGCAAACAGGCACACGCCGGCGAAACCGAGCAGCAGTCCGAATTTTTCGCGACGGGTGGTCATGACGGGAATCAGTGATCAGACGTCAGTAATCAGAATTCGGCTTTGTGTCTCTTTCTGATTCCTGATTGCTGATATCTGCTCCCTGAATTGGCGGGGGCCCGGCGGGTGTTTCCGCCGAGCCCCCTGATCAAGCATCAGCCGGCCTGTAAGCCGGGTTCTGTAGGGCATGACGCTTGCGCGTCATGCGTGACGGCCATTCCTCTCGAATGCCGGTTGCCCGGCATCTCCAGCAACCTACCCGAATGGCTGGTCCGGACGAACCTGGAGCCTTTCGGCTCCGCGCCATTCCTATTCGGTCTTGCTCCCGGTGGGGTTTGCCGTGCCGTTTCCGTTGCCGGAAACGCGGTGCGCTCTTACCGCACCGTTTCACCCTTGCTCCGTCGATACGCAACGTGGCGGAGCGGTTTGCTTCTCTGTGGCACTATCCCTGGGGTTGCCCCCGCCGGACGTTATCCGGCACCGTTCGTCCATGGAGCCCGGACTTTCCTCTCCGGCGACCTTTCGGTCCTTGCCGGAGCGGCCGTCCAGCCGACTGACGCGCCGGATGTGGGACAAAAGCTTCGGAGCGTCAAGCGCTCGCGCGTCGCTTGCTTAAGCCGGGCGAGCGGGCTTCGAGCTCACCAGCGCGTTGAGCGTCGCAATCGTCGATGTATCGGCGATACCGTCGACGCGTTCCGGGCGGAAATGCCGCTGAAAGGCGACCACCACTTCGCGCGTCGTTTCATCGAAAATCCCGGTCTCCGGCACGCTATAGCCATAGCTCGCCAGCACCTTCTGCAAATTGCGCACATGCTCGCCGATGTCGCCCGGCGCCAACCGCGGTCCTTCGATGATCGGCGCTGGCGGCACCCAGTGGCCGACGCCGGATTCGTAAAGAAGCTTCCACGGGAATTTCTCACCAGGGTCCTGTTTGCGTGCTGGTGCAACGTCGGAATGCGCGAGCACGTGATCGGGACTGATCTGTCGGCGGCGCGTGAGAATGCCGCGGCATAGTGCGATCACCGCCGCGATCTGCCGGCGCGGAAATTCCGGATAGCCGAAATCGTGTCCCGGATTGCAGATCTCGATACCGATCGAGCGAGAATTATTGTCGACTGCGCCTTCCCAGGAGGAGACGCCGGCATGCCAGGCGCGGCGCGCTTCCTGCACGAGCTGCAGGATGCGGCCGTCGTCGAAAACGACGTAGTGGCAGGACACGCGCGCCTGTGTCGAGCACAGGCGTTCGACCGCCGCATTGTCGTCCTGCATGCCCGTATAGTGCAGAACTATCATGTCGGGTGGCAGACCATCCTTGCGTTCGTCGTGATTAGGGGAGGGGACGACCTCGGCGACGAGAGACGAATCCGGTGGAAACAGCGACATGCCGGCGACCTTAGTCGATTTCATCGAGAGATCGAGAGGGCGCACGGAATACTGGGCTCCTGTCGTGCGCATAGCGCGCTACTCAAAACGCGTGCGACCCGGCTGTTTTTCAGCCGGGCCGCACGGTCGCTAAACTCACAAAACGCGACGCAACTTACGCACCACACTTCCCCCGAATATTCACGAGCAGTGGTATCGCTACCGGCCCGTCGACGGGGCACCGCCCGGTCGTGCCATGCCACCACCGCCCATGCCGCCACCAGGACCGCCAGTGCCTGTCGTCGCGGGTCGCGGCGGCTGATAGCGCTCGAAGTTCTGCGCTTCCTTGAGCTGATCCTTGGTCGTCGCGACCTTCAGCTTGTCGGACGAGCCCTGGGTGCCTTTGATGACCTGGAAGGCGCTTGGCGCCATCGCGACCTCTTTCGCGCCCACGCCGAGGAAGCCGCCGACCGCGACGACATAGGCTTCGATCTTGCCGTCCTTGTCGAACAAGATGTCGGAGATGGTGCCGATCTTCTGATCGTCACTGCCGACAACATCCGTTCCCTTGAACTTGGTCGCGACGAATTGGTCCGGCTTCTGCGACGCGATGAAGTTCCCCGCTCCCGCGCTGCTCGACGATGTCGTTGCCGGCTTAGGCGATGCAGCCGGCGACGTGCTGCTGGATCCCGACGGCGTTTGCGCCAGGGCAGCCACCACCATCAGGCTGCTCAAGGCGGTGCCGATCATCAGTTTCTTCATCGATGCCTCCTTGGATTGCGAAGAATTTGATCGGGGGAGACCGCTAGGTCTCCCGGCTGGGAGGCAACTCACGATCCGTGGCGCCGTTCCGGTTTTTTCTTGTTCGCAATGCGCGGAGGTCGCGAGCATCCCTCTGAAAAGTCCGCCGGAAATGCCGTTGGGCAACGATTCCTTAAGCCTAACCGGCGTCAATGATTGTCCAAGCGCGAAGCAGGCGACGGTGCCGGTCGGCGGGGGCATCGGCGGCCGTATTCCATTGACGCCCATATAGTCCCATGTTATCCCATAAAACCCCAGAAAGGGCCGCTGATCTGGATCTTTCCGGTCCAGCGCGTCTCTGGGGTACCCGTGTGGTGGGCGTCCGGTCGGCGTGGTGTGCGGGACATGAACCGCTTCGTGTCGAATTACACGCTGCGGCTCGACGCCAAGGGACGCGTCTCCATCCCGGCTCCTTTCCGATCGGTGCTCGGCCGCGACGGGTTCGACGGCCTCTATTGTTATCCGGCTCTCGATCGTCCGGCGATCGATGCCGGGGGGAATGCGCTGATGGCGGAGATCGAGGCGTTGATCGCGCGCTTTGCACCTTACTCGGAAGAGCGAGAACAGTTCGCCGCCGCGCTCTACGGCACCAGCGAGACCTTGAAGATCGACGGCGAGGGCCGTGTCACCTTGAGCGAGCCCTTGAAGCAGCATGCCGGGATCACGGACGCGGTCGCGTTTGTTGGTCTTGGTCACAAGTTTCAGATCTGGGAACCGGGCCGATTTCGTGCGGAGCTCGCGGAGGCCACCCACAAGGTGCGCGCGCTCCGGCAACAGCTTGGATCCCAGGGAGCGGCGCCGAAAGCGCACGGAGCACGGGAATGACAGAGGGCGGCGGCAGCGGGCAACCGGCTGTCGCTGGCGGACCTGCCCCACACATTCCCGTGCTCGGCGCTCCCGTCGCCGAGTTCCTCAATCTTCATGACGATGGCATCTACGTCGACGCCACCTTCGGCGCCGGCGGCTACACGCGTGCGATGCTCGCCCGCGCGGCCTGCCGGGTCATCGGTATTGACCGCGATCAGAGCGCCATCGCGCGCGGCTTCGATCTGGTCGAGGCATCCGCCGGACGCCTGACACTCATCGAGGATCGCTTCTCCAATCTCGAGACGGTCGCGCACAGCTGCGGCGTCGACGCAATCGACGGCATCGTTTTCGATCTCGGCGTCTCCTCGATGCAGCTTGATCAGCCGGAACGGGGATTCTCTTTCCGCTTCGACGGTCCGCTCGACATGCGCATGGACAAAGCGGGGCCGAGCGCCGCCGATCTTGTCGCCCAAGTATCGGAACGCGATCTCGCTTCGATCATCGCCATGCTCGGCGAAGAGCGGCACGCCCGCGCGGTCGCTCGCGCCATCGTGCGCACGCGCAGCGAAGCTCCAATCCGCTCAACGCGCGCACTTGCCGACATTGTTGCGCGCGTGGTGCGCAGCAAGCCCGGTGACATCCATCCGGCGACACGCACGTTCCAGGCGCTGCGGATTTTCATCAATGACGAGCTCGGCGAGATCGCTGCGGCGCTTGGTGCCGCCGAACGCCTGCTCAAGTCCAATGGCCGGCTCGTCGTCGTCTCATTCCATTCGCTCGAAGATCGCATCGTCAAAACCTTTCTCAACGAGCGCAGCCGCGTCGGCGGCGGATCGCGGCATCGTCCGGAGGTCGTGCGCCCGCAGCCGAGCTTCAGCGTGCTCACCAAGCGTCCTATCGTTGCCGACGCCGACGAGATCGCCTGCAATCCGCGCGCGCGTTCTGCCAAGCTACGGGCCGCGCAGCGGACCGATGCTGCCCCCCAGGCCGGGGCCATGGACGATCTCCTGCCGCGGCTGCCGTCGCTCGGCGATGTCATGAGAGGGCGCTGAGCATGCGTCTCCTCAACATCGTAGTCATCGCTGCCTTGGTCGTTGCCGCGGTGTGGGTCTACAAGATCAAATTCGACTCGACATTGCAGGTCGAACGCGTCGCTAAGTTGCGTGGCGAAATCCGCCGCGAACGTGATGCCATTGCCACGCTGCGCGCCGAATGGAGCCGACTCGATACGCCGGGCCGCGTCGAGGCGCTGGCCCACCGGTTTCTGCAACTGCGGCAGGTGCAGCCGCATCAGATCGATAATTTCGAGCATCTGCCGGAGCGGCCGCCGACGATCGTGCAGCCTCCGTCCGACGATCCGATCGGCGCCATGATTGATCCGGAAGACGCTGCCGCGACCGGCAGTGTCGGGCCGGCGAAGGAGCCGTGAGTCGATGCACGCGCCCGTCGCCCAACCGTTGAAGGGATCGCGCTGGCAACGGCTGATAACGTCGTTGTTGTATGGCGCAGACGTCGATCGCAACGTCAAGGCCAAGGCGCGGCTCGGTCTCGCCATCCTCGGCTTCGTGGTCATCTATGGCGTCATCGCCGCGCGCCTGGTGATGTTTGCCTCGGTGTCCGACGGTCATGGCGCACGCCGCAGCGTGACGCAGGACGCCGTCGCCACTGCACGGCCCGACATTCTCGACCGTAACGGCGAAATTCTTGCCACCGACATCAAGGCGCCATCGCTGTTCGCCGAGCCGCGCAAGCTCATCGACGTCGATGAAGCGGTTGAACTCCTCACCGCGGTGCTCCCCGACCTCGACGCCACGGAGCTGCGCGAGCGGCTGTCGTCGAAGCGCGGCTTCGTCTGGCTCAAGCGCGAGATTTCACCCGAACAGCAGCGCGAGATCCATCGGCTCGGCATTCCCGGTATCGGCTTCCTCACCGAGAACAAGCGCACCTACCCCAACGGCCCCGTGGTTTCGCATGTGATCGGGCATGTGAACATCGACAATCAGGGTATTGCCGGTATCGAGAAGTGGCTCGACGGCTCCGGGCTTGCCGCTCTGCACATGGCCGGGCTCGCCAGCGACCGGCTGCAGAAGCCGGTCGAGCTGGCGCTCGATCTGCGCGTGCAGTACGCGCTGCGCACTGAGCTGGCCGCTTCGCTCGCGAAATTCAAAGCCAAGGCAGCGGCCGGCATCGTCACCGACGTCAACACCGGCGAGGTCATCGCCATGGCGTCGGAGCCGGACTACGACCCGAACAATCCGCGCGAGGCCAACGACCCGTCCCGCATCAACCGCCTGACCACCGGCGTCTATGAGATGGGGTCGACCTTCAAGGCGCTGACGCTGGCCATGGCGCTGGATTCGGGCAAGGTCACGCTCGCGTCCACTTTCGACGCACGCATGCCGCTGCGTTACGGCAAGTTCAGCATCAACGACTATCACGCGCAGAAACGCGTGCTCAGCGTGCCGGAAATCTTCACTTATTCGTCGAACATCGGGGCCGCGCGCATCGCGCTGTCGCTCGGTGTCGAGTATCACAAGTGGTTCTTGAGGAAGCTTGGCCAGCTCGATCGGCTGCGTACCGAGCTTCCGGAAAGCGCCGAGCCGATCGTGCCCAAGCATTGGGGCGAGCTCAACACGGTGACCATCGCCTTCGGGCATGGCCTGTCGGTCGCGCCGCTGCAAGCGGTTGCCGGCATTTCCGCCTTGGTCAATGGCGGCATGCTCATTCCGCCGACCTTCCTCAAGCGCACGCCGGAAGAAGCGGCGGTGCTGGGCAAGCGCGTCATCAAGCAGGAAACCAGCGACAAAATGCGCTATCTGATGCGGCTCAATGCCGAGGTCGGCAGCGCTCGCAAGGCCAACGTCGAAGGCTATTATGTCGGCGGCAAGACCGGAACTGCGGAAAAAGTCATCAATGGTCGTTATTCGAAGACCAGATTGTTGACGACATTTACCGCCATTTTGCCGAGCGACAATCCGCGCTATCAGGTCCTGGTCATGCTCGACGAACCGCAAGGACTGCCGGAAACGCACGGCTACGCCACTTCGGCGTGGAACGCGGGCCCGACGATCGCGAACGTGATCACGCGCATCGCTCCGCTTCTGCATCTCGAGCCGCGCTTCGATCTGCCGCCGGCGGAGCAACTGATCCTGGCCAAGGCACCATCAAGGTGAACCTGAGAGACCTCGTGGCGGAAGACGCGCTCGACGCGCGCCTCGGCGCCATCGACATCACCGGCATCACCGCCGACAGCCGTAAGGTGCGGCCCGGCTTTCTCTTCGTCGCCGTTCCCGGCACCAAGGCCGATGGTCTGCAATATATCGCGCCGGCCATCGCCGCCGGCGCGCGTGCCGTCATGGCCGAGCGCGCCGGAGCGCAGATCACCGACGACGTTGCTTTCGTCCGTGTCACCAATGCGCGCCGCGCGCTGGCGCTCGCCGCCGCGCGCTTTTATCCGCGCCAGCCGGCGACCATTGCCGCGGTGACAGGCACCAGCGGCAAGACGTCGGTCGCTGCGTTCACCCGTCAGATCTGGGCTGCGCTCGGACATGCCGCCGCGAGCCTTGGCACCATCGGCGTGGTTTTGCCGACGCGTGCGGTCTACGGCTCGTTGACCACGCCCGATCCAGTCGATCTGCATCGCACGCTCGACGAGCTTGCCGCCGAGGGCGTCACCCATCTCGCACTCGAAGCCTCCTCGCACGGTCTCGACCAGCATCGGCTCGACGGCGTGCGCGTTGCCGCGGGCGCCTTCACCAATCTGTCGCGCGATCATCTCGATTACCACCCAAGCGTCGAAGCCTATCTCGCGGCCAAGCTCCGCCTGTTCGAGGCGTTGATCGCGCCTGGGGGCATCGCCGTGGTCAATGCCGATCATGAGCATGTAGGCACCGTCGTCGCGGCTGCGCGCAAGCACGGCCTCAACATTCTCTCAATCGGCCGTAATGCCGAAGGCATTCGCCTCCTGGAAAGCCGCGTCGAGGGTTTTGCACAGCGGCTACAGATCGCGCATGCCGGCAAGACCTATGCGGTTCGCTTGCCGCTGGTCGGCAACTTCCAGATCGAGAACGCGCTCGTCGCCGCTGGCCTGGCGATCGCGACCGGCGGGGCGCCTGCCGCGGTGTTCGCGGCGCTGGAAAATCTCGAAGGCGCCAAGGGTCGACTGGAACTGGTCGGCACCGCCAATGGCGCGCCGATCTTCGTCGACTACGCGCACAAGCCGGACGCGCTGGCCAAGGCGCTGGAAGCGCTGCGGCCTTATGCGGCCGCGCGCCTGGTCGTTGTGTTCGGCGCAGGCGGCGATCGCGATGCCGGCAAGCGACCGTTGATGGGCGCGATCGCCGCTGAGAAGGCCGACCGGGTCATCATCACCGACGACAATCCGCGCAGCGAGAATCCGGCCACGATCCGAGCCGCTATCCTCAAGGCCGCGCCCGGCGCCACCGAGATCGGCGACCGCGGCGTCGCGATCCGCAAGGCCATAACTGATCTGAAAGCGGGCGACGTGCTGTTGATCGCCGGCAAAGGTCATGAAAGCGGCCAAATCATCGGCGACCGCACCGTGCCGTTCAGCGACCACGAAGCGGTTGCCGCGGCCTTGGAGGGGCGGGTCGCATGAGCGCGTTGTGGACGGTCGAGGCGATGGCTGCTGCCATGCGAGCGCAGAGGCAGGGTACGTTGCCGGCCGGCATTTCCGGCGTGTCGATCGACAGCCGCAGCCTGCAGAGTGGTGAAGCCTTCTTCGCCATCCAGGGCGACAACCGCGACGGCCACGATTTCGTCGAGACCGCACTGAAGGCCGGCTCCGGTCTGGCGGTTGTCGCCGCCGATCACCGCAATCGCTTCGCCGCCGACGCACCGCTCCTGGTCGTCGGCGATGTGCTCGAAGGATTGCGCGATCTCGGTCGTGCGGCGCGCTCGCGCTCCTCGGCGAAAGTCATCGGGGTCACCGGCTCGGTCGGCAAGACCGGGACCAAGGAGGCGTTGCGGCTCGCGCTTTCGGCGGACGGGGAGACGCACGCGTCGGTCGCTTCCTACAACAATCACTGGGGTGTGCCACTGTCGCTCGCTCGCTGTCCGCAGAGCGCGAAATTCGCGGTGTTCGAGCTGGGCATGAATCATGCCGGCGAGATCGAACCGCTGACCAGGCTCGTGCGCCCGCACGTCGCCATCATCACCACCATCGAGCCGGTGCATCTCGAATATTTCGGCTCACTCGACAAGATCGCCGATGCCAAAGCGGAGATCTTCGTCGGCATCGAACCGGGCGGCGCCGCCGTGCTCAATCGCGACAATGCGCAGTTCGCGCGGCTCGCAGATGCGGCGCGTCGCGCCGGCGTGGCGCGCATTGTTGCTTTTGGGGAACATGCCAAAGCCGATGTGCGGCTCCTGCAATGCGCACTGCAGCCGGAATCCTCGACCGTCAAGGCGCGCGTCTTCGGCGCCGACGTGGCCTACAAGCTCGGAGCACCCGGCCGCCATCTGGTGCTCAACTCGCTCGCCGTGCTCGCCGCCGCGTCGCTTGTCGGCGCCGACCTGGCCTTGGCCGCGCTCGCGCTCGGGAAGCTCAAGCCCGCTGTAGGTCGGGGCACCCGCAGCGTGCTCGATGTGCCCGGGGGCACGGCACTCGTCATCGACGAAAGCTACAACGCCAATCCGGCCTCGATGCGCGCCGCGATCGCGCTGCTCGGCCAGGCCGCGCTTGGGCCGCAGGGCCGGCGCATCGCCGTGCTTGGCGACATGCTGGAGCTCGGGGCTCAAGGCGCTGACCTGCATCGTGCGCTGGCCGAGCCGCTCGTCGCCAACGGCGTCGATCTGGTGTTCTGCTCAGGTCCGCTGATGCGCGCGCTCTGGGAGGCCCTTCCCTCGAACCGCCGGGGCGGCTATGCCGAGACGGCTGCCGAATTGGAAGCCGGCGTCCTCAGCGCCATTCGTGGCGGCGATGCTTTGATGATCAAGGGATCGTTGGGGTCGAAAATGGGGCCGATCGTAAAGGCCCTGGAAAAGAGATTCCCGCGTCACACGGCGCTCGAAAAAGCGCAGGTCCAAGGTTGAGCGATGCTGTACTGGCTGGTCGAGCTATCCGATAAAATCTCGTTCTTAAACGTCTTTCGCTACATCACCTTCCGCACCGGCGGGGCGGTGGTGACGGCGCTCGTCTTCGTCTTCCTGTTCGGCGGCCCGATCATCGATCTGCTGCGGCTCAAGCAGGGCAAGGGGCAGCCGATCCGCACCGACGGTCCGCAGTCGCATCTCGTCACTAAGATCGGAACGCCCACTATGGGCGGGCTGATGATTCTCTCCGGCCTGGTGGTGTCGACGCTGCTATGGGCCAATCCGCTCAATCCCTATGTGTGGATCGTGCTCGGCGTCACGCTCGGCTTCGGGCTGATCGGATTTTATGACGACTATCTGAAGGTCACCAAGCAGACGCATGCGGGATTTTCCGGGCGCACCCGGCTCGTGGCCGAGGCCGTGATCAGCCTTGCCGCCTGTTTCGCCATTACGCATCTCGGACGCGGCAGCATTGCCACGTCGCTTGCCTTTCCGTTCTTCAAGGAGCTGGTCGTCGATCTCGGTTGGATGTTCCTCGCCGTCGGCACCTTCGTCATCGTCGGCTCCGGCAATGCGGTAAACCTCACCGATGGTCTCGACGGCCTGGCCATCGTCCCGGTGATGATCGCCGCGGCGAGCTTCGGCCTCATCTCCTATCTCACCGGCAACGCCGTGTTCGCCGAATATCTGCAGATCCACTATGTCACCGGCACCGGGGAGCTTGCGGTGGTCTGCGGCGCGCTGATCGGCTCCGGCCTCGGCTTCCTCTGGTTCAATGCGCCGCCGGCCTCGATCTTCATGGGCGACACCGGCTCGCTGGCGCTGGGCGGTCTGCTGGGCGCCGTTGCGGTCGCCACAAAGCACGAGATCGTGCTCGCGGTGATCGGTGGGCTGTTCGTGCTCGAAGCCGTCTCGGTCATCGTGCAGGTGGTCTCCTTCAAGCTCACCGGCAAGCGCGTGTTCAAGATGGCGCCGATCCATCATCATTATGAGCAGCTCGGCTGGACCGAGCCGCAGATCGTCATCCGCTTCTGGATCGTCGCGGTCGTGCTCGCGCTCGCCGGTCTCGCCACACTGAAGCTGCGGTGATCCCCGTCACCACATTTAGCGGCAAGATCGTTGCGGTCTTTGGCCTCGGCGCGTCCGGTCTCGTCACCTGCCGGGCGCTCGCCGCTGGCGGGGCCGACGTGATCGCCTTCGATGATGACGCGAAGAAGGTTGCGGAGACCGCGGCCGCCGGGATCCGCACGCAGGATCTGCGCGAGCTAGACTGGCGCAAGGTCTCGGCGCTGGTACTGGCGCCGGGCGTGCCGCTCACGCATCCCGAGCCGCACTGGTCGGCGAAGCTTGCGCGCGCCGCCAAAGTCGAGATCATCGGCGATGTCGAGCTGCTCGGCCGCGAACGAGCGAAGCACGCGCCCAAGGCGCCGCTCATCGCCATCACCGGCACCAACGGCAAATCGACCACCACGGCCCTCATCGCGCATCTTCTGCGCGTCGCCGGCAAGGATGCGCAGATGGGCGGCAATATCGGCGTGCCGGTGCTGGCGCTCGAGTCGTTCGCGCCGGATCGCGGCTATGTCGTCGAGGTTTCCTCCTATCAGATTGATCTGGCGCCGACGCTCGCGCCGTCAGCCGGCATCCTCATCAATCTCTCCGAGGATCATCTCGACCGTCACGGCACGATGGAGCACTACGCCGCGGTGAAAGAACGGCTGGTGGCGCAGGTCGAGGCCGGCGGGACCGCGGTGGTCGGCGTCGACGACAAATATTGTCGCGCCATTGCCGATCGCCTCGAGCGCGGCGGCAAAACCGTCGTGCGCATCTCCAGCGAGCGGCCGCTGCGCGAAGGGCTCTATGCCGATGGCACGCGCATCATGCGCGCAGTGAAGGGTAACGCGCATGCAGTCGCCGAACTCTCCGGCATCGGCTCGCTGCGCGGCGTTCACAATGCGCAGAACGCCGCCTGCGCTATTGCCGCGATGCTGGCGACGGGCATCGACCTGCCGACGATCCAGCGCGGGCTGATCTCGTTTCCCGGCCTTGCGCATCGCATGGAACAGATCGGCCGTGTCGGCAACGTGCTCTTCGTCAACGACTCCAAGGCAACCAATGCGGACTCCGCGGCGCGCGCGCTCGCCTGTTTCTCCGATATTTTCTGGATCGCCGGCGGGAAGCCGAAGACCGGCGGGATCGCCGGCCTCGCCGAGTTCTTCCCGCGCATCCGCAAGGCCTACCTGATCGGCGAGGCGGCAAAGGAATTCGCCGGCACCCTCGACCGCAAAGTCGACAACGTGATCGTCGGCAACCTCGACCGCGCGGTCAAAGAGGCGTCGCGGGATGCCGCCGCATCGGGACTCGCGCAGCCCGTGGTGCTGCTGTCGCCCGCCTGCGCCTCTTTCGATCAGTATCGGAACTTCGAGGTCCGCGGTGACGCGTTTCGCGATCTGGTGCGGAAGCTGCCGGGACTGCAGCCGGCCAACCCAAAAGGCGCGAATTGACAACAATTTGTTAATGCGCCGGCAACCATAGTGGGCCCGACAGGTGAGGAACGGGCCCGATGGTCTCGCGCGCAGATCGCACGCCCTTTGGCGAATGGTGGTGGACCGTCGACCGGCTGATGCTGGCGGCGATCGGGGCCCTGATGCTCGGCGGCATCGTGCTCTGCCTCGCCGCAAGCCCGCCGGTCGCGGCGCGGCTCGGGCTCGATCCGTTCCATTTCGTCAATCGGCAGATCCTCTATCTCATTCCCGCGATTGCGGTGATGCTCGCGGTCTCGTTCCTCTCGCCGGATCAGATCCGTCGGCTCTCGCTCCTCGTTTTTGCCGTGAGCCTGGTGATGGTGGCGCTGACGCCGATTTTCGGCGCCGAAATCAAGGGCGCCAGGCGCTGGATCGTGCTGCTTGGGGTCAACATCCAGCCGTCGGAGTTCCTCAAGCCGGCCTTTGTCATTCTTGTCGCCTGGCTGTTCGGCGAATCCGCGCGGCGCCCCGAGATGCCGGCGAACACGCTCGCGCTGTCCTTGCTCGGCATTACGGTGACGCTTTTGGTGATCCAGCCGGACTTCGGCCAGACGATGCTCCTCGTGCTGGTCTGGAGCGCACTGTTCTTTATGGCGGGCATGCGGCTCGTCTGGGTGTTCGGCATTGCCGGCATCGCCAGTATCGGTTTGGCCGGCGCCTATTTCACCGTCCCGCACGTGGCGCGGCGCATCAAGCGCTTCCTCGATCCCGGATCGGGCGACACCTTCAACATCGACATCGCCACGGAATCCTTCATGCGCGGCGGCTGGTTCGGCCGCGGGCCGGGCGAGGGCACGGTGAAGCGCATCCTGCCCGAGAGCCACACCGATTTCATCTTCGCGGTGGCAGCCGAGGAATTCGGCGTCGCGCTGTGCATCGCGCTGGTCGCGCTGTTTGCGTTCATTGTCATCCGCGCGTTGACGCGCGCCCTGCGCAATGACGATCCGTTCCAGCGTTTCGCTGCTGCTGGTCTGGCCATCCTGTTCGGGACACAATCTGCCATCAACATGGCGGTGAACCTGCACCTCATCCCGGCCAAGGGCATGACGCTTCCGTTCATTTCTTACGGCGGTTCTTCGCTGATCTCACTCGCTTACGGCATGGGCATGCTGCTGGCGCTGACCCGCGAGCAGCCGCGTGCCGCGATGATGGGTCACGGCTTCGCGCCTGTCGGGAGTACCGTTTGAGTGATCCGGCGCCGCTGGTGCTGCTCGCCGCTGGCGGCACCGGGGGACATTTGTTCCCCGCCGAGTCGCTCGCAGTCGCGCTGAGCAAACACGGCCTCACCGTCGATCTCGCCACCGACGAGCGCGCCACGCGCTATGGCATGAGCTTTCCGGCGCGCGCCACCCACATCATCCCTAGTGCCACTGTGCGCGGGCGCGATCCGATTTCATTGGCCCGCACCGCGGCGCTGCTTTCGCTGGGCACGATGAAGGCGTGGAGCCTCCTCGGCCGCTTGCGGCCTGCCGCGGTGGTCGGCTTCGGCGGCTATCCGACGGTGCCGCCGCTTCTCGCCGCCGCGTGGCGATCGATCCCGACGGTACTGCATGAGCAGAACGGCATCATGGGCCGCGCCAATCGCTTCCTCGCGCCGCGCGTCACCGCGATTGCCACCGGATTTCGCGAGATCCGCGGCGCCTCGCCCGCGCTCACCGCCAAGATGAGCTTCACCGGCAACCCGGTGCGCCCGCAAGTGATCGCTGCCGCGGTGGCGCCGTATGCGACGGCGGATGCTGGTGCGTTGCGGCTCGTCGTGTTCGGCGGCAGTCAGGGCGCCATGATCATGAGTCGCGTCGTGCCCGCGGCGATTGAACGGCTCGATGCGGCGCTGCGCAGCCGACTGCACATCGTGCAGCAGGCCCGCGCCGAAGATCTCGATCGCGTGCGCGCGACCTATGCGCGGCTCGAAGTCGCCGCCGAGACGGCCGCGTTCTTTCCCGATCTGCCGGCGCGCATCGCTGCCGCGCATCTCATCGTCTCGCGCTCGGGCGCCTCGACCGTCGCTGAGCTCGCCGCGATCGGCCGCCCGGCCATCCTGGTGCCGCTGCCGCACGCGCTCGACCAGGATCAGCTCGCCAATGCCGGCATCCTGGAGCAGGCGGGCGGCGCTATCCGCATCGACCAGGCGGCTTTTACCCCGGAGCGGCTTGCGGCCGAGATCGCCGCGCTTTATGGCGATCCCTCGCGGCTCGCCACAATGGCCGCAAAGGCCAAATCGGCTGGCACCATCGACGCGGCCGACCGGCTCGCGGATTTAGTCATAAAGACAGCCGGTACTTGATTTTTTCCTCCCGGCCGGGCTTTTCATTTCCCCGAAGCCCATAAGGACCAAGCATGAAACTGCCGCGCGATATCGGCCCCGTGCATTTCGTCGGTATCGGCGGCATTGGCATGAGCGGCATTGCCGACGTGCTGGTCAATCTCGGCTACACCGTGCGCGGTTCCGACGTCTCCGAGAACGCCAACGTCAAACGGCTGCGCGAGAAAGGCGTCACCGTGGAGATCGGCCACAAGGCGGAGAACATCGACAGCGCCGATGTGGTCGTCGTTTCGTCCGCTATCAAGCGTGACAATCCGGAGCTTGTGGCCGCGCGCGCCAAGCGGCTGCCGATCGTGCGCCGCGCCGAGATGCTGGCCGAGCTGATGCGGCTGAAGAGTTGCGTCGCCATCGCCGGCACCCACGGCAAGACCACGACGACCTCCATGGTCGCGACGCTGCTCGATGCCGGCGGCTTCGATCCGACGGTCATCAATGGTGGCATCATCAATGCGTACGGTACCAATGCGCGTCTCGGCGCCGGCGATTGGATGGTGGTGGAGGCGGATGAATCCGACGGCACGTTCCTCAAGCTCCCCGCCGACATCGCTATTGTCACCAATGTCGACGCCGAGCATCTCGATCACTTCAAGACCTTCGCCGCCGTGCAGGACGCGTTCGTTGCCTTCATCGAGAACGTCCCGTTCTATGGCTTCGCGGTGATGTGCACCGACCATCCGATCGTGCAGCGCCTGGTCGGCCGCATCGAAGATCGGCGCATTGTCACCTATGGCGAGAACCCGCAGGCCGATGTGCGCCTCGTCGATCTTGAGCATGCGGGCGGACACTCGCGGTTCTCCGTCCTGTTCCGCGATCGCGAAGGCAAGGTCGTGCACGAGATCAAGGATCTCGGGTTGCCGATGCCTGGCCGCCACAACGCGCTCAATGCCACATCGGCGGTGGCGGTGGCGCATGAGCTCGGCATTGCCGATGATCGCATCCGCAAGGCGCTCGCCTCCTTCGGCGGCGTGAAACGGCGTTTCACACGCGTCGGCGAATGGAACGGTGCGGTCATTATCGACGATTACGGTCATCATCCGGTGGAGATCGCCGCAGTGCTCAAGGCCGCGCGCGAGTCGACCAAGGGGCAGGTCATCGCCGTGATGCAGCCGCATCGTTACACGCGGCTCAAGTCGCTGTTCGAGCCGTTCTCTACCTGCTTCAACGACGCCGACGCGGTGATCGTGGCGCATGTGTATCCCGCGGGCGAAGCGCCGATCGAGGGCGCCGACCGCGACCATCTGGTGCAGGCGCTGCGGGCGCGCGGCCATCGCAATGTCATTCCGCTCGATGGACCGGAGAAGCTCGCCGGCATCATCAAGGACCTGGCGAAGCCCGGCGACTATGTCGTGCTGCTTGGTGCCGGTAACATCACGCAATGGGCGTATGCGTTGCCCGACGAATTGAAGGCGCTATGAGCTTTCCCGACCTCGTCCCGGCGCTGAAGGCGAGGATGCCGGAGCTGCGCGGACGATTGCTCGCCAATCAGTCGCTCAAGGAGCTCACCTGGTTTCGTGTCGGTGGGGCTGCGCAGGTCCTGTTCATGCCCGAGGACGAGCAGGATCTCACCTATCTGCTCGCGCACCTCGCCTCTGACACGCCGGTCACCGTGATCGGGCTCGGCTCCAACCTGATCGTGCGCGATGGCGGCGTGCCGGGCATTGTCATCCGACTCGGCCGCGGCTTCAACGAAGTGATCATCGACGGCGAGACGATCCGCGCCGGCACGGCGGTGCCTGACGTGAAGGTCGCGCGCGCGGCGCAGGAAGCGGGCCTTGCTGGTCTCGCCTTCTTTCGCGGCATTCCCGGCGCCATCGGCGGCGCGTTGCGGATGAACGGCGGGGCCTATGGCCGCGAGACCAAGGATGCTCTGATTGAGGCGCGCGGCGTCGATCGCACCGGCAGCGTTCGCTTGTTCAGCAACGCCGACATGCACTTTACCTATCGGCATTGTGGTGTGCCTGATGATGTCATTTTCACTCAGGCGACATTTCGCGGCACGCCAGGCGATCGCGACATAATTGCCGCCGAGATGGACAAGATCACCGAAGCGCGCGAGGCGACGCAGCCCATCAAGAGCCGCACCGGCGGTTCGACTTTCAAGAATCCGCCCGGTCACAAGGCGTGGCAGCTGATTGACGCCGCCGGTTGCCGCGGCCTTGTCGTTGGTGACGCGCAGGTCTCGGAACTACATTGCAATTTTCTCATCAATCGCGGAGAGGCCAGTGCCGCCGACATTGAGACGTTGGGCGAGACGGTGCGCAAGCGCGTCAAAGATCACTCCGGTATTGCGCTGGAGTGGGAAATTAAGAGAATCGGGATAGGCCTCTAAAGATGAAGCACGTCGCTGCTCTGATGGGTGGCTGGTCGGCCGAGCGCGAAGTTTCGCTGCGCTCCGGCAAGGCTTGCGCTGATGCGGCCGAACGCGCCGGCTATCGTGTCACCCGCGTCGATGTCGATCGCGACATCGCCGCGGTGCTCAAGGCGCTCAAGCCCGACGTTGCGCTCAACGTGCTGCATGGCCGCCCCGGCGAAGACGGTGCGCTGCAAGGCGTGCTCGAGGTGCTCGGCATTCCCTACAGCCATTCCGGTGTCTTTGCCTCGGCGGTGGCGATGCAGAAGCACATGGCGAAGACGTTGCTGCAGGCCGCTGGCGTTCCGGTTCCCGAAGGCGTCGTCGTCTCGCGCTTCGAGGCTGCCAAGCGGCATCTGCTCAAGCCGCCTTACGTGATCAAGCCGGTGGCTGAGGGGTCCAGCGTCGGCGTCTTCATCGTGCGCGAGGATCACGCGCATCCGCCGCAGGAGCTCACCCGCGACGACTGGGCCTTTGGTGAGACCGTGCTGGTCGAGCGCTACATTCCCGGCAAGGAGCTCACTTGCGCGGTGATGGGCAACGAAGCGCTCGGCGTCATCGAGATCGTGCCGACCGTGAAGTTCTACGACTACGAGGCCAAATACGCGCCCGGCGGTTCCAAGCACCTGCTGCCGGCGCCGATCGCAGCGCCGGTCTACGAAGAGGTGCGCCGCCTGTCGCTCGCCGCGCACCGCGCGCTCGGCTGTCGCGGCGTCACTCGCGCCGATTTCCGCTATGATGATGCGGCCGCTGGCCTCAGCGGGCTTGCTTGCCTGGAGGTGAATACCCAGCCAGGCATGACCGAAACCTCGCTGGTTCCGGAACTTGCGGCGCATGCCGGCATCTCGTTCGAGGCGCTGGTGCGTTGGATGATCGAGGACGCCTCGCTCGACCGCTGACATCAGGCGATCCGCAGGAAATCGTTAAACTTTTACGAATTGTTTACCAAGCGGTCCCAAGACTAGCGGTTGGCTGCGCATCCACGCGTTCGGCTGCGGCCGCGCGTGCGAATTTCGCAAAGACTGCGTGGCGAGGGGAGGACGGCTCTGCCTCGAGGTCACTACCCGAGTCGCCCGGGAAAGCTTGGACGCTTGATCCATCGCTGGGGCTCTCCGCTGCTTGCGCTGCATCTGCCGCGCGGCGTCGGCGCGTTTTTGGCTGCGAGCATCGTCCTCGGCGCCGGCGCCTACGGCGCGGTGAAGGGCGAGCATGTGCCGGAACTCCTCGCCCAGCTTCAGGACTGGCGTGACGCCGCCGGCAATGCCGTCGGCTTCCGCATCGCCGCCGTCGCGCTCACCGGACAGAAGCAGCTCACCCGCGAAGAAATCCTCGCGAGCGCCGGCATCACTGGCCGCTCGTCGCTCTTGTTTCTCGACGTCGCCGCGGCGCGTGCGCGGCTCAAGGCCAATCCGTGGATCGCCGACGCCACGGTGCGCAAATTCTATCCCGACCGCCTGCAGATATCGGTCACTGAGCGCCAAGCCTTCGCGCTCTGGCAGAAAGATGGCCAGGTCTCCGTGATCTCCGCTGACGGCACGGTGCTCGAGCGCTTTGTGCCGCGGCGCTTCGTCACGCTGCCGCTGGTCGTCGGCAACGGCGCTGAAACGCGCGCCAAGGAGTTCCTGGCGCTGGTCGGCCGCTTCCCCGAGATCAGTGACGCGCTTAGCGCCGGCGTGCTCGTCGCCGAGCGGCGCTGGAACCTGCACCTGAAGAACGGCATCGACGTCCGACTGCCGGAAGACGCGCCGGAGCAGGCGCTGGCGACGCTGGTGCGGCTCGACAACGAGAAGCATCTGCTCTCGCGCGATATCACTGCCGTCGATCTGCGGCTGCGGGACCGCGTCACCGTACGGCTCTCGGATGATGCGGCGCAGGCGCGCGAAGCTGCGATCAAGGAGAAAGAGAAGAAGGTGAAGCGCAAGGGGGGCGAGGCATGACCGTCGTTCCCTTCGGCGTGACCCCGAAGATGAAGCCCGTCTCGCCGCGCCGCCAGGCCGTGGTCGCCGCGCTCGACGTCGGCACCAGCAAGATCGCCTGCCTGATCGCGCGCCTCAAGCCGCAGGCGCCACAGGAGGTGCTGCGGCGTCGCAGCCATGGCGTCGAGGTCCTCGGCTTCGGTCATGTCGCCGCGCGCGGGATGAAAGGCGGCACCGTCATCGATCTCGCCGCCGCGGAAGAGGCCATTCGCCACGCCATCGATCTCGCCGAACAGATGGCGCAGGTGCAGCTCGAATCCGTGGTCATCTCGCTCTCCGGCGGACGGCTGGGCAGCGAGCTGTTCAACGCTGCCATCGAGCTGCGCGGTCCCTCGGTCAACGACGGCGACATCGCCCGCGTGCTCGCCGCGGCGAGCCAGCATTCGGTGCGCAACGGCCGCGCCGTGCTGCATTCGCTCCCCGTCGGCTATTCGCTCGACGGCTCCGCCGGCATTCGCGATCCCCGTGGCATGCTTGGCCGCCATTTCGGCGTCGATATGCACATGGTCACCGCCGACGTGGCGGCTGCCCGCAATCTGATGCTCACGGTCGAGCGCAGCCATATCGATATCGAGGCCATGGTGTCCTCGCCCTATGTGGCCGGGCTCGCCGCCCTGGCCGATGACGAAGCCGATCTCGGGGCTGCCACCATCGACATGGGCGCCGGAACCACCTCGATTGCGGTGTTCTCCGGGGGGCGCTTCATCCATGCCGACGGCTTTGCGCTGGGCGGCCGGCACGTGACCATGGACCTTGCCCGGGGGCTCAATGCCCGTATCGCGGACGCCGAGCGAATCAAGACGTTCTATGGCAGTGTGCTCACAAGTGGGTCGGATGAACGGGACATGATCACCGTACCTCCGGTCGGGGATGACGAGCGTGAGCCGCCGCAATTCGTTTCCCGGGAGACCCTCGTGCGCATCATCAAGCCGCGCGTCGAGGAGATTCTGGAAATGGTGCGTGATCGGCTCGCGGCATCGCCTTTTGCGGCCGAGCCACGTGCCCGAGTGATTTTGACCGGTGGCGCGAGCCAGCTCACCGGTCTCGCCGATTTGGCGGCGCGTATCCTGCGCCGGTCGGTGCGGATCGGGAGGCCGCTGGGTATTGCGGGACTCCCGGATGCGGCCAAGGGGTCGGCCTTCGCGGTGGCGGCGGGCCTGCTCGTCTACCCGCAGGCGGCTCATCTCGAACACTTCGAACCGCGGCGAACGCGGCAATTGATGACAGGAACGGGCGGCTACTTTGCGCGGGTCGGACGATGGCTTCGCGAGAGCTTCTGACCCAACACACTCACGAAGCGGCCGGTGGCGGACCGGCTGATCCGACGCGCCTTTCGCCCGCGTCATAAAGAGGCAAACATGACCATCAACCTGAAGATCCCAGACATTCGCGAGCTCAAGCCGCGTATCACCGTGTTCGGTGTCGGCGGCGCCGGCGGCAACGCGGTCAACAACATGATCGCCGCAGGCCTGCAGGGCGTCGACTTCGTCGTCGCCAACACCGATGCCCAGGCGCTGACCATGTCCAAGGCCGAGCGCATCATCCAGATGGGCGTGCAGGTCACCGAAGGCCTCGGCGCCGGCTCGCAGCCGGAAGTCGGCCGCGCGGCCGCTGAGGAAGTGATCGACGAGATTCGCGATCACCTCTCCGGCGCGCATATGGTGTTCGTCACCGCCGGCATGGGTGGCGGCACCGGCACCGGCGCCGCGCCCGTGATCGCGAAAGTCGCCCGCGAGCTCGGCATCCTCACCGTCGGCGTAGTGACCAAGCCGTTCCACTTCGAGGGCGCGCGCCGCATGCGCTTCGCCGAGACCGGCATCACCGAGCTGCACAAGGTCGTCGACACGCTGCTGATCATCCCGAACCAGAACCTGTTCCGGGTGGCCAACGAGAAGACGACGTTTGCCGATGCCTTCGCGATGGCCGATCAGGTGCTCTATTCGGGCGTCGCCTGCATCACCGATCTGATGGTGAAGGAAGGGCTGATCAATCTCGACTTTGCTGACGTCCGCGCCGTGATGCGCGAGATGGGCAAGGCGATGATGGGGACCGGCGAAGCCTCCGGCGAGAAGCGCGCGCTCACCGCCGCGGAGGCCGCGATTGCCAATCCGCTGATCGACGACAGCTCGATGAAGGGCGCCCGCGGGCTGCTCATCTCCATCACCGGCGGCAAGGACCTGACGCTGTATGAGGTCGACGAAGCGGCGACTCGCATCCGCGAGGAGGTCGACGCCGACGCCAACATCATCGTCGGCGCCACCTTCGACGAAAGCCTCGACGGCATCATCCGCGTGTCCGTGGTGGCGACCGGCATCGACCAGGCGTTGACGCCACGCGCAGCCGCGCCGACCACCGCCGCCGCAGCAGCCGAGAACCGCCTCGCCGAGATGACCGCCAAGCTGCGCGCCGACAACGCGCGGCTTGCCGAGCGCATCGAGCGCGCGGAGCCCTCGCGTGCGCATCCGCTGCCGCCGGCCGCGACCATTCCCGCGCCGCCGGCGCCGCCAGCACCTCCGGCGCAGGATGTCAGCCACGCCGCTCAGGCGGCGGTGGCCGCCGCCCTCATGCCGGCCCCGACCGCCGCCATCGAGGATGTCGCCATCCGTCCGATCCCGATGAAGCCGTCGCTGTTCGAGCCGACGCCGCACGAGCACGCACCGCTGCCGGTCGAGCAGCCGGCGCCTGCGGCGTTCATCCCGCCACAGCCGGAGCGCGCGGCGCCGCGCGCCCCGCGCATGCCGCGCATCGACGAACTGCCGCTGCCGGCGCAGAACCAGATCCGCGCCACCCGCGGCGAAGCGCCGGCCGAGGAGCATCCGGAGAAGCGCCGGATGAGCCTGATGCAGCGTCTTGCTTCCGTCGGCCTTGGCCGTCGCGAGGAAGAGCAGCAGCAGGCCGCCCCGGTGCCGCCGACCGTGCGTCAGGCGCCGCAGTTCACCCCGCCGCCGCGTCCTGCCGCTCGGGCCCCCGAGGCCAGGGCTCCCGAGCCGGTGTCGGAATATGCCCGCCGTCCGGCGCCGCAGGGGCTCGACCCCCACGGCCGGCAGCTGCCTGTGCATAATTCGCCCGAGGACGATCAACTCGACATCCCGGCGTTCCTGCGCCGGCAGGCCAACTAGGCCGGTTTCGGGCACTAACGACTTCGGGTTCCGGCGCCTCGCCGCCGGGACCCGATTATCCCGCAAGTAATCTGCTTATTGTTTGATCTACAAAGATTTTTTGGCAATGCGGCGGGTGCCGTAGCGTCCGCGGCGCGCCCAAAGCGCAAATCCGTTGTCGCAATGTGCGGTGTCCGACTAACGTTAACCCCGCGTTTACGAAGCGAATTGCGGCAAAAAAAGGTAACAGTCGGTAAGAAAGCGTGACTTTGGGGGAGTCCGCTGATCGCCTAAGTTGGCGATGGGAAAGGGACTTTTCTCGCCGGGGGGACCAAGCCGTTGAGGCCGTCATCTTCCCAACTTCGTGGCGAAAAAGGGACCGCACAGCGAAGGGGATTTCAAGCGCAACCGTAGCGTTGAGTTTTGTCTCAACACGAACGCGTGCGCGAAAGTGACGGGATGAAAGGCAGCAAACAGACAACGCTGCGTGACCAGGCCGCCGTCTCCGGCGTCGGCGTTCATTCCGGTCTTCCTGCGACGCTGACACTGCATCCCGCCGAAGCCGACACCGGCATCGTTTTCATCCGCACCGGCGTCAAAGGCATGCCGGATCGCGAGATCCGCGCCGATGTCCGCGCGGTCACCGCCACCGAATTCGCCACCGTTCTCGGCGACGCCACTGGGCCGCTGTGCTCGACCGCTGAACATGTGCTCGCCGCGCTGCGCGGGCTTGGCGTCGACAATGCGGTTGTCGAGGTCGATGGGCCGGAAGTGCCGATCATGGACGGCAGCGCCGCGCCATTCGTCGCCGCTATCGACCAGGTCGGCATCGTCACGCTCAATGCGCCGCGCCGTTTCATCGAAGTGCTCAAGACCGTGCGCGTCGCCGGCAAGGACGGCGCCTATGGCGAGCTCTCGCCGCATGGTCGCGGCTTCCGCGTTGAGTGCGAGATCGAGTTCGATGACGCGCTGATCGGTCGCCAGACACTCGGCGTCGATGTCGAGCCCATGGCATTCCGCCGCGACGTGTCGCGCGCGCGCACCTTCGGCTTCATGCGCGACGTCTCCAAACTGTGGAGCGCGGGCTACGCGCTCGGCGCGTCCTTCGAGAACACCGTGGTGGTCACTGAGGCGCGCGTGCTCAACACCGAAGGGCTGCGCTACCCGGACGAATTCGTGCGCCACAAGGTGCTCGATGCCATCGGCGACCTGGCGCTTGCCGGTGCGCCGCTGCTCGGCCTCTATCGCTCGGTGCGCGGCGGCCACAAGCTCAATCACGCGGTGCTTTCGGCGTTGATGGCCGATCGCAGTGCCTGGCGGTTGCTTGATGCCGAGCCGGCACACCGCATCCGCGGCCATGCCAATGTGGCGACCGGCCTTGTTGCCCCGGCCTACGGCCCGGACGTCTCTTAACCTTCCCTAACACTTCGCCTTAATCCCGGCCGAATGCACGCCTATGCGCATGGTCGGCCCGCTTTTTTTCAGCTAAATCAGGCGGGTGGGGGTTTTTGCGACCCGCCAGGGGTGAGTGATCGTCGCATGATGCCGCGGATCGACAGGTCGGGTCGCGCCCGAAGCTTTTCATTTGCGGCGCGCTTTGCCGCGCTGGCGCTCATCCTGGCGCTGGCGCCCGCCTGCAGCCTGTTTGACAAAAAGGATGCAGACCTGCCCGACGAGCCGGCCGACAAGCTCTACAACGAAGCCCTGTTCTATCTGAATAACAAGAAAGACCCGAAAGAGGCCGCGAAGAAGTTCGAGGAGGTCGACCGCCAGCACCCGTATTCGGAATGGGCGCGCAAGTCCCTGATCATGTCGGCCTTCTCCTATTACGAGTCGCGCCAATACGAGGAATGCATCACCGCGTCGAAGCGTTACATCACGCTGCATCCGGGCTCATCCGATGCCGCTTACGCCGAATACCTGATCGCTTCCTCCTATTTCGATCAGATCCCGGACGTCACCCGCGACCAGGCGCGCACCGAGAAATCGCTCGCCGCGCTGGAAGAGGTGACACGCAAATACCCCGACACCGAATATGCCGCGAGCGCCAAGAAAAAGGTCGAGGTCGCGCGCGACATGCTCGCCGGCCGCGAGATGATGATCGGCCGCTACTATCTCCAGCGCCGCGACTTCACCGGCGCCATCAACCGCTTCAAGGTGGTGGTCACGCAATACCAGACCACGCGCCACGTCGAGGAGGCTCTGGAGCGGCTGACCGAGGCGTATATGTCGATCGGCATTGTCGGCGAGGCGCAGACCGCGGCCGCCGTGCTCGGGCACAATTTCCCCGACAGCCCCTGGTACAAGGACGCCTACAATCTGGTGAAGTCCGGCGGCGTCGAGCCGCAGGAAAACACGGGCTCCTGGATCAGCAAGGCCTTCAAGAAGATCGGCCTGGGCTGAGGCTTAGCCGGCCTCTTTTCTTTCCATGCACAGCGTCATGGCCGGACTTGTACCCGCAAGTCGGGTATACCCGACTTGCGGCACTTCGATTAAAGATGTGGAAGTCGGGCTCGCCCGACTTCCATCGCCATCCACGTCTTTAATGATGCCGACTCAAGAAAGTCGTGGATGCCGGGCACAAAGCCGGGCATGACGACGGCTAGGTCACATTAATCGCCATGCTCGCCCGGCTTTCCATCCGCGACATCGTGCTGATCGATCGGCTGGATATCGATTTCGCCGAGGGACTTGCCGTGCTCACCGGCGAGACCGGTGCCGGCAAGTCGATCCTGCTCGACGCCTTCGCGCTGGCGCTCGGCGCCCGCGGCGATGCGGCCCTGGTGCGCCAGGGTCAGGAGCAGGGACAGGTCATCGCCGCCTTCGAGCTGCCGCGTACGCATCCGGCGCAGGCGCTGCTCAAGGCCAACGACATTGCGGTCGAGGACGAGCTGATCCTGCGCCGCGTGCAGTTCGCGGACGGGCGCACCCGGGCTTTCGTCAATGACCAGCCGGTGAGCGTGCAGGTCCTCAAATTGCTCGGCGAGGCGCTGGTCGAGATCCACGGCCAGCACGACGACCGCGCGCTGGTCGATGCCGCCACGCATCGGCGCCTGCTCGATGCCTTCGGCGGTCTCGAGGACAATGCCGCCGAGGTGGCGCGGCTGTGGGAGGCCCGGCGCAGCGCACAGGCGGCGGTCGATACGCATCGCGCCGAGGTCGAACGCGCCAAGCGCGAGGGCGACTGGCTGCGCCATGCGGTCGACGAGCTCACCAAGCTCGCGCCCGAAGCCGGCGAGGAGACGGTGCTCGCCGACCGGCGCGCTATGATGATGGCGGCGGAAAAGGTGGCGCAGGATCTGCGCGACGCCAGCGATGTGGTCGGCGGCGGCAGCTCGACGGTGCCGGCTCTTTCCGCTGCAGTGCGTCGGCTCGAACGGCGCGCCGCGCAGGCGCCGCAGCTCGTCGAGCCGGCGGTGAGGGCGCTCGATGCCGCCCTCGTTTCGCTGGAAGAGGCGCGCGGCCATCTCGACGAGGCGCTGCGCATCGCCGACTACGATCCGGCCGAGCTCGAGCGCATCGAGGAGCGTCTGTTCGCGCTACGCGCCGCCGGGCGCAAATACAATTCCGTGGTCGACAATCTGGCCGCGCTGGCCAAGCAATATGCCTACGATCTCAAGCTCATCGATGCCGGCGAGGAGCAGCTCAAGGCACTTGAAGAAGCCGCGCGGGCGACGGAGGCGACCTATCGCAAGGCGGCGGTGGCGCTCTCCGCCGCACGCAAGAAAGCCGCCGCCGCGCTCGACAAGGCGGTCAATGCCGAACTCAAGCCGCTCAAGCTCGAGCGTGCGAAATTCTCCACCGAGATTGCGAGCGAAACCGACGCTGCGGGTCCGAACGGCATCGATCGCGTTGAATTCTGGGTGCAGACCAACCCGGGCACGCGGCCCGGCCCGCTGATGAAGGTCGCCTCCGGCGGCGAGCTCGCGCGCTTCTTGCTTGCGCTGAAGGTGGTGCTCGCCGACCGGGGTTCGGCGCCGACACTGGTTTTCGACGAGATCGACACCGGCGTCGGCGGCGCGGTGGCCGACGCCATTGGTGTGCGGCTGGCGCGGCTTGCCCGCGGCGTGCAGGCGCTGGCGGTGACGCACGCGCCGCAGGTTGCGGCCCGCGCCGACCGCCACTACGTCATCAGCAAGGACGCGCTCGACAAGGGCAAGCGGGTGGCCACCCGCGTCGCCGAAGTCGCGGCCGAGCGCCGCCGCGAGGAGATCGCCCGCATGCTCGCCGGCGCCGAGATCACCGCCGAGGCCCGCGCCGCCGCCGAGCGGCTCATCAAGGCGGCGAGTTAAGAGGAAACGTCGTGGTCGGCCAAGCCTGGCCACGACACTGCAGTTTCTTGTCATGGCATCAGCAAACACCATCCCCCCCGATCAGCTCTCGGAGAAAGAAGCCAAGGCCGAGCTCAAGCGGCTGGCTGAGGACATCGCCGGGCACGACAAGCGCTATTACCAGGAGGACGCGCCGAGCGTCTCCGACGCCGACTATGACGCGCTGCGCCAGCGCAATGCCGCGATCGAGCTGCGCTTCCCACAGCTCATTCGCGCCGACTCGCCCTCGCGACGCGTCGGCGCCGCAGCTTCCGGCAAGTTCGGCAAGGTACGCCACCGCGTACCGATGCTCTCGCTCGACAACGCCTTCAGCGAAGACGATGTGCGCGACTTCACCGACCGCATCCGGCGCTTCCTCAAGCTCGGCGAGGACCAGACGCTGGTGTTCACCGCGGAGACGAAGATCGACGGGCTGTCGATGTCGCTGCGCTACGAGGGCGGTGAGCTCGTCACCGGCGCCACCCGCGGCGACGGCGCCGAGGGCGAGGACGTCACCGCCAATATTCGGACGCTGGAAGACGTTCCGAAGAAGCTCAAGGGCCGCAATCTGCCCGACATCGTCGAGGTGCGCGGCGAGGTCTATATGACCAAATCCGCCTTCCTCAAGCTCAACGAGCGGCAGGCGAAAGCCGGCGGGCAGGTCTTCGCCAATCCGCGCAATTCCGCGGCCGGCTCGCTGCGCCAGAAAGATCCGTCGATCACCGCTTCGCGGCCGCTCGGCTTCTTCGCCTATGCGTGGGGCGAAATGAGCGAGATGCCGGCCGACACGCAATCCGGCATGCTCAAATGGTTCGCGCAAATCGGTTTCCACACCAACCCGCTGACCAAGATCTGCAAGTCGCTCGACGCGCTGATCGAATTCCACCGTAGCATCGAGAGCGAGCGCGCCACGCTCGACTACGACATCGACGGTGTGGTCTACAAGCTTGATCGCCTCGACTGGCAGCAGCGCCTGGGCTTCGTCTCGCGCACGCCGCGCTGGGCCATCGCGCATAAATTCGCCGCCGAGCGCGCCACCACCGTGATGCGCGACATCGACATCCAGGTTGGCCGCACGGGCACGCTCACGCCGGTGGCCAAGCTCGAGCCGGTTACCGTCGGTGGGGTGGTGGTGCAGAACGCCACGTTGCACAACGAGGACTACATCAAGGGCATCGGCGGCAAGGGCGAGGTCTTGCGCGAAGGCCGCGACATCCGCATCGGCGATACAGTCATCATCCAGCGCGCCGGCGATGTCATCCCGCAGGTGGTCGACGTTGTCCTCGACAAGCGCCCGAAGGACGCGAAGCCTTACCAGTTTCCGAAGCGCTGCCCGTGCCCACTGCACACCGAGATCGTGCGTGAGGAAACCGCGACCGGCGAAGAAGGCGCGCGCGGACGCTGCACCGGGGAGTTCGCCTGTCCCTTCCAGAAGATCCAGCACCTGATGCTGTTCGTCTCCCGCCGCGCCTTCGACATCGAAGGCCTCGGCGAGAAGCAGATCGAGCTGTTCTACGAGAACGGATGGGTGAAGGAGCCGGGCGACATCTTCACGCTGCAGGAGCGCAACGGCAAATTGAAGCTCGAGGAGGTCGAAGGCTATGGCGAGACCTCGGTGCGCAACCTGTTCAACGCCATCAATGCGCGGCGCGAGATTTCGCTCGAGCGGTTCATCTATGCGCTCGGCATCCGCCAGGTCGGCGAGACCACGGCGCTGGCGCTGGCGCGCGGCTACGGCACCTGGGCCGCCTTCCACGACGCCGGCCTTAAAGTGGCCAAAGGCGATGAGGAGACGATCGCCGAGATGGATGCGCTCGACCAGATCGGCGACACGGTGATCGAGGCAGTCGCCGCTTATTTCGGCGAAAGCCACAATCGCGGCGTCGTCGAGCGGCTGACGCGGCAGGTGAAGATCATCGATGCCGAGAAGCCGCGCACCGACAGCCCGGTCGCCGGCAAGACCGTGGTGTTCACCGGCTCGCTGGAGCAGATGACCCGCGACGAGGCAAAAGCCATGGCCGAGCGGCTCGGGGCCAAGGTATCCGGCTCGGTGTCGAAAAAGACCGACTATGTGGTTGCCGGGCCGGGCGCTGGATCGAAGCTGGCGGAAGCGAAGAAACACGGCGTCGCCGTGCTCACTGAGGACGACTGGTTCAAGCTGGTCGGTCGGTGACTAAGCAATCGCCGCCGTCGCCTTCTCCAACCACCGCTGCGTCTGTGTATCGACGAGCGGCGTCAGGATCTGCCGCACCCGCGTGTGATAAACATTGAGCCATGCAAGCTCGTGCGCGGCCAAAAGCTCGCGCTCGATCAGCCGTGTGTCGATCGGCGCCAGCGTCAGCGTCTCGAACGCATTGAGCGTCTTCTCCGCGCCGCCCGGGGTCGGGCCCTCCACCACCAGCACCAGGTTCTCGATGCGGATGCCATAGGCGCCGGCTTTGTAATAGCCGGGCTCGTTGGACAGGATCATGCCGCGTTTGAGCGCGGCGGTGCCGAGCTTTGAAATGCGCGCCGGCCCTTCGTGCACCGAAAGATAGCTGCCGACGCCGTGGCCGGTCCCGTGATCGAAGTCGAGCCCTGCATGCCACAGCGGCGCGCGTGCGAAGCTGTCGAGCTGCGCGCCCGAGGTGCCTTCGGGAAACGTCGCCATGGCGATGGCGATATGCCCCTGCAGCACGCGGGTGAAGCGCTCGCGCATCTCGTCGCTCGGTGCGCCGACGGCGATGGTACGGGTGATGTCGGTGGTGCCATCCTCGTATTGACCGCCGGAATCGATGAGGAACAGCTCACCCGCCGCAATGCGGCGATTGCTCTTGCGGGTGACGCGATAGTGCACGATCGCGCCGTTCGGTCCGGCGCCGGCGATGGTCGGGAATGAGACGTCTTTGAGCGCCCCGGTGTCGCGGCGGAAGCTTTCCAGCGCTTCGACCGCATCGATCTCGGTGAGCTTGCCGCTTGCCGCCTCGCGGTCGAACCAGGCGAGGAAGCGCGTCACGGCGGCGCCGTCGCGCGTTTGCGCTTCTCGCGCGCCGGCAATCTCGGTGGCGTTCTTCGTAGCCTTCATCACCGTGATCGGATCTGCGCCGCGTGCGACCTTGCCGCCGCCCTCCGTGACGATCTTCGACAGCGCGTCGGCTGCGCTCGCCTGGTCGAGCCGCACCGCCTTGCCGGACAGCGCGGCGAGATCTTTGGTCAGCGCTGAAGGCTCGCGCAGGTCGGCCAGCGCCGCGAGCGCGTCACGCGCGCCGGTGTCAAGCTTGCGGCCATCGACATAGAGCGCCGGCTTGCCCTCGCTCGACACCAGCGCATAGGCGAGCGGCAGCGGCGTGTGCGCCACGTCGCTGCCGCGGATGTTGAACGCCCAGGCCACCGCGTGCGGGTCCGAGATCACCAGCACATCGACACGCTGCTTGCGGAGCTCCTCGGCGATGCGCTTGAGCTTGCCCGTCGCGTCCTCGCCGGCAAAGCGCAGATCGTGCAGCCGTACCGGGCCAAGCGGTGGGGCAGGGCGGTCGCGCCACAGCGCGTCGATCGGATTGCCGTCGACTGCAACCAGAGTCGCCTTGGCGCTCTCGCAGGCCTTGCGCAGGCGTTCGGCGCCGTCAGTGGTGTGCAGCCATGGGTCATAGCCGAGCTTCGCGCCTTCGCGCAGATGGGCGCTGAGCCATTTGTCGGGCGGATTCTCGACCAGATGCTCGATGGCGAACACGTTCGTGTCGGTTTGCTCGTGTGCTTGCACCGTGTAGCGGCCATCGACGAACAACGCGGCGCGGTCCGTGAGCACGATGGCTGCGCCCGCCGATCCAGTGAAGCCGGTGAGCCAGGCCAGGCGCTCCTCCGACGGCGGCACATATTCGTTCTGCTGGGCGTCGGCGCGCGGCACGATGAACCCATCGAGCCCGCGTTTGGCGAGGTCGGCGCGCAGCGCGGCGACGCGAGGCGCCACCGCGGCGGCATCGCTGGCATCGTCGAAGGTTTGGAAGACGGCCTCGAACATAGGGCGGCAATGTAGCGGCTAGTTTCTGCCGCGTCATTCGGGCCTCGTGCCAGTGCCGAATGTCCGGACCTTCAATCCATGCAGCGCTCACATTGGTGACATGCGCAGGAACGGCGCCTCGCGGACGTTTTAATCACCAGGTCAATGGCGACGGGAGCATGTCATGATGGCCCTGCAACAGCCCGAGCGCGAAAGCGAGTTGGCGGGGAGCGTGGTTCTCCGCTGGTTCGATCATGCCGTCGAAGCCTGGTTGCGCCAAACGCGCGACGAGCTGAGCCTGCAAGAGACTAAGCATCCGCGGTGGTTTGTTTCGCGCCGTGAGGCCGCGTGATGCGATTGTTGCGCGAAGCTTCGCAGGTGATTCGCAATTGAGCAGTTTGCTTAATATCTGCCACGCGCCTTGCTGATGGATTGCGCGAATTTGTTGAGCCTCACCAAATAATTAACGCCACGCTGCAGAACCGCCATGCGCTGTCATCACTACTTCGCAACTGCGAAGGAGAGTACGTACATAACCAAGTCAGGAGGAATGCCAGAGGGTGTCCACAACTTCCATCGAGAAGGAGAGACACCATGGTTGCTGTCACTTATGACCGCGGAGCGGTTGCGCCCGCCGCGGTGACGAATGAAAAGCGCACCAGTTTCTTCGGTCGCGTGCTCAAGGCTCTGATGGACTCGCGCATGCGGGCCGCGGAGCGCGAAATCCGGCTCTATCAGCATCTGCTTCCCGGCCAGCTCGAGCGCGCCGGTGATCGGCTCACTGCGCGCAACGAAGACGCGCTGCCGTTCGGCGGCTGGTGAATGAAATGAGTAGTGAGTTAGAAGGGCGCCGGCGGCGCCCTTTTCTTTTTGCTATTCGCTACTCACTATTCACTCCTGGCTCTTCCGCAGCACCAGCGTCATCCACTCGTCGAGTGGAATGCGGCGCACCAGCACGAGCCCCTGCGCACGATAGGCGGCCAACGCATTGCCCGCCTGCGCCGCCAGGAGGCCCGAGAGCACCACACGCGCACCTGGCGCGGCGAGCCGCGCGATCGGCCGCGCCAGCGCTTTCAATGGGCCGAGCAGGATATTGGCGAAGATGAGATCGAACGGCGCCCGCGACGTCACCGCTCGGGCCGTAGCGCCCGCGGCGCAGATCAGGTCGATGCGCGCAGCCGCGCGGTTGCGCCGAGCATTCTCGCGTGCCGCGGCGACCGCGCGCGGATCGATGTCGCTCGCCAGCACGCGGGCATTGAGCGCCCGCGCCGCGGCGATCGCCAGCACGCCGGTCCCGGTGCCGATATCGAGGACTTTGCGCGGCCGTGCTGCTGGCTTCGCCAGCGCGTCCAGCCCCAGCAGGCAGCCGCGCGTGGTGCCGTGATGGCCGGTGCCGAACGCCAGCGCCGCTTCGATCTCGATGCCAATGCGGTTCGGCGCCACCCGCGCGCGGTCGTGCGCGCCATGGACGACGAAGCGCCCGGCGGCGACGGGAGGGAGCCCCGCGAGGCTTTCGCGTACCCAGTCGCGGTCGACGAGCGTCTCCAGGCGCAGCGCCTGGCCGGCCGCCTCGCCGCCGACAAGCGCGACGAGCTCGCGCAGCCCCGCCTCGTCGGGGACATTGCGGAAGTGCAGTGACACCTGCCAGCACCCGTCGGTGCCCTCGAACGCGGCGCAGGCCGTATCCTGCGGGTCCAGTGTCTCGCTCACCACGGCGGCGATGCGCTTCGCCGTCGATTCGTCGGTCGTGAGCCGCGCGAGGATAGTGTGATCAGTCATTCGCTCGGGTTCCACTCGTCCGCCTGTTAAATCATGGGCTTGGGACGGCGTCACCAATACGGGCGGCTCCCACCAAATGCTATTCTAACCGCTGATTCGGCCACGCTTTCGGAGCGGGGCCGAGGCCGCCTGTGCGGCGGCTATGATCGGGACGCCATTGGCCAGCGACCTCACGCTCAAGCGCGGATACGACCACACGGTTCGCGCCTCGATCAGCGCGCTGATCCTGTTCATCGTCGCCCTGGCGTTGCTCATCGCCGGCTGGCTCACCGTGCGCTCGGTGGCCGACGACCGTGCCCGCGCCGAGCAGAGCGCGAGCAAGAAGGCGCGTGAGGTGTCCCACGCCATTGACCGCGAGCTTCTCGCCGCCAAAAGCATCCTCACCGCCCTCGTCTCCTCGCACTACCTGCAGAATGGCAACGTCTTCGGCTTCTACAACCAGGCCAAGCAGGTCGCCGACCAGCTCGGCGTCAACATCGTGTTGCGCGATCCGGCGCAGGAGGGGGCGATCTTCAACACGCGACGCCCATGGGGTGTCGCGAGCGGGACTTCGCCCGCCGCCTTGGCCATGGAGCAGCAGGCACTGCGTTCAAACGGCGTGTTCGTCTCCAATGTGTTCTTCGGTCGCAACACCAGGAAATATCTCGTCGCCGTCGCGCAGCCGGTGCATACCGGCGATCAAGTTTACGTGCTGGCGCTGCTTTATGGCGTCGAAAAATTCATCGAGGTGGTGCGCGGCGCGCAGCTCGAGGATCAGTGGATCGCGACGGTGGTCGGCCGCGACGACGTCATCCTCGCCCGCTCCGAGCTTCCGGAGAAGTATGTCGGCACTCACATTGCTTCGTCGTGGCCGAGTGATGCGCTCGAGGATTCGGTGAAATTCGGCAGCAGCCGCGACGGCATTCCGTTCCACTGGTTCTCGCACCGCTCTACGGTGACCGGCTGGCGCACGTCCGTAGGCGTGCCCGACAGCGTGCTCGATGCGTCTTCCAAAGTCGCGGTTGCAAGCTTCGTCTTCGGCAGCGGCCTTCTCCTCGCCGTCGGCTTCATCGTTGCGCATCGCCTCGGAGGCAGCGTGTCGAAGACCATCGGTGAGCTCGAGGCCGCCGCGCTCACCGAGCGCCGGCGCGGCGACGAGCAGTTTCGCACGCTGTTCGAATCCGTGCCCAACGGCATCGTCGCGGTCGATCTCGATGGCCGCATCGCGCTGGTCAATGCCCGGGTCGAGGAGATGTTCGGCTATGCGCGCCAGGAACTGATCGGGCAGCCGATCGAGGTGCTGGTGCCGGAGCGGCTGCGGGCGCGCCATGTCGATTTGCGGTGGGCATTCTCGCGTGCCGCCTGCGCGCGCCCGATGGGCGCGGCGCGCGATCTCGCCGGCCGGCGCAAGGATGGCAGTGAATTTCCCATCGAGATCGGGCTCAACCCGATCAGCACCCTCACCGGCAAGATGGTGATGGCGACGGTGGTCGACGCCACCCAGCGCCGCCGCGCCGCCGAGCGCCTGTCCACGGCCATCGCCGAACGCGATGATCTGCGCCGTCGCTTCATGCAGGCGCAGGAGGAGGAGCGGCTGCGCCTGGCGCACGAGCTTCACGACCAGACCGGACAGAGCCTCACCGCGGTGATGCTGGAATTGAAGGGCATCGAGGCGATGGTGAGCACGCAGGGGCGCGACCGTTTGCGGCTCTTACGCAAGCAGCTCGAGCAGATGGGCAAGTCGCTGCACCGCGTCGCCTGGGAGCTGCGGCCGGCCTCGCTCGACGAGCTCGGGCTCGCCAGCGTGCTCGCCAACTACGTTTCGCAGTGGAGCGAGCAATTCGGCATCGACGCCGACTTCCACTGCGGGGACGCCAAGCTCGACGCGCTGTCCGACGAGGTGCGCACCACCATCTACCGCGTGGTGCAGGAAAGCCTCACCAATGTCGCCAAGCACGCGCGCGGCGCCAGCGCGGTCAGCGTGGTCGTCGACCGCGCCGACGGCGTCCTGCAGGTGACCATCGAGGACGACGGCTGCGGCTTCAATCCGAAATCGCCGCTGGCGCCGAGCAAGAACCGCAAGGGCCTCGGCATCGCCGGCATGCGCGAACGGCTGTCGTTGATCGGCGGCCAGTTCGAGATCGAATCCTCGACCGGGATCGGCACCACCATCTTTGTGCGCATCCCGCTCGAGCGGCAGAGTGAGGCCGCATGATCCCAGAGAGCGCACGTTTGTTTTTGGGCAAGATATGCCGCGAGAACAGCATGCTCCCTCCTCCCTTGAGGGGGAGGGATGGGGAGGGGGGTACGATGCAAGCTCAGGCCATCCAGATTACCCCCCTCCCGACTGCCTGCGGCAGTCGGCCTTCCCCTCAAGGGGGAGGCGAAGAGATGCCGCGATGCATTGTGCAGCAGGCGACACACCATGACCGATAAGACCCGCATAGCGCTCGCCGACGATCACCCGATCGTGCTCGCCGGGCTGCGCAATCTGATCGAGGCCGAGGCCGATCTCGAGCTGGTCGGCGAGGCCACCAGCGGGCTCTCCGCCCTCAAGCTCATCCGCGACGCGCGCCCCGACGTGGCGCTGGTCGACATTTCCATGCCCGAGCTCAACGGCATTCTGCTCAGCCGCCGCCTCGCCGATGAGTGCCCGGGCGTGCGGGTGATGGTGCTCACGCTGCATGAGGACCCGGCCTATGTGAAGCAGGCGCTCGCCGCCGGCGTGCGCGGCTATGTGCTCAAGCGCTCGGCGGCGGAGAACCTGGTGCATGCCATCCGTGCCGTGCTGGTCGGCGGGCTTTATGTCGACCCGGCGGTGGCCAAGCGCATGTTCGAGCCGAAGCCCGCGGGCCGCGCCGCCAAGGCCGGCGCGCCGGATCTCACCGAACGCGAAACCGAGGTGCTCAAGCTCGCCGCCACCGGCTTCACCAACAAGGAGATCGCGCGGCGTCTCGATGTCGGCGTGAAATCGGTCGAGACCTACAAGGCACGCGGCATCGAGAAGCTCGGGCTGCGGACCCGCGCCGACATCGTGCGCTACGCCTCGGCGCAGGGATGGCTCGCCGATCTGTAGCAGGTGCCATCTACGCAGGAGTTGCCGCTATCCCTCCCTTGCAGGGGAGGGATTAAGAGCGCCGAGTTCTCGACAAGCGCAGCGCGAGCAGCGCTCGCATGGTTAACCAACCCTTACGCTGTCAGGCAAAAACCGACGCTGTTTCACCGCGCCATAACCTGCGTTGACAGTCTCGATCGGCTAAATTGGAACTCTCGCAAGCGCCGGCCCGACCTCAACGGGCGGCATCAGCCTAAAATGGGACGGGGTACGATGGCTTTGGCCGACGCCGAACTCGGCGATCTTATGTTTCGCTGCCCGAACACCGGGCGCATGTTCAATTCCGGATTCCAGACCGACCGTGCCGACCTGACGGCGGTCCCGCGCGCGGCGACGATCCGGCTGCGCTGTCCGATCTGCGACGAGCCGCATGCGGTGTCGGTGTCGCACGGCTCGGTCGAGCAACGGCCGCGCCGCGTCATCAACGTCGTCGGCTAGGTCAGCGCACCCGACCCATATGGCCATCCTTCGCTCCAACATCTCGCGTGCCGACGTTCGTCGCGTCGCCCGCAAGCCGATGAGCTATCCGGCCTGGATCGAGCTCGGCAACGGCGCGCCGCCGCGCCCTTGCGTGATCCTCGACATCACCGAGATCGGCGCCAAGCTGTCGGCCGAGGGCGCCAACGCGCTGCCCGAGGCCTTCACCTTGGTGCTCGCGGTGCCGGGGCCGCGGCGCAATTGCCGAGCGATCTGGCGCTCTGCCAACGAGGTCGGCGTCAGCTTCGTGCTCTCGGTGCCTGCGGCTGCGCCCGTGCCGTCGCACGGCGCCACGGAAGCCACGCTGCCGCATCCGCCCGCGCCGGCAGCCGCCATCACGGCTGAGCTGGATTGTTAAGGCGCGCACGACTGAGCAACGCATGCTGACGTCATGCCCCGCGCAGGCGGGGCATCCAGTAGACGCTTAGCTGACTTAAGGCAGGACGGCGATTACTGGATCACCCGCACCTCCGCGCCGCCGAGCGGAAGCGAGGGTCCGGCGCGGCCCGTAAAAAGTCGGCGGCTAATGCCGCTTGAAATACTGCACCGCGCGTTCGTGCTTTTCCGCCGCCGCGCGGGTCTTGAACGTGCCGAGATTGCGCCGTCGTCCGGTCTTCGGATTTTTCTTCCGCGAGTAAAGCCGATAGCCGCTCTTGAGCTTGCGGATCATGGCCAACTCCGCTGCCAGCCGCCGTAGTATTGCGGACGCGGCGCGTAAGTGGGCTGCGGCGCCGGCGCGTAATACGGCTGATAGCCGTTCGTATTGTCATCGCGATCGTAGGTGCCGCCGCCACCGTAATAGGTGCCGCGCGGCTCGCGACTGCTGTCGTACACCGACGCGCTGCTGCGTGGCGCGGCGTAACCGGCATAAGTCTGATCGTCGTCGCTGGTGTACTCGTCCGTGCGCGGCTGCCGCCGCTTGCTTGATGCGACCGCGGCGCCGCCGCCCGGCGTAATGCCCGTCAGCACCACTTGCGTGTTCGGCAGGCCCTGTTCCTGCACCAGCTTGTACAGCGTCGCGGCATGCTCCGGGGAGAGCCGCACGCAGCCATGCGAGGCGGGCTCACCGATGCTCTTGGCATAGGAGCCGTGGATCGCATGGCCTTCCTTGGTGAAGAAGATCGAATGCGGCATCGGCGCGTCGTCCCATTCCTTCGAAAAATGGCTGGCCTCCATACGGAACGTCTTGAACGAGCCGGACGGCGTGTCGTAACCGGGCGCGCCGGTCGACACCGGCCAGCTGTAGCGCTGCTGCCCATCCACATTGACCGTCATGTGCTGCGTGGATTTGTCGATGCGGATCAGCACCGCCGCGGATGCCGCTGGCGCGGATGCGAAAAAGCCGAAACAGCCCACGAGCGCCGCGGCGGCCGCGGACGCGACGAGAAGAAGACGGGGACGCATGGAACACCTCGGAGGCGCGCTGTGGCCGGCAACGCGCACACTTGCTGCCGCGCACCCGACGTGCGCGGCCCGGCTGATGCATTCAATCGGCCGGTGCCCTTTTCGTTCCGGCGTGCGGTGTTGTGAAGCGATGTGTCCGCCATCGGACGGTCACGCGGCAGCCACAAAATCACGCGGTGCACACGGGCACAAGACTTCCCCGTCATCCGGAGGTGCGAGCGGAGCGAGCCTCGAAGGATGCACGGTCACTGATTCCGGGCCGTTCATCCTTCGAGGTGCGCAAGAGCGCACCTCGAGATGACGGAGAGAGATTTGCGCCGCCTCGCCAGAAAGTCCGCCATCCCACCAAAGCTGCATGGCTCGAATCGCTGCAAGGTGGAACCGCGAGACCTCGCTCCTCGTTTTTACCTCACGTGGACAATCTGTTGGGGATTGTCGCAGTCAGGAGATTCCTCATGTGCGATTACAGCCTGGAGCATGTCATCTCGCGGGCGGCACAAGTGGCCGACAAGCTCGTTTCGACCTCGTTCTCCAACTCCATCACCCGCGGCTTCGCTGCCGCGGATGACATCAACACCGCCGTGTGTCTGCTGCCGGGGACCGAAATCGCCTTCGACCGTGACGTGAGCTTCGAGCATCCGGTCACCTACGCGCCGCAGACACTGCCGCACAAGGTGGCGCGCTTCCGCCAGGTCGATCTCGACCGCGAGCATGCGCATCACGATGCGCTGGAATTCCCGGACGGGCAGGTGGTCCTGCTGACCAAGCTGCTTCCGGGCCAGCACGCGACCGTGCTGCAGCTTCCTGCCGAGGCCAAGGCGGGCGAGCACAGGGAAGACACGCCGGCGCCGATCGCCGAGCCGCTCGCTCACGTGTAGCGGAAGCTGCGCTTAGGGCTCTCCATCGTTACTCCGGAAACGGCGCGCAAGCGCGGTTTCCGGAGGCTTGCACGTAACCCTCCGTCGTCGAGCCCGCGCGTGACGCCGCTTCGCGGCGTCACTTCAACTGATCCGCGACCTTGTCGAGCGCGGCCTTCACGCACGCCTCGTCTTTCTCGCCACCCGGCGCGCCGGAGGCGCCGGCGCCGCCGATCACTTCGTCGCCGACCTTGATCGGCAAGGCGCCCTGATTGGCGATGACATTCGTCAGATGAATGAGCCCAAGCGTCGGGTCTGCCTTCAGGCGGTCGACCAGTGCGCCCGACGGCGCGCGGAAGGTGCGCGCGGTATAGGCCTTGCGAAAGCTATTCTCCAGCGTGTGCGGGCCGGTGTTGTCGCCGCGCACCTGCGCGATGATCTCGCCATTGCGGCCGACCACCGTCGATGACACGGCGTAGCCGCGCTCCTTGCAGGTGGCGATGGCGGTCTCCACGATTTCGATGGCGATCGCGGCGGTAACGTCCTTGTGCACGGCGAGCTGCGCCTGGGCCGGCGCCGCCAGCATGGCGGTGCCGAGTGCGGCAGCGGTCAGATGAATAAGCTTGGACATGATGAACCTCCCGAATAATAGGCCGCGTCGTTACGCGGCCCCTATTTTTACTCCCTCCCCCGCTTGCGGGGGAGGGTTGGGGAGGGGGCTGATCAACGCCTATGTCGGCCACTCGCCGGACGCCGGTAACGCGAAACCGCGTCATGCGCACAAACGTTCTCCTTTAGCCAGAAGGGAACGCATCATGGCAAATGGAACCAGTGGCGGCACCAATGCCGCCTTCATCATCGGCGGCGTCATTGCCGTTCTCATCGTTGGCGGCGCCATCGCCTATGTGGGCAGCAGCAAATCCGGGAGCGTCGCCACGTCGAGCAGCAGCAGCGGCAGCGCCACCACCGGCTCGGGATTTGGCGGCGGCACCTTGAGCGAGACGACGCGGTCGCCCGGCTCGTCGAGCACCACGATTTTCGGCAGCTCACGCCCGGGCTCGAGCAGCACGACGACCAGGGAAACCGACAAAACGAAGATCCAAGGCAGCTCCAGCAAGGAGAGCAGCACGAGCAAGTCGTCGGACAAGGGCAGCACCTCGACGATCGGCTCATCGAGCGGCAGCAGGACGACGGGCAGCGGCTCGTCGGGGAGCAACAGTCAGTCCGCGCAGAGCAGCGGCTCCACCCAGAAGTCGAACAACAACAAGTCGGATCAGAACAAGAAGCAGTGATTGCTGAACGGGATCGGGCGCTCAGCGCTCGATCCCCAGATCGCGGCCGATCGAGGCGCCGGCGAACGGCACCGTTTTCGTCGCCTTGATGCGCTTGCCACCGCGGACATAAATCACGCGCGGCGTGCTGCCGGCGAGCTCCAGCACCCAGTATTTGCGCCCGTTCGCCGACGTCGCGGAGGCGATGCCATAGCTGTCCACGTCGCTCCGCAGCATGTTGGCGCGATGCCCGCCGGAATTGGCCCACTGCTTGATGGCGCAGGCTTCGGTCTCGCAGCCATAGGACACATTCTCGGCGCTGGTGCCGCTCGAAGACTTCGCGCGCTCCATGAAGCCGTTGTGATCGAGATGGCTGCGTGATGCCATCGACGACGCATGCATCTGCGCGATGCCTGAGAGCTGCGCGGACGATGACAGCACCGGGCGGCCATGCGCGGCGCGGAAGCTGTTGAGGTCCTGGGCGGAAGCGAGGGTGATCGAGAATATGCAAGCAGTAGCGAATGCCGCTGCGCGGCCGAAGGATGTATAGGACATGAAAAAGTCCTCCCGGCGCCTAAACTCAAAATTCCAAAAGTCGTTCCAATGTGATGTTACAGACGAACGGCGCGGCCGGCTACCACGCGGCCGTGCTTCCTCTCACACCCTCTCCACAAAGCTATCCACTACGCGCTTCTCGCCGGCTTTGTCGAAGGCAATAGTCAACTTGTTGCCGTCGATGGCGACGACATTGCCGTTGCCGAATTTCTGGTGAAATACGCGGTCGCCAATGCTGAAGGCTGACACGGTACCGGTGGATTTGGCGATCAGCTCGCCTTCGATCGTGAGTGGCGCACGGCGTGTCTGTCCGCCGCTGCGCGAGGATCGGCCGCCGCGACCAGAGCCCCGATCGCTGGGCGACGCAATGTCGTCCGCGTCCGGCTCGTAATCGCGCACATAGCGCGCGCCGCCACTCTCGTCGAAGCCGCCTTTTCCGCGGTTCGCCTGCGCGCGCTGCCAGCCCGGCGTGCGGTAAGTAGAGCCGAACGAATTCATCTCGTCGAAGCGCGACTGGCCGTAGCCGCCATAGCCGCCGAAACCGCCCTGGCTCTCCTTCACCTCCACATGCGCCTCGGGGAGCTCGTCGAGGAAGCGCGAGGGCACGGTCGAGGTCCACATGCCGTGGATGCGGCGGTTAGTGGCGAACCAGATGCGCGCGCGCTTGCGTGCCCTGGTGAGGCCCACATGGGCTAGGCGGCGCTCCTCCTCGAGCCCGGCGCGGCCCTGGTCGTCGAGCGCGCGCTGGTTGGGAAACACGCCTTCCTCCCAGCCCGGCAAGAACACGGTATCGAATTCGAGCCCTTTGGCTGAATGCAGCGTCATCACCGACACCGCGTCGTCGCTGCCTTCGCCGTCGCGGTCCATCACCAGCGAGATGTGCTCGAGGAAGCCTTGCAGGTTCTCGAACTCCTCCATGGAGCGCACCAGCTCCTTGAGGTTCTCCAGGCGGCCGGCGGCGTCGGCGCTGCGATCCTTTTGCCACATCTCGGTATACCCGCTCTCGTCGAGCACGATTTCTGCCAATTCTGTATGCGCGACGGTGTTGCGCAGCTCGCGCCAGCGGTCGAAATTCATCAGCACGTTGCGCAGCGCGCCGCGCGGCTTCGGCTTGAGCTCATCGGTCTCGATCACCGCGCGCGCGGCTTCGGTGAGCGGCACGCGGCGCTTGCGGGCGTGGTCGTGCAGCAGCTGCACGGTGGCATCGCCGAGCCCGCGCTTGGGCACGTTGACGATGCGCTCGAAGGCGAGGTCGTCGGCCGGCGAGTTGATCACCCGCAGATAAGCCAGCGCGTCGCGGATCTCGGCGCGTTCGTAGAAGCGCGGGCCGCCGATCACGCGATAGGGCAGGCCGAGGGTGACGAAGCGGTCTTCGAACTCGCGCATCTGGAACGAGGCGCGCACCAGGATGGCGATCTCGTTGAGCGGGTGACCCTGGCGCTGCAGCTGTTCGATCTCCTCGCCGATGGCGCGCGCTTCCTCCTCGGAATCCCAGGCGCCGGTGACGGAGACTTTTTCGCCAGGCACGTCCTCGGTGCGCAGCGTCTTGCCAAGGCGGCCTTCGTTATGCGCGATCAGATGCGAGGCGGCGGCAAGGATGTGGCCGGTGGAGCGGTAATTGCGCTCGAGCCGGATCACTTTGGCGCCGGGAAAGTCGTGCTCGAAGCGCAGGATGTTGTCGACCTCGGCGCCGCGCC
>DASRGN010000030.1:0-14891 GCA_035651015.1 Pseudolabrys sp. | reverse complement strand
CCCCGCGCGCGTCGACGATGATCTTCTGGCTCAGGTCGCCCTTCGCGACCGCAGTCGTCACCTCGGCGATGTTCCGGACCTGATCGGTCAGGTTCGAGGCCATGAAGTTGACGTTGTCGGTCAAGTCCGTCCAGGTGCCGGCGACGCCGGGCACTTGCGCCTGACCGCCGAGCTTGCCTTCGGTGCCGACTTCGCGCGCGACGCGCGTCACTTCCGAGGCGAAGGAGTTCAGCTGGTCCACCATCGTATTGATGGTGTTCTTCAGTTCGAGAATTTCGCCCTTCACGTCGACGGTAATCTTGCGGCCAAGGTCGCCGCGCGCCACGGCGGTGGTCACTTCGGCGATGTTGCGGACCTGGGCGGTGAGGTTACCGGCCATGGAGTTGACGCTGTCGGTCAAGTCCTTCCAGGTGCCGGCGACGCCGGGCACGTTGGCCTGACCGCCGAGGCGGCCTTCGGTGCCGACTTCGCGCGCCACGCGCGTCACTTCGCCGGCGAAGCGGTTGAGCTGGTCCACCATGGTGTTCAGCGTTTCCTTCAGCTGAAGGATTTCGCCGCGCACGTCGACGGTGATCTTGCGCGAGAGGTCGCCCGAGGCGATGGCGGTGGCGACGTCGGCGATGTTGCGCACTTGCGCCGTGAGGTTGCCGGCCATGGAGTTGACCGAGTCGGTCAAGTCCTTCCAGGTGCCGGCGACGCCGGGCACTTCGGCCTGGCCGCCGAGCTTGCCGTCGGTGCCGACCTCGCGCGCGACGCGCGTCACTTCGCCGGCAAAGGCGTTGAGCTGGTCGACCATGGTGTTGAGCGTTTCCTTCAGCTGCAGGATTTCGCCCGACACGTTGACGGTGATCTTGCGGGAAAGGTCGCCCTCGGCGACCGCGGTCGCCACTTCGGCGATGTTGCGCACTTGCGCCGTGAGGTTGCCGGCCATCGAGTTGACCGAGTCGGTCAAATCCTTCCAGGTGCCGGCGACGCCGCGCACCATGGCCTGACCGCCGAGCTTGCCTTCGGTGCCCACTTCGCGGGCGACGCGGGTGACTTCGCCGGCGAACGCGTTGAGCTGGTCCACCATGGTGTTGATGGTGTCCTTGAGCTCGGCGATTTCGCCGCGCACGTCGACGGTGATCTTCTTCGACAAGTCGCCGTTGGCGACCGCCGTGGTCACGTCGGCGATGTTGCGCACCTGCGCGGTGAGGTTACTGGCCATCGAGTTCACCGAGTCGGTCAGGTCCTTCCAGGTGCCGGCGACGCCGAGCACGTTGGCCTGGCCGCCGAGCCGGCCTTCGGTACCGACCTCGCGCGCCACGCGGGTGACTTCCGAGGCAAACGCATTGAGCTGGTCCACCATCGTGTTGATGGTTTCCTTCAGCTGCAGGATCTCGCCGGAGACGTTCACCGTGATCTTCTTCGACAGGTCGCCGCCGGCGATGGCGGTGGCCACGTCGGCGATGTTGCGGACCTGGGCGGTCAGGTTGCCGGCCATGAAGTTCACGCTGTCGGTCAGGTCCTTCCAGGTGCCGGCGACGCCGGGCACGATGGCCTGGCCGCCGAGCTTGCCTTCGGTGCCGACCTCGCGGGCGACGCGCGTCACTTCCGAGGCGAAGGAGTTGAGCTGGTCCACCATGGTGTTGATGGTGTCTTTCAGCTCGAGGATTTCGCCGGACACGTTGACGGTGATCTTGCGCGAGAGGTCGCCGCGGGCGACCGCGGTGGTCACCTGCGCGATGTTGCGCACTTGCGCGGTCAAGTTGCCGCACATGGCATTCACGCTGTCGGTCAGGTCCTTCCAGGTGCCGGCGACGCCGGGCACGATCGCCTGACCGCCGAGCTTGCCGTCGGTGCCGACCTCGCGCGCGACGCGGGTCACTTCCGAGGCGAAGGAGCGCAGCTGGTCCACCATGGTGTTGATGGCTTCTTTCAGCTGCAGGATTTCGCCGCGCACGTCGACGGTGATCTTCTTCGACAGGTCGCCGTTGGCCACCGCGATGGTCACGTCGGCGATGTTGCGAACCTGCGCGGTGAGATTGCTCGCCATCGAGTTGACGCTCTCGGTCAGATCCTTCCACACGCCGGTGACTTCCGGCACCTGCGCCTGGCCGCCGAGCTTGCCTTCGGTACCCACTTCGCGCGCCACGCGCGTCACTTCCGAGGTGAACACGCCGAGCTGCTTGATCATGGTGTTGACGATGGTCGCCGAGCGCAGGAATTCGCCCTGCAGGGGGCGGCCATCGACGTCGAGCGGCACGGTTTGCAGCAGGTCGCCTTGCTCCACCGCGCTGATGGCGCGGGTCACTTCCGTGGTCGGCCAGAGCAGATCGTCGATCAGCGAGTTGATCGATTCTTCCATCTCGCCCCAGGCGCCGTCGGAGATGCCGAGCTTGACACGCTGGCGGGTCTTGCCTTCGCGGCCGACCACCTGGCCGACGCGCTCGAACTGCTGCGCCATGCGCTCATTGGCGGTGACGATCTCGTTGAAGACCTCGGCGATCTTGCCTTCGATGCCCATGCCCTCGGTGGAGATGCGCACCGAGAAGTCGCCGCGGCGCATCGCCTGCAGCGCGTGCAGGAGCTCGCGTTGATCGAGCGGCGCGTCGCCATGGCCATTGAGCTCGGCGTCGGGACGACCGTTCAGGCCGGGGCCTGCTCCATTGCCGGCGAGCTCGCTCGCGTGCGGGTCATGCGAGGCGTCATAGGCGTGCGACATGAAGGCTCTCCCAGTAGCCGGCACAGGGGGATGTGCCGGCCGCATGATGCCAATCGAGGGAGAGGGAGGGGGCACACGATGTCGCGAGCACGGGCGTTACGCGCTGTCGACTACAAAGCCGACACCCTTGCCGTTTGCGTAAGTCCATCAGTGGCCAGCCATTTCCCCCTCTTACCCCGCAAGCCCGTTTTCCGCACGGGTTTGCCCCAAACGCCGATTCAACGGCGAGCCAAGGTGCTGGTTCCTTTGATGAAGGTATTTTTTTCCGGGTTCCGGCTCCGCAACCGGCGAAAGGCGACCGGAGGAGAGAAGCGGCAACATACTACCGCCCCTGTTGGCACGCTTCCGTACCATGGCACCATTTCCACGGTGCTCTCGGAACTGACAAGACCGACTGGCGTTAAAGAATGGGGGAAGTGCGAGCGGCGTTCACCGGGAAACAATAAGAATGGATGTTGAAGCAATCGGGGCGGTCCCGGGCAGGAAGTCGATTTTGCCGATCAGGGGTCTTGCGACAGAGTCTGCGCCGCCGCCGCGGCCATCGCCACTCTATCCTCGGACGGATTTCGAGCATTTCGGCATCGGCATCGTGGAGACCGACGCCGAGGGGCGTTTGCTCCGGGTCAATCCGAAATTATGCGAGATGGTCGGTTGCCCGCCGGCCGAGCTGATCGGGCTGTGCATTTTCGATCTCACGCACGGTGATGACGTCGCCCCCGATCGCGAGCAATACCGGCGCCTGGTGGCGGGCGAGATCGACGATTACACCGTCGAGAAGCGCTTCACCCGCAGCGACGGCAGCTACATCTGGGCCGCGGTCACCGCGAAAGCCGTGCGCGATGCCGATGGCCGCTTCCTCTATGCCGTGCGCGTGCAGCAGGACATCCGGCCGCGCAAGCTGGCGGAGCAGGCGCTGGCGCGACGCATGGAAGAGCTTGGCGCGCTTTATGCCTTGACCGCCGACCTGCAATACGCGGCCGCGTCCGATGTCGTTTATGATCTGGCGCTCGGCGCGATCATGAGCGGCTTGCGCTGCACGCGAGCCGCGATCCTGATGTTCGACAGCGCCGACGTCATGCGCTTCGTCGGCTGGCGTGGTTTGTCGGACGATTATCGGCGTGCCGTCGAGGGCCACACACCCTGGAAGGCGGATGCCGAGAGCGCCTCGCCCGTCTGCATCGAAGACGTCGCGAGCTCGGATCTCCCGCCGGAGCTGAAGCGCACGGTGGCGGCCGAAGGTATCGGCGCGCTCGCCTTCATTCCGCTGTGGCAGGGTGGGCGGCTGCGCGGCAAGTTCATGATCTACTACGACGCGCCGCACCAGTTTTCCCAGGCCGAGCTCAGCTTCGCACTCACCGTCGCCGGGCATGTCGGCTTCAGTCTCGAGCGCGTGCGCGTGGACAGCGCCGCCCGCCAACTCGCGGCCATCGTGGAATTCTCCGACGACGCCATCGTCAGCAAGGATCTCGACGGCATCATTATGACATGGAACAAGGGGGCCGAGCGGCTGTTCGGCTACTCTGCCGCGGAGGCCATCGGGCAGCCGATCACCATCATCATCCCGCTGGACCGCCTGCACGAAGAGCCGGAGATCCTCGCGCGCATTCGTCGCGGCGAGCCCATCGATCATTTCGAGACCGTGCGGCGGCGCAAGGACGGCAGCACGCTCGACATTTCGCTGACCGTCTCGCCGATCCGCAACGCGCGCAGCGAGGTTGTCGGCGCCTCCAAGATCGCCCGCGATATCAGCGAGCGCAAGGCGATGGACGCCAAGCTGCGCGACAACGAGCGGCATCTGCAGGAGCTCTTGGCGGCGATCCCGGCGGCGATCTACACGACCGACGCGCAGGGCCGGATTACCTATTTCAACGAGGCCGCAGTGCAGCTCGCCGGGCGGACGCCCAAGCTCGGCACCGACGAATGGTGCGTGACCTGGAAGCTGTACTGGCCCGACGGCACGCCGTTGCCGCACGACCAATGCCCGATGGCGGTGGCGCTCAAGGAAGGCCGCCCGGTGCGCAATGCCGAGGCCGTCGCCGAGCGGCCCGACGGCACCCGCGTCCCGTTCATCCCCTACCCGACGCCGCTGCGCGATGCCGCCGGCAAGGTCGTCGGGGCCATCAACATGCTGGTCGACGTAAGCGAGCGCAAGGAGGCGGAGACGCAGCAACGCGTGCTGCTCAACGAGCTCAATCACCGCGTCAAGAACAACATGCAGATGCTGCAATCGATGCTGTTCACGGCGGCGCGGCAGACGCGCAACGAAGAAGCGCAGAAGATCCTCGGAGAGGCGAGCGCGCGTATTTCGGCGATGGCGGCGGCGCAGCGCGTGCTCTATGGCGCCACCGGCGGGACCCGGTTCGATGTCGAGGACTTCGTCAAGGCCGTGTGCGAAACCGCACAGCAAACCTTCAACGTCGATGCGAAGATCATCTACGAAACCGATGCCGGCGCGCTGCCCAACGATGCTGCGATGCCGCTGGCTTTGATCCTCAACGAGCTCCTTACCAACGCGGTGAAGCACGGCATCAATGGCAAAGGGAGCGGCACGATCAAGGTTGGGCTCATCGAACGCGACGGCTCGTTCCAGCTCTATGTGGAGGACGAGGGCCCCGGATTCGACTTGCAGGGCGTGCGTGAGCATTCGTCAGGATTGAAACTGGTGCAGGGATTGGCGCGGCAGCTGCGCGGCGAGTTCAAGGTCACCGCCAGGCCGACATCGCGCTGCTCCGTGCAGTTTTCGCAAGGCGACAGTTTGTGACTTCGCGACGCGCCATCCAGCAGTCATGGCCATCGCAGGAGCGCCGCGCGGCGCCGCGGCGCGGGCCCGCGCGGGTGTTCGCCCGCGACGATGCCGTGGCGGGCGCGCGCCAGCTCGCCACCCCGGCGAGCGTGCTCATCGTCGAGGATGATTATCTCGTCGCGACCGAGATCGAGGCCGCGCTCGCGGCCGCCGGCTTCGAGGTCGCCGGCGTTGCCGTCTCGGCGGAGGAAGCGATCGAGCTCGCCGCGGCGCGGCGTCCGCAGCTGGTGATCATGGATATCCGTCTTGCCGGAGAGCGCGACGGCATCGATGCCGCGCTCGCTTTATTCAAGCGCTTCGGCATCCGCTCGATCTTCGCCACGGCGCATTCCGACCAGGAAGCGCGGCGCCGCGCACAGGCGGCCGATCCGCTGGGCTGGCTGCAGAAGCCCTATACGACGAGCTCTTTGGTCCAGCTGGTGCGCTGGGCGGTAAACGAGCTCGAAGGCGGCCGCTAACGATCAGCCGATGCGACCGCCAAGCTCGATATGCCGTGCCGGCTCACTCCGGGATCTTGATGTTCACCTCTTCGGTGATCTGCTTCCAGGCTTTCATCTGCTCGGCGAGCCAGGCCGGGGCATCCTCCGGCTTCTGCGGCATCACGTTGAAGTTCTGCTTGCCGAAGGCGGCGAGCAGTGCCGGCTCCTTCAGCGCCTTGGCGACCGCCGCGCGCAATGTCGCGATGACCTCCTTCGGCGTGTCCGCCGGCGCGAACAGAGCCTGCCAGGCGAGCGTGCCGACGCCGGGGTAGCCGACCTCCTGCATGGTCGGCACGTCCGGATATTCCGGCAGCCGCGCGCGGTTGACGAGAGCGAGCGGCCGCAGCTGTCCGGCCTTCACCAGGCCGGCGGTCGAGGCGACGTTGAGGAACGAAGCCTGTGTCGAGCCGGCGAGCATGTCGTTGATCACGCCGCTGGCGCCGCCCTTGTTGGGAATGCCCTGCATTTGCAGGCCGCCGGCGCGCTTGGCGAACAGCGCCATGTCGTAATCCGGATAGCTGCCGACGCCGACCGAGCCGTAGTTCACCTTGCCGGGGTTCTTTTTCACATAGTCGATGAATTCGGGGACGGTCTTCGGCGTGAAGTCCTTAGTCGAGACGATGAGGAATTCCGGGATGTCGACCAGCGTCGCCACCGGAACGACGTCCTTCCGGTAGTCGATCTTGAATTTCTTGGCGTAGATCACCGGCGTGATGGCGTTGGTCGAAACATTGCCGACCAAGAGCGTGTAGCCGCCGTCCTTCGACTTCACCATGTCCTCGATGGCGATGATGCCGTAGGCGCCGGGCTTGCTCTCGACGAAGAAATTCTGGCCGAGAATGTTCTTGAGCTGCTCGCCGAGCACGCGGGCGACAATGTCGGTGGCGCCGCCCGGCGCATAAGGAACGATGATGCGCACCGGCCGGGTCGGATATTTGTCCGCCGCGGACGCGGCGAGCGTCGCGAAGACGAGACCGACGAGCAAAAGCAGGAGTGTCAGCGAGCGTTTCATGCGCTTCCCCAGTGCCAAATGCATCGTTGGCGATACGCCTCCGCTTGGCACTCGAAGGCGCGGTTGGGCTTAATTCTCGCCCCTGCCCACGCTGCGCGCAATAGGGCGGGGCCGTGTGGGTTTGTCACGCTGGTCCACGATATAGTGCAGCCTTTGAGGGGCGCCGCCGGGCCGATGGGCGCGGCGCCCGATTTTTGGAGGCTTGAGCATGTTGATCCGCGAACCGCTGTTGCATCCGGTCCCGATTGCCGATTTGCGCCCGACCCAGATCAGCGTCGGCATGCACGAGGTGCACGAAAAGCAGAAGTCGTGGCGCCGGCACGGCAAGAAAAAGAAAGTCGAGTTCATCGAGCGCCACGCCATTCCGATCATCCTTGGACCGAAGCAACGCCCCTACGTCATCGACCACCATCACCTCGCGCGGGCCTTGCACGAAGAGGGCGTCAAGGACGTGTCGGTGGTCATGATGGCCGACCTCAGCCGGCTGTCGTTCGATTCGTTTTGGCTGATGATGGACGGTCACGGCTGGGTGCACCCCTACGACGAGAAGGGGAAGCGGCGGCATTACGACGACATTCCGCATTCGGTCGACAAGCTCAAGGACGATCCCTACCGCAGCCTCGCCGGCGAATTGCGCCGCGCCGGCGGCTTCGCCAAAGACACGACACCGTTCAGCGAATTTCTCTGGGCCGATCTGCTGCGCCAGAACGTGCGCCGCTCGCTGATCGAGAAGGATTTCACCGCGGCGCTCGATCAGGCGATGACCGTCGCCAAGAGCAGCAAGGCGGATTACCTGCCGGGATGGTGCGGGCCGGTGACGTAAGGCGTGAAGGGCATGTCAAACGAAAGGGCCGGCTGGTGGGCCGGCCCCTCCACGTTTTTCGGTGACTCGCGTGCTCTCTTTTGGCCGGCGGTCGTTCCGGCACGTGAGACCACGGCTGCGCCGATGGAAACCAAGTGCATCCCTGACCACGGGATGCAGGAATGGCTACCGATGGAAAAACTCGCGGGTCCGCATACCGGTTCCGCGCAGCCCCGCCGGATCACGGCCACGTGTTCCTGCATCGGGAGACAATTCGCGTTTGTCGCGTTTTCTCAATGATGTTGTCGACAAGTGCTGTTGTTCGAAATCTTGTGAAGCTTGCGCTAGTGGTCTTGATCATCACGACCGCTGTATCGCTGGTGATACAAAGTGCATTCCATCTGACGAAGCCCGCCGCGCGATTGGCTCCGGCACCCGGGGATGTTGCGGCAGAAAATCCGCCGCCCGCGCCCGCGCAAGAGTCGGAATCCTGGCCGGGCTTCTCGCCGCACGCCTAGCCGGCGTTCCCGTCGGTCTTGGCGATCTCGGAGATCACCCCGCGCTCGATGCGATAAGCGCGGGCGAGCAGATCAGCGACGTGGACTTCGTTGGACTCGGCGAGCAACAGCGACACGCCCTCAGATTTGAGACTGAACATCACCTCGCCGAGGCGACGCGCGAGCGCCGGGGCGAGACCCTCGAACGGCTCGTCGAGCAGCAGAAACCGTGTCCCCGCCATCAGCGCGCGGGCGAGCGCCACCATCTTCTGCTGGCCGCCGGAGAGCTCGAGCGCGCGCCGCGCGGAAAATCGATGCAGCTCCGGCATGATTTTATAGATGAAGGCAAGCCGGCTCGCGGCACCCTCGACGCGATGCGACCAGGTGGGGAGGAGGATGTTTTCCTCCACCGTGAACTCCGGGACTAGCCGGCGGTCTTCCGGCATGTAGCCGATGCCGTGCGTCACCCGGCGGTGCGCCGGCAGCGCCAGGAGATCGACCCGCTCGAGCGCGACGTGCCCGCTCGCCGGCAGCGCCCCCATCAGCGCGCGCATCAACGTGGTCTTGCCGGCGCCGTTGCGCCCGATCAGGCCGCACATCTCGCCTTCGCGCACGCTGAACGTAGCGTCACGAATAATCTGAATGGCGCCGATAGAGACGCTGAGATTGGCGACGCTAAGCATGGGCGGCGGCCTTATGCTTGAGCTTGGTGCCGCTGATCAGCTCCTGCACCCGCGCGTCGGCCAGCGTATTCGCGGGCGTGCCGTCGGCAATGACGGTGCCGTCATAGAAGGCGAGCACGCGATCGGAAAAACGCTCGACGATCTCCATGTCGTGCTCGACGAACAGCACGGTGATGTTGCGTGTCTTGAGGGCCGACATCACCACGGTCATCAGATCGAACTTCTCCTCGATGGAGATGCCGCTGGTCGGCTCGTCGAGCAGGAGGAGGCGCGGCGAGCCGGCGATCGCCATGGCGATGTCGAGGAGCTTGCGCACGCCCTGCGGAATGACCGAGGCGGGAACGTCGCGATAGCGCGCGATCTGGAAGAGCTCGATCGCCGCTTGCGCCTCTGCGATCACGGCGGGCGACTGCACCGGCGTCAGCAGCGGCCCGAACAGGCCTTGCGGCGCATGAGCGACGGCGCAAGCGACGCAGAGATTCTCGAAGGCGGTGAGCGAAGGGAAGATCTGCGCTACCTGAAAGGAGCGGGCAATGCCGAGCCGGGTGATCGCGCGCGAGGGCTGGCCGGTGATGTCCGTCCCCTCGAACAGGATGCGTCCCCTGGTCGGCCGCAGGTGGCCGGTGATCATGTTGATGAAGGTGGTCTTGCCGGCGCCGTTGGCGCCGATGACGCCCACGGTTTGTCCTGCCGGCACTCTCACGTTGATGTCGCGCGCGGCGACGAGCGAGCCGAAGGTCTTCTCCAGATTCTCGGCAACGAGAATGTCGGTCATGATGGCTTTGCCGATGATCGGCGGCGCAGCCGCACGAGGATGGAGCCGAGCCCTTCCGGCAGGAACATGATGGTGACGAGGAGCACTGAGCCGAGCGTGATTTGCCACAGCCCGGGCATCAGATCGAAGGCGGCCGAGCGCAGCGACTCGAAGAGGAGGGATCCGATGAACGCCGCCGCAACCGAACTCGACCCGGCAAGGACGGTGACGAAGACGAAGCCGCCGGAGGTCGTCCAATACGCCATGTTGGGGTCGACGTGGCCAATCGCGAGCGCCGCGAGCGCGCCACCGATGCCGGCGAGCAGCCCGGCGATCATCACCTTGACGTGGATCAGTCGCGTCACCGAAGCGCCGAGAAACTCGACGCGGATTTCATTGTCGCGGATCGGCGCTGCCAGGCTGCCGGCAACCGAGCGGAAATAAGCACCAACGCCAAGCGCGGCGAGGAAGCAAACCAGGAGCGTCAGCCAATAGAGCGACAGCTGCAGCATGGCGGCGCTGTGCGGCGCGTAGCCCGCGAAGGTCGGGGTCGATATAGAAAAGCCATCCGTTGAGCCGAGCGATTCCGTTTTCACCAGCCCGCCGTAGAGGATCATCGACAACGCCAGGCTCAACATGGCGAAAAAGATCTCGCGATAGCGGGCGAGCAGGAAGCCGACGATCGCGGCGATCAGCCAGGAGGCGACGCCGCCGAGCAGCACCAGGATGAAAGCGTCGGTGATGCCGGCCCAGCGTCCGGTGAGCGCCACCGCATAGGCGCCGACACAGTAGTATAGCGCCTGGCCAAAGGAGATGAGCCCGGCGCGCCACATGACCACCAGCCCGAGCACCGCGAGCGCATTGGCGAAGGCGATGGTGGCGAGCGACACGATCCAGTCCGGCGCCAGGGCGCCGGCGACAGCGGCCATGACGAAGGGTCCGGCGACGCCCAGAAGGATGCGCGCGCGCACGCTTTAGATCTTTCGCGGTTGTGCGCGCACGAACAGGCCGTGCGGACGCAAAATAAGAACCAGCGCCATCACGCCGTAGATGACGAAGAGCTCGATCTGCGGCACCAGATGCACCGCGGCGGCACGGCACAGTCCGACGATCAGCGCGCCGACGAGCGCGCCCTCGATCGAGCCCATGCCGCCAATGGCGACCACGGCAAAGGCGAGCACGATGACCTCGACGCCGATGCCGAGCGTCACCGCAATCTTCGGCGCCATGACGGCGCCGCCGAGCGCGCCAAGCGCGGCGCCGATGATGAAGGTAACGGTGTAGACGACGGTAACGTTGATGCCGAACGCGGCGGCGATCTCGCGATCGAAGATCACCGCGGTGAGAATGCGGCCATAGCGGGTGAAATGCAGCGACCAGGTCGCCAGCGCCGCGAGCGCCGCGGCAATGAGCACGAGGCCGATATCGTAATTGGAGAGCACCAGATCGCCGACCTCGGTGTTGCCGGCGGCGATCATCGGCTGGTAGGCGCCGTAGGAGCCTGGGCCCCAAATGAGGACGATGACGTCCTCGAGCATTAGGAACACCGCGTAGGTGACCAGGACGACGATGACTTCATCCTTGCCATAGGCGAAGCGCAGCAGCCCACGTTCGAGGATGAGGCCGAGCACGACACCGACGGCCATGGCGGCGGCCACCATCAGCAGAAAGCCCATGGCGTCGGGAAGCCCGAGTGTCGTGTAGATGCCGACGGCGGTTGCCGCGCCATAGGCGCCGAACGCGTAGAACGAGCCATGCGCGACATTGAGGATGCGCATGACGCCGAAGATCAGCGTCAGCCCGATGGCGACCATGAACAGGTAGGCCGCGTAGACGAGGCCATCGGTCAATATCGCGAACGCTGTGAGCACGGGCTATGCTCTGCAACAGCGGGTAGCGAGATAGCGAGTAGCGAGATAGTAACTTGTCTTCTCACCACTCACTATTCGCTACTCACTGTTCGCTCAGTTGCACTTCGCGCCCTTCATGCCGTCCTTCACCCACGCTTCGGCCTCGACGCCGGCCGGCGGGTTCACGCATTCGGCCGGGAAGCGCATGATGTCGACGAGCTCGGGCGTGTTCTTCTGCTTATTGAACTTGGAGGTCCCGTAGGCGGTCTCGGTGATGCCCTGATGGCCGTCGCCGAGCGCCATCTTCACCTCGCCCGCCGGTCCGGTGAACGAGATGCCTTTGAGTCCAGCCGCGATTTCCTCGCTGGTCGGTTTGGCGCCGGCCTTGGCTGCCTTCTCATAGCCGAGCTTCAGTCCGAGCAGCGACTGCGCCATCTGATAGGCCGGATAAGTCGGCGGCGTGTTGTAGCGATCGGTGTAGATCGTCTTGAACCACTTGGCGATGTCCGTGTCGCGGGCCAGCGCGCCGCTCGATCCGCGCGCACCGATGATGGTGCCGTCGGGGAGCTTGTCGCGCAGACGATAGAGCACGGTCTCGCCCGCGGTCAGGATCATGGTCATGCGCTTGTCGAGGCCGCGCGCCTGTTCCTGGAAGATGAAGCTCTCGAGATCGCCGTCGAAGAAGCTCGAATGCAGCGCCTGCGATTTCGAGGTCAGCAGCGTCGAGATCTCGGCGCCGTATTCGCCGGCGAACAGCTTGGGGAACAGGATCTTGTCGGCGGTGACCTTGGGCGCCAGCACCGTCATGGCGCCGAGGAAGTCGCGCCAGGAATCCTGGCCCCAGGCATAGTTCTGATTGATGCCGGAGAAGCTGGTCAGGCCCTTCTTCTTGGCGATCAGGTAGCGCGCCGCCGCGACGTTATCCATGGTTGCGTGCGGGCTGAAGCGGAATACGTAAGAGCGCGGCTTTTCCTCGAAGATGCGCGGCGTGCCACAGTCGTAGAAGACGGTGAGCTTCTTGAGCTCTTCGGCAACCGGCGTGACCGCCAGGCAGCTTCCGGAGGAGACGTATCCGACCACGGCGTCGACCTGGTCGCGCTGCACCAGATTGCGATATTCGGTGACGACGTTGGCGACCGCGCCGGCCTCGTCGACATATTTGGCTTCGACCTTGGCGCCGCCGAAGCCAACCGTGTTGAACGGCGCCGGCGCTTTGCCGGCGTTGAGCGTTTCAATGACGATTTCCGCGGCGTTACGGCCGGGAATGCCGAACGGCGATGCTGCCGGTCCGGTCAGGAACGACACGATGCCCAGTTTCACGGTCGCCGGAGCCGGCGCCGCCGGCGCTTGCGCCTGCGCGACCGCGATCGGTGCGAGCGCGGCGGCGGCGAGCGCCGCGAGCGCAACTTTCGTGCACTTTGCAGGATGTGACATGACGACTTACCCCTCCCTTTTCGTCCCTCGGCTTCTGACGAGCCTTGATTTTGCGCACGTCGCTTTGGCGCGCTATCGGCTTAGCAAACGCGATCCGAGGGTAAGTTTCAACCGCATATTGGCCATGCCGCGCCCTTGCTGCGGTTCGTCGCAGCGGCTGCTAATGTGCCGCGAATCGAAAGGGAGCCGACCATGCTGAAGCGAATTGCCGTCGCCGCCACCGTCACATGTGCCTTTGCCGTTGCGGCCGTGCCCGCTTCGGCTCTGACCACGAAGGAAAAGATGGACACGTGCAAATTCGGGGCGGATCACCAGAAGCTCAAGGGCAAGGCGCGCTCATCGTTCATTGCCAAGTGCATGGCGAATGAGAAGCCGGCGAAGAAGCTGCCGGCGCCGCCGAAGCCGGCGCAATGAGAAATGAGGGGAGGCGGTCCTAGGCGCGCGGCTTTTTGCGCCGCTCGGGCAGCTGCTCGATGTTCATGGCGCGCTTGTCATAGAGCCCGCGATGGCCGCAGCTCTTGCACTGGGCGGAGAACTCGTCTGCCACGGCCTGCAGTTTGGTGACGTAGACGGGAGCCGCGCATCGCGCGCAGATAACAGCACCGCGCTGCCACGTCGCACGCTTTTGCATGTGAGGCCGATAGGCGAGCATGACGTGATCCCGATCCCTTGCGTCGGTTTTTAGCTATCACGTGAACCTTTCGGCACCGTTAGGGCGGCGCCGCGGAATTAATTAAGACGCGTTAAGTCTGGAACCCGCCGTTTCACGGCGAAATGTCGCCGCCGAGGATCAAGCGTTGGCGGAACGACGTCCGCGACACCATGTTGGTAATGCCGGGGGGCGCTAAGGAAAGTTCCCCGACGTGACGCAAGTGCTCACATTCTTCGCCGCGGCAGCAGCGGTTCTGCTGGGGCTACTGATCTGGGCGGGGAATACACTTCCGCCCGAAGCGCCGCCGATCGAGAGTACGCAAAAAATCGATCTGCCTAAGGTGTACACCGAATCCCGGGCGCAATCCGCCACAACGAACGGCTGGAATTGGAACGAGCGGAACGAGCGCGAGCCGTTACCGCCGGTGGTCCATTTGGCGCCCAAGCCGGCAACTCCGGCGGTTGCGCCGCGGACCAGCGAGACGCCGCGAAAGCTCGCGCGGCAGCGCATCGATCCTGAAGCGCGACGCGCTCGCGCTGAGGCGCGCGAGACCGCGTTCTCGCCCTCGACGTTTGGCGGAGGCTACGGACCATCGGCCGACGTGCCGTAGCGCATGCCAGTCGCGGAGAAGACTCTGCCTCAATGCCCTGCGCGCAACAGGCGCCCGGGCATCGCGCCGGTCGCGGCACCGTGCTCGAAGATCGGCGTGCCTGCAACGAGCGTCGCGTTGTAGCCGTCGACCCGCTGGATGAAACGGCGTCCACCGGCCGGCATGTCATTGACGAGCTCGGGCTTGTGCAGCCGCAGACCGTCGAAATCGATGATGTTCACATCCGCGCGCAAACCCGGCGCGAGGCGGCCTCGATCCGTGAGCCCGAAGAAGAAGGCGGTCTCGCTGGTCTGCCGCTTGACCAGAAGCTCGAGTGGCAGGCGCGGTCCGCGCGCGCGGTCTCGCCCCCAATGCATGAGCATGAATGTCGGTACGCCGGCATCGACGATCGAGGTGCAGTGCGCGCCGCCGTCGGAGAGCCCGAGCAGGCAGGCCGGATCGTTCAGCATCTCCAGGATCGGGCCATGGTCGCCGGTGACGTAGTTCACCACTGGGAAGTACAGGTACTGGCCGTCTTCCAGCATGTAGTCGTAGGCCACTTCTTCGGGAGTCCGGCCTTCGCGCTGCGCGATTGCCGCGACGCTCTTCTCAGGGCCGGGCTCGTAGTCCGG
>DASRGN010000029.1:0-14158 GCA_035651015.1 Pseudolabrys sp. | reverse complement strand
CGCCGGTCGCCTCGGTGTGGACCCGAATGGCCTCGGCGATCTCGGCGCGCTCCTGCGCCTCGGTCATGTCCTTGTGCTCGATCCATTTCAGGCTGTGGCTCGCGATGTCCCAGCCGGACTCCTTCATCGCCGCGACGACTTCCGGATTCCGCTTCAACGCGGTAGCGACACCGAACACCGTGGTCGGCCACTTCCGCTCATCAAACATCCGCCACAGCCGCCAGAAGCCGGCACGCGAGCCATATTCGAACATGGATTCGATATTGGCGTGGCGCTGGCCCGGCCAGGGCTGCGCGCCGAGCACGTCGGACAGAAAGGCTTCCGAGGCGCGGTCGCCGTGCAGGATGTTGTTCTCGCCGCCCTCCTCGAAATTGACGACGAACTGCACCGCGACCCGGGCATTGCCGGGCCACTCTGGATGCGGCGGGTTGCGACCGTAACCGCGGAGATCGCGCGGGTAATCGTTGTCAGTCACTTAGACTTCCTCGAAGCGGATCGGCAGCGCGCCCTTCCACAGCACGCTCTTGCCGAGCGTCGCCAGATTCTCCAGGCCCGAGGTCACGGTGATGAAGTGGTTGCCGGCGAGCTGGCCCATCTTGCTGGCGAAGTGCACGCCGCCATAGGCAATCAGGATTTCGGTTTCACTGATACCACCCGGATAGAGGATGATCTGACCCGGCGCGGGATAACTAGTGTGGTTCTCGTAGGAAAGACCGAGATCGAGATTGCCGAGCGGCACCCACACGCCCTCGCCGCTCCAGCGCACATGAATGACGCGCTCAGTATAGGGCAGGAGCTTGCGGAAGACAGCGACCGTCCGTGGCGCAGCCGTGCTTTCGAAGCGCGCATCGAAGGTAAAGGGGCCGGCCGTGATGCGGAGCTTCTCAAGTGTGTTCATCAGCGCCCTCTTAGCTCACGACCGGCGCATCGGCAGCGAGCGCGCGATGCTCCTTGTGCCAGTGCCGCGCGATGTCGAGCCGCGTCGCCACCCAGATCTTCTCGCGTTTCTCGATATGGTCGAGGAAGCGCGCCAGCGCCGCGGCACGGCCCGGCCGCCCGACGAGGCGGCAGTGCAAACCGACCGACATCATCTTTGGCGCGCATTCGCCCTCGGCATAAAGCACGTCGAAAGCATCGCGCAGGTAGGCGAAGAACTCCTCGCCACCACCGAAACCCTGCGCATTGACGAAGCGCATGTCGTTGGCATCGAGGGTATAGGGAATGAGGAGATGGGGACCTTTGGGGCCGTTGACCCAATAGGGCAGATCGTCGGCATAGCTGTCCGATGAGTAGAGGAAACCGCCTTCCTCCAGCACCAGCTTCAGCGAGTTCACCGAGCTGCGGCCGGTGTACCAGCCGAGTGGACGTTCACCGGTTACTTGCGTGTGGATGCGGATAGCCTGCTGCATGTGCGTGCGCTCTTCCGCCTCCGACATGTGGCGGTACTCGATCCATTTGAGCCCGTGGCTGGCGATCTCCCACTGCGCCTCCTTCATGGCAGCGACCGCGTCGGCATGACGTGCCAGTGCGCCCGCGACGCCGAACACCGTCACCGGCATTTTGCGCGCAGTGAACATGCGCCACAGCCGCCAGAAGCCGGCGCGCGAGCCGTATTCGAACATCGACTCGAGGTTCATATGCCGCTCGCCGACCCAGGGCTCAGCACCGAGCACATCCGACAGGAAGGCTTCGGAGGCCGGGTCACCGTGCAGGATATTGTTCTCGCCGCCCTCCTCGTAATTGACGACGAACTGCACTGCGACCCGGGCATTGCCGGGCCAGCGCGGATCGGGTGGTGTGCGGCCGTAGCCGATCAGGTCGCGAGGATAATCGGCAAATGAGCTCTTCGGCATGGCCTGGTGATCTTATTCGGCAGTCGTTCGTTTGCACTTAGCCGAACGCAAAAATCTTTGCGCCCGGCAGCGCCATCAGGGCGGCGTTGGCGATCTCGCGGTCCTGGTCACCGGTGCCGGAGCCAATGCCGATGCCGCCGATCACCTGCCCATCGACGATCACCGGCAAACCGCCCTTGAGATTAACCATCTCGCCATCGGTCGCGACCGCGAGCTTGATCTCAACATCGGCGGGAAGCTCGCCCGTGGGCTTCCCGGTGGTCGCCGCGGTCTTCGCCTTGCGCTGCGCGGAGAGGACGCTGAGCACGCGCGAACCGTCCATGCGCGCGAAGGCGAGCAGATTGCACGCGTCATCCACCACCGCGATGCATTGCGGCACTTGCATCTGTTTGGCGGCGGCAACGGCGGCGTCGATCAGGGTCTGCGCACCTTCCAGCGTCAGGCGCAATGAGTTGCGGGTCGTGCTCATTGTGCGGCCTGCTCGAGCTCGGAGTTGCGCATGTCGGTCACCAGCATGGCACCCGCGGCGTGCGTGATGAAGAACGGCAGCCCGGCGTGTTCCAGGGCCGATAATGCCGTGAGCCCGCAGCCCCAATAAAGCGGAATCTCGCCGGGCAGCGGCTGCATCGGCTCGCCGAAGTCCGGATGGTCGAAACTGGAAATGCCGAGCGCAGCAGGATCGCCCTCATGGATCGGCGCGCCGTGCAGCCGGGGGAAGCGCGCGGTCACCGCCTTCACCGTCGCCACCTGCTCCGACGCAAACGGCCGCATGGAGACAACGAGAGGTCCACGGAATGCGCCGACCGGCACGGTTGGCCGATTGGTGCGCAGCAGCGGTCCCTGGATCCCAAGCTCCAGATGCCGCAGCCGGACGCCCGCGCGCAGCAGCGCCTCCTCCATGGAGAACCAGCAGCCGATTGCCACGCCGACCAGGTCTTTGCGCCAGTAAGGACGAATATCGCCAACTGTCTCGGCATGACGCCCGTTGCGATGGATCCAATAAGCCGGGCAATCGCTGCGCAGGTCGAGATCGTCCGCAAGCTCCGGCCAGTAGGGCTCGCCCGGCTGGCTCACGGCGAGAACGGGACATGCGGTCTCGTTCGCCCGGCAAAAGGCCACGAAGTCCGTCGCCTCGCTGGCGGGGAGCACGACGAGATTGACCTGCACGAAGCCTGGCGCCAGTCCCGCCGTCAGACCGGAAAACGCACCGGCACGAATGGCGCCGCGCAGCTCGGCCGGAGTCGTCATCGTTTGTGCGCTCACCACGACCGCACGATGCCTCCGTCGACACGAACCATGGCGCCGGTCATATAGCTCGCCGGTGCACTGGCCATGAACGCGACCGCGGCGCCGATTTCCTCGAGACGGCCATAGCGGCCCATCGGAATGGTCGCGGTCGAACGCTTCTTCACCTCGTCGACAGGGATCTTCTGCTGCTTGGCCGTCGCCTCATCGGTCAAGCGGACGCGCTCGGTATCGATGCGGCCGGGAACCAGAATGTTGGCCGTCACCCCATCGGCGGCCACTTCCGCAGACAACGTCTTCGACCAGGCGACGAGGGAGGCACGCAACGTATTCGAGATGCCGAGGATCGGGATCGGCTGAATGACGCCGCTCGATACCACGGTAATGATGCGCCCCCATTTGTGCTGTCGCATCGCCGGCAGCAGGCAATCGGTCAACGTGATGACGCTCAGCACCATGTCCTGGAAACGCGCGCTCCACTCCTTGGTCGGACGGCCGGTTGCGCCGCCATAGGCCGGGCCGCCGGTGTTGTTGACGAGGATGTCGATCGCACCGAACCGCGCCTTGAGGTCTTCCGCGAAAGCCGGGAGCGTGTCGACGTGCTCGAGATCGATTTGCGCCGGCTCGACCCGTGCACCGGACGCGCGCAGTGCCTTGGCCGCCTCGGCGAGGCGCTGCTCGTTGCGCGCGGCAATGGCGACATCGACGCCCTCCTGTGTCAAGGCCTGCGCAATGCCGAAGCCGATGCCACGATTGCCGCCGAGAACGAGCGCGCGCCTCCCCTTTATGCCGAGATCCATGACGGCTCCTTCGCCGCGGCATGACCGTTGGCCACCGGCCCGGGCGTCCCGCATTCCAGGAATTGCCCGCGCCCCTTGGCGCCATGCACGATAGTGTTGTTCTCGCAAACCATCTCGCCGCGCGACAGCACCAGTACCGGCCAGCCTTTCACTGTCATGCCCTCGAAGGGCGTATAATCGACATTGTGATGCAGATCGGTATTGCGAATGGTGACCGTCTTCTGCGGATCCCAGATCGCAATGTCCGCATCAGCGCCGACGCAGATCGTGCCCTTGCGCGGATAGAGTCCGTAGATGCGGGCGGCATTGGTGGAATTCAGCGCCACGAATTTCTCCACGCTGATGCGTCCACCCGACACGCCTTCGGAGAACAGGAGCGGCGCGCGGGTCTCGAGTCCCGGAATGCCATTCGCCACCTTGCGGAACGGTGCGTGGAGGCCGTGCAGCTTCTTGCCGTCGGTATCGAAGCGATAAGGGGCGTGATCCGACGACAGGATGTCGAATAGCCCGTCGCGCAAGCCCTGCCAGAGCACGGCCTGGCTTTCCTTGTCGCGCGGCGGGGGGCTGCACATGCACTTCGCACCTTCAAAGCCCGGCAGATCGAGATCCTTCTCGGTCAGCAACAGATATTGCGGGCAGGTCTCGGCATGGATGTTGAGCCCCTTCTGCTTGGCGCGGCGAATTTCGTCGGCGGCTTCATGTCCGGATACATGCACGATCAAGAGTGCGGCGCCCGCGATCTCGGCGAGCGTGATGGCGCGGTGCGTGGCTTCGCGCTCCACCATCATCGGCCGCGACGTGGCATGGTATTTCGGCGCGATCTTGCCGGCCGCTTCGAGCTTCTCGGTGAGCCAGGTCAGGCACTCGAAGTTCTCGGCGTGGATCATCACCAGCGCCCCGAGTTCTTTTGCTCGTGCGAGCACGTCGAGGATCTGGGTATCCGACAGCCGCATCGCCTCGTAGGTCATATAGACCTTGAGCGACGTGCAGCCGGCTTCGACCAACGCCGGCAGCTCCTGACCAAGCACAGCCGGGGTCGGATCGGAGACGACGAGATGGAAGGCGTAGTCGATATAAGCCTTGCCGGCGGCGCGGCGGTGATAGTCGGCCACGGCCGCACGCAGCGACTGACCGCGGTGCTGCACGGCAAACGGAATGATGGTGGTGGTGCCGCCGCACGCCGCCGAGCAGCTGCCGGATTCGAAATCATCGGCCATCACCGCGCCGCCGGAGGCGAGCCCCTGCGCGCGCGGCTGATCAAGATGACAATGCGCATCAATCCCGCCGGGAAGCACGAGCCTGTCCGTCGCGTCGATGACCTTGGCCGCGCCCTGGAGGTCCTCGCCCAGCGCGACGACCTTGCCGCCGCGCACGCCGACGTCACAGCGGGCGCGGTCGGATGCGGTGACGACGGTGCCGCCGCGGATGATGAGATCGAAGGTGTTCATGCCATCAACCCGTCGCCGCGCTTCGCCCAGAAGGTCATGCGGTGCTCGATCGCCGCGAAAATCGCGTACATGGCGATGCCCATCACGGCGATGACGATGAGCCCGGCAAAGACCAACGGCGTATCGAAGTTCGAAGTGGCCGCCATCATCAGGTAGCCGATGCCCTTATTGGAGGCGACTGTCTCCGAGATGATCGTGCCGACAAAGGCGAGCGTGATCGCGACCTTCAGCGACGCGAAGAAATACGGCATCGCCCGCGGCAGGCCGACCTTCATCAGGATCTTGTGCTTCTTCGCGCCGAGCGAGCGCATGACGTCGAGCAGCTCCGGCTCGATGGTCGCAAGCCCGGTCGCCACATTCACCGCGATCGGGAAGAATGAGACCAGGAACGCGGTCAGCACCGCCGGAATGGTCCCGATGCCGAACCAGATGACGAAAACCGGGACGACGGCAACCTTGGGAATGCTGTTGAAGCCGATCAGGACCGGGTAGAGGCCGCGATAGACAATACGCCACGACCCGATCGCGACGCCAAGCAGCGCGCCGAGCACGACGGCGATGGCGAAGCCGAGGAGAGTGCGCAGCAGCGTCATCCACGAGTTGTCGATGATGGGGCCGAAGCGCTCGTAGAGCGCGATCACCACAAGCGACGGCCGCGGCAGCACGAAGGGCGGAATCCGCAAAACGATGCAAGCCAATTCCCAGACCACGACCGATCCGAGCAGGAATAGCCAGGGCATCGCGGTTTCCAGCCGCTCGCTCATCCCGTTTTCCGGCTGTCTGCTCATGCCGCGCGTACCTCGACGATGTCGCTCTTGAGCGCGCGCACCAGAGAGACAAACTCGGCCGCGTAGATGTCTCGCGGCCTGGGCAGGTTCACTTTCTGACTGGCGACAATGCGTCCGGGACGCTTGGACGAGACGTACACCGTGTCGGCCAGAAATACAGACTCGGTCAGGTCATGCGTAACCAGGATCACCGTGAACTTGTGCCGCTCCCATAGGCGCTGCAGCACTACCCACAATTCCTCGCGGGTAAATGCGTCGAGCGCGCCGAACGGCTCGTCGAGCAGCAGCAATTCCGGCTCGTGGATCAGCGAGCGACAAAGGGAGGCCCGCTGCTGCATGCCGCCCGAGAGCTGCCAGGGATAGTGATCGGCAAAACCGTCGAGCCCGACAATGCCCAGAAGCTCCCTGGCCTTCGTTTCGTATTCCGCCCGTCGCGCGCGGAATTGGCTGGCATGCGGCTCCACGATCTCGAGCGGCAACAGCACGTTATCGAGCGTGGTCCGCCATGGCAGCATGATCGGATTCTGGAACGCCATGCCGACGATGCTCAGCGGCGCGGATACTTCCTGTCCGGCGACGAGCACCCCTCCGCGGCTTGGCAGATGCAGGCCGGACACGAGCTTGAGCAGGGTCGACTTACCGCAGCCGGAGGGCCCGACCACGGCAACGAACTCGCCCTTCTCGATCTGCAGCGTCGTGTGCTCGAGCGCCAGCGTCCCGGAGGCGGTGCCGCCGTAGGTCAAGGTCACATCGGAGACGTCGACGAACGGCGGCATCGATCAGGGCAGCTTGCGGATCGCAGCGTCCGGCAGATATTCGGCCGTGAAGACTTCGACCGGCGTCACCACCTTGGGCAGACCGAACGCCTTGGACACGGTCTCGAACGAGCTCGTGATCCGATCCGCACGAACGCCGCCGAGACCGTCAGCCTTGGATTCGGCGGTGACCAGCTGGTTCTTGATCAGCCATTGCAGCTTGGCGAGCTCGAGCTTCTCGTCGATCAGCGGCGAGCGCTTCTTCAATGCCGCGATCGCCTCGGCTGGATGCGCAATGGCCTCGTGCCAGCCTTTCGCCGTCGCCGCAACGAAGCCGCGGACGGCTTTTGGATTGGCGCTGAGGGTCTTCTTCGACGCCATGATGGCGTTGCCGTAGATATTCAGGCCGACGTCGGAGAAATAGAGAAACTTGATGTCGGCGGGCGCGATGCCCTGGCGCACGAGATTGAAGTACATCGTGGAGTCGAAGCCGAGAATGGCGTCGACATCGCCTTTGAGCAGCAGCGCTTCGCGCAGGCGCAGGTCGCCGTATTGCCACTTGACGCTGTCGGCCTTGACGCCGGCGAGCTTGGCGTAGGCCGGGAACAGCTTATAGGCGCCGTCACTCAGCGCACCGCCGAGCTGGCGGCCATCAAGATCGCTGGGCTTGTTGATCTTGGCCTTGGCAAAGCTGCCGATCGACAGTGGCGAGCGGTAATACAGCATGTAAACCGCCTTGCCGGCGTTGTCGGGGTTCTTGGCGTTGAACTCCATCAGCACGTTGATGTCGCCAAAGCCGAAATCGTAAGCACCGCTGCCGATGCGGGTGACCGCCTCGCCGGAGCCGCCTGACGGATCGAAGCTGACCTTGAGACCCTCGGCAGCGTAATAGCCCCTGTCGTCGGCGAGAAAGAACGCCGCGTTCGAGCCGTCATAGGGCGCGTTGAGCGAGACTTTCAGTTCCTGTGCGTGACCCGGCGTCGAAGCGCCGAACAGCAATCCCACTGCGGACAGCGCCGCGATCGTCCACCGAGCCAACCGTCCCAAACCTGCAAAACCTGGCATAACAACCCTCCCTCGTCGTCACCGGTTTCTTTACGCAAGCCTCGTGCCAGCCTCCTGACGAAAAAATCCGCTTATTGCTCAATCTTTGGCATTGATTGCGCGCAATCCGTCGCACAATCTGGAGGCATGATGCTCAACAAAACGCGCTCTGGCAAGCTTGTCGGCCTCAGCAATTCCCGCAACCGGCCAAAGGTCGGCGGCCCCGACGACGTCTACAACCACATCCTCGATTCGATCGTCGACCAGCGGTTGCCGCCCGGAACCAAGCTCAACGAGCTGACGCTGTGCGAGATTTTCGACACCGGGCGCCGGCAGATCGGGCACGTGCTCGCGCGACTCAATCATGACGAGCTGGTCGACCTGTTTCCCAACCGCGGCGCCTTTGTCGCCGCACCCGACGTGAGCACCGCGCGCGCCATCTTCGAGGTACGCCGCGCCATCGAGAGCGAGATCACGCGGATCGTCGCCACGAAAATCAACCGCGAGCAGCTCGCCGCGCTGCGGCGCAATGTCGAGGAGGAGGCAGCGCACCGCCGCGCCAATCGCCTGCGCGACGCGATCCGCACCTCGGGCGGCTTCCACATTCTCTTGGGCGAGCTTTCAGGCAACCCGCTATTGGCGCGGCTTGTCCGCCAACTCGTTGCACGGACATCGCTCGTCGTCAGTCTCTACGAGAACCAGAACACGATGAGCTGCTGGCACGATGACCACGGCCAGTTCATCAAGCATCTGGAAGCACATGCGGTGACCCCCGCCGTCACCTTCATGCGCAAGCATCTCATGCATGTCGAGGAAAGCCTCAACCTCGACAAGCCCGCGCCGTCGCGATTCGATCTACGCGCCATATACGCACCCGAACCGTAAACCGATTAGTGAAGCTGACCGGACCAAGCAATCGGCATTGATCAACTGACCGCTACGAGTTGAGACGGCGCGTGAATCGACGCCGGCGCAGTTGACATCCCTCGCACCGTCTGCCGCACGGATTTCCATCACCGCCGCAGTGACTTTTCGCACAGCGGCCAGGCCGGTTTTCCAGCATGGATCGGCGCGAGGCACCTGCGTTAAGATCGCGCCGGCGGAAACCGGATGCGCGCTGATGGCTGACCTCGGGGGTCATATGAAACGCAAGATCGCCGCGATCATGGCAGCCGATGTCGCGGGCTACAGCCGTCTCGTCGCCGAGGACGAGGAAGAGACGCTGCGCCGGCTGGAGTCCTATCGCGCGGTGTTCGATGACTTCATCGCGCGTGCCTCCGGACGCGTGTTCAACACCGCGGGCGACGCGATCCTTGCCGAGTTCTCGAGCTCCGTGGAAGCCGTGCGCTGCGCCATCGACGTGCAGGAAAGCCTGCGCACGCGCAATCTCGCTTATCCGCCGAGCCGGCAGATGAATTTCCGCATCGGCATCACCGTCGGCGACATCGTGGAGCGCGACGGCGATCTGCTTGGTGACGCGGTGAACATCGCCGCGCGGCTCGAAGGCCTCGCGGTCGCGGGCGGCGTCTGCGTCTCGCGCGCCGTCTACGAGCAGGTGGGCAACAAGCTATCCGTCCACTTCAACGATGATGGCGAGAAGCAGGTCAAGAACATCCCGACGCCGGTGCATGTGTTCTCTGTGACCATCGGCGGCGACGACGCACGCGCGGCGGCGACGGCGGCCGTGAAACCGAAGTCGAAGGAAGCCACGACGCGCCCCGCGTGGCTGTGGCCGGCGGCGATTGCCGGCGGCGCCGCACTCGCGCTCGCCGCCGTGGCCGGATTTTTCCTGCTGCCGCGCGCCGCGGAGAAAAGCGCGCCCGCTGTTGTCGCGGCGCCGGAGAAACCCGCCCCCGCCGCTGTCGCGGCATCGGACAAGCCCGCAGCCGCCGCGACCGCGGCGGGGGACAAGCCCGCTGCTGCTGTTACCGCCGCAGCGCCGGACAAGGCCGCAGCGATCGCTGCCGCGCCGCCGGCGGCGAAAGCGGTGGCGCTCATCCCGGAAACCGTGCCGTTCATCGGCGATCCCGACCGCGCCAGCATCCGCAGCGCCTATCTCAACGCGCCGGGCGAGAAAGCGCTGGCAATCGGGCTCATGGGCATCGGCATGGCCACGGGCCAGCCGGATGCGGACACGGCGAAAGCCGCGGCGCTGGCGAATTGCGAGCGGACGTTGCAGAGCGCGGCCGACCTGCATTGCTCACTCTATGCGACAAACGACAATGTGGTGTTCGCGGGCGCGCTGCCGACCTTGCCGCCGCCGCCCTGGCTGATCCGTAACGCCGAGATCGAGACGCCCTACTCCAGCGAAAACGTGCCGCTGGTGCGCCCGGCAACGCAGACGCAACTCGCCAAGGTCTATGAGCCGAGGCCCAATGCAAAAGCGCTGGCGCTGTCGCCGCGCGGACAGGAGTTCTACTACTATTCGCAGCGCTCGGTGGACGAAGCCGTGCGCCGCGCGCTGGAACGTTGCGGCCTCAAGAGCGGGCTCGCCTGCATGATCGTCGCGGTGGACGATGTGTTCGTGGTGCCGATCCCTTCGAGCATGAAGCCGACCGGCCTGTTTCACGCCGCGAGCGATACCGCCATCAACGCGGACATGCGCGAGGACGTCGCGCGCAGGCTCGCCAACGCGCCGAATGCCTGGAATGCGGTCGCCGTGGGCGCTGCCGGCGTACCGGGCGTCAAGCTCAAAGCCAGCGACGAGGACGACGCGATCGAAGGTGCGGTGGCCGATCGCCGCCGCCGCGACCGCGACTGCCGCGTGATCGCCATCGGGCCGTTCACGGTCGAGGCTTTGCCGTAGGCAGCTTTCGCGTCATGAAATGACGTGCAATGCGCTCAACGCCCGTATTGTCGCGGCAAGCCGCACGAACCTATAAATGTCAGCAAGGCACATACGGGAGGCCTCATGTCCAACCGCTCGCTTGCAGCTGCTCTCGCCGCCGCCACGCTGATCGCCGTCGCGCTACCCGCGCAGGCGCAAACGCCCGCGCAGGACTTCCCAGACGGGCCGATGAAGCAGGTCTTCACCGAGCGCTGCGGCATCTGCCACGACCTCAATCGCGTGCGCATCGGCTACACGCCGGACGGCTGGCTGATGGTGTCGCGCATGATGCAGAACATGGGCGCGCCGGTCAGCGGCGCCGAATGGGGTCCGCTGCTCGAATACCTGATCAAGAGCTTCCCCGAGCGGCAGCGGCCGGCGGCGAAGATCATCGACGGCCCGGTGAAGGTGAACATCAAGATGTGGGACGTGCCGACGCTCGGCTCCCGCCCGCATGATCCGCACGCGACGCGCGACGGCGCCATCTGGTGGAGCGGTCAGCTCGCCAACAAGCTCGGCCGGCTCGATCCGAAGACCGGAGCAATCCGCGAATACACGCTGAAGACACCGCAGACGGCACCGCATGGGCTCGCCGAGGACAAGGACGGCAATATCTGGTTCACCGGCAACTTCCTCGGACTGATCGGCAAGCTCGATCCGAAGACCGGCATCACCACCGAATATCCGCTGCCCGATCCGAAGGCGAAGGATCCGCACACTATCAATATCGACCAGAAGGGGATCGTCTGGTTCACGGTGCAGCAAGGCAACTTCCTCGGCCGGCTCGATCCGAAGAGCGGCGCGATCAAGCTCATCACATCGCCGACGCCGAACTCGCGGCCCTACGGCATCGTGATCAACGGCGAAGGCGTTCCGATCTTCGTCGAGTTCGGATCGAACAAGGTCGGGCGCATCGATCCGCAGACGCTGGCGATCAAGGAATATCCGCTGCCCAACGCGGCGGCGCGGCCGCGGCGGCTGGCGCTGCAGGGCAACGACATCGTCTGGTACACGGATTTCGCCCGCGGCATGCTCGGCCGCCTCGACATGAAAACCGGCGCGGTGAAGGAATGGCCATCGCCGAGCGGGCCGCAGTCGCAGCCCTACGGCATCGTCCTCACCAAGGGTGCGCTCTGGTACAACGAGTCGAACGCCAAGCCGAACACCATCGTGCGCTTCGACCCGAAGACGGAAGCCTTCCAGAGCTGGGCGATCCCCGGCGGCGGCGACATCGTGCGCAACATGGACGTGACGCCCGACGGCAATCCGGTGACCGCGAACAGTTTGGTCAACCAGATCGGGTTGGTCGAGGTGAAGTGACGATCATTTCGGGCACGCGCAGGCGGTGACGTTGTCGATCGCAAACTGCTGCACGGCTTCGTCCGCGGCAAACGTTGCGGCGATCGCGACCGACGGCGAACGCCAGGCATAGCGCTGGCGAAACGGCAGATCGGGCGCAGTCTCACTCAACCGCGTGAACGCGATGTCGAAGCTGCCACTGACGTTTGGCTGACATCCGGAGGTGTCGACCGACACGGTGGCCGTCCACGTTCGCTCGAGGGTCGGCGGCGTCATCTCCGAGAAATGAACGTCGCCGATCGTCAGAGCCGGATGGCAAAGCGGCTGAGCGGTAGCGAATGCGGCACCGCCGGATGCAAACGAGACGACAACGAAAGCGACCATGGAGCGATGCATGGCACGTCACCGGGCCGTTGCCGCTCGCATCACCGCGAGTGCGGTGAGCGCGGCATAGACGCAGAAGCCGGCGGCGATGGCGGCGAACAGACCGGCCGTGCCGAAGCCGAAACCGTAGATGGCGACGAGGCCCGCTCCCGCGCTCACCAGCAGGCGCGCGACGTTGGCGAGCATGGCATTGAAGCCGCGGCCATAGCCCTGGCAGACGAAGAACAGCGCAAGGCCGAGACCGAAGCAGACATAGACTGGGCCGACGATGTGCAAATACAGCGCGCCGAGGCGTGTGACTTCCGCGTCGGCGCTGAACAAGCCGAGCCATAACCCGGGCGCCACGGCGACGATCAGGCCGAGGGTGCCGCAGAGCAGCGCGATCGTTGTGGCGCCGGTCCAGGCGATCCTGCGCGCGCGGTCATAGTTCTTCGCGCCCCAATTCGTCCCCACCATGGCGACGATCGCGGTGCCGAAGCCGAACGCGATCGGCTGCATGATGTATTCGAGCCGCGCGCCCATGGCGTAGCCGAGCGCGGCGTCGCGTCCGAACTGACCGGCAATGCCGGTGAGCACGACGACGGACAGGTTGGTCACCGCGGTGTTGAGCAGGCCAGGCACGCCGACCTTGAGAATGTCGGCGAACAGCGCCCCGCGCGGCACCTGTCCCTGGAATTTCAGACGAACGATCGAAGACGACGAGCGCAGGTAGCCGATCATGATGAGACTGCCGCCGCCGAAGGGGATCACCAGCGCCCAGCCGGCGCCTGCCGGACCCAGCGCCGGAAACGGCCCAAGCCCGAACATAAGAATTGGCGCGAGCGCGATATGCGCGATCACGCAGCCGACCAGCATGCCCGCGGGCAGGCTCATATTGCCGGTGCCGCGCACCGTATTGCCCAGCAGGTTCATCACCGTGATGCAGACGGCGCCGCCGAAAGCGGCATCCGCATAGGCGAGCGCGTCGACGAGCATCTTGTCGCGGCCGCCCATCCAGAAAAACAGATGCGGCGCAGCGGAGAGCATCACCGTCGAGAACATCGCGGCGAGCGCGAGCGCCAGCAGGAAGGCGTGGAAGGTGAGCGCGTCGGCACGCTCGCGATTGGCCGCACCGAGCGCGCGGGCAATCGCGGATGAGACGCCAGCGCCCATGCCGCTGTTGGTGGTCTGCAGCACCAGCATGATCCAAGGAAATGCGAGCGAGGCGCCGGCCAGCGCATCCGTCCCGATACGACCGAGGAAGAAGCCGTCGAAGGTGATGACGGCGACGAAGGCGATCAGGTTGAGGATGTTCGGCGCCGCCAGACGCAACAGCGTCGGCAGGATCGGCCCTTCCAGCAGCAGCTTGGTCCGCGCGGCGACGGGACGTGCGGCGGCCGGCGTGTTGGTTGACGGGATGGTCGAGGCGGACGCTGCGACGCTCTGTTGGCTCATGACGCTCCTCCCCCGCTGGGGGTTGGAGCAGCGCTTGAGACAACCGCGTCTTCAAGGACCGGGCGGCTGCGTGGAGAGCCCGGCTGTTTCACAAGTGATCGGGACTATGGACATGTGGGACATAAGCCGCAAAGCATCTTTTCTCAGCAGATCATGAGAAAACCTCATTATAATTCTTCAGACCACTTGCCAATTAAGCCATTTCTGCTGGCACTTTGAATTAGGTTTACTCATGATGTGCCGCTCACGGCCTGAAGGATCGCCAAGAGCGAGGGGGGGGG
>DASRGN010000028.1:0-26294 GCA_035651015.1 Pseudolabrys sp. | reverse complement strand
GTGGAAGTGTTCCTACCTTCTATCCACCGCTGATGAGAGTACTTCCCCGGTCCGGCCGGTAGCTCGACCTAAACCGGGGGGACCACACCTCTCGTGATGCACGGGTTCTGTGCACCGGGAGCATCGCGACTTCGCCGCCGGGTGGATTGGGTGTTCGTCTGCTCGCACCCGTCATCCGGCCATCGCATCCCGCCCCGCGACTGTAGACGCTTGATCAGACGCCCCTTGGTAATGGAGCGGGATAAACCCTGGTATAGGTCGCCGGCGCGAGAACGAAAGTGCTTCCCGCGGTTGCCAACATGATGCCAACAGCTTCCTCACGATATTCACAGGGCGCAGGCGCCAGCGCTGTGATCGTTCAGCCCGGCGCGAGCCTCAACTTTCGCAACCGTCGCTTCCAGCGCTCTAAACTCTCCGGTAGCATCTCTCAGTTTGGCACCCGGACCTGCAACGCGGCATGCGAAAGCTCATAGTCTTCTTCTTGGCCTCGGCCATGCTGTTCGGCGGGCTGTATGTCCTAGCGACGGAGTTGCTGTCTGGTATCTTTTTTGACTTCTTGTTCCTGGGAGCCGTATTTGCGGCCTTGGGCGGCTATCTCTTATGGGTGGACTTTGCTGCGCCCGCGCTCGGCATCAAGACCTGGGAGAGCTGACCTGAAGAGGACGCGCGCACGGCCAGGAAGACGATGAAAGCAGGTATTTTTATCTTCGCCATTTGCGCGCAAATCGGGATCGCGCACGCCCAGTCCATCGACTGCGCGGCATTGAAGACCAAGCCCATCCCCTTCCAGCTGACCTTTCAACCGAAGAACCAGAACCAGTTCTGGTTCGAGAAACAGGTCTATCGCAACCCGGCATTGACCGGGTCGACCGAGATCATGAGCTGGGGGCCGGCCACCTCTCCGAAACCGACGCTTCGCGCGAAAGTGCTCGCGACAAACGGCTTTTCCGTCGAGACCCAGATTCGGATCCCGGGCGGAGTGCTGCGGACCATCAGCAGCACCATCCAGGGCGTCAAGCTCGGCGAATTGGATCGAACGAAGGACCTGAGCTTCATGACGGCGGTCGATACCAGTGACGATGGACGACCGGTGGGTCACGAAGAGAAGCACGGCGGGACGCGCTACATCAGAACCGAAGACGTCAATGTCGGACCGTGCACGTTGAAGGCGATTGTCTACGACCTGATTGGCACCCAGGCGGGACGCGAAATTGCAAATCGCAATCTCTTCTTCCCCGACCTGAAGACCCAAATCCCTGGCGGCGAGGGGTCGTTTGTCCTGACGACAAAGTTCGAGCCGCGCGCCTTCTAGGCGTAAAGCTGAGCCGGCGGCATACCGCTCAACTCAGCCCCACCGCATCCGCCACGATCGCATGCCGGCGCACCATCTCGCGGTGGAGTGTATAGAGCCCGCAGGCGGCGATGATCGCGGCGCCGGCGAGGCTCCAGAGGTCGGGCACGTCGCCGAACACGACATAGCCGGCGACCGCGCCCCAGATCAGCAGCGTGTAGCGAAACGCCGCGACCAGCGACAATGGCGCCAGCCGGCACGCCTGCACCAGGAGGAAGGCGCCGGTGAGCCAGGTCGCGGCATAGAGGAGCAGCATCAGGTATTGCGGCTGCGCCAGGGCCGGCCACGGCTCGCGGACGCCGAGGAGCCAGGTTCCGGCGCCGGTGAACAGCGCGGAATAGAAGGTGACATCGATGCTCGGCGTGCGCCGGTCGATCTTGGAGGTGAGGATCTCGCGAAAGGCCGCGGCGAGCGCAGCGGCGAGCGCGACCAGCGCCCACTCATCGAGCGCCGCGGGATCGGGCTTGACCACGAGCACCACGCCGAAAAATCCGCCGGCAATGGCGAGCCAGCGCCGCACGCCGACCGGCTCGCGGAAGAAGATCACGGCGAGCATGGTCATGAGCAGCGGCGAGGTGAGCAGGATCGCGTAGAACTCCGCGAGCTGCATGTGGATGACCGCGATCGCCGAGGCGAGGATATTGACGGCGTCGAAAGAGCAGCGCGCCAGCATCGGCGGCGAGCGCAGCGCCGTCAGCCGCGGCAGCCGCCCGCTGACGAACATGATGGTCGCGAGCACCGCGACGATGATGACGCTGCGCACGAACAGGAGCTCGGTCGCCGGGAACGAGCGGCCGAGCAGCTTGACCACGGTGTCGCCGGCGACGAAGCCGACCATGCTGATGTTGATCGACCAGAGGCCGCGACGAAGGTTGTGCCCCGCAGGCGCAGCGGGGGCGGTGGTCGCGTTCAAGGGTCACTCCGGCAGCGGAATTGCGGCAAGGGGCTTGAGTCGAGCGTCGCCGTCCCGCGTAGAGATATCCGCGGTGTTTCACAAGGCGTGCTGGGGAATGGCTGTGTCCCGATGTGAGATAAAACGGCCCGGTGCGAGCACCGGGCCGAAGTCGCGGGGAGGAAATCGCTGATCCCGGTTCAACCGGCCGACTGCGCCGACGCGGTTGCCGGCGGCACGCTCGATCGCTCCGGAGGGCTCATGTCTTCTGACGTGATCAACGAGCGCTCGCGCGTTTCCGGCGTCAGCGCCACGGTCAACAGGCTGACAGCGGCAAGGCCCGCGAGATAAGCAGGCGCCGGCCAATAGGCGCCGCCGGCGGCCTGCACCAGAAGCGTCGCGATGATCGGCGTCAGACCGCCGCCGATCGCTGCCGAAAGCTGATAGCCGAGTGAGGCTCCGGTATAGCGCACGTTGGTCTTGAACAGCTCCGGACCGAACGAGCCCATGATGCCGAAGAGCACACCGTTCGCCGCGCCGCCGATGCCCATTCCCAGATAGATCATGCCCGGCGTTTTCGTGTTGACGAACATGAAGAGCGGAAACGCAAAGAGGATGGTGAACACGGCGGCCAGAACGAACACCGGCTTGCGGCCGATGCGATCGGACCAGGCGCACATCAACGGGATGATGATGAGCTCGCAGACCGCGAAGGCGAGCACACCGTTGAGCATCAGCTGGCGCGGCAGGCCGAGATCGGTCGTTCCATAGGACACCATGAAGGTCACGTAGACGTAGAAGCCGCCGCTGGTGACCAGGAACAGGCCGGCGGCCAGCAGCACTTCGCGCCATTGCGTGCGCAGCACGGTCGCGAGCGGCGAGTGCGTGAGCTGTTGTGTCTTGCGGGCACGCTCGAATGCCGGCGTCTCCGGCATCGACAGGCGCGCGATGGTGCCGATCACCACGAGCACGGCGCTGAGCAGGAACGGAATGCGCCAGCCCCAGGCGTTGAACTGCTCGGCGCTGAGCGAGGCCGTCGTCGCCGCGAAGACGATGGTCGCAATGACGAGACCGCCGGGCGAGCCCATTTGCGGCAGGCTGCCGAGAAGTCCGCGCCGCGTTTGCGAGCCGCCCTCGGTCATCACCAGCACGGCGCCGCCCCATTCGCCGCCGAGCCCGATGCCCTGAATGAGCCGCAGCAGCACCAGCACGACCGGAGCCGCGACGCCGATCGCCGCATATCCGGGCAGCACGCCGATGAGGAAGGTGGCGATGCCGGTGAGCATAAAGGTCGTGACCAGCGCGACCTTGCGCCCGAGCTTGTCGCCGAAATGGCCGAAGATCACGCCACCGATCGGCCGCGCCAGAAAGCCGATGGCGAATGTCGCGAAGGAGAGGAGCGTGCCCGCGAGCGGATCGAAGCTCGGGAAGAACTGCTTGTTGAAGATCAGCGCGGCGGCGAGGCCGTAGATCTGAAAGTCGTACCATTCGACCGTCGTGCCGACGGTCGCAGCGAGCGCCGATCGTCCGAAGCCCCGGCCATTGGCGCCCGATCCATTCTCCAGTCCCGACATTGTTTCCTCCCTGAAAAGGGCTCGAAAGCCCCCAAAACGCCACCGAATAAGCGTCAGGCTCTTGCTTGCGTCCTGATCGATTATCGATTATAGATAATCTAAACACGGCACAGGAGGTCGTTGTCAAGCATGTCGAGCTGGGACCAAGGATTGAACGACGGCACCGCGGCGCTGCGGCGCTCCACGCCGGAGCTCATCGCCGATGCTTTGCGGCGGGCGATCCTGACCGGCGCCATCGGCGGCGGCGTGCAGCTCAAGCAGAACGACGTCGCCGCGCGCTTCGGCGTCAGCGTCGTGCCGGTGCGCGAAGCCTTTCAGCGGCTCGTCGCCGAGGGCCTGGCGCTGCTGCAGCCGAACCGCGGCGTGACGGTGACGGCAATCTCGGATGCGGATTTCCGCGAGATCGCCGAGCTGCGTTCGCTGCTCGAGCCGCACGTCTTCCGGCTCTCGGCGCCGCGGCTCACGTCCGCGGACCTGGCGCGTTCGCGCGACATCCTGGAGCAGGCGGCAACCACCGGCGACCTCTACCGCCGCGCGGAGCTGCATTGGGAGTTTCACCGTTCGCTCTACGAGCGCGCGGAGCGGCCGCGCATCCTGGCGCAGCTCGCCGGGCTCTATACCTGCATCAACCGCTATCTGTTGCCGGTGTGGAGCAAGGTCGGCCTGAGCGCGGGCTGGGTCGACAGCCACATCACCATCATCGACGCGGTGCGCGGCGGAGAGATCGAGGTCGCAACCAAACTCATCGTCGACCAGATCGGCGAGGCGGCGGAGCGCGTTCGCGATCAGCTGCAACTGCAAAAAGCTTGAGAACGTCAGGGAAGCGAAGACATGGATTTCGCGCGTTACAAGGTGCTCACCTTCGATTGCTACGGCACGCTGATCGATTGGGAAGCGGGCATCAGCAATCTCTTGCGCTCCTGGCAGGGGCAGATCGGACCATCGGTTCCTGACGACCTCGTGCTCAGCGCATTCGCGTTGCGGCAGGCCAAGCATCAGCAGACGCAGCCGGCGCTCATCTATCCCGACGTCTTGCGGCGCACCTGGCGCGATATCGAGGAAACATTCGGCTTCGAGCACAGCGCGGCGCGCGGCGAGCTGTTTGCCGCGGAGGTCGGCAACTGGCCGCCATTCGCCGACACGGTCGAGAGCCTGCGCTATCTCAGCCGTTTCTACAAATTCGCCATCCTCTCCAATGTCGATAATGCCTCTCTCGCGCGCACGCTCAAGCGGCTCGAGGTGCCGTTCCTGCTGACGGTGACCGCGGAGGATGTCGGCGCCTACAAGCCGAACCTCGCACACTTCGATGCGGCGTTCGCGCGGCTCGCGCAGATGGGCATCAGCCGCGATCAAGTTCTGCATGTCGCGCAGAGCAAGCACCACGACATCCAGCCGGCCCGCAAGCTCGGGCTCGATTGCGTATGGGTCAATCGCCGCCACGGCAAGAAAGGCTCCGGTGCAACCATCGCGGCGGAAGCCGAGCCGGATCTGACCGTCGCCTCCCTCGCCGAGCTGGTGGACCGGCACAAGCGGGCGACGAGCGCTGTGGAAGCCTCTGCTGGCTGACCAGGCGTCCGTTTCGAGCAACCGCGACAAGCTTCATCAAATCCAAGAGTGTCGATCAATGCTTCACCAGCCTTGCACTGGCGTGCCTTCCCGCGTGCAACGGGCGAGCCTGCCGGAGCGCAGCGCGATTGCAGGGTCGAGCGCGCGGCAAGCCGATCGTGACCTTCTGGCCATCGCCCCGCGGGGCTATCTCGACACGACACATTTCGACACCGAACGTTTCCCGCCGCCGCCATGGGCCTTGGAGGCGTTCTGCCGCGCGGCGAGCGATGGCAGCCTGGCCTACACGTCCTACCGCGGGCATGCGGAGGTGCTGGACGCCGTGGCCGGCACCTTGAGCGGGTTTCTCGGCGTTCCGATCGATCCCGAGCGCAACGTCATTCTGGTGGCGGGGACGCAAGGCGGATTGTTCGCGACGCTGGCGGCGCTGGTTGAAGCCGGCGAGCGGGTTGCCGTCGTCGATCCGGACTATCTGTTCAGCGAGCGGATCCTGCGGTTCTTCGACGCGCAGGTCGCGCACATTCCACTGCGGCAGAACATTGGTGACGGTCCGGCCCCCGATCTCGACGTCCTGGAGCAGGAGTTTGCGCGGAATGGCGTGCGCCTGCTGCTGTTCTCGCATCCCAACAACCCGACCGGAGCCGTGTATTCAGCGCAGACCATCGCGACGATCGCGCAATTGGCGCAGCGATATGACGCAAGGGTCGTCGTCGACGAGCTCTATTCGCGGCTCATTCGTGATGGCCGAACATTTCCGCATCTCGTCGCGCAGCCGGGGATGGCCGAGCGCACGGTGACGCTGCTCGGACCGAGCAAGACGGAATCGCTGAGCGGATATCGGCTGGGCGTCGCCGTCGCTCCGCCGGAGGTGATCGAACGCATCGAGGACGTTCTGTCGCTCTCGTGTTTGCGCGCGCCCGCCTATGCGCAGCACGTGTTGCGATCATGGATCAGGGACGATCAGGGCTGGCTCGCCACGCGCTTGCAGGATTTCACCGCGTTGCGCGCGATGACCGCCGAGCATTTTCGACAATTGCACTGGCTCACATGGGAGCCGCAGGCGGGGACGGCGTACGCCTGGCCGGATGTCTCGGCGCTGCGTCTGCCTGATCCGGTGGTTTCCCACGCACTGCTGCGCGATGCTTCCGTCCTCGTCAGCCCGGGCTATCAGTTCGGCCCACGTGGCGCCGGACATTTCCGCGTCTGTTATGCGCGGGATGAGAAGGTGTGGGCCGAGGCACTCAAGCGAATGGTTTGTGTGTTGGAGCGGCTCGCGAGCGAGCAGGGGCTGCCCCGCTGACGACCATGGTGGTCGCGTTCAATGAACACTCCGGCAGCGGACCGAGCTTGAGTCTTGCGACCGCCGGAGCGAAGCTCGCCCGCATGTTGCGCCAGGCGGGCCGGCCACATACAAAAGAGCACTCGCCTGCGGCGTGAGCAAAATCGTGGCTAGCAAGGAGGTGCCTATGTCTGTCGCTCTGCGCAAAGTGAAAGTCGCTCCGAAAGGAATGGGCCTGAACGATTTTGTGGCGATGCAGGAAGGGTTCTTCGCGGCAGAGGGACTGGATGTCGAATTCGATTGGCAGACATTTCGCGGCACCCAGTCGAGCTGGCAGGGCCTGAACTATCTGGAGCGGCCGCAGGACCAGCCCTATACGAAGCGCAACGAAGACGTTGTCCAGGGCGCTTGCCTTTGGGGCACGATCTGCAATGCGAGCGCCGGGATGGGCCGCGTCGTCACCGAGGGCTACGGCCTCTCGCCTTGGGCGATCTTCGTGCGACCAGACTCCAAAATCCACAAGCCGGAAGATTTGAAAGACGTGCCGGTCTCAGTCGGCATGCGCGCGGGCAGCCATTTCAACGTGCCTTACCGGCTCGAGAAGTTTCTTCCGCTGGAGAATATCAAGACGGTGAATACCGGCGGGTTCGGAGCGCGGCTGCGGGCCTTGCTCGATGGCGAAGTCGAAGCCGCGAGCCTGCTTCCGCCACAGATCGCCATGGCCGAGCAGCTCGGCTTGCGCAAAATCATCGAAGACACGTTCAAGACGTTATGGTGGGTGCCATCGAACTCGCCGCCCGAAGTCGTGCATGGGTACATGCGCGCTCTCAAGCGCGCGGAAGCCGCCCTGGAAGCGGACCTGCCCAAATATCTTCCGCTTTGGAAAGAGTCGGTGCCGGCGGATTTCCGCGACGCGCATCCTTGGGATTTCAGCAAATTCGGACGCGGCGAACGCTATATCGACGAGCCGCTGCCGGCGGAAGAATTCGGCGAGGTGTTCGCGCAGGTCCAGCGCTGGAATTTGGATGACTTCCTCAAGGAGCAGCGCCCGGAAAAACTGAGCTATCCGGCCGCGTGACCGTCGGAGGCTGCGCCACAGGAGAGCGGGCAAACCGCCGCCCGGGGCGGCAGTCGCCGGCCGACGGTGCGCAGACGCGCGGTCACTCGCGAAATCTTCAGAGCAGCGCGCATGAAATTCGCCCATTTCTCCCACGTCTGGTGCAAGCCTGGAATGACGCCGCACCAGCGCTACGAAGAGCTGTGGGCGGAATTGCAATTGTGCGACGAGCTAGGCTTCGATTACAGCTTCTGCGTCGAGCACCACTTCCGCCCTGACGAGAGCTGGATCTCTTCACCCAGCTTGTATGCGGTCGGCGCCGGCGCGCGCACGAGACGCATGCGCATCGGCCCGATGGGCTACGTCGTGCCGCTCTACCACCCGCTGCGGCTCGCGGAAGAGATTGCGATCGTCGATCAGATGCTCGGCGGGCGCATGGAATGCGGGCTGGTTCCCGGCATCAACGCCGATTACTTCCGGCCCTTCGGCCTCGACTACGATCTGCGCAAAACCCCGACGCTCGAATTCGTCGATTATCTGCGCGCGGCTTACGGCGAGGTGCAGCCGTTCTCGTGGCATGGCGAGAATTTCCACACCGACAACGCGCGGCTCTCGGTGCTGCCGATGCAGAAGCCGCATCCGCCCTTGTGGATGATGAGCCGCGATCCGCGGACGCTGGAGTTCTGCGCGCAGAAGGGCATCAACCCCGGATATTTTCTGATCTACCCGCGCGCCGACGCCGCACCGCGCTATCGCGTCTTCCTGGAGCATTGGGCGAAGGCCGGCTGGCCGCGCAAGCCGAGGATCGCCTATTGCACGCTCGTCTATGTCGATGAGACGGACGAGAAGGCGATGGACGTCGCGCTTGCCCGCGCGGCGCGCGCCTACGAGGGCTTTCTGCCGCCGCCGCAGGCCGGCGAGAGCTTCGAGGACCGCGTGCGCACACACGCCAAGAAGTTCATCGGCCGGGGTGAGCCGGGCGCGTCCGAAATCATGGCGAACCTGTTCGATGCGGAGTATCTGCGGCGCAACGATCTTGTCTTCATCGGTTCGGCGGACACCGTGGCGGCGAAGCTGCGCGCGACGGCCAAGGCTGGTCTGTTCAACGTGTTCCTCGGCGAGTTCAATTTCGCCGATCTGCCGGCCGCCGACGTGATGCGCTCGATCCGGCTCTTCGGCGAGAAAGTCCTCCCGGCGCTGCGCGATGAGGAGCCGTTTTAGTGCACGCTTCCTTCTCCGTCATGGCCGGGCTTGTCCCGGCCATCCACGTCTTGCTTACTGGATCGTTGCGGAAGGAAGACGTGGATGCCATCGGAAGTCGGGCTTGCCCGACTTCCGCATGAACTTGAAAGCCGCAAGTCGGATATATCCGACTTGCGGGTGACAAGCGCGGGCATGACGGCAGAATGTGTGGCCGATCCACGGGATCATGCGCTTCCATTCCAGCGGAATCCACTCTGAGCCGGCGAACCCGTCCTACTGCGCCTGCCGCAGCTCCGGATGCTCCGCCAGCCGTTGCGCGTTGAGCCGGTAGATCGCAAAGCAGACCACCGCGCCGGCGGCGAATGGCAGCGCCGACCAGATGTACAGCTTTTCCACCGACATGCCGACGAATAGCGCGCCGAGGAGCGGCCCGACGATCGAGCCGATGCGCCCGATCCCAAGCTCCCAGCCGGAGCCGTTCGCGCGCAAGGAGGTCGGATAGACCAGCGCGCCGACGACGTTGATGCCGGTCTGAATGCCGAGGACGCAGAAGCCGGCGAAGAATGTCGCGAGGCCGAGCGCCAGCGTGGAGGTCAGGCCGGCATAGCCGATCGACGCCACCACGGGCACGGCAATGACGAACACGATCGCGATGGCCAGAAACCGCTGCCGCTGGAACCAGCGCGAGAGCGCGAGTGAGCCGACGGTGCCGCCGACCTGAATCATCGCGCCGGCCATTGCGCCGACCGATGGCGGCAGCTTCAGCACCGCCATCAGCGTCGGCGTCCAGGACAGCAGAAAGAAGTAGCCCATCAGATTGAGCGCAAACAGCAGCCACAGCAGCGGGGTGATGAGCCACAGACCTTGCTTGAAGAGATAAGCGGGGTTGAAGCCGGGAAACTGCTGCTCGTCTTCGATGACGAATTTGGCATTCGCCGGCAGGGCGTAGCTCGGATCCAGCGCCCTGATGGTCTTTTCCATGTTGCCGCGTTGGCTCTCATGCAGCGCCATGAACTTGATGGATTCCGGCAGGATGAAGACGGCGATCAGGGCCAGCACGATCGGGACGATGCCGCCGAGCGTGAACAGGATTGGCCAGCCATGCGTCGGCACGAGGGTCGCGGCGACAATGCCGGGGATGGCGCCGCCCAGCGGCACGAAGCCGACGGCGATCAGGGCGAGCGTCGCGCGCGAGGGCCGCGGCGCGGATTCGGCGTTGATCGCGACGATGTTCGGGATGACGCCGCCGATGCCGAGACCGGCGAGCAGGCGCATCCAGAACAAGTGGTCGAGATTGGTGGACCACGCCGCTGCAAGCGTGAAGACACCGAACAAGAGATTGGACGAGATCAATGCGGCTTTGCGGCCGTAACGATCACCGACCCAGCCGAACAGCGCCGAGCCGAACAGGATGCCGATGAGGCTCGCGCTGAACACGGGGCCGAGCGCGCCGGGCTTGAGGCCCCACTCACGCACCAGGTGTGGCGCAGCAAAGGCGATCGCGGCGATATCGTAGCCGTCAATCAAGGACAGCAGCACAGTCCAGAAGATGAGGTTGTAATGAAATGAGCTCAAGCCGCGTTCATCGAGCAGGTGCGAGACGGGCACGACCGTTTGGTCGGACATTCTTCCCCCCTGATTGTTTTTTTAGGCCTCAGGCAAAGTCAGCACCCGAACGACAAAAAATAGCGCTGCCGCGCTGAAAATAGCAATCGGCCATGTTGTGGGCAGGCGCCCGCCAGCATCGGCGGCGCGCCAGCATCACCTTGAGCCGCGGCGGCCGTCCGGTGACGAACATGATGGCGGCGAGCACCGCGACGATGATGACGCTGCGGGCGAACGGGAGCTCGGTCGCCGGAAACGAGCGGCCGAGCAGCTTGACCACGGTGTCGCCGGCGACGAAGGCGACCATGCTGATGTTGATCGACCAGAGGCCGCGACGAAGATGATGCCCCGCAGGCGCAGAGGGTGCGGGGGTGGCGTTCAAGAGTCACTCCGGCGGCGGAACGGCGGCGAGGGGATGCGTCGAGCCTTGCTGTCCCGCGTAGAGATATCCGTGGTGTTTCATAAGGGCTCCGGGGCGATGACCCGCATGCGCTCGGTGTGAAGCTGGTCCTGGTCTCTACGCGACGGCGGGGGAGCCATCAAACGGCAGCTGTAAATTAGTCTGCTCTGTGGGCCAAGCCTTCCGATTTGATACGTAGGTCCAAATTGACATATCGAAATGTCGCCGCGAAACACCAAGAAGATCTGCAGCGTACGAAATCACGGTTTGAAGAAAATCGTAGTCACCGGCCGTCACGCCCGCATCGCTCGCAAACGCTTTGATGTGCCGATCAACCGCGATGAAATCCAATCCAACCAAGCCGCAGAGATAGTCGACTGTCTTCGGTCCCACTCCGTGGATTGCGCGTAGCTTTTCTCGGCATGTTGGTTTTTGTAGCCATGTTCGTAATTGATGAAAGTCGTCGATGCTTTCGTTGCGAAGCAGCTCGGCCAAGCAAACAAAGCGTGACACCTTGGTGTGATGATGCCACCGCAAGAACTCAGCGACTCCGATGGAGGCGATCGCATTGAACATCCCGGACAGGGTTGCAGCCTCTGGAAAATCCCGAACGATTCTGTCGATGCGTACCTTCACAACGGTTCTGTAGTTGAGGCCCGCTTGAAGAGCCGCGTCCGCTAGAATTGCGCCAACGTGATACAGAGGCTCGCGATATGAGTGGTTATCGCGAACTACGCCCTTCTCCTGCGCGAGTTGCACAACGAGACGCGCGGAGCTTAGCGCACTCAGAACGTCACTCTCGGCTTTGGAGAAGTTCATGGATTTATCGCCTCAATGGCGGTAAGTCGCTCGACGCAATTGGGACATGCCCCGCAAGGCGTGTCGCTGAAGAGCTGGCACGAATATGTCTTGCCGATAGGGACTTTTAATTCGCTCGCGCGCCTGACGACATCAGCCTTGCTCCAGTCACGGAACGGCAACTCGAATCTGATCGGTCCAAGATTACGGGAAAGGGAGTCTAAACCGTTAAGGAAAGTGGCGGAACAATCCAATTCTTTGGCATGATTGCTGTTGATAAAGCCCGAGTACACGGTGTCGAACCCGCGTGTTTGGGCGATGCATGCGCCTACGGAAAAAAACAGAAGCGTCCGGTAGGGGATGTAAAGCTCATCATCCTCGACTTGTTCCTTCCATAGATTCGGCTCAGCGATCAGTCTCGACGTTGAGTGCTGATAGATGCTCGAAATATCGATCCGCAAAACAGGCGACACGAGGTCATCCGAGATTGGCAGAACCTTTTGCACCGTTTCCCATTCTTTCTCGACGCAGTGCTGCCCGTAGTCGAAGAAGACTGGTTGAAACGAAATTCGCTTCTCAACCAGCCAGTAACCGACCGTGGTGGAATCGAGACCGCCGGAACACAAGAGTAATCCGCCCATCAAGCCTCACTTTTGCTTTTGGCTGAGGAAGCGAAAGGTTGCATTGAGACAGGCATCAAGGTCGGACGAGTAGAATGAAGAGCCTGCAATCACCATCGTATTGTTGTTCTTGCCACTAGGGTCATACGTTATAACCGGGATGTCCGCCTCAATGGCGAGCCCGATTTCAACCAGTGTCCCGGAGTCGCGCTCAGTCGGAACAGCGAACACGAGTGCGCATTTTTTAAGGAGCTCGTAGTCCTTCTCGAAAACGCTGCGCAAGCTGGCGGCGCCTGAGTTCGGCGGGAGTTCGCCGTTCTCCACAACGGGTCGTCGGGGCATAAAGTTATGGTACGCCAGCGCCTTCAGAGCCTTGTCAATGGCCGTACGATCAGCTTTCGCAAAATCCGGCGCTGCAAAATAGATTTGCACGGACGGTCGCGCGTTCCAAGGTAGGAATGTGCCCCACAGTGATTTCATTTCGTCGAGTGAAAGGCGTTGATCACGTTCGACGTACTTCTTGAAAATATCTGGGTAGGTGGTTTGAGAATAAGCAGCAGCAGCGTACGTGGCCCGCCAACCTGCAGCGATTACGCCCTCTGGCAAGACCGTTAGGAATGTGGCCGCGAAGACATCGCCCACACCCACCGAATTAATCGTTGTTCCAAGTTGCGCAGGAAGCGCCTCAATGTGATGGGGGGCGTTTGAGCAATCCAGCAGTTCGGTGCCCCCACGATTCTGTTTGAGTACAACGTACTTCGGTTTGCAGCCCGCAAAAGCGGCCGCAACACCATTCACGGTTTGATCTTTAGTCTGTGCAAACAGTAGAGATGACGTTGAAATAAGAATGGTTTCAATTTTTCTGTTGACTTCGGCGAGCGCCTTGGAGGTTTCGATGTCATATGCCACATCGACGTGCAAGCGAGCAGTGGCCGGCAACATCGCGCACGCATCTAGTAAATTGTACGAGCCCGGAAAGATCAGAACGTCTTCCGCGTGCTCCAAAGCCGCTGAGACGTCATTGAGTTGGACGGCTTTTTCGTCCCGCAGCAGTGTATCGTACTCTTGGTCCGCCACTTCGGTCGCGTCGAAAATCAATGTAATGTTGGGAGCGCCCGTTACTACTCCCAGTACAACCAGCTCGACACAGCCAAGCTCGGCGAAGTAGTCGCGAGTCAATTTTTCCAAATAAGTCGGGATAACGATCGCTGCTCGGAAGGTTTGTCCTAATGACCAAAAGCCACGAGCCGCATGGGCGACGCCGCCAAGACGCAGTTTGTTTTCTGTCCCCGGCGCCGTGATCGTAAGGTCAACGAAGACCTCGCCGATGAGTAGGGGCACTCTGGTTGTCGTAGTCACGGGTGCGAGGAAGGTGCAAAGTCTGCTGATACTGTGGCGACGGCCCCCGAGCCATTCGACGCCGTGACGGTGCCGGTGTACGTCCAGCCATCCTTGAGACAGCCGGCGAGATAATTGTACGCGGTTGGGAGGTTGCCGACCGTTATGCCTGCGTCAGTTTCCGCCACGATGCGCTTCTTGTGCGCTATTCGCAGTTGCTGGCCGGGTGCGGGCACGGTGGCGCTTGCCTTGTAGAAATCGCAGTGTTCAATGTCTTCGAGTGCCACAGCAAAAGCTTGTGCACATCGGTCAGAACCTCCGGCACTTCCGCCGCCTTTCGATGTGCTTGAGCCTTTGCCGGATGATCCTGGATAGTCGCTGATTCGGCCCGAACCGCTACTGCCCATTTTAAAACCTCCCAAAAATGCAATTACCAGCGCAACTGCGGGTAGGAGTCAACGGACGGAACAAGTTTTGGGCGATCAACTACACAAACGAGCACAGGCCTATATCGATCAAAGCGGGTCTGTTCCGTTCTTGGACGCGGTTCGTGATAGCGAAGAAAACTATGCCCGGTTTTCTGGGCGAACTTTTACCCGGCGCTATGCCGGCTCGCGCTGGCCGCAATGTTATCGGAGATCGACTGCACCCCGTCGTGCTCCCGCATATATCGCACTTCATGCACGTGCCATTGCGCACTAGCGTGAAGTTGCCGCATTCGCCGCAGGCTTCACCCTCGTAGCCCTTGGCCGCCTTGGGTTCGGCGCGCTTCTCGGCGGCTTGGGCCCTAGCGATCGACTGCGACTAGGCCAGCGCTTCGAGCTTCTCAGGGGCCCGCGACCCTTCTCTGTTCAAAGAGGTTTTCTAAGCTGACGTGTTGAACGGGTGTGGCAACTTGAGCGGAGCGCGCGGAGCGGCGGTCTGGAATTCGCGGTCGGCGATCAGTCGCTCCAGCCCTTGAGGTGATAAATGCCGCCGCCGGGCTTGCTGTCCGTCCAGGATCCATCATCGAAGCCAATCCCCACACGATGGCAGGAGATGCCGCCGGACTTTTGGCATTCCTCCAGAGCCGATTGTTCAGCTTCGCTTCGAGACGCGAAGCCGCAAGCGACACCATAGTGCTTGGTATCACGGTCATAGTAGGAGGCGACCCAGCCGGTGTCTTCGCATCGGATGCGAACACGCACCGGGCCAAGATATGAGACACTAGCGGTCCATTCGTTAATCAGCGCCTGAAGTCTAGCGGGGGAGGCCGCTACGACCCATTGTGACGACTTATTCGGTGTCTCCAGTAAAGCGACGCCGGCGTGAGCGGTCGAGCCACACAGGACGAGCATTATTATACATGCCGCTCGCATCTCGCCTCCGTCTGCGATGTTTGGTGGGTAGCGACGCAGCTGGAGCGCCGTTTAGCTGCGCGGTCCATCTCCAGTAGCTTTACCCTTGGGTCGCTCAAACGAATTTCGCTCGTTGCATTGGACGAAACGGATGTACCACTTGCATTGATTCCCGTTCCAGATGAGCCCCACGTCAAACAGGCCTGTGGTGCCGTAACCGCAGTATGCGTCGGCCGCCATGACCTTTCTTTTGATGGGAGAATTACACGGGACGCTCGGCCCAAATTCTTGTGCTTGCGTCGTCGCAGCGAGGCCACTAACGAGCAACAGGGCACTGGCGAATCGGAAATGCATGTGCTCTGCCCTGTTGCTCGAACTGTGTGTTGTCAAATTTCGCAGGCCATCGCCGCCGTATTTAATAGTGGCAGCTCCCGACCTCGGAACCGCAGCCATTGTGGCAGCACCAGGTCTGGCCGCCGCTGCAGCAGCTGCCATAATCCATGCGGCATATGCCACTTCCGCACCGGAAATCGGCAACCTTTGGCTTGGGCGTGTAATTCACAGACCGATGAGCCGCCAAGCGATTCGAGAGCGTGGCAGCTCCTTGGTCGGCGGAAGCGCTTGTGAGCGACGTGGCAACCATTATCGAAAGCAAGCAGGCCCACTTTGCGAGATTGGCAATCATGAGTGTCACCCCTGTGGATCGAGCACAGCATGACGATGCATCGCATGAGAACCAAAGACATGACCCATTTGGGTCATGCTGAGGTACCTCGGACGGTTCGCCTATCGGTCTCGTGGAAGATGGCTTTTGGCTAGTTGCGAACGGTCGCGCGGGAGACCCTGGCCACCGTGCGGCCGTTCGCGAGCGGTACCTGCTCGGTGACAGCGGCCGCGCCTGGGAACTATGGCCTGGGTTTAAGCTCGGCAGCCAGCTAATCCATTGATCATACAACCGATCACGTCGCGTCCGGTCTGCTTCTTACACAACAGAGTCGCGCGTCGGGCCGCCTGGTTGCCCATTCTGTGAGCTTGACCCATTTGAGCTAAAAAACGATCCTCTACTCGAGAGGCGTGGGGGGCGCCGATGCGCGCTACGCGTGCTGCGCAGCTAGAACAAGCCAGCATACTGCTGGGCCATGCGGCCACGGATCCAAATTTTTGGCCGCAGGCGATGGAGGCTATTTCGCGCGCGGCTAACGCAACCGGTGCCGCTTTGCTGCAAAGCGACGTGCGCACCCCGGATATTCCGCGCACCGCTTCGGTCGACGAACTCTTTCGGCAATATTTTCGCGACGATTGGCACGTGCGGGATATCCGCGCCGCGCGTGGGGTTCCTCTTTTGTTGAACGGAGCCTCCGTTGTTGTCGATCAGGACTTAATGACTTGCGACGAGGTCACCCGCGATCCCTTCTACAACGATCTGCTCCTACGTTGCGGCTTCAAATGGTTTGCAGGGGTTGGGTTTCGAGCAGGTTCAGCTCTATGGGGGCTCACGATCCAGAGGACACCGAAGGAAGGGCCGTTTGCGCGCGACGAAAAACGGATACTCGCGGCGCTTTCACAAAAGCTGACTGCGGCGGCATCGCTCTCGACCCTTTTTGGGCGTGTTGCGGTTTCAAGCGCTACGGCTGCACTGAGCAACGTTGGCCAGCCGGCAATCGCTATAGACCGTCGCGGTCTTATCATCGAGATGAACGCGGCGAGCCAGGCCGTGCTTGACGACGAGGTCCGCGTCAAGGACCGCCGGCTTTGTGTGTCAGATTTATTCGCAAGGAACGAGATTGACCTTCTGGTGGCCCGGCTAAGGACCACGCGCGACGCTGCCGCGTTGCAATGCGACCCAATTGTAATCCGCCGGAAGAGGGGTGTTCCGATCGTCATTCGTGTACTCCCGGTGCCTGAAGCCGCTCAAACACCGTTTCTCGGTGCGTGTGCCGTGCTGACCTTGTCGCCAATCGAAGTGCAATCCGGCGCGCACCCCGTCTTGCTCGGCAAGATATTTGGCCTTACATCCGCCGAAGCTAAGCTGGCTTCCATCGTCGCCGAGGGCGTCGGACCGGACGGAGCTGCGGACCGTTTGGGAATCTCGCGCGCGACAGCCCGCAATCAATTAAAAGCAGTCTTTTCAAAAACCGGTACTCACAGGCAAAGCGAGTTAGTGGCGCTGTTCTCAGCTATTTGAATAGAGGAACAACGGTGCGACTTTCAGGACGCTTGCGTTGCGCTCACGCTTGCCGATTGTCGGGGCGATAATCGGACCCGTCTTTCGGCGCCGTCGCGGCGCCCATGCTGCTTTGGCACTACGCCGAGAGCGAGAAGCCGAAATGCAATCGGCCCGCGGGTGCGCGGGCCGATTTTCATCGCGGGCAAACTACGGTCGGCGTTTGATTGTGACTACCGCGGATGTATCACGAACACCCCGTCGTTGACCCGCACGTATCGCACTTCATGCACGTGCCGTTGCGCACCAGCGTGAAGTTGCCGCATTCGCCGCAGGCTTCGCCCTCGTAGCCCTTGGCCTTGGCTTCGGCGCGCTTCTCGGCGGCCTGGGCCTTGGCGGTCGGCTGCGACCAGGCCAGCGCCTCGAGCTTCTCGGTCGGCGAGAGCTTGTGCTCGGGCTCGGCCTTGAGGGCGGTGGCGGCATGCGCGCCGATCGCGGTCACGCTGGCTAAGCCCCCACCCCGACCCTCCCCCCCAAGGGGGGAGGGAGAAGAAGAGGTGCTGCGCGCGACACCCTCCCCTGAAGGGGAGGGATGGGAGCCCGAGGCTCCGCCACTGACGACGGACAGTTTGTCCGTGCGGCTACGGGTCAGGCCCTTCGACACATAGCGTGCCGCCGGCTCCGGCTTGCCTTCCTCGACGCCCTGGCCGAGCGCATCGAAGCCCGCCTGCGAGGGATCGACATGCGCGAGGTCGAAGCGGTCGAGATAGGACACCGCGAGCTCGCGGAACACGTAGTCGAGGATCGAGGTCGCGTATTTGATGGTGTCGTTGCCCTGCACCGGGCCCGCGGGCTCGAAGCGGGTGAAGGTGAAGGCGTCGACATATTCCTCGAGCGGCACGCCGTATTGCAGGCCGAGCGAGACGGCGATGGCGAAGTTGTTGATGAAGGAGCGCAGCGCCGCGCCTTCCTTGTGCATGTCGATGAAGATCTCGCCGATGCGGCCGTCGTCATATTCGCCGGTGCGCAGGTAGACCTTGTGGCCGCCGACCACGGCTTTCTGCGTGTAGCCCTTGCGGCGATCGGGCATGCGCTCGCGCTCGCGGATGACGGTGATGCGCTCGACCACCTTCTCCACCACGCGCTCGGCGAGCGCCGCCGCGCGCGCCTGCGCCGGCTTCTCGAGGAACTGCTCGACCGCGTCGTCCTCCTCGTCCTCATCCGCAATGAGCTGCGAATTGAGCGGCTGCGAGAGCTTGGAGCCGTCGCGGTAGAGCGCGTTGGCTTTGAGCGCCAGCTTCCAGGAGAGGAGATAGGCCTCCTTGCACTCCTCGACCGTGGCCTCGTTCGGCATGTTGATGGTCTTGGAGATGGCGCCGGAGATGAAGGGCTGCGCCGCGGCCATGATGCGGATGTGGCTCTCGACCGAGAGATAGCGCTTGCCGGTGCGCCCGCACGGATTGGCGCAGTCGAACACCGGATAGTGCTCGGCTTTCAGATGCGGCGCGCCTTCGACCGTCATGGCGCCGCAGACATGGATGTTGGCGGCCTCGATCTCGCGTTTGGAAAAGCCGAGCGCGGCGAGGAGGTCGAAGGTCGGGGAGGCGAGGTCCTCGGCCGCAATGTCGAGCTCGTTGCGGCAGAAGTCTTCGCCGAGCGTCCACTTGTTGAAGGCAAACTTGATGTCGAAGGCGGTGGGCAGCGCCTTCTCGACCTTGGCGATGGCTTCGTCCGTGAAGCCCTTGGCCTTGAGCGTCGTGTGGTTGATCGCCGGCGCCTGCGAGAGCGTGCCGTGACCGACGGCATAGGCCTCGATCTCGGCGATGTCCGCCTCGCTGTAGCCGAGCGTGCGCAGGGCTTCGGGCACCGCGCGGTTGATGATCTTGAAGTAGCCGCCGCCGGCGAGCTTCTTGAACTTCACCAGCGCGAAGTCGGGCTCGATGCCGGTGGTGTCGCAGTCCATCACCAGGCCGATGGTGCCGGTCGGCGCGATCACCGTCGCCTGCGCGTTGCGGTAGCCGTGCTTCTCGCCGAGCTTGAGCGCGCGGTCCCAGGCCGCCTTGGCATGGGTGACGAGCGCCTGATCCGGGCAGGAGCCGTGGTCGAGCGGGACCGGCGGCGTCGCCACCTTCTCATAACCGGTGCGCTCGCCGTGCGCGGCGCGGCGATGATTGCGGATGACGCGCAGCATGTGCTCGCGGTTCTTCTTGTAGCCGGGGAACGGCCCGAGCTTCGCCGCCATCTCCGCCGAGGTGGCGTAGGAGATGCCGGTCATGATCGCGGTGAGCGCGCCGCAGATGGCGCGGCCGGCGTCCGAGTCATACGGAATGCCCGAGGTCATGAGCAGGCCGCCGATATTGGCGTAGCCCAGGCCGAGCGTGCGGAACTCGTAGGAGAGCTGCGCGATCTGCTTTGACGGGAATTGCGCCATCAGCACCGAGATCTCGAGCACGACGGTCCACAGCCGCACCGCGTGCTCGTAGCTCTCGACATCGAACGCCTTGGTCTTCTCGTCCCTGAACGTCAGCAGGTTCAACGACGCCAGATTGCAGGCGGTGTCGTCGAGGAACATGTATTCCGAGCACGGATTGCTGGCGCGGATCGCGCCCGACGCCGGGCAGGTGTGCCAGTCGTTCACCGTGGTGTGGTACTGCAGGCCGGGATCGGCGCTGGCCCAGGCGGCGTAGCCGATCTTCTCCCACAGGTCGCGGGCCTTGAGCGTCTTCGCCACCTTCTTCTTGGTGCGCGTTACGAGGTCCCAGTTGCCGTCGCTCTCGACGGCTTTCAGGAACTCGTCGGTGACGCGCACCGAATTGTTGGAGTTCTGCCCGGAGACGGTGAGATAGGCCTCGCTGTCCCAGTCGGTGTCGTAGATCGGGAAGTCGATGTCGGTATAGCCCTGGCGCGCGAACTGGATGACGCGCTTGATGTAGTTGTCGGGAACGAAGGCGCGGCGCGCGGCCTTGATCTCGCGCTTGAGCGCCGGGTTCTTCTCCGGGGTGAAGCAGTCGTCGCCGGAGCCTTCGCAGTTCACGCACGCCTTCATGATGGCGCGCAGGTGCTTCTGGTTGATCTTGGAGCCGGTGACCAGCGCCGCGACCTTCTGCTCTTCCTTCACCTTCCAGTCGATGAACGCCTCGATGTCGGGATGGTCGGTGTCGACGATCACCATCTTCGCCGCGCGGCGCGTGGTGCCGCCCGACTTGATGGCGCCGGCGGCGCGATCGCCGATCTTGAGGAAGCTCATCAGGCCCGAGGACTTGCCGCCGCCGGCGAGCCGCTCGTTTTCCGCGCGCAGCGAGGAGAAGTTGGTGCCGGTGCCGGAGCCGTATTTGAACAGGCGCGCCTCGCGCACCCAGAGATCCATAATGCCGCCTTCGTTCACCAGGTCGTCACTGATCGACTGGATGAAGCAGGCATGCGGCTGCGGATGCTCGTAGGCGGATTTGGATTTGGTGAGCTTGCCGGTCTGGAAGTCGACGTAATAGTGGCCCTGGCCGGCGCCATCGATGCCATAGGCCCAGTGCAGGCCGGTGTTGAACCATTGCGGCGAGTTCGGCGCGCACATCTGCATCGCCAGCATGTAGCGAAGCTCGTCATAGAAGGCCTGGGCGTCGGCATCGCTGTCGAAATAGCCGCCCTTCCAGCCCCAATAGGTCCAGGTGCCGGCCAGGCGATCGAACACCTGCTTCGAGGAATGCTCGCCGACAATGCGCTCGTTCTCAGGCAGCGCCGCGAGCGCGGCCTCGTCGGCGACCGAGCGCCAGAGGAAGGAGGGGACGCTCTCCTCCTCGACCTTCTTCAGCCGCGCGGGCACGCCGGCCTTGCGGAAATACTTCTGGGCAAGAACGTCGGAAGCAACCTGGGACCAGAACTCGGGGATCTCGACATTGTCGAGCTTGAAAACGACCGAGCCGTCCGGATTGCGGATCTCGCTCGTGGTCAGACGAAACGCGATGTCCGCATACGCCGACTGGCCGTCCCTGGTATAGCGCCGTGCAATCTGCATTGTTCTCTCTTGCCCCTAATGTGGGGTCGGCTTTCCGCCTGCGTTACCCGGCAGGCAGGCGTACCGACACCTTATCTGACGGGAGCTGTCCGGCCCCCGCCGGTCCTGGCTTCGTTTCTCGGTTCAACGCCTGTTACCAGCCCGGGCTTTTTGGGTGCCCGGATTACTCGGCGGTGCGGCCGCTGCCTCAAGAGCGCAAGAGAGTGGCGCCCGCCTTCAAACGCTCGGCGGAGCTATCGTCTCGGGTGGCCCTTTCAGGGAGCGCCCGGCGGGACAACAGACACCCGCGCCGAACGATCAAAAGCTAGGACGACTCCGCCGTACCGTCAAGCTGTAGTGTGGGAGTCTGAATCAAACGCTAAATGTGGTGGAAAGCGGTGTTAATTCTGGGGAAGAATCGGGGGAGGCAGGCCAAGTATCGGATATCCGGGGCGGATTCCAAAGCTGTGAATCCGGGTGTGGGCGTCATGCACATGTCATCCCCAGGCGCCGGTGGATAAAGCGCCCGGAATGACGGGCAAAATTTTTATGACGAATTTTTTTTATCCACGACGAAGTGTGACAGCGCGCGAGCGGTGCGGCGCGGAGTTCCGCGGAAAGTCTCATGCGGTGGTGCGGCGAGGGCCAAGTTCCTGAGTCGTGTCGGGAGGGCGACGCGACTCGGCAATGAATCGTACGGCGTGGGCGAGGCGCTGTGCCGGTGCCGCAATCTCCATCCCTCCCCCCACGAAGTGGTGGGGAGGGTGGCGAGCGAAGCGAGCCGGGTGGGGGGGACTTAACAACCCAGCTGATTGCGAGCGGAGATCAAGAGAATCCGAGCCAAACCGTCAGCACTCACTCCGCTCCTTCCCCCCCCCACCCCCGACCCCTCCCCACCGCTTCGCGGGGGGAGGGGAGATCGGCGCTCTGCCTCAGTTCGATTTCTGCTGCTCATGCTGCTTTCCATCACCATCCGGCGCGAGCGGCGCATCGCCGTGGCCTTGCGGCTGCGGATTCGTGACGCTCTCGTTGCGCCCGCGCGGCAGCGCGAGCGGATGCTCGCGCGCCAGGAAACCGATGAGCTTCTCGCGCATCTCGCAGCGCAGGTCCCAAACGGCCGAGGCATTGTTGGCGGAGACGAGCACGCGCACCTCGATCACATTCGCCTTGGCGTCGCTCACCTGCACATTGACGACCTTGCCGTTCCACAGCGTCGAGGCCTTGGCGAGCTCCTCGGCCTTGGCGCGGATGGCGTCGATCGGCGCGGTGTAGTCGAGATAAAGCAGCACCGAGCCGATGAGCTCGGCGCCCTGCCGGGTCCAGTTCTGGAACGGCTTCTCGATGAAATAAGACAGCGGCACCACCATGCGCCGCCAGTCCCATAAGCGTACGACCACATAGGTGGAGGTGATCTCCTCGATCCAGCCCCACTCGTTCTCGACGATCACCGCGTCCTCGATGCGGATCGGCTGGGTGATGGCGAGCTGCACGCCGGCGAACAGGTTGCTGAGCACCGGGCGCGCGGCGAGCCCGGCGACGAGGCCGGCGACGCCGGCAGAGGCGAACAGGCTGACGCCATATTGGCGCACGGAGGCAAACGTCATCAGCGTGGCGCCGACGGTGACGATGACGACGATGGTGTCGATGACGCGCAGCAGCACGCGCACCTGCGTGACATGCTTGCGCGCAAGGAGATTGTCCTCGACGTCGACGCGGAAGCGCAGCAGGTAGAAATCGGCCATCAGGCGCAGCGTGATCAGGCAAGTCCAACCGATGAGCGCGATGACGGCGATGAGCAAAGCGCGTGCGATCACCGATTGCGTGTCGGGGTCGAGCGGGGCGGCCGGCACGGCAACCATCAGCGCGACAATGAGGAAGGCGAGGCGGGTCGGCCCGCCGGTGCGGGCGAGGATCCTGCGCAGCGGCTGCCAGCGCCGCGCCAGGAATCGCGACACCAAGCGTCGCAGGCCGCAGTGCAGGAGCAGGGCGACCGCGACGCTCATGGCAAGCACGATCACCGCGACCAGCGTTTCCGGCGCCCAGTTCAGTTGTCCCGCGAGGTCTTGAAGCAGCGCCCTGATCGAATCGAGCATGGAAACCTGTTGGTTTGTGCAATTCGCAAGCAAAGCCCCTCAGCCGGGTACGCCCTGGCCGCGTGACTGGACAATGTAAGTGCCGGGTGGCAAGAACCGGCAGCTTTGGAACAACGCGCGAACGCGATGAAAAGTTTTTTCCTGAAACTCTTCACCTGGTGGAACGGGCAGACCTACGGGACCCAGTTCTGGACCTGGATGTATGGCGAGCTGATCGGCGAGGACGAGGCCGGCAACCGCTATTACCGCACGCGCGGCGGCAAGGTGGATCCGTCGCTGCATTTCGAGCGGCGCTGGGTGGTCTACAAGAACTACGCCGAGGCCTCGACCATTCCGCCGTCCTGGCACGGCTGGATCCACCACACCGTGGACACCCCGCCGACGGATGAGAAGTACCAGCCGCGCGCCTGGCAGAAGCCGCACCGGCCGAATCTGACCGGGACGCCCGGCGCCTATCGCCCGAGCGGCTCGACGCTGGCGCAAGGCCGCCGCCCGAAGGCCACCGGCGATTACAAGGCGTGGACGCCTTAGTTCTTTGGGCTTTTCGGGCTGGGCGCGCCCGCCCTTTGCCCGCCGTATTCCGCGTGTTAACCGGAACCTTCCGTTCGGGAATCCTCCATTGACGATCCGCTTTGCCCCCGTTGCTCTGCTGATCGCGGCTGCCGCCATCAGTGCGGCACCAGCGCGCGCGCAGTTCGGCGGCATTTTCAACGATCCGCCGCCACGGCCGCCGGCGAGCGTTCCGCGCGGCGGGGCGCCGGATGCACGCGATCTGCCGCCTTCGGAGCCGCTGCCGGCACCGATGAGCTTGCCGCCGTCGAGCCGGCCGGGCGCTGGATCGATCCAATCACAGCCGCTGGCGCCACCGCCGGGCGCGAGTGTTGCGCCGCCGCGCGAGCCCGGCGCGCCGCAGCAGCTCGGGCGGCCTGAGCAAGGCCCGCCGCAGACGCAGCAGGCCGCTCCCGGCCAGGCGCTGCCGGGTCTGCCGCCAGGACAGCGGCAGCCGCCAGGCACGCCGCAGCAGGCGAACGCGCCGGCGCAACCGGCCAACACGGCGCCGCAGCCCGGCGACGAGATCGTGGTCGAGCCGCCGCCGCAGAAGATCAACAATCCGGAGGCGGTGTTCGCCGGGCTCGACAAGATCACCGGGCGCATCATCTCCTTCGACGTCAAGATCGGCGAGACTGTGCAGTTCGGCGCGCTGCAGGTGACGCCGCATGTCTGCTACACGCGGCCGCCGACGGAGACGCCGCAGACCGATGCGTTCATCGACGTCGACGAGGTGACGCTGCAGGGCGAGGTGAAGCGCATCTTCACCGGCTGGATGTTCGCCGCGAGCCCGGGCCTGCATGCGGTCGAGCATCCGATCTATGACGTCTGGCTCACCGACTGCAAAGGCGGAGCACCGGCCGTCACCGCGGAAGCGCCTGCCGCCGGCGCCGACGCGCCGCCACCGGCCGCGAAGCCGCCGGCGCGTCCGACGCGGCAACCGCGCCCGCAACAGCCGCCGCCGCAGCGGCAGCCATCGTTCCTGCCGCCGCCGTTACGCTGAGATCGTTTCCGCCGTGGCCAGCGCGACGGCGTCGGCACCCGACACCGGCGTGCGCATCGGCAGCACGGCGAAGTTCGCTTCGCCGATCAGCGCCGCTTCCAAGAGCCGGTGGTATTGGCGCCGCGAAACTTCCATCGCGCCGAAGCTCTTGAGATGCTCGGTGACGAACTGGGTGTCGAGCAGCTTGTAACCGCCGGCGCGCAGCCGCGCCACGAGATGCACCAGCGCCACCTTCGAGGCATCGCGCGCGCGGTGGAACATGCTCTCGCCGAAGAACACGCGCCCGAGGCTCACGCCGTAGAGGCCGCCGACCAGATGGTCGCCGTCATAAACCTCGACGGAATGGCAATGCCCGGCCTCGTGGAGCTTGCGGTAGAGCGTGCGGATGCGGGCGTTGATCCAGGTGCGCGTGCGCCCGAGCTTGGGCTCGGCGCACCCGTCGATCACCGCGTCGAAATCGCGGTCGACCGCGACGGCAAAACGATCCGAACGCACGGTGCGGGCGAGGCGGGAGGCGACGTGGAAACCCTCGAGCGGAATGATCCCGCGCATCTCCGGCTCGATCCAGTAGAGCGCCGGATCGTCGGCAGTTTCCGCCATGGGAAAGATGCCGCAGGCATAGGCCTTGAGCAGCACTTCCGGCGTGATCTCGACAAAGGCGGCTTCGCGGCTGGCCATGCGGCGAATATGGGTTGGAATCGCGTGAAACGCTACGGGTTCAAGACCTTAACGACGCGGTCACCATAAAGTGCCGAAATTGCGGAAACTTGAAAACAAGTTCTGCGGTTGCACGTTGCCATGCCGGGACACGCAAAACGCAGCGCATGTCAAAAGACGCTGCGGCAGCAAGGAGTGTGGTGATGATTTCGGAAACGCATTCAACCAATGTCGTATTCGTCGAGGACGAGCCGCTGATAGCCGGGCTGATCAGCGACGTGTTCACCGAGCACGGCTTCGAGGTCCACGCGTTTCCGCAGGCCGCCGAGGCGCTGCGTTACATCCGCTCCGGCTCGCCGGTCGACGTGCTGTTCACCGACATCAATCTTCCCGGCGGCATGGACGGCGCCGAGCTCGCCGAAAAGGCGCGGGCGCTGCGGCCGGAGCTGCCGATCATCTACGCCTCCGGGCGCTACAGCCCCTCGGAGCTGCAGCCGCTGGTGACCCGCTCGGTGTTCGTGAAGAAGCCCTACGATCCGGAAGACGTGTGCACGCTAGTGACACGGATGTCGGGAGGCGGGGATCAGGGGTCAGGGATGAGTCAGTAGGAAGCTAGCGGTTTCATCGCTCGCTGTTTTCTGCTCACGGGCGCGGCGTGATCGTCTTCTTCCACAGAGGCCCTCATCCTTGTAAGTCGAATAGCGCCGGATCGGCTAATCTGACCGACGCGGTGGCGGACGGAAGACCGTCTCGTCCTCGGGCCCATAAGCCCGTTCCTCAGCACGGGAATCCGTCCGTCGTTCCATCGAACCCGAACAGT
>DASRGN010000027.1:0-229717 GCA_035651015.1 Pseudolabrys sp. | reverse complement strand
ACTGTTCGGGTTCGATGGAACGACGGACGGATTCCCGTGCTGAGGAACGGGCTTATGGGCCCGAGGACGAGACGGTCTTCCGTCCGCCACCGCGTCGGTCAGATTAGCCGATCCGGCGCTATTCGACTTACAAGGATGAGGTCAGAGTGTGTGGATGCTCGGCGCTCCGCGTTGCTCAACGTCCCGCGAACACCGGAACGCGGCGCTCGGCGACGGCCTTCACGCCTTCCTTGAAGTCGTCGGTCTTGCGCAATCGCGTCTGCTCGGCGAGCTCGTGCTCGGTCATTGCGCGCACGCGCTCGGCAAGATCTCCGCGCAGTGTCGCGCGCGTTGCCATCACCCCGAGCGGCGCGTTCTCGGCAATCTCGGCGGCGAGCGCCAGCGCCGCGCCGCGGACCTCGTCCTGCGGCACCAGCACATCGGCAAGCCCCATCGCGTGCGCCGCCTCGCCGCCGATGCGGCGGCTCGTATAAAGCAGCAGCGCGGCGTTGTTGGCGCCAACGACCGCCGGGAGCGTCACCGAGAGGCCGAAGCCCGGATGGAAACCGAGGCGGGTGAAATTGGCGGCAAAGCGCGCCTCCGGGCAGGTGACGCGGAAGTCGGCCGTCATGGCGAGCCCGAGACCGCCGCCGACCGCGGCCCCGTGGACCGCGGCGATGATCGGCTTTTTGGTGCGGAAGAGCCGCACGCCTTCCATGTAGAGGTGCGCGACGCCGGCGCCGGGCTCGCCCGGCGGACGACCCTCCGCGTTGAGTGTTGAGCCGTCGCCGAAATTGGCGCCGGCACAGAACGAGCGGCCCTGCGCGGCGAGCACGATGGCGCGGCAATTGGCGTCGTCATCGAGCGCCTCGAAGGCCGACGCCATGGCGCGGATCAGCGCCGCGTCGAAATAGTTATGTGGCGGGCGGCGGATTTCGGCGAGCGCCACATGGCCGTGCATCTCGATGGCAAAGTCCTGCTCAGCCATGGCTCATCTCCTTCGCCTCGCTGGCGACGTGTTTGACGATCAGGGCGTCGACGATGCTGACGCCTTGGCCGCGCGCATGCACGATCACCGGATTGAGGTCGATCTGCGCGATCGTTTCCGCATGGTCGGTGGCAAATTGTGAAAGCCGCACCATCAGTGCCGCAAGCGCGTCGATGTCGGCGGCCGGCGTGCCGCGATGCGCGCCGAGCACCGGCGCGGCTTTGAGCCGCGCGATCAGATCATGCGCATCGGCGGCATCGAGCGGCACCGGAGCGAGCGCCACGTCGCCGAGCGCCTCGACCAGCACGCCGCCGAGCCCGACCATGAGCAGCGGCCCCCAGGTCGGATCGCGGTTGATGCCGAGAATGATCTCGCGCCCGGGCGCGGCCATCGGCTGCACGAGGACGCCGTCGATGCGCGCCGCCGGCGCATGGCGTTTCGCGTTTGCCAGCACGCGCGCGAAGCCATCGCGCACGCTCTCGCCGGGAAGATCGAGCGCGACCGCACCGGCTTCGGTCTTATGCAGGATGTCGGACGATTGCACCTTCAGCGCTACGGAGCGTCCGATCGCGCGTGCCGCCGCGACGGCGTCATCCGCGGAATGCACCAGGCGGCCGCCGTCGTCATCGCCGATGCCGTAGGTGGCGAGCAGCGGTCGCGCCTGGTGCTCGGTGAGCACGCCGCCGGCGGCCGCGAGCTTCGCCGCGACCTGTGCGCGCGCCGGATGTGGGGTGGTCTGTCGCACCCGCCTGGCTTCGCGTCGCGCCCTGAAATCGCTCATGGCGCGCATGGTCAGCGCGCAGCCGCGGGCATTGGTGAACAACGCGTAGCCGGCGCTGTTGAGGATCTCGACGCTGCGCTCCGATGGGATCGTATAGCTCCACATCAGCACCGGCTTGTCGCCGTTACGCGCGAGCGCCTCGAGCTTCGGCAGATCGTGCTCGAGGAACGCCGAGCGCCGGGCGGTGATCACGGTGACCACGCCGTCGATACCGGGCGCCGCCGAGAGCAGCCGCGCATATTCGGCATAGCCGAACTGGTGCACGCCCTGCGCGGTGACGTCGACCGGGTTGAGCGAGCTCGCATAGGAGGGCAGGCCGACATCGATCTTGGCGCGCGTGGCGGCATCGAGCACCGGAACCTCGAGCCCGGCATCCGCGCAGGCGTCCGCCATCCACACGCCCGCGCCGCCGGAGGCCGTGCAGATGCCGACGCGGTGCCCGGCGGGCAGACGATCGCCGCAGGCGAGAAAGCCGGCGGTGAGATCGAGCATCTCGTCGATGTCGCGGCCTTCGATCAACCCGTCATGCTCGAATACCGCACGATAAGCCGCATGCGAGCCGGCGAGCGCGGCGGTGTGCGAGAGCACGGCGCGGCTTCCCGGCTCGGAGCGGCCGATCTTGGCAACGATCAACGGCTTGCCGAGCGCAAGTGCCTTCGCGGCGGCGCGGCGGAATTTCGCCGGCGACTTCACATCCTCGATGATCAGCAGGACGACATCGGCGCCATCCTTCTCGTCGAGCATCCAGTCGAGCACGTCGGCGACGTCGAGTGCCGCTTCGTTGCCGGTGGTGACGATGTGACGGAACAGGAGATTGCGCGGCCGCGCACGATCGAAAAAGGCGAAGCCGAGCCCGCCGCTCTGCGAAATCACCGAGACCTGGCCGCGCCCGAGCGGGACTTTCGGCACGATCGGACCGGCGGCGGCATCGAGGACCGGCGAAAAGGTCGGGCAGAATGCGCTGGCGATATTGGCGAAGCCTTCGGAATTCGGTCCGGCGACCGCCATGTCGAAGCGCTTTGCTGTGGCGCGCAGCTCTTCCTGCATGCGGCTGCCGCTGCCGCCGGGCTCTTCGGCGAAGCCGGAGGAGAGGATGACCACAGCCTTGATGCCGGCGCGCCCGCAGCGCTCGAGTTCCGCCGGCACGTAAACGGCGGGCACGATGAGGATGGCGAGATCCGGCGTCTCCGGCAGCGCCTCGACCGACGCATAGGCTTTGACGCCTTGCACCTCAGTGGCGCTGCGGCTCACCGGATAGACGCGTCCCTCAAACGGATGGCTGCGGATGATCTGGAAGATGCGGCCGCGCAGTCCTTGGAGATCGGAGGAGGCGCCGATGACCGCGACCGATTGCGGCGCGAGCAGCTTGCCGATGTCGGGCATCGGACCTCCTCAGCGCAGGCCGAGCCCGCGGGCGATGATGCCGCGCAGGATTTCGGTGGTGCCGCCCTGGATGGTCAGCTTGGGCGCGATGGTCAGCGCGAAGGCGAGCTGGTCTTCGAGCGTGGCGCGGTTGCCGATCTCCGGTTCGAGAAAGGCCGCGAGCTCGCGCACGCGCTCCGGCAGCTTCTGCTCCCACATGGTGCCGAGGTCCTTCACGATCGAGCCTTCGACCACGGGCTCCTTGCCGGCTTGCAGCATGCCGGCGACCGACACCGACATGCGCCGCAGCGTGTGCAGCTGCGCGACCAGACGGCCGAGGCCTTCGGCGCCGCGCAGGTCTGGCTCCGGCCCGAGCGCGCGGATGAGCTCGAGCATCACGTAGAAGGTCTCGAGGAAGCGCTCCGGGCCGCTGCGTTCATAAGCGAGCTCGCTGGTCGCCTGCTTCCAGGCGCCGTCGATCTCGCCCATCACGTTGTCGTCGGGCACGAAGGCGTCGTCGAACACGACCTCGTTGAAATCGTGCTGGCCGGTCATCTGATAGATCGGATTGACGGTGACCCCCTTGCTCTTCATATCGACGAGGAATTGCGTGAGCCCGTGGCGGCGGTTCTCTTTGGTCGGCGAGGAGGTGCGGAACAGGCCGAGCATGTAATCGGCGATATGCGCGTTGCTGGTCCAGATCTTCGATCCGGTGAGCCGCCAGCCGCCATCGACCTTGGTCGCCTTGGCCTTCGCCGCGAACAGATCGGAGCCGGAATTCGGCTCGCTCATTCCGATGACGAAGCACAGCTCGCCGCGGCAGATGCGCGGCAGGATGTCGGCTTTGACGTGCTCGGGGGCGTATTTGAGCAGGATCGGCCCGCTCTGCCGGTCGGCGACGAAGTGCAGGCGCACCGGCGCATTGGCGACGCGAAATTCCTCGGTCACCACATAGCGCTCGAGGAAGCTGCGCTCGTGCCCGCCATAACGCTTCGGCCAGGTCATGCCGATCCAGCCCTTCGCGCCGATGCGGCGGCTGAAGTCGGGATTGTGGGCATCACCGTGACCGGGACGGTGCGGATCGAAGGTGCCGGCTGCGATCTCGGCGGCGATGAACGCGCGGACCTCGTCGCGCAGCCGTTCGCATTCGCTCGGCAGCCGGATCGGATCGAAGCTCAGCGTGGTGCTCATGCGGACCGTCAGCGCGAAGCGATGAGCGGCCAGAACGCGTCGGCGCCGCGTTGGGCGACAGCGCGGCCGAGCTCCGCCGCCCAGTAGCTCTCGTTGCCGAAATCGTCGCGCCAGGCGCGCATGCGCAAGGTGAAACGATGCAGCACGTGCTCGCTGGTGAAGCCGATGGCGCCGAACACCTGATGCGCGATGGCCGAGCCTTCGGTCGCGGCTTCCGCGCAGCGGATCTTGGCGGAGGCAGCCTCGAGGAAGATCGCCTCCCGCGCGGCATCGCCTTGCGCGATGGTGTCGGCCGCCGAGGTGGCGACGGCAAGGGCTGCTGCGGCTTCGCCGGCGAGCCGCGCCAGATTCTGCTGCACCGCCTGGAATTTGCCGATCGGCCGCTCGAAGGCGACGCGCTCATTGGCATACGCGACGGTCAGTGGCAGCACGGCGGCGAGCGCGCCCGCGATCTCGTTGGCGCGCGCGGTCGCGCCCATCAACAGCAGCGCGGTGTGATCGAAATCGGCGGGCGCCGGGGCGAGCGCGCGCGGCGTGACGTTGTCGAAAGTGACGCTGTTCGCCGGCTCGCCGGCGAGATTGCGCCCATCGCCGAGCTTGCAATCCGCAATGTCGGCGAGCGCGACTATGAGGCCGTCAGCATGTTCAGCGAGTACCGCGATCGCGCTACATTGTGCGGCCAAAGGGACGGCCAATGCGCGGCCGTTGAGCCGGCCGGCAGCATCGATGCGGATGCGCTCATTTGGACGGGCAGGGGCAACGGTCAGCGCGGCCGCCGGCGCCTCGATATGGGCTTGGGCGAGGAGCCACCCCGCAAGCAGCGTCTCAATGAGCGGCACCGGCACTGCGAAGCGGCCGGCCACGCGGAGAATTTCAAATCCGTCGGCGAGACTGGCGCCCGAGCCGCCGAGCATGTCCGGGACCCAGGCGAGCGGCAGGCCAGCCTCGGTGAGCGCTGCCCACAATTTCGTGCGCCAGCCGTCGTCCTTGGCGCGGTTCACCGTCTGCGGGTCGGCGAGATCGGCGAAGATCCGGTTCGCGGTCTCGCCGATGATGTGATCGCTATCGCCCGTCACGGTGTGCACTGCGTCCTGGCCTTACGGACGGCCATGCTGGCGGCAAGGCGGTGCCTTGGCAAGCGCGGGGCCGAGATGCCTGCTGCGACGCGAAATTGCGGCCTTGCACCACAGTGCGACGCGATTGCTCCGCTGCCGCAGTCGGACTAGCGTTGTGGCAACCAAGACCAAGAGCGACGGCCGGCGCTACGCCGGAACCGTCGTGGAGAAGCGAGGGAGGATTTATGCGACGGAGCGTCATCGCCCTGGCCGGGGCTGTTTTGCTGGCCGCCATCGGCAGCGCGCAGGGGGCCGGGCCCAAATCCGGCGGTATCTTGCGGTTCTATCACCGCGAAACCCCGCCGAGCCTCTCGATCCACGAGGAGGCGACCTTTTCCGTGAACGCCCCCGCCATGGGCATTTTCAACAACCTTGTGCTTTACGATCAGCACAAGCCGCAAAACAGCATGGACACGATCGTCCCCGAGCTCGCCACCAAGTGGGCCTGGGACAAAGACGGCACGGCGCTCACCTTCACGCTGCGTGAGGGGGTGAAATGGCACGACGGCAAGCCGTTCTCGTCGAAGGACGTGAAGTGCACCTTCGACCTGCTCATGGGCAAGGCGCAGGACAAGTTCCGCAAGAACCCGCGCAAGGACTGGTACGCCAATGTCAGCGACGTGACGACGAACGGCGACTATGAGGTCACGGTGCATCTCAAGCGGCCGCAGCCGTCGATCCTGGCGATGCTCGCCTCCGGTTATTCGCCGATGTATCCGTGCCACGTCTCGCCGGCACAGATGCGCACGCATCCGATCGGCACCGGCCCGTACAAGTTCGTGGAGATGAAGCAGAACGAGTCGATCAAGCTCGTGAAGAATCCGGACTACTGGAAGAAGGGCCTGCCGTATCTCGACGGCATCGAGTACACCATCATCCGCGACCGCGCGACGGCGAAGCTTGCCTTCGTTGCCGGCAAGATCGACGTCACATTCCCGACGGAGATGACCGCGGCGAATATCAAGGACATCAAGGATCAGGATCCGACCGCGGTCTGCGAGATCGCGCCGATCAACGTGAACACCAATCTCATCATCAATCGCGATGCGCCGCCGTTCAATAATCTGGAATTGCGCAAAGCCATGGCGCTCGCACTCGATCGTAAGGCGTTCATCGACATCATCCTGCAGGGGCACGGCGACGCCGGGGGCACGCTGCTGCCGCCGCCGGAAGGTGTCTGGGGTCTGCCACCGGACATGCTCAAGACCATCCCTGGCTACGGCGACGTGAAGAAGGACCGTGAAGAAGCCCGCGCCATCATGCAGAAGCTCGGCTACGGTCCGGACAAGCCGCTGAAGATCAAGGTGTCCACGCGCAACCTCGCCACCTATCGCGACCCGGCGGTGGTGTTGATCGATCAGCTCAAGGAAATCTACATCGATGCCGAGCTCGAGCCGGTGGAATCCGGCGCCTGGTTCGCCAAGGTGGCGCGCAACGACTATTCGGTCGGGCTTAACCTCACCGGGAACGGCATCGATGACCCGGACCAGGCGTTCTACGAGAACTACGCCTGCGGCTCGGAGCGCAACTACACGCATTACTGCAACAAGGACATCGAAAAGCTGTTTGATCAGCAATCGGTGGAGACCGATCTCAACAAACGCAAGAAGCTCGTCTGGGAGATCGACAAGAAGCTGCAGGAGGACGTGGCGCGGCCGATCCTGTTCCATGCGCGCACCGGCACCTGCTGGAAGCCGTATGTGAGAAACCTGACGATTAGCAACAACAGCGCCTATAACGGCTACCGCTTCGAGGACATCTGGCTCGACAAGTGATCGTCGGCTTTCGCGTGGGGTGCGTGCGGTGTATTGGGGCTCACCGCGCGTGCCTGTCCCCGCTGAAATTTGGGAGGTGAGAAGTGGGGAGCTATCTGATCAGGCGCTTTGGCCTGATGCTGCTGACGTTGTTCGGGATTTCGGTGCTCGTCTTCGTGATGCTGCGGCTGGTGCCGGGCAACATCGCCGACATCCTGTTCGACGCCGCGGGCATGATCGACACCGCCGAGAAGGCGCAGCTCGAGACGCAGCTCGGGCTCGATAAGCCGATCATCGTGCAATACCGCGATTGGGTGAGCGGGCTCGCCCACGGCGATCTCGGCTATTCCTATGTGTCGGAAAAGCCGGCGATCGAGGAGATCGCGCCGCGCATCCCGATCACCGCCAAGCTCGCCGGGCTCGCTTTGCTGTTCGCCGTGAGCATCGGCGTCCCGCTCGGCGTGGTCAGCGCGGTGAAGCAAAACACACGGCTGGATTACGTGCTCCGGGTGCTCAGCCTTACCGGATTATCGATGCCTTCATTCTGGCTGGGCCTTCTCATCCTCATGGCCTTCGTGGCCTGGTTCGGCTCGATCCCGATCTATACGGATCCGCCGCAGGGCTTCTGGAACACGCTCGCGCTCTATAGTGTGCCCGCCGCCGCGGTCGGCTTCCGCAGTTCGGCACTGGTGATGCGGCTTACGCGTTCCTCGATGCTCGAGGTGCTGCGGCAGGACTATATCCGCACAGCGCGCGCGAAAGGCGCGTCCGACCGCAGCGTCAATTTCCGTCATGCGCTGCGCAACGCGCTACTGCCGGTGGTTACGGTCATCGGCATCGAGGCCGCGTTCCTCATGGGTGGATTGATCGTCACCGAGACGGTGTTCAACATTCCAGGCGTTGCGCGCTTCCTGGTCGAGGCGATCCGCTGGCGCGATTATCCGATCGTGCAGAATCTGGTGATGTTCATCGCCACGGTTGCGGTGTCGGTGAATTTCATCATCGATCTCCTTTATGCGGTGCTCGACCCGCGCATCCGGTACGCGGGCTGACGATGACCGCGCTCGACACCATCCCGGCACCGGCGGAAGAAATCGTCCGCGCCGATACCGCCTGGTCGAAAATCAGGCATCATCTCGGCTCGCATCCGCTCGGTCTTGTCGGCGCCGCGATCATGGTCGTCTTTGTCTTTGCCGCAGTGTTTGCCGACTTCATCACCGTCTATAGCCCGCTCACGACCAATCCGGCGCTGTCGCTGCTGCATCCGGTGCACGGCCATCCATTCGGCGCCGACGCCATGGGCCGCGATATCTATAGTCGCATCGTCTATGGCGCGCGCATCTCGCTCGCAGTCGGGCTTGGCTCGACCTTCCTTGGCTGCCTGTTCGGCGTCGCGCTGGGGTTGGCTTCTGGTTATATCGGCGGCTGGGTCGATCTGATCATTCAGCGCATCGTCGATGTGCTGCAATCGGTGCCGCTGCTGGTGCTGGCGCTGGTCATGGCCGCCTCGCTCGGGCCGTCGCTCAGCAACACCATCTTTGCCATCGCCATCCCGCTTATTCCGTATACGGCGCGGGTGATCCGGTCCAACACGCTGGCGCTGCGCGAGCAGCCTTTCGTCGAGGCCGCACGCGCGGTCGGCATGAGCGAAATTCGCATCGCACTGCGCCACGTGTTGCCGAACACCATTGCGCCGCTCATCGTCATTGCTACGGCGCAACTCGGCGCGGCGATCCTCACCGAAGCGTCGTTGTCCTTCCTCGGCCTCGGTGTGCCGGAGCCGCACCCGTCCTGGGGGCGCATGCTTTCGGATTCGGCTGCGGAATATGTGCGCACCGCGCCGTGGCTGGTGGTGTTTCCCGGGCTGGCCATCAGTCTCGCGGTGTTCGGCACAAATCTGTTCGGGGACGCGCTGCGCGACATCCTCGATCCGCGGCTGCGCAACTGAGGCCGCCCCGCGCATGAGCGTGATGAGCAACGAGACCGTCGAGGAGGGGAGCCGCGCGCACAGCGCGGAAAAGCCGCTGCTCGCGGTCGAGAACCTGCGCACCTATTTCGATCTACGACATGGGGTGCTGAAGGCCGTCGACGGCGTGAGCTTCGCCCTCAAGCCGGGCGAGACGCTGGCGATCGTCGGCGAGTCCGGCTGCGGCAAGAGCATCACCGCGTTGTCGCTGATGCGGCTCGTACCCGATCCGCCGGGCCGCATCGTCGAAGGCTCAGTGAAACTCGCCGGGCTCGATCTCCTGACGCTCGACGACGAGGCGATGCGTTCGGTGCGCGGCAAAGACATCGCCATGATCTTTCAGGAGCCGATGACGTCGCTCAATCCGGTGCTCACGATCGGCGCGCAGATCGCCGAAGCGGTGCTGCTGCACGAGAAGGTCTCGCGGGCGCAGGCTTGGCGGAAGGCGGTCGATATGCTCGGCCTCACGCGCATTCCCGAGCCGGAGCAGCGGGCGCGGGAATATCCGCATCAGCTCTCCGGCGGCATGCGCCAGCGCGCGATGATCGCCATGGCGCTCGCCTGCAATCCGAAGGTTTTGATCGCCGATGAGCCAACGACCGCGCTCGATGTGACAATCCAGGCGCAGATTCTCGATTTGATCGTCGATCTGCAGCGCAGGCTTGGCACCGCGGTGATCCTGATCACCCACGATCTCGGCGTGGTCGCGGAGACGGCGCAGCATGTCATTGTCATGTATGCCGGGCGCAAGGTCGAAGAGGCGCCGGTCGAGGAGCTGTTCGCGCGGCCGCAGCATCCCTACACCCGCGGGCTGCTGGCTTCGATCCCGCGGCTGCCGCTGATGCGCGGCGAGGCCGACATCAGCGGCGAGCGGTTGCGCGAAATTCCGGGCATGGTGCCGTCGTTGATGCACCTGCCGCACGGCTGCGCCTTTGCGCCGCGCTGCGCGCACGCGGTTGCGCGCTGCCGCGAAGCCTGTCCGGACTATGAGGAGAAGCGTCCTGGCCACTTCGCCGCGTGCTGGCGTTCGCGCGAGCTTTACGGTGAAGCCAATGGCTGAGCCGCATGCCGCCAACGCCGAGCCGGCAGACGCACCGATCCTCGACGTGCAGGATCTCAAAAAACATTTTCCGATCCGCAAGGGACTGCTGCAACGCGCAGCTGGAAAAGTCTTTGCCGTCGACGGCGTGAGCTTCGCCATTGGCAAGGGCGAGACGCTGGCGCTGGTCGGCGAATCCGGCTGCGGCAAGTCGACGGTCGGCCGCACTGTGTTGCGCCTGATCGATCCGACGGCGGGGACCATCCGCGTGTCCGGCGAGGACATCACGCATCTCGACAAGGCGCGTCTGCGTCCATACCGGCGGCAGATGCAGATCATTTTCCAGGACCCGTTCTCCTCGCTCGATCCGCGCATGTCCGCGGGCGACATCGTCGCCGAGCCGCTGCACGTGCACGGCATCGCCAGCGGTTCCGCGGTGAAGAAGAAAGTCGCCGAGCTTTTCGACCGCGTGGGACTGCGGCAAGCGCAGATGGCCAATTACCCGCACCAGTTTTCCGGCGGGCAGCGCCAGCGCATCGGCATTGCGCGGGCGCTCGCGCTGCAACCGAAGCTGATCGTCGGCGACGAGCCGGTCTCGGCGCTTGACGTCTCGATCCAAGCGCAAGTGCTCAACCTGATGCTCGATCTGCAGCGCGAGCTCGGGCTCGCCTATCTTTTCATCTCGCATAATCTGGCCGTGGTCGAGCACATCAGCCACCGCATCGCGGTGATGTATCTCGGTCGCATCGTCGAATACACCGACCGGCGCACGCTGTTCACACGGGCTTTGCATCCCTATACCGAGTCATTGCTGATGGCGGTGCCGGTGCCGGATCCGCGGGTGAAGCGGCAGAAGCGCGTGCTGCAGGGCGACGTGCCGAGCCCGATCAATCCGCCGGCCGGCTGCCATTTCCACACGCGCTGTCCTTACGCGGTCGAGCGCTGCCGGGTGGAAAGCCCGGCGCTGCGCGAGGTAAAGCCCGGGCAGCACGTCGCCTGCCACTTGCGCTGATCTGCCGCGGCCGGGCTTAGCCCGGCTTCGCCATCCACTTCACCAGCGGCATCGCCGGAAGCACCCAACCAAGCCCCGCGACGATGTAATAGAGCGTCGCGATAAAACCGTTGATCGAGGTCAGCACCGATTGCGCCAGGGCCATGGCGAGCAGCGTCCAGACGACGGCGAGCACGATAAGCGCGATGGCGCCGATGAATTTGCGGGAACGCGGTGCCATGATGCGGGGCAGGGACCGTTTGCTGTGCTCGGCGCATGACTATATGGTCCGGCGGGGCTGCAGCAAGGCGCAATTCCAGAATGTCAGGAACGCAAGTCAACGAAACGCATCGCCGCGCCGTGCGCGCCTGGCTCCTCGTCGCCGCGGCGATGATCTTCCTCACCCTCATCGTCGGCGGCGCTACGCGGCTCACCGAATCCGGGCTCTCCATCGTCGAATGGAAGCCGGTGACCGGTGTGGTTCCGCCGCTGTCCGCCTCCGAGTGGCAGAGCGAGTTCGAGAAATACCAGCAGATCCCGCAATACCGCGAAATGAACCGCGGCATGGATCTCGCGGCCTTCAAGACGATCTACTGGTGGGAATGGACGCACCGCGTGCTGGCGCGCTCGGTAGGCGCGGTGTTCCTGCTGCCGTTCCTGTTTTTCCTCTGGCGCGGCTGGATCGAGCCGCATCTGCGCGCGCGATTATGGACCATTCTCGGTGCCGGCCTGGCGCTCGGCGTCGTCGGCTGGTGGATGGTCTCCTCTGGGCTTACGGGCGACCGCACCAGCGTCTCGCAATATCGGCTCGCATTCCACCTGACGCTTGCCTGCGCGATCTACATGGCGATCCTTTGGACCGCGCAATCGCTCAAGCCGCGCGATATCGCCGAAGCGCCGGCGGGCCTGCGCATCACAGCGGCCGTGTTGGCGTTGCTCGTGCTCGGACAGATATATCTCGGCGCGTTGGTCGCCGGGACGCATGCAGGCTTGATCTACAACACGTGGCCACTCATAGACGGCGCGTTCATTCCCGACACGACGCAGTTGTTGTTCGCGCACCCGGCGTGGCGCAACTTCTTTGAGAATACGCTGACGGTGCAGTTCGACCACCGCATGCTCGCTTATCTGATCTGGATCGTCGCCGTGCTGAATGCCTTTGCGGCGCGCCGCTCGCCCGCCGCATCGCGCAGCGCGCTGCTGCTGGCGCTGGTCGTCACCTTGCAGGCGGCGCTCGGCATCGTCACTCTGCTGTTGCAGGCGCCGCTCGATGCCTCGCTTACCCATCAGGGCTTCGCCATTGTCGTCCTTACGGTCGCGGTCATTCATGCCGAGCGGGTGGCGCGGCGGGGGCGCGCGGCACCAGCGTCACAGGCCGCTCCGAGCTTCGCCATCGGAGCGCCGCGATGATCGAGCTCCGCGAGCGCGACGGCGGCATTGCCGTCATCACCATGCAGCATGGCAAGGCGAACGCGCTCGATACCGCGTTTTGCGACAAGATCGCCGAAACCTTCCATGCTCTCCGCGCGGCTCCCGCACGCGCCGTCATCATCACCGGGCAAGGCAGGATGTTCTCCGCCGGCGTCAACCTCACGATGCTGCTCGAAGGCGGCGCGCCTTATGTCCGTGCGTTCTTGCCGGCGCTGCATCGGCTTTATGACGCGGTGTTCAATTTTCCCAAGCCGGTGGTCGCTGCGGTGAATGGTCACGCCATTGCCGGCGGCTGCGTGCTCGCCTGCGCTGCCGACAGGCGGCTGATGGCGCGCGAAACCGGCACCATGGGCATCACCGAATTACGCGTCGGCGTGCCGTTCCCCGCGCTTGCGCTGGAGGTGATGCGCTTCGCGACCGTGCCGCGGTTTCTGCCCGAGGTTCTACTCGGTGCCGGCACTTATCCTCCGCAACGCGCCGTAGAGCGTGGCTGGATTGACGAGATCGTCGAGCCTGCAGATTTGCTCGATCATGCGATCGTCGCCGCGAAGGCCCTCGCGGAAATCTCGCCGCCGGCCTTCGCGCTGAGCAAGCGCCAGCTGCATCAGGATGCGCTCGACCGGCTTGCCCGCGAGGGCAAGCAGATCGACGAACTCGCCATGGAGATCTGGTGCGCGGACGCGACCTTCCACGTTATCCGCGGCTATGTTGCGAAAACGTTGAAGAAGTGACGAGCGTTTACGCTCGTCATTGCCGGGCTCGACCCGGCAAAAGAGATGGGTGCGCGGGTCAAGCCCGCGCATGACGACGACGGAGAATGACGACGGAGAGTCAGCGCTATCCCGCCAGCGCCTGCTCGAGATCGGCGATGATGTCGTCGGGCTCCTCGAGCCCGATCGAGAGCCGCACCACGTCCGGCCCGGCGCCGGCCTGCACCTTCTGCGCATCCGACAATTGCCGGTGCGTGGTCGACGCCGGATGGATGATCAGCGAGCGCGTGTCGCCGATATTGGCGAGATGCGAGAACAGCTTCACGTTCGACACGAGCTTGACACCGGCGTCGTATCCACCTTTGAGGCCGAACGTGAACACCGCACCGGCGCCCTTCGGACAATATTTCTTGGCGAGGTTGTGGTAGCGGTCGCCGGGCAGGCCCGGATAGCTCACCCAGGCGACGCCCGACTGCTTCACCAGCCATTCGGCGACGATCTTGGCGTTGTCACTGTGGCGCTGCATGCGCAGCGGCAGCGTCTCGATGCCAGTGAGGATGAGGAAGGCGTTGAATGGTGAGAGCGCCGGGCCGATGTCGCGCAGCGACAGCACGCGGCAGGCGATGGCGAAGGCGAAATTGCCGAAGGTCTCGTGCAGCACGATGCCCTGATATTCGGGACGCGGCTCCGAGAGCATCGGATAGCGGCCTTCGCGCGACCAGTTGAAGGTACCGCCGTCGACGATCATGCCGCCGATGGAGTTGCCGTGGCCGCCGAGGAATTTGGTGAGCGAATGCACGACGACATCCGCGCCGTAATCGATCGGTTTGCAGAGGTACGGCGTCGCCAGCGTGTTGTCGACGATGAGCGGCACGCCCGCACGACGCGCCACATTGGCAACCGCCTCGATGTCGGTGATCACGCCGCCGGGATTGGCGATCGACTCGATGAAGATCGCCTTGGTCTTCGGGCTCACCGCGCGCTCGAAGGAGCCGATGTCGTCGGGATCGGCCCAGACGACGTCCCAGCCGAAATTCTTGAAGGCGTGGTTGAACTGGTTGATGGAGCCGCCATAAAGCTTCTTCGAGGCGACGAATTCATCGCCGGGCTTCATCAGGCAGTGCATGACGATGACCTGCGCGGCGTGGCCCGAAGCGACCGCAAGGCCGGCGGTGCCGCCCTCGAGCGCGGCGACGCGCTCTTCCAGCACCGCGTTGGTCGGATTGCCGATGCGCGTATAAATGTTGCCGAAGGTCTGCAGGCCGAACAGCGAAGCTGCGTGATCGACGTCGTCGAACACGAAGGACGTGGTCTGGTAGATCGGTGTCGCCCGCGCGCCGGTGGTCGGGTCGGGCTGCGCACCGGCATGGATGGCCAGCGTCGAAAAGCCCGGGATTCGCTCGGTCATGAGGCCCTCGCTCGTATGGGACCGCAGGGCCCCGACCTATGTCGGTGATTTATCAAGCCGGGAACTGGCAGCGTCAAGGCGGCATACCGCGCTTGCGTTAATTCAAAAAATGATAGTCACAGAAGGCTTTCGGAGGGGACGTTAATTCTCGTCTGCACCTTGCGGACGCTGCTTGGCGTCCAAGACGGCGCGCAGCCGCGCATTCTCAGTTTCGAGCTCGGCGATGCGCTGCTTAACGGTGGCGAGCGCCTCCGCGATGTCGTCTTCGGAAAAGCGGGCGGTGATGTGCTGCGAGCAGTTCACGTCCCAAGCGTCGATGGTGAACAGGATGACGCGCTCCGGGCGCGCCTTGTAGCCGGCATCGAACAGTCGCTCGATCAGCGCAGTGTCGCCTTCGACGACCCTTGCGCGGCCCCAGATCTTGATCCGCTGGCGCCGTACGAAATCGATCAGAAAGAGGTAAGCGCGGTCGCTCTCCGCCAGGTTGGCGAGCGTGATGTATTGCCGGTTGCCGCGATAATCGGCGAAGCCGAGCGTGCGGTCGTCGATCACCTTGATGAAGCCCTTCGGCCCGCCGCGGTGCTGGATGTAGGGTGCGCCGGCGGCGGAGACCGTCGCGAGGAACGCGGTGTCCTGCTCGGCGATGAATTTGGCGAGCTCGGGGGTGACGCGATCGGGAAAGCCTTCGGCGACGCGTTTCTCGTAATGCTTAGCGGATCCGCGCTCGGCCTGGGCCCGCTGCGCGCCGGGGGTGAATACGATCTCGCTGTTGTTGGGCATGGTGCGGCTTAAGAGCCCGCCTTGTCGCTCTGCTGCTGTGTGCGCATCGCCGCGTCGGTCGCGTCCGTCGCGCCACCGGCCATGGTGGTTCGGTTGAGTGACATGCGCTGCACGCCGCCGCCCATGATCTTCGCGCGCTTCGAGGTGAGCGTGCGCGAGTTCACGCCCATCCAGGAAATCTCCGAGGACAGCCGGCCATATTCGATTTTCGGGCAGCGGTTCATCACCACCTTCATGCCGGCGCCTTCCGCTTTCGCGGCCGCCGCGTCATTGCGGATGCCGAGTTGCATCCAGATGACCTGCGGACGCGGCTGCATGGCGATCGCTTCCTCAACGACAGGGAGCGCGTATTGGGAGGCGCGGAAGACGTCGACCATGTCGACCGGCTCGGGAATGTCTGCGAGCCGCCCGTAGACCTTCTGCCCGAGGATTTCCTTGCCGGCCTGTCCGGGATTGACCGGAATCATCCGGTAGCCGCGTTCGAGCAGATATTTGAAGGCGAAATAGCTCGGCCGATTGTCCTTCGGCGAGATGCCGACCATGGCAATCGTCTTCACGGTGTTGAGGATGCCGCGGATGTAGCTGTCGGCGTAGGTATTGTGGTCCATAGCGGACGGAACATAGCGATGCGCCGAGGGAGGCGGAAGGGGCGCGTGCCGCTCATGCATCCAATGTCAGTCATGCAGCCAACGTGCGGGAGGCCGTCACCGAATTTTGACTGGAAGGCGTGAAGCCGACCACAGGATCGTCAAGCTCCTCTGCTGCGTTCTGCAAAGAAGGACAACCATCCCGGCTGTTCGCTGAACGATGAGGAGACCTTCAACATGTGCGACTACAGTCTTCGTCATGTCGCATCCCGGCCGGCAAAAATCGCCGATAAGCTCGTCACCACGCGCTTCGTTAACTCGATCACGCGCGGCTTTACCGAAGTGGGCGAGCCCGGTGTGGCGGTGTGCTTGATGCCCGGCACCGAACTCGCCTTCGACAGCGAGATCGAATGTGACGGCGCCTACCGCTTCCTCCCGCGTCGCCGCTATGGGCACAAGGTGGCGCGGTTCCGGCAGATCAATGTCGACGATCCGACAACGCATCATGACGCGTTGGAATTTCCGGGCGGCGAGACTGTGCTGGTGACCCAGCTCAGTGAAGGGCAGCATGCAACTGTGCTGCAGCTTCCGGCCTCCGGCCAGTCGCAGCATGGCGAGCAAGAAGCCGCCCCGCAGCGCGTCCCGGTGGTGATCTGAAGGATCAAAAACACTGGCCGCCGGTTGCTGCCGGCGGCCCGCTTCGTCGGAGACCAGTCAGTCGTGTGTTACTTTTTCGCCGGTTTCTCTTTCGGCGCGGCGTCGATCATCTTGCGGCAGGCGGCCGTGATGTCGGCGCGGTGCTGGCGGAAGCAGGCAAGGATGCCGCTTTCGTCGTCAGGCGGAACATAAGCGCAGTAGGTGCGATAATCGTCGGCGCACGCGGCGCGCTGCTCGTCGGTGCCTTGCGCATAAGCGGCGGCGGCAAGAGCGAGCGTCAGGCAGGACATGGCGAGGATCAGGCGCATGAGCGGGGGGCTCCAAAGATCGCAATCGGGCCGAGAGTGAAAATGCCGATCGCCGCGGTGATAACGGCGATAGCATCATCGCGGCAGATCATGCCGCAATTATGAAGAGCGATCGGGGTAAAGCCGCTTTTGCCAAGCTGCCGAGACACCGTGCGCATCAGCGGTCCTCCCACTCCGGATCGCGTTTTTCCAGGAACGCACAGATGCCTTCTTCCGCGTCGGCCGCCATCATGTTCTCGGTCATGACTTCCGCCGTGTAGCGGTAAGCCTCTGCCAGGCCAAGCTCGGTTTGGCGATAGAACGCGGCCTTGCCGGTCTTCATGGTATAGGTCGATTTGCCGGCGATCTTGCGCGCGAGTCCGAGTGCCTCCTCGCGCTCGGCGCCGAGCGGCACGGCACGATTGACCAGGCCGATGCGCGCCGCATCGTCGGCCGAGAGCATCTCGCCGGTGAGCAGCATTTCCATGGCATGCTTGCGCGCCACGTTGCGCGAGAGCGCAACCATCGGCGTCGAGCAGAACAGGCCGATATCGACGCCGGGCGTCGCGAATTTAGCGTTGGCGGATGCGATCGCGAGGTCGCAGCTGGCGACGAGCTGGCAGCCGGCGGCGGTGGCGACGCCCTGCACGGCGGCGATCACCGGCTGCGGCAAGTTCACGATCTGCTGCATCATCGTGCTGCAGATGGTCATCATGTCTTTGAAATAAGCGCGGCCGCCATCCGTATCGCTGCGGCGCGCGGCGAACTCCTTGAGATCATGGCCGGCGCAGAAGGCGGGGCCGTTGGCGCAGAGCACGACAGCACGCACCGCGCTGTCGCTGGCGATATCGGTGAATGCCGCTGAGAGCTGCGCGAGCATCGCTTCCGATAGCGTGTTGCGTTGCTGCGGCCGATTGAGCGTCAGCAGCTCAATGCCGCCTCCGAGCCGCTCGCGGATCAGCGCTGCGTCGGTGAGCCCGCGCACCGGCGATTGGATGTTCATGGTGGCCTCTTCACTGAGACTCCGTGAATACTGGGCCGGCAGACCCGCGGGCGCAACCTCGTTCCAGTCCGGAACGTCGGCTTCACACCAAACGTTGCGCGAGAAGAACCGTTCCCAGGAGACGATTTATGGCCAAGCACGCGAGGCGGAAATCGCACAAGCGCAGAGCTTTGCCACGGCGCTGGTCTCGGCGGGTCACGCAGACCAGCGATGCCCTGACGCTGGAGAAAAATGTGTTCAAGAAGCTGAGCGCCCGGCAGATCGCGCTGTCTCTCAAGCGCTCAGCCGAGCGCAGCCGCCGGCGCAAATCCGACCCGTATCGCTCGGCGATGTCGATGCTCACCTTCTACATCAACCGCGCCGGTCGCAATCTCCCCGCCTCGCGCAAGAAGAAGCTCAACGACGCCAAGGCCGAGCTGCGCGAGCTTTACGGTCGAGCCTGAAGTCGCACTTTCACTGGCGCATCAGCCCGTCTAAACCTCTTCGTGAAGAAGAGGGGCACGGGGCATGCGCAAGCCGACACTGACCGCGGCGGAGATCGAGGAGCTTCTCGCGCGCGAATTTCCGCAGGCCTTCTATCCAGGCAGCGGACTTTCAGTGGAAGAGGTGGATCACGGCCGTTGCCGCGTACGTCAGCAATATCGTGACCACTTTATACGGCCGGGCGGCACGATTTCCGGCCCGACCATGATGACGCTGGCCGACTTCGCCATGTATGTCGCCGTGCTTGCGGCCATCGGGCCGGTGCCGCTCGCGGTGACCATCAACCTGAACATCAACTTCCTCCGAAAACCGACCAAGGCGGATCTGATCGGAGAGGCGCGGCTGATGAAGCTCGGCAAGCGCCTCGCGGTTGGGGAAGTGAACCTCTATTCCGAGGGTGAGGTCGAGCCGGTGGCCCATGTCACCTCGACCTATTCGATCCCGCCCGTCAGCTGATTAGCGGAAGGTATAAAAATACCATTTTATTAAGCCATTGAACTTATGAAGCTATCTTTGACGCATCGCCGTTGACCCGCCGATGCGCCTCGTCTAGACAATCGCCAACTTTCGGGCGCCTCGGCGCCTCCTCCAGGAACATACCGTTTTCCAGGGACGCACAATGGGAACCTATTCGGCCAAGGCTGCCGACATCGAGAAGAAGTGGGTCGTCGTCGACGCCTCCGGGCTGATCGTCGGTCGCCTCGCGACGATCGTCGCCATGCGGCTGCGCGGCAAGCACAAGCCGACCTACACGCCGCACGTCGATGACGGCGACAATGTCATCATCATCAACGCGTCGAAGGTGGTGCTCACCGGGCGCAAGGTGCAGCAGAAGGTCTACCACCACCACACCGGCTTCATCGGTGGCATCAAGGAGCGCTCGGCGAAATCGATCCTCGAGGGTCGCTTCCCGGAGCGCATCGTCGAGAAGGCGGTGGAGCGCATGCTGCCGCGCGGGCCGCTCGGCCGTGTGCAGCTCGGCAATCTGCGGGTCTATCCGGGCCCGACCCATCCGCACGAGGCGCAGCAGCCGGAGAAGCTCGACGTTGGCGCCATGAACCGCAAGAATGTGAGGGCCTGATCATGGCCGAGACCATGCAATCGCTCGACCAGTTGTCCGCCCTCAAGCCGGCGGCTCCGGAAGCGCCGAAATACGAGAAGAAGGTCGACAAGCAGGGCCGCGCCTACGCGACCGGCAAGCGTAAGAACGCAGTCGCCCGCGTGTGGATCAAGCCGGGTCCCGGCAAGATCACCGTCAACGGCAAGGCGGTGGAAGTGTTCTTCGCCCGTCCGGTGTTGCGCATGCTGATCCAGCAGCCGCTGGTTTCCGCGAACCGCCAGGGCCAATACGACGTGGTGTGCACGGTCTCCGGCGGTGGGCTTTCCGGCCAAGCCGGCGCGATGCGCCACGGACTCTCCAAGGCGCTGACCTATTTCGAGCCGGATCTGCGCTCGGTGCTCAAGCGCGGCGGCTTCCTCACCCGCGACTCCCGCGTGGTCGAGCGCAAGAAGTACGGCCGCGCCAAGGCCCGCCGGTCGTTCCAGTTCTCCAAGCGCTAAGCGGCGTTTGCATCGTCGGATTTGCGAGGGCGCGCCCACAACGGCGCGCCCTTTGCTTTATGCAAAGCCGCGGAATTTTTATGTAGATTTGTTTCGTTCTTTCCTCGAACCCGGGTTTTACCGTCAAGCTGTTTCGAACTCCCACTCCGTTACCTTGCTACCCGCGCCGTCGTTATGGGCGATAAGACGGTCGAACGCGGGAACGATTACCGATGCCTCCATTGGCCGCCGATGTCGCCTCTCGGGCGCTGGACCTGCCGACACTGCTGTTCGTGTCGACCTGCCTCACGGCGCTGCTCGGCCTTTTTCTGCTGATCGCCTGGCTGCATGAACGTGACATGCGCGCGCTGGCCTGGTGGGGCTCAGCCTATCTCATCGGCAGTGCCTCGATCGGATTGTGGAGCGCGCCGGCATCCCCGCTGGCCTTGCCAATCCCGGCCGATCTGCCCGGGGCGCTGATCTTCATCGCCTGCGGCATGGTGTGGAACGGTGTACGTCTGTTTCACGGGCGACCGGTGCGTTCGCTGGCGGGCTTTGCCGGCGGCCTCATCTGGCTCGTCGTCTATGAAGTCGCGGGTGCACCGGCGCCGCGCATCGTGCTCAGCGCGCTGATCGTCGCGACCTATGCCTTTCTCACCGCGCTGGAGCTCTGGCGCGAACGGCGCAAGGCGCTGCATTCGCGCATCGCCGCGATCGTGGTGCCGTGCCTGCACGCTGCGATCTTCCTGCTGCCGATTGGGCTCAGGTCCTTGTTTCCGGCGAGCGCCTCGGTGTTCTCCAGCGACTGGTTCCGCGTTTTCGCGCTGGAGACGATGATGTATGCGGTCGGAACCGCTTTCATCGTGCTGACGCTGGTCAAGGACTACCACGTGCACTTCCATCGCACGGCGGCCTCGACCGACGCGCTCACCGGCCTGCTCAATCGCCGCGCCTTCCTCGAGGCGGCGCGCAGCCTGTGCGCGCTCGCCGCCAAGACCAGGCAGCCGGTGACGGTGTTGATGTTCGACCTCGATCATTTCAAATCGATCAATGATCGCTTCGGACATGCGGTCGGCGACGACGCGTTGCGGCTGTTCGCGTCCACCGCGCGCTCACGCATGCGCGCCAATGACATTCTCGGCCGCCTCGGCGGCGAAGAATTTGCCGCAATCGTGCCGGGCGATCTCGCGACCGCCGCGAAGATCGCCGAGCGCCTGCGCGCCGGTTTCGAGCAGGCCGGCGTCGAGATTTCCGGTCATCGCATGAACGCGACGGTGAGCATCGGAGCCGCCTGCAGCGCGCAGGCGGTCGGCGAGATCGAGGTGCTGCTCGCGCGGGCCGACGCCGCGCTCTATCGCGCCAAGGCGAGCGGCCGCAATCGGATGTGCGCGGCCGGCGAGGAGGAGGCCGCGGACCAGGACGCAGCGCCGCAGCTCTCCGTGGTCGCGCCAGTTCGGGCCGAAGGCGAACAACGTCCCGCGGCATAACAAGATTTCAGGACGAAAGATTCCATTTACCAAGCCGGCCTTATCATGAGTCCATGGCAACTGCCGTCAGCGAAGCGGTACCGACGCTCGATTTCCTCGCGGCGCAAGCAGAGCGAGCGGGTTTCGCGCTGGCGTGCCCGTTCTCCTCTTCCGACGAGTTCGATGCCGCCGTCATCCGTGCGCGTCGCGCGGCCGGCGCTTATGGGCACAAGCGGCATCGCCGGTCAGCTCTCTTCGTGGTCGCGCTGGCGCTTGCCGGACTAGTTATCCTCTTCGCCATCTGACAATCGCCTCCCGCCATTGACGCCGCGTGCCGCGCAGGCCACGAAGCCTCACGCATGGCACGCGCGGGGCAGGGATGAATCCGGAATTCTTATGGGTGACGGTCGGCGCGCTCGCCGGCGGCTTCGTCAATGGTCTCACCGGCTTTGGCACCGCGATGTCGGCGCTGGTTTTCTGGCTGCAGGTGCTGCAGCCGACGACAGCCGCAAGCCTCGCAGCGATCTGTTCCGTCATCGGGCAGGTGCAGGCCCTGCCAACGGTCTGGCATGCGATCAATTGGAAGCGGGTGCTGCCGTTTCTCGTCGGCGGCGTCGCCGGCATTCCGGTGGGCACGTATCTGCTGGCCCTTATCGACATCGCGACGTTCAAGTTTTGGGTGGGAGCGTTCGTCACCACCTACTGCGCGGTGATGCTGGTCAACCGTAGCCGCCTGGTGCTCGATCTTGGCAGTTTCTTCGATGGCGCGATCGGATTCATCGGCGGCGTGCTCGGTGCGCTGGCGGGCTTGTCGGGCGCGGTGCCAACGCTGTGGGCCGGCCTGCGCGGCTGGGACAAGGATGAGCGGCGTGCCGTATTTCAGGCATTCAATCTCACGATCCTCAGCATCACAGTGGTTGCGCATGCCGCCGCCGGGCTCCTGACGAGGAGCGTGGGCTACGCGCTGTTGCTCGCGGTGCCCGGCACGGTGATCGGGTCGTTCCTCGGGCAGCGCCTCTACCGCAGCCTCGATGAACGGCGCTTCGATCAGCTGGTCCTCGGCATCCTGCTCATCGCGGGCATTCTGCTGATGTTCGCTGCGCGCGGCGCCCGCGGTTGAAGCGGACACCGCCGTGATAGCTCACTCCGTTTGGGGGCGTGCGCCAAGAAAAAAGGGCGCTCCGAGGAGCGCCCTTGAGGTTGCGTCGCTTCCGCGACGCTTAGGAGGAACGCACGCTTACGACGAGTAGTACATGTCGAACTCGACCGGGTGCGGCGTGTGCTCGAAGCGGATCACTTCGCTCATCTTCAGCTCGATGTAGCTGTCGATGAAGTCGTCGTCGAACACGCCGGCCACCTTGAGGAAGTCGCGATCCTTGTCGAGGTTCATCAGAGCCTCGCGCAACGAGCCGCACACGGTCGGGATCTTCTTCAGCTCCTTCGGCGGCAGATCGTAAAGGTCCTTGTCCGTCGCCTCGCCGGGATGCAGCTTGTTCTTGATGCCGTCGAGACCCGCCATCGTCATCGCGGCGAAACCGAGATACGGATTGCACAGCGGGTCGGGGAAGCGGACTTCCACGCGCTTTGCCTTCGGGTTGGTCGTGTACGGGATGCGGCACGACGCCGAACGGTTACGCGCGGAGTAGGCGAGCAGCACCGGCGCCTCGAAGCCCGGGACCAGACGCTTGTAGGAGTTGGTCGTCGGGTTGGTGAAGGCGTTGATCGCCTTGGCATGCTTGATGATGCCGGCGATGTAGGACAGGCAGGTGTCGGACAGGTCCGAATACTTGTTGCCCGCGAACACCGGCTTGCCGGACTTCCAGATCGACTGGTGGCAGTGCATGCCCGAGCCGTTGTCGCCGTAGACCGGCTTCGGCATGAAGGTCGCGGTCTTGCCGTAGATCTGCGCCACCTGCTGGATGCAGTATTTGTAGATCTGCATCTGGTCGGCCATCACGGTGAGCGGCGAGAACTTCATGCCCAGCTCGTGCTGCGCCGAGGCCACTTCGTGGTGGTGCTTTTCGACCTTCACGCCCATGCGCGCCATGGCGCCGAGCATCTCCGAGCGCATGTCCTGCACGGAGTCCTGCGGCGGCACTGGGAAGTAGCCCTTCTTCACGCCGATGCGGTGGCCGAGATTGCCGCCCTCATATTCGGTGTCGGAGTTCGAGGGGAATTCCACGGAGTCGAGCTTGAAGCCGGTGTTGTACGGCTCGGCGGCAAACTTGACGTCGTCGAACACGAAGAACTCGGCCTCGGGGCCGAAATAGATCGTGTCGCCCACGCCCTGCGCCTTGACCTGCGCTTCCGCCTTCTTGGCGATACCGCGCGGATCGCGGTTGTAGGGCTCGCCGGTCGTCGGCTCGAGCACGTCGCAGATCAGCACCATCGTCGTCTCGGCGAAGAACGGATCGATCGTGGCGCTCGCCGGATCCGGCATCAGGTTCATGTCGGACTCGTTGATCGCCTTCCAGCCGGCGATCGAAGAGCCGTCGAACATCTGGCCTTCGGCGAAAGTGTCTTCCTCGATCATGCCGACGTCGAACGTGACGTGCTGCCACTTGCCGCGCGGGTCGGTAAAGCGGAAGTCGACGAATTTCACGTCGTTGTCTTTGATCATCTTCATTACATTCTTGGCAGTCGTCATAGGATGCATTCCCCCTTATTGACGTTGTTGGCTCAAACTCGCGAACGGGAGCTCGCGCGCTAAATGGCGTCCGTTCCGGATTCACCGGTTCGGATCCGGATCGCCTCCTCGATATTCGAGACGAAAATCTTGCCGTCGCCGATACGACCGGTCTGGGCAGCGCGCCGGATGGCATCAATTGCCTTATCCACCATGCCGTCCGCAAGCACGACCTCGATTTTCACCTTGGGAAGGAAGTCGACCACGTATTCGGCGCCGCGATAGAGTTCCGTATGGCCCTTCTGACGGCCGAACCCCTTCGCCTCGGTCACGGTGATGCCTTGCAGGCCTACCTCCTGCAGAGCCTCCTTCACCTCGTCGAGCTTGAAGGGCTTGATGATGGCCTCGATCTTTTTCATGCGTTCCTTCCCCGGGCGCGCCGAAAATTGGAGCGCCGCGCTAGCGTTAGCAGGTCCCGTGCCAAGCCCGCCGAGCGCCGATAAGCCGGATTTCCCAATGAGTTGCAGGTCGATCGGACTTGCCGTCAGGCACCTGCCCAGAAGTTGGCGCTTACGAATTAGGCGGGTTGCCTAATTATCGATCATAGGGCTGCCAGAGCCTTTTGCGAAAGGGGTTTTCCGCGGTTGCCGGGGCCGCCGTCATGTTGCTTAGTTCTCCCTCCATGACCGAGCTCCTCACCTCCGCGGAGATGGCGCAAGCGGATCGCCTGGCGACTGCCGCCGGCGTGCCCTCGATGCAGCTCATGGAGAATGCCGGTCGCGCGGTCGCCGATTGCGTCGCCACCCGGCATCCGCTGGGGACGCGGATCGTCGTGGTCGCGGGTCCCGGGAACAATGGCGGCGATGGCTTCGTGGCGGCGCGCATTCTCGCCGGCCGTGGCTACGCGGTGCGTGTGCTCCTTGCCGGCGATCGAGGTCGCCTCAAAGGCGACGCGGCGAAAGCTGCGGAGCGCTGGACCGGGCCGACCGACGCAGCGACACCGGACGCGCTCGCCGACCCCGGGCTGATCATCGATGCGCTGTTCGGCGCCGGGCTCGATCGTCCGGTCGGCGGTACGGCGCGCGCGATGATCGAGGCGATGAATGCGAGCGGGCGCCCCATCGTCGCTGTCGACCTGCCGAGCGGCATCAACGGCACCAGCGGGGCGGTGATGGGCGCGGCGGTGCGGGCGAGCGAAACGATCACTTTCTTTCGGCGCAAGCCTGGCCACGTGCTGCTGCCCGGGCGCTTGCATTGCGGGCCTGTGCGCGTCGCCGGCATTGGCATCCGCGAAAAAGTGCTCGAAGAGATCAAGCCGCTGACCGTGGTCAACGAACCGGGAGTGTGGGCCCGCGCGTTTCCCTGGCCGCAGATCGAGGGACACAAATACTCCCGCGGCCATGCGGTGGTCGTCTCGGGCGGGATATCCACGACGGGCGCCGCCCGGCTCGGCGCCCGTGGCGCGCTGCGGGCCGGAGCGGGGCTGGTCACCATCGCCTCGCCATGCGAGGCCCTCGCGGTCAATGCGGCGGCCAACCTCGCGATCATGGTTCGGCCGGTGGACGGGGCGCAGGAACTCGCAGCCTTCCTGTCCGACAGGCGCCGCAACGCCGTCCTGCTCGGTCCGGGCGGTGGAGTGGGGCCGCCGATGTGGGACCTGGTCCTGGCCGCGCTTGCCAGCGGGGCTGCCGCCGTCCTCGACGCCGATGCTCTGACGAGCTTTGCTGCGGAACCCGATGCCCTGGGGCAGGCCATTCGCGCGCATCCGCGTTCCGTCGTCTTGACCCCACATAGCGGAGAGTTCTCGAAGTTATTTAAAGTTATACATGAAGATCAAAATCTTTATTCGAAGCTTGAAAGAGCGAACGCAGCGGCGCAGCAATCCGGCGCAATCCTGATCCTCAAGGGCGCCGATACGGTCGTCGCCGCGCCGGATGGCCGCGCCGCCGTCGCCGAAAATGCGCCGCCCTGGCTTGCCACGGCGGGGTCCGGTGACGTGCTTGGTGGCATGCTCACGGGGCTTCTGGCGCAAGGAATGGAGGGTTTCGCCGCCGCCTGTGCCGCAGTTTGGCTGCATGGGGAAGCCGCAAACGCGTTCGGCCCGGGCCTGATCGCCGAGGATCTTCCGGAGATGCTGCCTCGGGTCTATCGGCGCCTTTACGACGAGCGCCAAGGCTGATTGCAGGGCCCCATCGAGACGCCTATTTTGTTGATGCGTTCGCGCGGCTGCGTGTTATAAGCCGCGCCGCCCGCAAGCAAAAAACTCCTGGAAAATCGGGAAGATTGCGGCGGATGCCCTTTGCGGGCGTGGCGGAATTGGTAGACGCGCGGGATTTAGGTTCCCGTGACGAAAGTCGTGGGGGTTCGAGTCCCTCCGCCCGCACCACGCCAGGGCCAAGAGCCGACGGGTCCTTACCCGTTTTCGAATTTGTCCGCAGGCGGCGACGCCTGCAGTAGCGACGTGAAAGACGAAGTCAGTCATGCAGGTCACCGAAACCCTCTCCGACGGCCTCAAGCGCGAATACCGCGTGGTCGTCCCCGCCACCGATCTCGAAGCTCGCGTCAACGCCAGACTCGATGAGCTCAAGGGCCAGGTGCGGCTCAACGGCTTCCGCCCCGGCAAGGTGCCGGCCGCGCATTTGAAGCGTCTCTATGGCCGCTCCGCGATGGCCGAGGTGATCGAGGCGACGGTGCGTGACGCCAATGCACAGATCGTCACCGATCACGGGCTCAAGCTCGCGACCGAGCCGAAGGTGACGCTCCCGGAAGAGCAGGGCGCGGTGGAGGCGCTGATCGAAGGCAAGGCCGATCTCGACTACACCGTCGCCGTCGAAGTCGTGCCCAAGATCGAGCTTGCCGATTTCAAGACGGTCTCGGTGAAGCGGTTCGTGGCCGACGTCGCCGATGAGGAGATTCAACAGGCGCTCGATCGCATCGTGCAATCAAACCGTCCGTACGCGGCTAAGGCCGAGGGCGCCAAGGCTGAGAACGGCGATCGCGTGACCGTTTCCTTCACCGGCACCATCGATGGCGCGCCGTTCGAAGGCGGCAAGGGCGATGACGTGGCGGTGCAGCTCGGCTCAAATACGTTTATCCCCGGCTTCGAGGACCAGCTCGTCGGCATCGGCGCCGGCGAGACGCGCACCGTCAACGTGAGCTTCCCGGTGAACTATCTCAACGAGGGGCTCGCCGGCAAAGCCGCGGTGTTCGAGGTCACGGCCAAGTCGATCGAGGCGCCGGGCACGGTCACGATCGACGACGAATTTGCCAAGTCGCTCGGACTGGAGTCGCTCGCCAAGCTGCGCGACGCAATCAAGGACCGCATTGAGCGGGAGCACACCGGCGCTTCGCGCATGAAGCTCAAGCGCGCGCTGCTCGACGAACTCGACAAGCGTCACAAATTCGACGCGCCGCCCTCCCTCGTCGACGAGGAGTTCGCGCGCATGTGGGACTCCATCACCTCCGAGCTCAAGTCGGAGAACAAGACCTTCGCCGACGAGAACACCACGGAGGAGAAGGCGCGCGAGGAGTATCGCGGTATTGCCGAACGCCGCGTGCGCCTTGGCCTGGTGCTCGCCGAGATCGGCGAGAAGAACAACATCAAGGTCTCCGATGAGGAGCTCAGCCGCGCGCTCGCCGAGAAGGTCCGCCAGTTTCCGGGCCAGGAACAGCAGGTGTGGGAGTACTACCGCAAGAACCCGACCGCGGTGGCCGGGGTGCGCGCGCCGCTCTATGAGGAGAAGGTCGTCGACTTTATCCTCGAGCTGGCCAAGGTCGAGGAGACCAAGGTCAGCCGCGAAGAGCTGTTCAAGGACGACGAAGAGGCCGCCGCGGCTTGACGCCGAAGTTCGACCTGCTAGGGCCCTGATTCATCCTGATTCTCCGGCATTTTTTCGATGCTGGAAAAATGGTTGGCTGCCGTTGGTGGCCGTCAAATCCGGGTATATATGGTGATTCATCGGATCGAGTGCGTCGGGATTCTCCGTCAGAGCCGCGACTATTGCCCGACGCGTCTTGCGCGCACTTGATCTCCTCGCTGCGGGTCCCCAATTGCGGGACCTCGTAATTAGGTGACCAATGCGCGATCCCGCCGAAACTTACATGCAGTATCTCGTTCCCATGGTGGTCGAGCAGACCAACCGCGGCGAGCGGGCGTACGACATCTACTCCCGCCTCTTAAAAGAGCGGATCATCTTCATCACCGGGCCGATCGAAGACAACATGTCCACGTTGATCGTCGCCCAGTTGCTGTTCCTCGAGGCCGAGAATCCGAAAAAAGAGATCTCGATGTACATCAACTCGCCGGGTGGCCTGGTGACGGCCGGCATGGCGATTTATGACACCATGCAGTTCGTCCGGCCGCCGGTGTCGACGCTGTGCACCGGACAGGCGGCGTCCATGGGCTCGCTGCTGCTCGCCGCCGGCGCCAAGGATCTGCGCTTCGCGCTGCCGAACGCGCGGGTGATGGTGCATCAGCCGTCAGGCGGGTTCCAAGGGCAGGCGACCGATATCATGTTGCACGCTCAAGAAATCCTGAATCTGAAAAAGCGGCTCAACGAGATCTATGTGAAACACACCGGACAGTCGCTGAAGAAGATCGAGGAGGCGCTGGAGCGCGACTATTTCCTCACCGCCGAGGGAGCGCAGGAGTTCGGCCTGGTCGACAAGGTGATCGACAAGCGACCTGAGGAACTCACGCCGAAGCCGGTGTCGTGATTCCCCGGTTCCATCTTTCCCGTCTCGGGTTCCGAGACTGAGGGATACGCCCTGAAACAGCCGCAAAAAGCCGTTGTGAGTGGCGGTTCGTTATCGTTAATGTTTTCTTGATTGTCCGGCCGTTAGCATGCTTCGTTGAGGTTGCGGTAGGGTATTGGTGGGACACTGTCCTGCCAGGTTCCGGGAAGCGGGGGTCTCGGAATTTCGGCCATCTGGCGCGAGTCCTGCTTCTGGGGTTTTGCGTTGAGAAGCAGCAGCGCGGGATGAGTGCAAGTCGTGGAGGTGAGCGCCCCGGCGCTTGACGGAGATAGGAATGAGCAAGGTCGGCGGCAGCGACTCGAAGAACACGCTTTACTGCTCGTTCTGCGGCAAGAGCCAGCACGAGGTGCGCAAGCTCATCGCCGGTCCGACGGTTTTCATCTGCGACGAGTGCGTCGAGCTGTGCATGGACATCATCCGCGAGGAGAACAAATCCTCGCTGGTGAAGTCGCGCGACGGCATTCCGACGCCGAAGGAAATCCGCAAGGTCCTCGACGACTATGTCATCGGCCAGGATCACGCGAAGAAGGTGCTCTCGGTCGCCGTCCACAATCACTACAAGCGGCTCAATCACGCGACCAAGCACAACGACGTCGAGCTCGCGAAGTCGAACATCCTGCTGATCGGTCCGACCGGCTCGGGCAAGACGCTGCTGGCGCAGACGCTGGCGCGCATCCTCGACGTGCCGTTCACGATGGCCGACGCGACGACGCTCACCGAAGCCGGCTATGTCGGCGAGGACGTCGAGAACATCATCCTCAAGCTGCTGCAGGCCGCCGACTACAATGTCGAGCGCGCACAGCGCGGCATCGTCTATATCGACGAAATCGACAAGATTTCGCGCAAGTCCGACAACCCGTCGATCACGCGCGACGTGTCGGGTGAGGGCGTGCAGCAGGCGCTCCTCAAGATCATGGAAGGCACCATCGCTTCCGTGCCTCCGCAGGGCGGACGCAAGCATCCGCAGCAGGAATTCCTGCAGGTCGACACCACGAATATCCTGTTCGTGTGCGGCGGCGCTTTCGCCGGCCTGGACAAGATCATCTCGGCGCGCGGCCGCTCGACCTCGATCGGCTTCGGCGCGCGCGTGCTGGCGCCCGAGGATCGCAAGCAGGGCGAGATCTTCCGCGAAGTCGAGCCCGAGGATCTGCTCAAATACGGTCTCATCCCGGAATTCGTCGGCCGTCTGCCCGTCGTGGCGACGCTCGAGGACCTCGACGAGCCTTCGCTCAAGCGCATCCTCACCGAGCCGAAGAACGCGCTGGTCAAGCAGTACCAACGCCTGTTCGAGATGGAATCCATCGACCTGACGCTGGCCGAAGAGGCGCTTGGCGCGATTGCGCGCAAGGCCATCGACCGCAAGACCGGCGCGCGCGGCTTGCGCTCGATCATGGAGGGCATTCTGCTCGACACCATGTTCGATCTGCCGAGCCTCGAGGGCGTCGAAGAGGTCGTGATCTCCAGGGAAGTCGTCGAAGGTACGGCTCGGCCGCTGTACATCTATGCGGACCGCACCGACCGCGCCAACGACGCCGCCGGCGGTGCCAGCGCCTGACGCGGGTACCATCCGGTCCCCGACGAGCCGTGCCTGATCGATTCGTCTCCTCGGTATCGATCTTTTTTGCGTGCTAGGCCTTATTTACTTGAAATCAGGGCCTTACTTGCGCGGCTGTGTGGGTCATCCTACGTATAGTGTCCGAAGCGAAATAGCGTACGAAAGATCGTGTCTGTACCGGGTGAGGGTTTCGTACCCGCCTGAAGCGCGCGGGCCGTAATGAAGCCTGCGTTCCCTTCCCGGCCCAACCGGCACTCTTCCAACTGGCGCCCATCCGGGGCCTTCGGAGGAGGGGCACAACAATAAGGACTTGGGGCCATGACAACGTCGAAGCCACGCCCTGCACTGACACCAGGCGAAACACGGGCCTATCCGGTGTTGCCGTTGCGCGACATCGTGGTGTTTCCGCACATGATCGTTCCGCTCTTCGTTGGCCGCGAGAAATCGATCCGCGCCCTCGAGGAAGTGATGCGTTCGGACACCTTCATCCTGCTGGCGACGCAGAAGAACGCCTCGGATGATGATCCGACGACCGACTCCATTTTCGAGGTTGGCACGCTCGCCAGCGTCCTGCAGCTGCTCAAGCTTCCCGACGGCACCGTGAAGGTGTTGGTCGAGGGCGCCGAGCGCGCGCGCGTGCTCAAGTATACCGACCGCAGCGAATATTACGAAGCCGATGCCACCGTGCTCGCCGACAATATGGGCGATCGCGTCGAGGCTGAGGCGATGGCGCGCTCGGTCGTCGCCGAGTTCGAGAACTATGTGAAGCTGAACAAGAAGGTGTCGCCGGAAGTCGTTGGCGTGGTCCAGCAGATTGAGGACTATGCCAAGCTCGCCGACACCGTGGCTTCGCATCTCGCGGTCAAGATCCCCGACAAGCAGGCGATCCTGGAGACGCCGGTCGTCACCGAGCGGCTCGAGAAGGTGCTCGGCTTGATGGAGAGTGAGATCTCCGTTCTGCAGGTGGAAAAGCGCATCCGGACCCGCGTCAAGCGGCAGATGGAGAAGACGCAGCGCGAGTACTACCTCAACGAACAGATGAAGGCGATCCAGAAGGAGCTCGGCGACGAGGAAGGCAAGGACGAGCTCGCCGAACTCGAAGAGAAGATCAAGAAGACCAAGCTCTCGAAGGAAGCCCGCGAGAAGGCAACGCACGAGCTCAAGAAGCTGCGGCAGATGTCTCCGATGTCCGCCGAGGCGACCGTCGTGCGCAACTATCTCGACTGGCTGCTCTCGATCCCGTGGTCGAAGAAGTCGAAGGTCAAGAAGGACCTCGTCGGCGCCGAGAAGATTCTCGATGCGGATCACTTTGGCCTGGAGAAGGTCAAGGAGCGCATCGTCGAATATCTCGCCGTGCAGCAGCGCGCCAACAAGCTGACCGGTCCGATCCTCTGCCTCGTCGGTCCTCCCGGCGTCGGCAAGACCTCGCTCGGCAAGTCGATCGCCAAGGCGACCGGCCGCGAATTCGTGCGCGTGTCGCTCGGCGGCGTGCGCGACGAAGCGGAGATCCGCGGGCATCGGCGGACCTATATCGGTTCGATGCCCGGCAAGATCATCCAGTCGATGCGCAAGGCGAAGACCTCGAATCCTCTGTTCCTGCTCGACGAGATCGACAAGATGGGCGCCGATTTCCGCGGCGATCCGTCCTCGGCCTTGCTCGAGGTGCTCGACCCGGAGCAGAACCACACGTTCAACGACCACTATCTCGAGGTCGATTACGATCTCTCCAACGTAATGTTCATCACCACGGCGAATACGCTCAACATCCCGCCGCCGTTGATGGACCGCATGGAGATCATCCGCATCGCCGGCTACACCGAGGATGAGAAGGTCGAGATTGCGCGCGCGCACCTCATTCCGCACGCGATCGCCAAGCACGGCCTCGATTCCAAGGAATGGACGCTGGACGACGAGGCATTGCTCACCGTCATTCGCCGCTACACCCGCGAAGCGGGCGTGCGTAATCTCGAGCGTGAGCTCTCGACACTGATCCGCAAGGCGGTGAAGGAGCTGATGACCTCGAAGAAGAAGGCGGTGCGCGTCACGGCGGAAAGCCTGTCGGATTATCTCGGCGTGCCGAAATTCCGCTATGGCGAAGTCGAGGAGAGCGATCTCGTCGGCGTCGTGACTGGCCTCGCATGGACCGAGGTGGGCGGCGAGCTGCTGACCATCGAAGGGGTGATGATGCCGGGCAAAGGCAAGATGACCGTCACCGGCAATCTGCGGGACGTGATGAAGGAGTCGATCTCGGCGGCCGCATCCTATGTGCGCTCGCGCGCGGTGGACTTCGGCATCGAGCCGCCGCTGTTCGACAAGCGCGACATCCACGTGCACGTGCCCGAGGGGGCGACCCCGAAGGACGGTCCGTCGGCCGGTGTCGCCATGGTCACCGCCATCGTTTCGGTGATGACCGGCATCCCGGTGCGCCGCGATGTCGCCATGACCGGCGAGATCACGCTGCGCGGACGCGTGCTGCCGATCGGCGGTCTCAAGGAGAAACTGCTCGCGGCCGCCCGCGGCGGTCTCAAGACCGTGCTGATCCCGGAAGAGAATGCCAAGGATCTGGTCGAGATCAACGACAGCATCAAGGCCGGCCTCGACATCGTTCCGGTCTCGCGCATGGACGAGGTGCTCGCGCGGGCGCTGGTGCGCAAGCCGGAGCCGATCGAGTGGGACGAGGCCAAGCCCGTCGAGTCCGCCCCGGTCGAGACTGCGGTGGAAGACGACGGTTCGGGGCTCACCGCGCACTAAAGCCGGCTGAAGCCTTCCCGAAATCAACGGCGGCGCCCCACAAGGCGCCGCCGTTTTCGTTGTGGCGGCGCCCGCCCGACTGGGCTTGCGCATCAGCGAGTCGTCCCGGTGCAAGCAAATTCGGCTTGCGAATCACAGGAAACCGTAAAACTCTCCACGCCCGAGACGGCCACGAGCCGTTGATTCGTTCCGAGTTCCAAGCACAGAAGGATCCGTGCCATGACCAAGAACGAACTGATTGCCGAGGTGGCCGGCAAGACTCACATGACCAAGACCGCGGCGGCTTCCGCGGTCGACGCGACCTTTGACGCGATCACCTCGACGCTCAAGCGCGGCGGCGAAGTGAAGATCATGGGCTTCGGGAATTTCCGCGTGGTGAAGCGGGCGGCGCGTGAAGGCCGCGATCCGCGCACCGGCGCGCCAGTCAAGATCAAAGCCTCACGGCGCCCGCGCTTTGCGGCCGGCAAGGGCCTCAAAGAGGCGGTCAACCACTAATCGAGCTCACTTTGGGGTGGGGACGAAGCCCTCGCGCATGCGTGCGCGGGGGCTTTGTTGTGGGCGCTTGCGCAAGGTTGGCTTGCCGGGCCGTAGCTCGCGCATTCGGCCCGCCTACGCACTTCGTGCTACGGCGCGGCAGCCTTCTCTCGCTTCGCGAGCGAAGGCTGGTGGGCGGTGACGGACTCGAACCGCCGACCCTCTCGGTGTAAACGAGATGCTCTACCAGCTGAGCTAACCGCCCATTGCCGCCTGTTTATGGCGATTGGCGCGGCCTGCGCAAGCAGGATGCGGCTGGATGGTTTGCGTCGAAATGTGCTCGTTCGGGGCGCTTCCACGAAAAAAATACATCTGCCCCGAGCCACGGCTTGCGCCACAGCTCAGGTGCAGATGCTTTATGAGGAGAGCGTCGCTCGCGCTTAGATGGCTTCTTTGAGCTCTTTGGAAGCGCGGAACGCGACTTTCTTGGATGCCTTGATCTGGATCGCTTCGCCGGTGGCCGGGTTGCGGCCCATGCGCGCGGCGCGCTTACGCACTTGCAGAATGCCGAGGCCGCCGATGCGGATGCGCTCGCCCTTCTTCAGATGCTTCACGATCGAGCCGACGAGATCGCCGAGAACGGTCTCCGCTTGCTTCTTCGACATCTCATGCTGCTCGGCGAGAGCCGCCGCCAGATGCTTCAGAGTGACAGTCGTCGGTGCTTTTGCAGGTGCCGTGGCCATAGTCGGGCCCTCCTCGTTGAAAAACAGGTGTTGGCGAAGCGCCAAGTCACACGCCCGCATTAGACGATTCGGGGGCGGGCTGACCATCGATTCCTAGCGAAAAATGGGGCTTTTTCGCAGCTTTCCACTCCGCAGTGCAGTATTTACGGGGCTTTTCTGCAGCCAGGATCCGGCAAGGCCTCTACCGGCAGCGAAAGATGCCAAGCGCGCCGGCGGGCGGCGCGCGTGAGGAACGGAGCTTAAGTCTTTGATTTAAATGGCGGGAGCGACGGGACTCGAACCCGCGGCCTCCGGCGTGACAGGCCGGCGCTCTAACCAACTGAGCTACGCCCCCGGGCGTGACGGGGACTTAAAGTGCGTGTCCCGCCAAGTCAATCATTCTTCTGCGGAAACGCGGAATTCGGCCCGCGCGGACGGGGCTTCGCGTCTCACCCCCGATACAGCGGTTCCGGCTGCGTAAAGAAGGAGAGAAGGATGTGATAGACCAGCATGTAGTTCTTCTGCTGGAAGCTCGCATGCGAGATGCCCGGCATCACCGTGAACTGCTTGTCCGGGTTGGGCAGCTTCTCGAAGAACGCCAGCAGATCCTGGACCGAGGCGATTCCATCCCATTGGCCGCGCATGATCAGCGTCGGCACCGTGATCTTCTCCGGATCGACCACGGGCAGCCGCGAGCACATGTCGACATAGGTGCCCGTCGGCACTGAATCGTCGAGCGCGGTCACCGCATCAGCGAAAGCGTTGATGACACGCTCCTCGGCCGTCCCCGGATGATCGCGGTCGAAGATCGAATGAATGAACGCCTTGTCTATCGGCCGCCGGTTCATCGCTTGGAATTGCGGCAGCTTCTTCTTGCGCTCGGCGAGCGTCGGTGAGCCCTCACCAGTCCACACCATGGCGTCGAGCGCGAGCCGTGAGACCAACGCGGGATGGCGCTGCGCGAACAGCGCCGCACGCAATGCGCCGGACGAGATGCCGTAGGTGAGGAACGGACGCTTGCCGCGCTCCTGCTGGATGTAATTTGCGGCGGCAAAGCAATCGTCGGCGCCCTGCGCGATCGGCGCATTGTTGTTGCGATCTTTCGTGGAGCGGCCATAGCCCTCCATATCGACCGACCAGCAGTCGAAGCCGTGCTTGGCGAAGAATTCCATCGCCGAAGAATCCGCCCGGCCGGGGACCTGCAGATCGAAGGTCGGCTGTGAGGCCATCGACGACCCGTGCACGAACAGGATCGTGCCCTTGGTTTTTGCCGGATCGCCGATGCATTTGTTCCACAGGAACAGCTTGGCGCCGGGCTCCTTGGTGACCCAATGCTCGGTTCCGGCGATGGTGGCAGTCGGCGCGTTCATGACGTTGACCTCATTGCACTAAGCGGGATTGTCACTAATACGGCTGGATGTGGTTGGCCTTGATCACCTTGGCCCATTTCTCGATCTCGGCGGCGATCTTGGCCTGGAATTCATTCGGGCTCGACGACAGCGGCATTGCGCCCTGAGCCTCCCAGCTCTTCTTGATGTCGGGTCGGGTGGTGATCTTGTTGATCTCGCGGTTGAGCAGCTCGACCACCTGCGGCGGTGTTCCTGCTGGCGCGACGAGGCCGGTCCACAAGCTCGCTTCGTAGCCGGTGACGCCGGCTTCGGCCAGCGTCGGGACATCGGGCAGGATGCTCGATCGGGTCTTGCCGGTGGTGGCGATGGCGCGCACCAGGCCCGCCTGGATCATCGGCGCCATGGTCGGCACGGAATCGAACATCATCTGCACCTGCCCACCAAGGATATCGGTGCGCGCGCCGGTCGAGCCTTTGTAGGGCACGTGAACGATGTCGATGCCGGTCAGGTGTTTCAAGAGCTCCGCGGCCATGTGGTAGTTCGAGCCGACGCCCGAGGAGGCGTAGTTGATCGTGCCCGGCTTTGCCCGCGCCAGCGCTAGGAGCTCAGCGACGTTGTGCACGGGCAGCGAAGGGTGCACCACGAGCACCAGATCGCTGGTCATCACCGGCGCGACGGCGACGAAGTCGCGCAGCATTTGAAAGGATTTTTTGGTGTTGAGCGTCTCGTTGACGGTCTGCGTCGCGGAGATCATCAGCAGCATGTAGCCGTCGGGCGGCGACTTGGCGACCAGGTCGGTGCCGATGATCGAGCCGGCGCCAGGCCGGTTCTCCATCACGAAGCTCTGTTTCAGCGACTTCTGCAGCTCGTCGGCGATGGCGCGCGCAAACACGTCGGTCGGCCCGCCGGCGCCGAACGGCACAATGATCTTCACCGGCCGCGACGGGTAATCGTCTGCGGCCACGGTCTGCAGCGATGCGAAAATGCATACGAGGGACAGGAATAAGAGTGATGGCAGCCGCATCTGCATGACGACGGAACCGGTTCCTGGGAACGCGGCCGGCACTATCGAGGCGCCGTCACGCGCCTGTCAATCAAGTGTCTGATAGCGGCCGCAGATTCTTTGCCGGCATCGGCCAGGGGCTTCGCCAAAAGGACGCGTGGATGTGGAGGATTAGCGCCTTGCCACCCCATGTGCGCTGCGCTAAGGCTCGACCCGCTCCCGTCCTTGGAACGAATCCACCACGGTTGCGGCGTTTTCGTACCGGCTGACGGCCGCCTTGGGCGAGGCTTTCAGTGCGGGACGCGCATTGGTTTCCGGGGCGGGAATCGTGAGGTCGCCGATGGGCGAATTACTGCTGGATTACCTGCCGCTGGTCGTCTTCATCGCCGTCGCGCTCGGGCTCGGCCTCGCTTTGCTGGTCGCGCCGTTCCTGGTCGCGTTCAAGCAGCCCGATCCGGAAAAGCTCTCCGCTTACGAGTGCGGTTTCAACGCCTTCGACGACGCGCGCATGAAGTTCGACGTGCGCTTCTATCTCGTCGCCATCCTCTTCATCATCTTCGACCTCGAGGTGAGCTTCCTGTTCCCCTGGGCGGTCGTGTTCGGCCACCTCGGCACTTACGGCTTCTGGTCGATGATGATCTTCCTTGCGGTGCTCACCATCGGCTTTATCTATGAATGGAAGAAGGGGGCGCTCGAATGGGATTGACGCCCCGATGACTGTTATCGCACCAGCAGCCCGCGGCATCCTCGACCCGGCGACCGGAAAGCCGGTCGGCGAGAACGACGCGTTCTATCGCGGGATCAACAACGAGCTTGCAGACAAGGGCTTTCTGGTCACCGCGACCGACGAGCTGATCACCTGGGCGCGCACCGGCTCGCTGATGTGGATGACCTTCGGGCTCGCCTGCTGCGCCGTCGAGATGATGCAGATGTCGATGCCGCGCTACGACGCCGAGCGCTTCGGCTTTGCGCCGCGTGCCTCGCCGCGACAATCCGACGTGATGATCGTCGCCGGCACGCTGACCAACAAGATGGCACCGGCTCTGCGCAAGGTCTACGACCAGATGCCGGAGCCGCGTTACGTCATCTCCATGGGCTCCTGCGCCAATGGCGGCGGCTACTATCACTATTCCTATTCCGTCGTTCGCGGCTGCGATCGCATCGTTCCCGTCGACATCTACGTGCCCGGCTGCCCGCCGACAGCGGAAGCGCTGCTCTACGGCGTGCTGCTGCTGCAGAAGAAAATCCGCCGCACCGGCACCATCGAGCGCTGAGCCATGGACGAGACGTTGGACAAACTCGGCGCCATGATTGCCGGCGCACTTCCCAATGCGGTGACCGGCCACAGCATCGCCTTCGGCGAGCTGACGGTGACCGCGAAGGCGGCGGAGATTGTCGCGGTGGTGAAATTCCTGCGCGAGGATGCGCGCTGCCGGTTCGTCAACCTCACCGACATCACGGCAGTCGACTTTCCCTCGCGCGAGCGCCGTTTCGATGTCGTCTACCATCTTCTTTCGCCGCTCTTGAACGCACGCATCCGCGTCAAGGCGGAGACCGATGAGGCGACGCCAGTCCCCTCGCTGATCGATGTGTTCCGCGGCGCCGATTGGTTCGAACGCGAGGTCTATGACCTCTACGGCGTGCTGTTCACCGGACATCCCGACATGCGCCGCATCCTCACGGACTACGGCTTCGAGGGGCATCCGCTGCGCAAGGATTTCCCGCTCACCGGTTTTGTCGAGGTGCGCTGGGACGACGAGCAAAAGCGGGTGGTCTACGACCCGGTGCGGCTTGCACAGGAATTCCGCAGCTTCGATTTCCTCTCGCCCTGGGAAGGCACGGATTATGTGCTGCCCGGCGACGAGAAGGCGAAGAACGAAGGCAAGGGGTCGTGAGATGAAGCCGACCCTGCAGCCGGGCTTGAAGCACCGCTTCAGCTATGTGGTGCCCGAGAACAAGATGGTGCCGAACATCTATCCGGAGTCGCCGGAGATCGCGGCGATGCCGCGGGTGTTCGCCACTGGCTTCATGATCGCGCTGATGGAGTGGACCTGCGTGCAATTGCTGGCGCCGCATCTCGACGCCGGCGAGGGAAGCCTCGGTACCCATGTCGACGTCAGCCATGCCGCTGCGACGCCAGTCGGATTCACCGTCACGGTCGACGTCGAACTCGCGGAGCTTGAGGGCCGCAAGGCGGTGTTCAAGGTGCGCGCGCATGATGGCGTCGACGTGATCGGCGAGGGGCGCCACGAGCGCTTCATCGTCGGCTGGGACAAATTCAATCAACGAGTGGCGCAGAAGGCGAAAGCCGCCGCGCCGGTGAGCTGAGCATGGCCGAAGCCGCAGTCCGCAATTTCACGATCAACTTCGGGCCGCAGCATCCCGCGGCCCACGGCGTGCTGCGCCTTGTGCTCGAGCTCGATGGCGAGGTTGTCGAGCGCGTCGATCCGCATATCGGGCTGCTGCATCGCGGCACCGAGAAGCTGATCGAATACAAGACCTATCTGCAGGCGGTGCCGTATTTCGACCGGCTCGACTACGTCGCACCGATGAACCAGGAGCATGCTTTCTGCCTCGCGGTGGAGAAGCTTCTCGGCCTGCAGGTGCCGCGCCGCGCGCAATTGATCCGCGTGCTTTATTCTGAGATCGGGCGGCTGCTCTCGCATCTCCTCAACGTCACCACGCAGGCGATGGACGTCGGCGCGCTCACCCCGCCGCTGTGGGGGTTCGAGGAGCGCGAGAAGCTGATGGTGTTCTATGAGCGCGCCTCCGGCGCGCGCATGCATGCGGCCTATTTCCGCCCTGGCGGCGTGCACCAGGATCTGCCGCCGCAACTGATCGACGACATCGATGCGTTCTGCGATCCGTTCCTCAAGGTCGTCGACGATCTCGAGGCGCTGCTCACCGACAACCGCATCTTCAAGCAGCGCAACGTCGATATTGGCGTGGTCAGTCTCGACGACTGCTGGAACTGGGGCTTCTCCGGCGTCATGGTGCGCGGCTCCGGCGCCGCCTGGGATCTGCGCAAGGCGCAGCCCTATGAGTGCTACGCCGAGATGGATTTCGACATCCCGGTCGGCAAGAACGGCGACTGCTACGATCGCTACTGCATCCGCATGTTCGAGATGCGCGAATCCGTGCGCATCATGAAGCAGTGCATCGCCAAGCTGCGCATGGCCGACGGACAGGGCCCGGTGACCGTGCTCGATCACAAGGTCGTGCCGCCGCGACGCGGCGAGATGAAGCGCTCCATGGAAGCGCTGATCCATCACTTCAAGCTCTACACCGAGGGCTATCGCGTGCCGCAGGGCGAGGTCTATGCCGCCGTCGAGGCGCCCAAGGGCGAGTTCGGCGTCTATCTCGTCTCCGACGGCACCAACAAGCCGTACAAGTGCAAGATCCGCGCGCCGGGCTTCGCACATCTGCAGGCGATGGATTTCCTCTGCCGCGGCCACATGCTCGCCGACGTCTCGGCGATTCTCGGCTCGATCGACATCGTGTTCGGCGAGGTGGACCGATGAGCGTTCGCCGTCTCGCCCCCGCCGAGCTGCAGCCCAAGGAGTTCGCCTTCAGCAAGGCGAATGCGGACTGGGCGAAGAAGCAGCTTACGAAATACCCGCCGGGGCGCGAGGCCTCAGGCATCATTCCACTTCTCTGGAAGGCGCAGGAGCAGGCCGGCGGCTGGCTCCCGGAAGCGGCGATCCGCCATGTCGCGGATGTCCTCGGCATGCCGCATATCCGCGCGCTCGAGGTGGCGACCTTCTACACGATGTTCAATCTCGAGCCGGTCGGGAAGCACTATGTGCAGCTCTGCGGCACCACGCCCTGCGTGCTGCGCGGTGCCGAGGGTCTTAAGCAGGTGTGCCGCGACAAGATCGGTGATCCGGGTCACGTCACCGCCGACGGCAAGCTCTCCTGGATCGAGGTCGAGTGCCTCGGCGCCTGCGTCAACGCGCCGATGGTGCAGATCAACTACGATTTCTACGAGGACCTCACCCCGGAAAGCTTCGGCAAGATTCTCGACGATCTGGCCGCCGGCAAAAAAGTGAAGCCGGGTCCGCAGATCGACCGGCAGCTTTCGGCTCCGGTCGGCGGACCGACCACACTGACCGATCCGTCGCTCTATCCCGAAAAGACCAAGGCCAAACCGCGGTAATGCGCTGATGCTCGCAGACAAGGATCGCATCTTTCGAAATCTCTACGGCCTCCATGATTGGGGGCTCGAAGGCGCGCGCGCGCGGGGCGCCTGGGATGGCACCAAGGGGATTCTCGAGAAGGGCCGCGACTGGATCATCAACGAGGTGAAGACCTCGGGGCTGCGCGGTCGCGGCGGCGCCGGCTTCCCGACCGGGCTTAAGTGGTCGTTCATGCCCAAGGAGAGCAAGGACGGCCGCCCGAGCTATCTCGTGGTCAATGCCGACGAGTCGGAGCCCGGCACTTGCAAGGACCGCGAGATCATGCGGCACGATCCGCATCTTCTTGTCGAGGGTTGCCTGATCGCCGGCTACGCCATGGGCGCGGTCGCGGCATACATTTATGTGCGCGGCGAGTTCATCCGTGAGCGCGAACGGCTCGAAGCCGCCGTGGAGCAGGCTTATGACGCCGGGTTCATCGGCAGGAACGCCTGCGGCTCCGGCTACGACTTCGACATCATCGTCCACCACGGCGCCGGCGCCTACATCTGCGGCGAGGAGACGGCGCTGCTCGAAAGCCTCGAAGGCAAGAAGGGCATGCCGCGGATGAAGCCGCCGTTCCCGGCGAATGTCGGTCTCTACGGCTGCCCGACCACGGTGAACAATGTGGAGTCGATCGCCGCGGCTCCCGACATTTGCCGCCGTGGAGCCGCCTGGTTTGCGGCGATTGGGCGGCCGAACAACACCGGCACCAAGCTCTTCTGCATCTCCGGCCATGTGAACAAGCCGTGCAATGTCGAAGAGGCCATGGGCATTCCGTTCCGTGAGCTCATCGACAAGCATGCCGGCGGCATCCGCGGCGGCTGGGACAATCTGCTCGCCGTCATTCCCGGTGGCTCGTCGGTGCCATGCATCCCGGCGTCGCAATGCGGCGACGACCTCTGCATGGATTTCGACACGCTGAAGAACCTGAAGTCCGGTCTCGGCACCGCCGCGGTGATCGTGATGGACAAATCGACCGACATCGTGCGCGCCATCGCCCGCATCTCGTATTTCTACAAGCACGAGAGCTGCGGTCAGTGCACGCCGTGCCGCGAAGGCACCGGCTGGATGTGGCGCGTGCTCAGCCGCATGGCCGAGGGCCGCGCGCACAAGAAAGAGATCAGCCAGCTGCTCGAGGTGACCACTCAGGTCGAAGGCCACACGATCTGCGCGCTCGGCGACGCGGCCGCGTGGCCGATCCAGGGCCTGATCCGGCATTTCCGCCCGGAGATCGAACGGCGCATCGACGAATTCGCCGCGCGCAATGACAGCGGCGCGGTCGCGGTGGCGGCGGAGTAGGCCATGAGCGAGCGGCATCTCGCCCAGTTCAACATCGCGCGGATCCGCTATCCGCTCGACGATCCGCGCATGGCGGACTTCGTCGCCAACGTGCATCGCATCAATACGCTGGCCGAGCAGATTGATGGCTTCGTCTGGCGGCTGCAGGACGCGAGCGGCCACGCGATGAACATGCAGGTCTATGACGACCCGAGCGTGCTGCCGAACCTCACCGTGTGGCGGGATGTCGAAGCACTGGAGCGCTTCGTCTGGCAGACGCTGCATGTGCGCTTCTATCGGCGGCGCGAGGAGTGGTTCGAGCGCATCGAGACGCCGCTGGTGCTGTGGTGGATCGAAGCCGGGCACCGGCCGACCATGGAGGAGGGCGTCGATCGGCTCGAATGCCTCAAGGCGTTCGGAGCGAGCGAGCACGCCTTCGGCTGGGAGATGCTGCCGGCGGCGAAGCACTGGAAAGCGGCGCGCGGCGGAAAATTGAACGAGCGTGCGGCATGAGCGGCGAGACCAAAATCGCGGCTAAGCCGGCATCGTCGGGGTGGAACTCGACGAAATTCGGCAATTATTCCCAGGTGGCGTCGGCGGTGATCGCCAGCCTGGCGCTGACCGGCGCCGCCTATCAGATCGCGACCATTCGCAGCAACACGCGCGAGACCGCCGCGCGGCAGATGTTCCGCAGCTATCTGGATCTCGCGTTCAACAATCCGAAGTTCTCCAGCCCGGACTACGACGCGCTGAAGAAGAACACGGTCGATCTGGAGCGTTACGGCTGGTTCGTCGACAATCTCCTGTTCACCTGCGAGGAGGTCGTCGCCGCCTTCTCCAGCGACAAGACGTGGCGGGCGACCTGCGAAGAGCACGTGGGTTATCACTTGCGCTACATCTGCGACGCCGGCGTGAAGGACCAGGTAACCCACGACCCCGAGATTGCGGCGCTGATCAAGCAGGTGATCGCCCACAGCGACCTGACGTCCGCGCCTGAATGCAAAGCGAATAAGGTGTGAGCTGAGATGACCAAGCTCATCGTCGACGGCAAAGAGATCGAGGTTCCGCCGGAGTTCACGCTGCTGCAGGCGTGCGAGGCGGCGGGCGCGGAGATTCCGCGCTTCTGCTTCCATGAGCGGCTGTCGATCGCCGGCAATTGCCGCATGTGCCTGGTCGAGCTAAAGGGCTCGCCGAAGCCGGTCGCCTCCTGTGCGTGGAATGTGCGCGACTGCCGTCCAGGGCCGAAAGGCGAGCCGCCGGAGGTGAACACGCGCACGCCGATGGTGCGCAAAGCGCGCGAAGGCGTGATGGAGTTCCTGCTGATCAACCATCCGCTCGACTGCCCGATCTGCGACCAGGGTGGCGAATGCGACCTGCAGGACCAGGCCATGGCCTATGGCGTGGACTCGAGCCGCTACCAGGAGAACAAGCGCGCGGTCGAAGACAAATATATCGGCGCGCTGGTAAAGACGATCATGAACCGCTGCATCCATTGCACGCGGTGCATTCGCTTCACCACGGAGGTCGCCGGCGTCTCCGAGCTCGGCGCCATTGGGCGCGGCGAGGACATGGAGATCACCACCTATCTCGAGCAGGCGATGACCTCGGAGCTGCAGGGCAATGTGGTCGATCTCTGCCCCGTTGGCGCGCTGACCTCGAAGCCTTATGCGTTCGCGGCGCGTCCCTGGGAGCTCGGCAAAACGGAATCGATCGACGTCATGGACGCCGTCGGCTCGGCGATCCGCGTCGATACGCGCGGCCGCGAGGTGATGCGCATCCTGCCGCGCACCAACGACGCGGTGAACGAGGAGTGGATTTCCGACAAGACGCGCCACGTGGTCGACGGACTGCGCACGCAGCGCCTGGACCAGCCGTATATCCGCGACAACGGCCGTCTGCGCGCGGCGACCTGGCCAGAGGCCTTCGCCGCCATTGCTGGCAAGGTGAGGGCGACCGACGGCAACCGCATCGGAGCGATCGCCGGCGATCTCGCCAGCGTCGAGGAGATGTTCGCGCTCAAGGACCTGATGACGCGGCTCGGCTCTTCCAATATCGACGCGCGGCAGGACGGTGCAGCGCTCGATCCGAAATGGGGACGCGCCAGCTATCTGTTCAACGCCACCATCGCCGGCATCGAGCAGGCCGATGCGCTGCTCATCGTCGGTGCCAATCCGCGGCGCGAGGCCGCGGTGCTCAATGCGCGCATCCGCAAGCGCTGGCGCGCCGGCAATTTCCCGGTCGCGCTGATTGGCGAACGTGCCGACCTGACCTATCCGTATGACTATCTCGGCGCCGGCGCGGAAACGCTGGCTGGCCTTGCCCAGAGCAAGTTCGCTGAGACGTTGAAGGGCGCGCAGCGCCCGATGGTCTTGCTCGGCGCCGGTGCACTGACGCGCAAGGACGGTGCGGCGATCGCCGCGCTCGCGGCCAAGGCGGCGCTCGATGTCAGCGCAGTGAAAGACGGCTGGAACGGCTTCTGCATGTTGCATACCGCGGCATCCCGCGTGGGCGCGCTCGATATCGGCTTCGTGCCGGGCGAGGGCGGTGCGAATGCCGCGCAGATGGCAGCCGGCGGGCTCGACGTGCTGTTCCTTCTGGGCGCCGACGAGATCGAGATCGGCGCCGGGGGCTTCGTTGTCTATATCGGCAGCCATGGCGACCGCGGCGCGCATCGGGCCGACGTGATCCTTCCTGGCGCCGCTTATCCGGAAAAATCCGCGATCTACGTCAACACTGAAGGCCGCGTGCAGATGGCGAGCCGCGCGGCGTTCCCGCCGGGTGACGCGCGCGAAGACTGGGCGATCCTGCGCGCGCTCTCCGACGTGCTCGGGCACAAGCTGCCTTACGACTCGCTCAATGGGTTGCGCCAGGCGCTTTTCGCCGCGCATCCGCACACGCTGCGCATCGGGCAGATCGCGGCGGGCGAGGCTGGCGACGTGCGCAAGCTTGCCGCGGTCGGCGGCTCCGCGGACAAGGCGCCGCTGACCTCGCCGGTCGAGGATTTCTATCTGACCAATCCGATCGCGCGGGCTTCCGCGGTGATGGCCGAATGCTCGGCGCTCGCCGAAGGCGCGGCAAAGACGGCGGCGGAGTAGGCGATGGCGGAATTCTTCACCAGCTACATCTGGCCGCTGATCATCATGGTGGCGCAATCGCTGCTGCTTCTGGTGATCCTGCTCGTCGCCATCGCCTATGTGCTTTACGCCGACCGCAAGATCTGGGCGGCGGTGCAGATCCGCCGCGGCCCCAATGTGGTCGGGCCCTGGGGCCTGTTCCAATCCTTCGCCGACCTGCTCAAATTCGTGCTCAAGGAGCCGGTGATCCCGGCGGGCGCCAACAAAGGTGTGTTCCTGCTGGCGCCGCTTGTCACCTGCACGCTAGCGCTCGCGGCCTGGGCGGTGATCCCGGTGAATGCCGGCTGGGTGATCTCCGACATCAATGTCGGCGTACTCTACATCTTCGCCATCTCGTCGCTGATGGTCTACGGCATCATCATGGCGGGCTGGGCGTCGAACTCGAAATACCCGTTCCTTGCCGCGTTACGCTCCGCCGCGCAGATGGTGTCCTACGAAGTCTCGATCGGCTTCGTCATCATCACCGTGTTGCTGTGCGCCGGCTCGCTCAATCTCTCCGCCATCGTCGATGCACAGGACACCAGATACGGCCTGTTCGGTTGGTACTGGCTGCCGTTGTTCCCGATGTTCGTGGTGTTCCTCGTATCCGCACTCGCCGAGACCAACCGGCCGCCCTTCGATCTCGTCGAAGCCGAGTCCGAGCTCGTGGCCGGCTTCATGGTCGAATACGGCTCGACGCCCTACATGATGTTCATGCTCGGTGAGTACGTGGCCATCGGCACCATGTGCGCCATGGGCACGATCTTCTTCCTCGGCGGCTGGCTGTCGCCGATCCCATTCGTGCCGTTCACCTGGGTGCCGGGCGTGATCTGGTTCACGCTCAAGGCGCTGTTCTTCTTCTTCCTGTTCGCCATGGCGAAGGCCATCGTGCCGCGCTACCGCTACGACCAGTTGATGCGGCTCGGCTGGAAGGTGTTCCTGCCGCTGTCGCTGGCCATGGTCGTAATCGTTGCAGCGGTGCTGCAATTCGCCAATCTGGCGCCGAAGTGAGGACGCAATGACACTCGATCGCGTCGCCAAAGGCATCTTCCTCTGGGAGTTCGTCACCGGCTTCTTCCTCGGCATGCGCTATTTCTTCAAGCCGAAGCCGACGCTGAACTATCCGTTCGAGAAGGGCCCGATCTCACCGCGCTTCCGCGGCGAGCACGCGCTGCGCCGCTATCCGAATGGCGAAGAACGCTGCATCGCTTGCAAGCTGTGCGAGGCGATCTGTCCGGCGCAGGCGATCACCATCGAGGCGGGGCCGCGAAGGAACGACGGCACGCGGCGCACCACGCGTTACGACATCGACATGGTGAAGTGCATTTATTGCGGGCTCTGCCAGGAGGCCTGTCCGGTCGACGCCATCGTCGAAGGGCCGAATTTCGAGTTCGCCACCGAGACCCGCGAGGAGCTCTATTACGACAAGGAGCGATTGCTAGCGAACGGCGACCGCTGGGAGCGCGAGATCGCGAAGAACATCGCGCTCGACGCGCCGTACAGGTAAGCCCGATGATCCTGCCCGCGCTATTCTTTTATCTGTTCGCCGGCATCTGCGTAGCGTCGGCCTTCATGGTCATCGCTTCGCGCAATCCGGTGCACTCGGTGCTGTTTCTGATCCTCGCCTTCGTCAACGCGGCAGGGCTGTTCGTTCTCATGGGCGCCGAGTTCCTGGCGATGATCCTGGTCGTCGTTTATGTCGGCGCCGTCGCCGTGCTGTTCCTGTTCGTGGTGATGATGCTCGACGTCGATTTCGCCGAGCTGCGCCAGGGCTTCCTGCAATACCTTCCCATCGGAGCTGTCGTCGGCTTCATCTTTCTCGCCGAGCTTCTTCTCGTCGTCGGGGGGTGGTCGATCAATCCCGGCGTGCTGAAAACCATCACCGCGCCGATCCCGGACATGGCCAATGTCACCAACACCGAGGCGATCGGAATGGTGCTCTATACGCGCTATGTCTACTACTTCGAGGCCGCCGGCGTGGTGCTGCTGATCGCCATGATCGGGGCCATCGTGCTCACGCTGCAGCACAAGACGCGGGTGCGCCGGCAGAGCATACCCACGCAGGTCTCGCGTACGCCGGCGACCGCCATCGAGATCCGCAAGGTGCAGTCAGGGCAGGGGCTGCAGGAAGGCGCGCCATGATCATCGGGCTCGGGCATTACCTCGCAGTCGCCGCGATCCTGTTCACCTTCGGGATCTTCGGCATCTTCCTCAACCGGAAGAACGTCATTGTCATCCTGATGTCGATCGAGCTCATCCTGCTCGCGGTCAACATCAATCTGATCGCCTTCTCCACGCATCTCGGCGACATCGTCGGTCAGATTTATGCGCTCTTGGTACTCACGGTCGCCGCGGCAGAAGCAGCGATCGGCCTCGCCATCCTCGTCGTTTATTACCGCAACCGCGGCTCGATCGCGGTCGAAGACATCAATCTGATGAAAGGCTGAAAGCTCGATGTATCAGGCGATCGTCTTTCTGCCTTTGCTCGGCGCCATTCTCGCCGGGTTGATTGCGATTTTCGGCGCCAACGCTCGGCATCCCGGCCAGGCGCCGGAGCCGGGTGCAGACGACAGCGCGACCGACACCGGCCCGCATCACGGCCACGGCGCGCCCGCCGTGCATGCCGAAGCGGCGCATATCCACGTCGCGCATGATGAGCCGCATGACGATCACGACCACCCGCAGGTGCCGGCGGCGGTTGGCTCGCGCTCGGCCGAGCTGATCACCACGACGCTGCTCATCATCTGCGCCATCCTGTCCTGGATCGCCTTTGTGCAGGTCGGCTTCGCGCACCAGGACACGCGCGTCGAGCTGTTTCCCTGGTTCGTTGTCGGCGATCTCAAGGTCGACTGGGCGCTGCGCATCGACACGCTCACCGCGGTGATGCTGGTCGTCGTCAACACCGTTTCCTCGCTCGTGCACCTCTATTCCATCGGCTACATGGACGAGGATCCGCACCGGCCGCGCTTCTTCGCCTATCTGTCGCTGTTCACCTTCGCCATGCTGATGCTGGTGACGGCGGACAACCTGGTGCAGCTGTTCTTCGGCTGGGAAGGCGTCGGCCTTGCCAGCTATCTCCTCATCGGCTTCTGGTACGAGCGGCCTTCGGCGAACGCGGCGGCGATCAAGGCCTTCATCGTCAACCGTGTCGGCGATTTCGGCTTCGCGCTCGGCATCTTCGGCGTCTATATGATGATCGGGGCTGTCGACTTCGATACTGTATTTGCCGGCGCGCCGGCGCTCACCAGCAAGACCATCGTCATCTTCGGCTACCACGCGCCGGCGATGACGCTCATCTGCCTGCTGCTGTTCATGGGCGCCATGGGCAAGTCGGCGCAGTTCCTGCTGCACACCTGGTTGCCTGACGCCATGGAGGGCCCGACGCCCGTGTCGGCCCTAATCCATGCCGCGACGATGGTCACCGCGGGCGTATTCATGGTGGCGCGGCTGTCGCCGCTCTTCGAGCTTTCTCCGACGGCGGCCGCCTTCGTCACCTTCATCGGCGCCACCACGGCGCTGTTCGCCGCAACCATTGGCCTCGTGCAGAACGATATCAAGCGCATCGTCGCCTATTCGACCTGCTCGCAGCTCGGCTACATGTTCGTGGCTATGGGCGTCGGGGCGTATTCGGTGGGCATGTTCCACCTGTTTACCCACGCCTTCTTCAAGGCGCTGCTGTTCCTAGGCTCGGGCTCTGTGATCCACGCGATGCATCACGAGCAGGACATCCGCAATATGGGCGGGCTCAAGGATCGCATTCCGTTCACTTACGCGGTGATGATCATCGGCACACTGGCGCTCACCGGCTTCCCGATGACCGCGGGCTACTATTCCAAGGACGGCATCATCGAAGCGGCCTTCGTGTCGCACAACCCGATGGCCCTCTATGCCTTCCTGTGCACGGTCGTCGGCGCAGCGCTGACCTCGTTCTATTCCTGGCGCCTGATCTTCAAGACGTTCCATGGCGAACCGCATGACCGCAAGCATCATCGCGACGCGCATGAGAGCCCGATGGTGATGCTGGTCCCGCTCGGGATCCTCGCCTTCGGTTCACTATTCGCGGGCTTCCCGGTGCGGGAAATTTTCGCCGGTCATGGGATCGAGGGCTTCTTCCGTGAATCGATCGCTGTCAAAGGCAATGCCAGCCTTGTCGAGGAGATGGAGCACCTGCCGTGGACATTCGGCCTGCTCGCGACCGGGATGATGGTTCTCGGCTTCTTGGTGTCCTGGCAGTTTTACATCCGCCGGCCCGACATCCCGGTCGAACTCGCGCGTCAGCATGAGGTGCTCTACCAGTTCCTGCTCAATAAGTGGTACTTCGACGAGATTTACGACGCGATCTTCGTCAAGCCGGCGAAGTGGCTGGGACGGCTGCTCTGGAAGGGCGGCGACGGCTGGCTGATTGACGGCTTTGGACCTGACGGCGTGTCCGCGCGCGTGCTCGACGTCACGCGCAACGTCGTGCGGCTGCAGACCGGCTACCTCTATCACTACGCCTTCGCCATGCTCATCGGCGCCGCCGCCTTCATCACCTGGTTCATGTTCGGAGGGGTGCACTGATGACCTGGCCCATCCTCTCCGTCACCACGTTCCTGCCGCTCGTCGGCGCGTTGCTCATCATGTTGATGGGCGGCGACGGCAAGCTCGGCAAAGGCACCGCGCGCTGGATCGCGCTGTGGACGACCCTCGTCACCTTCGCCGTCTCGCTGGTCATGGTGTGGCGCTTCGACATGAGCTCGGCGGAATTCCAGTTTGTCGAGAAACACCCGTGGATGGGGGGCTTCTCGACCTACCACATGGGCGTCGACGGCATTTCGCTGCCCTTCGTGATCCTGACCGCGGCGCTAATGCCGCTCTGCATCCTCGCCAGCTGGACCTCGATCCAGCGCCGTGTGAAGGAGTACATGATCGCCTTCCTGGTGCTCGAGACGCTGATGGTCGGCACCTTCGCGGCACTCGATCTGGTGCTGTTCTATCTGTTCTTCGAGGGCGGCCTCATTCCGATGTTCCTGATCATCGGCGTATGGGGAGGTCCGCGCCGCGTCTATGCGAGCTTCAAGTTCTTCCTCTACACGCTGCTCGGCTCGGTGCTGATGCTGCTCGCCATCATGGCGATGTATTGGGAAGCCGGCACGACCGATATCCCGACGCTGTTGCGCCACGGCTTCCCGGTCGGGCTGCAGCAGTGGGCCTGGTTCGCCTTCTTCGCCTCGTTCGCGGTGAAGATGCCGATGTGGCCGGTGCACACCTGGCTGCCCGACGCGCATGTCGAGGCGCCGACGGCAGGCTCGGTGATCCTCGCTGCGATCCTGCTGAAAATGGGCGGCTACGGCTTCCTGCGCTTCTCGCTGCCGATGTTCCCGCAAGCCTCGCATGACTTCGCGCCGCTGATCTTCACGCTCTCCGTCGTCGCCATCATCTACACCTCGCTGGTGGCGTTGATGCAGGAGGATATGAAGAAGCTCATCGCCTATTCGTCGGTGGCGCATATGGGTTTCGTCACCATGGGCATCTTCGCCGCCACCGCGCAGGGGGTCGCCGGCGGCATCTTCCAGATGATCTCCCACGGCATCGTCTCCGGCGCACTATTCCTCTGCGTCGGCGTCGTCTACGACCGCATGCATACGCGTGAGATCGCCGCCTATGGCGGACTGGTCAACCGCATGCCGCTGTACGCCGCGATCTTCATGGTGTTCACCATGGCCAATGTGGCGCTGCCCGGCACGTCCGGCTTCGTCGGCGAATTCCTGACGCTGATCGGCACCTTCAAGATCAACGTCAATGTCGCGGTGCTGGCGACGCTCGGCACCATCCTCTCCGCGGCCTATGCGCTATGGCTCTATCGCAAGATCGTATTCGGTCCGCTGACCAGGCCGAGCCTCGCGATGATCCGCGACATCGGGTTGCGCGAGGGTGTGATCTTCGTGCCGCTCGTCGCACTCACCATCCTGTTCGGCGTGGTGCCGAAGCCAGTGCTCGACATGTCGGCGGCATCGGTGGCGCAACTGCTCGACAACTATCAACACGCGCTGAAGTCGACCAAGACCGCGCTGAAGGCGGAGTGAGCGGACCCATGAATGCGTTGCAGTCGCTCAATCTCGCACCGGTTCTGCCCGAGCTCGTGCTCGCCTGCGGCGCCATGCTGCTGTTGATGCTCGGCGCGTTTGGCAAGGACAAGACGGCGTCAGGCACCAATACACTGTCGGTGATCCTGCTCATCGCTGTCGGCTTCCTCATCGTCATCTTCCATCCGGGCCGGGTCGCGGTGTTTGGCGGCAGCTTCGTCGTCGACGATTTCTCCAGGTTTCTCAAGCTTTTGGCGGTGATTGGCTCGGCGGCGGCGATCGTGCTCTCGCTCGACTATCAGCGCCATCAGGCGCAGCAGCGTTTCGAATTCCCTGTGCTGATCCTGCTCTCGACGCTCGGCATGATGATGCTGATCTCGGCCGCGGACCTGATTGCCCTCTATCTCGGTCTTGAGCTGATGAGCCTCGCGCTCTATGTCGTCGCCGCCAGCGATCGCGACTCCGTGCGCTCGACCGAAGCGGGGCTGAAATATTTTGTGCTCGGTGCGCTGTCGTCAGGAATGCTGCTCTACGGCGCCTCGCTGGTCTATGGGTTTACCGGCACTGTGAGCTTCACCGGCATCGCGCAGGCTGCCGGCCACGGTGGCATCGGCCTGATCTTCGGGCTGGTGTTTCTGTTCGTCGGCTTCTGCTTCAAGATTTCCGCGGTGCCGTTCCACATGTGGACACCCGACGTCTATGAAGGTGCGCCGACGCCGGTCACCGCATTCTTCGCCGCTGCGCCCAAGGTCGCCGGCATCGCCATGTTCGTGCGCGCCACGATCGTGGCGTTCCCCGGCATCACCGTGCAGTGGCAGCAGATCGTGGTCTTCGTCGCCATCGCCTCTATGGCGCTCGGCGCTTTTGCGGCGATCGGGCAGCGCAACATCAAGCGGCTGATGGCCTATTCCTCGATCGGCCATATGGGCTTCGCGCTGGTCGGCCTCGCGGCAGGCACCGCCGAAGGCGTGCAGGGCGTGCTCGTCTACATCGCGATTTATATGAGCATGACGCTCGGCGTATTCGCCGTCATCCTGGCGATGCGGCGGAGCGACGGCATGGTCGAGCAGATTTCTGATCTCGCCGGGCTCGCGCGCACCCGCAAGTTGATGGCATTCCTGCTGGCGATGCTGCTGTTCTCCATGGCCGGCATCCCGCCACTCGCTGGATTCTTCGCCAAATATTATGTGTTCCTGGCCGCCATCAAAGCCGGGCTGTTCACGCTTGCGGTGGTCGGCGTCATCACCAGCGTGGTCGGCGCTTACTACTATCTGCTCATCATCAAGGTGATGTTCTTCGATGAGCCCGCGCCCGTCTTTGAGCGCACTCCGGCATCGATCGGCGCCGTGCTCGGTCTCGCCGGGCTCTTCAACATCGTGTTCTTCGTCTATCCGTCGCCGCTGCTCGATGCGGCAACCGCGGCGGCGAAGTCGCTCTTCTAAGGGATGCATCTCGATCCGCAGGCCGAGGCGGCTGGCGTCAAGCTCATCGCCCATGATGCGGTCGGCTCGACCAACGCCGAGGCAATCGCACTTGCGCGCGTCGGCGAACGCGGACCACTCTGGGTGACGGCGCGCAGCCAGAGCGCTGGGCGCGGTCGTCGCGGCGCACCCTGGGTCTCCGAGCCCGGCAATCTCTATGCGAGCCTCTTGGTGACCGGCCTGCCGCCGGCTCGCGCGCCAGAGCTGGCTTTTGTCAGCGCGCTCGCGGTGCACGATGCGATCGGCACGCAGGCGACGCAGCTTCCCCTGACGCTGAAATGGCCGAATGACGTCCTTCTTGCAGGCGCTAAGGTCGCTGGGATCCTGATCGAAGGCGAGGGCGGACCACCTCTCGCGGTGGCGGTTGGGATCGGGGTCAACTGCATCAGCCACCCAAGCGAGACTGCTTATCCGGCAACCGATCTCGCGGCTGCCGGTATGGCCGTTATGGCGGAGACGCTGTTTGCCGGCTTGTCGGGGGCGATGTTGCGGCGCCTCGCGCAGTGGAATGCCGGCGCTGGCTTTGCGCAGACCCGCGCTGATTGGCTGGCGCGGGCGAGCGGCGTCGGCGAGCCGATCCGCGTGCGGCTGCCGGACCGTGAGCTCGACGGCCATTTCGCGGGCCTTGATGCCAGCGGGCATCTGCTGCTCGAGCAGGCCGGTGGCGCCATCGAGGCGATTGCCGCAGGTGAAGTGCAGCCGCTCAACGCGCGGGGCGCCTGATGGCGAATGGTCGCTCGGAGCTGGTGTTTGCGCCGCTTGGCGGGGTCGGCGAAATCGGCATGAATCTGTCGATCTACGGCTTCGGCGAGGAGCGCCGCCGCAACTGGCTCGCGGTCGATTTCGGCGTGTCCTTTGCCGCAGAGGAGCATCTGCCAGGCGTCGATCTCATCCTGCCTGACATTCGCTACCTGGAAGAGGAACGCCGCAGCCTGCTCGGCATCGTGCTGACGCACGCACATGAGGACCATTTCGGTGCGCTGCTCGACCTGTGGCCACGGCTCAAAGTGCCGGTCTACGCGACGCCATTCACCGCGGCGCTGCTTGAATCCAAGCGGCGCAGCGAGCCGGGCGCGCCGGAGGTTGACGTCAAGGTGATCCCGCTCGGTGGTCGCTTTAATGTCGGGCCGTTCGACGTCGAATTCGTCAATGTCGCGCATTCTATCCCGGAATCGAATGCGCTGATCATCCGCACGCCGGCAGGCGCGATGCTGCACACCGGCGACTGGAAGCTCGATCCGACCCCGATCCTCGGCTTGCCGACCGATGAAGCCAAGCTGCGCCAGCTCGGCGACGAAGGCTGCCTCGCTCTGGTCGGCGATTCCACCAATGCGGTGCGCGAAGGCCGCTCACCGTCGGAAGCCGAGGTTGCTAAGACGATTGCCGCGCTGATCAAAAGTGCGCCACGCCGGGTCGCGGTGACGACGTTCGCCTCCAACGTGGCGCGACTGCGCGCCGTGGCGGAGGCGGCGCGCGCGGCCGATCGCGAGGTGGTGCTTGTCGGCCGCGCCATGGAGCGCGTGGTGCAGGTCGCGCGCGAGACCGGCTATTTCGATGGCGTCCAGGATTTCCGCGGCGTTGATGCGTACGGCTATCTGCCGCCTGACAAGGTCGTGGCGCTGTGCACCGGCAGCCAGGGCGAACCGCGCGCGGCACTCGCCCGCATTGCCGAGGATCAGCATCCGGAGGTGACACTGTCGCGAGGCGATCGCGTCATCTTCTCCGCGCGCACCATTCCGGGCAACGAGAAGGCGGTCGGCCGTGTCCTCAACGGACTGATCGAGCAGGGCATCGAGGTGATCACCGACCGCACGCATCCGGTGCATGTGTCCGGCCATCCGCGCCGCGCCGAGCTCGAAGAGATGATCTCGTGGGTAAAGCCACGCCTGCTCATGCCGGTGCATGGCGAGGCGCTGCACCTCGCCGAGCATGCGGCGCTCGCGCGTCGCGTCGGCGTGCCTGAGGTTCTTGTTTGCCGCAACGGCGATCTGGTGCGGCTGGCGCCGCAGGCCGGCATCATCGACGAGGTGCCGGCAGGGCGGCTCTATAAGGATGGTCGTCTGGTGATTGCCGCGGAAGCGCGCACCGTCGCCGATCGCCGCCGCCTGAGTTTTGTCGGCGCCATCTCCGTAGCGTTGGCGCTCACCGAGCGCGGCGAGCTTGCGGCCGATCCGGAAATCGATCTCATCGGCATCCCGGAAGCCGACGCCGCCGGACGGACAATGTCGGACATCGTGCACGACGCGGTGCTCGAGACCTTCGAGACGCTGCCGCGTCCTCGCCGCCGTGATCCTGATGCGGTCGCCGAGGCGGTGCGCAGCGGTGTGCGCGGCGCCGTGGCGCAAGCCTGGGGCAAGAAGCCCATGTGCCACGTGCACGTGCTCACGGTATAGTTTCGGATCGCCGCAGGGACACATTCATGATGATTGGACGGCTCAATCACGTCGCCATTGCCGTGCGCGACATTGCCAAGGCCGCCGCGGTCTATCGCGATACGCTGGGCGCGACGGTTTCAGAGAGAGTGCCGCAGCCGGATCACGGCGTGTCCACCGTGTTCATCACCTTGCCGAATACCAAGATCGAACTGCTCGAACCGCTCGGCGAGAACTCGCCCATCGCCAAGTTCCTCGAGCGCAACCCCGACGGTGGCATTCACCACGTCTGCTACGAGGTCGACGATATCCGTTCAGCGCGTGACAAGCTCAAGCAGGATGGCGCGCGCGTACTGGGCGATGGCGAGCCCAAGATCGGCGCCCACGGCAAGCCGGTGCTGTTCCTGCACCCGAAGGATTTCTGCGGCACGCTGGTTGAGTTGGAACAGGCCTGAGCCGAAGCATGAAGCCCACCACCGCAGTCGCGATCTATTTCCTCATCTGGTGGATCGTGCTGTTCGCCACGCTGCCCTTCGGCATTCGCAGCCAGGAGGAGAGCGGCGAGGTCTCGCCGGGGACCGATCCCGGCGCGCCGGTGCTGCCGCGGCTGGCGCGCAAGCTGATCTGGACCACGGTGATCGCCACCGCAATCTTTGCGGCGTGCTTCGTGATCTATCAATACAAGCTCGTCACGCTGGAGGATTTTCCGGCGGCACTTGGTCCCCCGCGCTAGCGCGGGCGTTGAATCGCGAAAAGCAGGAGGCGCGCGGAACAAAAAAAGAGCAGGGCGGATGCCCTGCTCACAGATGTCTTAGTCCTTGTCCTCAGCGTTTTTGTTTTCTGAGGCGGCAGCGGATGAACGCGCCAGTTGGACTCTTCCTCCCAAGACTTGGACCGCACGCCAGGGCTTCCGGTTCTTGGCAAGCCGGGATTCCCAATCACGCGGCGGCAAAAACCTAACGGATCGTTTTTCCGTTGTCATCATTATTCCGCATCGTGGGACGTCGTGACACTGACCTACGGCTCGATCAGCACAGGACCGTCGAGATTCAGCTTTCGCGTGCCGTCGAGGTCGGCTTCGACCACGAGATCCCAGGCGCCGGCAGCGGGAATGGTAAGCCCGTCCACACGCCACCTACCCTCTTCGATCTCTGTAGCGGGGTGTAGTTGCGGCGCGAAGCCCGCGGATTTGTTCGACAAAGTCAGGATCACCGAACGTGCGGCGAGCGGCGCGAAGTCTTCGGCAAGCAGCGATACTTTGACATCGACGGGTCCCGGATGACCCGGCGTGATCGTGACCTCCGCCATTCCCGCCGTGCCATGGAGGTGCACGAAAGCGGTATCGCTCGTCGGATCATTTGTTTGCACATGATGATGTGCCGCAGGCGGCAGTGTGCCGAGCAGGCCGACCAGCGTGATCACGGCAATCCCGAGACCGGCCTCGGCAATGGTGTTGCGTTGCAGACCGGCGAGCGCCGGTATTTTCGGTAATGCCGGTGTCAGGGTGAGCAGATTGACTGCCGCGAAACAGAGCATGACGAAGAACAGGGCAATCTTGATCGCCAGGACCCGTCCGTAAGGGGTTGAGAAGATCAGCTCGATGCTGCCGACCAGCATCACGGCATTGATCAGTCCGGTGATGATAAGCGTTCCCACCGCGGCGATGGCGAAGAGCGAAAAGCGTTGCGTGCTCTCGGTCGCGAGAGAACCCCAGGCTGGGTCGGATGCACGCCGTGCACGCGCGAGCACAAGAACCAGGGGCAACAACCCACCGAGCCAGAAGCTGGCTGCAGCGATGTGGAGCACATCGCCACCCGTCGTGAGCAGCCCCGCGCTCCCGGGAACCGCGCCGGCATGACCGCTGGCGGCCGGCCCAACCGCGAACAGTGTCGCCAACGCGAGCATTGTCGCTCGTCGCGCGCTGCCGATCGCGGAAGGGCCCGCGATCAGGATGCCGAGCACGACGGCGATCGCGAGCCGCAGAAGGCTGACGCGGCCGAATTGCGTTTGCGTCAAGACGGTCACACCCAGCCGCCAGGGATCAGCGTCCGCGGCACCGATTGCACCGGCAAAGAGAGCGAGCCACGCCGCGGCCGAAATCACGGCGACGATCAAGCTCAGCATCGCCAGCCAACGTAGCCTGCGTGACAGTGCAGGCGTGTCCGCAGGCGTCACCATCTGGCGCAGCGCCGGTGTGAGCACGCAGACTTCGAACGCGACGGTGCCGAGGACCGAGATCGTTGCCGCGAAATGCACGGCTCTGGCAATGACGAGGAGATCGGTCATCGGCGTGTCTGATGGCTCAAGGCGCGACCGTGAAGGAGAATGAGCCCTGCGTCGTGTGCGTATCGACCGAGAGGACTTTCCATTGCACTTTGTAGGTCCCTGCCGCGAGCGACTTCACGCCGACCTGCAAGACCGTCGGATTGCTCGCGTCGACCTGCGCCTTGCCGGCGTCGACGCGAGCGCCGCTGGCGTTGGTGACGCTGATGCTGCTGAACGCGCCTTCGAGCTTTTGCGTAAAGGTCAGCGTGATCCGCTGCGGCGAGCCTTTGATCGTGCTGCCGACGCGCGGATTGGCTTGCTCGAGCATTGCATGGGCGTGCACCTCGGCGCCTGCAAGCAGCAAAATCGATGTCAGGAGAATAGCAAATCGTTTCATGTCATGGGCCGAAGGTCGGCCTCCCTGTGGCGGTGGCGGTCCGGTCGGCGAACAACGGCCGGCCGATAGAGCGGGGGAACAAATCGTCGAGATAGAGATGCAGTTGCGCGAGCACGCCCACATTCGCACCACTCTGCGGGTTGATCGGGATCATGGCTTCGACCCCGACCTGATAGGTGCGCCCCACGTAGATCAATCCCGGATTGACCGTGCCTGTCATGACGGTGCCTGAGGTCAGAGTGTTGGCGACCGGCGTCTGGAATGACGCTTCGACGATCGGGATCAGGTGATTGATGAAATCCGGCAGCTGCAGATCGACGACCGCCGATTTCAGGTAAGGCATGCTGTACTGGAGCGTCGCACCCCACTGCAGGACGCGCGCGTGGAATTCGGTGTCACCCGTCGGCTGGCCGCTGGCCGGATCGAGGATCATATGTGCTGTCGTTGCCGGGACAGAGTAGCCGACGACCCCCGTAATCGCGAGCGGTCGCGCGAAACTCAGCGAGTCCGGCAGGTCGCCAAATCCCTTTCCGAAGTAGAAGGTGGGCACATAATGGCTGAATCGTTCGGCGCCGACGCCCTGCGCGCCGCTGCCGCCCCATTCAATGCTGAGCCCGGCCGACATGACGAACTCGTGCTCGATATTCTTATACAGCCGGTATTTGAAAGTGGTCTCCAGGTTCTGGAAGCCGCTCGCCCCGGTGCCCAAAGGGCCGCCCGGCGCGCTGAGACGGCTCCAGATCGGCCCGATCGAGATGCCGAAATCCTCGGTGATGCGCTTGGAGAATTCACCTTGGATGTCGAGCTGACGAAAGGCCGAGGACGGATCGTCGCCGTTGAGCTTGGTGGCGGAGAGGGTGATCGCCGCCTCGTCGTTGACGCCGGGATCGTCGACCGCAAGCGTAGCCGGGAAGAACCGGTTGCCGACGATTTCGTGGGCCGCCGCGGAAACGGCGAGAACGCAGGAAATGACCAGCGCTGAGAGCGCTGGCGGCATGGACTGCCGAAACATGAGGTAACACTCCGTTGATGGATCGCTGCTCGTGGCCGCCTAGGCGGCCGCGTTGCTCAGGCGAGCGGCGGTCCACGGAGTGTGCGTTGGTCGAAGGCGAGCGCCGGGTGTGGCGGGGCGGCGCGATCAGGCAGTTGCGGGCCGGCTTGTGTCGCATGGCGCACGAGCACGCCAATGACCTGCGCGGTCATCACCGGTGCGGCGTTTGCCGCGCAAAGGATACAGTGCTCACAGGCGCTCGACGTGCCCGACGGAAGACCTTCGTCGGTCGAGGCGCCGTCATGCAGGCAGGTGACCGCCAGCGGATCGAACGGAGCCGCGAGCGCGGCCGGCGCAAACGCCGTGAGCACGCCATGGAACGCCATGGCGTAGATCAAGACGATCGCAAGGAGGCGCCTGGTTCGCGGCATTGAAGCCCTGTCAGTCGCGCGGCAGCATAGCCATAAATCCGTGTCGCCGGTCGAATATTCCGGCCGTTAAACGCTATTTTCCTTGTCTTTTGTCAATTGATTGGCTTTCACTCCAGCACCGATTCAGGACCCCGTTTCATGCGCCTTTCCCGCTACTTCCTGCCGCTTCTTCGCGAGACGCCGAAAGAAGCCGAGATCGTCTCCCATCGGCTCATGCTGCGCGCCGGCATGATGCGCCAGGAGGCGGCCGGCATCTATGCGTTCCTGCCGCTCGGCCTTCGCGTGCTGCAGAAGGTCAGTGCCGTCGTGCGCGAGGAGCAGAACCGCTCCGGCGCCGTCGAGATGCTGATGCCGACCATCCAGTCGGCGGAGCTGTGGCGCGAGAGCGGACGCTATGACGACTACGGCAAGGAGATGCTGCGCATCAAGGACCGTCACGAGCGCGAGATGCTCTATGGACCGACGAACGAGGAGATGATCACAGAGATCTTCCGCGCCTATGTGCGCTCGTACAAGGATCTCCCGCTCAATCTCTATCACATCCAGTGGAAATTCCGCGACGAGGTGCGTCCGCGCTTCGGGCTGATGCGAGGCCGCGAGTTTCTGATGAAGGACGCCTATTCTTTCGACGTCGACCAGGACGGCGCGCGGCACTCCTACAACAAGATGTTCGTCGCTTATCTGCGCACCTTTGCGCGGCTCGGATTGAAATCGATCCCGATGGTCGCCGACACGGGGCCGATCGGCGGCAATCTCTCGCACGAATTCATCATCCTCGCCTCGACTGGCGAGAGCGAAGTCTACTGCCACAAGGACTATCTGGATTTCCCGGTGCCCGGACCCGACGTGAAATTCGACGACGTCGGCGCTCTGCAGGGCATCGTCGACAAATGGACCTCGCTCTATGCTGCGACGTCGGAGAAGCACGACCCGGAAGCGTTCGCGGCGCTGCCGGCCGACAAGCAGGTCTCGGCGCGCGGCATCGAGGTCGGCCACATCTTCTATTTCGGCACCAAATATTCCGAGCCGATGAAGGCGGTGGTGGCCGGACCGGAGGGCGTCGAGAAGCCGGTGCACATGGGCTCGTATGGCATTGGCCCGAGCCGGCTGGTTGCCGCCATCATCGAAGCCTCGCATGACGATGCCGGCATCATCTGGCCGGAGCCGGTGGCGCCATTTCGCGTGGCGCTGCTCAACCTCAAGCAGGGGTCTTCGGAGACCGACGCTGCCTGCGAGCGGCTTTATGCCGCGCTCGAAGGCAAGGGCGTCGATGTGCTCTATCACGATCTCGACGAACGTCCCGGCGCCAAATTCGCCACCGCCGACTTGATCGGCTTGCCCTGGCAGGTGCTGGTTGGTCCGCGTTCACTGGCCGAAGGCAAGGTTGAGGTGAAGCGCCGGGCCGATGGTCGCCGTGAATTGATGAGCGTCGACGACGCGATTGCACGTCTAACCGCATGAATTCTGTGCGTTATCCAGCCCTTCGGGATGCGATGCTGGCTTGAATTAGCCGGAATCGTGTGAAAATCCCGGGGTCGGGGACATAAGAGATTCGATGACCGAGCCTTCCGGGACGCGCGCCTTCTCTCCGTTCGAATGGATGATTTCGCTGCGCTACCTTCGCGCGCGGCGCAAGGAAGGCTTTATCTCGGTCATCGCCGGCTTTTCCTTCCTCGGCATCATGCTCGGCGTGGCGACATTGATCATCGTCATGGCGGTCATGAATGGATTCCGAAAAGAGCTCCTCGACAAGATCCTCGGGCTCAACGGCCATCTGCTGATCCAGCCGCTGGAGTCGCCGCTGACCGATTGGGAGCAGGTGGCCGAGCGCATCTCGAAGGTCGACGGCATTCGGCTCGCCGCGCCGATCGTGGAAGGCCAGGCGCTGGCCTCTTCACCGTTCAACGCTAGCGGCGTGCTCGTGCGCGGCATCCGCCTGCAAGACCTCTCCAAGCTTCCCTCAATCGCCAACAACATCAAGCAGGGCACGCTCGACGGTTTCGACGAAGGGCAGGGCGTCGCCATCGGGCGGCGGCTCGCCGATCAACTGTCGCTGCGCGCCGGCGATAGCGTAACGCTTGTAGCGCCACGCGGCGCGGTGACGCCGATGGGAACGACGCCGCGCATCAAGGCCTACAAGGTCGCCGCCGTGTTCGAGATCGGCATGTCGGAATACGATGCCGCTTTCGTGTTCATGCCGATCAAGGAAGCGCAGGCCTATTTCAATCGCTCTGGCGATGTCACGGCGATCGAGGTCTACACCAATAATCCCGACCGCATCGACCGCTTCCGTAAGGCGGTGACCGAGGCGGCCAACCGGCCGATCTTCATGATCGACTGGCGCCAGCGCAACGCGACCTTCTTCAACGCGCTACAGGTCGAACGCAATGTGATGTTCCTGATCCTGACGCTGATCGTGCTCGTCGCCGCGCTCAACATCGTCTCCGGCCTGATCATGCTGGTGAAGGACAAGGGCTCGGACATCGCCATCCTGCGCACCATGGGTGCGACACAGGGCTCGATCATGCGCGTGTTCCTGATCACCGGCGCTTCGATCGGCGTGTTCGGCACACTGATGGGATTTTTGTTCGGGGTGGTGATCTGCCTGAACATCGAGTCGCTGCGGCAATTCCTGTCCTGGCTCACCAACACGCCGCTGTTCGACCCGACACTGTATTTTCTGTCCAAGCTGCCGGCCGACATGGACACCGGCGAGACGACGGCCGTCGTGGTGATGGCCCTCGCGCTGTCGTTCCTGGCGACGCTCTATCCGTCATGGCGAGCGGCGCGGCTCGATCCAGTCGAGGCGCTGCGCTATGAGTGAAAACGAGCCTGCGCCCACGCCCGCCGCCGGAGAGGACATCCCGGTCATCTATCTGCAGGCGATCGAACGCCACTACCGGCAAGGCGAGGAGGCCCTCGACATCTTGCGCGGCGCCGAACTGGCGGTGTGGCCCGGCCAGTCGGTGGCGCTGGTGGCGCCATCGGGCGCCGGCAAGTCGACCTTGCTGCATCTCACCGGCCTGCTCGAGCATCCGGATTCCGGCGAGGTCTATATCGACGGCCGCGCTACGTCGGGCTTGAGCGATGCCGAGCGCACGCGCATCCGTCGCAGCGAGATCGGCTTCGTCTACCAATCCCACCATCTGCTGCCGGAATTCTCGGCGATGGAGAACGTCATCCTGCCGCAGATGATCCGCGGCCTGTCGCGTTCCGAAGCAAAGAAGCGCGCGGTCGAACTGCTGAGTTATCTCGGGCTGCGCGAGCGCCTGACGCATCGCCCCGCCGAATTGTCAGGCGGCGAGCAGCAGCGCGTTGCCATCGCGCGCGCGGTCGCCAATGCGCCACGCATTCTTCTCGCCGACGAGCCGACCGGCAATCTCGACCCACATACCGCCGATCATGTCTTTTCGGCGCTGAGCCAACTGGTGCGTGCCTCGGGGCTCGCCACCATCATCGCCACCCACAATATGGAGATCGCGGCGCGCATGGATCGCCGCGTCACCCTGCGCGAAGGCCTGGTGGTGGAGCTGTCGTAGCCGCGGAACTATCCGACCCGCCGCGTCAGCTGCGGCCCGGCCTCGCTGATCGCCGCGTCCTCGTGCGCCAGCCGCAGATATTCTCGGCCGAGCTCGGCAAAAATGCCGACATTCGTCGGGTTACGCGATTTCGACGCCAGATCGAAACAGCGCCGCGCGTGATCCAACAACTTCACGCTTTGTGACATGCCCGCTCCCGTTGGCTGCTGGATAGCGCGCCCACAACCCTCGGGCGTTGATTTACATCAATATCGGGCGGAAATGCTGCGAATTGGCTTTGGGATTGGGTAGTGGGTCACCCATTACCTGGGATTGACTCTTGGAACAGAATGAGAACAATGTTCCTATTCTGTTCGGGGAGGGAGCCAATGTTCCGGAGTCTGGTTCAGGAAGCCGCCGCGCTGACGTCGCTGGCCTTGTTTGTGGGCATGATTGCCATCTGGGCGCAGGTGCTGGGCACCCTCTGACTGCCCTCGGGAGAACGGGCCCTGGGGAAAAGCCGTATAGCGTGTGGCGCTCTGGCAAAGCTGGTGGACAGGCGATGGCCGGCCGCCCACGATCGCGCTGAAAGGAATCACCCAGCGTGGCCGGCGAACTCAATTTTGTGCACTTGCACGTGCACTCGTCCTATTCGCTTCTCGAAGGCGCCCTGACCATCGCCAGGCTCGCTGAGCTGGCGAAGGCCGATCACCAGCCGGCGCTGGCGCTCACCGACACCGATAACATGTTCGGGGCGCTGGAATTCTCGGAGAAAATGGCGTCCTCCGGCATCCAGCCTATCGTCGGCTGCGCGCTCGCAGTCGATTTCGGCGACCAGGAGCAGAATCCACGCAATGCCAGCGTCGCGCCGGTGCGTCCGCGTGTGGTGCTGCTCGCGGCCCGCGAGGCCGGCTATCGCAGCCTGATGCGGCTCAACTCGCGCGCCTTTCTGGAAACGCCGCCGCACGAGGCGCCGCATCTCAAGCTCGCCTGGCTCGAGGATGAAGCTGACGGCATCATCGCGCTCACCGGCGGCTCCGACGGCCCGCTCGATCTGGCGATCGGCGCCGGGCAGAGCCACCTTGCCGCGACCCGCTGTGAAACACTGCAGCGGCTGTTCGGCGATCGCCTCTACATCGAGGTGCAGCGTCATGGCATGGGCGTCGAGCGATCGAGCGAAGGCATGCTGCTCGATCTTGCCTATGACAAGGGCATCCCGCTCGTCGCCACCAACGAGCCGTTCTTTGCCAAGAACGAAGATTATGAGGCCCATGACGCCTTGATCTGCATCGCCGAGGGCCGGCTCGTCGCCGAGACCGACCGGCGTCAGCTCACCGTCGAGCACCGCTTCAAGACGCGCCGCGAGATGGCTACCTTGTTCGCCGATCTGCCGGAGGCGCTCGCCTCGAGCGTGGAGATCGCCGAGCGCTGCTCATTCCGGCCGCGCACCCACAAGCCGATCCTGCCGCGCTTCTCGGTGGGCGACGGCAGCGCCGAAGCCGACGAGAGTGCCGAGCTGCGCCGGCGCGCCGAGGCGGGGCTCGTCCGCCGTGTTGCCGCCCACGGCATCGCCGAAGGCCGCAGCGAGCAGGATTATCGCGAGCGGCTCGACTTCGAGCTCGGTGTCATCGAGGGGATGAAATATCCCGGCTATTTCCTCATCGTCTCCGACTTCATCCAATGGGCGAAAGAGCAAGGCATTCCGGTGGGGCCGGGCCGCGGCTCCGGCGCGGGCTCGCTCGTTGCTTACGCGCTGACCATCACCGATCTCGATCCGATCCGCTTCGGGCTGCTGTTCGAGCGCTTCCTCAATCCCGAGCGCGTGTCGATGCCCGACTTCGACATCGACTTCTGCCAGGACCGCCGTGACGAGGTGATCCGTTATGTGCAGGAACGCTACGGGCGCGACCAGGTGGCGCAGATCATCACCTTCGGCACATTGCAGGCGCGCGGTGTCCTGCGCGACGTCGGCCGCGTGCTGCAGATGCCCTATGGGCAGGTCGACAAGCTGTGCAAGCTGGTGCCGCAGAACCCGGCGAACCCGGTGACGCTGTCACGCGCCATCGAGGACGAGCCGCGGCTGCAGGCTGAGCGCGACCGCGATCCCGTCGTCAAACGCGCCTTTGACATCGCGCAAAAGCTCGAAGGGCTCACGCGCCACGCGTCGACGCATGCCGCCGGCATCGTCATCGGCGATCGGCCTTTGTCGCAACTCGTCCCGCTCTATCGCGACCCGAAGTCCGACATGCCGGTCACCCAGTTCAACATGAAATGGGTCGAGCAGGCCGGCCTTGTGAAATTCGACTTCCTCGGCTTGAAGACGCTGACCGTGCTGGAGAAGGCGGTAAAGCTCGTGCACCGGCGCGGCATCGAGCTCGATCTCGCCGCGATCCCACTTGACGACAAGAAGACCTACGATCTCCTGGCGCGCGCGGAAGCGGTCGGTATCTTCCAACTGGAAAGCCAGGGCATGCGCAGGGCGCTGCTCGATATGCGCCCCGACCGCTTCGAGGACATTATCGCGCTAGTCGCGCTCTATCGCCCGGGCCCGATGGCCAATATCCCCACCTACTGCGCGCGCAAGCACGGGATGGAGACGCCGGACTACATTCATCCCAAGCTTGAAACAGTGCTGCGTGAGACCTTCGGTGTCATCATCTACCAGGAGCAGGTGATGCAGGCCGCGCAGATCCTCGCCGGCTACTCGCTCGGCGAAGCCGATCTGCTGCGTCGCGCCATGGGCAAAAAGATCCGCAGCGAAATGCAGGCGCAACGCGAACGCTTCGTGACCGGTGCGGTGGAGCGCGGCGTTGCCCGTTCGCAGGCGGACGCAATCTTCGACCTGCTCGAGCGGTTTGCCGAATACGGCTTCAACAAGAGCCACGCGGCGGCCTATGCACTCGTCGCCTATCAGACAGCCTACATGAAGGCGAACTATCCGGTGGAGTTTCTCGCCGCCTCGATGACACTCGACATGGGCAACACTGACAAGCTTGCGGAATTCCGCGCCGAGGCCGAACGCCTCGGGATCAAGCTCGACCAGCCGTCGATCAACCGCTCCGGCGTCGCATTTGATGTCGATGGCGAGACCATCATCTATGCGCTGTCGGCGCTCAAGGGTGTGGGCGCACAGGCGGTGGAGTCGATTGTCGCCGCGCGCAAGGACGGCAAGTTCATCGATCTCACCGACTTTGCCTCGCGCATCAATCCGCGCGCCGTCAACAAGCGCGTACTTGAAAGCCTCGCCGCGGCCGGCGCCTTCGATGAGCTTGAGGCCAATCGCGCGCGCGCCTTCGCTGGCGTTGATATCGTGCTCGGCCGCGCGCAGCGCGCCCACGACACCGCGGCGGTCGGGCAGAACGAGCTGTTCGGTGGCGTGCTCGCGCGTGAGGTGATCACGCTGCCGGCCGTCGAGCCGTGGCTGCCGGCCGAGCGCTTGAAGAAGGAATACGACGCGATCGGCTTCTTCCTGACCGGGCACCCGCTCGACGATTATGCTGCAGCGCTCAAGCGGCTGCGCGTGCAATCCTGGGCGGATTTCTCCCGCGCGGTGAAGGCTGGCGCGACCGCCGGCAAGGTCGCCGGCACGGTCGTCTCGCGCATGGAGCGGCGCACCCGCACCGGCAGCAAGATGGGCATCATCGGGCTCTCCGATCCGACCGGCCACTACGAAGCGGTGATCTTCTCCGAGGGGCTTGCCGAATATCGCGACACGCTCGAGCCGGGCAATGCGGTGCTCCTCTTCCTGAGCGCCGAGGTGCAGGGCGACGAGGTGCGCGCGCGCATCCAATCGGTCGAGCTGCTCGACGCGGCGGCGGCCGACCTGCACAAGGGCCTGCGCGTGTTCCTGCGTGACGCCATGCCGATCGAGGGCCTGGCCAAGCGGCTCGAACCGAAGGGCGATGGCGAAATCAGCGTCGTCCTCATGCTGCAGGAGGGGACCGAGGTCGAGGTCAAGCTGCCCGGCCGCTTCAAGGTCTCCCCGCAGATTGCCGGCGCCATCAAGGCGGTGCCCGGAGTGATCGAAGTGCAGGCGCTTTAGCGCTGAATCGGCCTTTCCGGGCTTGTTCGGCGCGAAATCAGGCCTATTTGCCTTGCTTCCGCCGGGTCTCATGGCTATAAGCCCGGCCATCTCACACGCGGACCTTGGCGTTTTGGCCCCGACAATGGGTCAGGAAGCCGTCCGGTGGCCCGTAAAGGTCCACGGTCCGCGGAGGCACAACCGGAGAATACACAATGCCTGTTCCTGACTTCTCGATGCGTCAGCTGCTTGAGGCTGGCGTGCACTTCGGCCATCAGGCCCATCGCTGGAATCCGAAGATGTCCGAGTTCATCTTCGGCACGCGCAACAACATCCACATCATCGATCTCACGCAGACAGTGCCGATGCTGCATCAGGCGCTACAGGCGGTGAGCGACACCGTGGCGAAGGGCGGCCGCATCCTGTTCGTCGGCACCAAGCGCCAGGCGCAGGATGCTATCGCTGATGCGGCCAAGCGCTGCGCGCAGTATTACGTGAATTCACGCTGGCTCGGCGGCACGCTGACCAACTGGAAGACGATCTCCGGATCGATCTCGCGGCTGCGCAAGCTCGACGAGATGCTCAACGGTGGTGAAGCCGGGGGGTACACCAAGAAAGAGCGTCTCACCATGCAGCGCGAGCGCGACAAGCTCGATCGCGCGCTCGGTGGCATCAAGGACATGGGCGGCGTACCCGACCTCCTGTTCGTGATCGACACGAACAAGGAAGACATCGCGATCAAGGAAGCGCAGCGGCTCGGCATTCCGGTTGCGGCCGTGGTGGATACCAATTGCGATCCGGCCGGCATCACCTTTGTCGTCCCGGGCAACGACGACGCGAGCCGCGCCGTCTCGCTCTATTGCGACCTCATTGCCAAAGCGGCGATCGACGGCATCTCACGCGCACAGGGTGAGCTCGGCATCGACGTCGGCGCGGCGGAAAAGCCGGTCACTGAGGCGATCCCGACGCAGCCCGCTGTGGGCGACCTCGGTTTCGAGCAACTTTCAGGTCCGCGCGGCGTTGCCGACGATCTGAAGAAGCTCCAGGGCGTGTCGCCGGCGATTGAGAAACAGCTCAACGATCTCGGCATCTTCCATTACTGGCAGATCGCCGAGTTGAGCCCGACCGCCGCGCACAATGTCGGCGAGGAAGTCGGTCTGCCGGGCCGTGTCGACGGCTGGGTGGCCCAGGCAAAGAAAATCACGGCGGAATAGTCTTCATCGCGGCGCGAGCGGCAACGCTCGCGCCCGCCGAACTGCAAGGACAAGAACAATGGCGACCATTTCCGCATCCATGGTCAAGGACCTGCGCGACAAGACCGGCGCGGGCATGATGGACTGCAAGGCGGCGCTCGGTGAGAGCGGCGGTGACATGGAGGCCGCGGTCGACTGGTTGCGCAAGAAGGGCCTGTCCAAGGCGGCGAAGAAGGCTGGCCGCGTGGCCGCCGAAGGACTCATCGGCGTGGCGCTTAAGGGTACCAAGGGCGTCGTTGTCGAGGTCAATTCGGAGACCGACTTCGTCGCGCGTAACGACATGTTCCAGGGCCTCGTCAAGATGATCGCCGATGTGGCGCTCGATGCCGGCACCGACATCGAGAAGCTCAAGACGGCGAAGGCCGGCTCGATCACCGTCGCCGAGACGATCTCCGAGACCATCGCCAAGGTCGGCGAGAACATGACGCTGCGCCGTGCCGCCGGCGTGTCGGTCGGCAAGGGCGTGGTGGCGAGCTATGTGCACAACTCGGTGATCGATGGTCTCGGCAAGATCGGCGTTCTCGTTGGCCTGGAGTCGGCCGGCAAGGCCGACGAGCTCGCTGCGATCGGACGGCAGATCGCCATGCACGTTGCCTCAGCCAATCCGCAAGCGCTCGATCCGGCGGGGCTCGACCCGAACGTGGTCAAGCGCGAGAAGGACGTGCTCGCCGACAAATTCCGCCAGCAAGGCAAGCCGGAGAACGTGATCGAGAAGATCGTCGAGTCCGGGCTTAAGACCTTCTACAAGGAAGCGACGCTGCTCGAGCAGCCATTCATCTTCGACGACAAGAAGTCGGTCGCGCAGGCGCTCAAGGAAGCTGAAGGCAAAATCGGCGGACCGGTAAAGGTCACAGGCTTCGTGCGCTATGCTCTCGGCGAAGGAATCGAGAAGCAGGAATCGGATTTTGCCGCCGAGGTTGCCGCAGCCGCGGGGCAGGGCTGATTTGTTAGTGACCGGCGCGCTCATTTGGCGCGATCCGGATGGAGGATCGCGGGAATGAGTGATCCGGCCTATCGACGTGTCGTCGTTAAAATCTCCGGCGAGTCGCTCGCCGGCCCTGAAGGCTTCGGTATTCACCAGCCGGTGCTCGACAAGATCGCGGCGGACCTGGTGGCCGCGGCGAAGCTCGGCATCGAGCTTGCGGTCGTCGTCGGCGGCGGCAATATTTTTCGTGGTGTCGAAGTTTCCGCGCGTGGCGTCTCACGGCCGGTTGGCGACAGCATGGGGATGCTGGCAACGGTGATGAACTGCCTGGCGCTCGAGGCCGCGATCGAGCGGCAGGGCAAGGCGGCCCGCGCCCTTTCGGCGCTCGCCATGCCTGCGATCTGCGAGACCTTCACGCGCGGCCGCGCGCTCAAGCATCTCAGCAAGGACCGGATCGTGCTGCTCGGCTCCGGCACCGGCAATCCATTCTTCACAACCGATACGACGGCGGTGCTGCGCGCCGCCGAGCTTTCGGCGCAGGCGGTGCTCAAGGCCACCAATGTCGACGGCGTCTACAGCGCGGATCCGAAGAAGGATCCGAACGCCAAGCGCTATGAAAAGCTGACGCACGGGCAGGCGCTCGAGCAGGACCTCAAGGTTATGGATGCCACGGCCTTCGCGCTTGCCCGGGAAACCCGTATGCCTATCATCGTGTTCTCGATACGAGACGACGGGGCGATCGAAGCGGTGCTGCGCGGCAAGGGCCGCGCGACATTCGTCGGCGGCTAGGAAGCCGCGCTTCGACGCCCGATAACCGAGAGGGGGCGCCCCCATGGCGACCGCGACACACGACATCAACGAGCTCAAGCGCCGCATGCAGGGCGCGATCGGCGTGCTCAAGACCGAGCTCGGCGGGCTGCGTACCGGGCGCGCATCGCCGCATCTGCTCGATCCGATCCAGGTCGAGGCCTATGGCTCGCATATGCCGCTCAACCAGGTCGCCACCGTGAACGTGCCGGAGCCGCGGCTCATTACCGTGCAGGTCTGGGATCGCTCACTCGTGCACGCGGTGGAGAAGGCGATCTCCAATTCCAATCTTGGGCTGACGCCGTCGACCGAAGGACAAACGCTGCGCCTGCGCATTCCCGAGCTCAATGAGGAGCGGCGCAAGGAGCTCGTCAAGGTCGCGCATAAATATGCCGAAACCGCGCGCGTTGCCGTGCGCCACGTGCGTCGCGACGGGCTCGACGTGCTCAAGAAGCTCGAGAAGGACCACAAGATCAGCCAGGACGACGGCGAGCGCTCGTCGGGGGAAGTGCAGAAACTCACCGACCAGACCATCGCCGACATCGATCATATGCTCGCCGCAAAGGAAAAGGAGATCCTCACGGTGTGAGGTCCGCCCATGTCCGAGGTCGAGCTGCCGCAAGCGCCGAATTTCGAAGCCCCCCGTCACGTCGCCATCATCATGGATGGCAACGGGCGCTGGGCGGCGGCGCGCGGATTGCCGCGTGGGGAGGGACATCGCCGCGGTGTCGAGGCACTGCGCCGCACGGTGCGCGCCGCCGGAGAAATTGGCATCTCGGTGCTCACCATCTTCTCGTTTAGCGCCGAGAACTGGTCGCGGCCGCCTTCCGAGATCCGCGATCTCATGGGGCTGTTGCGGCGCTTCATCCGCCACGACCTCGCCGAGCTGCACCAGAATAATGTGCGCGTGCGCATCATCGGCGAACGCCGAGACCTCGAGGCCGATATCGAGCGGCTGCTCAGCGAAGCGGAGGAGCTCACGCGCAACAACGACGGCTTGACGCTCGTCGTCGCCTTTAATTATGGCGCGCGCCAGGAAATTGCGCGCGCGGTGAGCCAGATCGCGGAGGATATTGCCGGCGGGCGCCTGCGTGCCGATGAAGTCACAGCGGAGCATATCTCGCGTCGCCTCGACGCGGCGGACTTGCCCGATCCGGATCTGATCATCCGCACCAGCGGCGAACAACGCCTGTCGAACTTCTTGCTGTGGCAGGCCGCCTATAGCGAGCTCGTTTTCGTGCCGACCTACTGGCCTGATTTCGATCGCGCCACGCTGGAAGCGGCGATCCTCGAGTATCGGCGCCGCGAGCGTCGGTTCGGCGGACTGGTCGCGCGAACAGGGTCCTGATCGGTGAGCGGAACCGACCCTGCGCACGAGGCTGCGCCACTGCGCGTGCAAGACCGTTACAATCTGCTGTTCCGCGTGCTGTCCGCCATTGTGCTCGCGCCGACAGCGATCATCACTGCGTTCTTCGGCGGCTGGATATTCGCGATCTTCTGGGGCATTGCCGCTATCGCCACGCTTTGGGAATGGACCACTCTGGTTGCCGGCGCGACCGCGCGGGTCACCTTTTATGTCGGGGCTGGGGCGCTCGCACTCGCCGTGCTCATCGCCGGCCGTGATCGGCCGGGAGTGGCGATGATGATCGTCGTGCTGGGTGCGCTCGCCGCCATCGTCTTCGCGCGCGCTGAGCGGCGCATCTGGATCGCCGCCGGCGTCTGTTACGCCGCTGTCATGTTCATCGCACCCGTCATTCTGCGCATGGACGACGAGCTCGGCTTGACCGCAATCCTCATGCTGTTCGTGGTGGTGTGGGCGACGGACGTTTTCGGATATTTCGTCGGCCGTGCGGTCGGCGGACCCAAACTCGCACCGCGTGTGAGCCCGAAGAAGACCTGGTCCGGCGCAATCGGCGGTACCGCGGGCGCGGTGATCCTCGCCGTCATTCTCATCAAGCTCGTTTGGCCGCCGGCTGCGCCCCTTCCGGTCCTGCCGGCAGTCGGCGCGGTTGCGCTGCTGCTGTCGCTCGTCGCCCAGGCTGGCGATATTTTCGAATCCGCGCTCAAGCGGCATTTCGGCGCCAAGGATTCCAGTCAGCTCATCCCCGGGCATGGCGGCTTCATGGACCGCCTCGACGGCTTCTGGGCGGCGAGCCTGCTGGCCGCTCTGGCCGGCCTTGCGCGTGGCGGTTTCGATGCCCCGGCACACGGCTTGTTGCTATGGTGAGCCGATGACGCCCACCCTTGCCCGTCAACAGGATAAGCCCGCGATGGCGGAGCGCCGGATCACCATTCTCGGCGCTACCGGCTCCGTCGGCGCGAGCACGGTCGATCTCATCAAGCGCGACCGCGAGCGCTTCCCGGTTGAAGCGCTCACCGCCAAGCGCAACGTTGCGGCGCTGGCGCAGCTCGCCCGCGACCTCAATGCGCGACTCGCGGTGATCGCCGACGCTCAAGCCTATTCCGAGCTCAAGGAGCGCCTGGCCGGCACCGGTATCGAGGCCGCCGCCGGCGATGCCGCGCTTGTCGAGGCGGCACAGCGCCCGGCGGACTGGGTCATGGCCGCAATCAGCGGATCGGTCGGTCTCAAGCCGACCATGGCGGCGGTGGAGCGGGGCGCCGCCGTCGCGCTCGCCAACAAGGAATGTCTCGTCTGCGCGGGACGCCTGTTCATGCGCCGCGCGGCGATGACCAACGCCACCGTGCTGCCGGTCGACTCCGAGCACAACGCCGTCTTCCAGGCGCTCTCAGCGGGCCGCCGCGAGGATGTCCGCCGCATTATTCTCACCGCGTCCGGGGGGCCGTTTCGGACCTGGTCGCGCGAGGCGATCCGTGCGGCAACACCGGAGCAGGCGCTCAAGCATCCGAACTGGTCCATGGGGCCGAAGATCACGGTCGATTCCGCGACGCTGATGAACAAGGGGCTCGAGCTCATCGAAGCGCACCACTTGTTTGCACTTGCACCGGATTTGATCGACGTCCTCGTGCATCCGCAGTCGGTCGTTCACGGTCTCGTCGAATTTCGTGACGGCTCTCTGGTCGCGCAGCTTGGTGCGGCCGACATGCGCATTCCGATCGCGCATTGCCTGGCCTGGCCGGAGCGCATCGCCGGGCCGGCGGCGCGCCTCGACCTTGCGCAGGTCGCAACGCTCACCTTCGAGGCTGCGGACATGGAACGGTTTCCGGCGCTGGCGCTGGCGCGCCACGCCATGCAGACGGGGGGCGCCGCGCCGACCGTGCTTAATGCGGCTGATGAGGTTGCCGTGGCGGAATTTATTGCCGGAAAACTGGGTTTTTCCGGTATTCCGGCGCTGGTCGAGGCGACGCTGGCGGCAGCGGCCGCACGTGGGTTGTTGGGAGAGCCGGCCGATATCGACGGGGCGCTCGCCGTTGACCATGTTGCGCGATCACTGGCGCGGGACCTCTTGCCCGAAATTGCCGTAAAGGCATCTTAGGGAGGAACGGTGGGATGGGACGCCGCTGCGGCGGGATGAGGGTGTGATGCAGTTGGATGTTTTTGCGGCGCTCATCGGATTTGGTGGTCCGGTGACCCACTACGGAATTCCGTTCGTGTTCGGGCTCAGCGTGGTGGTCTTCTTCCACGAGCTCGGCCATTTCCTGGTTGCGCGCTGGTGCGGCGTGAGGGTGCTCGTGTTCTCGCTCGGCTTCGGACCGGAGCTCCTCGGCTTTAACGACAAGCACGGCACGCGCTGGAAGCTGTCCGCGATCCCGCTCGGTGGCTACGTGAAATTCTTCGGCGACGAGAGTGTCGCCAGTACGCCCGATCATGAGGCGGCCGCCGCCATGACCGAGGCGGAGCGCGCGGTGAGCTTCAACTTCCAGCCGTTGCCATCGCGTGCCGCCGTTGTTGCCGCGGGCCCGATCGCGAACTTCATTCTTGCGATCGTCATCTTCAGCGGCATTTTCATGGTCTACGGCAAGCAGACCATGAGCGCGCGTGTCGACACGGTGACGCCGGGCAGCGCGGCTGCAGCCGCCGGTTTCCAGCCCGGAGACGTCGTGGTCGCGATCGATGGCCGCAAAATCGACGATTTCGCGGATATGCAGCATATCGTCAGCACCAGCGCCGGCGAGACGCTGCGAGTCGAAATCGATCGCGGCAATACGCGGCGAACGCTGACCGCCGTCCCCGAACTCAAAGAAGTCAAAGACGCTTTTGGCAACGTGCACCGCGTGGGCCAGCTCGGCATCAGCCGCGCGACCGTGCCAGGAACGCCGGTTTCGTTTCCCACGGCCATCGGGCTCGGCGTCGAGCGCACATGGTCGGTGATCGAACAGACTTTCGGCTATCTCGGCCGGATGTTTGCCGGGCGCGAATCTCCCGACCAGGTCGGTGGCGTCCTGCGTATCGGCCAGGTACTGGGCCAGGCAGCCAGCCTCGGCTTTGCGACGCTGCTCGACGTTACCGCCGTCCTATCGGTGTCCATCGGGCTGCTGAACCTATTCCCCATCCCGTTGCTCGATGGTGGTCACCTTTTGTTCTATGGAATCGAGGCGGTCCGCGGACGTCCCTTGTCCGAGCGGGCCATGGATATCGGGTTCCGCATCGGCTTGGCGATCGTCGTCATGTTGATGATTTTTGCAACCTTTAATGACATCCTCCACCTGACCACGTCCTGACCGCATCCGCAGCGTTGCCTAACAGCAACTTTTTGAGGGGAAAGGCAAAGTTCGGGGCGGAACTGCGTTTGCAGGGCACCCAAAAGCCTGTACAACGCAGCTGTTAAGGCTAAGCCTAGTGCACATCGAAACCGCTGGCGGGGCGGCCGCAAGGATAAAAAAGGGCGCGTAGCGCATGAAACTTTGTGTCCAGTTGGTTCGGGGACTGGGCTTTGCCAGTGTTGTCCTCGGGGGGGTCCTTTTCGCGTCGATGATCGGTGGCGTTGCAGCCCCGAGCGTCGCTGTGGCCCAGTCCGTGAACTCCATTGTGGTCGAAGGCAACCGCCGGGTCGAAGCCGACACGGTGCGCTCCTATTTTCGTCCTGGTCCCGCTGGCCGTATCGGGCCTGTGGAGATCGACGAGGCGCTGAAAGCGCTCTATGCGACCGGCCTGTTTCAGGACGTGCACATCACGCCGCAGGGCGGACGCATCGTCGTCAGCGTGGTCGAAAACCCGGTGATCAACCGCATTGCTTTCGAAGGCAATAAAAAGACCAAAGACGACCAACTCTCTAACGAAATTCAATCGAAGCCGCGCGGAACGCTGTCGCGGCCGATGGTGCAAGCCGACGTGCAGCGCATCATCGAAATCTATCGCCGCAACGGCCGCTTCGACATCCATGTCGATCCGAAGATCATCGAGTTGCCGAACAATCGTGTCGATCTCGTCTTCGAGATCCAGGAAGGCGAGAAGACCGGCATCAAGGACATCAAGTTCGTCGGCAACAACGCCTATTCAGGCTCGCGTCTGAAGGACGTGATCAAGACCAGCGAATCGAACTTGCTGAGCTTCCTGCAGACCACCGACATCTACGATCCGGATCGCATTGAATCCGACCGCGACCTGCTGCGCCGCTTCTACCTCAAACACGGCTACGCCGACGTGCGCATCGTCTCCGCCGTCGCCGAATACGATCCGGCGCGCAAGGGATTCGTCGTCACCTTCACCATCGAGGAAGGCGCCCAATATCACGTGGGCACCATCGACGTGATCTCGAACGTGCGTGCGGTCGATGCGAACTCGCTGCGCTCGCGAGTCAAAGTCTCTCCCGGTGGCGTTTACAATGCCGAGGCGGTCGAGAAGTCCGTCGAGGACATGACCATCGAGGCGGCGAAACGCGGCTACGCGTTCGCTTCGGTGCGGCCGAAGGGTGACCGCAATTTCGAGACGAAGATCATCAATCTCACCTTCCTCGTGGAAGAGGGGCAGCGGGCCTATATCGAGCGCATCAATATCCGCGGCAATGTGCGCACGCGCGACTATGTCATTCGCCGCGAATTCGATATCGGCGAAGGTGACCCCTACAATCGCGCGCTGATTGACCGCGCGGAACGGCGCTTGAAGAACCTGAACTACTTCAAGACCGTGAAGATCACCAACGAGCCGGGTTCGGCGCCAGACCGCGTGGTCATCAATGTCGACGTCGAAGAAATGTCGACTGGTGAGTTCTCCATCTCCGGCGGCTATTCCACCGCCGACGGCTTCCTCGCCGAAGTGAGTGTCGGCGAGCGCAATCTGCTCGGTCGCGGCCAGTACGCGAAGGCAACGGTGAGCTACGGCCAATATGCGCGCGGCATCGAGCTCAATTTCGCCGAGCCGTATTTCCTCGGCTATCGGCTCGGTTACGGCGTCGATCTGTTCGCGAAGCAGACCGTCGCCAACAGCTACGTCTCTTACAACACGCAGACGGTCGGCACGAATCAGCGCTTCGGCTTCGCGCTGACGGAAGATACCTCGCTGCAGTTGCGCTACTCGATCTATCAGCAGCGGATCTCGCTGCCGGATTATCTGAACAACTGTACGGCGGATACTTCGCCGGCTAGCCCGTCGAATACGATTACGACGCTCGGTTCATTTAACTGCTTCTCCGACGGCGAGGCTTCGCTGCCTGTGCGTATCGAGCTCAACCAGGGTGCGACGATCACGTCGCTGCTCGGTTACACCGCGGCCTACAACACTCTCGACAATAACAAGAACCCGACCAGCGGCTTGCTTGCCGAGTTCAAGCAGGACTTCGCCGGCGTCGGCGGCGACGTGAACTTCATCCGCACCACCTCGCAGATCAATCACTACTACGAGGTGTTCCCCGACGTGGTCAGCCTGGTCAAAGTCCAGGGCGGCTATCTGACCAATTGGGGCGACAAGGGGCTGCGCATGCTCGACCACTTCCAGATGGGTCCGAATCTGGTTCGTGGCTTTGCGCCATCGGGCATTGGTCCGCGCGACGTCACGTCCGGCACGACCAACGACGCGCTCGGCGGCACGATGTTCTGGGGTGCCTCGGCTGAACTGCAAACGCCGCTCTACTTCCTGCCGAAGGAAGTGGGCATCAAGGCTGCGGTTTTCGCAGATGCGGGCTCGCTGTGGAACTACCGCGGTCCAGTCTATTACCCTGCGACGAACGAAATCCTGACCTATGCGGACGACAAAACGATCCGCAGTTCGGCAGGTATCGGCCTGATCTGGGATTCGCCGTTTGGCCTGCTGCGTTTCGACGTCGCTTATCCGATCACCAAGGCGCCATACGATCGCACGCAGATCTTCCGCTTCGGCGGCGGCACCAGGTTCTGATCCGTTCCGTCCAGGCCCGGATGAGGCCACGGCAGGTGGCATGACCGAGCCGATCTTTCTGAGGCAGACGACCGGGCTGACGATCCGCGAGATCGTCGAGCTTACCGGCGCGGCTATCGCCGCGGATGCGAAATCGGATTTGCGCATCACAGGAATCGCGGCGCTGGACATCGCGGGTCCTGGCGATCTCACCTTCCTCGACAACGCCAAATATGCCGATCAACTGGCCACGACACGCGCCGGCGCCTGTCTGCTGGCCGAGCGGTTCGCTGCGCGCGCGCCGGCACATGTGGTGAGTTTGCGGATCCGCGAGCCGTATCGCGCTTTTGTCGCCGTCTCGCGCGCCATGTTCCCGGCGGCGCTGCGTCCGTCCTCGCTGTTCGAAGCCGAGGGGACCTCGGCCGGGGCCTTCGTGCATCCGACGGCGCGGCTGGAAAGTGGCGTCATCGTCGATCCTGGCGCGGTCGTCGGTCCGCGCGCGGAGATCGGCGCCGGCACCGTGATCGCGGCAACCTGCGTCGTAGGTGCCGATGTGCGCATCGGTCGTAATTGTGCCATCGGCTCGGGCGTCACCCTTGCCAATGCGCTCGTCGGCGATTGTGTCATCATCCACCCCGGCTGCAGCATCGGCCAGGATGGTTTCGGTTTCGTCATGGGAGCCAAGGGACACCAGAAGATCCCCCAGGTCGGCCGCGTCATCATCCAGGACGACGTCGAGATCGGTGCCGGCACGACCATTGACCGCGGCGCCATTCGCGACACCGTGATCGGTGAGGGAACCAAGATCGACAACCTCGTCCAGGTTGGCCACAATGTCAGCATTGGCCGGCACTGCGTGCTGGTGGCGCAAACCGGCATATCGGGCAGCGTGACCTTGGAGGATTTCGTCGTGCTCGGTGCGCGCGTCGGCGTGAACAATCACGTCACGATCGGCGAAGGAGCGCAGATCGCGGCGACCAGCATCGTGCACGGCGACGTGCCGGCGGGCGCGCGCTGGGGCGGAACGCCGGCAAAGCCCGCCAAGCAATGGTTCCGCGAGATGTTGACGCTCGAGCGGCTGGCGCGCAAAGAGGCCGAGGCCACCGGCAAAGACGCCGCTGGCGACTGAAGGACGCGCATGGACGAGCCAGTCACCACCACCCTGGAAGCGGCGGATATCGTCAGGATTCTCAAGGCGTTACCGCATCGCTATCCGTTTCTTCTGGTGGATCGTGTGACCCATGTGCGCGGCGACGAGAGCGCGATCGGCATCAAGAACGTCACGTTCAACGAGCCGCAATTTCAGGGGCACTTCCCCGACAACCCGGTTTATCCCGGCGTGCTGATGATCGAAGGCATGGCCCAGACCGCCGGCGTCATCTGCATCATGTCGCGCAAGGTGGTCGCCGGCGGACCGCTGTCGGTCTTTTTCCTCACTATCGACAAGGCGAAATTCCGCAAACCGGTCGTCCCTGGCGATACGATCGAGTACCACATGACTAAGATCGCGCAGCGCAAGACCATGTGGTGGTTTCGCGGTGAGGCCAAGGTTGCCGGACAGATCGTCGCTCAGGCCGAAGTCGGCGCCATGATCTCCGAGGCATGAGAGCACCCGTGAGCACGATCGATGCGACCGCGCGGATCGAGCCCGGCGCGGTGATCGGGCAGGGCGCCACCATCGGCCCCTACTGTACTGTCGGCGCGAATGTGTCGATCGGCGAGGGATGCCGTCTTGTCGGTCATGTGAATGTCACGGGACACACCAGCATCGGTGCGCGTACGGTGATTTATCCCTTCGCGTCGCTCGGCACGCCGCCGCAATCGACGAAATATCGAGGCGGACCGACGCGACTTGTGGTCGGCGCCGACTGTGACATCCGCGAAGGTGTCACTATGAACACCGGCACCGAGGAGGATGGCGGGCTCACCCAAGTCGGCGATCGCTGCTTCTTCATGGTCGGCTCGCATGTCGCGCACGACTGCAAGGTCGGCAACAACGTCACTTTCGCCAACAACGTCGTGCTGGGCGGGCATGTGAGCGTGGGCGACTTCGTCGTCTTCGGCGGACAGGCGGCCGTGCGGCAATTCGTACGTATCGGTGAAGGCGCGATGATTGTCGGTATCAGCGGCGCACGCGCCGACGTCATCCCGTGGGGGACCGTGCACGGCGGGCTCGCCAATCTCGTCGGACTTAACGTCGTCGGGCTACGGCGGCGTGGATTCGGCAAGGCCGAGATCCTGCGGCTTCGGCAGGCCTATCAGACCTTGTTTTTTGGCGTGGGCGAGTTCCGCGCACGTCTCGAAGCGGTTGCTGCCGACTTTGCCAACGATGCGTTGGTGCAAAAGGTTATCGCGTTCATCAGAGCCGGCAAACGGCCGCTCACCATGGCGGTTCGCCGCCACGAGAGCGACGAGGACGCATGAGCACGGCCGCCGCGCCGGACGCGGCCGACGCTCCGCTGGCGATCATCTGCGGCGGCGGCACTCTTCCGTTTGCCGTGGCCGATGCGGTGGTCCAACGCGGACGCCGGGTCGTCCTCTTCGCCCTGCGCGGCGTGGCGGATCCCGCGCGAGTGATGCGCTATCCGCATCAATGGGGTGCGGTCGGGCAGCTTGGCCACTTTATCCGTTTTGCCGCCGTTGAGCGCTGCAAGGATGTTGTGTTCATCGGCTCGCTGGTGCGTCCCGCATTCTGGCAAGTGCGGCTTGATTGGGCGACGCTGCGCGTCTTGCCGCAAATATTTGCCGCGTTTCGCGGCGGCGATGATCATTTGCTCTCAGGCGTCGGCCGGATCTTTGAGCAGCACGGCTTCCGCCTGCTCGGGGCGCATGAGGTTGCCCCCGAAATTCTAGTGCCCGAGGGCGTGCTGGGCGCGCGTGCGCCCTCCGCGCAGGATCGATCCGACATCGCCCGCGGTATCGCCTTCCTGCGCGCCACCGGTCCGTTCGACATGGGACAGGCCGCGGTTGTCGCCGATAATCAAGTGCTGGCGGCGGAGGCCGCTGAAGGCACCGATGCCATGCTGGCGCGGATTGCCGAGCTGCGCGCTAACGGCCGGATCCGGCTGCCGCTCGGGCGCGGCGTGCTGATCAAGGCGCCGAAGCCCGCGCAGGACCATCGCTTCGATCTGCCGTCAATTGGTCCACAGACCATCGAGGGTGCGCGACACGCGGGCCTTGCCGGCGTCGCCGTCATTGCTGGTGCGACGATCATCGCCGAGCCTGGCCAGGTGATCGCGGCGGCGGACCGGGGTGGCATGTTTGTGCTCGGCGTCTCCGACAAATCCGCGTCATGACCGAACGGCCGCTGAAGGTGTTTGTGGTCGCTGGAGAGGAATCCGGCGATCGTCTCGGCGCAGCGCTGATGCGCTCGCTCAAGGAACGCACCGCCGGCCGTATTGAATTCGCCGGCGTCGGGGGTGCCGGCATGGCGCGCGAGGGCCTTGCGAGCCTGTTTCCCCTCGGCGAGCTCGCGATTGTTGGTTTTGCCGCCATTCCGGCGCGGCTGTCTGCCATTCTGCGGCGGATTCGCGAAACTGCTGCGGCCGCGGTCGCGCAGCGTCCCGACATCGTGGTCATCATCGACAGCCCGGAATTCACCCATCGCGTCGCCAAGCGTGTGCGATCGGCGGCGCCGGACATTCCCATTGTCGACTATGTCTGTCCCTCGGTGTGGGCGTGGCGGCCGGGACGCGCGCGTACCATGCGGCCCTATGTCGATCATGTCCTCGCCTTGTTGCCCTTCGAGCCGGCGGCGATGGCGCGGCTTGGCGGACCACCGACGATCTTTGTCGGCCACCCGCTGACGGAGCGGGTGCACGAGCTGCGGCCGAACGCGGACGAGGCGCGCCGGCGCGAGGATGAGCCGCCGCTGCTATTGGTGATGCCGGGCAGCCGCGACGGCGAGCTCAAGCACATGCTGCCGGTGTTCGCGGAGACGCTGGCGCGACTGCGCGGCCACACCGCGAACCTCGACGTAGTGGTGCCGACCGTCGCGCATCTTGCTGATGAGGTACGCGATGCCGTGAGTCGATGGAGCGTTGCGCCGCGGGTTGTCGTCGATCCTGCCGAGAAAAATGCAGCGTTTCGCCAGGCGCGCGCGGCGTTGGTCAAATCCGGCACCGGAACGCTCGAGCTGGCGCTCGCCGGCGTGCCGATGGTCGCGGCCTACAAAGTCTCATGGATCGAGGGGATCGTCGGGCGGCTCCTGATCAAGGGGCAGTCCGTGATTCTCGCGAATCTGGTGTTGGGCGAGAATGTGGTGCCCGAGTTTTTGCAAGAAGACTGTACGCCGGACCGCCTTCTCGGCGCCATTCTTGGCATTCTGCGTCCGGGGACTGAGCGGAACCGGCAAATCGCCGGATTTGCGGGCCTGGATGCCATCATGGGGGTCGGCGGTGCCGCACCCAGCGAAGGTGCCGCGGAAATCGTCCTCAGCGTCGGCCGCCGTTTTTACCAATCCCGTGGAGAAACAGTAGCTTCCACGGGTGGAAACGCGTAGCTTGCCCGACAAATCCGGCCGTATGGCCGCGCCGCTAGGCCATCCGCTGGAGCTTGGAACCCGCCTTGACGATTGCCCTTCCGCCCCGCGCCGCTATCACCGCCGTGCATGGCTATTTGCCGCCGGACGTGCTGACCAACGCCGATTTGGCGAAGATGGTCGATACCACCGATGAGTGGATCACCGAGCGCACCGGCATCAAGGAGCGCCATATCCTCAAGGGCGCCGGCCTTGGGTCGTCGCACATGGGCGCCGAGGCGGTTCGCGGCCTGCTGGCCAAATCCGGCACGCAGCCGGAGGATGTCGAGCTCCTTATTTGCGCGACGACGACGCCCGACTTCATCCATCCATGCACTGCCAATTTGATCTGCGACATGGTCGGCATCCGCAACATCGGCAGCTTCGACGTGCAGGCAGCATGCTCCGGCTTCATTTACGCACTGACGGTGGCACGCCAGTTCATCATGGCCGGCACCCATCGCAAGGTGGTGGTCGTCGGCGCCGACAAGATGTCGGCCATTGTCGACTACACGGATCGCGCGACCTGCGTACTGTTCGGTGACGGCGCCGCGGCGGTGCTGGTCGAGCCGAGCCCGGACGGCAACGGGATCATGGATACGATCCTGCGCTCCGACGGCTCTGGCATGAAGCATCTGCATCAGAAAGCGGGCGGCAGCCGGCTGCCGCCATCGATCGAGACGGTGACCAAAAAGGGCATGCACTCCGTCTATCAGGAAGGCGCGCAGGTCTATAAGTTTGCCGTCGCCGGCATGTCCGAGGTCACGCACGAGATCATGGCGCGCAACAATCTGCGCACAGACATGATCGATTGGGTGGTTCCGCATCAGGCCAACAAGCGCATCATCGAGACCACCGCCGAACGGCTCGGCCTTCCGATGGACAAGGTGATGTTGACGATCCACAAATACGGCAACACCACCGCGGCGACCATCCCACTTTCGCTCTGGGATTATGAGAGCAAGCTCCAGACCGGGGACCGCATGCTGCTCGCGGCCTTTGGCGGCGGCTTCACCTGGGGCGGTGCCTATGTGACCTGGGCCTATGACGGCGCTGCGGCTGCAGCGAAGACGCCGAAGGCCGGGAACGGCAAGGCCCTGAACTAGCCCGGTTGAGGCGGAAAAGAAAAACCCCCGCAGCAAGTGCGGGGGTTTTGTTTTTCGCGATCGGAAGCGTTCGTTACTTGCGTCGCGAGACCGGCACATAGTCGCGACGCGTGGCGCCCGTATACAGCTGTCTCGGTCGCCCGATCTTCTGGTGCGGATCCTCGATCATTTCCTTCCACTGCGCGATCCAGCCGACAGTGCGTGCCAGCGCGAACAGCACGGTGAACATCGTGGTGGGGAAGCCCATCGCCTTGAGCGTGATGCCCGAATAGAAGTCGATGTTCGGGTAGAGCTTCTTCTCGACAAAATATTCGTCGTGGAGCGCGACCTTCTCGAGCTCGAGCGCGACGTCAAGCATCGGATCGTCCTTGACTCCAAGCTCGTTGAGCACCTCGTGGCAGGTCTTCTGCATGATCTTGGCGCGCGGATCGTAGTTCTTGTAGACCCGGTGGCCGAAGCCCATGAGCCGGAATGGGTCGTTCTTGTCCTTCGCGCGCTTGACGAATTCCGGGATGCGCTCGGGGCGACCAATCTCGCCCAGCATCTTCAGCGCAGCTTCGTTGGCGCCGCCGTGCGCCGGACCCCAGAGGCAGGCGATGCCGGCGGCGATGCAGGCAAACGGATTGGCGCCGGAGGAGCCGGCGAGCCGCACCGTGGAGGTCGAGGCGTTCTGCTCGTGGTCCGCGTGCAGGATGAAGATGCGGTCCATCGCGCGTGCGAGCACCGGGTTCGGCTTATACTCCTCGCACGGCACCGCGTAGCACATGCGCAGGAAGTTGGTCGCGTAATCCAGATCGTTCTTCGGGTAGATGAACGGCTGGCCGACCGAATATTTAAACGCCATCGCCGCGAGCGTGGGGAGCTTGGCGATCATGCGGATCGAGGCGATCAGCCGCTGCTGCGGGTCCGAGATATCGGTCGAGTCGTGATAGAAGGCGGAGAGCGCTCCGACGCAACCTGTGAGCACCGCCATCGGATGTGCGTCACGACGGAAGCCCTGGAAGAACCGGCTCATCTGCTCGTGCACCATCGTGTGCCGGGTCACGCGATAGTCGAAGTCTGATTTTTGCGCCGGCGTCGGCAACTCGCCGAACAGCAGCAGGTAACAGGTCTCGAGGAAATCGCCGTGCTCGGCGAGCTGCTCGATCGGATAACCGCGATAGAGCAGGATGCCCTCGTCGCCGTCGATATAGGTGATCTTGGACTCACAGCTCGCCGTCGAGGTGAAGCCGGGATCGTAGGTGAACATTCCGCTCTGGCCGTAGAGCTTGGAGATGTCGATCACGTCAGGACCGATGGTCCCGTGCAAGAGTGGGAAATCCCAGTTCTTGTTGCCGACGGTGACCGTACCGGCCGGGTTCGGGTTCTTGGCGTCCATGATCGGGCCCTCAAAAGTGCTATTTGGCGTATCTCATCCAAGTGTGCGCTGCAAGATGTGGCACCAAGGCTGGCCTATGCCATAGGCATTTGGTCGTGGTTTCGCGACGCGAAAAGGGGCGGCGCGTAGGATTTCAGCCGGCGGTTTCTGCCTGGTCACGCAACCGCGCCAGACTTTCCTCCTTTCCGAGGACGACCAGCACGTCGAAGATGCCCGGCGAGGTGACGCGCCCAGTGAGCGCGGCGCGCAGCGGCTGCGCCGCCGCGCCGAGCTTGATTCCCGCCTGCTCAACAAAGCTGCGCACCACCTGCTCGGTCGCTTCCGCGGTCCACGGCGTGACCGGCTCGAGCTGCTTGAGCACAGCGGCGAGGAGCTTGCGGGCGTCGGGGCCAAGCAGTGCCTTGGCCTTTTCGTCGACCTCGATCGGCCGATCGGCGAACAGGAAGCGCGCGCTGTCGATCAGCTCGACCAGCGTCTTGGCCCGCTCCTTGAGCCCGGGCATCGCTGCCAGCACACGCGCGCGCGTCACCGCGTTGAGCTTGCTCGCGATATCGGCCCCGCCGGCGATGTGCGGCAGCAGGGCGTCGATGGCGTAGACCAGATCGGCGTCGCTGCTGCTGCGGATGTAATGCCCATTGAGACTTTCCAGCTTCGCGAAGTCGAACCGTGCGGGCGAGCGCCCGATCTGCGGCAGGTCGAAGGCTGCGATCATCTCCTCCGTCGAGAAGATTTCCTGGTCGCCATGCGCCCAGCCGAGGCGGACCAGATAGTTCCGCAGCGCGGCCGGCAGGTAGCCCATGGCGCGATAGGCATCGACGCCGAGCGCGCCGTGCCGCTTGGAGAGCTTGGAGCCATCGGGCCCGTGAATGAGCGGGATATGCGCGAACAGCGGCACCTGCCAGCCGAGCGCCTGGTAGATCTGGCTCTGGCGCGCGGCATTGGTGAGGTGGTCGTCGCCGCGGATCACGTGGGTGACATCCATGTCATGGTCGTCGACGACGACCGCGAGCATATAGGTCGGCGTGCCGTCCGAGCGCAGCAGCACCAGATCATCGAGATCCTCGTTCTTCCAGGTGACGCGGCCTTGTACCTGGTCTTCGACCACGGTCTCCCCGGTGAGCGGCGCCTTGAGCCGGATCGCGGGCTTGGCCCCGGCGGGTGCTTCGGATGGATCACGGTCACGCCAGCGGCCGTCATAAAGCCGCGAGCGCCCCTCGCGCCGCGCCTTCTCGCGCATCTCCTGCAACTCCTGCGGGGTCGCGTAGCAGCGGTAGGCCTTGCCTGCGGCAAGGAGCTCTTCGGCGACCTCGCGATGCCGGGCCGCGCGGGAGAACTGGTAAACGGTATCGCCGTCCCAGCTGATCCCGAGCCAGGTCAGGCCGTCGAGAATCGCGTCGATCGCGGCTTGTGTCGAACGCTCGCGATCGGTGTCCTCGATTCGTAGCAGCATCCGGCCGCCGCGCCGTCGTGCATACAGCCAGTTGAACAGGGCTGTGCGCGCGCCGCCGATGTGCAGAAAGCCCGTGGGGGAAGGTGCGAAACGGGTTACGACAGTCTCGGTCATCGCGGCCCGTCTATCACAATTTGCCCGCAAATTGGCAGCGCAATTGACATTGAGCCGGACCGGGCGGCATGGCATAGCCGCTGGGTTAGTGGACCACGAAACAGTAAGGTCTTGACGGAATGAGCGAGACGGCGGCCGCGAGCGCACCGATGGAGGAAACGGGGCGCGATTTCATCCGTGACATCGTTCATGCCGATCTCGCCGCCGGCCGCCACAAAACCGTGGTCACCCGCTTCCCGCCGGAACCGAACGGCTATCTGCATATCGGCCATGCCAAGTCGATCAGCCTGAATTTCGGCATCGCCGAGGAATTCGGCGGGCGCTGCCATTTGCGCTTCGACGACACCAATCCGGCAAAGGAAGAGCAGGAGTACATCGACGCTATCAAGCGCGACGTGCGCTGGCTGGGCTTCGACTGGGGCGACAATCTCTATCACGCCTCCGACTATTTCGAGCAGCTCTATCTGTGGGCCGAGGACTTGATCCGCGCCGGCAAGGCCTATGTGGACGACCAGACGCAGGCGCAGATCCGCGAGAACCGCGGCACGCTTACCGAACCTGGGCGCAATAGCCCGTATCGTGATCGCTCGGTCGAGGAGAATCTCGACCTGTTCCGTCGCATGCGCGCCGGCGAATTCGGCAATGGCGCGCGCGTGCTGCGGGCCAAGATCGATATGGCGTCGGGCAACATCAATCTGCGCGACCCGGTGCTCTACCGTATCCTCAATGCACCGCATCCGCGCACCGGCAACACATGGCACATCTATCCGAGCTACGATTTTGCGCATGGCCAGTCCGATGCCATCGAGCACATCACGCATTCGATCTGCACGTTGGAATTCGAGGATCACCGGCCGCTCTACGATTGGTTCATCGAGAACCTGAAGGTGCCGTCGCGGCCACGGCAGTATGAATTCGCTCGGCTCAACCTCACCTACACAGTGCTCTCGAAGCGCGTGCTCACACAGCTCGTGCGCGACGGGCACGTTAAAGGCTGGGACGACCCGCGCATGCCGACGCTTGCGGGCATCCGGCGGCGCGGCGTGCCGGCGGCGGCGTTGCGTGAATTCGTGCGCCGCATCGGTGTCGCCAAGGCGAACAGCGTGGTCGACGTCGGCATGTTCGAACATGCGGTGCGCGAGAACCTCAACAAAACCGCGCTGCGGCGGATGGCCGTGCTGCGCCCGCTGAAGATCGTGATCGAGAACTATCCGGAGGGGCAGACGGAAGAGCTCGATGCCACCAATCATCCCGATGATCCGAGTACCGGCACGCGCAAAATCCGGTTCGGCCGCGAGCTCTATGTCGAGCGCGACGACTTTATGGAAAATCCGCCGAAGAATTTCTATCGGCTGTCGCCGGGCAGGGAAGTGCGGCTGCGTTACGCCTATTTCATCACCTGTCGCGAGATGGTGAAGAACGCTGCCGGCGAGGTGACCGAGCTGCGCTGCACTTACGATCCCGCGACGCGCGGCGGCAATGCGCCGGATGGACGCAAGGTCAAGGCGACGCTGCACTGGCTCTCGGCCACCGATGCGCAGACGGCGGAGCTGCGGCTCTACAATCCGCTGTTCGGCAATCCCAATCCGAGCGGGGGCGAGGGCTTTACCGCCGATCTCAACCCGAATTCGCTGGAGGTCCTCACCGACAGCAAGGTCGAGCCGGCGCTGGCGCAGGCGGCGCTCGAAGTGCCAGTGCAGTTCGAGCGGCAGGGCTATTTCGTCCGCGATCCGGATTCCACGCCCGACCGTCTCGTTTTCAACCGCACCATCGGGCTGCGCGATACGTGGGCCAAAGAGCGCGCCGGTTGAGCGCGCAGACCCCTCCCGCTCAGGTGGCAAGGTCGCTCGCGTCCATGTAGGATCGCCGCCCTGGCGTACGCGTTAAGGGGGGGCGCCGTGGCTGTGAAGCACGAGGTGCGCACCCGCGTCTGGGCCTGGGCCGAAGGTGTCGCCGGTGGGCGCTTGCGCCCGCTCATTCCGCCGCTCGACCTCTCCCGCAGCACATCCGTACTCGTCGAGCGTATCGGCGAATGGGTGCTCGCCGACGTCGGTCCCGGTCGGCTGGTGCCGTGGCTCGCCATCGCCTTCGGCTTCGGCATCGTTCTCTATTTTACCGCGGGTGCGGAGCCGGCGTGGTGGTCCGGCAGTGCCGTCGCGGTCGTCGCGCTCGTCGCTGCCATTGCACTACGCCGCCGCCCGCTCGGCTTCGCGCTGATGCTGGGGCTCGTAGCCGTCGCCGTCGGCTTTGCCACAGTGACATTGAAGACAGCGCGCATCGCGCATCCGGTGCTTTCCTTTCCGGTGAGCGGCGTCACCATTTCCGGCTTTGTCGAGATCCGTGAGGAGCGTGAACGCTCGGATCGCATCGTGGTGCGCATCGCGGAGATCGACGCGCCACGACTGCACGAGAAACTCGAACGCGTGCGCGTCTCCGTGAAGAAGGGGACGGCGCCGCCGGTGGGTGCGTTCATCGCTTTCAAGGCGCGGCTGTCGCCACCGCTCGCACCGCTGCGGCCCGGCGGGTACGACTTCGCCCGCGATATGTATTTTCAAGGCATCGGCGCCTCAGGGTTTGCGCTCGGCGCGATTGCCATCAAGAAGCCGCCGTCGGCGCCATCACTCTGGCTGCGCTATCTCGCCGTGGTTGATGGCGTGCGCGAGACGATCGATAAGCGCATCCGCGCCGTCATCGGCGGCGACAACGGGTCGATCGCCTCGGCGCTGATCACCGGCAAGCGCGACGCGATCTCGCTGCCGGTGAACGACGCCATGTACATCTCAAGCTTGGCGCACGTCTTGTCGATTTCCGGCTATCATATGGCGGTCGTTGCCGGCATCGTGTTCTTCATTATCCGCGCCGCGCTGGCGTTGGTGCCGGCGGTCGCGACGCGTTATCCGATCAAGAAATGGGCCGCCGTCGCTGCGTTGCTGGCCGCGACCTTCTATCTTCTCCTTTCCGGCGCTGAGGTGGCGACGCAACGTTCGTATTACATGATCGCCATCGTGCTCGTCGGCGTGCTCATTGATCGCCCGGCGCTGACGCTGCGCACGATCACTGTCGCCGCGCTGGCGGTGCTGCTGCTGGCGCCGGAAGCGGTCGTGCATCCGAGCTTCCAGATGTCATTTGCCGCGACACTTGCCTTGATCGCCGCCTACCAGCACGGCCTGCCGTGGAAGCTCAATACCGACAGCTCGCTCGGCGCCCGCATCGCGCTGTGGGGCGTGCGCGAGGTCGTCGGGCTGATTTTCGCCTCCTTCGTCGCTGGCCTCGCCACCACGCCCTATGCGGCGTTTCACTTCCACCGGCTCGCGCCCTATGGCGCGCTCGCCAACCTGCTCGCCATGCCCGTCGTCTCCGCCTGGGTGATGCCCATGGGCATCCTCGGCGTCGTGGCCATGCCGTTCGGTCTCGACGGGCCGCTGTGGAAGTTCATGGGCGACGGCCTCGATTGGATGATCGCGGTGGCCTCCTGGGTCGCGAGCCTCCCCGGCGCAGTCGGCCGCGTGCAGGCCTTTGGAACGGGCCCGCTGCTCCTTTGCACGCTCGGCCTCGTCGTTCTCTGCGTCCTGCGTACGCCCTTGCGCTGGAGCGGGGCAGGGCTCGCGCTCGTCGCCTGTCTCTGGGCGGTGCGCACGCCAGTACCCGACGTGCTGGTCTCGACCGACGGCCAGACCGTGGCGGTGCGCGGGGCCGATGGCCGGCTGGCGGTAGTCCACAGCGGCCATGATGTCTTCTCTTTGCGGGAATGGCTTGCCGCTGATGCCGACGGCCGTGCGCCGAATGACGCCAGCCTGCGCACCGGGGCGCGCTGTGATGAGGTCGGCTGTACCGCCAAGCTAGCCGACGGGCGCTACGTCGCTTATGCGTTCAATGTCGAAGCGTTTGCCGAGGACTGCGAACGCGCGGCGGTGGTCGTGAGCCCGCGGCAGGCGCCCGGCGCTTGCGCCGGAACGCTGATCGACCGCGGGACGTGGCGGCAGAGTGGCGCGACGACACTGCGCTGGGACGGTGCGCAGTTCGTACCAAGCGTATCGCGCCAACCTGACGAAGAGCGACCCTGGATTCCCGCGGCGACCAATCGCGCAACGCCGGGAGCAGCGCCGAAGGGAGCGGTGCCGATTGACGCCACGCCGGCGCTTGAGCACCTGGAGCCCAGCGACGCGGCTGATCAGTAACGGCGGAACAGGCCGACGAGCTTACCCTGAATGCGCACGCGGTTCGGCGGCAGGATGCGCACCTCATAGGCGGTGTTCGCCGGTTCGAGCGCGATCGAGGCGCCGCGGCGGCGAAAACGCTTGAGGGTCGCTTCCTCGTCGTCGATCAAAGCCACGACGATGTCGCCGGTGTCGGCGCTTTCGGTGCGTTTGATCAGCGCGACGTCGCCGTCGAGGATTCCGGCTTCGATCATCGAGTCGCCACGGACCTCGAGCGCAAAGTGCTCACCCGCGGTGAGCAGGTCGGGCGGCATGTTGATGGTGTGGCTTTTGGTCTGGATCGCCTCGATCGGCGTGCCGGCAGCGATGCGGCCCATCATCGGCACTGCGACCGGGCGGCCACTGCTCTCATCGTCGGCGCGCACGCGTCCAAGGTCACCCTCGATCACGCTCGGAGTGAAGCGCTTGGAGCGCCCGCCGCCACCCATGCCATGGGCGACGGATTCGGGCAGCTTGATCACCTCGATGGCACGCGCCCGGTTGGGCAAGCGGCGGATGAAGCCGCGTTCCTCCAGCGCCGTGATCAGGCGGTGAATGCCGGACTTGGAGCGCAGGTCCAGTGCATCCTTCATCTCGTCGAAGGACGGCGGCACGCCGCTTTCCGTCAGGCGCTCGTGGATGAAGCGCAGAAGCTCAAACTGTTTTCGGGTCAGCATCAGGTTCTCCCCGTCGCGGCTCGATGCCCTTCGTCCAAGTGCCCCAAATCCAGGGACACAAAGTCCCAGTGCCCGAAAGGCCGAACCGGTCCGAAACAAAGCATGAACGGACACTATCTGTTCGTTATGTGTTCCGCAACCTCTTAATTTGGCGTGAACAAGTCGAGCGGCCACTACAGGCCGAGCTTAAGGATGACACACGCTGAACCGGCGCTTGCTGATGGGGCATAAGCCTCACGTAATAAAAGACAATCAGCCCGCGCCAGATTGGCCATCATGGACGAATCCTGGGCCGTCAGCGGGGTGGCCACGAGGGTGCCGTCGGCGGCCTTGGTCAGCGTTGCCCGCAGGTAGTCGGCGCGCTCGTCATTGGCCGGAAGGTCGCAACCGAGTCGCGCCGATTCGGGAAGCGGCTGCAGGTCGCGGCGTCCGGCCAGCCGGCGAATAAGCGGGATCAGGAACAGGAATGCGCAGACATAGGCCGAGACCGGATTGCCGGGCACGCCCAGCACATGCATGGCGCGCAGGCGCCCGTTGAGCATCGGGCGCCCCGGGCGCAGGGCCACCCGCCAGAACGCGAGCTCGAGGCCTTCCGCGGCGAGCGCCTGCTGCACCAGGTCGTGCTCGCCGACCGAGGCGCCGCCGGAGGTCACAAGGATGTCGGCTTTGGCCTCCTGCGCGCGCCGGACGGCCGCGGTGATCTCCTCGACCCGGTCGCGGGCGACGCCGAGGTCGATGACCTCGGCGCCTTCGCTGTGCGCCAGCGCCATCAGTGCAAAGCCGTTGGAATAGACGATCTCGCCGGGCTTCAATGCGCTGCCTGGCGGAACGAGCTCGTCGCCAGTCGCCAGCACGCCGACCCGCGGGCGGCGGTGCACCTGCACGGTCGGATGGTTCATCGCCGCCGCCAGCATGACGTCGCGGCCGGTGAGCAACCGGCCCTTGGCGAGCAGCGTATCGCCCTCGCGGAAATCGAGACCGGCGACGCGCACATTCCTGCCCTTGGCAACGGGCTTGCTGACGGTGACCGTGTCGCCGTCACGCTCGACGACTTCCTGGATCACCACGGTGTCCGTGCCGGCTGGCATGACGCCGCCGGTGAAGATGCGTGCTGCCTCTCCTGGGCCGACCGTGCCGGCGAAGGGATGGCCGGCGGCGACCTCACCGATGACCATGAGCCGGGACGGGAGCGCAGCGAGGTCGGCAGCCCGCAGCGCGTACCCGTCCATGGCCGAGACGTCTGCCGGCGGCTGTGTGCGCAGCGCGACGACGTCGCCCGCGAGGACGCGGCCGGCCGCTTGCGCCAGGGGCGCTGGTTCTCCCGGCAGCGGGGAAGCGCCATCGAGCACGCGCGCGAGCGCTTCGGCAACCGGCATCAGCGCCACGGGCTACTCCTTCGCGCGATAATGTCCGGACCGGCCGCCGCTCTTTTCGATGAGCCGGATGCCTTCGATATGCATGCCGCGCTCGACCGCTTTGACCATGTCGTAGATGGTGAGGCAGGCGATCGACACCGCGGTGAGGGCCTCCATTTCCACGCCAGTCTTGCCGGTGACCTTGACCGTCGAACGCACGGTGAAACCAGGCAAATGGTGGTCGGGGTCGATCTCCACCTCCACCTTGGTGATCGGTAGCGGATGACAGAGCGGGATCAGCCCGTGGGTGCGCTTGGCTGCCATGATCCCGGCAAGACGTGCTGCGCCGAGCACGTCGCCTTTGAGCGCGTTGCCCTTTAGCACCAGGTCGAGCGTTTCGGTGCTCATGATCACCTTGCCTTCGGCGATGGCGAGGCGCTCGGTCGGATCTTTGGCGGAGACGTCGACCATGCGAGCCTCGCCGCTGCTGGAGAGGTGCGTGAGTTCCTGCTTCGCCTTCCTGGCCATGGGCTCACTCTGCGGCCGAGCTGGCCTCCCGGGTGAGCAAGGCGCGGGTTGCTGCCGTTACGTCGCGCTGACGCATCAGGCTCTCGCCAATAAGGAAGGTGCGAATGCCGATGGCGGAGAGCCGGGCGAGGTCAGCGGGCTCGTGGAGGCCGCTTTCGCCAACCACTACGCGTTCGCGAGGCACTCCCGGGGCAAGCCGTTCGCTGACCGCGAGGGTAGTGTGGAAGGTGCGTAGGTCGCGGTTGTTGATACCGATCAGGCGCGAACGAAGCTTCAAAGCACGCTCGAGTTCAATTTCATCGTGAACTTCAAGAAGAGCGTCCATGCCATACGAAAATGCCGCGTCTTCCAATTCACGGGCAGTGGCGTCGGTCACCCCAGCGAGGATGATGAGGATGCAGTCGGCGCCCCAGGCGCGGGCCTCTGCCACCTGATACGGCTCATACATGAAGTCTTTGCGCAGCGCGGGCAATCGCGTGGCCGCGCGTGCGGCGGTGAGGAATTCCGGTTTGCCCTGGAATGAGGGAGCGTCAGTAAGGACCGAGAGGCACGTGGCGCCGCCGGCCTCATAAGCACGTGCCAAGGCGGGCGGGTCGAAATCGGCGCGAATGAGACCCTTCGACGGGCTCGCCTTCTTGATCTCGGCGATCAGCGCATACCCGCCGGCGGCAATCTTGCCTTCGATGGCGCGCAGAAAGCCACGTGCCGGTGCGGCGGCCCGCGCTTGCGTATCGATCTCAGCAAATGGATGGGCCCGTTTGGCGGCGGCGATCTCCTCGCGCTTGTAGGCCGCAATCTTGCGCAGGATATCGGCCATAGCGTCACACCGCGGTGGATACGGCGATGAGCCGGTCGAGCCGGCCTTCGGCTTCGCCGCTGTCGATCGCCTTCGTGGCCATGGCTGCGGCGGATTTGAGGTCCGCGGCGCGCCCGGCGACGATCAGAGCGGCGGCGGCATTGAGCACGGCGACGTCACGATACGCACTCTTCGCGCCTTTGAGCACGTCGAGCAGTGCCTTGGCATTGGTATCGGCGTCGGCTCCTTGCAGCGCGCCGGGCTTTGAGCGTGACAACCCGGCATCCTCGGGCGTGATCTCAAAGGTGCGCACCTTGCCGTCTTCCAGCGCCGCGACACTCGTCGATCCGGTGGTGGTGATCTCGTCGAGCCCGTCGGAGCCGTGGACGACCCAGACCCGCTCAGAGCCGAGGTTCTTGAGCACATGCGCCATCGGCTCGATCCAGTGCTTGGAGAACGCGCCGATCATCTGCCGCTTGACGCTCGCCGGATTGGACAGCGGTCCGAGCAAGTTGAAGATCGTCCGCGTGCCGAGCTCGACGCGGGTCGGCCCGACGTTCTTCATCGCCGGATGATGCGCCGGGGCGAACATGAATCCGATCCCGGCCTCGCGCACGCAGGTGCCGACCTGCTCGGGCGTGAGCTCGATGTTCACGCCAAGGGCGCCGAGCACATCGGCGGCGCCGGAGCGCGAGGACAGTGCCCGATTGCCGTGCTTGGCGACCGGCACGCCGCAGCCGGCGAGCACGAAAGCTGCGCACGTCGAAATATTGAACGAGCCGGAGGCGTCACCGCCGGTGCCGACGATGTCGACCGCATCGGGCGGCGCTGCAACTTTGTGCATCTTGGCGCGCATGATGGTGACGGCGCCGGTGATCTCGTCGACGGTCTCGCCGCGCACGCGGAGCCCCATGAGCAGCCCGCCCATCTGCGAGGGCGTGGCTTCGCCGGACATCATGCGATCGAACGCCTTGGCGGCTTCGTCGCGCGTCAGCGCGGCGCCGGTCGCGACCTTGGCAATGATCGCCTTGAGATCGTCTGCCACGTTTGGCCCCAGTCAGTGCATGGCGCGCTTGCGCGCGGCTTCCGCGCGGCGGCCGGTTTTGATGTTCCAGCTTTCGGCGATGTCGAGAAAATTCTTGAGCATCAGGTGTCCGTGCTCGGAGGCGATGCTTTCCGGATGGAATTGCACGCCGTGCACCGGGAGCCGCGCATGCGCGAGCCCCATCACCAATGCGTCGGCGGTCTCGGCATTGACCGCAAGCTCGGACGGCAGGTTTTGGCGTCCGACCACCAGCGAGTGATAGCGCGTCGCCTTGAATGTCCCATTGATGCCGCGAAACACGCCGGTGCCTTTGTGGCTGACGTCGGAAAGCTTGCCATGCACCGGGATCGGCGCGCGCACCACTTCGCCGCCGAAGGCTTGGCCGATGGCCTGATGGCCGAGGCAGACGCCGAGGATCGGGATCGTGGGTGCGGCCTTGTGGATGAGGTCAAGGCAGATGCCGGCGTCGTTCGGGGTGCAGGGACCCGGCGAGAGCACGATGGCATCTGGGTCGGCGGCAATGACGTCCTCGACGGCGATCTTGTCGTTGCGGTGTACGGCGACCTCCGCCCCGAGCGCACCGAAATAGTGCACCAGGTTGAAGGTGAAGCTGTCGTAATTGTCGATCAGGACGATCATGTTTTCTTGCCCGCTCAAGGTCTTAGACGTGCCCCTTGAGGGGGTCAAGCACGGCTCATTGCGGCGGATCGGGCGGCGGCGGCAACACGATCATGTCGTTGAGCATTTTGTTGATGTCCTTGTCGGACACCGGCGCCGTGGGGTTGCGGCTGCGGTCCGCGGCGTTGTCGAACACATGCGTCAGCGCCGGTATGAACAGCACCAGCAGAAGCAGCGCCCATTGCGCCAGCAGGAACGGAACAAGCGCGCGAAGGAATGGGGCGAAAGCGAACTTTTCCTTCAACGTTCCACGCACCATCATCAGCGCGTAGCCGAAGGGGGGCAACAGGAAGCTTGTCTGCAGCGTCAGCATCACCAGCACCGAGACCCATTGCGCATCGGCGACACGGATGAGCAGCGGCGGGATCGCAATCGGCACGACGACGAAGATGATCTCGAAAGCATCGAGCACGAAGGCGCAAAGCCCGATGGCGGCGAGCACCACCGCGACCACGACGGTTTCGCTGCCGGGGATTGCCGCAACTGACGCATCGATCAGCTTGTCGGTGCCGAGGAGCCGCAGCACCAGCGTGAGCGTGGTTGCGGCGAGGAGCAGCGAAAACAGCGCGCCGGTGGTCGCGATCGCATCGCGCAGCAAGACGCGCAGCACTGGACCGGGAAGCCGTCCGCTGACGAGGCCGCCAATAAGCAGCGTGAAGGCACCCATGGCGGCCGCTTCGACGGCATAGAAATAGCCGGTCGTGACGCCGCCGAGCAGCGCGATAAGCGCAATCAGCGCGACGACGGCCGTCACCGCCTGCGCCCGCGTCAGCGGCTCGCGCTTGGGCATCGCCAGCTTCTGATTGCGGCCGGCAAGCCAGGCAAGCGCAAGACAGAGCAACAGCAGGATTCCCGCTGGGATCAGTGCGCCATGAAACACATCCTGGGTATTGATGACGCGATCGGCACGCCCGGTTTCCGTCACGGCGATGGTGTGCGCGGAGAGCATGGCATCGCCGAGGAGGATCAGCACGAGCGACGGCGGTACCAGCACGCCGAGTGTCGAGGCGACAGCAATGAGTGCGGCGCGCGTCGGTGAAGGCACGGCTTCCGCGGCAAGGCGCGGCGCGACCACCCGCGAGAGCCCGAGCACGCTGGCGCCGACCGAGCCGTTCATCGGCCCGAGCAGTGCGCCGAGCGCCATGCCGGAGACCAGTGGGGCGGACGGGCGGCGCGGCAGGACGGCAAGGCATAGCCGGTAGAGCGCATCGGCGACCGGAAGGCGGTCGAGCAACAGCCCCATGATGACGTAGAGCGGTAGCGCCTGCAGGAGATCGTTCTCAAGGAGATTGATCAGGCGTCCGGGCAATGTGTCGAGCAGCGAGAGCGGGATCGTGTCGGAAACGACGCCGAGCGCGGCGCCGATACAGGCAACGGCGATGAGCACAAAGGCTGCGGGGAGCCCGGTGAAGATGATGCCGAAGCCGACGAGCAGCAGAAGAGCAAGGCCGAGCGCGGCGATCACGGAACACCCGAGCGCGGACGCAGCAGTGTGACGATGCCTTGCGCCAGCACCAGCAAGGCGAGCAGCCAGAGCGCGAGCTTGATGAGGAAATAGCCGGGATTGTCGCTGTCGGCGAACGCCTCACGCTGAAGCACCGACTCGATCACGATATTCCGGCTGGAGATGAGCAAGAACAGCGCCCAGGGCAGGAGCCCAATGACAGCGGCGATCCGCGCGAGAATATCGCGGGTGCGCGCAGAGTAATGCTGGGCAATGAGGTCGGCGGCAAGATGTGTGCCCGCGCGCGTCGCCGCGGTCATGCTCGCCGCCACATAAAGCGCGAAGATGCACTGTGCGAGGTCGTTGGCTTCGCGTGAATAGGCGCGCAACAGGTCGCGCAGCGGCCACTGAAGGAATAAGAGCGCGACCAGCGGCAAACCGAGCCATTGCATGACCCCGATAACCGCCTCGATCGCTCGGTCGATGCGGTGTAGCCAAGGCATTGTGCTGGTCCTCGTTGAAAAGCGCGCTAGTTGGCCCGCGTCCAAGTCTGTGTCTTGCAGATCAGACCGCCGAGGGCGCAGCCTTCGAGCTTCAGCGAGCTTCCGCCGGTGAACGTGAGATTACCTGAATACGTCTTGCCGTCCTCGGCGTTGTACACCTCGCCTTTCCAAAGGCCGTCGCCGGCCGGCTTCATGCCGAGCACGATATGCACCCCGATCACTGGCCGTGACCGCTTGCTGGCGTCGGCATTGTTCTTGTCGGTCTTTGGCTTGCCGGTGGCAGGCTCGATCGGCTCCTTCAGGCTGATGATGCTGCCGCAGAGCGCGTCGCCACATTTGCCGATCAGCACATGTGCCTTCCCGTTCTGGGTGATCCATTGACCCGTCGGGTCGGCCGCACGGGCAGGACTGGCGGAAAGGAGCAGGACGGCGCCGAGTGCAGCGAGACTGAACAGAGGACGCATCGAGACCTCTCTTGATGGTCTTTTTATCGCCGTATCATTGCCCGCGTTTGGCGGCGCTGGCAAAGCGTCGCGCCTCTTCGGCGGCGCGGAACAAGGCCTTCGCCTTGTTGATGCATTCCTGCTGCTCGAACCCGGGATCGCTGTCGGCAACGATGCCGGCGCCGGCCTGCACATACATGACGCCATCCTTGATCAGCGCCGTGCGCAGCACGATGCAGGTATCCATTTCGCCGGCGGCGGAGAAATAGCCGACGCAGCCGGCATAGAGGCCGCGCTTTTCCTTCTCCAACTCGTCGATGATCTCCATCGCGCGCACCTTGGGCGCGCCGGACACGGTGCCGGCGGGAAACCCGGCGGCGAGCGCATCGAGCGCGTCGTGCTTGTCGGAGAGCTCGCCCTCGACGTTGGAGACGATGTGCATCACCTGGCTGTAGCGCTCGATGAAGAACTGGTCTGTCACCTCCACGGTGCCAATGCGTGCGACACGGCCGACATCGTTGCGGCCGAGGTCGAGCAGCATCAGATGCTCCGCGCGCTCCTTCGGATCGGCGAGAAGCTCGTCCTCGAGCGCCTTATCTTCATGCGGCGTCGCTCCGCGCGCGCGCGTGCCGGCGATCGGACGGATGGTGACGCGATGATCACGCACGCGCACCAGGATCTCCGGGCTGGAACCGGCGACGGCAAAAGCTCCGAAATTGAGGAAATAGAGGAATGGCGCGGGATTGACGCGCCGCAGCGCCCGGTAGAGCGCGAAGGGCGACAGTGTGAACGGCGCGGCAAAGCGCTGCGACAGCACCACCTGAAAGATGTCGCCGGCGGCGATGTATTCCTTGGCGCGCAGCACCATGGCGCGGAATTCCTCCGCAGTGGTGTTGGAGCTTGGCGTATCCGTGAGCGGCCCGCTGTCGGGCTCGGCGACGGATTTCTCCAACGCGCGATCGAGGTTGTCGACGACGCTGGCGAGGCGATCGGTCGCGCGCGCGAGCGCGGCTTTCGCGTCGACGCCGAGCTCCGGACGCACCGGCGTCACCACGGTGATCGCGTCCTTCACCGCGTCGAACACGACGATCAGTGTGGGGCGCACCATGATCGCGTCATGGATGCCAATCGGATCCGGATTGGCGGCTGGCAGGCTCTCCATCAACCGCACCATGTCGTAACCTAAATAGCCGAAAACGCCGGCGGCCATCGGGGGCAGATTTTCCGGCAATTCGATGCGGCTTTCGGCGATGAGATTGCGCAGCGCCGCGAGCGGTGGCTCGGGGCAGGGAACGAAACTGTCCGGCTTGCTGCGCGCCTGCCGGTTGATCTCGGCGCGTTCGCCCTGCGCGCGCCAGATCACGTCAGGATCGAGCCCGATGATCGAATAGCGGCCGCGCACGGCGCCGCCTTCGACCGACTCCAGCAGAAAGCTCATCGGTTTGCCGTCGCCGATCTTCAGGAAAGCCGAGACCGCGGTTTCCAGGTCGGCGACGAGCGTCGTCCAGACGACTTGCGGCTCGCCGCGGGCATAGCGCTGGGCGAATGCCTGGTGCGACGGCTCGATCTGCATGATCAGTTCTGGCTGCCGCCGGTGACCTGCTGCAGCACGGCCTGATTGATGGTCACCCCGAGGTCGCTCTCGAGGCGCGAGATGTATTGTGTCAGCACGTCCTCGGTGATCGCCTGTTTGAGCGTCTCGTCCAAACGCTTCGTGTCGGGCGAATTGGCATCAAGCTTCGGATCGCTCACCTCGGTGACACGAAACAAAAAACGCTCGGTCGCCTTATTGCCCTCGACGGTGTCGACGCCGTCCTTCGGCGTGGTGAACGCCGCGTCTGTCACCTTGCTCGGGACCTTGTCACTGGCGTGGCCGCGCTGCAGGCCGGTGACGGTCTCGACCTTGAGGCCGTTGTCCTGCGCAAGCGTCGCCACTGTCGTCCCGGATTTGAGCTTGGCGACCATGTCGTCGGCTTTGGCTTTCAGGCGCTTGGCGATCTCATCGTCGCGCCAGCGGTTTTCCACCTGGTCCTTCACCTCGTCGAGCGGGCGCTCATGCGAGGGCGTGATGCCGGCGACTTCGAACCAGACAAAGCCGTCATTGTTGGGGATTTGCAGCGGATCATTGTCGACCCCGACATCGGAGGCGAAGGCGGCGGAGACGACATCGACGCCCTTCGGAAGATCAACCACCGGACTGCCATCCGGGGCGCGGCCGGAGCGGTCGACGGCATTGATCGTGCGAACACTAAGCCCGAACTTTTTCGCCGCTTCGGTGATATTGGCGCCGCCCGCGCGTTCGTCCTCGATCTTGTCGCGCAAGTCGCTGACCTCGATCTTGGCTTGTGCCGTCGCGATCTCTCGCTTGATTTCCTGCGCGACGTCCTCATACGGACGAATCTGCGCCGGCTCGATCTTGGTCACCTGAACCAGCACGGGGCCGAACCGGCTCTGCACCGGATCGCTGACGTCGCCCTCCTTGAGCGAAAACGCGGCCTGCGCGACCGCTGGATCGATGTTCCCCGATTTGGTGACGGTGCCGAGATCGATATCGCTTTCTTTCATGCCGCGCTCGGCGGCAAGCGCGGTGAACGAAGTCCCGCTTTTGATCTTGTCGGCGGCGGCGCGCGCCTCGTCCGTATTGGGGAACACGATCTGCAGGAGATGGCGGCGCTCCGGCGTGCCGAACTTGTCCTTGTGCTCCTCGTACTCCTTGCGGGCCTGGTCGTCGGGCACCTTGGTCCACGGAGCGCGGTCAGCCACCGAGAGCACCAGCAGTGTCAACTTGCGATATTCGGGGGCGCGGAACAGCGCTTTGCGCTCATCGAAATATTTCGCAAGCACCTCAGGCGTCGGCTTCTCGATGTCGCCGGCCTGCGCGGCTCCGAGCGCGATCACCTCAATGCTGCGTTGTTCGTTCTGGAAGCGATTGACGGCGGCGAGCAGCGTGGCCGGCGTTTTGATGCCGCCGCCGATACTCTCACCGAGCTCGCGCCGCAGCGACAGCCGCCGCTGCTCGGCGACGAACCGGGGCTCGGTGTAGCCCGCCTGGCGGATGATCTGCTCGAACCGGTTGCGGTCGAATTTGCCGCCGACGCCCTGAAACATCGGGTCGGCAGTGACGCGCTTGGCGATCTCGGCATCGGAGATGCCGAGCTTCAGACGCCGGGCCTGCTCGTCGAGGATCGTCTCGGTGATCATTTGGCCGAGAAAACGACGGTCGAGGCCCAGCGCGCGCGCCTGATCCGGCAGGATCGGCCGGCGCATCTGACGGCCAAGCAGCTGCAGCTGATCGTTGTAATAGGTGCGGAACTGCTCGACGCCGATCTCGGTGCCGCCGACCTTGGCGACAGTCGACATGCCGAAGCCGCGGAAAATATCGCCGATGCCCCAGATCGCGAAGCTGATAACGATCAGGCCCATGACCACGGCCATGACCGCCTTGCCGAGCCAATTCTTTGAGGCTTCGTGGAGTCCTCGGAGCATGCCTGCGAAACTTCTGTTGTTGGAGAAATGCCGCCTTTACGGGGGCAAGTGACGCATCTTAGGGAGCGGGTCAAGGGCCTGCAACCAAAGAGGGATTACTCCCCTAGTGGTCCTCTTCTAACATTCGCTCCCGGGTCCGGCAGGCTTTCTAGCGAATGTTGGAAGCAAAGGACCACTAGCCAATATTAAATTTCCAGCGGAGCTTGGATTTGACATTCGCTTCAAGTACCCGCGGCTGGGTGAGAGCGAATGTCAAATCCGCTCTGCTGGCGCCAGGCGGATTGGTCTGCTAACCGCTCGCCGACAAAACCGGGAACCTTGAACCATGCCGGCCCCCTCACCGCGTCCGCTTGTTGCAGGCAACTGGAAGATGAACGGGCTCAAGGCGTCCGCGGCAGAGCTGCAGCAGATCATCACCGGAGCCACGCCGCTCGCAGGCAAGGCCGACCTGATGGTGTGCCCGCCGGCGACGCTGCTGTTCACCTTTGCGCATGTTGCTTTCGGCTCTAAGTTGCAAATCGGCGGCCAGGATTGCCATGCCAAGGCATCCGGCGCGCATACCGGCGATCTTTCCGCCGAAATGCTGGCTGATGCGGGCGCTGCCGCGGTGATTGTCGGCCATTCGGAGCGGCGCACCGACCACCATGAAAGCGACGCGCAGGTGCGCGAGAAGACACTTGCGGCCTGGCGTGCGAGCCTGCTCGCGATCGTGTGTATCGGCGAGCAACGCGCCGAGCGTGAGGCCGGACAGACGCTCGCGGTAGTCGGCCGTCAGCTCGACGCCTCGGTTCCGGACGGGGCTACGGCGGCCAATCTCGTTATTGCCTATGAGCCAGTATGGGCGATCGGCACCGGCCTCACACCGACGCCGGCCGATGTGGCGGAGGTGCACGGATTCATCCGCCGCCGGCTCGGCGAGCGCTTTGCCGCGGAGGGTGCCGCGATCCGCATTCTCTACGGCGGATCGGTGAAGCCGTCGAACGCGAAGGAACTGATGGGCGTTGCCGATGTGAACGGCGCGCTGGTCGGTGGCGCGAGCCTCAAAGCGGAAGAGTTTCTGGGGATCGCGTCGGTTTACGCCTGATCTCCATAGGGCCGACAAAGCGCCTCCTTTCGGAGCCTCGGGAGGGCCTCGGCATTGACGGGCCAGGCTAACCCCTTGGGTGGAAATGCCATCGGAGATCGTGTAGAGAGCGCGCCAACTTCCTATATATCAGCAGCACGCATTGGGGCGGCCGCAGGAACGGGTTCGCATGCAGCAGGTCATTATCGTTGTCTATCTGATGGTTGTGTTCGCCATGATCGGCGTCATCCTGCTCCAGCGCTCGGAGGGCGGCGGCCTCGGGATTGGCTCGACCGGCGGGTTCATGACCAGCCGCGGCACCGCCAACGTGCTGACCCGGGCCACGGCCATCCTGGCAGCGCTCTTCTTTGGCATCAGCTTGCTGCTGTCGATCCTCGCCGGCATGGACCGCAAGCCGACCTCGATCCTGGCGCCCGGCCAGACGGCGCCGACACAGTCAGCACCGGGCGCTCCGGCCCCGGGCGGTGGAACTGGTGGCGGCGTCCTTGATCGGCTGCGCGGCCTCGGCCAGCAGCAGCAACAGCCGGCCGCGCCACCCGCGGCGCCCTCGGGACCCCAGGTCCCGCGCTCACAGTAAAAGCCTCGCAGCGAAGGGCCGGGAAACCGGCCCTTCAGCGTTAGACGGGCAGGAGTTCCGAGACGGCGATGAAGCATTGCGAGATCACATGAACAGAATGGCTAAGCCATCTGAGTGGGCTGATTTTTCTGTGGTCTCAACCGATCGAGGACCTGCCTTGCCGTTTTCGCGCTCGTCGAATCGAATCGGGGAGGTTAAAGGTTAGGCCCCATGGCGCGGTACATTTTTATCACCGGCGGCGTGGTCTCCTCACTGGGCAAGGGTCTCGCGTCAGCGGCGCTCGGAGCGCTGCTGCAGGCGCGCGGCTACAAGGTGCGGCTGCGCAAGCTCGATCCGTATCTCAACGTCGATCCGGGCACGATGTCGCCCTATCAACACGGCGAAGTCTTCGTCACCGACGACGGCGCCGAGACCGATCTCGACCTCGGCCATTATGAGCGATTCACCGGACGCCCGGCGACGCGCAAGGACAGCATCACCACGGGGCGCATCTATCAGGACATCATCGCCAAAGAACGGCGGGGGGACTATCTCGGCGCCACCATTCAGGTGATTCCGCACGTCACCAACGCCATCAAGGACTTCATCCGCGACGGCAATGACGAATACGATTTCGTGCTCTGCGAAATCGGCGGCACCGTCGGCGATATCGAGGGCCTGCCGTTCTTCGAGGCGATCCGGCAATTCGGCAACGATTTGCCGCGCAACCACGCCATTTACATCCATCTCACGCTGTTGCCGTTCATCGGCTCCTCGGGCGAGCTGAAAACCAAGCCGACCCAGCATTCGGTGAAGGAACTGCGCTCGATCGGCATTCAGCCGGATATCCTTTTGTGCCGCAGCGATCGGCCGATCCCGCGCGAAGAGCGCCGCAAGCTCGCGCTGTTCTGCAATGTCCGCGAAAGCGCGGTCATCGAGGCGCTCGATGTCGACAACATCTACGCGGTTCCGGAAGGCTATCACGCCGCCGGTCTGGATACCGAGGTGCTCTCGGCTTTCGGGCTCGACGCCGATGGCGCACCCGACCTCTCGGTCTGGAAGCTCATCAACGAGCGCGTGCGCAATCCGGAAGGCGCCGTCACCATCGCCATCGTCGGCAAATATACCGGCATGAAGGATGCCTATAAGTCACTGATCGAGGCCTTGTCCCACGGCGGCATCGCCAACAAGGTGCGGGTCAATCTCGACTGGATCGAGAGCGAGGTGTTCGAGCAGCAGGATCCGGCGCCGTTCCTCGAGCACGTCAATGGCATCCTGGTGCCCGGCGGCTTCGGTCAGCGCGGCGCCGAGGGCAAGATCCGCGCGGCGCAGTTCGCCCGCGAGCGCGACGTGCCGTATTTCGGCATTTGTTTCGGCATGCAGATGGCGGTGGTCGAAGCCGCGCGCAATCTCTGCGGCATCGACGAGGCGAACTCGACGGAATTCGGCCCCACGACGGAGCCGGTGGTCGGCCTGATGACCGAATGGCTCAAGGGCAATGAGCTGGAAAAGCGCGCTGCCGGCGGCGATCTCGGCGGCACCATGCGGCTCGGCGCCTTCCAGGCGACGCTTGGACGCGGTAGCCGCGTCGCCGACATCTATGGCTCAATCGAGATTTCCGAGCGGCATCGTCACCGCTACGAGGTGAATACGAACTACAAGGGCCGGCTCGAGCAGCACGGCGTACGCTTTTCCGGCATGTCACCGGACGGCGTGCTGCCGGAAATCATCGAATATGCCGATCACCCCTGGTTCATCGGCGTGCAGTTCCATCCCGAGCTGAAATCGCGGCCATTCGAGCCGCATCCACTGTTCTCGTCCTTCATCGGCGCCGCGGTGGAGCAGAGCCGGCTGGTGTAAGCTCGATCAGCGAGCGGCTCAGCCATCATGTCCCGCGCTCTCGACCACATCGTTCACGCCGTGCGCGACCTCGACGCTGTGGCCGGTCTTTACCGCCGTCTCGGCTTCACGGTCGGCGCGCGCAATCGCCATCCGTGGGGCACGCACAATCACGTCGTGCAGCTTCCGGGATTTTTCATCGAGCTGCTCACGCTTGCGGAACCGGAGAAGCTTGGCGATGACGCCATCTCTGTGAACTTCGGAGCGTTCCATCGCGATTTCCTTGCCAAGCACGAAGGGCTTTCGATGCTGCTGCTCGCCTCCAATGACGCGGCAGCAGATGCAGGTGCGTTTGCGCAGGCCGGCATTGCGAGTTCGCAAGCCACGCGTTTCGATCGTGAAGGCCGCAGACCGGACGGCTCGCTGGTGAAGCTTGCCTTCTCGCTTGTGTTCGCGCGCGATCCCACTGCGCCTGATCTCGGCTGCGCCGTGTGTCAGCATCATTATCCGGAGAATTTCTGGAGCCCGGCGTTTCAACAGCACGCGAATGGTGTGACCGGCGTGCTCGGCGTCGCGCTCGTTGCCGACGATCCGGCGGTGCATGCCGATTTTCTGCGCGGCTATAGCGGCGCGGAGATTGTGAGCAGTCCTGGACGAATTTCCGCGACAGCGCCGCGCGGCGAAATCATTGTTGTCGAGCCTGCGCGTTATCGTGATGAGTTCAATCTTGACACGAAGAATGTTTCACGTGGAACGCAGTTCGCCGCGATTCGATTTGCCGCGCGCGATCTCGACGCTGCCTCCGATTTGCTCAACGCCAACGCCATAAAGGCGACGCGCATTGGCGAGCGCGTGGTCATCGGCCCCGACGCCGCCATGGGCGCCGCATTCATCATCGAGCCAACCGGCCGTTGACCGCGGCGCCGGCGGGCTTCATAGGAACCGGCGTGGACAAAGAGCTTATTCCCAACACCCAGGTGGCCGTGGGCTCTGTGACCTTCGGCAATGCACTGCCGTTGGCGCTGATTGCCGGGCCGTGCGCGCTGGAGAGCCGTGCGCATGCCTTGGAGATGGCGTCAGCGCTCAAGACAATCGCTGGCCGGCTGGGTCTCGGACTGGTCTACAAGACCTCCTTCGATAAGGCGAACCGCACCAGCGCCAAGAGCGCGCGCGGGATCGGGCTTGAACAGGCGCTGCCGATCTTTGCCGAGATTCGCGAAAGTCTGCGCATTCCGGTGCTCACCGACGTGCACGACGCGAGCCAATGCGCTGCAGCTGCGGAAGCCGTCGATGTCCTCCAGATTCCGGCGTTCCTCTGCCGGCAGACCGATCTGTTGATCGCCGCCGCCAAGACCGGCCGCGTCGTGAACGTGAAGAAGGGCCAATTCCTGGCGCCTTGGGACATGCAGAACGTGGTCGCCAAGATCACCGGCGCGGGAAACCGCAATGTGCTGGTCACCGAGCGCGGCGCATCGTTTGGCTACAACACATTGGTGTCGGATATGCGCGCGCTGCCGATCCTGGCGCGCACCACGCAGGCGCCGGTTATCTTCGATGCGACCCATTCGGTGCAGCAGCCGGGCGGGCAGGGCACCTCCTCCGGCGGCGAGCGCGAATTCGTGCCGGTGCTGGCGCGGGCAGCGGTCGCGGTCGGGGTGGCGGGGGTGTTCATCGAGACCCATCAGGACCCGGACCATGCGCCGTCGGACGGCCCCAATATGGTCCCGCTCAAAGACATGGAAGCCCTGCTGCGGCGGCTGATTGACTTCGACCGTCTGGCCAAGCACTGACGGCCTGCGACGTCGGGGCAATTGAGCCCCGCGCGCCGGGGCGCTCTTGCTCAACCTTCTTGCCTTTGTCGTCTTTGCTTCCTCGCTGTTCATGCGGGCAGTCGACCCTGTCATCCCGCAGATCGCCGCGGGCCTTGGCGTTGCGCCGGCAACCGCCGCGCTGCTCTCCACGGGTTTCACCCTGCCTTACGCGCTCGTGCAGCCGGTGCTCGGTGCGCTCGCTGACATGTTCAGCAAGACGCGGATGATGCTGAGCTGCCTCGGGGCGCTTGCCGTGACGCTCGTCATCAGCGGGCTCTCGACCAATTTCGAAGTGCTCATGGTGATGCGTGTCGTCGCCGGGCTCGCCGCTGGCGGCACGTTTCCGATCGCGCTGGCGATTGCCGCTGATCGGGTGCCGGTGAAGGAACGCCAGGTCGCGGTCGGCCGGCTTCTGTTTGCCGCGATGACCGGGAATCTGCTCGGCGCGACCGGTTCAGGCATCATCGGCGATCTCATCGGCTGGCGCGGCGTTTTCATCGCTGGCGGCGCCGTCGGCTTGATCGTGCTCGCCGCCGCCATCCCGGGGTTCCGCTGGCTCGCCGAGCCCGCCGGCCGCTTCGATCTATCGACGCTGTGGCCGAACTACCGCGCGATCTTTTCCAATCCCCGTGCGAAGTACTGCTTTGGCGCCGTGTTCCTCGAGGCCGTCTTCATGTTCGGCATCTTCCCCTACATGGCGACCATGCTGCATTCGGAAGGGGAAACGCGCGCGTCGATTGCCGGCTTTGTCATTGCCGGCTTCGGCATCGGCGGCATCATCTACACGATGTCGGTGTCCTGGCTGCTCTCGCACATCGGCGAGCGCCGATTGATGCGCATGGGCGGCGTGGTGATGGGATGCTGTCTCATCGTCATCGCTTTGCGCGCGCCATGGCAGGCCGAGTTCATCAATTTCATGACGCTTGGCATCGGCTTCTACTTCCTCCATGGCGTCATCCAGATCCACGTGACCGAGCTCGCGCCCGCGGCCCGCGCCTCGGCGACGGCGCTGCATTCGTTTTTCTTCTTCATCGGGCAGGGGCTCGGGCCCGTGGTCTATGGCGCCGGCTTTGCCACGATCGGCCCGGCGCCGGTGCTGGTTCTCGGATCGATCGTGCTCGCCGCGACCGGCTTCGTCTGTTCGGCGCGCCTGCGCCACCCGAGCCTCGTTGCCGCGGGGGCTTAACCCCGCCCGCGATAGGGCGGCACGCCCTGGTCCGGCACCCAGACGTTTTTCGGGAGCTTCCCGGCCTGCCAGAACACGTCGATGGGCATTCCGCCGCGCGGATAGAAATAGCCGCCGATGCGCAGCCAGCGCGGCGAGAGCAATTGCATCAGCCGTTTGCCGATGGAGACCGTGCAGTCCTCGTGGAACGCGCCGTGATTGCGGAAGCTGTTGAGATAAAGCTTCAGCGACTTGGATTCGATCAGCCAGCGACGCGGCACATAGTCAATGACCATGATGCCGAAATCCGGTTGTCCGGTGACCGGGCACATGGAGGTGAATTCAGGAAAGGCGAAGCGCGCGACATAGTCGGTATCGGTGTGCGGATTAGGCACACGGTCGAGCACCGCCTTGTCCGGCGAGACCGGGATTCTGCTCGGTTGTCCAAGCTGCAGCCTCTTCTTCTTCGCCATCGCCCTTGTCCTGTGCGTGTTCGGGATTTTCACCCCGGAGGTACCCTTGGAATGCCTGTCACCTCGGGACATGACAAGACCGTTGTTGATCCTGTAGAAGCGGCGCGAATTTCAGCAAAAAGCCGGGCCCGTCATGACCGCCATTACCGACATCATTGGACGCGAAATCCTCGACAGCCGCGGCAATCCGACCATCGAGGTCGATGTCATCCTCGAAGACGGAGCGATGGGCCGCGCCGCCGTGCCCTCCGGTGCTTCGACCGGGGCGCACGAGGCGGTGGAGCTGCGCGACGGCGACAAGAAGCGCTATCTCGGTAAGGGCGTGCGCAAGGCGATCGATGCGGTCAACGGCGAGATTTTCGACGCCATCGGCGGCATGGATGCGGAGGCGCAGGTCAAGATCGACGAGACGCTGATCGCCCTCGACGGCACGCCGAACAAAGCGCGGCTCGGCGCCAACGCCATCCTCGGTGTTTCCCTCGCGGCCGCCAAGGCCGCAGCGAACGCCCACGGCGCGCCGCTCTATCGCTATGTCGGTGGCACCTCGGCGCGGCTGCTGCCGGTGCCGATGATGAACATCGTCAATGGCGGCGTGCATGCCGACAATCCGATCGACTTCCAGGAATTCATGATCATGCCGGTCGGCGCTCCGTCCTTCGCCGAGGGGCTCCGCATGGGCGTCGAGGTATTCCAGACGCTGAAGAAGGCGCTGCACGATGCCGATCACAACACCAATGTCGGCGACGAGGGCGGTTTTGCCCCCAATCTGCCGTCGGCTGACGCCGCGCTTGGCTTTGTCATGAAGGCGATCGAGGCGGCCGGCTACAAACCTGGCGATGATATCGTGCTGGCGCTCGATCCGGCTTCAACCGAATTCTTCAAGAATGGCGCTTATGTCTATGAGGGCGAGGGGAAAACCCGCTCGATCGAGGAGCAGGTGAAATATCTGGGCGAGCTCATTTCCCGCTATCCGATCGTATCCATCGAGGACGGGCTTGCCGAGGATGATTTCAAGGGCTGGAAGCTCGCGACCGAGGCGATCGGCGGCAAATGCCAGTTGGTCGGCGACGACCTGTTCGTCACCAACGTCAAGCGCCTGGAAGACGGCATCAAGAAGGGTCTCGCCAATTCTATCCTGATCAAGGTCAACCAGATCGGCACGCTCACGGAGACGCTTGCGGCGGTCGAGATGGCGCACAAGGCTGGCTACACGGCGGTGATGTCGCACCGTTCCGGCGAGACCGAAGACTCGACGATTGCCGACCTCGCGGTCGCTACCAATTGCGGGCAGATCAAGACCGGCTCGCTGGCGCGCTCCGACCGCACCGCGAAATACAACCAGCTCCTGCGTATCGAAGGCCAACTGGGCGAGCAGGCGAAATATGGCGGTCGCGGTGCACTGAAGGTGCTGCGATAGGGTCGCCGTACAAGCATCGGAACCCACGCCGTTAAAGCGCCTTTAACGGCGCCGCCTGCATTTAGGGCGGATGATTATCAATCGTCGGCGGCGTTCGATTCTGACCGCATTGTGCCTGTATACGCTTGCAGCCCTGTACATCGGTTATTTCGGCGTCAACGCGTTTTCCGGCAACTACGGATTGCGCGCGCAGCAGGATCTCGACAGCCAGGTCGCCGAGATGAATGTCGAGCTGTCGCGCCTCAAGCTCGAGCACGCGGCCTGGGAGCGCCGCGTCGCCCTTTTGCGCCCCGACAAGATCGATCCTGACATGCTGGACGAGCGTGCCCGGGCGCTCCTCGACTACGGCGACCCGCGCGACGTTACTTTGCTGCTCCACCCGCGCTGATCGCGCAATTTTCGTTTCCTTCCAAACCTTTGTGCGTATCGCCTGAGTTGGCGTGGCGCGCTGCGGCGCTTCCGCGTTAAATGGTTTTGGGCTATGGGGTGGGCGCCTGCCGCCTGCTGCTGCCCCGTTCGTGTAAGGACCGTCATGGCCACTGCTCAGCAGAAAAAGAAAACTGACGCTTCCGACGCCCCGCCGGCATTCTCCAAGGCGCAGGAGCTTGCGGCCTATCGCGACATGCTGCTGATCCGCCGCTTCGAGGAGAAGGCCGGCCAGCTTTATGGCATGGGCCTCATCGGCGGTTTCTGCCATCTCTACATCGGCCAGGAAGCTGTCGTCGTCGGCATGCAGATGGCGCTCAAGAAAGGCGACGAGGTCATCACCGGCTACCGCGATCACGGTCACATGCTCGCCTGCGGCATGGATCCGAAGGGTGTGATGGCCGAGCTCACCGGACGCCGCGGTGGCTACTCGAGGGGCAAAGGCGGCTCGATGCATATGTTCTCCGTCAAGGAGGGCTTCTTCGGTGGACACGGCATCGTCGGCGCACAGGTCCCGCTCGGCACCGGTCTTGCTTTCGCCAATCGCTACCGCGGCAACGACAATGTGTGCCTCACCTATTTCGGCGACGGCGCTGCCAATCAGGGCCAGGTCTACGAGAGCTTCAACATGGCGGAGCTTTGGAAGCTTCCCGTGATCTACGTGATCGAAAACAATCGCTATGCCATGGGCACCTCGATCACGCGCGCCTCTGCGCAGGTCGATTTGTCGAAGCGCGGCGCTTCGTTCAATCTTCCCGGTGAGCAGGTCGACGGCATGGATGTGCGTGCGGTCAAAGCCGCTGGCGAGAAGGCGGTGAAATGGTGCCGCGAGGGCAAGGGCCCGTACATTCTCGAAATGCTCACCTACCGCTATCGCGGACACTCGATGTCCGACCCCGCCAAATATCGCACCAAGGAAGAGGTGCAGAAGATGCGCACCGAGCACGATCCGATCGAGCAGGTGCGCCACCGTATTCTCGAGACCAAGCTTGCCAGCGAAGACGAGCTGAAGAAGATCGACGCGCAAGTGCGCGATCGCATCAACGAGGCCGCCGAATTCGCCACGCACGACCAGGAGCCGGAGATTTCCGAGCTCTACACGGATGTCTACCGCTAAACGCGCTCCTCCCCAGGTGACAGTGTAAGAAACGTCATGCCGATCGAAGTCCTCATGCCCGCGCTGTCGCCCACGATGGAGAAGGGCAACCTCGCCAAATGGCTGAAGAAAGAGGGCGAGCGGGTGAAGTCCGGCGACGTGATCGCCGAGATCGAGACTGACAAGGCGACCATGGAGGTCGAGGCGGTCGACGAAGGCACGCTCGGCAAGATCCTGGTGCCGGAAGGTGCGCAGGACGTCGCGGTGAACACGCCGATCGCAATGCTGCTGTCGGAAGGCGAAGACGCGTCCGCGCTCAAGAGCGCAAAACCTGCTCCGCAGCAGAAGGCCGCTGAGTCAGCGCCACCCGCGCAGGCCGAAAAGGCCGAGCCGAAAGCTGCACAGACGCCTGCCGCGCCACAGCCTCCGTCGGCGCCCCAGGCCGCGCCCGATCCGGACGTTCCGCAAGGCGCCGAGATGGTGACCATGACCATGCGCGAAGCGCTGCGCGACGCCATGGCCGAGGAGATGCGCCGCGATGGCGACGTCTTCGTCATGGGCGAGGAAGTCGCCGAATATCAGGGTGCCTACAAGGTGACGCAGGGGCTTCTCCAGGAGTTTGGAGCAAAACGCGTCATCGACACGCCGATCACCGAGCACGGCTTTGCCGGACTCGGCGTCGGCGCCGCGCTTGGCGGGCTCAAGCCGATCGTCGAGTTCATGACCTTCAACTTCGCCATGCAGGCGATGGATCAGATCATCAATTCGGCGGCGAAGACGCTCTACATGTCTGGCGGTCAGATGGGCTGCTCCATCGTGTTCCGCGGCCCGAACGGCGCGGCCGCGCGCGTGGGCGCGCAGCACAGTCAGGATTATTCGTCCTGGTACTCGCATGTTCCGGGTCTCAAGGTGGTGGCGCCGTCGAACGCCGCCGACGCCAAGGGATTGCTCAAAGCCGCGATCCGCGATCCGAACCCGGTGATGTTCCTGGAGAACGAAATCCTCTACGGGCATACATCGCCGGTGCCGAAGCTCGACGATTACGTCGTGCCGATCGGCAAGGCGAAGGTCGTGCGCGCGGGTCATGACGTCACCATCGTCGCCTGGTCGATCGGCATGAGCTACGCGCTCAAAGCGGCCGAAGAGCTGGCGAAGGACGGCATCGAAGCCGAAGTCATCGACCTGCGCACGCTGCGGCCAATGGACATCGATACCATCGTCGCCTCGGTGCAGAAGACCGGCCGCGCGGTGACGGTGGAAGAGGGCTGGAAGCAATCCGGCGTCGGCGCCGAGATCGCCGCGCGGCTGATGGAGAACGCGTTCGACTATCTCGATGCGCCGGTGGCGCGCGTTGCCGGCAAGGACGTGCCGATGCCCTACGCGGCCAATCTCGAGAAGCTTGCGCTACCCTCGATCGCCGAGGTGGTCGAGGCCGCCAAGTCCGTCTGCTACCGGTAAGCGCGTATGCCGACCAACATCCTCATGCCGGCGCTATCGCCCACCATGGAGAAGGGCAATCTCGCCAAGTGGCTGAAAAAGGAAGGCGATGCCATCAAGGCCGGCGACGTCATCGCCGAGATCGAGACCGACAAGGCGACGATGGAGGTCGAGGCGGCCGACGAGGGCACGCTCGCCAAGATCGTGGTGCCGGAAGGCTCGCAGGACGTGGCGGTGAATGCCGTCATCGCTGTGCTCGCCGGCGAGGGCGAGGACGTCAAAGCGGCTGCTTCGTCCGCCAGCAAGGCGCCTGCGCCACCGGCACCAGCCAAAGCACCAGAGAAACCGGCGGCGTCAACGGCGCCTGCACCGAAACCGGCGCCGGCGCCCGCACAGCCGGCTCCAGCACCTGCGGCAGCTGCACCGCGCGCAGATGCCCACGGCGCGAACCGAGTCTTCTCGTCGCCGCTGGCGCGGCGTCTGGCGAAAGAGGCGGGTATCGATCTCGGCCGCGTGCAGGGCTCCGGCCCGCATGGTCGCGTCATTGCCCGCGACATCGACGCGGCGAAATCCGGCAAGGGTCTACGGGCGCCCGGCGCGGCGCCAGCCGCGGCGGCCGGCGCCCCGTCGATCGCCCCGGCGATGTCGGATCAGCAGATCCTCGGGCTTTACGAGGAAGGCTCGTACGAGCTTGTTCCGCATGACTCAATGCGGCGCACGATTGCGCAGCGGTTGACCGCCGCGACGCAGTCGATGCCGACCTTTTATCTCACCCTCGACTGCGACATCGGCAAGCTCACCGCGGCGCGCGAAGAGATCAACGCCGCCGCGCCCAAGGACAAGGACGGCAAGCCCACCTACAAGCTCTCGGTCAACGACTTCGTCATCAAGGCTTTGGCGCTGGCGCTGCAGCGCGTCCCGGACGCGAACGTGTCGTGGAGCGAGGCAGCAATGCTGCGCCACAAGCATTCCGATATCGGCGTCGCGGTTGCGCTTCCGTTCGGACTCATCACCCCGATCATCCGGCAGGCTGAGATCAAGTCGCTGTCGGCAATCTCCAACGAGATGAAGGACCTTGCGGCGCGCGCCAAGGGCAAAAAGCTCAAGCCGCAGGAGTACCAGGGCGGCACATCGTCGGTGTCTAATCTCGGCATGTACGGCATCAAGGATTTCACCGCGGTGATCAACCCGCCGCAGTCTTCGATCCTGGCGGTCGGCACGGGCGAGGAGCGGGCGGTGGTGCGGGGTGGCAAGCTCGAGATCGCGACTATCATGAGCGTGACGTTGTCGTGCGATCACCGCGCGATCGATGGCGCGCTCGGCGCGCAGCTCATCACCGCGTTCAAGACGTTGATTGAAAATCCGGTGATGATGGTGGTGTGAAGACCTTGTCCCTATCTAGGGAGAAGCAAGGAAAGCGACGCGTTTCATGGCCGACACCTCTTTTGACATCATCATCATCGGCTCGGGGCCGGGCGGCTATGTGACCGCGATCCGCGCTGCCCAGCTCGGTTTCAAGACCGCCATCATCGAGCGCGAATATCTCGGCGGTATCTGTCTCAACTGGGGCTGCATCCCGACCAAGGCGCTGCTGCGTTCGGCCGACGTCTTCCATCTGATGACGCACGCCAAGGACTTCGGGCTCGCCGCCGATAATGTGCGCTTTGACGCGGCTGCCGTCGTCAAACGCTCGCGTGCGGTGTCCAAGCGCCTCAATGACGGCGTCGGCTTTTTGATGAAGAAGAACAAGGTGACCGTGATCTGGGGCGAGGCGGTGATCGACGCGCCCGGCAAGATCATCGTGAAGGCCGGCCGTGGTGAGGCGGTCAAGGGCGCTCTCGGCGCCGGCAGCTATCAGGCCAAGCACATCATCATCGCCACCGGTGCGCGCCCGCGCGTGCTGCCGGGGCTCGAGCCCGACAAGAAGCTCGTCTGGACCTATTTCGAAGCCATGGTGCCGCCGGCGATGCCGAAGTCGTTGCTGGTCGTCGGCTCCGGCGCCATCGGCATCGAGTTTGCCTCGTTCTATCGCACGCTCGGCGCCGAGGTGACGGTGGTCGAGGTGCTGCCGCAGATCCTGCCCGTCGAGGACGCCGAAATTCAGGCCTTCGCCCGTAAGTCGTTCGAGAAGCAGGGCATCAAGATCCTCACCGGCGCCAAGGTCACCAAGCTCGACAAGAAAGCCGACAGCGTGACGGCGACGATCGACGCGGGCGGCGGCAAGACGCAGACGCTCACGGTCGATCGCGTCATCTCCGCGGTTGGCGTTGTGGGCAATATCGAAAACCTCGGGCTGGAGAAGCTCGGGGTGAAGACCGATCGCGGCACCATCGTCATCGACGGCCACTGCAATACCAGCGTGCCCGGTATCTACGCCATCGGCGACGTCGCCGGACCGCCGATGCTGGCGCACAAGGCCGAGCATGAGGGCGTCATCTGCGTCGAGGCGATCAAGGGCCTCAATCCGCATCCGATGAACAAGAGCATGATCCCCGGCTGCACCTACTGCACACCGCAGGTCGCCTCCGTCGGACTGACCGAGCAGGCGGCCAAAGAGAAGAAGCTCGACATCCGCGTCGGCCGCTTCCCCTTTGTCGGCAACGGCAAGGCGATCGCGCTCGGCGAGGACCAGGGGTTGATCAAGGTGATCTTCGACAAGAAGACCGGGCAGTTGCTCGGCGCGCATATGGTCGGCGCCGAGGTCACCGAGCTCATTCAGGGCTATGTCGTCGCCATGAACCTGGAGACGACGGAAGAAGAATTGATGCACACCGTCTTCCCGCACCCGACACTGTCGGAGATGATGAAAGAAGCCGTGCTTGACGCCTACGGGCGGGTGCTGAACATCTGACGCCTGTCATACAACAAGGCTACGCTTGCGGGCTCAACGGGGGACGCAATGGGCATCATCATCTGGATCGTGATCGGGCTGATCGCCGGCTGGCTGGCGACGCAGATCCTCGGGGGCCGTGGTTCGCTGCTGCATAACCTGGCGGTCGGGCTTGTCGGCGCCATCGTCGGCGGCTTCCTGTTTCGGCAGCTCGGCGTGATGGCGATGCCCGGCTTCATCGGGGATTTGATCGTCGCCACGATCGGCGCCGTCGTTTTCCTGCTGGTTTGGCGGGCGATCCGGCGGGCCTGACCAGCGTATCGGCAGGGTGCGCCTTGCGGCGGGCGGCCTTCGCCCGTAATTAGAGCCTATGGCTGTCGTCCTCGATCTCGTGAACGGCCCGCGCCCGCGCCATCCGGAAAAGGCGCATCGGCCGGATTCCGTCGTGACGCGCAAGCCCGACTGGATCCGCGTCAAGGCGCCGGTGTCCAAGGGCTATTTCGCGACGCAGGCGATCGTGCGCGAGAACAAGCTGCACACGGTCTGCGAGGAGGCCGGCTGTCCCAATATCGGCGAGTGCTGGGAGAAGAAGCACGCGACCTTCATGATCATGGGGGACACCTGCACGCGCGCCTGCGCCTTCTGCAATGTGAAGACCGGGCTCCCGGGTGCGCTCGATGCCGCCGAGCCCGCGCATGTCGCGGAGGCGACGGTGAAGCTCGCGCTTGCGCACGTGGTCGTCACCTCGGTCGACCGCGATGACCTCGCCGACGGCGGCGCCGAGCATTTCGCGCAGACCATTCGCGCCATTCGCGCGCGCACGCCGGCGACAACCATCGAGGTGCTGACGCCGGATTTCCTGCGCAAGGACGGCGCGGTGGAGAGGGTGGTGTCAGCGAAGCCCGATGTGTTCAACCACAATCTCGAAACGGTGCCGTCGAAATATCTCACGGTCCGCCCGGGCGCGCGTTATTTCCATTCGCTGCGGCTCTTGCAGCAGGTGAAGGAGATTGATCCTTCGATGTTCACCAAGTCGGGCATCATGGTGGGGCTTGGCGAGGAGCGCAACGAAGTGCTGCAGCTGATGGATGATCTGCGTTCGGCCAATGTCGATTTTCTCACCATCGGCCAATATCTGCAGCCGACGCGCAAGCATCACGAGGTGGTGCGCTTCGTTCTGCCGGAGGAGTTCAAGAGCTACGAGACGATAGCCTACGCGAAGGGCTTCCTCATGGTCTCGTCGTCGCCGCTCACGCGCTCGTCACATCACGCCGGCGATGATTTCGCGCGGCTCAAGGCCGCGCGTGTTGCGGCATCCTGATCGTGCCTGAATTCTCCACCAGGCGCCGCGTGCGGCACGCCGCCTCGGATATGTTCGACCTTGTGGCGGATATGGAGAACTATCCGCAGTTCGTGCCGCTGTGCCGCGATCTGCGCATCCGTCAGCGCATTGCCGAGCCGGAGAATGTCGAGGTGGTCGTCGCCGACATGACGGTCGCCTACAAGCTCGTGCAGGAGACCTTCACCAGCCGCGTCACCCTCGACCGGCCCAATCTGCAGATCCACGTCGAATATCTGCGCGGACCGTTCAGCCGCATGGAGAACCGCTGGGAATTCCACCCGGTGACCGATCACGCGAGCGACGTGATCTTCTTCATCTCCTACGAGTTCAAGAGCCGCATGCTGGCGATGCTGATGGGCGCCATGTTCGAGGCCGCCTTCCGCCGCTTCTCCTCGGCGTTCGAGAAGCGGGCGGATCAGGTTTACGGGCGCAAGAGCGCCGGCTAGCGTCCAGCGGCGTAGCCCTGCATGCCGCGCGGATTGGCGGCGGCGCGGCGACGCGGGTCGACACGCGAGGCCGCGGTGAGGCGGCCTTCCGACCAGTCCGGTCCGACCTCGACCTCGTGACCGCGGCGGCGCAATTCTTTCACGGTTGCTTCCGGGACGCGGCCTTCGACCACGAGCACGCCGGGACGTGCGGTGCGCGGCCAGAACGAGATCGGGAAGTGCTCCGAATGCCAGGCCGGCGCGTCGATCGCCTCCTGCAGATTCATGTTCGCGTGCACGTGGCGCAGGAAGAACTGCGTCGACCACTGATCCTGCTGGTCGCCGCCGGGCGAGCCCCAGGCGAGATACGGCTTGCCGTCGCGCAGCGCCATGGTCGGCGACAGCGTCGAGCGCGGACGCCGGCCCGGCGCCAATGCCGCCGGATGTTTCTCGTCGAGCCAGAACATTTGCGCGCGGCTGCCGAGGCAGAAGCCGAGCTCGGGGATCACCGGCGAGGACTGCAGCCAGCCGCCCGAGGGCGTCGACGACACCATGTTGCCGTCGCGATCGACGATGTCGAAATGCACCGTGTCGCCGACCACCTGGCCCATGCTGCCGACCGTCGGCTCGCCAGTGCCAAGGCTGCCGACGGCAAGGCGAGGGCCTTCCTCGCGGCGCAGCTTGATCACCGCGCCGAAGCCTTCCACCGATCCGGGCCGCTGCTCCAGCGAGGCTTCGTCGCTGATCAGCTTGCGGCGCTCCGCATTGTAGCTCTCCGACAGGAGCGTCCCGATCGGGATGTCACTGAACTTCGGATCGCCGTAGAACGCTTCGCGGTCCGCATAAGCGAGCTTCGCCGCTTCCACCTGCCAGTGAATGAAGTCGGGGCTGACCGGATCGAGCCCGTCGAAGTCGAAGCCCTTGAGCAGCGCGAGTTGCTGCAGCAGCACCGGGCCCTGGCTCCAGACGCCGGCCTTGCACACCGTGTAGCGGCCATAGTCGTAGGTCAGTGGCGCTTCCATGGTGGCTTCCCAGCGCGCCATGTCGTCGCCGGTGAGCACGCCGCCATGCCGCTCGCCGGTGACGTCCATGACTTTTTGCGTCCGGAAGAATTTGTCGATCGCTTCGGCGACGAAGCCTTGCGACCAGACTTTGCGGGCGCGCTCGATCTGCGCCACGCGGTCAGCGCCGGCGCTCTCCGCTTCGCGCAGCACGCGCGTGTAGGTGTCGGCGAGCGTCTTATTGGTGAACATCACCCCTGGCTTCGGCACCGAGCCGCCGGGCATATAGACCGCGGCCGAAGTCGGCCAGTGCTCGCGGAAGAGCTCTTCCACCATGCCGATGGTGGCGCTGGCACGTTCGAGCAGCGGATGGCCATCGCGGGCATAGCCGATCGCGGGCGTGAGCACGTCGGCGAGCTTGAGCGTGCCGTAGTCGCGCAGCAGCAGCATCCAGGCGTCGAACATGCCGGGGACGCAAGCGGCGAGAAGCCCGGTGCCGGGCACGATGTCGAGGCCGAGGCTCTTGTAGTGCGCGATGGTGGCGCCGGCAGGGGCGGGACCTTGGCCGCAGATCACCTCCGGCTTGCCGCGCTTGACGTCATAGACGAGGACGGGGACGTCGCCGCCCGGCCCGTTCAGATGCGGCTCCAGCACCTGCAGCACAAAGGCTGTAGCGACTGCCGCGTCGAAGGCATTGCCGCCGCGCTCCAGCGTGCCCATGCCGACTGCGGTGCCGATCCAGTGCGTTGCGGCGACCACGCCGAAGGTGCCCTCGATCTCGGGACGCGTGGTGAAAGGATTCGGATTGATCTTGGAGACGCCGGCGCGCATGGAAAAGTCTCTCAGGATTGGCCTTCGGCAGGCGGATGCGGTTCTTCCTTCTCCGCCAATTCACGCAGCATGTCGAGGGCCTGCAGCACCGAGGCGCGGCGCACTTTGCTGCGCCCGATATCGCCGTAGCGGCGGTCGTGCGCGATGATGCGGCCGCCGCGCGAAGCCGCGCAGAAGAAGACGAGGCCGATCGGCTTGCCGGGCACCGCGCCGGTCGGCCCGGCAATGCCGGTGATCGATACGGCGAGGCTTGCGGCGGAATGGGCGAGCGCGCCCTTCGCCATCTCCTGTGCACATTCGCGGCTCACCGCGCCGTAACGTTCGATCGTCATCGGGGCGACGCCGACCATCTGCATTTTTGCATCGTTGGTGTACGTGACAAAGCCGCGATCGACCACCGCGGACGAGCCGGCGATCTCGGTGAGCGAGGCTGCGACGAGCCCGCCGGTGCAGGATTCCGCGGTCGCGACGGTCAGATCCTTTTTCTTGCAGATTTCCAGCACCGCATTGGCGGCCTCGAAGATCTCCTGGTCGGACATCACGCGCTCCAAGGGAGCCGGATCGTGGCAGTAGCAAAGGCAACAATGCCTTCGCCGCGTCCGGTGAAGCCCATCTTCTCGCTCGTCGTCGCCTTGATGGCGACGCGATCGAGCGCGATGCCGGAAAGCGAAGCGATGCGTGCGCGCATGGCGTCGCGATGCGGCCCGATGCGCGGCGCTTCGCAGACGACATTGATATCGAGATGCGCGATCTGGCCGCCGCGCGCCTTCAAGCGTTCGAGCGCGAAAGCGAGGAAGCGGTCCGAGGGCGCGCCGCGCCATTGCGGATCGCTCGGCGGAAAGTGCACGCCGATGTCGCCTTCGGCCAATGCCCCGAGAATGGCATCAACCAGCGCATGCAGCACCACGTCGGCGTCGGAATGGCCGGAAAGGCCGTGCGTGTGCGTGATGCGCACGCCGCCGAGCGTCACGTGATCGCCGGGACCGAAGGCATGCACGTCAATGCCGGAGCCGGTGCGCACATCGGCGAGATTGGCGAGCACTGTGGTCTCGCTGCGGATGAAATCTTCGGCGCTGGTCAATTTCACGTTTCCTGTCTCGCCGGCGAACACGCCGACCTCAAGCCCGGCCCATTCGGCGAGCGCGGCGTCGTCGGAGAAGTCGTCGCGGCCAGCCGCGGCGGCGCGGCGATGGGCTTCGAGCACGGCGTCGAAGCGGAAGGCCTGCGGCGTCTGCACGGTGCGCAGAGATGCGCGGTCGAGTGTCTTGGTGATGATGTCGCGTGCATCGACGACCTTCACCGTGTCAGTCATCGCGAGCGCCGGTATGGCGGCGCCGGTTTTAGCGGCCGCGGCGACCGCCCGGGAAATCAACGCGGCGGAGACGAAGGGGCGGGCGGCATCGTGGATCAAGACGAACTCGGGGCGGTGCGACGCCAGTGCCTCAAGCCCAGCGCGCACCGAGATCTGCCGCGTGGCGCCGCCGTGCACCGGCGGCAGCAGCGAAAGTTCCCCGACGGCCTCGGCGTAGAGATCGGCATCGCCGGCATTGATCACCGGCTGCACCAGGGCGACGTCGGGATGGCTCCAGAAGGCCTGCAGCGTCGCCCGGATGACCGGCTGGCCGGCGAGCGTCCGATATTGCTTGGGGATTGCTCCGCCCGCGCGCAGGCCGCGTCCTGCCGCAACCACGACTGCTGCCACTTGACCCGTCATGCCTGGAAATCTCGCTTCTTCCTCGCTTTAGCGCGTTCCTCGGATGGTTGGAATAACGCGCCAGGCATGCGGGTTTTGATGTTAATCACGCTGGATATTTTGCAGTGCAGCACTTGCACTGCGCTTGCGATTGGCTAAACTATATGCACACGGACTATCCGCCTAAATCATAGGCACACTTGATTTGGCAATGACGATCAGCCCATTTCCCCGGCCAGCTCTGAATATCGGCGGTATTCCGCTGCCCAATCGCGTCGTTCTAGCGCCGATGTCGGGCATCACGGACGCGCCGTTCCGTCGGCTGGTGCACAGACTGGGAGCCGGACTCGTCGTCTCCGAGATGACCGCAAGCTCGCAGCTTGCCGAGGGGCACCACGAAGCCGTTCTGCGCAGCCTGGCGCATGGCGATGGGCTCCATGTCGTGCAGCTGGCCGGCTGCGAAGTGCACTGGATGGCGGAGGGCGCGCGCATCGCCGAGGCCGCCGGCGCCGATGTCATCGACATCAATATGGGCTGTCCCGCCAAGCAGGTGACCAACGGCGCCTCCGGCTCGGCGCTGATGCGCAATCTCGATCACGCCGTCGACCTCATCGATGCCACCATCGCTGCGGTGCGGGTGCCGGTGACGCTGAAGATGCGGCTTGGCTGGGATGCCGCGACGGTCAATGCGCCAGAGCTTGCCGCACGCGCCGAGCAGAGCGGCATCCGCCTCATCACCGTGCATGGCCGCACGCGTTGTCAGTTCTATGACGGCAACGCCGATTGGGAGGCGGTGCGCGCGGTGAAGGCGCGCGTCTCCATTCCGGTGATCGTCAATGGTGACATCTCCTCGTGCGACGATGCGGTTCGTGCGCTCGAACAATCCGGCGCTGACGCGGTGATGGTCGGCCGTGCCGCGCGTGGCCGGCCGTGGCTGCCCGGCCAGATCGCGCATTATCTCGACACCGGCGAACGCCAACATGCACCTGCGCTTGCCGATCAGCACGCCTGGCTCGCTGCGCTCTACGAGGAAATGCTCACGCATTATGGTGTGGCCGTCGGCCGTCGCCATGCGCGCAAGCATCTCGGCTGGGGGCTCGATGCCGCCGGCACGCAGACCGGTGCGCCGACGCCGCTGCTCAAGCAACATCGCGAGCGCGTGCTCACCGCCGAGGAGCCAAAAGTCGCGCAGCAACGGCTCGCCGAGGCTTACGACGAGTTTAGCTGGAGGGCCGCGGCATGAACCGTGCCGAGGCCGTCGCGGCAGTGCCGCTGTCGTCCGCATCGGAAGCGGTGCTCAACGCGCTGCCGCATCCCGTGCTGATGGTCGACGCGGCGGGCAAGATAGCTGACGCCAATGTCGCCGCCGAGGCTTTCTTCGAGGCGTCCATCCCGATGCTGCGACGTTATCTGCTGCGCGATCTGGTGCCGTTCGGCTCGCCGCTTCTGGCGCTGGTCGAGCAGGTGCGCAGCCGCGGCGCCGCGGTCAACGAATACAAGGTCGACCTCGGCACGCCACGCAACCCCGGCGAACGGCTTGTCGATCTGCACGTGGCGCCGCTGCCCGAATTTCCGAGCCACGTGATCGTGATGCTGCAGGAGCGCACCATCGCCGACAAGATGGATCGCCAGCTGACGCATCGCGGCGCCGCGCGCTCGGTGATCGCGCTCGCATCCATGCTGGCGCATGAGATCAAAAACCCGCTTTCCGGGATCCGCGGGGCTGCGCAGCTCCTCGAGCACTCGGCGAGCGAAGACGACCGCGCGCTGACGCGGCTCATTTGCGACGAGACCGATCGCATCGTGAAGCTCGTCGACCGCATGGAAGTCTTTGCCGACGAGCGTCCGGTCGAGCGCGAGCCCGTCAACATCCATGTCGTGCTCGAGCATGTGAAGCGGCTGGCACAATCGGGCTTCGGCCGGCAGCTCAAGTTCCTCGAGGATTACGATCCCTCATTGCCGCCGGTGCTCGCCAATCGCGACCAGCTCGTTCAGGTGTTTCTCAATCTCGTGAAGAACGCCGCCGAAGCGATCGGCGAGGCGAATGACGGGGAAATCCAGCTCACCACTGCCTTCCGCCCGGGCGTGCGGCTCTCCATTCCGGGGAGCAAGGCCCGCGTGTCGCTGCCGCTCGAATTCTGCGTGCGCGACAACGGCCCGGGTGTGCCTGAAGATCTGATGCCGCATTTGTTCGATCCCTTCGTCACCACCAAGCCGACCGGCAGCGGTCTCGGCCTCGCTTTGGTGGCGAAGATCGTCGGCGATCACGGCGGCATCATCGAATGTGAATCGCAGCCGCGGCGCACCATCTTCCGCGTGCTCATGCCTGTTTATGCCGGGTCCGAAACCAATGTCGACGGTGAGGTCGCCGTGACAAGCACTTGAGGGCTCCGATGCCGACGGGAAGCATTTTAGTCGCCGACGACGACGCTGCGATCCGCACCGTCTTGAACCAGGCGCTCTCGCGCGCGGGTTACGAGGTCCGCTCGACCGGCAATGCCGCGACGCTGTGGCGTTGGGTCAGCCAGGGCGACGGCGACCTGGTCATCACCGACGTGGTGATGCCGGATGAGAACGCGTTCGACCTGGTGCCGCGCATCAAGAAGGCGCGCCCGGATCTGCCGGTCATCATCATGAGCGCGCAGAACACGTTCATGACCGCGATCCGTGCCTCTGAGCGTGGCGCCTACGAATATCTGCCGAAGCCCTTCGATCTCAAAGAGCTCATCGCGATCGTCGGCCGCGCGATGTCGGAGCCGAAGGAGCGCCGCCCGACCGAAGCGAAAGCCGAAGAGTTCGATTCAATTCCGCTGGTCGGCCGTTCGCCGGCGATGCAGGAAATCTACCGTGTGCTGGCGCGGTTGATGCAGACTGATCTCACGGTGATGATCACCGGTGAGTCCGGCACCGGCAAGGAGCTCGTCGCCCGCGCGCTGCACGACTACGGCAAGCGCCGCGCCGCACCCTTCGTCGCCATCAACATGGCGGCGATCCCGCGTGACCTCATTGAATCGGAATTGTTCGGTCACGAGAAGGGCGCCTTCACCGGCGCCAACACACGCTCCTCCGGTCGCTTCGAGCAGGCCGAAGGCGGCACGCTGTTTCTCGATGAGATCGGCGACATGCCCATGGAGGCACAGACGCGGCTTCTTCGCGTGCTGCAGCAGGGCGAATACACCACGGTCGGCGGGCGCACACCGATTAAGAGCGATGTGCGCATCATCGCCGCGACGAACAAGGATCTGCGTCAGCTGATCCAGCAGGGCTTGTTCCGCGAGGATTTGTTCTTCCGCTTGAACGTCGTGCCGCTGCGCCTGCCGCCGCTGCGCGAGCGCACGGAGGACATCGCCGATCTCATCCGCCACTTCTTCGCGCAAGCGGAGCGGGAAGGGTTGCCGCCGAAGCAGATCGACCAGGCCGGTCTCGATCGCCTCAAGCATCACCGCTGGCCGGGCAATGTGCGTGAGCTGGAAAATCTCGCACGCCGGCTCGCCGCGCTGTATCCGCAGGAGACCATCACCTCCGCCGTGATCGATGCCGAGCTCGCACAGCCGAGCATGCCGTCGGGCTCCGACGAGCCACGCGCGGACGAGAGCCTCTCTGCCTCGGTCGAGCGGCATCTCGCGGCATACTTCGCCACCTTCGACGAAGGCCTGCCGCCGGCGGGGCTCTATCACCGCATCCTGCGGGAGATCGAATACCCGCTGCTCTCCGCCGCGCTCGCTGCGACCCGCGGCAATCAGATCCGTGCCGCCGATCTTCTGGGCGTCAACCGCAACACGCTGCGCAAGAAGATCCGGGATTTGGACATCCAGGTGTTTCGCTCGAGCGGTGGATAGGCCCCGCAGCCGCCTCGGCATTAACCGCACGGCCTGAAGTCGCCGCGATATTGTCGCAATCCGGCAACATTGTTGTATAAAAGCATCAGTGGCGGCTGGCCCGCACGAGGGTACTGCCGCCGCGACCCCCGGGGCTTCGGCTCCACCATCCGTCGGGTTCCATGACCGTCGACCAGGCTGTCAGTGCCGAGGCTGCCCTTGTCGTCGCGCCTGCGCGGAGCGAACGGCGTATCGCCGGCCCGATCGCCATCGGCTTTGCCCTGTTCTCGGCGCTGGTCACCTTTCTCGTCCTCGCCAATTTGACCCCGATCCTGCCCACGCATTACGTCGTGGTGACGCTGCTTCTGGTGAATGCAGTGGCGATGTGCGTGCTTATCGCGCTCATCGCGCGCGAGATCTTCCAGATCGTGCAGGCGCGGCGCACCGGCCGCGCCGCGGCGCGGCTGCATGTGCGCATCGTCGGTCTGTTCTCCATCGTGGCCGCTGTGCCCGCCATCCTGGTCGCTATCGTCGCCAGCGTCACGCTCGACCGCGGCCTCGACCGCCTGTTCAATACGCGCACACGCGCCATGATCGAGAATTCGCTGTCGGTGTCGCAGGCTTATCTGCGCGATCATGCGCAGATGGTCGGCTCCGACATCATGGTGCTGTCCTTCGATATTTCACGGGGGCGGCCGCTATTCGATCAGAACCGCGACCAGATGCGCCAGTTCATGACGGTGCAGGCCGCGATCCGCGGGCTCTCGGCCGCCATCATCTTCGACAAGAATCTCAACGTCGTCGAGCGCGCGGAAGTCCCGACCACCCAGGTGTTCGCGACGCCGAGCAAGGAGCAGCTCGCCACCGTCAGCGATACCGAGCCGCAGATCGTGCTGCTGCCGGACGCGACCTACGCCGCCGCCGTGGTGAAGCTGCAGAACTACGACGACATGTACCTTTACGTCGCGCGCAATCTTGATCCGCTCGTGCTGCAGCAGTTGCGGCAGACGCAAGAGGGCGTCGTCGAATACGCGACCATCGAGGCCCGCCGCCTCGGCGTGCAGATCGCCTTCGCCTTGATGTACACGGTGATCGCGCTGATCGTTCTGCTCTCAGCCGTGTGGATCGGCATCAATTTCGCCAACGCGCTGGTGGCGCCGATCCGGCGCCTGATCGGCGCCGCGAATATCGTGTCCACCGGCAATCTCTACGTTCAGGTGCCGATCCGCAAATCCGAGGGCGATCTCGCGCATCTCGGCGAGACCTTCAACAACATGACGCAGGAGCTGCGCACCCAGCGCGACGACATTGTGCGCGCGCGCGACCTCATCGACAGCCGCCGCCGCTTCACCGAAGCCGTGCTCGCCGGTGCCTCGGCGGGCGTCATCGGTGTCGACCGGCACGGCCGCATCAGCATCCTCAATCGTTCGGCGGAGAAGCTCGTCGGCCGCAGCGAAGTCGAGGCCCTCGACAAGCCTTTGCTCGACGTGGTCCCTGAGCTCGTCGACATCATGAGCGCGGCGCAAGCGGGCAATCAGCGCTTGGTGCAGGATCAGGTGACGCTGTCGCGCAACGGCCGCGAACGCAATCTTTCAGTGCGCGTCACCAGCGAGCAGTCGGCGGAGAGCGAGCACGGTTATGTCATCACGCTCGACGACATCACTGAGCTCGTCACCGCGCAGCGTACCTCGGCCTGGGCCGACGTCGCCCGCCGCATCGCGCATGAGATCAAGAACCCGCTGACGCCGATCCAGCTCTCCGCCGAACGGCTGCGCCGCAAATACGGCAAGGTGATCAGTGACGATCGCGAGGTGTTCGAGCAGTGCACGGATACGATCGTGCGCCAGGTCGACGACATCAAGCGCATGGTCGATGAGTTTTCGCGCTTCGCCCGCATGCCGAAGCCGGTGATCGCGGCCGAAGACGTCGCCGACACCGTGCGCCAGGTGGTGTTCCTGATGAAGGTCGGCAATGCCGACATCGACATCAATGCGGAGATTGCCGAGGATCCGATGCCGGCGCGGTTCGATCGGCGGCTCATTTCCCAGGCGCTCACCAACATCATCAAGAATGCGACCGAAGCGATTGCCGCGGTGCCGCCGGCCGAGCTCGGCCGCGGCGCGATCCGCGTCTTCGCCGCGCGCGAGGGAGCAGACATCGCCATCGACGTCGTCGATAACGGCATCGGCCTGCCGAAAGAGAACCGCAGCCGCCTGCTCGAGCCTTATGTGACCACGCGCGAAAAGGGCACTGGCCTCGGCCTCGCCATCGTCGGCCGCATTCTCGAGGAGCATGGCGGCTCAATCGAGCTCGCCGATGCGTCGGCGAAAATACCTGGCCAGCGCGGCGCCTGGGTGCGTCTGCGCTTCGCCGCTGAGACTGCGGTAACCACGACCGAAGCGGATCAGCGAGCGAGCGAACCCCGACAACAAGAAGCGGCAAACGAGCGATAAGTCATGGCGTCCGACATTCTCATCGTCGATGATGAAGCCGACATCCGCGAGCTGGTCGCGGGCATCCTGCAGGATGAGGGCTACAACGCCCGTACCGCGCGCAACAGCGACGAAGCGCTCACCGCCATCGTCTCGCGGCGGCCCAATCTCGTCTTTCTCGACATCTGGCTGCAAGGCAGCAAGCTCGATGGGCTGCAAGTCCTCGAGTCCGTCAAGCGCGAGCACCCCGAGCTGCCGGTGGTGATGATTTCCGGCCACGGCAATATCGAGACCGCCGTCGCCGCCATCAAGAATGGCGCCTACGACTTCATCGAGAAGCCGTTCAAGGCCGACCGTCTGGTGCTCGTCGCCGAGCGCGCGCTCGAGACCTCGCGCCTGAAGCGCGAAGTGAAGGAGCTCAAGCAGCTCGCGCCTGTCGCCACCACCTTGGTCGGGCGCTCGGCGGCGATCGGCCAGCTCCGCTCGACCGTCGAGAAGGTGGCGCCGACCAATAGCCGGATCTTGGTGATTGGACCGTCCGGCGCCGGCAAGGAGCTTGCCGCGCGCACCATCCACGGGCTCTCGGCGCGCGCCAACGCGCCTTTCGTCGTCATCAACGCCGCCGCGATCACGCCGGAACGCATGGAGATCGAGCTGTTCGGCGTCGATCACACCAACGGCAGCGAAGGCCGCAAGATTGGCGCGCTCGAGGAGGCCCATGGCGGCACGCTGTTCATCGACGAGATCGGCGACCTGCCGCGGGAGACGCAGAACAAGATCCTGCGCGTGCTTGTCGACCAGACTTTCCAGCGCGTCGGCGGCAGCAACAAGATCGCCGTCGATGTGCGTATCGTCTCATCCACGGCACGCAATCTCGAGGCGGAGATCGCCGCCGGCAAGTTCCGCGAGGATCTCTACCATCGGCTCTCGGTGGTGCCGATCCGCGTGCCGCCGCTTGCCGAGAGGCGCGAAGACATCCCCGAGCTTGTCGACTATTTCATGGGTCAGATTTCCCAGGCGACCGGCTTGCCCAAGCGCAAGATCGGTGAGGACGCGATGGCTGTGCTGCAGTCGCATGACTGGCCGGGCAATGTCCGTCAGCTCCGCAACAATGTGGAGCGGCTGCTCATTCTCGCCGGCGGCGACCCCGAAGCGGTGATCAGCGCCAATATGCTGCCGCAGGACGTTGGATCCATGGTCCCGAACATGCCGAACGGCAATGGCGGGGAGCAGCTCATGGGTTTGCCTTTGCGCGAGGCGCGCGAGGTCTTCGAGCGCGAATATCTGGTGGCGCAAATCAGTCGCTTCGGCGGCAATATCTCACGCACGGCGGAGTTTGTCGGCATGGAGCGCTCGGCGCTGCATCGCAAGCTCAAGGCGCTGGGCATCGGCTGAGTCATTCATCATGTCACGCATTGCTTATGTGAACGGCCGCTATCTGCCGCGGCGCGAAGCCAAGGTCGACGTCGAAGATCGCGGCTTCCAGTTCTCCGACGGCGTCTACGAGGTCTGCGAGGTGCTCGGCGGCAGGCTCGTCGATGAGCGCCGCCATATTGAGCGCCTGCAGCGCTCGCTCAAGGAATTGCGCATCGCGCTGCCGATGCCGATCAAGGCGCTCAGTGTCGTGCTGCACGAGACGGTGCGCCGAAATCGCGTGCGCGACGGCATCGTCTATATCCAGGTGACGCGTGGCGTCTCGCGGCGCGATTTTCCGTTTCCCGCCGGCTCGGTTGCGCCGTCGCTCGTCGTCACCTCGCGCGCGAGCGACATGGGGAAGATCGAGAGGACCGCGGAGGCGGGCGTTCCCGTTATCACCGTTCCCGACATCCGCTGGAAGCGCGTCGACATCAAATCGGTGGCGCTGCTTCCCAACGTGCTCGCCAAGCAGGCGGCGCGGGAGCAGGGCGCCTACGAGGCCTGGATGGTGGATGCCCAGGGCAAGGTCACCGAGGGCGCCTCTTCGAACGCCTGGATCGTCAACCGCGATGGCGTGCTGCTCACGCGTCAGCTCGACAACGGCATCCTGCGCGGCATCACCCGTACCGTGCTGCTCGACGTCATCAAAGCGCAGGGGCTGAAATTCGAGGAGCGCGCCTTCACCGTCGAGGAGGCCTATGCGGCGCGCGAGGCCTTCGTCACCTCGGCGAGCCAGGTGGTCACCCCGGTGGTGAGCATCGACGGCAGGCCGGTGGGCAATGGAGCCCCGGGGCTGGTCGCTACCGCACTGCGGCGTGAATTCCACCGCTTCGCCGAATTCTCCTGATCCCGCGATGCTTTACGGTTAGTATAAACAGCTGTTTATACAACCACTTATAGGTCATGCCTTGATCTTAGGCTTGCACCGCACAGCCGGGTACCATCTAATGGGATTGCCTAAGTCTTAATCGAGCTTCATTGGGGTGAAGCAGCAACAACAATTGGGACCGTAAGGGCAAAGGTCTCGCGCAAAAGACGCGAGCAAAAAACGGAAAACCGGCCATGGCAGCCGATCGGGCGCAAAATTTACAAGACACTTTTCTCAATCATGTTCGCAAAAGCAAAGTCCCGCTGACCATCTTCCTGGTCAATGGCGTGAAATTGCAGGGCGTGGTGACCTGGTTCGATAATTTCTGCGTGCTGTTGCGTCGCGACGGGCACTCGCAACTCGTCTACAAGCACGCCATATCAACCATCATGCCAGGCCACCCGATCCAATTGTTCGAAGGCGGCGAAGAGCCGTCCGCGGACAAGGTCTAATCATTGGAACAGCGCCGCCGCGATCAGCGCGCGGATAGGCTGAGCACGGTCGATGCCGGCTCGGAAACGGGCCGCGCGATCGTCATCAAGCCGTGTCTGCGCGCCCAGGCGCAAAACGCCGGCACGCGCACGCCGGAAAGTCGTCTCGAGGAGGCGGCCGGCCTCGCGCGTGCCATCGACCTCAATGTCGTCGAGTCCGGGCTCGTCATGCTCAATGAGATCCGGCCCTCGACCTATATCGGCAAGGGCAAGGTCGATGAAATCGCCGGACTGGCGAAGAGCCTTTCGGCCGGCATCGTGGTCATGGATTGCCCGATCTCGCCGGCGCAGCAGCGCAATCTGGAGAAGGCCTGGAATGCCAAGGTGCTCGATCGCACCGGGTTGATCCTCGAGATCTTCGGCCGCCGCGCGCGCACGCGCGAGGGCACGCTGCAGGTCGAGCTGGCGCACCTGACTTACCAAAAGAGCCGGCTGGTGCGCTCATGGACGCATCTCGAGCGCCAGCGCGGCGGCTTCGGCTTCCTCGGCGGTCCTGGCGAGACGCAGCTCGAAGCTGATCGGCGCGTCATCGAGGAGCGCATCGCGCGCATCGAAGCCGAGCTCGAACGCGTCAAGCGCACCCGCAAGCTGCATCGCGACAGCAGGAAGCGCGTGCCGTATCCGATCGCGGCGCTGGTCGGCTACACCAATGCCGGCAAATCGACGCTGTTCAACCGCATGACCGCGGCGCGTGTGCTCTCCGCTGACATGCTGTTCGCCACACTCGATCCGACCTTGCGCGCCGTCGACCTGCCGCACGGCACCCGCATCATCCTCTCCGACACGGTCGGCTTCATCTCCGATCTGCCGACCATGCTGGTCGCCGCCTTCCGCGCCACGCTGGAGGAGGTGATCGAGGCCGACGTCATCCTGCATGTGCGCGACGTCTCGCATGAAGATACCGAGGCACAATCGGCCGACGTCGCCGCGGTGCTGGGCGAACTTGGCATCGAGGCGAACGATCCGCGGCTGATCGAAGTGTGGAACAAGATCGACCGGCTCGACAGCAACGGGCGTCTGCGTCTTGCCAACACCGCCGAGCGGCGCGACGCCGAGCATCGTCCGGTGCTGGTCTCGGCGATCAGCGGGGAGGGGATCGATCGCCTCACCGCGGCGATCGAGGACAAGCTTGCCGCCGCGCGGGTGACGCTTGCTCTGTCGCTCGATCCTGCCGACGGCGCGGGCTTGAGCTGGCTGCACCGTCACGCCGAGGTGCTCTCGCGCGAGATGCGCGACGACGGCCAGCTCGCGGTCGCCGTGCGGGCGGAGCCGTCCGAAGCCGAGCGCATCCGACGGAAGTTCGCGCCGCAGTGAAATTAGGGCACGTCCCAATAGTTGAGAACGTCGGCTTGAGTCAGCGGACGGCCTATGTTCCGTCACCCTGAGGTGGCCGCGAAGCGGCCCTCGAAGGGCGACGGCCCAAGAGTCCGTGCCCGTCATCCTTCGAGGCTCGCGCTACGCGCTCGCACCTCAGGCTGACGGCGAGAGGTTTCGCGGAACTGCAATGCCATTGGAAATTTTCGATTACATCATCGTCGGCGCCGGCTCCGCCGGCTGTGTGCTCGCTAATCGGTTGAGCGCCAGCGGACGCGACCGCGTCGCTTTGATCGAGGCGGGGCCGCGCGACCGCAATTTCTGGATCCACCTGCCCATCGGCTACGGCAAGACGATGTGGGATCCGGTGGTGAACTGGAAGTTCTACACGGAGCCCGATCCCGGCATGGGCGGGCGCAAGATCTATTGGCCGCGCGGACGCGTGCTCGGCGGCTCGAGCTCGATCAACGGCCTCATCGTCATTCGCGGCCAGCGCGAGGACTACGACCATTGGGCGGCGCTCGGCAATCCGGGCTGGGCCTTCTCCGACGTGCTGCCCTATTTCGTAAAACTCGAGAACAATCCCGATCTTGCGCCCGATCAACTGCATGGAACGCACGGGCCACTGCGCGTGAGCAGCATCAAGGGCGAAAATCCTCTGATCGAAGCCTTCATTGGCGCGGCACAGGCCAAGGGCATTCCGCGTACGCACGATTTCAACGGCGCCGCGCAGGAGGGCGTTGGCTATTACCAGCTCACCACGCGCAACGGCTGGCGCATGTCGGCGGCGCAGGCCTATCTGCGTCCGGCGGAGAGCCGCAAGAATCTGGCGATTTTCACTGACAGGCAGGTGGCGCGCGTCCTCTTCGAGGATCGCCGCGCCAGTGGCGTCGTCATGCGTGGCAAGGACGGCGAGACGAAGCTGCACGCACGCCGCGGCGTCATCCTCAGCGCCGGTGCGCTACAATCGCCACAGCTCCTTATGCTTTCCGGCATCGGTCCTGCCGCGCAATTGCGCGAGTTCGACTTGCCGGTGCTCGTCGACCGTCCCGCGGTTGGCGCAAACCTGCAGGACCACCTGCAGTTCCGCCTGATCTATCGCGCCAACAAGCCGGTCACCACCAATGACGCGCTGCGCACGCTGTGGGGCCGCGCGTCGCTGGCGCTGCAGTGGCTGCTGTTCCGCCAGGGCGCTTTCGCCATCGGCATCAATCAAGGCGGCATGTTCGCGCGGCTGTTTCCGGAATCGAAAACGCCGGACATCCAGTTCCACGTCTCGACGCTCTCCGCCGACATGGCCGGCGGCACCGTGCATCCGTTCTCCGGCTTTACGCTCTCGGTGTGCCAGCTGCGGCCGGAGAGCAGGGGGCATATCGCGCTCGCCTCTGCCGATCCTTATGCGCCGCCGCGCATGTTCGCCAACTATCTCGCGAGCGAGACCGACCGCCACTATGCGGTGAAGAGCATCGAATTCGCGCGCGAGCTCGCGCACACGAAGCCGCTGGCCGATCTGGTCGACGGCGAAGTGACGCCGGGCGAGGGGGTGAAGACCGACGCCGAGATCCTCGACTTCGCGCGAGGCAACGGCGCCACCATCTTCCATCCCTCCGGCACCTGCCGCATGGGCGCCGATGCGGACGCGGTGGTCGATCCGCGGCTGCGCGTGCGTGGCGTCGATCGGCTCTGGGTCGTCGACTGCTCGATCATGCCGACGCTCGTCTCCGGCAATACCAATGTGCCGGTGATGATGATTGCCGAGAAGGCTGCCGATCTGATCGCGCAGAATTAGCGGCTTTTGGCACCAATCTCTCTCCGTCATCCTGAGGTGGCCGCGCAGCGGCCCTCGAAGGGCGACGGCCCGGGAATCCGTCCCCGTCATCCTTCCCGCCTTCGCTCTTCGAGCTTCGGCGAGGTCTGGATTGGAGTCGCGCCGAAGCGCTTGCGCGCAGGCGGACGAGGCTCGCTGCGCTCGCGCCTCAGGATGACCGATCGGACGCTTGCTCGGCTCGCTTCGCCTCATCCCACAGCGCATCCATCTCGGCGAGCGTTGCGTCCTTGGGCGCCTTGCCGCGCACGGCCAGCGCGCGCTCGATGGCGGCGAAGCGGCGCTCGAATTTCGCATTGGTCCCGCGCAGCACGCCTTCAGGATCGGCGTCGAGATGTCGCGCCAGATTGACCACGGCGAACAGGAGATCGCCGACCTCCTTGGCCGCATCGACCGGCTTGCCGGCATCGAGATCGGCCTCGATCTCGTCGGCTTCCTCGCGGATCTTCGCCAGCACCGCTTTCGGATCGTTCCAGTCGAAACCGACCTTGCCAGCTTTCGCCTGCAGCTTCAGCGCGCGGGTGAGGGCCGGGAGCGCCAATGGCACGCCGACAAGCGCCCCTGTTTCTGCTGCCGGTTTGCCGCGCGCGGCCTTTTCGCCGGCCTTGATCTCCTCCCACATCCCCTTCACCGCTTGCGCCGTGCGGCCTTCAGAATCCGCAAACACGTGTGGATGCCGGCGGATCAGCTTCTCGGTGATCGAGTGCACCACATCGCCGAATTCGAAGGCGCCTTCCTCCTGCGCCATGCGCGCGTGATAGACGACCTGCAGCAACAGATCGCCGAGCTCGTCCTTGAGATCGGTGCGGTCACCGCGGGCGATGGCATCGGCGACCTCGTAAGCCTCTTCGATCGTGTAGGGGACGATGGTCTCGAAATTCTGCTCCAGGTCCCAGGGGCAGCCGGTCTTCGGCGTGCGCAATGCCGCCATGATCTCGATCAGCCGGGAGATGTCGCGGGAGGGCTTCAAGGCGTTACTCGCAATCCATAGGTTGTCAGGCGGTCGTCCGAGGAGGGCATCATGCCGATATCCGCCTTCGTGCAAACCGGCATTTTCCTGCTGCTCACAGCCGTCGTCCTGTTTGCCTCCGCGGGCACGCTCGCGATCCCGCTTTACTGGGTCTATTTCGCGGTGATCGTCGCATTCTCCGTCCTGATGCTGGCGACGTTGCCTGCCGACCTGATCCAGGAACGCATGCGGCCGGGCGGGCAGAAGGTGCCGGCGCGGCTGCAGCTCGTCAGCCTCCTCCTGTTTGCGCATTGGGTGCTCGCAGGCCTCGACCGCGGCCGTTTCCATTGGAGCGACAGCGTGCCGCTTTGGCTGCGCGTCGTCGGGCTTTTGTTGTTCGCGGGTGGCCTCGGGCTGTTCTATTGGGCGATGCGGGTCAACCGGTTCTTCTCCTCTGTGGCGCGTATCCAGGCCGACCGCGGCCAGGTCGTCATCGACACCGGGCCTTACGCCGTCGTGCGCCATCCGGGCTACAGTGCCGCCGTGATGCTGATTATCGGCAGCGGGCTCGCGCTCTGCTCCTGGCTTGCAACCGCTTTGCTGATCGTCGCAGGACTGCCGATGCTGTTCTTGCGCGCGATCGGCGAGGACCGGATGCTGCATGCCGATCTGCCTGGCTACCGCGACTATGCGCAGCGTGTACGCTGGCGGATGCTGCCTGGGGTGTGGTGAAGCTGCGACGGGTTTCCTTGGCGGCCAGACGCGGACGCGGGCAAGCGCGGAGCTCGGCGGACTTGGGTGATGGGGGCTGGGCCGCCGAGGCAATGACGCACTAAAGCTAACGATTCGCATAAGACATATTATGGAATATTTCTAGCCGATGTTAGCCTGGCGCGCGAGGGTCGAATTATCCCCATGCAAGTGCCTGTGACCCTTTGGCAATTGCTGGATTGAAGCTCGCGTGTAGGATGGCCGACGGTGCGGTACTGAGGCCGACAGTTGCGGTACTGAGGCCGACAGTTTTGGGCTCAGGTCCACACCCGCAAACTTTTCCCCGGTCACCACACGTGGCCGGGGTTTTTGTATCCAGGCGCCGGTCGCTCCAACTTTAACCGTTGCGCCGAATATGCTGAAAAACCTGCTGTATCGATGGTGTTGATGGATTGGCGCTATAGTACAGGCTGACGTCGGAATTCGTATTGAGATCAGCGCCATGCAGCGCGCGGCTCCACTTTAACTGTAGGCAATCTCGAAGCGCATGCCGTCATAGGCCGGCTCGACGTTGGCCGGCACTTGCTTGCGCAGCGTGTCGTAATCGAGGTCGGAATGCATGTTGGTCAGGATCGCCCGTTTGGGCTTGAGCCGCTCAATCCAGGCCAGCGTTTGCGCGAGCATGAAATGGCTCGGATGCGGCTTGTAGCGCAGTGCGTCGACCACCCAGACGTCGAGCCCGGCGAGCGCCTCGACGCTGGCGGCGGGCAGGTCGATCAGGTCGGTCGAATAGGCGAAGTTGCCGAAGCGAAAACCGAGCGAGGCGATGTCGCCATGGTCCTGCAGGAACGGCAGGACGCCGATTGGCCCCCCTTCCCCCTGGACGGTGAACGGCACGCCGGGCGCGATCCGGTGCTCGTTGACGATCGGCGGATACTGGCTGCCTTGCGGGGTGACGAAGCAGTAGCCGAAGCGCAGCGCCATGACGCGCGCCGTCGGCTCGTCGAGATAGACGTCGACGCGCTTGCGATGCCGCATGAACAGCCCGCGCAGGTCGTCGATGCCGTGGGTGTGGTCGGCGTGCTCGTGGGTGTAGAGGACGCCGTCGAGCCAATCGACCTGCGCCTCGAGCAGCTGCTCGCGCAGGTCCGGCGAGGTGTCGACGAGGACGCGCGTGCGCGGGCCGCTGCCGCGGTCGACCAGGATCGAGGTGCGCCGTCGCCGGTTTTTCGGATTGCTCGGGTCGCAGACACCCCAACCGAGCGCCGGCCGCGGCACGCCGCCCGATGAGCCGCAGCCGAGGATCGTGACCGTTAACGTCATGCGGCTTCAGCGGCCGCCCGCGGGACCTTGGCGAATAGCCGATGGAAATTCTCGGTGGTCTGCCGCGCGATGGCCTCGAGCGAGACACCGCGGGTCTGCGCCAGCATCTTCGCCGTCTCGACGACGTAGGCCGGCTCGTTGCGCTTGCCGCGATGCGGATTCGGCGCGAGATATGGCGCGTCGGTCTCGACGAGGATGCGCTCGGCCGGCAGATCCCGAGCAATGTCGCGTAGTTCGGCGGAATTCTTGAAGGTGAGAATTCCGGTAAAGGACACATGGTGCCCAAGCGCGACAGCGCGCATGGCGAGATCGCGGCCGCCGGTGAAGCAATGCAGGACGGCCGGGAAGGCGCCCTTCCCGCTCTCTTCCTCCAGGATCCGCGCCATGTCGGCGTCGGCCTCGCGCGCATGGATCACCAGCGGCAATTGCGTGGCACGTGCCGCGGCGATATGGGCGCGAAAGCCCTGCTCCTGCGCGTCACGCGGGCTGTTGTCGTAATGGTAGTCGAGTCCGGCTTCGCCGATGGCGACGATCTTTGGATGCTTGCTTATGGCGATCAGCGCATCGGCGCCGATGTCGAGCTCCTCATGCGCGTGATGCGGATGCGTGCCGACCGAGCAGTAGACGTCGGGAAAGCGTTCGGCGATCGAAAGCACCTGCGCGTGCCGTTTCACCCGTGTCGAGATCGTCACCAGCCGTTCGATGCCGGCGGCCTTGGCGCGCGCCACCACTGCCTCGAGCTCCGAGGCGAAATCCGGGAAATCCAGATGGCAGTGGCTGTCGACCAGCATCATGTCTTCTTCGGTTTTTCTGGCTTCGCAGGCTTCTCCGGCTTCTCGGCGTCGGGATCGATATAGCGCGGAAACACCGGGCTTGGCGGTGGCAGTTGCGCGCCCGCGGCGATGCGGGTTGCGAGATCGGCGAACGTGCGCTTGTCCGCCGGGACTGCCAGGATATCGAGCAGCTTGGCCGCCGAAGCCGGCACGAAAGGCTGCGCCAGGATCGCCACCTGGCGGATCACCTCGGCGGTCACGTAAAGCACCGTGCCCTGACGCTGCGGATCGGTCTTGGCCAGCGCCCATGGCGCCTCGCCCGCGAAATAGCGGTTGGCGTCGGCGACCACCGCCCACACCGTGTTGAGCACCTGATGCAGCTGCTGCGTCTGCATGAAGTCGCGCGCCCTGCCGAGCATGGCGTCGGCGGCGGCAAGGATGGTCTTGTCGTTGTCCGAGAACGCGCCCGGCGCCGGCAACGTGCCGCCGAACGCCCTGCCGATCATCGAGAGCGAGCGCTGCGCCAGATTGCCGAGGTCGTTGGCGAGATCGGCATTGATGCGGTTGACGATCGCCTCGTGGCTGTAATTGCCGTCCTGCCCGAACGGAATCTCGCGCAGGAAGAAGAAGCGCAGCTGGTCGACGCCATAAGCGTCGGCCATGATGAAAGGATCGACCACATTGCCGACCGACTTCGACATCTTCTCACCGCGGTTGAACAGGAAGCCGTGCGAGAAGATGCGCTGCGGCACCGCGATGCCTGCGGACATCAGGAACGCCGGCCAGTACACCGCGTGGAAGCGCACGATGTCCTTGCCGATGACGTGCAGGGCCGCCGGCCAGTATGTCTTGAAGCTTTCGCTCTGCGTGTCGGGAAAGCCGACGCCGGTGATGTAGTTGGTCAGCGCGTCGACCCACACATACATGATGTGCTTGTCGTTTCCGGGCACGCGGATGCCCCAGTCGAAGGTGGTGCGCGAGATCGACAGATCCTGCAGTCCGCCTTTGACGAAGCTCGCCACCTCGTTGAGACGCTCGCGTGGCAGCACGAAATTCGGCTGTTCGTAGAGCTTGAGCAGCTTCTCGGCATAGGCGGAGAGGCGGAAGAAGTAGCTCTCCTCCTCCACCCATTCGACGGGCGTGCCGGTCTTGCTGGCAAAGCGCTTGCCTTCGCGCAGCTCGGTCTCGTCCTCGGCGTAGTACGCCTCGTCGCGCACCGAGTACCAGCCGGCATATTTGTCGAGATAAATGTCGCCCGCCTTCTCCATCCGTTTCCAGATCGCCATCGACGACGCGTGATGGCGCGCCTCGGTGGTACGGATGAACGCGTCGTTCGAGCAGTTCATCCGCTCGACCATGGCCTGAAAGCGCGGCACGTTGCGATCGAGCAGCTCTTTCGGCGTCAGACCCTCGCGGCCCGCCGTCTGCTGGATCTTCTGCCCGTGCTCGTCGGTGCCGGTGAGGAAATAGACATCGTAGCCATCGAGCCGCATGAAGCGGGCGATGGCGTCGGTCGCGATCACCTCATAGGCGTGGCCGATATGCGGCGGCCCGTTCGGGTAGGAAATCGCAGTGGTAATGTAAAACGGGGTCTTCGCCGGCATGTGCAATCTTGCTGAGAACTCTCGATTTCGAGGGGCTTAGGTATCAACCCCTCGCCACCTCAGCAAGCGCGCCAAACACCGAAAAAACCAGCGGTTTGCGCTCGAGATTGTACTCCTCGACGTCGCCGGCGGCGGCATTCACCCGCTCCCAGACCTGCGCCACCTGGGCCATGCGCGACGCCTCCTGCGGGCCGCGATCGAGCCGCGCGGAGAGCCAGCCGTTGACCAGATCGACGAAGGTCGCGAGCGTCGTCGGCTCGGTGCCGCCGAGCGCGTCGCCCAGCGCATGCAGCGCGCGCGGATCGATGTTCGGAAGTTGCGCCAGCATCTCCAGCACGCGCTGGCGCAACGCCAGCGCCGGCCCGTCGAGTAAAGCCAGCGCTTTGGCGACGCTGCCGTCGCTGGCTGCGGCAGCCGCCTTGATGTCGCCATCCTGCGCATCGGCGCCGGTCACGGCCGCCATGGCGCGCGCGACGTCGTCTTCCGTGAGCGGGCGCAGCATCAGACGGCGGCAGCGCGAGCGGATGGTCGGCAGCACGCGCCCGGGAGCGTGGCTGATGAGCAGAAGCAGCGAGCGCGCCGGCGGCTCCTCTAAAACCTTGAGAAGCGCGTTCTCGCCCGGCCCGTCGAGCTCATCGACGCTGTCGACGATGGCCACGCGCCAGCCACCCTCGCCCGCGGTCGAGCCGAAGAACGAGATCGTGCGCCGCACCTGGTCGACCTTGATGTTCCGGTTGAGCTTGCCGCTGTCGCCTTCGACGCGCTCGAGGCCGAGGAGATCGGGATGTGCTTCGTTGGCGATGCGCCGCGCCGCCGCATTATCCGCGTCGACTGCAAGCGACGTTGCTTTCTGCACCGCCGGCAGGCGCGGATCGGGATGCGCCAGCACGAAGCGCGCCATGCGATAGGCCAGCGTCGCCTTGCCGATGCCCGAAGGCCCGCCGATCAGCCAGGCGTGCGGAATGCGGCCGCCGCGATAGCTCTCGAGCAGCGCCGCTTCGGCTTCAGCATGGCCAAACAGCGCCGTCGCCGCGCGCGGATGCGCAATGTCGCTGTCGTCACTCATTGCGCGGCTAGTGCGTGCCAGGCGTCGTGGCCCTTGAGGCGCTCGGTCACGGCTTTCCAGATCTGATCGCCGACGGTTTGCTTGGTCTGCTGCCCGTCGACGACCATGCAGCGCTCCGGCTCATGCTTGGCAATGATCAGAAACGCCTGCCGCAGCTTTTCGTGAAAGTCGACGGTCTCGGCCTCGAAACGATCGGCTTTCTTGCTGCCGCGGCGCTTGGCGGCGCGGGCGAGCCCGACGTCCGCTGGCACGTCGAGAATGAAGGTCAGGTCCGGCACCGTCTCACCGACGGTGACGCGCTCGAGCCCGCGGATGAGCTTGAGGTCGACGCGGCCGACGGCGCCCTGATAGACGCGCGTGGAATCATAGAAGCGGTCGCAGATCACCCATTTGCCGGCCTCGAGCGCCGGGCGGATGGTGTTGTGCAGATGGTCGTCGCGGGCGGCGGCGAACAGGATCGCCTCGGTTTCCGCGCCCATCGGCTTGGCCACGCCGGAGAGGAGGATGTGGCGGATGATCTCGGCGCCCGGCGAGCCGCCAGGCTCGCGGGTCAGCACCACATGCAGCCCGTGCAGGCGCAGGCGATGGGCGAGCGTCGCCGCATGGGTCGACTTGCCCGACCCCTCCCCGCCTTCGAAGGTGATGAACCGTCCGCGCATCACGCCTTATATGGCGGTTCCGCCCGCGGGGATGCAACCGACGTTCGAGTGCCTGTGGACCCTTTTTCGCCTGGTCCGCCGAGGGCCTAGAGCCGTTCAGCGCCGGCGCGGAAGGCGTTGATCACCATCTCGGTCGCTGCGTCGAAGGCGCGCTGCGACAGCGTGCCCTTGCCGATCGCGGCGCCGGTCTTCAGCGGCACCTCCAAAGCGAGGCTGTCGCCGCGCCAGACCTTGAGCGTGCCGACGGGTGTGCCTTCGGCCACCGGCGCCGGCACCGGGCCGGTATAGACGATGCGTGCGATGAGCTTATCGTTACCCGTCTTCGGCACCATGATCTTGACTTCACCGGCGGCGATGAGCGGCACGTGGCCCGACGAGCCGCCAAACACCTTGGCCTCGCCGACCGCCTGGCCTTCGGCGAACAGGTGGCGCACCTCGAAGGTACGGAAGCCCCACTCCAGAAGCTTCTTCGCATCCTCGCCGCGCTGCTTGGAATCCTTCTCGCCGTTGACCACGACGATCAGCCGCAACCCGCCCTGCACGGCCGAGCCGACGATGCCGTAGCCGGCGTCCTGCGTGTAGCCGGTCTTCAGTCCGTCGGCGCCGATGCTCATGGCGAGCAGCGGATTGCGGTTCTGCTGGCGGATCTTGTTCCAGGTGAATTCCTTCTCGCCGAAGATCGGATAGTACTCGGGATAGGTCTTGATGATGTGCTGCGCGAGCTTGGCGAGCTCGCGCGTGGTCACCACCAGGCCCGGATCCGGCAGGCCGTTGGAGTTGGTGAACACGGATTTGGTCAGCCCGATCTCGCGCGCACGCTTGGTCAGCTTGTCGCCGAACTCGCCCTCGTTGCCGGCGAGCGCTTCGGCAATGACGATGCAGGCATCGTTGGCCGACTGCACGATGATGCCGTGCAGCAGATCCTCGACGCGGATCCGGCTGTTGAGCGCGGCATACATCGTTGAGGAATGCGAGGGTGCCCCGCCCTTGCGCCAGGCGTATTCGCTCACTGGATACTCATCGTCGAGCTTGATGCGGCCGGCCTTGAGCTCGTTGAACACGTATTCGACGGTCATCAGCTTGGCGAGGCTCGCCGGAAAGATGAGTTCGTCGGGGCTTTTCTCGTAAAGCACGCTACCGCTGTCGGCATCGATCAGGATTGCGTGCGGCGCGCTGATCGTCGGCTCGTCCTTCTTCTGCTGTGTCTGTGCGGAAACTTTGCCGCCGACCATGCCGCCGGGTGAGCGTGGCGCGGGCTTCGACACCTGGTGCTTGGCGGTCGCGGCCCATGTGACGACGGGAATGGCAGTCAATGCCGCTAGCGCCAGACCGAGACCGAAAATCTTCGACACGCCCGCCGTAACCATGGGCTCAACGCTCCAAAAACAGATTCACAACGGCTTTCACCGTGTTAAGTGCCATTCTGTGCCGAAAATGCGGCGATTAGTAGAGGCCGCGGCCACTCATGAAGCCCGCGGTCGGGGCCGCGGCGGGAGCGCTCGGTGGCGCATAGGCGGCGACCGGTGACGTCAGCCGCGGCGGTTCCGCATCGGCCACGCGCGAGACTGGCGCCGGCGCGGCGGCGGGAACGCGTGAGCGCGCCGCCATCTCGACACTGCTGCGCATCGGCTCGCTGACCGGCTGCTGCATGGCGACGTCGTTCGACGGCTCGCCGAGCGTATACGGGCGCTCCATCGGCACTGGCACCGAGGCCGCAACACCGCGGGTCATCGGGCGGTTGTCGAAATATTCCGGCAGGAACGGCTTGCCGCCGGCCGAGGCCACCTGCACCGGCGCCACCGCCGGCTGGCCGTTTTCGCGCAGCGTCGCGATCAGCTTGCGATCATCGGAGCCCTCGAGCGGCGCGCGGCCGACATACTCGACGCGCACGCGCGCAATGCCGGTGCCGCGGAAGCCGAGGAGGTCCGCGGTTTTGCGCGACACGTCGATCACGCGATTGGCGTGATACGGGCCGCGGTCGTTGACGCGCACGATGATCGAGCGGCGATTGCCGAGATTGGTGACGCGCACGTAGCACGGCATCGGCAAGGTCGGATGCGCGGCCACGATCGAGTCCATGTCGAAGACTTCGCCATTGGCGGTGAGCCGGCCGTGGAAATCCTCGCCGTACCAGGAGGCGAGCCCTTCGGCACGGTAGTGCACGTCCTCTTCCGGCACATACATGCGGCCGGCGACCATATACGGCTTGCCGACGCGATAGGTACCGCCGCCTTTCGGCACCGGCTGGCCGAGCTCGACCACACGCGGGCTGGCGGAGACGCCGTATTTCGGGTCGACGCCCGAGGTCTCCATGCAGTTGGCGAGCGTAAGGCCGCCGAGCGCGAGCACGCTGATACGCACAAAAATGTGCGCAAAAGGCCGCGATGTGGGCTGCCCCCTCAACGTCCCCATTCCGTGCTCTTCTACTTTCCCCGTGCGAGTGTCTTAACTTTAACCCGGGCGGGTGCCCGAGGGGAAGCTGGCGGGTGCCGCGTGGTAAACATTTGGTTCCACTATACCTTTGGCGAGTCACCAGCGCCGATTTTTCACGCCTGAATACGCAAGCTGTGGCCGTGAGACAACTCCGCCCTTCGACGTGTGTGAGTTTTGTCACGGCTGTGTTGCCTGACATCGGCAATGCTGCCAGAACGAAGCACCACATCATCGCTGAGTGACATGCGTAATAAGCCCGCCGACGAAAGCTCCTCCTCCGCCGCCAATCAATCCACCCCGACCTTCGCGCTGACCCGGCGCGCGGTGCTCATTGGTCTGCCGCTCTTCATGGCCGGCTGCGGCGTCAATTACGGGCCAGTCAATGATGGCGGCTTCACCACGCCTGCCGTCGACATGACGATGATCGACAAAAGCCTCCTGCGTACCGAGGTGTCGTGGAGCGGCCCGGAGAAACCCGGCACCATCGTCGTCAAGGTCCCGGAGCGGCGGCTTTATCTGGTGGAGGCTGGCGGCAAGGCGCTGCGTTACGGTGTCGGCGTCGGTCGCAGCGAGGGCACCAATTTCCACGGCAACGCGATCATTGGCCGCAAGGAGAAGTGGCCGCATTGGACGCCGACCGACAACATGATGGCGGCGATCCCGCTCTACCGGCATTACGCCAGCGGCATGAATGGCGGGCCGGACAACCCGCTCGGTGCCCGCGCGCTCTATCTCTATCGCGACGGCCACGACACCCATTTCCGGCTGCATGGCACGACCGAGCCTGAGTCCATTGGGCAAGCAGTTTCAAGCGGATGCATCCGCCTGTTCAATCAGGACATCATCGATCTCTATGACCGTGTGCCGGTAGGCGCCAAGGTGATCGTGCTGCAGGGCTGACCGCCGTTAGGCGGTCAGCCGCTGTCATGCCGCTTCGCCTATCCCGCGTCGGCTTCGATAGTCTCGACGTCGCCGCAACCCTCGCAGCGATATGTATCGAGCCGCGGCATCATCCCGAATTTCGGGGTGACCCGGATAAGCTTCATGAACCGCTTGCAGCCCCAGCAATACGGGACCCCTGTCGTCGCCTCACAGCTCGCGTCCAGGTGTTGATAGGTTTGCATGCGGACACGATGCCTCCGCGTCCGATTCGAACTTCTGATCTATCTCAACGAAATACCTACGTAATTGTCCGCGCCGGCTAGGTGTTTCTCCGTGGCTTGCGGGCCCTTGCCGCAATTTCCGAAGCTTGCGGCGGGCGTTGCATCCGCGATGCCCGACGTCTAATCAACCCGCATTGCAGGGTTGGAAGGGTGGCCGAGTGGTTTAAGGCACCGGTCTTGAAAACCGGCAGGGGCGCAAGTCCCTCGTGAGTTCGAATCTCACCCCTTCCGCCAAATCGCCACCCTCATGCGTTGACCTGCGGAAGCTGCGCTCGGTGCATTGGGGAATAGCTTTGGGAAACTCGCGAACCTGCGTTTTGCTGGCCGCCGCCTTTGTGATGCTCGCGGCCGCGCCGGCGCCGACGCTTGCGCAATCAGGCAGCATGGGTGGGTCGATCGGCAAGCATGAAAAGACAATCACCGGAACCGAGCCCGCAGCCAGGCCGGAACGTCACCACAAGCGTGCCGCTCCGAAATCCAGCGAAGCACCCACAACCACCCGATCGTGCGGCAACGTCACCGGCAACTGGAGCTGGTTCAACGGTGGTTCGACGGCAATTACCAAGGACGGCAAAACGCTACACACGACAGGCGAGCATGGCGTCTGGCATTGCTCGGGGAGCACGCTGGTCATTAATTGGGACGCCGGCTGGGTCGATCGGCTGCAGCTCAACGCTTCCGGCTCGGAGCTCTCCGGGAACAATCAATTCGGCGTCGCAGTGTCCGGTGTCCGCCGATGACGCTAGCTGCGAGCTGAACTGTCTCGCTCGGCCATCTGCGCCACTGCCTTCCTGTCCGCCTTCCCCGTGGCGCCGCTCGGCAATGCGTCACGGAAATGGAAGACATCGGGCACCTTGAAGCGCTCGGTGCGCGCGGCCATCCAGGCCCGCAGTGACACCGCGTCGAGCTTCGCCCCGGCGCGCGGGACGATGACCGCGTGGATGACTTCGCCGAGGCGCTCGTCGGGAACGCCGGCGCACAGCGCGGCGAAGACGTCGGGATGTTCGGCGAGTAGATTGTCGATCTCCAGCGGCGCGATCTTGTGGCCACCGCGCGAGATAATGTCCTTGGCGCGGCCGACGAGCGTGACGCTGCCGTCCGGCGTCAGGCGCGCCAGATCGCCAGTTTTGAAATAGCCGTCGGCAAACGAGGCGTCGGTCAGCTCCGGCTGGTCGAGGTAGCCGAGCATGCCGAACGGCGTGTCGATCTGCAGCTCGCCGGCTTCGCCCGGCGCGACTTCGCCGTTGGCATCCGCTATTCGAAAGCTGACCTCATCGGTCGGTTGTCCGAGGGTGCCGAAGCCGCGCGGCTGATCTTTGGGGCCGAGGCAGAAATCGCAGGACCCCGTCTCCGTCAGACCGTAGAGATCGTGGATGGCGGCCGGCGTGATGTGACGCAACGCACCAGCGAGCGCCGGCGACAGCACCTCGCCGCCGGTCAGCAGCAGCCGCAGATTCGGCGCGCGCAGTTCGGGATTGGTCAGCAAGGTGCGGAACATCGACGGCACGCCGGCGAGCACGGTCGATGCAGCGAGGCTGCGCTCCATCACATCATTCGCAAATTTCTCCACCAGGACGAGTCGCGCGCCGCGCATCAACGCGAGGAGGCTCACCCAGAGGCCGAAGATGAACGTGATCTGCAATGGGCACAGCACGACGTCGCTTGCCCGCAACATCAGCAGCCGATCGAGCACCACAAGCTTGTCGGTGAGCCGCTGATGGCCGATGACGACCCCCTTCGGCAGGCCGGTGCTGCCGGAGGTGAAAATCACCAGCGCGGCGTCTCGCAGCAGCGGCCGATCGGGCGCTGCCGCGTTGCCAAGCGTCACAAGCACGGCGCCGTCGAGGGCAAAGCGTGCGTGCGAAACGCGCTGCACCCGTTCGCGTGTCGAGGCCGCAGCACCGACATGCACCGGCACCGCGACGGCACCCGCCTCCCAGACGCCGAGCAGTGAGCCGAGATCGGCTGGCCGGTTGGCCATGTGCACATGCACCGGTTCGTTCGCCGTGACGCCGCGCGCGATCAACGTTTCTTTTACGCGCGCGGCGACCGCCAGCAGCTCGGCCGGCTCGCGGTGCTCTCCGCTCGCGCTTTCGATGGCATTGCGTTGACGCGCGAGCGCGTCGGCGAGGATGCGCGCCAGCGCGCTCATGGCTTGCGGGCGGGAAACCGCGCGTCCCGCCAGGCCAGCGCCGCCTTGAGGCCTTTCTCGCGGGCGATCTCCATGAACGCCATCTTGTCCACCGAGCCACCGCCTTCGAACGCGACGTCGATGGCCAGCGCCTCCTCGAGCGCGTCGAGCATATTCTGCGCCTCGAAGGCGCGGTTGATCGCCTTCTTTGTCGCCTTGATCAGCACCGGATCGACGGCGGCAATGTGAGTGGCGATCGACAGTGTCGTCTCCTCGAGCGCCTGCACGGGCACCACGCGATTGACCATGCCGAGCTGATAGGCCCGCGCGGCCGGGACGCGGTCTTCGCCGAGCAGGATGATCTCCTTGGCGATCTTCGGCCCGACGATCCACGGAAGCAGCATGGCCACGATGCCGGCACCGAATTTCAGCTCCGGTTCGCCGAAGAACGCGTCCTCCGCGGCGATCGTGATGTCGCAGGCGAGCGCCAGCTCGCAGGCGCCGGCAAGGCACGGGCCTCGTACCGCGGCGATGGTCGGCAGCGGAGAGTGCCAGAAGCGCATGATGGTATCGAAATCGTGGCGCAGGATCGTGCGCCAGGTGTCGACGCCGCGCGGGCGCCGCTCCATCTGCTCCTTGAGGTCGAAGCCGGAGGAGAAGGCATTCCCTGCCCCGGTGACGATCACGACGCGAACGCCAGGATCGCGCTCGATCGCGTCCAGCGCGGTCCCGATCTCGGTGAGCATCGCCGCATTGAGCGCATTGGTGCGCTCGGGACGCGCCAGCACCAGCCGCGCGACCGCGCCGATTGTCTCGACGCGAATGGTCGAGAAGCGCTCGCTCATAGCTATGATCCGGGCCGCATGTTGGCGGAAATGGTAGTCGACCAGCGATGACCTGCCAACGATCAGACCGGGCATAAAAAAAGCCCCGCGATCTGCGGGGCTCAAGACGCTGGGAATTTAGTGCCGACGCGCTTATTTCTTCTTGCGCATCTTCATCGGCTTGGCGCACGGACCCCACGTCCCGAAGCCGTTGCCCGCGATATAGGACGACGGCGTCCAGCACTGGCCGTTTTGGGTCAGCGGACCACCGCCATTGAAATCCGCGCGAGCCGGGCTCGTCGCCAGCATGCCGGCCAACACAAGCGCCGCGGCTGTCGCCGCGATCATCACAACGTGACGCATGGACATTTCCCTCCAGCTTTGAGTAATCAGCACTGTCAGAAAAGCTTCGTTTGCTGGAGAGTTCAAATGCGCCGGCATGGGCCCTGACATTGCAATCGCGCAGGGAATTAATGACGTTTTTACCCGGACGCTCACGAGGTAAGCAAAGCGGCCTGCGGCTTCCCGTGCAGCAGCACCAATTGTGACGACCCGATGAAAACTGTCCTGTTCCTCTGCACCGGAAATTTCTATCGCAGCCGGTTCGCCGAAGAGCTGTTCAACGACCTCGCGATCCGCGAGGGGCTAGCCTGGCGCGCCGGCTCGCGCGCGTTGGCGCTCGAGCGCGGCGTCAACAATATCGGCACGATTTCGCCCTTTGCGCTGAGCGCGCTCGCGGAGCGCGGCGTGCCCGTGCGTGACGGCGGCCGGACGCCGACGCAATGCAGCGCGCAGGATTTGGAGGCGGCCGATCACATCGTGGCACTCAAGGAGACCGAGCACCGGCCGCTGATGCGCGCGCGCTATCCTGCCTTCGAGGCCCGCGTGGAATATTGGGAAGTCCACGATATCGACATCGCGCCGCCGCAGCTGGCGCTCAGCCTGATCGATCGGCAGATTGCGGCGCTGCTCGTGCAGCTGCGCCGCCGGCTGTAGTCGGAAAGCGTCAGCGCGGCTTCGCGATCCGAAACGACGAGCGCAGGCGCTCTTCGACGTCACGCTTGCGGCTCAGATCGACGTTCCAATTGCCACTCGGCTTCGCGGGCGACTGCTTCGGGGCCGGCTGTGGAGCGGGCGGCGTGCCTTTCGGCTGCACCAGCTTTTGCAGCGCAGCGGCAAATTGCTTGTCGCGTTCCTGCAGCGCACTGCGCACCGCCGCGCAATCCTGTTCGGCGTTGCCGGAACGCTTAATGACGAATCCTTGTGCCCTGATCGTGCCACCCATGACCACTTCTCCCGGTAAGCGCCCCAAGCTGTAGGGTAATCCGGCTTAAGATCTTGGGCCCGAGATGATTAAAATTGTCGGCAATGCGACGGCAGCCTCAGCGGCCCGGCATCCGCCTCTGCGGAATGCGGCCGCTGCCGGTCGCGCTCCCATTCGCGTTGGGCGAGCTCCAAGCGGGCCTGGGCGCGCAGCTTAAGCTCGAAGCGCCGATCGTGGTCGACCTCGGCCTCGGCCTGCGCGTCATAGAAGTAAGCTCGCTGGGCGTGCTTTTCCCAGGACCGCATCGGATTCGGTATCCCGCTTGCTTCGGCCATCAAGCGATGAGTCGGGCCTCCCGATCAATGTGCTTGGCGGACGGGAACGCCCGCCAGCGGCCCGATATTGGTCGGGAAAACACCACATTTGCACGATGGAGCCCCGGAAATCCGCAGGCACATCGCAATGAAATACAGCGCATTGAAATACGGTGCATTATCGCTGACCGCTGACGGCGGAACGTTTAGCGGCACGCAGACCTGGTGCGGTCCCAATGAGACGAGCGGCAGCAGCACCTGCCACGCGGCCCTCGTGCTGACGAAGCGCGATCGCGCCGCCCAGCAGCAGTAGCAGTCGCATGGTAGGCCTCGCTCGGCCTCCTCTGCTATCGTTACGGCCGCCCCAGTCATGGAGCGTTCGTCATGCGCGAGGAACCCACCCGGCGCCGGCTCATTGCCGCAACCGGCGCGGCGCTGATGCCCCTGCCGTTCGCTGCCGCGCCCGTATTGGCGCAAGGCACGCCGGCGGTTAAGGGCGAGAATGCCAAGGCGTCGAGCCCGGCGGGCGCGATCTCACCGGTCACCGCGGCGCTTTGCGATTATGTGGCAGGTGCGGCCGACCGCGAGCTGCCGCCCGACGTGCTCGCCAAGACCAGGCTGCATACCCTCGACACCATCGCCGCTATGATTTCCGGCTCGCGGCTGAAGGCCGGTGTGATGGCGGCGCGCTACGTCGACACGCTCGGCGGCAAGCCGCAGGCGACTGTCGCCGGCACACGCATGCTCACCTCCAGCATCAATGCGGCGCTTGCCAACGGCATGGCCGCGCATGGCGATGAGACCGACGACTCGCACCTGCGCGGACGTTTCCATCCCGGCTGCGGCATCGTGCCGGCGGCACTCGCCTGCGCGGAGCTCGCGAACCGCAGCGGCGCCGAGCTTCTGCGTGCGATTGCGCTTGGCTACGACATCGGCGCGCGCACCATCTTCGCACTCGGCTTCGGCAAGCTCTACACCGAGCGCCATTCGACGCATTCGCTGTCCACCACCTTCGGCGCCACCGCGGCGGCGTCCGCCATGCTGCGGCTCGACAGCCGCGGCGTGCGTCACGCGTTCTCCTTCGCCGCGCAGCAGGCCTCGGGCGTGCCCTATTGGGAACGCGACCGCGAGCATGTGGAGAAGGCATTCGACTTCGGCGGCATGGGCGCGCGCAATGGCGTCACGGCAGCGACCATGATCGCCTCTGGCATGACGGGCGTCGATGACTTTCTTGGCGGCGAGCGCAATCTGCTCACCGCCGTCGGCGGCGAGGCACCGAAGCCGCAAGAGCTTGCCGCCGAGCTCGGCAGGCGCTTCGAGATCATGAACACCTCGATCAAGAAATGGACGGTCGGCTCGCCGCTGCAATCGGTGCTCGACGGCGTCACCGTGATGCTCGAGGATCCGGCCGTGCGCGCCGGCAGGATCAAGCGGATCGTCGTCGACATGCCGGCGGATCGCTTGCACATCGTCGACAACCGCACCATCTCCGACATCTGCCTGCAGCACCTCGTCGCCATGATGTTGGTCGACGGCGGCGCCACCTTCGCCAGCATCCACGACAATGCGCGCATGAGCGATCCCAAAGTGCTGGCGGTGCGCAAGCTCGTTGAGGCGGTGCCCAACCAGGAGCTGGTCACCGCGGTGCCGGCGCGGCAGTCGATCATCACCATCGAGACGTCGGACGGCCGCACGCTCAGCCATCGCACTTACGAAGTCCGTGGCACGCCCGGCAATCCGATGAGTGAAGCGGAAGTCGCCGCCAAAGCACTCGATCTGATGGCCCCGATCCTCGGCGACAGCCGCGCCAAGGATCTCGTCACGGCCGTGCTCAAGCTCGAGCGCTTCGGCCCGGTCTCGGGTCTGCGGCCGCTGCTGCAGGCCTAAGCCCGTGGCCGACACGCCAGGCATCCTCGCGATCTTCAACAATGTCGCGCGTGGCCGCGAGGCCGCGTTCGAAACTTGGATGCAGCATGAGCATCTGGCGGAGCGTCTCGCGGTACCAGGCTTTCTGCTGGCGCGGCGCTACGAAGCGCTGGCCGGCACGCCGCGTTTCTTCATCTCTTATCTCACGCGGTCGGCTACCGTGCTTACATCGCCCGCTTATCTCGCCCGGCTCGATGATCCGACGCCGCAGACACGAATGATCATGACGGAGGTATTCCGGGATATGTGTCGTACCGTCTGCCATCGCGCCGCTCGTCTCGGCGCGGGGCGCGGCAGCGTCGCGATCGCGGCCCGCTTTGCCGTGCGGCAGGATGTGCCGGCGTTGCGCGCGCGCATCGAGGCCGCGTTGCAGGACCCTGCTGTCGCCTGCGGTGAGGTGTGGACGGCTGCGAACACGAGCGAGTTCCGGGTGTCGCAGGAGGAGCGGCTGCGCGGCGGCGATCAGCGGATCGGCGCTTGCCTGCTCATCGAGACGCTGCGGGTGGACAGCGCCGAGCGTATTGCCGCGACGTTAGCGGGCGAGTTCCCGCAGGCCGAGATCGGCGTCTATCGTCTGTTGTGCGAGCGGGGCGCCTGAGCGCGGAGCAGTGCCGTTAGTCTTCGCGGGATTTAGAGCTCGCCTCTGCCGGACCGACCAGCGCCACGGCGGTGGCGGCCAGCACGAAGGTGCCGGAGGCAAGCGCGAAGTTGATGATGATCGCCAGCATGTCGGCACCCGTGTTCGATGGGTGCATCTAGCCGCACGACGTCATTCCGGCAATTCCGGAAAAACACTTATACCGATTGTATCGATGGCGCCGTTCGGCGCCGATCGTTGTCGCTTCGCCTACGGCTCGGTCTGCTCGACCGGTCCCATCGCCGCCACGACGGACGACGCGAGAACGAATGTGCAGGACGCAAGCACGAAGTAAATGAGCGCCGCGATCACGGGACCCCCCTTTTCTTTGTTGGGGCCACTGAACCAGAAAGAATTTAATGCCCTGTTGCGATCGCCGCGCCGACATTGCCGCTAGCGTTAACGGCGCCCTACCACGCTGTGTCACGCGTCAGTTCAGAGTGCCACATCACCGGGCTGCCCGACGCAATCGGTGCTCTTTGTCGCCCAATATGTGGCAGCTCCCGCCATATCAGAGGTTCCACAAATTCCTTATGTCGTGAACCGGAAACATGCCCCTGACCGATGCGTTGTTATCCAGCCACTCGTGAGAGGAGGTAGCTATGAAGAAACTGATTTTCGCTGCGACCGCCGCCATTGCGCTGACTGCCGCCATCCCGGCATCTGCGCAGATCTATGCGGGCGCTGACCCAGGCGGCGTCGGCGTGCGCGTTGGTCCGCTCGGCGTTGGCGTGGGCCCTGACTACGGCTGGGGCTACCGCGGCGACTGCCGTCTGGTGCGTGAGCGCATCGTGACACCGAGCGGGCGCGTGATCTTTAGAACGCACCGCGACTGTTACTAAAGTCACCTGAGGCACGCGGTGCGAAAGGCGGCCCCGGCACACCATGCCGGGGCCGCTTCTCTTTATGCGGGCGCTTCAGCGCGTGACGATCTCGACCCAATTGGCGCCCTTCCCCACGGGAAAGCGCTTCGGCTCACCGAGCTTTCCGCTCGCCGTGTCGATCCTGTAGACCGAGAGCTGCTCGGATTTTTCGCCCGACGCGATCAGATATTGTCCACTTGGATCAATGTTGATGCCGCGCGGCTGTCGCTCGGTTGCGAAATTGGTTACGTAAATGAGCTTGCCGCTGTCCAGCGCCACCGTGAACAGCGCGATTTTGTCGGTGTTGCGCTCGGTCGTGTACAGGAATTTGCCGTTCGGCGTGAAGCGCAGATCCGCGGCCCAGATCGGCGGCTTGTCCTCCGGCTTCGGTGCGGCGCTCGCCGGCCCCGCTGATGCTGCGCCGACCGCGCCCTGCGGCTGCCCCCATTTCATCCCGAGCTCTGGCGGCACCGAGGGCACGCTGTCGAGAAGCTTGAGCGTGCCTTTATCCGGGTCGATCGCGTATTGCGTCACATGACCGGAGAGCTCGTTGAGTACATAGAGGAAGCGGTTGTCGCGTGATACGGCGAGATGACGCGGCCCATGGCCGCGCTCAGGCTTCACCGCCGGCGGGTCGAGCGGTGTCAGCTTGCCGCTGCGCGCATCGAAGGAGAATTGCAGCACCTGGTTGGCGCCGAGATTGGCCGAATAGACGAAACGATTGGTGCGCTCCGCGAGGATCGAATGTGCATTGCGTCCGGTCGGCAGCACCTGGACCGCCTCCGCGGTGACGAGCCCGTTGGCGCCGATCGGACTCACCGCGACTTTGTCGCCGCCATAAGAGGCGGTGAACAGAAACCGCCCTGTCCGGTCGGTCGAGACGTAGGGCATGCTGTCCGGTAGCGCTGCCGAAGCTTTCTGCGCCAGTGCGCCGCTCTTGGCGTCGATGGTGTAAGTGAGTACGCGCGCCGGCTGCGAGCGCACTACGGCGTAGAGGAATTTCTTGTTCGGCGCGATCGTCATCGGCATCACCAACTTCGCTGCCTGCGCCGTGCCGACCGCGGTGAGCGTTCCGCTCTTGAGATCGAGCACATAGGCGTCGATGGTGCCGTCCTCGGCATTGGAGACGTACACGAAGGTCTTCGCCAGCGACGCTGACGGTGTCGCCAGCGTCGAGGCGGCTGCGAGCGCAAGACTCGCCGCCATGATGGTTGTGGCTTTCATCTGTCTCCCCGCTTTTGCCGCGCGCCCTTGATCGGGCGCGTTATGCTCGCGCCCATCATGCCGAATTGCGCCGCCGTGCTCCAGCGGTCCGTCATTCGATGACCTTGGATGTAGGTGCGTCAGCGCGCGGGCGCGATCTTGAACGGACCGCCGCCTTCAATCAGCACGCCGACCACGCCGAACAGCGCGCCCGCTACATAGGGCTCGGCGCGGGACGAGACGATGAAACGATAGGTCCTGCCGGCTATGGCCGTAAATTTCGCCTTTGTCTTGCCCGGTTCGAGCGGCGCGGTCACGGCGATTTCAACGGGACCCGTAGGCAGTGATCCGGAGACGGTTTGGCCGTGCGTGACGTCGGCGACATGTGCGCCGTTCACCAGGATTTGCGTCGTCACAAAATGTGCGAAGTATTCGTCCGTTCGACTGATCACGAAGCGCGCGCGGCCGCGTGGTGCCGCTTGCGCAACCGCCGCCGTAAACGTCACCGCAATGAGGAAAAGGACAAACACGCCCCGCCGCATCCGCGCACGTTAGGCGAGGCGTCATGCGATTGCAACTGTGCAGTGCACAGGCGATCTTTGGACAATTGCAGGCGAATGCGCGATGTTGCGTGCGCGACGATGCTGGAGGAGTCCGATGCTCGAGCTGCGCCCCAATTGCGAATGTTGCGACAAGGATCTGCCGCCGGCGGCGAGCGATGCGATGATCTGCACGTTTGAATGCACGTTCTGCCGCGAATGCGCACAGACGAAGCTCAACGGCCGCTGTCCGAATTGCGGCGGCAATCTCGTGGTGCGGCCAGTTCGTCCGCCGGAGAAGCTCCGCAAATTCCCGGCCTCGAGCGTGCGCGTGTTCAAGCCGCAGGGCTGCGGCGGCGCCACTGCCGCCTCCTAATCTCCGCTCTGACCCTACCGATATGGCTGCACACCCGGCGGGCAGACGATGACATCCATGCCGGTCGGCTCGTCGGTCCATGTCTTGCCCGGCTCCTGCCAGCATCCGGGGGGCACGGGGATGCAGCCGTTCATGGTGCAGGCGATTTGCGGCTGTGAGCGCACGATGCGCGCGTGATGGCGCTTCTTGGCCAGCGCCGGGCCGCATGTCGCGAGCGCCAGGATCAGCGCCAGCGTGATCGATCGTTGCATCGTCCGGTCCTCCTTTGGCTCGGCTCGTTTTCTGAACGGACCTTCATCTTCGCTGCACATTGAACTCTTTTCGACGCAGCGAGTTTCTGCATTCGCGCCATCGCGAAAAGTTCATCCGTGAACAGCGGCTTCGCGGCGGCGGACGCGTCGTACATTTGCTAGTGTCCTCTTCGATTCCAGTGGGTACCGCAGCGTATGACGAACTTTCGAATTCGGACACGAGAGGTGAACATCATGCAAAAAGCATTATTCCTGGCAGGCGCCATGAGCGTGGCGCTTGTGCTCGGCGCCGGCAGCGCATCCGCGATGCCGATGGCCAAGCCGCTTGGCATCGATACAGCGACTGTGCAGCCTGAGAACGCGCGCCTGGTCTGCAATCGCTGGGGCCGCTGCTGGCACGTCTGGGGCGGCCGGCGTTGGCATCGAGGGTGGCGTCGCTGGTGAGATTGGTTCTCACCCTGCGATAAAAGCGGCGGTCGAGCGATTAGCCCGGCCGCCGTTTTGCTGAGGTCTGCCGGTCAGGCGGCGACCTGGTCGTTCGTCCGTCGCGTCTGTTTCATCATTCTGCCGGCGTGCCGCGGGCGACTTTTGCGCTCTGCGGCAAGGCTCGCGCGCAACCGGTCCTTCAGATTGCGCCGCAAACGGCGCTCGAGAAAATGAAGCACCGCACGCTCCTCCGCGCGCAAGTCGATGGCGGCGGACGTGCCGTTCTTGCCGAAGCGCAGGGACAATTTTCCGGTCTCGAAGCTCTCGATGATCGCCGGATGCACGTAGCATTTGCGGCAGATCGTCGGGGTGTTGCCGAGCTTGGCGGCCACGCGAGCGATCGCCTCCTTGAGTATCGATTTCGAATGATCGCCATCGCCGAGTTCGTGCAGGGTCACTGCCGCGCACACCGTGCCGTGCCAGGTGCGGAAGTCCTTCGCCGTGATGTCGCGACCGCTTACCTCGCGCAAATAATTGTTGACGTCGGACGAGGTGATCTCGCGCGGCGCTCCTTGCTCATCGCAATATTGGAAGAGCCGCTGCCCCGGCAGCTCCTGGCAGGCGCGCACGACCTTGGCGACGCGTCGGTTGTTGACGTCGAGGCGCCAAGTCTTGCCGCCCTTGCCGCTGAAGTTGAAGCGCAGCACGCCGCCGTCGACATTGACATGGCGATTGCGCAGCGTGGTCAGGCCGAAACTGCGATTGCCTTTGGCGTATTCGTCATTGCCGACGCGGATCAGCGTGCTCTCGAGCAACTGCACGATGCTCCCCAGCACCTTCTCGCGCGGCAAGCCCTTAAGCGCCATGTGCGCCGCGACCGCTTTGCGAATATGCGGCAGCGCACGGGCGAACGGCAGCATGTGCTCGAACTTGTTGGTGTCGCGGATCTGCCGGAATGTCGGATGATAGCGATATTGCTTGCGCCCGCGCGCATCGCGCCCGATCGCCTGAATGTGGCCGTTGGCTTGCGCGCAGATCCACACCGACGTCCAGGCCGGAGGGATTGCGAGCTTGCGGATGCGGGTAAGTGTCTTGGCGTCTTTGATCAGGCGGCCGTCGACGTCGCGATACGAAAAGCCGCGTCTCGCGCGCTGACGTGAAAATCCGGGCTCGTTGTCGTTGACATAGGCCAGGCCGGCGCTCGCGGCCGCTCGTTCGGGGTCGTCTCTATTCTGCGCGTCGTCGTGCCCGTTGGCCATGTCACCGACCTCGATGGCGCAACTTGCATGTTCTACCGCAGGTTCCATGCGCTACAGGCAACTCAATGCCTATCTGCGCGTTCTAGAGATCGCATGTTCGGAACCGGCGTGATCACGTGACGGCAGTCCGCGAAACGGCGTCAGAAGGCGGCGCCAAAGCATCGCGTCTCACGCGTGCGCTCCGCGTCCTCGGCCCCGGCTTCATCACCGGCGCTTCCGACGACGATCCGTCCGGCATCGGCACTTATAGCCAGGCGGGCGCGCAGCTCGGTTTCGGAATCGGCTGGACGATGCTGCTCACCTTCCCGCTAATGGCGGCGATCCAGGAGATCAGTGCGCGCATCGGACGCACCACGGGCCACGGGATCTCCGGCATTCTCTGCCGGCATTATCCGTCGTGGCTGCTGTACAGCGTGGTGGCGCTGCTGTTCGCCGCCAATGCGATCAACATCGGCGCCGATCTCACCGCCATGGGCGACGCGGCGCGCCTTCTGTTCGGCGGCCCCTCGCTGCTCTACATCGTTGCCTTCGGGGTGTTCTGCGTCGCTTGCATCGTGTTCATGAACTATCGGCGTTACGTGCTGGTGCTGAAATGGATTTCGCTCAGCCTGTTCGCCTATGTCGCGGCGCTGTTTGCCAGTCATGTCTCCTGGGGCGAAGCGCTTGTCGGCCTGTTCATCCCACGGCTCACCTTCACCCAGGATTATTTCACCACGCTGCTCGCGATCTTCGGCACCACCATCTCGCCCTATCTGTTTTTCTGGCAAGCCGCGCAGGAAGCCGAGGACGTGCGTGCGGTGCGGGCGCGCAAACCGCTCACCGATGCTCCGCGGCAGGCGCTGCGTGAGCTTGGCCGCATCCGCGCCGACACGGTCATCGGCATGGCGTTTTCCACGATCATATCCATAGCCATCATCTGGACCACAGCGGCGACCCTGCATTCCGCCGGCACCACGGATATCGCGAGCTCGACGCAGGCCGCCGAGGCGCTGCGCCCGATCGCTGGGGACTTCGCCTTCGTCGTCTTCGCGGTTGGGATCGTCGGCACCGGGCTTCTCGCCGTGCCAGTACTCGCCGGCAGTGCCGCTTACGCCGTCGGCGAAGCCTGCCGTTGGCCGGTCGGCCTGTCGCGCAAGCCGAAGGATGCCGCTGCGTTCTACGGCGTGCTGACGCTCTCCACCGTGGTCGGCATTCTCATCATGCTCGCCGGCTTCGATCCGATCAAAGCCTTGTACTGGAGCGCGGTGATCAACGGCGTCGTCGCTGTGCCGGTGATGGTCGTCATGATGCTCATCACCGCGCGCGAGAGCATCATGGGCAAGTTCGTGATCCGCGGGGTGTTGCGTGCGCTCGGCTGGGCCGCGACGGCTGCGATGGCGCTCTGCGTGCTCGGAATGGTCGTCGGGCTGTTCGGCTGAACGCGTCAGCCCCTCATATGAAAAGGCCGGCGGGTTGCGCCGGCCTTTTCACCCCTCGTGCGTCGACCCACCAACACCATCAGAACCGGTAGTTGATGCCGCCCCGCACGATATTCGTGGAGAAACGAGCCGTATCGCCGAACGCATCAGCGCTGCTGTTGCGGCCGAGATCGGCATAGAGATATTCGACCTTCGCCGTCCACGGACCGGCGATGGCGAATTCAAGCCCGCCGCCGAGCGTCCAGCCGGCGCGCGTGTTATTGGCGCCGCCGAAACCCGCGACATTCGCGCGAATGTTGCCGTAGGCGAGACCGCCGGTGATATACGGAAGCACGCGCTGCCAGATGCTGGCGACGCCGAGACGTCCACGGAACGTGCCGAGGAAGTCATTGTTCACCGAGCAGGTCGTAGCGCCGCACGGCGCGCTGCCGCGAATGCCCGACCAGTCGATGTCCGTTTCCAGACCCCAGACCAGCCCGGCGTTTTCCCAGTTGTAGCCGAGAGTGCCGCCAACGAGACCGCCGGAGACATTGAAGTTGCCGGTTGTCGCGAACACGGGCCCGGTGAAGTTCGAACGACCGAAGCCGCCGCCGCCGTTGATACCGACGTACCACCCGGTCCAGTTATACGCGGCAACCATCGCTGGTGCTTTGGTCGGCATGCGCGCCGGCAGATCGGCGGCCACCGCGGCCGAGCCAACAACCGACAACGCAACTGCGCTCAACAGAGCAATACGAACCCGACGCATCAAAACGCCCTCCATTCCCAATTTACAGATGCGCGCACGTAATGCTGCAAGCGTGCGAGAGTCGAGTGTGCCACGACACACTTCACGCGTTTGAGAGACGCAATTTCGAAGGCGTGGCGCGCGCGCAACAAACCTGGGCGACTTTTTGTCGACTATGTGGCGATGGAACTTTCGTCGTGAGAGGCGCGATGTGCTTAGGACGTGTGCCCGCCGGAGCATTGACGCGAGATCACCAGCCCGCGTCTCGTAACCCTCTCTTAACCGGCCAGAACCCGAGCGCTTAGCTGCATTGCAGCAAATATAGTTGCAACGCAGCATTTTTCAGCTAAATATCTGAATATTCAACGAATCATCCCACAGAGGGATCACGATCAATGTCGACTTTTGTCCTCCGCGGCCCTGACCTGCCGCTGTCCCGCCTGAAGGTCCTTCGGGAGGCTTTTGCCGGGTTCAGCGGCGCGCTGTTTGCCGCCGTGCGCATCTTCGCCAATGTTGTCGTCGAGGCGGAAACGCTGCGTCGCGACGCCGAGCGGCGCTATCCCTATCTGACGCGCGACTGAAGTCCGCGCCTGCACCACTGTGCGGATACGGGAAAACCGCGCAATGCCGCCCATTCGCCGGCATTGCAGAGATAAGCCGTTAAGAAAGCCTCGCTAGAAAGTTCCGATAGCGCCGCCACAAGCTCGCGGACGCGACGGTTCTGATGCAGCGAAGCTTTTCCGCATGACCAAGCCCGTGCCGCCGGCCTCCGCGAGCGCTGTGGCCGCCGACCTGCTGGAGCTGGCGATGGAGCCTGCCTCCGGCAAGCGTTTCGAGCTCCTGCGCCGCATCACCGACACCTATCTGGATCAGCGCGAAAGCCGCACGCTCGCCGAGCAGTATCTGTTCGACGAGCTGATGGGCCAGCTCGTCGACAAGATCGACGGCAAGGATCGCGCGCACGCCGCGGCGCATCTCGCTACGCTGCCGTCCCTGCCGCATGCGCTGGCGCAGCGGCTCGCCGGCGACGACGACATCGCCGTCGCGCGCCCGATGCTGCGCGACTACGGCGCCATGCCGGAAGACATCCTCATTGACGTCGCCAGGCACGCCTCGCAGGCGCATCTGCAGGCGATCTCATCGCGCGAAGTGGTGACGCCTCCGGTGACCGACATCGTCGTCGATCGCGGCGACCAGGTGACGGTGCGCACGCTCGCCGCCAACAAGGGCGCGCGCTTCTCCCGGTTCGGCATGCGCAGCCTGATCGGCAAGTCGGAAAAGGATGTCGCGCTGCAATCGCTGATCGTCGACCGCTCCGACCTCTCGCTTGACGCGCTCGGCGACTTCATCAGCATCGTGTCGCACGAGCTGGCGGCGCGCTTGCGCGAGAAGGCGCTGGACATGGACGTCTCGCGCATCGAGCATCACGTCGTCGACTGGATGGAGGATCGCAAGCCGAACGCCGCGCTTACCACTCGCTACATCGAGGGCATTCAGGCCGGCCATCTCAAGCTCGATGACGTGGCGCTGGAGCTCATTCGTGGCGAACGGCTGTTCGATACCTTGACCGTGCTCGCGGCGGTGGTCGAGGCCGATCGCTATTTCGCCTTCGGCCAGCTCGCCCGTGGCAAAGTGGCCGCGGTGCTGTTGCTGCTCAAGTCGGTCGAGCTGAAATGGCCGGTGGTCGAGGCCTTCCTCAAGCTGCGCCGCACCAAGATCCTCGATGCCATGGCGGAGGCGCCGGCCGTCCGCTCCGATTACGACGCCATCAATGTCGCGGATGCGCAGCGCGTCGTGCGCTTCATGAAAGAACGACGGCCGGCAGCGGCGGCCAGGTAAGACCAAGCCACCGCCTTTCCGTCATGGCCGGCGAATGCGGGCCATCCAGTATCCATTGAGTTCGCGAGCTGGTCGTGGAGCTGCGGTGTACTGGGTCCCCCGATCAAGTCGAGGGACGACGCTGTGCTTGCCGATATTCTAATTCTCACTCGATCGGCAGAAATGGTCCGCCCAGCGTCCTGCATTGGCGCTGACAGGAGCGATCGCACGCGTCGGCCGTGTGCAGGCAGGCGCCCTGCGTGTCGACGTGCAGGCAGGAATCCATGCCGGCTTTGCAACTGGCTCCGCAGGTTTTCCAGCAGACGTCGGACTCCCAAACCGCCTCCGCGGCGACCGAGCGCGCGTATGGCAGGTCGTCGACAGTGACGCCATGGTGGCGGGCCCGCCACGGCGAGAAATCGCCGGCGAAGCTTGGAGCCGCCATCAGGCCCGCGAGCAGAAGCGCGGCAACGGCGTGCAGTGCAAAACGCATCGACATGTCATGACGATAGCAGTCCCCAGCAATGCGGCCAACGTCCCTTGCCGAACTTTTACCGCCGCCGCCCGGTTGCTATGGTGTCACAAATCTCAAAGAACGCTGCAGGAGCGCTCCGTAGTGACCATTGCGACTGATCCCCAATCCGCCAGCGATCCCGTCCAGAATTTCGGCACGCAAGGCATCAAGCCGCTGGTCCGTCCGAGCTTGACCACGCGGCTGTTCATGCGCGTCGTCGAATGGGCGGAGCGGCTCAATCTGCGCCACACGATGGTCGGCAATCCGCCGATCTACGACAACGCAGTGTTTCCCTGGACGCGGCTGATCGAGCGCGACTGGAAATTGATCCGCGCCGAGCTCGAGCGCGTGCTGGTGCGCAAGGACGAACTGCCCGGCTTCCACGAGATCGCCAGTGACGTCGCCACCATCAGCCAGGACAGCGGCTGGAAGTCCTATCTCCTCTCCGGCTACGGCTTCGTCTCCGAGCCGAACACCCGCGCCTGCCCCAACACCTGGCGCGTCTGCCAGCAGATCCCCGGGCTGATCACGGTGATGTTCTCCATCCTCGAGCCGGGCAAGCATCTGCCGCCGCATCGCGGCCCCTATAACGGCGTGCTGCGCCTGCATCTCGGCCTCATCGTGCCGGAGCCGCGCAGCGAGCTCGGGATCCGCGTCGACAAGGAAGTCTACCGCTGGGAGGAAGGCAAGGCCGTGGTGTTCGATGATGCCTATGAGCACGAGGCCTGGAATCGCACGCCACACACCCGCGTCGTGCTGTTCGTCGATTTCATCAAGCCGCTGCGTTTTCCCGCGCGCTTCGTCAATTGGCTCCTGCTCAATCTCGCGATGTTCACGCCGTTCATCCGCGAGGGCGGCGAGAAGCAGAAGGCCTGGGAGCAGAAGTTCTACGCCGAAGCGGAGGCCTGGCGAAATCGCTAGCGGCCGCTGCGCGGCCGGCCCGGCATCGCCTCACGTCTTCCGCTTGTGGACGAAGCCGAAATAAAAGCAGATCAGGAACAGGACGCCGTGCACCACGGAGCGGTTGCGGCTTATCTCCGGCGTTTCGATAAAGCCCGTCCCAAGGATCGGTACCGAGACGTCGGCGAGATAGAGATAGAACAGGATGCCGGCTGAGACGAAAAACGCGCCGGCCAGGAATTTGCGCACGTCCCGGCTGCGCCAGCCGAGATAGAGGCTCCCAGCCGCCATGATGACGGCACAAGCCGTGTAAAGCGCGACGACCATATCTGCCTCCATTCTCTCGACGCGGCCGAATTCTAGCGGGTTTCGAGGATCGGGCGGCCTTGATCTCGCCCCGGATCGTCGATACCTCCTGCCGCATATGCGACCCGACAAAACGCCCGTGTCCCAGGCGCCGAGCGATCAAACGGCGCCGAAAGTCTCCTTTGTCTCGCTCGGCTGCCCCAAGGCGCTGGTCGATTCAGAGCGCATCATCACGCGCCTGCGCGCCGAGGGTTATGAGCTCTCGCGGGCGCACCAGGGCTCGGACCTCGTCATCGTCAACACCTGCGGGTTCCTCGACAGCGCCAAGGCGGAATCGCTCGGCGCCATCGGCCAGGCGCTGAAGGAGAACGGCAAGGTCATCGTCACCGGCTGCATGGGCGCAGAGCCGGAGGAGATCACCGGCAAGTTTCCGCAGGTGCTCGCGATCACCGGCCCGCAGCAATATGAGAGCGTGCTCGAGGCCGTGCATCGCGCGGCGCCGCCGCTGCACAATCCTTTCCTCGATCTCATTCCGCCGGAAGGCATCAAGCTGACGCCGCGGCACTACGCCTATCTGAAGATTTCCGAAGGCTGCAACAATCGCTGCAGCTTCTGCATCATCCCCAAGCTGCGCGGTGACCTCGTCTCACGGCCCGCCGCCGACGTGCTGCGCGAAGCCGAGAAGCTCGTCGCCGCCGGCGTCAAGGAATTGCTCGTCATCTCGCAGGACACTTCCGCCTACGGCGTCGACATCAAATATGCCGCCAGCACCTGGAAGGATCGCGAGGTCTGCGCCAAGTTCATCGACCTTGCTCGCGCGCTCGGCGAGCTCGGCGTCTGGGTGCGCCTGCACTACGTCTATCCCTACCCGCATGTCGACGAGGTGATCCCGCTGATGGCGGAGGGGCACGTGCTCCCCTATCTCGACATTCCGTTCCAGCACGCCTCGCCCGAAGTGCTCAAGCGCATGCGCCGTCCGGCGGCGCAGGAGAAGACGCGCGAGCGACTCAAGCGTTGGCGCGAGATTTGCCCCGAGCTGACGCTGCGCTCGACCTTCATCGTCGGATTCCCCGGCGAGACCGATGCGGATTTCGAGATGCTGCTCGACTGGCTCGACGAGGTCGAGCTCGATCGTGTCGGCTGCTTCCGTTACGAGCCGGTGCGCGGCGCTGCTGCTAACGATCTCGCGGCGGCTGTGCCCGATGACGTGAAGGAGGCGCGCTGGCACGCTTTCATGCAGCACCAGCAAAACATCAGCGCGCGGCGCATCAAGCGCAAGGTCGGCACGCGCCAGCAGGTGATCATCGACGAAGTCGGCCCGACCGTTGCCAAAGGCCGCTCGAAGGCCGACGCACCGGAGATCGACGGCGCCGTCTATGTGGCGAGCCGCCGGCCATTGCGCGTCGGCGAGATTGCCACGGTGAAGATCGAACGCGCGGATGCGTATGATCTGCACGGCACGGTGGTCGGGTTTTAGCCGCGCACCATCTCCACAGACAGTGTGGATAGCATGTTGGCAACCCGCTTTATTTTGTAGTCCCTCTTCCATTCACGGTTGCGGCGCTTATAACGACGTTTATCCCGTCTCAATACCAAGGGGCGCCTGATCAAACGTCTACAGTCGCGGGGCGGGATGCGATGGCCGAGTGACGGGTGCACTCAGACGAACACCCAATCCACTCGGCGGCCCAAGTCGCGAAGGTCCTGGCGCCGAAGGCTTCGGCGTTATGAGGGTGATCCGGAGCGCAAGCTCTCAGAGCCCCACAGCGGAGGTCACCAACGGTCTTGCCTCCGGGGGCCCGCGAAACAAGCCGTCACCCATCGCGCGCGGGATATCTCGATCTAACGAGACCTGCGGTTTGACTACCACCTGCCTTCGTTCCGCGAGGGGCGAAGGATCCGTAGATCCCGAAGGATCACGGATGTCCCGCGCGCCCTTGGACTTCCAACGGCGCTGATTTTTAAAAAATCGACGCCGTGTCGAAAGTGCGAAGCTTTCGCTAAGCTGCGCAACCCATGATCAGCGAGGCCTCCATGCCCCAGCACCACACCTTAAAAGCCAAGCCCGGGACCGTGCACTGGGGCTACTACGACGCCGCGCACCCGGCGACGATCACCATCGCCTCTGGCGACACTGTCAGCATCGAGTCCATCTCGGGCCATCCGGAGATGCTGCCGCCGAAAGGTTCGCCATTCACGATCCTCCCGGAACACGCCGGCATTCTCGCCGCGACGACGCGCGGCCCCGGCCCGCATCTGCTCACCGGCCCGGTCGCAGTCGCCGGTGCCGAGCCCGGCGATGCGCTCAAGATCGAGATCCTCGAGGTCAAGCTGCGGCAGGATTGGGGCTACCAGATGATCCGTCCGCTCGCCGGCACGCTTCCCGAGGACTTCCACGAGACGACGCTGACGCATGTCGGCCTCGACATCGAGCGTGGCATCGCGCGGATGGCCTGGGGCTTGGAGTTTCCAACTGCGCCGTTCTTCGGCTGCATGGGCGTGGCGCCGCCGGCGGCCTGGGGCCGGCAAACTTCAGTGATCCCGCGCGTCTTCGGTGGCAATATCGACTGCAAGGACCTCGTCGCCGGCACGACGCTGCATCTGCCGGTGTTCACGCCGGGCGGGCTGTTCTCGGTCGGCGACGGCCATGGCGCGCAGGGCCACGGCGAAGTCTGCCTCACCGCTATCGAGACTTCGCTTTCCGGGACCTTTCGCATCAGCATCGAGAAGAACGCCAAGCTCGACGGCCCCTGGGCGGAGACGCCGACGCACATCATCACGCTCGCCTTCAACGAGGACCTCGACGACGCGGCGAAAAATGCGCTGCGCGCGATGATCAAGCACATCGTGGCCTCGACCAAGCTCACGCGCGAGGAAGCCTATGCGCTGTGCAGCCTCACCGCCGACCTGCACGTCACCCAGCTCGTGAACGTGCACAAGGGCATCCACGTGATGCTGCCAAGATGGGCGTTGGGATGACAGCGAGCGCCTACTGCGCGATCTCCTTCGCCACCTTCACGATCGTGCCGGTGAGCTTCGCCATATCCTCTTCGCCGATATTGAACGCCGGCGTCAGATAGATGATCGAGCCGAACGGGCGGATGAACACGCCCTCCTCCACGAAGCGCGCACGCAAGGCATTGAGATCGGGTAGCCGCTCGAATTGCACCACCCCAATGCCGCCCATGATGCGCACGTCCGAGACGCCGGCGACGTCGCGGCACGGCGCGAGCCCGTCGCGCAGGCGCTGCGACAGCGTGCCTACCTCCTCGAGCCGCGGCTCCTGCTCGAACAGGTCGAGCGAGGCATTGGCCGCCGCGCAAGCCAGCGCATTGCCCATATAGGTCGGCCCGTGCATCAGCGCCTTCTCCGCGTCGTCGGACCAGAACGCCTCGAACACGTGCTTGCGCGCGACGGTCGCCGCCAGCGGCAGCGTGCCGCCGGTGAGCGCCTTGGAGAGGCACACGATGTCGGGCACCACGCCCGCGGTCTCGCAGGCGAACATCGTTCCGGTGCGGCCGAAGCCGGTGAAGATTTCATCGAAGATGAGAAGGAGCCCGCGCGCGTCCGCGACAGCGCGCAGATGCGCCAGCACCTCGGCATCGTGGAAGCGCATGCCGCCGGCGCCCTGCACCAGCGGCTCGACGATGATGCCGGCGATCTTCTTCTGCTGCTTGTCGAGAAGCTCGTTGAGCGCCGAAAGCCGCTCCGCTGTGTCCGGCAAGGCGACGACGTGCTGGCGCGGCACCAGATGGCGATAGGCGCCGTGCATGTCGTCCGGATCGCTCACCGCCATGGCGCCCGTGGTATCGCCGTGATAGCCGCCGCGAAAAGCGACGAAAGTGCTGCGCGCCGCCTCCCCGCGATTGCTGAAGAACTGCGCCGCCATTTTCAGCGCCACCTCGACCGCGACCGATCCTGATTCGGAAAAGAACACGCGCTCGAGATCGCCCGGCAGCAAGGTCGCGAGCCGCCGCGCCAGCGTCAGCGCCTGCTCATGCGCGAGCCCGCCGAACATCACATGCGGCATCACCGCGAGCTGGCGTTTCACCGCGTCGCGGATATGCCGGTGGTTGTAGCCGTGGCAGGCAGTCCACCACGAGGCCATGCCGTCGATAAGCTCGCGGCCGTCCGCCAGCACGATGCGGCTGCCGTCGGTGCGCGCCACGGCGAGCGGCGGGTTCGCCGTCTTCATCTGCGCATAGGGCATCCAGATGTGCGGAATACCGCCGGTAAACCAGCGTTTTTCCCGCGGGGCGCGGGCTTTCGGTTTGGTTTCGGGCGGCATTTGCCGCTTTTCTTCCTGGTCCATGCGGGGCATTTTGCCTCCAGGATGAGCCAAAATCACCCCATGCCTTCGCTGGACCGCTTTGCAGCGGCCAAGCTCAGCGATCTCGACCGCCGGCACCTGCGCCGCTCGCTCGCGGAGACCGTGCGCGAGGACGGCCTGTGGGTCGAGCGCAACGGCCGCAGGCTCCTCTCTTTCTCGTGCAACGACTACCTGAATTTGTCGCAGCATCCGGCGGTCAAGGCGGCCGCGGTTGCGGCAATCGAGGAATATGGCGTGGGCGCCGGCGCCTCGCGCCTGGTGAGCGGCAATCATCCGCTGTTCGCGCAACTGGAGCAGCGCCTGGCGCGGCTCAAGGGCACTGAGGCCGCCTGCGTGTTCGGCTCGGGTTATCTCGCCAATGCCGGCATCATTCCCGTGATCGCCGGCCGCGACGGCCTCGTGCTCGTCGATGCGCTGGCGCATTCCTGCATCTTTGCCGGCGCGCAGCTTTCGCAGGGCACCGTGGTGATGTTCCGCCACAACGACCTCGCGCATCTCGAGGAGTTGTTGCGCGAGCACCGCTCCTTCTATCAGCGCGCGCTGATCGTCACCGACGGCGTGTTCTCGATGGATGGCGATGTGGCGCCGCTCCGGGAGATGGCGGCACTGGCGCAGCGTTACGACGCTTGGCTGATGAGCGACGACGCCCACGGCCTCGGCGTCCTTGGCGACGGCCGCGGCTCACGCGCGGCGGCAGGCGCCGACGTCGACGTGCCGCTGCAGATGGGCACGCTGTCGAAGGCGCTCGGCGCCTATGGCGGCTATCTCTGCGCCTCGCAGCCGGTGATCGATTTGATCCGCAATCGTGCGCGCACGCTCATTTACTCGACCGGCTTGCCGCCGGCGATGGCTGCGGCCTCAATCGCCGCGCTCGACCTCATCGCCGCCGAGCCCGAGCGCACGCGCGCGCCGCATAGGAAGGCGCTCGCTTTCACGCGGGCGCTCAGGCTGCCGGATGCGCAGAGCCACATCGTGCCAGTGGTGATCGGTGACGCCGAGCCGACCATGCGCGCCTCGCGTCTTCTCGAGGACGAAGGCTTCCTCGTTGTCGGCATTCGCGAGCCGACCGTGCCGCCGGGCACGGCGCGGCTGCGCCTCGCCTTCACCGCCGGCCATCCCGATGAGGAGATCGCGCGGCTTGCCGATCTCGTGCGCCGCCGCGTGCTGGCGAACAGCCGATAGCGCCGTGGCCGCAATCTTCGTCACCGCGACGGGCACCGATATCGGCAAGACCTTTGTCACCGCCGGGCTCATTCGGCATCTGCGTGCCGCCAAGGAGCCGGTCGGCGCGCTCAAGCCCGTGGTCAGCGGCTACGGTCCGTCCGTCGTCGAGACCAGCGATCCCGCGGTGCTGCTGCGCGCGATGGATCTGCCCGTCAGCGCCGATTATGTCGAGCGCGTCTCGCCCTGGCGCTTCCGCGCCCCGCTCTCACCCGACATGGCCGCGGCACGTGAAGGTCGCGCCATCGATTTCGACGAGCTCGTCGACTTTTCGCGCCGCGCGACCGCGGACAATCCCGGGACGCTGTTCATCGAGGGCGTCGGCGGCATCATGGTCCCGCTCGACGACACGCACACCGTGCTCGACTGGATGACGTCGCTGCGCGCCCCGATCCTGCTCGTCACCGGCAGCTATCTCGGCAGCATCAGCCACACGCTGACCGCGCTGCACGTGCTCATCCGCCGCAATCTCAAGGTCGCTGCCGTGGTCGTGAGCGAGAGCGTCGCGAGCCCGGTGCCGCTCGAAGAGACGGTGACGACGTTCGCGCGGTTCTCGGACAAGATCGGCGTCGTCGGCCTGCCGCGACTGCCGGAGGGCATTTTCACCCATCCGGCCTTCGGAGAAATCGCGGCATTGCTTTGAACATGTACGTGGTGCGCGCCAGACATTCAGCGTCGTCGCCCGGCTTGACGCCGCGCCGCCGAGCGAAGCGAGGGTCCGGCGCGGCTACTCCAAAATTGCTCGCGCTGGCCGCTCGCCCTTGGCTCGCCAGCGCGAGAAGGCGACCCAGTAGTCACCGACGGCGACTACTGGATGCCCTGCCTCCGCGGGGCATGACGGCGGAGTATGCCGCGCGCGCAGGATTCCATTTCTTACGGAATCAAAATCGTCGAACCCGTCGTGCCGCGGCCTTCGAGATCGCGGTGCGCCTTCTGCGCGTCCTTGAGCGCGTATTTCTGGTTCACCGGGATTTTCACCGCGCCGGAGCCGACCTTCTCGAACAGGTCCGCGGCGATGGCGAGCAGGTCTTCGCGCTTGGCGGCGTAGTGGTTGAGCGTCGGCCGCGTCGCAAACAGCGAGCCTTTGGTCTGCAGGATATTGATGTTGAAAGCTTCGATCTGGCCGGACGCGCTGCCGAAGCTCACGAAATAGCCGAGCGGCCGCAGGCAATCGAGCGAGGCTGGGAACGTGGTCTTGCCGATGCCGTCATAAACCACATCGCAGAGCTTGCCACCGGTGATCTCCTTCACACGCGCGACGAAGTCCTCGTCGCGATAAAGGATGGCGTGATCGCAGCCGTTCTTCTTGGCGAGCTCGGCCTTGTCCTTGGAGCCGACAGTGCCGATCACGGTCGCGCCGAGCGCCTTCGCCCATTGGCAGGCAATGAGACCGACGCCGCCGGCGGCAGCGTGAATGAGAACGGTGTCGCCCTTCTTCACCTTGAAGGTGCGGGCAAGCAGATATTCGACCGTCATGCCCTTGAGCATCATCGCGGCGGCCTGCTCGTAGCTGATGCCCTGCGGCAGCTTCACCGCGCGGTCGGCGGGCAACAGCCGCTCCGTCGCATAGCCGCCGAGCGGCGCCACATAGCCGACGCGATCACCGACCTTGAGGTCGGTGACGCCCGGCCCGACCGCGATCACTTCGCCTGCGCCTTCATTGCCGGCGACGAACGGCATGCCGACCGGCGAGGGATACATGCCGATGCGGAAATACGTGTCGATGAAATTCACCCCGATCGCATGCTGCTTGAGTTTGACCTGGCCCTGGCCCGGCGCCGGAATTTCGATGTCTTCGTAAGTCAGGACTTCGGGGCCGCCATGTTTGTGAACACGGACTGCTGCGACCATGGTTTTCTCCCGTATGGCGAAAATGATTCCGATGCCGGTTTGCCGGCGCGGCGGGATCATAGGGCGCAGAAGCGCGAACACAAGCCGCGGCAGCCATGGTGGCTTATGCGTGGGCCAAGGCCCGCGTCAGCGCATCAGCACGGTGAAATCGGAGTCGAGAAGCTTCGCGGTACGGCCGAGACCGGGATCGCTGACGATCAGCGTAGCGCCGACCGTGGTCAGCGCCGCGATGCGGTCCAGGGTCTCCTGCGGGATCGCGATCCGGTCGAGCGCGGCGCTCGCGGCCGCGGTCGGCACGATGCCGGCGCGTCCACGCGGTTCGGCCGACGGCGAGGCCACCTTCCAGCGCAGGTTCGCACCGTCATCATCAACGGCGACCGCGGTGAACACGTGGGTCCCAAACGGCCGCTCCACCTGCGCGATCCCGATTGGCGCATCGAACACCGGCTGCAAGCCTTTGCGCACATAGATGCGCCGGTCCTTGCGGCTGATCAGCACCGAGATCGGCCCGGGCCGCAGCACTTGCTCCGGCTCGGCCGGCGATGTCGTCACCGGTCCGGCCCATCGCCGCGGTGCGATCTTGCGCCGCGCAATGGCAAAGCTGTCGAACAGAGGCTGCCGGTGCGGCGTATCGATGGTTTCGAGACGCGCAAGAGTCACCGGCGTATCTGCATCGCTTTGCTGGCGCGCAAGTGCCGCGACCGGAGCGAGATGCTCCTCCAGCGCAATGAGATCGTTCGCCGGGCGCGACGGCGACAGGGCGTAATCGATGCTCGAGGTCGCGTCGGCGACGCGCGGGCTGTCATCGGTGGCTTCGCCGTCGTCGCGCGCGGCGGTCATCATGTGATCGAGCGCCGGATCGTCGTCACCGCTGCGCGCGAAGCTCGGGAAAATCGGCGGGACACTCTCCGTCTGATCGCGCGGATCGTCTTCGCTCGGGACCGCCGACGGCGCATTCATGCTGATCATGGCGCTGTCGGCCGGCGGTGCCGCGGGCGGCGGAGCCTGCTCCTGCGGCGCCGGCGTCGGCTGCGGCATGGCCTTGGGCTGGAACAGCAGCGGGTGCGCGATGTCGTAAGGTGCCACCTCGTCCCAGGCGATGACCACGCGGGCGCCGATCCGGGTCGTGTACCACAGGCGCAGCGCGAAGCTGTCGGTGAGCCGCACGCAGCCATGCGAGGCACGATAGCCCGGCAGCTCTCCGGCATGCAGCGCGACGCCCGACCAGGTGATGCGCTGCATGAACGGCATCGGCGCCGCGCTGTACATGTTCGAGCGGTGCCACCAGTTCTTCTCCAGCACGCTGAAGACACCCATCGGCGTCGGCATTGCCGTGGTGCCGCTCGAGATCGGTGCTTTCGCGATCTCGACGCCGGCGTCGTAAAGGGTGATCGTCTGCTTGGCGATCGAGACGGTCAGCAGCAGCGGGCCGTTGGTCTGTGGGATCGGCGGCGGATTGCGCAGCATCCCGAGCAGCCGCGTCTTCAATTCGGAGCCCGGGTCGTGCCGGGTGACCATGCTGTGCTCGCGATAGTGACGCTCTACGGCGCGTGGACGCGGGGGAAATTCCTCGCGCGACGAAAACGGATCGTTGCTGCGTTCGCGGCTGCGATAGGTCGGCTGGGATTGATGCGACTGAAATGGATTGGGCTGGCCGAAGAACCAGAAGAAGCCCTGCGCGGAGCGCACCGGCGGGGCGGCCGGCTGCTCATCACCGACCATGTCTTGGGAGGCGACAACGTCGCTGAAGATCTCGTCCTTACCGCCGGCGACGGCGCTAGCGTTCGCCAAGGCCGCGGCGCCGGTTGCGGCAAGCGCCATCATGCGCACCGAACCCGCAAGCGAGCGATACTCGAACATGGCTGTGCCCACCCACCGGCCCAATGCCGGCAACCCGCATTAACCATAAAATTTAACACTTGGTTCCAAGCCCCAGCAAGGCATAGAAAGTCGGCTAGCGGTCACAGGATCGTGCGCGGATCAGTTCTGCTGGCGCGGCCCCGGATTGGAGCGCGGCATCCGGGCGAAGGTCGCGGGCACGCTCAAAAGCCCCTGATCGACGCCGCCGATCTGCAGCTGCACGGTAGTCACCTTGATCGGCGCGCTGAAGCCGTCCGCGCCGCGCCCGATTCCATCGATGCGCATGACGATGTTCTCGGCCGTGGTCCAGACCTCGCCTTCGAACGGCGTGCGGGTCTCGAAGACGGTGCCGCGGACGCGATATTTGGTCACCGCATGGCCGAGCACCGTGTCCTTGCCGATCTCCTCCGCGCTTTGCGCCTCGACGCCGACCCAGCGGCGGCTGTCCTTGACACCGTCGATCAGCGGCTTCGGCCACCAGTAAGTACGCACGCGCGGGATCATCGCCGTGGTCTGCCGGCGGTCGAGGTCGACAAGCGTGACGATGCCGACATACTCCACGCGGATATGGTGGCCGCCGACGATGTAGCGCGCCGGCACGGCAAAGGAGTGGTCGCTGTCGCGGGTGATTTCGACGTCCTGCACATAATCGACGGTCGGCGGCACCAGCGGATCCGCGCGCAGTGGCGCGGCCGTTGCGGCGATCGTCAACGCGACGAGCGGCAGGATCGCCCGCATGGCTCAGCGCGCTCCCGACACGTTGAGCACGGCGCCGTTGATATAGGATGCGGCGTCGGAGAGGAGAAACAGGATCGCTTCGGCGACTTCGTTGGCGCTGCCGGCGCGCCCCATGGGTGTCAGTGGCGCCACGCGCTCGAGCCGACCAGGCTCATGGATCTCGGTGTCGATCAGGCCCGGCGACACCGCATTGATGCGGACATTCTCCTTTGCGACCTCGCGGGCGACGCCCATGGTCATGGTGTCGACAGCGCCTTTTGCCGCCGCGTACCAGGTGTATTCGTTCATACCGCCGATCTTCGCCGCCATCGACGAGATCAGCACGATGGCGCCGCCAGGGCCGCCATGCTTGGTCGACATGCGCCGGATTGCGGCGCGCAGGCACAGCAATGGGCCGAGCACGTTGACGTCGAGCACCTCGCGCACCGTCGCCGCCTCGACCGCGTCGAGCCGCGAGCTGCGGCCGGTGATGCCGGCGGAGTGCACGAAATGCGTCAGCGGCCCGATTTCGCCGGCGAAGCGAAAGACGTGCTCGATGTCCTCTTCCTTGGCCATATCGCCCTGGATGGCGACAGCGTGGGCGCCGGCGAGCTTGATCGCCTCGACCAGTTCGGCGGCCGCATCGGAATTGCTCTTGTAATTAATGGCGATGTCGTAGCCGCGCGTGGCCGCGAGCCGCGCCGTGGCGGCGCCGATACCGCGGCTGCCGCCGGCGATGAGAAGGACGGGTTTGGCCATATCACGCTCCCGACAGCAAAATCAGCCGCGGCCGGACTTTCGGCGGCGGTTGCGGCGCGCCAGCACATTAAAGGCTTCGACCGCCGCCGCAAACGCCATCGCGAAGTAGATATAGCCGCGCGGAATATGCAGGTGGAATCCGTCGGCGAGGAGCGCCACACCGATCAGCACCAGGAAAGCGAGCGCCAGCATCTTGGTGGTCGGATGCGCGGCGATGAAATCGCCGACCGGCCGCGCCGCCGCATACATGACCAGCATGGCGATGAGCACGGCGGCAATCATCACTTCGAGGTCGTCAGCAAGGCCGATCGCGGTGACGATGGAATCGATCGAGAACACGATGTCGATGACGGCAAGCTGGAGGACCACGGCGAGCAAGGCACGCGTCGCCGCGGGCACACCACCACTCTCCTCCTCGCGTGCCTCCACCTCGACATGGATTTCCCGTGTGGCCTTGGCGATGAGGAAGAGACCGCCGACGGTGAGAATGAGGTCGCGCCAGGAGAAATCGTGACCGGCGACCGCGAACACGGGTTGGCGCAGCCCGATCAGGACGCTCAACGACGCGAGCAGCAAGATGCGGAAGATGAAGGCGAGCGACAGGCCAATCGCGCGGGCGCGCTGAGCCTGCGCCGCCGGAAGACGCGCGGTGAGCACGGAAATGAAGACCAGATTGTCGATGCCGAGCACGATCTCCAGCGCCGTCAAAGTGACGAGCGCCGCCCAGGCATTCGGGTCGAAGAGCAATTGGGTCATCGGCTAGTGTCCCGATTCCGAAGCTCGCGATACGTTGCAGCACATTCTTGGCGAACTTCGGAATCGAAAGGACACTAGCAAACTTATGATTCTAGTGCCCCTTTTTGAACTCGAAGTTCGCATTCTGACTCGCGGGGATGGGTGTGCGAACTTCGAGTTCGGGGCACTAGATAACGCGCTGCAGGTAACCGGCGAGGAAGAAGTAGACGGCGATGAGGCAGAGCGGCAGCGTCACCATGCGTCCCGGCTCGAGGCCGGTCCACACTGCGATCGCGGCCAGCACCGCCCACAGCGCCAGGAGCGGCATGGTGATGACGCGCCATTGCGTGACCCGCACCGGATGCAGGAAGCGGATGGGGGCGAAGGTGAGCCCGGCGAGGATGACGACGATCGCGAGCGCGATCCAGCCCGGCGGCCGCAGCAGGAACAGGTAGAACGCGGCCGCGTTCCACAGCGCCGGAAAGCCGCGGAAATAGTTGCCGTCGAGCTTCATGGTGCGATCGGCGAAATACAGCGCGCCGGTGATGACGATAAGCACGCCGGCTGGGATCGCAAAACCATCAGGCATCAATCCGCTGGCGGCGACGGCGAAGGCCGGAACGAAGACGTAGGTGACGAAGTCGACGACGTAGTCGAGCCCCTCGCCCGACCAGCGCGGCAACAGCTCGACGACGTTGAAGCGCCGCGCCAGCGGCCCATCGATCGCGTCGACGATCAAGGCGAGACCGAGCACGAAGAACATCGCCGACCATTCACTCAGCGTTGCCAGCATGGCAGCAACCAGCGCAAAGGCGGCGCCCGATGCGGTCAAGATGTGGATGGTGAAGGCGCCGGCGCGGGTCGCGAGGGGAGCGGCGGTCGGCAGGGACTCGGGCATCCCCTGAGCTTACTCGTTTCCCCAATCGAGCGCGCAGATTTCCGCCGAACGGCCGGTCAGATTCCAATTGCGGCCGAAGCCGCGGAAGCGCGACTTTTCGGCGCGCGACACGATGACGTCGGGGGCAATCCAATATTCGCTGTTTCGGATCACCACATTCTTACCGGCTTCCTTGCCGCGCACCGGCGTGATCACGCCGTCGACGAAGTTCTCGATCTTGATGAGGCGTGTGTCGCCCTTGGTCTCGTAGCTGATCGGTACCTGGCGCACGCCAAGGAAGCTGCCGACCAGGATCGAGAGGAGATGCGTCGTGCCGCCGACGCGGCCGGTGAAGATGCGCGTGAGCCCCTTCACCGCCTGGATCGGCGCCTTGTCATCGACGAACAGCGCCGCGGTCCAATTGCCGCGCGCCATGATGCCGGGCAGGTCCATCATCAGGCCGATCTTGAGACCGCCAAGCTCGACGGTGTCGAAATGTCCCTCGTCGATACGGATGCCCGCCCAGGTTTGGCAGCGGTCCTCCGTCGGCGGATGCTCGCCGAGCGACAGCACACACGGACAGAACACCGTGCAGCTGCACGACAGCGTCATCTCACCTTTCAACGTCCACTTTTCCACGCCCTACTCCCAACACTTGTTCCTGGCTCACGCCTGCGGCCAATGCGCCGCCACCGAAACGACGATCAATACGCCGCCGGCAACGATCAGCGCAGTGCCGACGATGCGAGAAAAGCGCATCCCGCTCGTCATCTTCTCCACGGTCATGGCGATGCCGATGCCCGCCATCCACAGCGCATTCATCGCGCCAACCGCAAACATCACCAGCATGCTGGCCCAGCAGCAGCCGACGCAATAGAGCCCTTGCCGCAGGCCGAGGCGAAACACGCCCGCCGTCTTGGTGCTCCAATTGGCGAAGAAAAACGGAAATGGGCTTTGGCACTGCCGCAGGCAGGCCTGCTTCAGGCTGGAGAACTGGTAAGCGCCGGCGCCGATAAAAATCGCGCCCGAAAGCAGGACGCTCGCCAAGCGCATCGAGGCATCGAGCAAAGCGAGCCGCATCAGCGCGAGCTGCATCAGCGTCGCGATCAGTGCGAAACCGAGCCAGACCGCCGCATAGCCTGCGGTCAGCACGAATGGCGATATGACATGCTCGCCCTTGCGCGCGGCGGTGTCGGCGATTTCGGCGTAGGTGAAAATCATCGGCGCCGCGCTCGGCAGCATCATCGCCAGCGTCATGGCCATCCACATCGGCAAGATGACGAACGCGTCTGCGAAATGCCCCACAGCCAGGCCAAAGCTCGGCCGGCAGAGCGCATCGAGGAAGTCCGTCTGCGCCATCGTCAGCGCCAGGTAGGCCCAGCCGAGCCCGGTCAGCGCCACGACGCAGACTACGGCGACCGCGCGCGGATGCGCAAAAACCTGCCCAAGGCCATTGGCCGCGGGAGACAGATGCGTGAGGGTTCGCGACAGCGCCGTTTGGGTCATTCGGTTGCGTTCCTAGCGCATTGCGGCAAGAGGCGAAATCGGAAGCTCTCTCGATGGTTTCCAGGCGTTTTTGGCCGTATTAGGTGAGTTAAGAGGAAAGCCAGGCAAGACTTTGATGCCGGAGAAAAATACGCAGGAAATGGCCGATGTCATTGTCGTCGGCCGCGGCCCCGCTGGGCTCACTGCCGCGGTCGCGCTGGCGAGCGCCGGGGTCGAGACGACGCTGATTGGCAAGCGTCCCGCGGCAGCCGACAACCGCACCACGGCGCTGCTCGCCGGCTCGGTGACCGCGCTCGAAACGCTCGGCGTCTGGGACGCCTGCCGGGCGCAAGCGGCCGCGCTCAAGGTGATGCGCATCGTCGATGACACCGGGCGCCTCATCCGCGCCCCTGAAGTGCGCTTTACGGCCGAAGAGATCGGGCTCGACGTCTTCGGTTACAATATCGAGAACCGTCATCTTATCGCTGCGCTCGAAGCGCGCGCGGTGACGCTGCCGGCCTTGCGGCGCCTCGACGACGACGTCACCGCGGTCGAGGTCGATGATCTCGGCGTCACCGTTGTCGGCAAAGCCGGCAGCCCGCTGCGAGCGCGCCTCGCGGTCGGCGCCGACGGACGGCGCTCCTTGTGCAGACAGGCCGCGGGCATCGAGACCAGCGAGCATCGCTATTCGCAGTCTGCGGTCGCCCTGTCATTCACGCATACACGGCCGCATCACGAGACCTCGACCGAATTCCACACACCGAGCGGGCCGTTCACTGTGGTGCCGCTGCCCGGATCGCGCTCGAGCCTGGTCTGGGTCGTCGATCCTGCCGAGGCGGAGCGTATCGCCGGGCTCGCGGCTCCCGTGCTCGCCGACGACGTCGAGCGCCATGCGCATTCGATTCTCGGCAAGGTTATCATCGAGCCGGGCCGCGGCGTATTTCCACTCACCGTCACGACGGCAAAGAGCTTCGCGGCGCACCGTGTGGCGCTGGTCGGCGAGGCGGCGCATGTCATTCCGCCGATCGGAGCACAAGGCCTCAATCTCGGGCTGCGCGATGCCGCCACGATCGGCGAGCTCGTGGCCGACGAACGCCGGTCGGGCGGCGACGTCGGAGCGCCTCACCTGCTCGCGCGCTATGACGAGCTCCGCCGCCGTGACGTCGGCACGCGCAGCGTTGCCGTCGATCTGCTCAATCGCTCGCTGCTGACCGATTTCCTGCCGGTGCAGGGCGCGCGCGGCCTCGGCCTCTATCTGATGGATCACATCGGTCCCTTGCGCCGCGCCGTCATGCGCGAAGGCGTCGCGCCCGCCGCGGCGGAGCCGCGGCTGATGCGCGGGGAAGCGCTGTAGGCGCTGTCTTGCTTCGCAAAACTCGAAGGCTCGCTTTGGCAGGCACGAATTGCGCGCTGTTGCGCGAATGCGCAACTTGCGCGCATGCAAGACTCTTCGGCGCTGGTTGCCTTCGCCGCTTTCACCTTCATCCTCGCCGGCACAGTGAAGGGCGTGCTCGGTCTCGGCTTGCCGACGGTCGCGGTCGGGCTCCTCAGCACGGTGATGCCGCCGGCGCAGGCAGTGGCGCTCATGCTGGTGCCGTCGCTCTTGACCAATGTCTGGCAGGCGTTCACCGGCGGTCACTTCGTTTCCATTCTGCTGCGGCTGTGGCCGGCGCTACTCGCGATCATCGCCGGTACCTGGATCGCCGGCCGTCTCGAGCTCGGTCTCCTCTCGCCGGAAGCGGCGAGCAGCACGCGCATCGCGCTCGGCGTCACGCTGCTGCTCTATGCCGCGATCGGTCTTGCGAAGGTGCAGCTTGCGGTCTCCGATCGTCTCGAGCCCTGGCTCGGCGCCGGCATCGGTCTCGTCACCGGTATGATCTCTGCCGTAACTGGCATCTACATGATCCCGGCCGTCGCCTACTATCAGGCCATCGGCTTTACGCCCGACGAATTCATCCAGGCGCAGGGCGTGTCCTACAGCGTCTCCACGCTGGCGCTCGGCGGGCTCCTCATCGGCGGCCATGCGCTCGACAAGACCGGTGCGTCGGCGTCGGTGATCGCGGTCATTCCAGCCGTGCTCGGCATGCTGCTCGGACAAGCGATCCGCAGCGTCACGCGGCCGGCAATCTTTCGGCTTTGCTTTTATCTCGGGATCATCGGGCTCGGCCTGCACCTCGCCGTCATTCATCCTTGAGGCGCTCGCCGAGCTTGGGCGCACGTTTCACGGTACCACGCGGCTCGCGGAATATCGGATCGATCGGCAAGGGCAACGCGCTCATGGTCGCGCCCGAGGCGGCGCCGACCTGATGCGCAAACAAGCCACGCTCGACGAAATGCGGATCGCGCAACGCCTCTTCGAGCGAGGCGACGATGGTCGCGCAGCAATCGGCTGCCGCGAACACCGGCCGCCACTGTGCAGCGGTGCCCGCAAGGATGATCTTGGCAACAGCCGCTCGAGTGGCCTTCGGGTCGCGCGTGTCGCCGACGAATTCCGGTGGCAATCCGATCGCCTTGGAGAAGGCGATCCAGAATTTCTGCTCGATCGCGCCGCAGGCGACGAGCTTGCCGTCGCTGGTCGGATAAAGCTGATAGCGCGGCGAGCCGCCGGCGAGCATCAGCTCGCCGGGACCGGGGAATCGCCCCGTGGCGTTGCCGATCGCCAGCGCATACCAGGCGAAGGTGAATATCGCGTCGGTCATGGCGATGTCGAGCTGCACGCCTTGCCCGGTCAGATCGCGCTGGCGCAGCGCCAGGAGAATATTGATCACTGCGGGAAAGCTGCCGCCAGCGATGTCGGCGACAAGCGCGGGGGGCACCACAGGACGATCCAGCGGTCCCGGCTGCAGCGCCAGGAGCCCCGTCGCTCCGACATAATTGAGATCGTGGCCGGCTTCCTGCTCGCGCGGACCGCGCTGTCCATAGCCGGAGATCGAGCAGTAGACGATCCGCGGATTGATCTTGCGGACATCGGCAAAGCCGAGGCCGAGCCGCGCTATCACACCGGGACGGAATTGCTCGACCAGAATATCGGCGCGCGCGATGAATGGCTCGAGCTTCGCGCGGGCGTGCTGGTCCTTAAGGTCGACGACCAGGCTTTTCTTGCCGCGATTGAGCAAGGCGAAAGGCGCGCTCTCGCTGTGCCATTGCGGCGGGAAGACACGCATGTCCTCGCCGCCGGGTTTTTCGACCTTGATCACCTCGGCGCCGGCTTCGGCCAGCATCAGCGTCGCCAGCGGCCCCGGCAGCAGCGTGGTGAAATCGAGAACCGTGAGGCCTGTGAGCGGCTGCATGGCATCCATGAAACAGGTTGACCGGCAGGTGCTGCGTTTCTAAACGGCAAGGACGGGATTGGGAAGGATCGAGCCATGAAGCTTCCGCGGCAGTTCTACCAACCACTCGCCGTTGGCGCGCCGACGCCTTGTCGCGAGCTGCCGGTCAAGCTCGAGCGCATGATCCATTTCATGCCACCGCATGTGGAGAAGCTGCGCGCCAAGGCCGCGGAGCTGGCGAAACAGGTCGATGTCGTGCTCGGCAATCTCGAGGACGCCATTCCGATCGATGCCAAAGAGGCGGCCCGGCGCGGCTTCATCGAGATGGCGAAGGCCACCGATTTCGGCTCGACCGGACTGTGGACGCGCATCAATGCGCTCAACTCGCCTTGGGCCCTCGACGACGTGATCGAAATTGTCGGCGCCGTTGGCAACAAGCTCGACGTCGTCATGCTGCCCAAGGTCGACGGACCGTGGGACATCCACTATCTCGATCAACTTCTCGCCCAGCTCGAAGCGCGGCACGCAGTGAAGAAGCCGATCCTCATCCACGCCATTTTGGAGACCGCGCAGGGCGTCAACAATGTCGAGGCGATCGCCGCCGCTTCGCCGCGCATGCACGGCATGAGCCTCGGGCCGGCCGATCTCGCCGCGTCACGCGCCATGAAGACGACACGCGTCGGCGGCGGGCACCCCGACTACAAAGTGCTCGCCGATGCGAGTGCCGAAGGCGGCACACGCGCGGCCTATCAGCAGGATCTTTGGCACTACACGATTGCCAAGATGGTCGACGCGTGCGCCGCCGCGGCCATCAAGCCGTTTTACGGGCCGTTCGGCGATTTCGCCGATCCCGCTGCCTGCGAGGCGCAATTCCGCAACGCATTCCTCATGGGCTGCGTCGGCGCCTGGTCGCTGCACCCTTCGCAGATCGACATCGCCAAGAAGGTGTATTCGCCGGATCCGGCGGAAGTCGCCTTCGCGCAGAAGATCATCGCGGCGATGCCCGATGGCGCCGGTGCGGTGATGATCGACGGCAAGATGCAGGACGACGCCACCTGGAAGCAGGCGAAGGTGCTCGTCGACCGCGCCAGGCTCGTTGCCGCCAAGGACCCGGGAATGGCCGCACGCTATGGCATTTGAGCCCCGTTTGGGGCTGGCTTCCGCCGTAATCCTGGACTATGTGGTCGGACTATGAAGACGCGTACCGCCAAGTACCAGATCGGCCAGATCGTCCGGCACCGGGTATTCCCGTTCCGTGGCGTGGTGTTCGACATCGATCCGGAATTCGCCAACACCGAAGAATGGTGGGAATCGATCCCCGAGCAGATCCGGCCGCACAAAGATCAGCCGTTCTATCACCTGTTCGCCGAGAACGCGGACACCGAATACATCGCCTATGTCTCCGAGCAGAATCTCTTGCCCGATACATCGGGCGATCCGATCCGGCATCCGCAGGTCTCTGAGGTGTTCGATCGTGATGACAAAGGCGCCTACAGGCGGCGCCAGACCAGCCTGAACTGAGTTACTGCTCGAGAAGACGTAAAACCTAAAAGCAAAGAGGCGCGGCCCTTCGCCGCGCCTCTCATATTTTCAGTCTTGCGAAGCTTGTTACTTCGGCGGCGCGCCTGCCGGCGCGGGCGCACCTTGCGGCGGCTTGCCTTCGGCCTGCTTGGCAGCCTCTTCTGCCTTCTTCCGCAGCCCTTCCTGAAGCAGACGTTGCTGCTCTTCGAGCGCCTTCGGATCGGTCGGCGGGCCATCATAGGCTTTGGCGAAGTCCGCGAGCGGCAGCGGCAGGCTCATCACCGTCCCGGTCTCGTTGACCGCTTGCACGATGAGGTTCTGCCCCTTCTTCATCTTCGCCAGGAGATCGTTGTCGACGAGGTAATGTGCGATGCAGCCGCCGATCTGCGGATGGCAGGCAATATAGGGGGCCTGCTGTGGCGGGTTCTGATCGACGATCAATCGCGTGCCTTCCGGCAAATGCACGCCGAACGGCACGGTGACGCGGATGAAGCGCTGCGCACCCTCCGGCTCGATCATGGCGCCGACGATGATCGGCATGCCATTCTCCAGGCGACCGTCCTTGGCGATGATGCAGATTTGCTTACCGCCGGTTTCCTGGCTCTTCTGGCAGATCTTGGTCCACGGCGAATACATCAGCTGCGGCAATTCCTGCTGCTGCGGCGCGGCCTGCTGCTGCGGCGCCGGCTGCTGGGCCGGCGGCTCGGCGGGCTTTGGCGCCGGTTTCGCGGCCGGCTTCGCCGCGGGCTTCGGGGCTGGCGGATTTTGCGCCGAGGCCGCCGAGACGACAAACAGGCTCAAAGCGATCGCAGCAACACCTGCGGCGAGCGCGCGGCCCATCGGCCGGGCCGATGCGATCCGATAATCCATGAATTGGTCCTCTTAACTTTTTGCCGCTCGCGGCCCTGTGGCCAGTCGGAGCGGATACCCCGCGACTCTGTTCGTAGCCAAATACGGCGGCAGCGTGACGCGGCCGCTGCGCCTGATAGCGGATATTGCGGCGCCGATAAAGCCGTTAGTTCACCCGGGGAAAGCTAAGTTCCGGGCCGGTTAACTCGAGTTTTGCTGTGATAAATTCCGCAGACTCGCAACCGAATCGCGTCTGCTGGTGAAAACAGTCGTTTCCTCCGCCCGCGCCTTGCCGTTTCAGCGCTTGGCCGTTGCCGCCGCACTTGCGGCGCTCGGCGCGCTGGAGGCGTTCGCCCAGGCGCCGGCAGCTCACGCCAACTACGCCATCGCCATGCACGGCGATCCGGCACTGCCTGAGGGCTTCACGCGACTGCGCTACGCCAACCCGAACGCCCCCAAGGGCGGACGGCTCGTACAAGGCGTCTCGGGGACCTTCGACACGCTCAATCCCTTCGTCGTCAAAGGGCTCGCCGCCCAGAGCATCCGCGGCTACGTCGTGGAGAGCCTGCTCGCCCGCGGCTACGATGAGCCGTTCACGCTCTATGGGCTGCTGGCGAAATCCGTCGAAACCGACGCCGCCCGCAGTTACGTCACCTTCACGCTCGACCCGGCGGCGCGGTTCTCAGACGGCAAGCCGGTCACCCCGGAGGATGTCATCTTCTCGTGGGAGATCCTGCGTGACAAAGGTCGGCCCAACTTCCGCACCTATTACGCCAAGGTCGCGAAGGCGGAAGCGATCGGCGAGCGCAGTGTGCGGTTCGATCTGACCGGGGCGGACGATCGCGAGCTGCCGCTCATTCTCGGGCTGATGCCGGTCATTGCCAAGCACGCCACCAATCCCGATACGTTCGAGGAGACGACCTTCGAGCCGCCGATCGGCAGCGGCCCTTACGTGGTCAGCGAGGTGAAGCCGGGGCAAAGCGTCACGTTCAAGCGCGATCCGAATTACTGGGGCCGCAATCTCGCGATCAATCGCGGCCTGTGGAATTTCGACGAGATCCGCTTCGACTATTACCGCGACGGCAACACGCAGTTCGAGGCATTCAAAGCCGGCCTCTATGACGTGCGAACGGAGATGGATCCCGGGCGCTGGGAGACGGCCTATGACGTGCCCGCGGTGCGCGACGGCCGCATCGTGAAGGACGCGTTCCCCTATGGCATGCCGAAGGGCATGGCGGGCTTCGTCTTCAACACGCGACGGCCGATCTTCGTCGATCCGCGCGTGCGCGAGGCGATCCTCACACTGTTCGATTTCGAGTGGGTCAATCACAATTATTTCTTCGATCAGTATCGTCGGGATAGAAGCTATTTCGAGGATTCCGAGTTGTCCTCATACGGCCACGCGGCGGACGCACGCGAACGCGCGCTGCTGACGCCCTACCCCGGTGTCGTGCGTCCCGACGTGCTTGCCGGCAAATGGGCGCCGCCGGTGACCGATGCCTCGGGGCGCGACCGGGCGACGTTGCGGCGCGCGTTGGCGCTGTTTGCGCAAGCCGGATATGAGCTCAAGGGTACCGAGTTGCGCGAGCGCGCAAGCGGTCGCCCGTTCGGCTTCGAAATCCTCGCCACCACCAAAGAACAGGAACGGCTCGCGCTCGCCTTCTCGCGTGACCTCAAGCGCGCGGGCATCGACGCGCGCGTGCGCGTCGTCGACGCTGTGCAATTCGATCGCCGCCGCATCACCTTCGATTTCGACATGATGGAGTACCGCTGGGACCAGTCGCTGTCGCCCGGCAATGAGCAGAGCTTCTACTGGGGCTCCGCGGCGGCCGACCAGGAAGGCTCGCGCAACTATATGGGCGTCAAATCGCCGGCCATCGACGCGATGATCGCCGCAATGCTGGAGGCGCAACGACGCGACGATTTCGTCTCCGCGGTGCGCGCGCTCGACCGCGTGCTGCTCTCGGGCTTCTACGTCGTGCCGCTGTTCTACTTGCCCAAGCAATGGGTCGCGCGCTGGGCTTATATCCGCCATCCGGCGGAAACATCTTTGTTCGGCTATCTGCCGGAAACCTGGTGGCGAGCAACCCCATGATCCTCGGCGAAGCGCAGCAGAACGCGACCATGGACGGCGTGCAGGCGTCGGCGCTCGACGACCTGTTCCGCCGCGCGGCAGTGCGCCGGCCGGACGCCGTCGCACTGATCGATCCGCCAAATCGTGCGCGCTTCACCGATGGCCCCGTGCGCCAGCTCACTTATATCGAAGCGGACCGCGTGATCTGGGCGATCGCGGCGCGGCTGCGCAAACTCGGTTTGACGACGGACGCGATCGTCGCCGTACAGCTCGCCAACACCGTGGAGAGCGTGCTAGCGCTGCTCGGGATCCTGCGCGCCGGCATGATCGCGGCACCCTTGCCGATGCTCTGGCGTGAGCGCGAAGCCGTGACAGCGTTGAACAAGATTGGCGCCAAGGCGCTAATCGGATGCTCGCGCATCGGCGCGACCGACCATGGCAATCTGGCGTTGCGCGTCGCCGCGCAGGTTTTTCCGATCCGTCATGTCTGCGGCTTCGGTGCTGCCCTGCCTGACGGCATCACGACGCTCGACGATCTCTATACGGAGACGACACCCGAAGCACTGCCGGTCATCGAACGCAGCGTCAGTCCGGCCGCGCATCTCGCGGCCATCACGTTCGATGTGGAGGCCGACGGCCTCGTCGCCGCGGCGCGCAGCCATGCGCAGCTCGTGGCTGGCGGCCTCGCTGTGTTTCTGGAGAGCCGCATCGCACAGGATGCGACGATCCTCTCGGCCCTGCCGCTCTCGTCGTTCGCCGGACTGTCACTGGCGCTGGTGCCATGGCTGATGAGCGGCGGCACGCTGGCACTCCATCAGCCATTCGATCCCGATATTTTCGATGAGACACGCCAACTCTACGGCTGCGAGGTGGCGATTGTCCCGGGAGCACTGGTGCAGCCGCTGGCCGATGCCGGACACATCGACAAGCTCGCGCATGTGATCGCCTTGTGGCGCACGCCCGAAAGGCTCGCGTCCGCACCGGCCTGGCTCGGCGCGGCGAAGGTCACCGACGTACAGGTGTTTGGAGAAACTGGATTGCTGGCCGCGCGCCGCGATGCAAAGGGCCTTCCCGCGGTGACGTCACTCGGTTCGGTGCACGTTCCGCGCGGGGCTCCGGCGTGGCTGCGCGTCGCCGAAGTGAGCCGGTCGGCGAGCGGAACCCTGGCGCTGCGCGGCCCGATGATGGCAGCGCATTCATTTCCGCCGGATAATGAGCGCGAGGACGCAGCGAAGGACGGCTTCGTCGACACCGGCTACGCTTGCCGGTCCGTGCACGAAAAGGTCGTGGTCACCGGCGGCCCAACGGGTTTGACCACGATCGGCGGCTATCGCCTCGCCCAGCGCGACATCGAGGCGCTGGTCAAAGGCATCGATCCCGAGGCCGTGCTCGCCGCGGTGCCGGACGCGTTGTCGGGTCATCGCCTCGGCGGTTCCGCGTCTAATCCGGCAGCGATGTCGGAGCGGCTGACGGCCCTTGGCGTCAACCCGTTGGTCGCAAGTGCTTTCCGCGCGCGGAATGCGGCGTAATTTGCCAGCCATCGTTGACGCCGTGTTAACGGCCCTCGCCTAGGCTGCGCGCGGTTTTTGTAGCCGCGCGTAGTCAGCATGTCCCTGCAAGGTTCGATGATCGTCGTCGCCGAGCGTCCGGCGGCGGACCTGGTTGCGGCACTCGGCGCGGCGGGCGCCTTCCCCATCGTCGAGAGCAGCTGGGCCGATGCGCCGACGGCGTTCGTTGCGGTCAAGCCCGAAGCCATCATCATTGCCGAAGGCGGACCGGCGCCGAGCGAGGCTGCCGCCCGCATGCTCTGCCTGCAGGTCGCCACGCTCAGCGGTCCGATCGTGCCGGTGATCGCGCCCGTGCATGCCGGGCACGACACGCCGATCCCGATCGCTTTGCCCGTCGACGCGGCGCTGCCGCCGGAGCGGCTGGTGGCGCGGCTGCGGGGGGCGCTGCGCGTGCGCGCGCTGCACGCGACGGTACTGCGGCGAATGCAAGCCTTCGCTGACAAGCATGGCAAACCGGTTTCCCTGCCCGTCTCCGACCCGCTCGAAGACGCGACCGTGCTGATCGTCGGCCGTGGACGCTCCTATCCGGCGATGAGCGTCGCCATCGGCGAACGTGTCGGCATTCTCGGCGCGCTCAGTGTCGAGACGGCCGCGCAGCATCTCAATGCCCGGGACATCGATGGCATCGTTGTCGGCGACGGCTTCTCGCCGCGCATGGTCGAAGCGTTCCTCACCGTGCTCGTACAGGATCCGCGCTTTCGCGACATTCCCGTCGCCGTGCTCGGCGCCTTGCCGCCCGATCTCGCCAGCGAGCTGCCCAATGTCGACGAGGTCAGCGGCGATCCGGCAAAAATCATCGAGCGCATCCTGCCACTGGTGCGCCTGCATGCTTTCGACGCGCGGCTCAAGCGCATGCTCAAGACGCTCGACGCCGACGGCATCTACGATCACGAAACGGGCCTCCTCACCCACGATGCGTTCTGGAATGACCTGGGCAACGTGATCGAGGACGCCGGATTTCGCGGCAATGCCATCTCCGTCGCCCGCTTCGCGTTTGACGGGCCGCTCGACCGCCGCGCCAGCCTCGAGGGCGCCCGACTGGTCGGCCGGCTGATGCGCAGCGTCGATTTCGCTTCGCGCGATGACGACGGGTCTATCTATGCGGTGTTCACGCAGACGGATCTGCGTGCCGCTCACGTCATCGCGCGCCGTATCGCCGGCGTGCTCAAGCAAACGACGCTCTCGCCCCAGCGCGAGCAGGGCAACATGGTGGCGCATGTGACGCTCGCCACCTTCAAGGCTGGCGACACCCTGGACACGCTGATGTTACGGGTCATGGGCAGCCGGGCCGTTGCGGCCGAATAATCGAGCCTCTACCTTCGGGTCAGAGGTGTTCCATGCCGCAAGCCGAACCGGTCATCGTCGACGTCGTCTCCGATGTGGTCTGTCCCTGGTGCTTCATTGGCAAGCACCGGCTGGAGGCCGCGCTGAAGCTTGTCCCCGACGTCCCGGTCGAGGTGCGCTTCCGTCCGTTCTTCCTCAATGAATGGATCCCGCGCGAGGGCATTTCCCGTGAGCAATACCTGACCACCAAGTTCGGCTCGGTGGACCGTTACAAGGGGATCGCGCAGCGCGTGGCGGCCGCCGCTGCCGCGGAAGGCCTCACCTATGCCATGGACAAGATCAATCGCCAGCCGAACACGCTGGACTGCCATCGGCTGATCCGCTGGGCGGCGGCGATCGGCCACGCCGGCGAGATGAAGCAGCGCATTATGGATCTCTATTTCACCGAGGGCGCCGATCTCACCGATCGCGAGGTTCTCGTGCGTGCTGCCGTCGACTGCGGACTCGATGCTGACACCGTGCACGCGGCGCTGGCGAGCGACCAAGATGTCGAGGAGATCGAGCGCGAAGCGCAGGCCGCGAAGGAAGCCGGCATCGAGGGCGTCCCCTGCTTCATCTTCGGCGGCATGCTCGCCGTCTCAGGCGCGCAAGGACCGGACTATCTGGCGCAAGCGATCGAGCGTGTCGTCGCCGAGCGCGCACGCACCGCAGCAGAATAACGCTTCTCACGTCCTGGGATGTTGCGACGCGGCGTCCGTGAAGGTGGGCACGCGTGGGCAGATTCATGTGCCAGCAAACACCATTGACGCGCGTCGGCGCGCTTCTGAAGATGGCAGAGAGCACGAGCGCGAAAACGCGCCGCTGGTCCAGGGAGGGCACTCATGTCATCGAAGCTCGGGATTGTTCCACGCGCGCTGTTCGCTGCGCTCGCGGCCGCCGCGACATTCGTCTGGTCTTGTGCGGCGCAAGCCGCCGACCCGATCAAGATCGGCTTTTCCGCTTCGCTGACTGGCGCGCTCGCCTCGTCGGGCAAAGCCAATCTGCTGGCGCAGCAGATCTGGGCTGAGGAGGTGAACGCCAAAGGCGGTCTGCTCGGACGACAAGTGCAACTCGTCTACTACGACGATCAGACCAATGCCTCGACCATTCCCGGCATCTACGCCAAGCTGCTCGACGTCGACAAAGTCGACCTGCTCATGGGCGCAGCGACCAATCTCATCGTCGCCGCCATGCCGCTGGTCATGCAGCGGCAGAAGATGGTGATGGTGCTGGTCGCGCTCGGCAGCAATGACGAGTTCAAATATCCGCGCTACTTCCAGACAGCGGCCTGGGGTCCCGACGCCAAGGGCGTGATCTCTGAGGCCTATTTCGAGGTCGCCAAGACCGTCACGCCGAAGCCGAAGACCGTGGCGCTGGTTGGCGCCGACGCCGAGTTCTCCAACAACGTGCTGATCGGCGCGCGCGCCAACGCGAAGAAATACGGATTCAACATCGTCTACGACCGCACCTACCCGCCGAACACGGTCGATTACACGCCGATCGTGCGCGCGATCCAGGCAACCAATCCCGATCTCGTCTTCATCGCCTCTTATCCGCTTGACTCGGTCGGCATGGTGCGCGCGGCCAACGAGCTCGGCCTGAAAACGCAGCTCTTCGGCGGCGGCATGGTCGGCATGCAATACGCTTCGTTCATGGGCCAGCTCGCCGACAAGCTCAATCGCGTGGTCAACTATCATCTCTATGTGCCAAGCCCGAAGCTGAAGTTTCCCGGCATCGAGGAGTTTCTCAAGAAGTACCAGGCGCGCGCCCCGCAACAGGGCACCGATCCGCTCGGCTTCTATCAGCCGCCGTTTGCCTACGCGGCGATGCAGATCCTCGAGCAGGCGATCACCGCGACCAGGACGCTCGATGACGCCAAGCTCGCCGACTACATCCACAAGAGCGCCTTCAACACCATCGTCGGCGAGATCCGCTTCGACGAACGCGGTGAATGGGCGAAGCCGCGCCTCCTCATGGTGCAGTTCCAGGGTGTCGACGGCAGCGGGCTTGCTCAATACGTGACGGGCCACAAGCAGGTCGTTCTCTATCCGTCACAGTACCAGGACGGCGAGGTGCAGACGCCGTTCGCCAAGTAAGCGGACCGCGGCCCACAAGATGAAAATCACCGCAGCCGTCGTCCACGAACGCTCCGGCCCCTTCGTGGTGGAGGAGATCGAGCTCACCGAGCCGCGGGCCGACGAGCTGCTGGTCGAGATCGTCGCCAGCGGCATGTGCCAGACCGACTTGCACGGGCGCGACGGCTACTACTCCGGGCCCTATCCGGCGGTCTATGGGCATGAAGGCGCGGGTATCGTGCGCGGTATCGGCAGTGGCGTAAAAAGCTTCACCGCCGGCGATCATGTGGTGATCTCTTATCCCTGGTGCGGCACGTGCCCGAATTGCCAGCAGCATCGGCAGAGCTACTGCATGCATGCCTTCGATCTGAAGATGAACGGGCGCCGCGCCGATGGCTCGACGCTGATGAGCCGCAACGGTGCCCCGGTTTACAGCGCCTTCTTCCAGCAATCCTCCTTCGGCAATTTCGCCATCGCCAACGAGCGTTTCGCCGTGAAGGTGCGCAGCGATGCGCCGCTCGAGGTGCTCGGACCGCTTGCCTGCAGTGGCCAGACCGGCGCCGGAGCGGTGCTCAATGTGATGAAGCCAATCCCCGGCGACAGCTTCGCGGTGTTCGGGGTCGGTGCTGTCGGGCTCTCCGGCCTGATGGCGGCAAAGGTCGCCGGCTGCGATCCGATCATTGCCGTTGATGTGCACGAGCATCGGCTCAAGCTTGCCCGCGAGCTCGGCGCCACGCACACGATCAATCACACCGGCCGGAGCGACGTCATTGCGGAGATCCGCAAGCTCACCGGCCGCGGCGCGCGCTATTCACTCGAGACCTCGGCATTGCCCGCGGTGTTCCGCGAGGCGATCGAGAGCCTGATGCCAGCGGGCACCTGCATCCTCCTCGGCAGCGCGCGCAAGGGCAATGAAGTCAGTTTCGAGATGCCGTTCCTGCAGGAAGGCCGCGTCATTCGCGGCGTGATCCAGGGAGACAGTGTGCCTGGCGAGTTCATCCCCAGGCTCGTCGATCTTGTCGTTGCCGAGCGTTTTCCGCTCGGCAAAATGATCACCTTCTATGATCTCGGCGACATCAATCGTGCGGCGAAAGAGTCAAGCAACGGCACGACGATCAAGCCCGTGATCAGGATGCCGCACTAGCGAGATCACGCCCGACCCCGCTTGTCGAATTTGTTCGTTCCACTACCATCCAGGCATTGTGCAGAGGGAGAGTGGAATGCCGGCTCGTATGCTGCGCGCCGCCGCGCTGGCGGCCCTGCTTGCTGCAACTGCGATATCGAGTTTGAAGGCAGAACCGCAGAAGCCGCCGACACTCGATTATGATTTTTTCAAGAGCCGCGTGCAGGCGGTGTTCCTGCAGAAACGCGCCACGCATGCGCGCTGCTATGTCTGCCACGCCGAGAGCAACAACGCGTTCCGGCTGGAAAAGCTCTCCTCCGATGCCCGCACCTGGAACGACGAGCAGTCACGCCGCAACTTCGAGACGGTTTCCAAGCTGGTCAATCCGGGCGATCCGGATTCAAGCCGGCTCACCTTGCATCCGCTCGCCATCGAAGGCGGCGGCGACGTCTATCACTCGGGCGGGCGCCAGTTCGCCTCCAAGCGCGATCCTGCCTGGCGTACGCTGGCGGCGTGGATCAACGGAGCGACGCTCGCTTCCCCGAAGAAGTAGACGCGGCTCCGGGCGCACTCGGCATCACCAACGTATTGATGCGCTTCGGCACTTCGCCGACGGGCACGACGGCGACGACCTTCATCGCCTTCATGTCGATCGCCGAGACCGAACGTAGCGCCGCGTTGCTGACATAGACGAGCTTGCTGTCAGGCGTGAATGTCACCCAGTTGGCCACAGCCGAAATCGGCTGATGCCCGGCGATCTTGAGCGACGGCAGCGCCACTTCGCCGATCAGCTTGAGATCGGCGAGCGAGTACAGATAGACCGCATTGTTGGGAATGCTGGTCACCCACAGGGTCTTGTTGTCGGGCGACACGCCAATGCCGTGTGAGGGCGCGGTAGCGCGATCGCCGTCAGTCTCGAACTCCGTCTTGCTCTGCGGCAGCGTGATGCGCGCAATTTCCTTGCGGGTCGCGAAGTCGACCACAGCAAAGCCGTTGAGGTCGGAGAGTTGCGCGAAAATGCGTTTCGTCGAACCGTCGGGGTTTGCCTCGATGGTCATCGGGCGAATGCCCTTGTCGAGCTTGAGCTCCCAGGCGACTTCACCGCTGGCGAGGTCGATGACCGTGATCACGCCGGTCGGGATCGAGCCGGTCACCACGTATTTGCTGTCGGGCGTGACGTAGACATTGTGCAGCCGACCATGCACCGGCACGCTCTTCGTCACGGTGAGCGTCGCCGGATCGATGATGTCGAGTGCCCCAGGCCCGCGCGCAATGCCGACGACGATGCGGCCGTCCTTGGCGACCGAAATGTTGTTGGGATGCGCGCTGAGCGCCACGCGCTTGACCACCTCGCCGGTCTTGCGATCGAAAACATCGAGCGTCGATTTAAGCTCGTCGCTCACATAAACGCGCGTGCCGTCGGGCGAGAAGTTGATGCCGTGCGCGCCTTCGATGCCCTTGATCTGCTGCACCACCTTGTTGGTCGCCGGATCGATCACATGGATGCTGTCGCCGGCGCTGTTGGTGACATAGACGCGAACCATTCCGGCTGATGCGGGGATCGGCGCCAGTAGCGCCGCGAGGCCGAGCAGATATAAACCGCGCGTAAATTTCATGGGCGTCGCTCCCCAAGGATCGTTCGATGTGGACAGCGTAAGGAGCAATCACCGCGCCGACAAGGCGGTTGCCACCAAGCTTGTTGATGCTGCATCAGCGAAGACACCCGCTGCGCATAGATAGGGCAGTAGCCGCTCATGCATTCGCAGTTGACGCTGTGTGAATTCTGTTAAGCTCCTCGGCTCGGTACTGTTGGAGGGGCGAATGCGTTCGAAACTGACCACGATCATCTTGATCGGCATGGTGCTTGGAATCATCGTCGGCTATGCCTGCCACACGCTGTGGCCCGACCCGAAGACGGCGAAGACCATCGCCGAATACATCTCGCTCATCACCGACATTTTCTTGCGCCTGATCAAGATGATCATCGCGCCGCTTGTCTTCTCCACGCTGGTGGTCGGCGTCGCGCATATGGGCGACACCAAAGCCGTCGGGCGCATCGGCGCCAAGGCGATGACCTGGTTCATCTCCGCTTCGCTGGTCTCGCTCCTCCTCGGCATGGTGCTGGTCAACGTCCTGCGGCCCGGCGACAATCTCAACCTGCCGATCCCCGACGCGCAGACGGCGACCAATCTCAAGGTCGCCTCGCTGTCGATGAAGGAGTTCGTGGCGCATCTGGTGCCGCGCTCGATCGTCGAGGCGATGGCCACCAACGAGATCCTGCAGATCGTGGTGTTCTCGCTGTTCTTCGGCGTCGCCTGCGCAGCCCTCGGCGAGCGCGCGCATGCGCTGGTGCACGGCATCGAAGAGCTGTCGCATGTGATCCTGTCGATCACCGGCTACATCATGAAGCTCGCGCCGCTTGCGGTGTTCGCCTCGATGGCCGCGATCGTCACCACGCAAGGCCTCGGTATTCTGATCACCTACGGCAAGTTCGTGATCGAATTCTATTTCGGCCTGGTCATCCTCTGGGGCCTGCTGATCGCCGTCGGCTTCCTGTTCTTCGGACATCACAGCTTCCGCCTGGTCAACCTTGTGCGCGAACCGTTCCTGCTCGCGTTCTCCACGGCATCGAGCGAGGCCGCTTATCCGAAGACCATGGAGCAGCTCGAGAAGTTCCCGATCAGCAAAAAGATCATCAGCTTCGTGCTGCCGATGGGCTACTCGTTCAATCTCGACGGCTCGATGATGTACTGCACCTTCGCGACGCTGTTCATCGCGCAAGCCTACAACATTGAGCTGCCGCTCGGGCAGCAGATCACCATGCTGCTGCTGCTCATGCTCACCAGCAAAGGCATGGCGGGCGTGCCGCGCGCCTCGCTGGTGGTCATTGCCGCGACGCTCTCGAGCTTCAACATCCCGGAAGCCGGATTGCTGCTGATCATCGGCATCGACCAGTTCCTCGACATGGGCCGCTCCGCGACCAATGTCATCGGCAACACGCTCGCGACCGCGGTGGTCGCCAAATGGGAAGGCGAGAAGCATCATCACGAGCCGGAAGCTGCTCCGGCGCTGGCCGCGAAGGCTGCGTGATGCGCGCGGCATCGACCGGCCCCTCAAGAATGTCCAGGGCGCGATGTGTCGCGCCCTGGCTGCTCGGCGCCGTGCTTCTCGCGCTGGCGGCGCCCGCTCCCGCCCAGGAAGCGACCAATGTCGGCGCGCTCACCGGGACGCTGAAAAAGGTCAAGGCCAGCGGCACGATCATGCTCGGCTATCGCGAGAGCTCGCTGCCGTTTTCCTATCTCAACCGGTTGCACCAGCCGATCGGCTATTCGATCGACCTGTGCCGTGAGATCGTCGAAGATGTGTCTACCGAACTCGACGGCATGGAGATCAAGATCGCTTTCGCTCCGGTGACCTCCGCCAATCGGTTGCAGAAGGTGGCGAGCGGCGAAGTCGATCTCGAATGCGGCTCGACCACGAGCAACATGCAGCGGCGCAAGGAGGTGGCGTTCTCGCCGATCTTCTTCGTCGCCGGCACCAAGCTGATGGTGCCGAAATCCTCAGCCGTCGCTTCCTACCGCGATCTGGCGAACAAGACGGTCGTGGTGACCGCCGGGACGACCAACGAGGCGGCGCTGCGCACGCTGTCCGACAAGCAGAAGCTCAAGATCAGCATCGTCACGGCGAACGATCACGCACAATCCATGGCGATGCTGGCGGCGGGCAAGGCTGAGGCGTTCGCCACGGACGACGTGCTGCTCTACGGCTTCATCGCCACCGACAAGACGGCGCAGGACATGAAGGTTGTCGGCGAATATCTGTCCTACGATCCTTATGGCCTCGCCTTCCGGCGCGACGATCCGGCCTTTGCGACGCTGGTCGAGCGTACCTTCGCGCGCATGGCCGGCGAGCGGCGTCTCACCGAGCTCTACAACAAATGGTTCCTCCGTCGCCTGCCAACCGGCGAGACCTTGAACCTGCCGATGAGCCCGCAGCTCGAGGAAATCTTCCGGGTCCTGGGAGAGTCGGAATAGCAAGAAGGGCCGACCAGTGGTCCGATTCCGGAGCTCGCCAAGGGGTGCAGCAAGTCTAGAGGCGAACTTCGGAATCAAAGGACCACTGGCAAGCCTGCAATTCTAGTGCCCCTTTGAACCCGAAGTTCGCAATAGCGTCTGCTGTAGGCTTTGTGCGAACTTCGGGTTCGGCGCACTGGTGCGGCCCTTCCGTTCGCTAATGCGAAACAGCGTGCGCTAGTTGATGCTCGTGCGCAACGCGCAGGCGATCAAGCCTGCGATGATGGCGATCACGCCGAGCAGGCACCAAAAGCCGACCAGCACGAACGCCACGGCGCCGCACAGACAGCCGGTCACAAACCCTGCCATGATCGGACCCAGCGTGGTGACGCGCAGCGTGGCATGCGTCCTCGCCGCGCGTGCGGCGTCCGTTGCCGCTGGCCCGCGTGAACGCCAGGCAGCGATCAGCCACTCCGCCACATCGATAGCGAATTGCGTGGTGTTGGTGGTCATCACGTTGGTCGAGGCGACGCCGTGCAGCACGAGGCGCACCATCGCGCTCTGCAAGCCCATGGCGAGCAGCCCGAGTGACGCTGCGAGCAATGCCGCCGGCGCGTTGGGGTCGGGAAACGGCGCGGCAAGAAGTCCGACCACCATCAAGCCGGTCAGTAAAGCGAGCTCGATGGTGAGGCAGAGCGCGAGCGTGGCTGGCGATTTCTCCCGCGTCTCGACCACGAAGACGACCGCGGCCCCGGCGATGAAGAACAGCGGGATCGCCAGGATGCGAATGAGCACCGCCGGATCGTGGGTGACGATCTGCGCGCCGACGGTCACGAAGCTGCCGGTGACCTGCGCGACGAAAAGCCCGAACAGCGCCAGGAACGTGACGGCATCGACGGCGCCGGCGACGAAGGCGAGCAGCGGCGGCATCACCCTCGGCGGCGACATCGCTGTCATTATTCGACTTTGGCGCCGGACTTCTTCACCGCAGCCGACCATTTGGTCTCTTCGCGGTCGATATCGGCAGCATATTCGTCGGGCGTCGTCGGCAGCGCCTCGGCGCCTTCGTTGGCAAGCCGCGCCTGCACATCGGCCGAGGCCAGTGCCTCGCGCAAAGCCACGTTGAGCTTGTCGACGATGGGGCGTGGCGTGCCAGCCGGCGCCACGATGCCGTAATGCAGAACCGCTTCGAAGCCGGGCAAGCCCTGCTCGGCGACGGTCGGCACGTCGGGAAAGGCCGATGAGCGCTTCAAGCCGGTGACGCCGAGCGCACGCACGCTGCCGGCGCGCACCAGGCCGATCGCCGGCGGCAGCGAGGAGAGATAGATCGCTACATGACCGCCGAGGAGATCGGTGAGCGCCGGGCCGGTGCCTTTATAGGGAATGTGGGTGATGTCGATGCCGGCGGCTTCGGCGAACAGCACCGTGCCGAGATGAATGCCACTACCGCTCCCGGCGGAGGCGTAGTTGAGCTTCCCCGGCTGCGCCTTGGCGCGCGCGATCAGCTCTTGGATGTTCTTGGCCGGCAGCGACGGATGCACGAGCACGATCAGCGGACCGGAGGCAATCAGTCCGATCGGCGCGAAATCCTTGCGCGGGTCGTAACCGACATGGCCGTAGAGCGTCGGCCCGATCGCCAGCGTCCCGGTCCCGCCGATGCACAGCGTGTAACCGTCAGCCGGCGATTTCGCGAGCTGCCGCGTCGCGATGGTGCCGCCGGCGCCACCGCGGTTCTCCACGACGACGGCTTGTCCGAGCGTGTGGCCCATATGGTCGGCGACGGCGCGCGCCATTGCATCATTGCCGCCGCCGGCGGCGTAAGGAACGATCAGAGTGATCGGCCGCGTGGGAAAGTCAGTCGCAGCCGGCTGGGCTTTGGCAAGCAAGGGCCATGCCGCCGCGGCTGTACCTGATGCAAGGAAATCACGTCGGCGCATGCTCTCCACCTCGTCTTTATCTTTTGCGCCGATCATAGCGCAGGACGCACGGCCAAGGAGAGCGGATTACGCCGCCTTGGCGTGCTCGGCCATGCCGGCGAGATTGCGCAGGATCGTGGTGGTGCCCTTGAGACGGTCGTCGGGCCTTTCCCAGTCCTCGAAGAACACGACCTTCATGTCCGGGCGCACGCGTGCTTCGGGGCCCTGCTCGCGGATATAGCGCACGAGGCTCTCCGGGTCGGCGAAACTGTTGTCGCGGAACGAAAGCACGACGCCCTTCGGGCCGGCATCGACCTTCTCCACATTGGCGCGGCGGCACAGCGTCTTGATGCGCACGATCTGCAGGAGATGTTCGACCTCCTGCGGGACCGCCCCAAAGCGATCGACGAGCTCGGCGGCAAAGCCCTCGATGTCGCCTTCGTCCTCGATCTCGGCGAGCCGGCGATAAAGCGCGAGCCGCACCGCGAGGTCGGTGACGTAGTCCTCGGGGATGAGCACCGGCGTGCCGATGGTGATCTGCGGCGACCAGCGGTCCGCGACCGGCTCCGTGAGGCCCGCTTTCAGGCTGAGCACGGCTTCTTCGAGCATCTGCTGATAGAGCTCGAAGCCGACCTCCTTGATGTGACCGGACTGCTCCTCGCCAAGGAGGTTGCCGGCGCCACGAATGTCGAGGTCGTGGGAGGCGAGCTGGAAGCCGGCCCCTAACGTGTCGAGCGACTGCAGCACTTTGAGCCGCCGCTCCGCCTGCACGGTGATGCGCTTCTGGTTCTCCGGCAACGTCAGCAACGCATAAGCGCGCAGCTTGGAGCGGCCGACGCGCCCGCGCAGTTGATAGAGCTGCGCCAGACCGAAGCGGTCAGCCCGATGCACGATCAGCGTGTTCGCGGTCGGAATGTCGAGACCGGATTCGACGATGGTGGTCGAGAGCAGCACGTCGTATTTGCCGTCGTAGAAGGCGGTCATTATGTCGTCGAGCACCGCCGACGGCATCTGCCCGTGGGCGACACCGACGCGCGCTTCCGGCACGGTCTTGTCGAGGAATTCCTTGGTGCCGGCGAGATCCTCGATGCGCGGGCAGACATAGAACGCCTGGCCGCCGCGATAACGCTCGCGCAGCAGCGCCTCGCGTACGACCAGCGGATCGAAGGGCGAGACGAAGGTGCGCACCGCCAGACGGTCGACTGGCGGCGAGGCGATGATCGACAGGTCGCGCACGCCGGTCAGCGCCAGTTGCAGCGTGCGTGGAATCGGCGTCGCGGTCAGCGTGAGCACGTGCACCTCGGCGCGCAGCTGCTTGAGCTTCTCCTTGTGCGCCACGCCGAAATGCTGCTCCTCGTCGACGATGATCAGGCCGAGGTCCTTGAACTTGATCGACTTGCCGAGCAGCGCATGCGTGCCGACGATGATGTCGACGCTGCCGTCGGCGAGCCCGGCCTTCACCGTCTTGAGGTCGGCGGCGGTGACCAGCCGCGAGGCCTGGCCGACATTCACCGGGAAGCCGCGGAAACGCTCGGTGAAGGTCTTCGTGTGCTGGCGCGCCAGCAAGGTTGTTGGCACGACGACCGCGACCTGCTTGCCGGTCATCGCCGTGACGAAGGCGGCGCGCAGCGCCACTTCGGTCTTGCCGAAGCCAACGTCGCCGCAAATGAGCCGATCCATCGGCTTGCCGGAGGCAAGGTCGTTGAGCGTTGAATCAATCGCGGCCTGCTGGTCCTCGGTCTCCTCATACGGAAAACCGGCGCAGAACTCGTCGTAGGCGCCGGCCGCAATGGTGAAGCGCGGCGCCTCGCGCACCTGCCGCTCTGCCGCGATCTTGATGAGCTCGCCCGCCATCTCCAGGATGCGGGCCTTCATCTTCGCCTTGCGCGCCTGCCAGTTGCCGCCGCCGAGGCGGTCGAGCTCGACGCCGGCCTCTTCCGAGCCGTAGCGCGAGAGCAAGTCGATGTTCTCGACCGGCAGATAAAGCTTATCGTCGCCGGCGTAGTGGATCTCGAGGCAATCGTGCGGCGCGCCGGCGGCCACGATCGCCTGCAGCCCGATAAAGCGGCCGATGCCGTGATCCACATGCACCACAAGGTCGCCCGGCGCGAGGCTCGTCACCTCGGCGATGAAATTCTCCGCCCGGCGCGAAGCGCGGCGCGGCCGCACCAGCCGGTCACCGAGAATGTCCTGCTCGCTGATGATCGCAGCATCATCGATCTCGAAGCCGGTCTCGAGCCCGAGCACGGCAAGCGCGATGGCGTGCCGCGGCAGGCTTTGCACCTGCGGCCAATTGGCGACCGGCGTCAGGTTGACCAGCTTGTGGTCGGCGAGCACGTGACTCATGCGCTCGCGCGCGCCATCGCTCCACAGCGCGACGATCACGCGCTTGCCGGCGCTCTGCAGCACGCCGACATGCTTTGTCACCGCTTGGAACACATTGGCGCCGGGCTCGGCGCGCTCGGCTGCGAAGTTGTGGCCCTGCTTGGCGCCGCAATCGACGACGGTTGCGCCGCTCTCCGGGACGGCAAACGGCGTCACCCGCGCAGACGCCGCCTGCGCGAGGCGCGCGCGCCACTCATTTTCGGCCAAGTAAAACTTATCCGGCGGCAGCGGCTTGTAAGGCGGCGTGACGCCCTCTTTCAGTGCCTGGGCGCGGGCTTCGTAGTAGTCGGTAATCTGCGCCAGCCGCTCATGCGCCGCGTCCTCGGCGAGCGGCTCGAGTGCGACGGGCGTGTCGGGTAGGTAATCGAACAGTGTGTCGAGCTTGTCGTGAAACAGCGGCAACCAGTGCTCCATGCCCGGATGCCGTCTGCCTTCGCTCACCGCCTCGTAAAGAAGATCGCCAGGGGTCGTGGCGCCGAATTGCGCGACGTAGCCGGTGCGGAAGCGGCGGATGGTCTCGGTGATGAGCTGGAATTCGGACACCGGCACGAGGTCGAGCCCGCGCACCGGATATTCGGTGCGCTGGGTCTGCGGATCGAAGGTGCGGATCGATTCCAAAGAGTCGCCGAAGAAATCGAGCCGCACCGGCAGATCCATGCCTGGCGGATAAAGGTCGAGGATGCCGCCGCGCACCGCGTAGTCGCCGGGCTCGCGTACCGTCGAGGCGCGCGTGTAGCCGTTGAGCTCGAGCCAGCGCGTGATCGAATCCATGCCGATGACGTTGCCCGGCGCGGCGGAGAGCGCCTGGGTGACCACGAGGTCTTTTGCCGGCACCCGCTGCAGCGCGGCATTGACGGTGGTGAGCAGCACGGTCGGCTTGTCGTGACCTTTGCGGCGGGCAAGGCGCGACAGCGTGGTCATGCGCTGCGCGACGATGCCAGCATGCGGGGAGACACGATCGTAGGGCAGACAATCCCAGGCCGGGAATTCGAGCACCGCGAGATCGGGCGCAAAGAAGCCGAACGCGCGCGACAGCGCCGCCATGCGCGGGCCGTCGCGGCAAATGACGGCAAGGCTGGTCGCCGGCGCGTCTGCGCGCGCGGCAACGGCACGGGCGAGATCGGACAAGACCAGACCTTCGGCGCCGTCGGCGACCTGCGCCAGCGTCAGCACCTTGCCGGGCTTGAGGAGATCAGCGGGTGATTTCGCCATCACCCCTCACCTATGGTCGCCGAGTTTGAGATGGAAGGCGCGCAAGCGATCGAGCAGCGCGGATCGATATTCAGGGGGCGTTTCCTGCTCGCCGGTGATCCAGGCGAGCACGTCGGGATCGGGCAGATCCATCAGCTGCTCGAAGGTATCAAGCTCGGCATCGGTCATATCGGCGATGGTGGTCTCGGCGAAGCGGCCCATGATCAGGTCCATCTCGCGGATGCCGCGATGCCAGGAGCGGAACAGAATCCGGCGCCGGCGCGGGTCGAGCCCTTCGCTGGATCGCGTGATGCCGGTCATGGGTTCTCCAACGCCAAAAACCCGGACGGGGCCGGGACGGCTTCTATAGCGGGATGATGTTGAGATGTCAGGTGCGCGATTGCGCGTGACCACGACAGACGCCAGCATATCGCCTATGCGCCCCAATCGGCTCAATCCGCTGTTTGCGTCAGTCCGCGAGCTCTCCGGCGTCGGGCCGAAGTTGGAAAAGCTCTACAAGCGGCTCTTCGACCGCGATCCGCCACGGGTGATCGACCTGCTTTTCCACCTGCCGTCGGGCGCCGTCGACCGCCGCGCGCGACCGAAGCTGCGCGACGTGGTGCCGGGCACCATCGTCACCGTCGCGGTCACTGTCGACCAGCATCGCCCCTCGCCGCCCAATCGACCGCGCGTGCCCTACCGCATCTATGTCCACGATGAGACGGCCGAGCTGACGCTGACCTATTTCAATGCGCGGCGCGACTATCTGGAGAAGCTCTTGCCCGAAGGCCAGCTGCGCTACGTCTCCGGCACCATCGAGCTCTATGACGGCACGCTGCAGATGGTGCATCCCGACCGTGTGGTCGACGAGGCAGGATTTGCCAGTCTGCCGCTGGTCGAGCCGGTCTATCCGCTCACCGAGGGCCTCGCGCTCGGCAATGTCCGCCGCGCCATGGAGGCGGCGCTCTCGCGCATTCCCCCCCTCCCGGAATGGCAGGACGAGGCCTGGACCTCGCGCGAGGGATTTCCGGAATTCGCCGAAGCCCTGGAAGGCCTGCATCATCCCGCCGAGCCGAAGCACGTGCTGCCGGAGAGTCCCGCCTGGTGTCGGCTCGCTTATGACGAGTTGCTCGCCGGGCAGCTCGCCTTGGCTTTGGTGCGCGCGCATATGCGCCGCCTCGCCGGGCGCGGAACGGCGAGTGAAGGGCTCCTGCGCGGACGCATCCTGCGGGCGCTGCCCTACTCGCTGACGCCCTCGCAGCAGCGCGCGGTCGACGACATCGTCACCGATCTCGCTTTGCCGCAGCGCATGCTGCGGCTCCTCCAGGGCGACGTCGGCTCCGGCAAGACCGTCGTGGCCTTCCTCTCCGCCGCCACGGTGATCGAGGCGGGACGCCAGGCGGCGCTGATGGCGCCGACGGAAATTCTGGCGCGGCAGCATTTCAACACCATCGCTCCGCTTGCCGCAGCAGCCGATATCAAGGTCGCGGTCCTGACCGGCCGCGAGCGTGGCAAGGAACGCAAGGAGATCCTCGATCGCCTCGCACTCGGCGACATCGATCTCCTGGTCGGCACCCATGCACTGTTCCAAGAGGACGTCGCATTCCGCGATCTCGCGCTGGCGATCGTCGACGAGCAGCATCGCTTCGGCGTGCACCAGCGTCTCGCACTCACGCAAAAGGGCGAAGCAGTCGACGTGCTCGTGCTCACGGCAACGCCGATCCCGCGCACGCTGGTGCTCACCTATTTTGGCGACATGGACATTTCCGAATTGCGCGAGAAGCCGGCCGGCCGGCTGCCGATCGACACGCGCACCATCCCGCTAACACGGCTAGCCGAGGTCGAGGATGCCGTCGGCCGTGCGCTAGGCGAAGGGCAACGTGCCTATTGGGTTTGTCCGTTGGTGGAGGATTCAGAAAAGACCGATCTCGCGGCCGCGGAAGCGCGCTTCGCCGAGCTCAAGCAGCGCTTCGGTGACGCCATCGACCTGGTGCATGGACGCATGCGCGGCTCCGAGAAGGATGCCGCCATGGAGCGCTTCGCCTCCGGGCAAACGCGACTACTGGTGGCGACGACGGTGATCGAAGTCGGCGTCGATGTGCCGGAAGCGACCATCATGGTGATCGAGCATGCCGAGCGCTTCGGGCTCGCGCAGCTGCACCAGCTGCGCGGACGCATCGGCCGCGGCAGCGGGCGCTCGACCTGCCTCCTCCTCTACCGTGCGCCGCTCGGGGAGACCGCGAAGGCGCGGCTCGCGATCCTGCGCGAGACTGAAGACGGGTTTCGCATTGCCGAGGAGGATCTACGCTTGCGCGGCGAAGGCGACGTGCTCGGCACGCGGCAGAGCGGTATGCCAGGCTTTCGCGTCGCCCGTGCCGAGGTGCACGGCAAATATCTCGGCGCGGCACGCGACGACGCGGCGCTCATCCTCTCGCGCGACCCGACATTGGAGACGCCACGCGGTGAGGCACTGCGGCACTTGCTCTATCTGTTCGACAAGGACGAGGCGGTGCGCTTGATCAGGGCCGGGTGACAATCTTTTGGATTGTCACTTCGCGATCACTGGCGTCTTCGCGACCTGCGCAGCGCGCGCAGTGGCGGCGAGCGCGGCGAGCTTCTTCTGCTGATCGCCGTTCGGGCTCGCCATGCCGGCGGACATGATCAACGTCATTGCCGTCTCGACACTCATGTCGAGCTCGAGCAAATCTTTGCGCGGCACGTAGAAGAAGAATCCGGTCGTCGGGTTGGGCGTGCACGGCATGAAGGCGGAGACATGCTCGATCTCAGGCAAGCGCGAGGCGACATCGGCCCCCGGCGGCTGCGAGAGGAAGACAAGCGACCACATGCCCGGCGCCGGGAATTCGACCAGCGCCACTTTGCGGAAGCTCGAGCCCGATTGCGAGAACAGCGTCTCGAAAATCTGCTTCACCGTTTTGTAGAGCGGGCGCACGATCGGCATGCGGTTGAGCAGGCTCTCGCCGAGCTCGACCAGCGAGCGCCCGATCAGGTTGGCGGTGAGGAAGCCGAGCAGCGTCAGCGCCACGAACGCGATGATCAACCCGGTGCCGGGGATGTGCACCGGCGCATAGGTCTCCACGCGCAGCGCCGGCGGTACGAACGGCCGCACCACGTCGTCGACCCAATTGATGAACGACCAGGTCAGATAAGCCGTGATCGCAACTGGCCCGGTCAGCACCAGGCCGGTGAGGAAATAATTGCGGATGCGGCCGATGAAGCCGGTCTGATGCGCGGCCGCGGCCTTGCTCTCGTCGGCGACGATCTTGGTGACAGGCTCGATTGTCGGTTTCTCGGCCATGATCCCAATCTATTCCACAGTGACCGATTTCGCGAGATTGCGCGGCTGGTCGACGTCGGTGCCGATGGCGCAAGCCGCATGATAGGCGATGAGTTGCACCGGAATGGCGTAGACCAACGGCGTCACCGTCGCCGGCATTTCCGGCAAGGTCAGCGTCATCACCGACTGCGTCGGCGCCTCGTGCGCGCCTTTCGGATCGGTGACGAGGATAATGCGGCCCCCGCGCGCGGCGACTTCCTGCATGTTCGAGGCGGTTTTCTCGAACACCCGGTCGTATGGCGCAATGACGATCACGGGCATGGTCTCGTCGATGAGCGCGATCGGGCCATGCTTGAGCTCGCCGGCGGCGTAGCCTTCGGCGTGGATGTAGGAGATTTCCTTGAGCTTGAGCGCGCCTTCGAGCGCCAACGGATAGCTGGTGCCGCGGCCGAGATAGAGCACGTCGTGGCACTTGGAGAGATCGTGCACCAGCGTCTCGACCTGCGGCTCGAGCGCAAGCGCCGCCGCCATGTGCCGCGGCACTTCGATCAGCGCGCGAACCAGCTTCTGCTCGTCGCTCTCCGCGAGCACGCCGCGGGCGCGCCCGGCGGCGACCGCGATGCAGGCGAGCACCGCGAGCTGGCAGGTGAAGGCCTTCGTTGAGGCGACGCCGATCTCGGGGCCGGCGAGCGTCGGCATCACCGCATCGCTTTCGCGCGCAATGGTCGACGTCGGCACATTGACCACGGAGAGGACGTGCTGCTTGCGCTCCTTGGCGTAGCGCAGCGAGGCAAGCGTGTCGGCGGTCTCGCCCGATTGCGAGACGAAGATCGCGAGGTCGCCATCGTCCATCGGCGCTTCGCGGTAGCGGAATTCGGAGGCGATATCGATCTCGACCGGCAGCTTGGCGAAACGCTCGAACCAGTATTTGGCGACAAGCCCCGCATAGAACGCGGTGCCGCAGGCGGAGATCGAGATGCGCTTGAGGTCGCGGAAATCGAACGGCAGCGCTGCCGGCAGCCGCACGCGCTCCGTGGTCATGTCGATGTAATGCGCGAGCGTATGTCCGACCACTTCCGGCTGCTCGTGGATCTCCTTGGCCATGAAGTGCTTGTGATTGCCCTTGTCGACGATCATCGCCGAGGCATTCGACTTCACGATCGGGCGCTCGACCACCTGGCCCCGCGCGTCATGCACCTCGACGCCCTTGCGGTTGAGGATGACCCAGTCGCCGTCGTCGAGATAGCTGATGGTGTCAGTGAAGGGCGCGAGCGCGATGGCATCAGAGCCGAGATACATCTCGCCCTTGCCATAGCCGACGGCGAGCGGCGAGCCTTTGCGCGCGCCGATCAGCAGGTCGTCCTCGCCCTCGAAGAGGAAAGCGAGCGCGAAAGCGCCGCGCAGCTGCTTGAGCGAGGCCTCGACGGCGGCGACGGGCGACTTGCCCTTCTTCATCTCGTCAGTGACCAGATGCGCGACGACCTCGGTGTCGGTCTCGCTCATGAACTTGGCGCCGTTCTTGCCGAGCTTCTCGCGCAGCTCACGGAAATTCTCGATGATGCCGTTGTGCACGACGGCAACGCGGTCGGTCGCGTGCGGATGCGCGTTTTCCTCGCTGGGCCGGCCATGTGTCGCCCAGCGGGTGTGACCGATGCCGATCACGCCTTGAAGTGGCTCTTTCTCCAGCCGCTGCTCCAGCACGCGCAGCTTGCCTTCGGCGCGGCGGCGCGTGAGCCCGCTCTTCTCCAGTGTCGCCACGCCGGCAGAGTCATAGCCGCGATATTCGAGGCGCTTGAGCGCATCGACCAGCTGGCCGGCGACCGGCTTGGTCCCGAGAATTCCGACAATTCCGCACATCCGGACGGATGGCTCCTTACCCCGAAGTTCCGTGAGGCTAAGCTTTAAGCGTTGCACGCAACCGAATGGAAATCACAACGCATTTCGTGTTGTGACAGGCAACTAGCAAGGCCTTGTCGAGAGCGATTACGGCTTCTTCTTGCCGAGCGCTTTCATGTTGCGCAAGCGGCTGGCCCAGCCTTCCTTAACCGTTTGCTTGGCGCGCGCGATCGCCAGCGCGTCCGCCGGCACGTCATGGGTGATGACCGAGCCCGATCCGACATAGGCGCCGTCACCGATTTTCACCGGCGCCACCAGTGCCGAATTCGAGCCGATGAACGCGCCTTTGCCGATTTCGGTGCGGTGCTTACTGATGCCGTCGTAATTGCAGGTGATGGTGCCGGCGCCGACATTGGCGCCCTCGCCGACGCGCGCGTCGCCCACATAAGTGAGATGATTGGCCTTGGCGCCGGCCTCGAACACCGCCTCTTTCACCTCGACGAAATTCCCCACCCGCGAGCCTTCCTCGAGCCGCGTGCCGGGACGTAGCCGCGCATAGGGCCCGACCGAGACCTTCTTGCCCACATGCGCGCCGGCAAGATGCGAGAACGAATGGATTACGGCGCCGTCCTCCACCGTCACGCCGGGACCGAACACCACGTAAGGCTCGATGGTGACGTCAGCGCCAAGCTTGGTGTCGGACGAGAGAAACACCGTCTCCGGTGCCTGCATTGTGACGCCGGCGTCGAGCGCGGCGGTGCGCAGTCGTTGCTGCAGCACCGCTTCGGTCTCGGCGAGTTGCGCCTTGGTGTTCACTCCGCACACATCGTCCTCCTCGGCTTCCACCGCAACCGCCTTCAAGCCCATGTCCCGGGCAATGCCGACGGCGTCGGTGAGATAGAATTCGCGCTTGCGATTGTTGTCGGTGATGCGATCGAGAATGGAGAGCGCCTTGCGCCCGTCGAGCGCCATCAGCCCACCATTACAGAGCGCGATCTTGCGCTCCGCCTCGCTGGCATCGAGCTCTTCGCGGATGGCGACAAGCTCGCCGCCCTGCGTCACCAGTCGACCGTAGCCTTTCGGATCGGCCGGCTTGAACCCGAGCACGGCGACCGAGGCGCCGCCGGCGACGGCAGCACGCAGTCGTTCCAGCACGGCCGGACGCACCAGCGGCGTGTCGCCAAAGATCACCAGGACATCGTCGGCACCCTTCGCGATGCGCTCGCGCGCCGCGAGCACCGCATGCGCGGTGCCGCGCGGTTCGTTTTGCACAAAGCTCTTCGCATGCGGGGCGATGCGGGCGACTTCCTGCGCCACTGCGTCGTGGTGCGGGGCGATGACCACGGCCACCGCGCTGCTGCCGGCCGCTGTAACCGCCTGCAGCACATGCGCAATGAGCGAGCGCCCGGCGATCGCGTGCAGCACCTTGGGTGTCCGCGAGCGCATGCGCGTGCCCTCGCCGGCCGCGAGCACGATCGCCAGACATGTCCTTGGCTGATTCAAGAAGGGTCCCGCCTTTCGGCGGCCTCATTAGCTGAGCAGGGTCGCGAGCAAAAGGGCCTCCGGCTCGGCCTGGCAAGCGAAGTTGCCAGGATTCTGCTAATGTTTTCAATGATTCGCTCCCTTACGGGAGCGGCATGTGGCAGGCCATGACGCAAAAAACCTTCAACATGCGCGCGCTTTGGCGTCTGATGGCGTGGGGCGGATCCGCGGCGCTCGCCGTCAGCGGGGTCGTGCTGCTCGGCGGAACCGAAAGCGGCGCCTCTCGCCTGCAAGAAGCGCTGTCTTCGCTGCAATCGCCCGGTCAGGCCAAAGCCGTCGTCGCCGTGGCCCCCGCTGCGGTACGGCGCAATGTGGAAAACGAGACCCGCCGGCTGGCGGAAACGGTGCGCCAGCTGACGGCCGACCGCGACCGCCTGGCGGCGCGCGTGGCCAGCCTGGAAAGCAATGTCGCCGATATGACCGGCTCGATCAAAGACATGTCGAGCACAATCAAGAAAGACGAGCGCGCCACCGTGACGCCAGCGGCGCCGGTCGCACCCGCGCCGGTGATCAGCGCGCCAGCTGCGGTCCCGCCCGCCGCCGCGGCCAGTACCGAGACTTTGCCGCGCATCCCGCCCAGCGCACCGAACAAGCCAGAGCCTGCGGAAACGCCGAAGACGACCGCGAGCATTGCGCCCACACCAGAGGCTGCACCGCCCCCCGCGGCTGCCGAGCAGCCGCCGCTCCCGCAGCCGAAACCGAAGCCCGCGATCGGCGTCGACCTCGGTAGCGCGGCCAGCATGGAGGGACTGCAATCCCTGTGGGCGATGCTCAAGGCCAATCACGGCCCGCTGTTCACCGGGCTGCAGCCTTTCGTCCACACGCAGACCACGCGCAGCGGAAAGCAGGAGCTGCGGCTCGTGCTCGGACCGATGCCGAACGCGTCGACGGCGGCGCGTTATTGCACAATGCTTGCGGCGGCACGCATGACCTGCAAGCCCGTGACCTATGAAGGGGCGCGACTGGCGCAGCAATAAGCCCGCATTGTCGTAATCGGGTACGCGCGGCATAATTGCCGCGGAGCTTTCCATGAAGTTGTTCCAGCCCAGCGCGCGCGCCACCCAGTGGCTTCTGGTCATCGGCTTTTGCGCGCTCGGCTATGCGCTCTACATGCGCTATCTCGCCATCGAGCAGACGCCGGTCGGGCTCGCCTGCGACGGCGGGCTCGACACATGGCTCTGCGTGTCGCGCCGCGTCGCGATCAAGCTCTATATGGTCGGCGCCTTCGGCATCGCGGCCCTCATCGTCGCCGCGGTCAATCTGCTGCGGCCGTCGCTGCTGCTGTTCGCGATTGCGCTTGCCATCTCGGCGCTCGGCGTCGTGCTCTACAATGCCGGGCTTTCTGGCTTGGCGATTGCGCTCCTCGTGCTCAGCCTGGCACGCCGCGCACCCGAGCCAGAGTGAAAGCTAGCAAGGCCAGCAGGACGCACAGCCACAGCGCCTGCCAGTTGGCGAAGCTTTCGTTGAAGACGATGTAGCCGACGGACGGCACCAGGAGGCCCGCTGCCGCGATTTCGGCCGCGCCGCGCTTGCCGTCGCCGCGTCGCACCAGCAATCCGTGAACGAAGAACGGCACCACCGCCGCCGCGAACGGCGCAAACGGCAAATCCTTGTAGCGCGGATCGAAGACGAGCCCGAGCGCAACCTGCAGCGCAAGGACGGTCACCGCAATCAGGACGACGCCGAGTGCCCACGCCAAGCGTCCGCCACCGTGCCAGTTCCGCTTGGCGAGCACGTGCGCGAACGATGGCGCTGGGATTTTCACCACCAGCGCGGCCGCAGTCACCAGAGCGGCAGCAAACGCGACCGCAGTGAATGCGAGCGAACGCACCCAGCCGCCAATGCCGAGACTCTCGATTGGCACATTTTCAACGGTCCATCCGAGAAAGACTCCGCCGGCAATCGCACTGATGGCGACAGCCGTCCAGCTCACCACGCCGACTTTATGCTTCCGCCCCGTCACAACGGCCGCGCCGAACACCAACAGCGCGAACAGCACGCCGCCGGCTGCCTGCCAACGCCAAGAGGGGTGATCCGAGACGGCGTCGCCCCAGTCGAATTTGAAGGCGCGCGTGTCGGCGCTGAGAAAACCCCAATAGCCGCCGACCGTGCCTTCGAGATAGCGCTTCCACGGCTGATCGAAGGCTTCGATCAGGTTGACGTGAAAATTTTCGCGCTTGGCAAGCGCCAGCACGTCCTGCACGACGCGTGCCTGGTTCGAAGGCGACGGCAGCGCGCCTTCACGCATGCGCCCATGGCTCGGCCAGCCGACCTCACCGATCAGAATCTCCTTGCCGGGAAACGCCTCAACCACGCGCCGGCGGATAGCTTCGACATGGAAAGCGGCCTGGTCCGCCGGGATCGGAAAATCCTCCCAATAGGGCAGGATGTGGACGGTGACGAAGTCGACGGCGCTCGCCACGTCGCGATTGCGCAGCCAGAACTCCCAGACGTCGGCATAGGTGACCGGCACATGCACCCGCGATTTCACCTCGCGGATATCGGCGATGAGATCGGCCGCCCCGAGGTCGCCACGCAGCAGCACTTCATTGCCGACAATGATGGCGCGCACGGTGTTGGGAAACTGATTGGCAAGGGCGATGGTCTTTTCCATCTCCACGCGCGTCTTCGTCGGCGTGTTCGATACCCACAGCCCAAGCAACACCTTCATGCCGTGGCGCTGCGCCACCTCAACCACGTGATCGAGGCCAAGCTCAATCGAATAGGTGCGCACACAGTCGGTGAGCGCGGAGAGCCGCGCGATGTCGTCGTCGATCTGCCAGGGCTCGATACGCACATTCGGATCGAGCGGCGATTGGCTACCGCGAAACGGTGCATAGGAGACGCAGTAAAGCTTCTCGCCTTTGGCCAGCGGCGCCTGCGGCATTTCGACCGGGGCGCCGAGCCGCGCCCAGGCGGCAACGATGGCGACCGCCGACAACACGAACAGTCCGGCGGCAAGGCGCAGCGAAGAGCTTGCGGGGAGGCTCATGGGTGACTACCGGCTTAACCTGCGTTGACGTCGCTGCCAAGAAGGCGCGTCTTTAATCAAACCGGTTGGTTCTGCTGGACAAAATACTCACGTTCGGGCCAACTTCCGTGCGGTGGGTGCGGGCCTAACACGCCGCAATACTGACGAATTCCGGTCGCACAGGGCCGGCTAGTGCCGCCGATTTGAAATTCCTGCAGCAGTTGCCGCAAGTTCGCTCAGGAATTTCAAATCGGCGGCACTAGAAAGCATGGAGTCGCTGGTGCCCTTTGGTTTTCGAAGCTCGTACCTGAGGGTGCCGCAATGTGTTACGAACTTCGAAAACCGGGCACGAGTGACGCGGCCTAACAACAACAGCGGGACCATGGGCTTTCTGAACTGTCGTTCATTTGCGGTCGCGCTTTGCGCGGTGCTGCTTTTCGTTTTGCCGTCGACTGGTGTCTTTGCTCAGAGCAACGACAAGCAGACCCCCGAGCAGCAAAAGGCGGCCGCCGAGGCGGCCAAGGAAAGCCAGAAGAAGATCGATGAGATCGCCGAGGCTGGCCGGGTGGTCAGCGGACCGGCGGGCAATCCGGAATGCGTCTGGCTGGGCCGCCGGGTCGTCAGCCTGCTCTGGCGCGACGATCTCGACACCGCCTTCCGCCATCTCGATCTTTACGACCGTTTCGGCTGCCCCGGCGGCCATGTGCAGCAGACTTTCCGCTGCCTGGTGCGCCAGGGAAACATCGATCCCAAGGCGACCGGCGACCTCAACAGTCGGGTGCACGCCTGCTGGCTCAATCCAGGCCTGCCGCCGAGCCCTGCCGCCGCCCAGGCGGCGCCACCGCCTCCCGCCGAAGGAACCACCCCCCGCTAGCGGCGTTACCGGTACCGCGGGCGGCTGGAGTAGAACATCTTGAAATTGCCATGAGTGCTTCGTACTTGCACGCTAACCTCGTGCCGAGATACGGTGCACTGCCGCAAACGTCTCGGTCGAACCCAGGGGACGGGTTCGGGTTCGTGCTTTCCTGCCCCATTTGGTTTTGAGTGATGCGCTCCGTCGCCGCCATTGTCGCGCTTGTGGCGTGCGTACATTTTGGGGTTTGGGCCCTCTTTAGGGGCCACGCGACCGCCCCCGGCTTTGACGGCGAATTGGCCAGCGTGTCCTACACGCCGTTGGCTGACGCCTCCGATCCCAATCGCGACCGGCCAACCGTTGCCCGCATTCGCGGCGATCTGCGCGCGATTTCATCAGTCAGCCGCGCGATCCGCCTCTATTCCTCGACCGGCGGGGTCGAGCAGGTGCTCAATATCGCCCCCGAATACGACCTGCGCGTCACCGCCGGCGCCTGGCTGCAGGGCAACATGAAGCAGCGGGACGACGCGATCCTTGCCGACGCGCTGCGCAACGAGCAGGAAATCCGCTCCGCTATCGAGCTGTCGCGGCGCCACTCCAACGTGAAGGCGTTGGTGGTCGGCAACGAAACGATCTACCGCGGCAACACCATTCTGGTCGGCAAGGACGACCGGCTGTCCGAAGACGAGCGCAAGCTCCTGCGTAACAGCCAGGGCACCAGCGACGAAAAGCGCGTGCTGGAGAACATCAATGTCCAGCGGCTGATCAAGATCATCCAACGCGTGAAGCGCGAAACCTCAGTGCCGGTGACGACCGGTGAAATCTGGAGCGTGTGGCTCGATCATCCCGAGCTCGCCTCCGCCGTCGATTTCATCGCGGTCCACATCCTGCCCTATTGGGAAGGCGTCCCGGCTTCGCAGGTCGTCGACCGCACCATCGAGATCTATGACCGCCTGCGCCAGGCATTCCCCGGCAAGCGCATCGTGATCGCCGAGTTCGGCTGGCCGAGCGCCGGCTACAATTACAAGAACGCCGATCCGGGCCGGCTCGATCAGGCCCAGATCCTGCGCGACTTCGTCTCCCGCGCCGACCATTACGGCATCGACTACAACATCATCGAAGCCATCGATCAGCCGTGGAAAACCAACGAAGGTGGCGTCGGTCCGTATTGGGGCATTTTCAACGCCAAGGACCAGCCGAAGTTCAGCTGGACCGGCCCGATCTTCGACGCTGAATACTGGAAGGTCGCCGGCCTCGCGCTGCTGCTCGGCGTGCTGCTCTCGCTCCCGGTGCTGGCGATTACCACCGCGACGGCAAGCCAGGTCGCGTTGCTTGCGGCCGCGGCCAACGTGGTCGGCGCATGGTTCGCGCTCGTCTTCGGCTACTGGTACTCGCACTATTTCGTGGTCGGCGCGGCGATTGCGCTCGGCATTGGCACCGTGCTGCTGTTGCCGCTCGTCGCCATCACGCTCGCGCGCATCGAGGAGATCGCGGCCATCGCCTTCGGCCGCGGACCGCGGCGGCTCGCGGTTGCGCCGTCACTGGTGCCCGAGGCGTTCGCGCCGAAAGTGTCGATCCACATCCCGGCCTACAACGAGCCGCCGGAGATGCTCAAGCAGACGCTCGATTCCATCGCGCGCCTCGACTATCCGAATTTCGAGTGCGTGGTCGTCATCAACAACACGCCGGATCCGGCGCTGTGGCGCCCCGTCGAGGACCACTGCAAGACGCTCGGCGAGCGCTTCAAGTTCGTCAACGCGGAAAACCTGACCGGCTTCAAGGCCGGCGCGCTGCGCCTTGCGCTGATCCACACCGCAAGCGACGCCGAGATCATCGGGGTGCTCGATGCCGATTATGCCGTCGAGCCGAGCTGGCTGCGCGACCTCGTCCCCGCGTTTGCCGACGCAAAGGTCGGGCTGGTGCAGGCGCCGCAGGATCACCGCGACGGTGATCGCAGCGTCATGCATCATGCCATGAACGGCGAATATGCCGGCTTCTTCGACATCGGCATGGTGCAGCGGAACGAGTTCAACGCGATCATCGTGCACGGCACCATGTGCCTCATCCGGCGTACCGCGCTCGAAGCCGCTGGCAGCTGGTCGAGCGACACGATCTGCGAGGACACCGATCTCGGCCTCACGCTGCTCGAGCTCGGCTGGACCGCGCACTACACGAACAAGCGCTACGGTTACGGGCTCCTTCCCGACAATTTCGACGCCTACAAGAAGCAGCGCTTCCGCTGGGCTTATGGCGGCTTACAGATCGTGAAGAAGCACTGGAAGCGCTTCCTGCCTGGCGCGAGCCGACTGACGCGCGAGCAGAAGCGCGAATTCGCGCTCGGCTGGCTCAACTGGCTCGGCGCCGAGAGCATCGGCGTCGCCATGGCCATCCTCAATATCATCTGGGCGCCGGTGATCGCGTATTGGCACATCGCGGTGCCAGACAAGGTCCTCACCGTTCCGATCGTCGCGACCTTCGTGATCTCAATCGCGCATTTCGTCTCGCTCTATCGCCTGCGCGTCGCCATCCGTCCGGCGCAGATGTTTGGCGCGGTATTCGCCGCCATGTCGGTGCAGTGGACCGTCGCCCGCGCCGTCGCCAACGGCATCATCAAGGACCATCTGCCCTTCATGCGCACCGCCAAGGGTGGCGCGGGGCTGCGTCGCCGCGCCAGCGACTTCAAGGCGTTCTGGGAAGCGATCATTGCGGTGCTGCTGCTCGCCAGCGCCGTCTATGTGGTGGCGATGAACGACATCGACATCCACGAGATCAACTTCTTCGGTTTCGTGCTGGTGATCCAGGCACTGCCCTTCATCGCGGCCGTGGTGCTGGCAACGCTCGAGCGCACGCCGCTCAACGACTTCGCCACGTGGCGCGCGCTCGAGGGCAAGCTCGCCGAGGTGCTCGGGCGCGAAGCTCCCGCAGCCGTGGCCAAGGCGCCAGCGCCTGCCACCGCGGAGAAACAGGCCGAGCTCGTCCAGTAAATCGCGACGCTGCTCAAGCCGGCAGCGCTGTCTCCACCAGCCGCACCCAATAGGACGTCCCGAACGGGATCGCCTCGTCGTTGAAATTGTACGACGGGTGATGCAGGCCAGCGCTGTCGCCATTGCCGATCCAGATGAAAGCGCCGGGGCGCGCCTGCAGCATGAAGGCGAAGTCCTCCGCGCCCATCATCGGCGGCAGATCGGTGTCGACGCGCTCGCTGCCGGCGACCTCGCCGGCGATCGACGCGGCGAAGTCGGTCTCCTTCGCGTGGTTGGACAGCACCGGATAATTGCGTCGGTAGGTGAGCTTGGCCGTCGCGCCATAGGCCGCCGCGGTGCTCTCGATCAGCATGCGCAGCCGCGCTTCGACCATCTCGCGGATGCTTTCGTCGAGCGTGCGCACCGTGCCGCGCAGCTGCACCGTCTGCGGCAGCACATTGTCGGCAGTGCTGGCGCGAAACACCGTGATCGAGACCACGGCGGCGTGCTGCGGATCGACATTGCGCGAGACGATCGACTGGATCGCGTTGATGATCTGCGCGCCGACCAGAACCGTGTCGATGGTCACATGCGGGCGTGCCGCGTGACCGCCGTGACCCTCGATGTCGATGGTGATGTAGTCGGCCGCTGCCATAATCGGGCCGGGACGGGTCCCGAATGAGCCGATCGGCATGCCCGGATAATTGTGCATGCCGTAGACCTCCTCGACGCCGAAGCGGTCGAACATGCCGTCATCGAGCATCGCCTTGGCACCGGCGCCACCCTCCTCCGCCGGCTGGAAGATCACCACCGCGGTGCCCGCGAAGTTGCGCGTCTCCGCGAGATAGCGCGCGGCGCCGAGCAGCATCGCGGTATGCCCGTCATGGCCGCAAGCGTGCATCTTGCCCGGCATCGTCGACTTGTAGGGAAGGTCCGTCGCCTCCTCGATGGGCAGCGCGTCCATGTCGGCGCGCAGCCCAATCACCTTGCGTGCACCGGTCGCGGGCTTGCGCCCGCGGATGACGCCAACGACGCCGGTTTTGCCAAGCCCGGTGACCACCTCGTCGCAGCCGAAGGCCTTGAGCCGGTCGGCGACGCTCGCGGCGGTACGGTGCACCTCGTAGAGGATCTCGGGATGCCGATGCAGATCGCGCCGCCATTCAGTGATGTCGGCATGGAAATCGGCGATGCGGTTGACGATCGGCATTGCGGCTCCAAATCCAATGGGTCGGCCGGATTCTAGCAGATGGAAATAGCCGTGGGAGTTCAAGAATCCGCCGGATTCCGCCTATTGACCGGGCATCCCGCCCCCCCTAACACAGCGCGCGGGAGCGCGTAGCTCAGCTGGTAGAGCACGTGACTTTTAATCACGGGGTCCCGGGTTCGATCCCCGGCGCGCTCACCAAATCACCGACACCCGAGCCTCACCCGATCGTGAACATCGCGTCACGCGCGCAAACACGCGCGTTCTTAACGCTTGCGGCGTCGCGCCATCGCCAGGCCACGGGCGTTTCACGAAAGCGTCTTTGCCTCGCCACACAGCGCCTCTACCCGTGCGAGCGCAAGTCAACAAACCCGCGCAAATGCAGGAGGACGTCATGCGATTTGACCACGGCGTAATGAGTGTTTCCGCCCGGCCAGGATGCAGCGCGTTTCCCCTCTGCCCACACTGCGGCGACTGCCTGCTCGCGCCTGAGGCCTCCGAGCTGATCGACGACGGCGAGATCCGTCATACGTGGCGTTGCGATTCGTGCGGCGGTGGGCTCACGACCAGCGTCATCCTGCCGACGCTCACACCAGCCGAGAGCCCGGAACTGGTGCCGGAATAAGACTTCTCCTGTAGTGTTGGCGACGAGAGGCTGTACGAAGCCTCGCCAGGGAGGAGGAAACCCATGCGTTCGACGTTCTTACGATCCGCGCTGACGGGCCTTGCTTGCGTCTCTGCGTTGGCATTCGCGCTGCCGGCCTCGGCCGAGGTGGTCAACCTGAAGGCGACCTTGTCGGGCAAGACTGAAGTACCACCCAATTCCAGTGCCGGGACCGGTGCGGTCACGGCGGCGTACGATACCAACAGCAAGAAGCTGACCTGGAAGGGCACTTATTCCGGCCTTTCCGGCCCGGCGACGGCCGCGCATTTCCACGGTCCCGCCGAAGCCGGCAAGAATGCCGGCGTCGCCATTCCGATCAGCCCGAATGCCAGCCCGTTCGAGGGCTCCGCGACGCTTACCGACGCACAGGCTGCCGACCTGCTTGCCGGCAAGTGGTACGTCAACCTGCACACCGAGGCGAACAAGGCCGGCGAGCTGCGCGGCCAGCTGACGAAATAGAACGCTTCGTTCTTTTCCGCTTCACTCAACGACCCGCCGGCGCAATCCGGCGGGTTTTTGCATGCGTGGCCCGTCGTCGCCCACCTTGGCCGAGGCGCGGCCCGCGTCCTAGAGTACCGGCGCGACATCGTTAGTGTCCCGATTCCGAAGTTCGCCACACGTTGCAGCGCGCTCAGAGCGAACTTCGGGTTCGGGGCACTAAAAAAGCGGAAACCAAGGAGGATCGATGGCGCGCACGAATGGAGAGCTGCCGTTCCTGATCGTCGGCGGCGGCATTGGCGGATTGGCCACGGCCTATTCGCTGGCGCACGCGGGCTTTCCGGTGCGCGTGCTCGAGCAATCGCCAGAATTCCGCGAGGTGGGCGCCGGCATCCAGCTCGGTCCGAACATCTTCCGCGTGCTCGAGCGCATCGGGCTCAAGGACGCCGTGCTCGCCGATGCGCACCGCCCGCCGGGCATGGAGATGCGCGACGCGCTCACCGGCAAGCTCATCACCAGCATCGCGCTCAACGCTCCGGGCTTTCACGAGCGTTTCGGCCAGCCCTATGCGGTGACGCATCGCGCCGACATCCACGGCGCCTTCCTCAAGGCCTGCCAGGGCAGCAATCTGATCACGCTGGAGAACAACCGCCACGTCGAAGGCTATGAAGATCATGGCGATCGCGTGAGTGTCGCGCTGCAAGGCGGCGAGCGCGTCGAGGGCCGCGCGCTCATCGCTTGCGACGGCATGTGGTCGAAGGTGCGCGAAGAGATCGTCGGTGACGGCAAGCCGCGCGTGTCCGGCCATATCGCCTATCGCGCGGTGCTCAAGCGCAGCGAAGTGCCGGACGACCTCTGGCGCCCCGACGTGGTGCTGTGGGCGGGGCCGCGCACACACTTCGTGCATTATCCGCTGCGCCGCGCCGAGCTCTACAATCTCGTCGCCGTCTTTCATTCCGATCACTACGAGGAAGGCTGGAACGCCGAAGGCTCGACCGAGCTTCTGTGGAAGCACTTCAAGGGTGAGCGGCCGGAAGTGCTGCGGCTCCTCGAGCGCATCGAAACCTGGCGCATGTGGGTGCTCTGCGACCGCGAGCCGGTAAAGAACTGGACCAAGGGCCGCGTCACGCTCCTTGGCGATGCCGCGCATCCGATGCTGCAGTATCTTGCGCAAGGGGCCTGCATGGCGACCGAGGATGCGGTGATCCTCGCCGAATGCGTCGCGAAAAAGCCCGACGATCCGAACGCTGCCTTTCTCGCCTATCAGCAGGAGCGCTATCTGCGCACCGCGCGGGTGCAGATCATGGCCGCGGTCTACGGCCAGTTCTATCACGCGCGCGGTCCGACGGCGGAACTGCGCGACCAGATGCTCTCCGACCGCTCGCCGGAGCAGTCCTACGACAGCATGGCGTGGCTCTACGGTGGGCCGTAAGCGCTACTTCAGCCCCGCGACCTCCTTCGCTTCGCCGGTCACCGCGAGGATGTGCAGCCCGGTGTTCGCGCGATCGACGACATAGATATAACCGCGATCGTCGGTCTCCACGTTGTTGCTCTGGATCGCGACCTTGCAGCGCTCCTGTCCGTCGACCTTGATGCAGCGCTTGTCGGTCGCCGCGGTGATCGACGGAATGAAGTAGCCGACCTCGCGCGGGTGATACGGATCGCGGATGTCGAGCGCGCGCACGCCGGCATTGAACCAGGTGACGAAAGCGAGCTTCTTGTAGAACACCGGCGCCATGCTCTCGTTGGACGAATGCGAGCCGAAGCGGCCGCCGCGGTCGCAGAAATGTCCGCTCGCTTCAGGCACGGTGAAATTGGCAACGACCATCGGCTTCGCCTCGATGGTGGCGTCGACGAACCACACCATCTGCCGCGCTTCGCCGGACTGACATTCGTTCACCAGGCCCTCGTCGACGACCATGATCATGTCGCGCTGGGCGCCGAACTTGTCCTTGGCGAAATCCGGAATGGTGACCTTGCCGAGCGGAAATGCCGTGTGCACACCGATGAGCGGCGACGCATCCATCTCGCCGACCACGGGATAGCGCAGGTTCTCCGGCGTCGGCTCCTTCGGGCCTTCGAGCAGCTTCTTGCGGTCGACGATCTGCAAGATGCCGCCTTTGTTGGTGCCGTAGCCGAAATAAACGCGATTGCCTTGCGGACCGGTCGAGATCATGCCGTGCAGCTCGGTCGGAATGCTGCCGGAAGCGCCCGGCTGCTGTCCGACCAGGCCGAAGTCGCGGATCTTCACCGGATGCGCGGGATCGCTAAGGTCATAGACCTGCGTCATGCGGCGAATGCGCCAATCCGGCGCGCCGGAGACGAGGTAGGCGATGCCGCTGTCGCATTCCCACCAGTTCTTGTGTGTGTCTTTGAGGCCGCCCTCGATGCGCGAGACGAGCTTCGGATTGCTCGGATCGGCCACGTTCCAGATCTCATGCGCGGCACCGCCAAAGGTGCGCAGCAGATAGACGGCGTTGGGATCGCCCTTGGGCAGCGTCTTGCCGTCACACACACGGGTCATCTGTCCGCCGCCGCCCTCGTAGAGGCCCTCCTGCCCTGGAATGTGATGCAGGTATTTCGGATGCGCGGGATCGGTGACGTCGACGATCGAGGTGCCGTTGAACTCCGCCTGCTTGGTCAGTGGATTCATCGGCTTCGGCACCGCGTCGGTGCCACCATGGTGACCGATATAGGCGATGTAGCGGTCACCCTGGTGATGCACGCTTGGCTGATAAGCGCTGCGCCCCTGCAGGTCGTTCATGCCGACGAGGCGCATGTTCTTCGCCTCCGGCGGATCGCCGATCTTCTGCATCTGCGCGGCTGCCGGGATCGCCAGCGCCGTCAGCACTGCCACACCGGCGAGCAAGTTCGTCGATCGCATCATGTCCTCCCTGGACGCAGTCTTTGTCTCAAGCGGCGTTGGCGGAACGTTCTGCGATGGCTCCGCGCAGCGCCAGATAGAGCACGATGGCATTGCAAATGTGCCAGAGGAAGTGCGTTCCCAGAGGAACCGCATTGCAAATATCGAGATCGATGATGCGCAGGACGAGCGACAGGATGAAGATCACAGCGGCGAGGAGCAGCACCTTGCCCCATGGCGTCGAGCGCGTCAGGGCGCCGATCACGATGAGCGCTGCGAGTGCCGGGAAATACCCGCTGGAGCCATTGAGGAATTCACGCGGCACCCGATCGGCAAGCGCGGTCGACAACACCACAAAGCCGATCAAGCCGGCGACCGAGACAAGCCACGGCAGCCGCAGAAAGCGGCGCAGCGCCAGCAGGAAATAGCCGTAGATGAACAGGCCGATCGGCCCGACATCGAGCAGCATGGCGCCGCGCGTTGCGACGGTATGAAAAGTGAAGGAGCCGAGGCCGACGAGCACCACCACGCCGATCAAGGCCAACGTGGCAAGGTCGCGCCGCCCCCGTTGCCGCCACATGCGGTAGGCAACGAAAGCGGCGATCAGGAACGCCGCATTGCTGACGGCATTGACCGGCTCCGACCAGAACGAGGCGTCGGTGCGCTCGCAATAAAGATCGATCGGCGTCGACCAGATGCTCACTGCCTCCGGCGTCGCCATCGTCGGCTCACTTGCGCTCGATACCCGCCTTGTCGACGATGTCGTTGTACTTCTTGATGTCGGTGGTCAGCCGCGTCATCAGCTCTTCCGGCGAGCTCGGAGCCGGCAGGACGCCGACGGTGGCGAAACGCGCCTTGAGATCGGGCTGCGCCAGGATCTCACGCATCGCCTGGTTCATCGCGTCGACGATCTCCTTCGGCGTGCCCTTCGGCGCGAACACACCGTTCCACGACGTCACCTCATAACCTTTGACGCCGGCTTCATCGACGGTCGGATAGTTCGGTTCGAGCGGCGAACGTTTGGGCGACGACGTCGCGACCACCGTCAGCTTCTTGTCGTTGACCTGACCCTGGATCGCCGGCGGAAACTCGACCAGCATCTGCACGTCATTGCGCAGCAGCGCCACGACCACGTCCGGCGAATTCTTGTAGGACACGATCTGCGCCTTGATCTCGGCCATCGACTTGAACAATTCGGCGCCGAGATTTTGCGTGCTGCCGACAGCGATGGTGCCGATATTGAGCTCGCCCGGCTTCTCGTTTGCCGCCTTGATGAAATCGCCGAGCGTCTTGTATGGCGAGGCCGGATTGACCGCGAACTCCAGATCGAACTGGCCGAGCATCGAGATCATCTCGAAGTCCTTGACCGGATCGAACGGGAGCTTCTTGAACAGCGCGACGCTGATCGGCGTGCCGTTGGTGACGAGGCCGAGCGTGTAGCCGTCGGGTGCCGCGGTGATCACCGCGCGTGCAGCATTGATGCCGCCTGGGCCCGGCATATTCTCGACATAGAACCGCTGGCCGAATTTCTCGCCGAGCTTATCCGCGACAATGCGCGAGGTGACGTCGGCGACTCCGCCGGCGCCGAAGGGCAGCACGAGCTTCACCGGCCGTTCCGGCCATTTTGCCTGCGCCGGCGCGACAAAAGGTACCGCCAGCAGTACCGCAGCCAAAGCCAGCAGCATCCGCCGCCCTATCCGCGGCTGATCAGTCGTTCGCATTGTCGTCCTCCACCGTCTTGGCGTCGTCTTGTTGTTATCGTCCGAAACCATAAAGCCGCGCCGGGTTTTCCACCAGCAGGCGGTGTTGTGCTGCAGCATCAGGCGCGATCTTGGGCACCAGATCGACGAGATCAGCCTCGTCCGCCTCGTGCGTCGCATTCGGGTGCGGAAAGTCGGTACCCCAAAGCACACGGTCGCCGCGCGCCGCGACCAGCGCCTTGGCGATCGGGATCGCCTCGGCGTAAGGCGGCATGGAGATGCGCTCGGCGCCGCACACCTTGATCCAGGCATGCTCGAGCTTGAAAAGCTCGAGCAGTGCCTTGAACGGTGGCTGCTCGAGGCCGGCCTTGCCGGGCACGCGACCCATATGGTCGATGACGAACGGCAGCGGCAGCGAACGGATCATCTCCGAGAGCGGAATGATGTCGGGCGCGTCGACATGCAGCACCACGTGCCAGCCGCGGTCCTTGATCCGATCGAGCACGCGGCGGAACACCGCCAGGTCAGGCGCGCCGCCGAGATGCTTGACGAAATTGAAGCGTACGCCGCGCACGCCGCCGCGATCGAGCGCGTCATAGTCGGCGTCGGTGAAACTGTCGTCGACAATAGCGACGCCGCGATAGCGCTGCGGATGCGACGCGATGCAGTCCAGCATGGCGCGATTGTCGGTGCCGTGGCAGCTCGCCTGCACGATAACTGCGCGCTCGATGCCAAGATGCGCATGCAGCATCGCCAGCGCCTCTTTCGGCGCGTCCTGCGGCGTGTAGCGGCGGTTCGGCGCATACGGAAATTTCGCCGCCGGGCCGAAGACGTGGCAATGGGCGTCGCAGGAGAGCGGCGGCAACCTAAAGGCGGTTTTGCGGCGGCGGCTCAGTGTTTCCAGGGTGACCTGCATGATGGGACCGTGACGTGGGACGATGCGGGAGTGCATAGCGAGGCGAGCCCGGCAGCGCAAACGCCTCGACTAATGCGGTGGAATGTCCCCCCGCGCCCAGCCCTCGCGGGTCTGCTCGCGGAATGCGGCGAAGCGGCCCGCGGCAATGGCGTCGCGCATCCCGGCCATCAGCTGCTGGTAGTAGGCGAGATTGACGGTCGAGAGCAGCACCCCGGCGAGCGTCTCATTGGCCTTGACGAGATGATGCAGGTACGCGCGCGAATATGTGCGTGCCGTCGGATGCGGGCTCTCGGTGTCGAGCGGCCGCGGGTCCGCAGCATGACGCGCGTTGCGCAGATTGATGGCGCCGTGGCGGGTGAAAGCGAGGCCGTGGCGGCCGTTACGCGTCGGCAGCACACAATCGAACATGTCGATCCCGCGGGCGACGCTTTCGAGAAGATCGTCCGGCGTGCCGACACCCATCAGGTAATGCGGCCGGTCGGCGGGAAGTGCCGGCATCACTTCCTCGACGGTTTTCAGCATCACCTCCTGCGGCTCGCCGACGGCGAGCCCGCCAATCGCATAGCCCGGAAAGCCGATATCGATCAGCGCACGGGCGCTTGCGAGACGCAGGACGATGTCGTCGCCGCCCTGCACGATGCCGAACAGCGCCCGCCCAACCGGCGCGCGCTCGAAGGCGCGCTTGCAGCGTTCGGCCCAGCGCAGCGACAGCTGCATCGCGCGCTCGATCTCGTCCCCGTTCGCCGGCAACTTGAGGCACTCGTCAAGCTGCATCACGATGTCAGAGCCGAGCAGGAGCTGGACCTCGACGGCGCGCTCGGGGGTCAACGCCACCATGCTGCCGTCGAGATGCGAGCGGAAGGTGACGCCGTCCTCGTCGAGCTTGCGCAGCTCGGAGAGTGACATCACCTGGAAACCGCCGGAATCGGTGATAATGGGCAGCGGCCAGTTCATGAACACGTGCAGGCCGCCGAGCTCGGCGATGCGCTCAGCGGTCGGCCGCAGCATCAAATGATAGGTGTTGCCGAGGACGATCTCGGCGCCCGTCGCGCGCACGTCCTCCGACTTGAGGCCCTTCACCGTGCCTTGCGTGCCGACCGGCATGAAGGCCGGCGTGTTGATGACGCCGTGCGGCGTCACGATCTCGCCGCGGCGAGCCGCACCGTCGGTGGCGAGGAGCTTGAAGGAAAACGGATCGGGCATGCGCTGGAAACGTCGGAAGCCGGTGTCGGATTGTGTTGACGACACCGGCTTCTGGATCAGATCGGTTCGGCAATCAAGGCCGGTCGCCGTCAGGCCCTTCGCACCATGTTCGGCACCAGGTCCTTGATCGTCGGCGCGCCGAGCTGCTGCATGATGGCATAGGTCTCAGTGCGCAGCAGCTCAAGCACGCGCTCGACGCCCGCCTGCCCAAAGGCGCCGAGGCCCCACAGATACGGCCGCCCGACGCAGACGGCGGTGGCGCCCATGCACAGCGCCTTAGCGATGTCGGTGCCGCGGCGGAAACCGCTATCGATCAGGATCGGCATTCTCCCCTTCACCGCGTCGACGATCTCCGGCAGCGCGTCGATGGTCGAGCGCCCGGAATCTTCGCTGCGGCCGCCGTGGTTGGAGACAATGATGGCGTCGATGCCGTTGTCGGCCGCGAGCGCCGCGTCCTCGTAGGCGAGGATGCCCTTGAGCACGATCTTCATCTTGGTGGTGTCGCGCAGGCGCTTGATGAAGTCCCAGGTCATCGCCGAGGCCTGCGTGTTCTTCAGCCCAGAAACATCGACACCGTCATACATCGCGCGCCGCCCCAGGCTTGCCTGCAGACTCGAGCGGTCGTGACAGCCGCTGCACTCGCGCGTGTCGGTCTTACGCAGACGGAACAACGTTTCCTGATTGCGCCCGCCGGAGCGATCGACGGTGACCGCCACCGCAAGACATCCGGCCTTCTCCGCGCGTTTGACGAAGGCCTGCGCGACCTCCCATTTGTTGGTGGCGTAAAGCTGGTACCAGATCGGCTGCCCGCGGGCGGCGACGACGTCCTCAACGCCATAGTTTGTGACGGTGGAAAGAATTTGTAGGTGATTGCCGGCCTTTGCCGCCCTTGCGACGGCAAGCTCGCCGTCCTCGTGGAAGAAACGGTTGCCACCGGTCGGCGCGGTCACGATGGGGCTCGCATATTTCACCCCGAGAATGTCGGTGGTCATGTCGACCTTGCTGACATCGATCAGGCGGCGCGGCCGCAGCACGAATTTGAGGAAGCCCTCGCGATTGGCGCGCAGCGTCACCTCGTCATCGATGCCGGACGCCATGTAACCGAAATGCGCCGGCGGCACCGTTGCCCGGCAGGCCGGCTCGAAGTCGAAGACGTTGATCGCCTCCTTCGGGCTCTTGATGATCTCCTCGCTGCGCAGCGGCGCCCAGATGATCGGATCGGGCAGTTTGTTCGGTGGGATAATGGCCTCGCCGGCGAGCGCCGGCAGACTGCCGGCGAGCAACGGGCTTCCGGCGAGAAATTGCAGAAATTTTCGGCGGCTTTGCGCAGTGATTGACGACATGACGCCCCCCTTGTGGGAAATGCTGCCGTCAGTTCATGGGTCGGTGACGGCCCACAATCCTAGCGTGCCGATGCAGCCGGAAACAGCAGGCTGGCGTCGCCATAGGAGTAGAAGCGGTAGCCCGCGGCGATCGCGTGCGCATAGGCGCGCCGCATGGTCTCGAGCCCGCTGAACGCGGCGACCAGCATGAACAGCGTCGAGCGCGGGAGATGGAAATTGGTCATGAACAGATCGACCGCGCGAAAGCGATATCCGGGCGTGATGAAGATCGACGTCTCGCCCGAGAAAGGCTGGATGTGCCCCTGCGCATCGGTCGAGCTTTCCAGGAGCCGCAGAGCCGTCGAGCCGACGGCGACGATGCGCCCGCCGTTCGCCCGCGCGGCGTTGAGCGCGGTCGCCGTCTCCTCGCTCACCGTCCCCCATTCGGCATGCATGACGTGGTGCGCGGTGTCGTCAGCCTTCACCGGCAGGAAGGTGCCGGCGCCGACATGCAGCGTGACCTTGTGCAGGCCGATCCCGCGCTGCGTCAGCCGGCCGAGCAGGTCGTCGGTGAAATGCAGGCCCGCGGTCGGCGCGGCAACCGAGCCTTCGATCCGCGCGAAAGCGGTCTGGTAGTCACTGCGGTCCTGGTCGTCGGGGGCCCGGCGGGAGGCGATATAAGGCGGCAGCGGCATGTCTCCGCGCTCCTCAATCGCCTGGTCGAGAACCGGGCCATGAAAGGCGAAGCTGAGGGTTACCTCGCCATCCTCATCTTTCACTAAAACTTGAGCATCGAGCTGGCCGAGGAAGCAGACCTTGCCTTCCTCCCCGAAGCGCAGCGTGTCGCCGGGCTCGAGCTTCTTCGCCGGGCGGGCAAAGGCGCGCCAGTGCGAGCCGTCGAGCCGCTTATGCAGGGTGACCTCGATCTTGGGCTCGCCCGCCCCGCGGCCAACGCGCCGGCCGGTCAGCCGCGCCGGAATGACCTTGGTCTCGTTGACCGCGAGGACGTCGCCGGCGCGCAGGAGCCCCGGCAGGTCGCGCACGCCGCGGTCTTCGAGCTCCGGGGCTTGACCAGGTCGCACCACGAGCAGTCGCGCCGCGTCGCGCGGCGAGGCCGGCCGCAACGCGATACGCTCCGGCGGCAGCTCGAAATCGAAGAGCTCAGTCCGCATCCCACCCTCCTGAGACAGGAGGGAAAATCTCAGCCGCCCATCGTCGCCTTGACGATTTTATCGGGGTTCTTCACCGGCTCGCCGCGCTTGATCTTGTCGACGTTCTCCATGCCCTCGATGACGTTGCCCCAGGCCGTGTACTGGCCGTCGAGAAACGTGGCATCGTCGAAGCAGATGAAGAACTGGCTGTCGCCGGAATCCGGGCTCTGCGCGCGGGCCATGGAGACGGTGCCGCGCACGTGCGGCTCGTCGTTGAACTCGGCCTTGAGCTTCTTGCCCGAGCCGCCGGTGCCGGTGCCTGTCGGGTCGCCGGTCTGCGCCATGAAGCCGTCGATGACGCGGTGGAACACCACGCCATCATAGAAGCCGTCACGCACCAGCTCCTTGATGCGGGCGACGTGCCCTGGGGCAAGATCGGGCCGCATGGCAATGACCACCCGGCCCTGCGAGGTTTCGAGGATAAGCGTGTCTTCCGGCTTGGCCATGATTGTCTCTTTCGCTGGAGTTACTTCGCGTCCGCGGCGACCTGCATTTTCAGGATCTTATCCGGGTTCACCACCGGTTCGCCGCGCTTGATCTTGTCGACTGCGTCCATGCCCGACACCACCTCGCCGACGACGGTGTACTTGCCGTTGAGGAACGAGGCGTCAGCGAAGCAGATGAAGAACTGCGAGTTCGCCGAGTTCGGATCGCTGGAGCGCGCCATGCCGACAGTGCCGCGCTTGAACGGAACGTTGGAGAATTCGGCCTTCAGGTTGGGATATTTCGATCCGCCGGTGCCGTTGCCGTTCTGGCCGTCGCCGGTCTGCGCCATGAAGCCTTCGATCACGCGATGGAACGGCACGTTGTTGTAGAAGCCGTCGCGCGAGAGCTGCTTGAGGCGCTCGGCATGATTGGGGGCGATGTCGTTGCGCAGCTTGATGACGACGCGGCCATATGTGGTGTCGAGGAAAATCGTGTTCTGCGGATCGAGCCCGGCGGGCAGCTTCGCCTGCATGCCCGGATTGGGCTTCATCGGCTGCATGCCTTGGGCAAAAACCGGGGTCGCGCAGACGAGCGCGGCAAAAAGGGCGAGACTGCGGATCATGAGAACTCCAGAACTGATGTCGGGATTTAGGCTTTCGCGAATTTCTTCTTCAGGCGCTCCGCCACGCTTTTCGGCACGAAGGCGGAAACATCGCCGCCCATCCCGGCGATCTGCCGCACCAGTGTGGCGGTGATCGGGCGCGCCAAGGGCGATGCCGGCAGGAACACAGTCTGCACCGCAGGTGCCATGGCCTCGTTCATGCCGGCCATCTGCATCTCGTAATCGAAATCGGTGGCGTCGCGCAGGCCGCGGATGAGCAGGCTCGCGCCGGCACGCTGCGCGGCGGTGACCACCAGGTCGGCAAAGGTCATGCAGGAGAGCTCGCAATTCGCCTCGCGCGCCAGCGACGCGCAAGTGTCCTGCAGCATGGCGAGACGCTCCTCGGCGGAGAACAACGGCGCCTTCCCGGGATGCACACCGATGGCGATGACCAGCCGGTCCGCCAGGCGCACGGCGTGGCGCACCACGTCGAGATGGCCGTTGGTCACCGGGTCGAAGGAGCCGGCATAGAAGGCTGTATGCGCCATGCGGCGGGTCTAACCCGACGGTTCCAGCCCGGCAAGGGCGAGAAGCCAGCCTATCAACGTGAACCTTCCGCCGCCCGGGCACGACCAAAGGACAACAAAACCCTTTTGGACAGGGGGCAGTCATGCTCAAGCTCATCGCGGCGGTCGCCGCCAGCGCCATCATCGCCGGGATACTGACGCTGCCGCCGGCCGTCGAACCGGTGCAGGCGAAGAGCGCCATGGAGCCGCAGACCACTGTCGCGCTCAATCCGGTGTGCGAGCGGGCCTGGCCCTATCCGCGCTGCTCGGCGAACGGCCAGGTTCCGGTCCAGAATATCCGCATAGTCACGACCGATCGCATTCTCGATCTGCGGCCGATCCAGGAAGCATCAGTGCGCTAACTCGGGCGCCGCGCGAGCGATAGCCAGACGCCGCCGCCGATCAAAGCCAGGCCCGACAGCCGGCCGAGCAATTTCACCCGCGCCGGCTTCATGAACCAGGCGCGACCCGCACCCGCGGCTATAGCCCAGCCGGCGTCGGTGCAGCCGGCCATGATGATCGCGACCGTGCACATCACCGCAAGCTGCTGGCCGGCGGGCAAAGTCGGATCGACAAATTGCGGCAGGAACGCCGTGAAGAAAGCGATGGTCTTCGGGTTCGACAGCGCCACCACGAGGCCGCGGCGGAAGTGCACGCGACGCTCTGGCTCCGGCGCGCCGGCTTGCATGCGGCTGGCGCCGCGCCAGGCCTGGATGCCAAGCCAGATCAGATAGGCCGCCCCGACGACGCGGAGCACCTCGAACAGAATCGCCGCATATTGCAGAACGAAGCCGAGGCCGGCGGCGATCGTGGTCACCAGGATGGCGTTGCCGATCGTGGTGCCGGCGACGGTCACCAGCGCTGCGCGCGTGCCCTGCGTCGCGCCGGTCGCGATGACCAAAGTGACGATCGGTCCGGGCGTGAGCACGAGGATGAGGGTGATGAACAGGAACGCGGCGAAGAGTTGGTAGTTCATGCGACGGCCTCCAGACTCAATCCGTCACCCTGAGGTGCGAGGCGGCGAAGTCGCCGAACCTCGAAGGGCGACGGCCCGGGATTCGGGGGCCGCCATCCTTCGAGGCGCGCAAGAGCGCGCACCTCAGGATGACGGATCAGGGCGTCGCCGTGAAGCAGTTTACTCCGCGCCGTTGTCTTCCTCGCTCAGCCGCTCGACCGACACAACGCGCTCGTCTTCGGCGGTGTTGAACACGATGACGCCCTGCGTCGAGCGTCCGGCGATGCGGATGTCGGCGACACGGGTGCGGATCAATTGTCCGCCATTCGTGACCAGCATGAGCTGATCGCTTTCCTCGACCGGGAACGACGCGACCAGGCGGCCGATCTTTTCCTTGATCTTCTCGGCGCCTTTCTTGCCTTCCCAGATGTCCATGGCGACGATGCCTTTGCCGCCACGTCCGGTGATCCGGTACTCGTAGGACGACGAGCGCTTGCCGTAGCCGCGCTCGGAGACGGTCAGCACGAACTGCTCCGCAGCGGAGAGCTCGACATAGCGCTTCTCGCCGAGCTCGATGGCATTGACCTGCTCCTCGGCCTCGGCGCCCGCCTCCTCGACGACCTCATCGCCATTGGTGCCGCGGCGCACCGCGTTGGCGCGCTTAAGATAGGCGGCGCGCTCCTCGGAGGTGACGTCGATGTGGCGCAGGATGCTCATCGAAATCACGCGGTCCTCGGCATCCATCGTAATGCCGCGCACGCCCATCGAGGTGCGGCCCTGGAACACGCGCACGTCGGGCACCGGGAAGCGGATGCACTGGCCGCCATTGGCGGTGAGCAGCACGTCGTCTTTTTCGGTGCAGATCTGCACGTCGACGATGGCTTCGCCCTCGTCGAGCTTCATGGCGATGATGCCGGAGGGCCGCACGTCGGCGAAATCCGAGAGCTTGTTGCGCCGGACAGTGCCCTTGGTGGTGGCGAACATCACGTCGAGCGTCGCCCAGGTGGATTCATCCTCGGGCAGCGGCATGATCGTGGTGATGCGCTCGTCCTGCTGCAGCGGCAGGATGTTGATCAGCGCCTTGCCGCGTGCCTGCGGCGCCGCGATGGGTAGCCGCCAGACCTTTTCCTTGTACACCTTGCCGCGAGAGGAGAAATACAGCACCGGCGCATGCGTCGAGGCGACGAACAGCCGCGCGACGAAATCCTCCTCGCGCGTCTGCATGCCAGCACGGCCTTTGCCGCCGCGGCGCTGCGCGCGATAGGTGGAGAGCGGCACACGCTTGATGTAGCCCTGGTGCGAGACGGTGACGACCATCTCCTCGCGGGTGATCAGGTCTTCGTCATCGACCTCGCCGATCGCTTCCGCGATGACGGTGCGCCGCGGCGTGGCGAAATCCGCCCGTACCTTGGCGAGCTCGTCCTTGACGATCGACTGGATGCGCACGCGCGAGCGCAGGATGTCGAGGTAATCGCTGATCTCGGCGGCAAGCTTATCGAGCTCTTCCTTGATCTCGTCGCGGCCAAGCGCGGTCAGGCGCTGCAGGCGCAGGTCGAGGATCGCCTTGGCCTGCTCGGCCGAAAGCTTGTACGTCCCATTTTCCGACACGCGGTGCCGCGGATCGTCGATGAGCGTCACCATGGCTTCGACGTCCTTGGCCGGCCAGTCGCGCGCCATCAGGCCTTCGCGCGCTTCGTTGGCATCCCTGGAGCCGCGGATCAGCTTGATCACTTCGTCGATATTGGCAACCGCGATCGCAAGGCCCACCAGCACGTGAGCGCGATCACGCGCCTTGCCGAGCAGATACTTGGTACGACGCGAGACCACATCCTCGCGGAAATTGACGAAGGCCGTGAGCAGGTCCTTCAGGTTCATCACCAGCGGACGGCCGCCGTCGAGCGCCACCACATTGGCGCCGAAGCTCGTCTGCAACGGCGTGAACTTGTAGAGCTGGTTGAGCACGACGTCGGGCACCGCCTCGCGCTTGAGCTCGATAACGACACGATAGCCGTCGCGATCGGATTCATCGCGCAGGTCGGCGACGCCGTCGATCTTCTTGTCGCGAACGAGCTCGGCGATGCGCTCGACCATCGCCGCCTTGTTCACCTGGTACGGTATCTCGGTGATGATGAAGGCTTCGCGTTCCTTGCGGATGGTCTCGATCTCGACCTTGCCGCGCATAACGATGGAGCCGCGGCCGAGATGATAAGCGCCGCGGATGCCGACGCGGCCGAGGATGATGCCGCCGGTGGGAAAATCCGGTCCCGGCACGATGCCGATCAGGTCCTCGATGGAGAGTTCCGGATTGTCGATCAGCGCGATGGTGGCGTCGACGATCTCGCCGAGATTATGCGGCGGGATATTGGTCGCCATGCCGACGGCGATGCCGCCGGCGCCGTTGACCAGCAGATTGGGAAAGCGCGCCGGCAACACCACCGGCTCTTTCTCGTTGCCGTCGTAATTCGGCTGGAAATCCACCGTGTCGCTGTCGATGTCTTCGAGCAGCGCCAGCGCCGCCTTGTCGAGGCGGGATTCGGTGTAGCGCATGGCCGCCGCGGGATCGCCGTCGACCGAGCCGAAGTTGCCCTGCCCGTCCACCAGCGGCAGCCGCATGGAGAAATCCTGCGCCATGCGCACCAGTGAATCGTAGATCGCCTGGTCGCCGTGCGGGTGATATTTACCCATCACGTCGCCGACGATGCGCGCCGATTTGACGTATTTCTTGTCGGGCGTATGCCCGTTCTCGTTCATCGAATAGAGGATGCGCCGGTGCACGGGCTTGAGCCCGTCGCGCGCGTCGGGCAATGCGCGCGCCACGATCACGCTCATGGCGTAATCGAGGTAGCTGCGCTTCATTTCCTCCGTGATCGAGACGGGACGAACGTCAGAGGGGGAATGGTCCCCCGACGAGGGATTTTCGATGTCCGACAATGCTTAAATTCCCGAAGATTTCTGGCTGGATTCCGGGGCGACCGGAGTGGCGAATCCTTGCCTCAATTGATAGCCGATCCGGCGCCGCAAGGCCACCACAAAAGCCGGTTCGGCGGCGCTTCTTTCAGATGGTAATTCAATGGCTTATGCGCAAGCCCGGGAGCGCGGATCAGGGCCGGCAAAATCGCCGCCGCCGGCGGTCCGCCGGGCTGGTTTCCGCCCGCTTCGACGGCTGCCGCGGACGCCTATTCTGAGACGTTTTTGCGCGCCGGCCGGCGGCGGATGGAGAAATTGCGCCGCGCGCCGCCGCCCTGCGCTATCAATGAACGTCCTCCAACGGCCGATTGGTTGGTCATGCCGTTCGATTTTCTGATCTCCGCGCTGGTGACGATGCTTGTCGTGCTCGATCCGATCGGATTGGCGCCGACCTTCCTCGCCATCACGCACGGCCTTTCGCGTCAGGACCGCCGCCGCGTCGCCCTGCGCGGCTCGCTGATCGCGGCGGGAATTCTCGTTGGCAGCGCCCTGGTCGGCGACCGTCTGCTGGCGGCGCTGAGCATTTCGCTGCCCGCCTTCCGCATCGCCGGCGGATTGCTTCTGTTCTCCATCGCCTCGGAAATGGTGTTCGGGCTGCGCATCCCGCGCCAGTCGGAAACCGCCGAGCGCGCCATCGAGGAGCGCGTGCGCAACATCGCGGCTTTCCCGCTCGCCATTCCGCTGATGGCGGGACCCGGCGCGATCACCGCGACGGTTTTGCTCGCGGGCCGCGCCGACGGTCAGGTGCTGCTGCTGGCGGAGTTGATCGCCGTGATCGTCGTCGGCGTCGCCGCCTGCCTTGCCGTTTTCCTCGCCGCCACGCGCATCGAAAAATTGCTCGGCATCACCGGCAATGTCGTGCTGTCGCGATTGCTCGGCGTGCTGCTCGCGGCGCTGGCGGTGCAATTCGTCGTCGACGGCGTGCGCGCGTTGCTGAGGGGATAAGGGAACGGAGGACGCAATGATTCAAACCGCAACCGACCTGGGCAACAGCGTCATTGCGCTGCGCCCCTTCGTTCCGGCCAAGAACTTTCCGGTCAGCAAACGGTTCTATGCCGATCTGGGCTTCCGCGCCGAACCGCTGGGCGCGTCTTTGGTGGAAATGCACCTCGGCTCTTATTCATTCCTGCTGCAGGACTATTTTGTGCAGGCGTGGGCCGAGAATTTCATGTTGCATATGTTGGTGAGCGATCTCGACCGCTGGTGGCCGCACATCGCAGCCCTCGACCTCGCGGCGCGTTACGGCGTGCAGCCGCCGCGCGCACCCAAGCGCGAAAGTTGGGGTCTCGACGTCGCCTATGTATTCGATCCGGCCGGCG
>DASRGN010000026.1:0-153713 GCA_035651015.1 Pseudolabrys sp. | reverse complement strand
TTCGTGGTCGGGCGCGGCAATTACGTCGCCGACATCAAGCGCGACGGGATGCTGCATGTCGCAATCGTCCCCTCCGCGCATGCGGCGGCGCGCATCGTTTCGATCGACGCATCCGCGGCACTCGCACTGCCCGGCGTGCATCATGTGCTGACCGGCGAGGAGCTCGCCGCAGCCGTCGATCCGATGATGAACGGGCTCGATACGCCGCGCGTGCAGCGCTACTCGCTTGCGGTCGGACAGGCGCGCTATTCGGGTGAATGGGTCGCGGCGGTCGTCGCCGAGAGCCGCGCGATCGCCGAGGATGCGGCCGAACTGGTCGAGGTCGTCTATGAGCCGCTGCCGCATGTGGTCGATGTCGAGCATGCCATCACGCCTGCGAGCCCGCTGGTGCATCCCGCGCACGGCACGAATGTGCTGCTCGACCGCACCTTCGTCTGGGGCGAGGTCGAGCGTCACTTCGGCGAAGCGCCGCGGCAGCTCTCATTCCGCGTCACCTGGGCGCGCAATTCGACCGTACCGATCGAGACCTTCGGCGTGCTCGCCTGTTGGGACCCCTGGCACGAGATGCTCGATGTCTGGGCCTCGATCCAGATGCCGAAATATTCCGATCAGATCGCCACGGCGATGAAGCTGCCGGCATCCTCGGTGCGCGTGCACTACGATGTCGACGTCGGCGGCAGCTACGGCGTCAAGCGGGGCATCAAGCACACCGTCCTCGCCGCTTATCTGGCGCGGCGGCTCGGCTTTCCGGTGCGGCTGATCGAGGACCGGCTGGAGAACATGCGCGGCGGCGATGCGCATGGGCCCGAGCGGCTGTTCGACATCGACGTCGCCTTCGACAACGACGGCATCGTGCGCGCGATGAAGATGCGCGCACTCGACAATGTCGGCGCCTATGCTGGGCGTTCGCCATTCCAGCTCGGCAAGCCGGTCGGCGCCATTGTCGGCCCGTATCGCATCAACAGCGTGCAGTACCAGGCGATCGCGGTGACCACCAACAAGACCGTGCAAGAGGCCGTGCGCGCCTTCGGCCAATCGCCGACCAATTACGCCATCGAGCGGATGATGGACGAGGTGGCGAACCATCTCGGCATCGATCGCCTGGAGCTGCGCCGGCGCAACTTCATTAAGCCCGAGCAGTTTCCGTATCTGATCCCGAGCGGCACCACGTATGACAGCGGCGATTATCCTGCGGTGGTCGACAAGGCGGTGGCCAAGGCGGACTACGCTGAACTGGTGCGTGAGCGCGACCGGCTGCGCGGCGAAGGCATGCTTGCGGGCATTGGCATTTCCGCCTGCCTCGAGCCGAACGGCGGCAATTCCTCGTTCGAGCCGCTGCTCAATCCCAAGAACACCACCACCACTTGGATGGAGTCCTGCCGCATCACCATCGATCTCACCGGCAGCATCACCGCGACGATGCACTCGACCTCGGCCGGCCAGGGACACGAGACGCTGGTCTCAACCGTCGTCGGTGAGGTGCTGGAGATCGATCCGGACCGCATCCGCGTGACGCGGCCGGATTCGCTCAATTCGTTGCCGGGCAACAGCCCGGTCGGCAGCCGCATGGCGATCATGCTCGGCGGCGCCGCTTTCCATGCGGCGCAGAAGCTCAAGGCGAAGCTCGTGGCGATTGCCGCACAGGACTTTGGCATCGCGCCGGAGCGGGCGATGTACAAAGACGGCAATGTCAGCGACGGCGGCACACGGCGGCTCACTTGGGCCGAACTCGTCGCCATCGCGCATCGCAACTTCCATCGCCTGCCCGAAGGCATGGAGCCGGGGCTCTCGGTGAGCCACATCATGCAGGTGCCGACCGGCGGCACGCTGCCGACGCCCGATGGGCGCGTGCAGATGTATCCCTGCTTCTCTTTCGAGTTTCATCTCCTGCTCATCGCCATCGACCCGGACCTCGGCCTGCCGCAAATCAAGCGTTACGTGGTCGGCCACGACTGCGGCACCGTGATCAATCCGAAGATCGTGCGCGGCATGACCATGGGCGGCATCGCCCACGGTATCGGCGCGGCGCTCTACGAAGAATTCGCCTATGACGACGAAGGCCAGATGATTGCGCAGAGCTTCATGGATTATCTGCTCCCCTCCTCGCACGAGGTGCCCAACGTCGAGATCGTGCATCACTGCACACCCTCGCCGCACACCGTGCTCGGGCAGAAAGGCTCCGGCGAATCCGGCTATCTCGGCGCGCCGGCGGCGCTCTCGAGCGCGGTCAACGACGCGCTCAAGCCGCTCGGCATTTCCGTCAGCAAGCTCCCGATGAAAATCTCGCAGCTTGGCGACATGATCGCCGCTGCCAGCAACAAGTGAGACCCGTCTGATGATCGTCGATGCCCATGCCCATCTCGCGCCCGCGAGCCTGCTCGACGCCATCCGCAAGGAGCAGGTGCGCTTTCCCAGCGTCCGCGTCATCGAGGACGCCGGCAGCCTCGCTTTCGCCTTTGCCGGCGGCAAGCCGACGCGGCCGGTCTCGAAGCCGCTCTCCGACGTCGCCGCCCGCGTCGTCTGGATGCAAAAACAGGGCATCGACAAGCAGGTCTGCGGCGGCTGGGTCGACATGTTCGGCTATGAGTTGCCGGCCGCCGAAGGCGAGGCCTGGAGCCGGCTGATCAATGATGCGCTGATGGCCGCGGCGAAAGCCGAGCCGCGCTTCGTCCCGCTCGCGACCGTGCCGCTGCAGGACGGCGCGCGCGCCGGCGCCGTGCTCAAGGCCGCGGTCGCCGCCGGGTTCCGCGGCGCCATGATCGGCACGCTGCCGCGCGGCGTCGGCAGCACACTCGACCACAAGGATCTCGACGCGTTCTGGGCGGCGGCCGACGAGACCGGCGCGCTGATCCACATCCACCCGAGCTTCGATGCGGGCGACGTGCGCGTGGAGAGTTACGGGCTCGCCAACGGCATCGGCCGTATCACCGACGCCATGATCGCGATCGCGCGGCTCATCTGCGCCGGCCATATCACGCGCTACAAGCAGGCGAAGTTCTTCGCGCCCATGGGCGCCGCGGGTCTGCCCTTCGTGCTTGGCCGCCTGAAGCGCAACAAGGCGATCACACCGGACGTCGGCGATCCGGTCGAGGCGCTGGCGCATGTCTATACCGACACCATCCTGCACGATGCGCGCGTGCTGCGTTTTGTCATCGACATGATCGGCGCCGATCGGATCATGATGGGCTCCGACATGCCGTTTCCGATCGGCGACGGCGAGCCGATGAAGATCGTTGCTGAGGCGAAGTTACCCGCCGATCGTCTGGCCGCCATCAATGGCGGCCTGGCTGCCCAAATTTTCCGCCTGCAATGAGCTCTCGAAATTCATAAACTCTAGTGCTGTGAAGACGTCAGAAAAGAACGTCGCACCTTTGGGAGGATGATCATGACCGCACTGAAAGTCCGGCTGCGCGCCGGCGCTCTCGCCATCGCGGCACTCGGCGCCATCGCGCTCGCCCCGCTGCCGGCGGCTCAGGCCGCCGACAAAATCACCATCGTGGTGTTCGGCTTCCCCTCGCTCGGCGCCTTCATGCCGCCAGTGATCAAGGCAAAGAAGCTCGACGCGGCGAACGGCCTCGACATCGAGTTCGTCGAGCGTCCACCGGATGCCTATACGACGCAATTCAACTCCGGCGAGTTCAAGGTTGGCGGCAGTGCCGCCTTGCTCACTGTCGGCCTCGCCGACACTCGCGGCGTCAAGGTGCAGTATCTCTTCAACCTGTTCGACTTCTGGGGCACCGTCGTCACCTCGCGGCCGAACGTGACGTCGCTCAAGGACCTCGAAGGCAAGCAGCTCGTCGCCGCGCGCGCGACGACGAACTATGTGATGTTCGAATTCTTCGCCAAGAAGCTCGGCGTCGACGTCTCCAAGGTCCAGGTCGTCAACACCGCGCCGCCGGGCCTGGTCGGCTACGCCGTCGCCGATCGCGCCGACGCCGTGCAGCTCTGGGAGCCGGCCTATACGCTGCTCAAGGCGAAGAAGCCTGACATCCGCGTGCTCGACACGGGCATGCAAAAGACCTGGCCGGCCTTCGCCGGCAACAACCTTATTCCTTATCTCGGCGTTGCCGCGCATACCGACTGGATCGAAGCCAACCAGGCGCTGATCCCCAAGCTCTACGCCACGTACAAGGCCGCCGGCGAGTTCATCGCCAAGAATCCGGACGAGGCGGCCGCGATCATCGATCCGAAGGCGACACCGCAGGATCGCGCGGCGCTCATTTCGCTGATCAAGAGCAATGAGCGGCTCGGGATGAATGTCGTGCCGGCTGGGCAGGTGAAGGCGCAGATCGAGGGCGTGTACAAGGCCGGCATCGATGTCGGCTACTTCAAGACGCAGCCGTCGTCCGACACGATCTACGCCAAGCCGCTGCCATGACCGGAGGGCGCCTCACGCGCACGCTGCAGGCCACCGTCAGCATGCTGGCGCTGGCCGCGGCGTGGCAGCTGCTGTCCACTTTCTTCCCGCCCTTTCTGTTTCCGCCGGTGCCGGAGATCATCAGCCGCACCATCGAGGTGCTGATCACCGGGTCGCTGCTCGTCGACGTGCTGCTCACCGCTGCGCGCATCTTCGGCGGGCTGCTCGGCGCCTTCCTGTTCGGCGCGCTGATCGCGCTGCTCATCGCGCGCTCGCAGACGCTGGAGAATTTCATCACGCCGGTGCTCACCTTCTTCCAGGGCATTCCGGCGCTCTCCTGGGTGGTGTTCGCAATCATCTGGTTCCAGGGCACGGAATTCCGTGTGCTGTTCATCATGGTGATGACCACGCTGCCCGCTTTCACCTTCCAGATCCTCGATGCCATCCGCGCCATGTCCAAGGATCTCCTGGAGATGACGCTGTCGTTCCGGCCGAGCCGCTGGCAGCTGTTTCGCTACATGATCGTGCCCACGATCGTTCCCGGCATCCTCACCGCCTGGAAGGTCAATCTCGGCAACGCGGCGCGCGTCGTCGTGGTCGCCGAGCTCGTCGGCGCCACGGGCGGCGTGGGCTATCAGCTCTTACGCCAGCAGCAACTCTTCGATATGGCCGGCGCCATGGCGTGGACGCTGCAGCTCGTGCTGTTCGTGCTCGTCGTCCAGCAGAGCATCAACGCCATCGAGGCGTTCGTGCTGCGCTATCGCTCCGTCTCCGAGCGCGCGCTCTAACCATGCTGACGCCGGCCCCAGTGATCCGCTTCGAGGACGTCAGCAAGGTGTTTCGCCGCACCGACGGCCGCGGCGAATTCACCGCGGTCGACCATCTCTCGTTCGACATCGCCAAGGGCGACATCGTCGCCGTGCTCGGCAAGACCGGCTGCGGCAAATCGACGATGTTCAACATCGTCGCCGGACTGATCGAGCCGTCGAGCGGACGCGTCGAAGTGATCGGCCAGGACCCGTTCCGCGAGTTCGATGATTTCCGCGGCAAGATCGGCATCGTGTTCCAGGGCGACCGGCTGATGCCCTGGCGCACCGCGCTCGACAATGTGCTGCTCGGGCTGCAAATCCTCGACATCGACCGCAAGCAGGCGGAGGAGACGGCGCGCGGCTGGCTGGCGCGGCTCGGCCTCAAGGGCCACGAGAACGACTATCCGCATGCGCTGTCCGGCGGCATGCGCCAGCGCGTCTCCATCGCGCGCGCCTTCGCCGTCGATCCGGAAATCCTGCTCTGCGACGAGCCGTTCTCCGCGCTCGACGAGATGACGGCGCGCGACCTGCGCGCGGAGTTCGTGCGCCTGGTGCGGGGGAACAACAAGACCGCGATCTTCATCACCCATCAGATCGGCGAAGCCATGGAGATCGGCGACCGCGTGCTGCTGTTCCAGCGGCCGGCACGCATCGCCTACGACGCGCGGCTGCCGCGCGACGATGGTGGCAGTGGCCGGCAAGCCATCCAGGACGCGATCATGGCCGCGCTGGCGGCCGACTAGTGCTCCGTTTCCGAAGTTCGCCACACATTGCAGCACGCTCAGATGCGAACTCCGGAAACAAAGGAGCACTAGCAACTATTTGATTTCTAGTGCGGCTTTGAATTTGAAGTTCCTGAAAGAGCCCGCCGCAAATGGTCCAGGAACTTCAAATTCGCCGCACTAGCTCTGCCGAGGCCTGAAGGTTTCCCTCGCCTGTCGCCCCTGCTAGAAGGCGGCGGTCATGGCGCAAGATACTCCATCCCTTGCCGATTTTCGCCGCATCGTGGTGAAGGTCGGCTCGTCGCTGCTGGTCGATTCCGCGGCCGGCAAGCCGAAGCGCGCCTGGCTCGCGGCGCTGGCCAAGGACATCGCGGCACTGCATCGCGACAAGCGTGATGTCATCGTCGTCTCCTCCGGCGCCATCGCACTCGGCCGCGCCGTGCTTAAGCTGCCGAAGGGTGCGCTCAAGCTCGAGGATAGCCAGGCGGCTGCGGCCGTCGGGCAGATCGCGCTGGCACGGACCTGGGCCGAGGTGCTCGGCGAGCATGCGATCACCACCGGACAGGTGCTGGTGACGCTGACCGACACCGAGGAGCGCCGCCGCTATCTCAATGCGCGCTCGACCATTGCGAGATTGCTCGACTGGCGCGCGGTGCCGGTGATCAACGAGAACGACACCGTGGCCACCTCGGAAATCCGCTACGGTGACAACGATCGCCTCGCCGCGCGCGTCGCCACCATGGCGAGCGCCGATCTCCTCGTGCTGCTCTCCGACATCGACGGCCTTTACGATCGGCCGCCGGGCGATGCCGACGCCAAGCTCATTCCCGTGGTCTCACGTATCACCGCGGAGATCGAAGCGATGGCCGGCGGCTCCGGCTCCGAGCTCTCGCGCGGCGGCATGGTCACCAAGATCGAAGCCGGCAAGATCGCGACCACCGCCGGCACGCACATGGTGATCGCGTCAGGACGCATCGAGCATCCGCTGCAGGCGATCGACAAAGGCGCGCGCTGCACCTGGTTCCTCACGCCGGCCAACCCGGTCACCGCGCGCAAGAAATGGATCGCCGGCTCGCTAGAGCCGCGCGGCACGCTAACCATCGATGCTGGCGCAGTGGCCGCGCTCCGCCGCGGCAAGAGCCTGCTGCCCGCCGGCGTCATTCGCGTCGACGGCGCCTTCGGCCGCGGCGATGCGGTGCTGATCCGAGGGCCCGACGGCGCCGAAGTCGGCCGCGGACTGGTCGCTTACGATGCCGACGACGCCGCCAAGATCATTCGCAAATCGTCGAGCGACATCATGCTCATTCTCGGCATCGAAGGCCGCGCCGAGATGGTGCATCGGGATGATCTGGTGATGGGTGGCGAGTAACTCACGATCCGTCGCGCCCGTCTTGATTGCCCGCGCTGGCTACGCGCCTTCGGCTCGTCAGCGCGGGATGCGACGACTTAGTGATGAGCGGCGAGAAGCGCGCAAAAATCCCCGCGCTTGATGCGCAGGGATTTTGTTCTTCGACGGTGCCGGCGTCAGCAGGGAATGTTGCTCGACGCTGTGCCCGGGGGCCTGCTCTGGCCATTATTGCAGCCGGTCGACGACGGACCCGCGCCACCTTGGGTGGGGCTGCCGGGCATCGTGCTGTTCGTGCTGTTGGTGCTGTTGGGTGACGTCATGGTGCCCTGATTGGTCCCTGTCGTCGTGCCACTGCCTGTGGTGCCCGTGGCAGCGCCGGTGTTCGAATTATTGTTATTGGACGTCGAGGTGCCACTGCGGCCGCCGCTGTTGGGTTGCGCGGAGCCGGACGTTCCTGATGTCGTCGTCCCGGGCGTCGTAGTCACCGAGCCGGTGGTCGATCCGGTTCCAGATGTCGACGAGCCGCTGCCCGTCGTGGCGCCGCCGGTGAACCCGCCGCCGGTCCCGCTGGCGCCGCCCGTGCCCGTCGCACCGCCGGATGCACCCGCAGACCCGCCCGCACTGCCGCTGCCGCCACTACCACCTCCGGCGCCGCCGCCACCTCCGCCCCCGCCTGCCGCGAAGACGACACACGACGCCGACAGCAGGAAGGTGCCCGCCAGCAACGCGAACAGAAAACGTTTCATCAGGCTCTCCTCAAGCTCGTTGCGGATGCGCTTCCGGGCCAACGTGGCGTCGCGCGCGGGCGTTCCGCTGCTCAGAGAGGGAATCGGAGGGAGGATGAGGGAGGGAATCGGAGGGAGGAGAAGCGCCGGGCCGTCCATACTGGACGGGTCCGCCAACCCGGCGCTAATGCGCAAACTGCGTCATGCGGAACAACCGGCCGGCGGCAGGCAGGTTCCGCAGGCAGCATCGATCCGTCAGTTGCGGGTGCGCTTGAGCACGCGCGAGCGCCGATGCTGCCGACGGACCTCCGCGGCCATGGTCTTGCCCGTCCGCTTGGCACGCGTGGGCAGATCGAAATGCGTGCCGTCCGGCAGCTCGACGTAGCGGGAGAAGACCTCGCCGCGGCCCTCGATGACGAACTTGGTTCCAACGGGGAAACGGCTCGGCAGACGGCTGGACTGGATGCGCATGGCTTTTCTCCCCTGCACGCGTTCGCAGCGTGCGCGGGTAATGTGTAATTACCTTTACGCGTTCCGCCGCCTTGCCGCTTATCCCCGGTATCCCCAGGTTCGCCACACGACTTCGGCCTCGCCAGGGTGAGTTCCCCTCTCTCGCCCCCGCGGCGCCGACGTGTTAGAAAACCGCCAAGAGCCGTCCAAGACCCTCATTTTGCCGGACTTTTTGATGACTGCCCCGCTGAAGCCGATCGAAGGCGCTAGCGACATCGCCGGCCTGATGCGCGACATGGGCGCCCGTGGACGGGCTGCCGCGCATGCGCTGGCGCTCGCCCCGGCGGCGCAGAAGGACCGGGCGCTCGCCGCCATGGCGCAAGCGATCCGCGCGCGGGCGGCCGAGATCCTCGCCGCCAACGCCGAGGACATCGCTGCCGCCAAGGCCAATGGAACCACCCCTGCCTTCCTCGACCGGCTGACCCTCGACGCCAAGCGCGTCGCTTCCATGGCCGACGGCCTGGACGTGATCCGCGCCTTGAAGGACCCGGTCGGCATCGTCACCGAAAGCTGGACGCGGCCGAACGGCATGCGCATCGAGCGGGTGCGGGTGCCACTCGGCGTCGTCGGGATCATTTACGAGAGCCGACCCAACGTGACCGCCGATGCGGGCGCGCTGTGCCTCAAGGCCGGCAATGCCGCGATCCTGCGCGGTGGATCGGACAGCCTGCGCTCCGGCCGCGCCATCCATGCCGCCCTGGTCCAAGGCCTGCGCGAGGCCGGATTGCCAGAGGACGCGATCCAGCTGGTGCCGACGCGCGACCGCGCCGCGGTCGGGCTGATGCTCTCCGGACTGGGCGGCACACTCGACGTCATCGTGCCACGCGGCGGCAAGGGCCTTGTCGCGCGTGTGCAGGCGGAAGCACGCGTGCCGGTGTTCGCGCATCTCGAGGGCGTGTGCCACGTCTATGTCGACAAGGCGGCTTCCCTCGACATGGCCAGATCGATCGTGCTCAACGCCAAGATGCGGCGCACCGGCGTCTGCGGCGCGGCGGAGACGCTGCTGATCGATCGCGCCGCCGTGGCCGCGGATCTGCGTCCGCTGGTCGAGATGCTGCTGGATGCCGGCTGCGAGGTGCGTGGCGACGCGGCGACGCAGGCGATCGACGCGCGCGTGAAAGCCGCGAACGAAGCCGACTGGTCCACCGAATATCTGGACGCCATCATCGCGGTGAAGGTCGTCGACGGCGTCGACGGAGCGATTGCGCATATCGAACATTACGGCTCGCATCACACCGATGCGATCATCACCGCGGATCAGACAGCCGCGGACAAGTTTCTCACCGAGGTCGATTCGGCGATTGTGCTGCACAACGCCTCGACCCAGTTCGCCGACGGCGGCGAGTTCGGCTTCGGAGCCGAAATCGGGATCGCCACAGGCAAGCTGCACGCGCGGGGGCCGGTCGGGGTCGAGCAACTCACCAGCTTCAAATATCGCGTGCGAGGCACCGGCCAAACACGTCCGTGACCGTCCTTCCTCCTCACGCGCCGGGCCTGCGTATCGGCCTGTTCGGCGGGACATTCGACCCGCCTCACCAGGCGCATCTCGGTGCCGCGCTTCTGGCCATGAAGAAGCTGCGGCTCGACCGGGTGTGGTGGCTGGTGACGCCGGGCAATCCGCTGAAGAACACCAGTGGCCTGGCGCCGCTGGCCGAGCGCATCGCCGCGGCGCGCGCCCTCGCGCATCATCCGCGTATCGACGTCACCGGTCTCGAAGCTGTCATTAACACGCGGTATACCTACGACACGGTATCATGGCTCGTCGCCCGCTGCCCCAAGGTGCACTTCGTTTGGATCATGGGTGCCGACAACTTGCGGAGCTTCCACCGCTGGCAAAAGTGGCGCCAGATCGCGCAGCTTGTTCCGATCGCGGTGGTGGATCGCCTCGGGCCCAGTCTTTACGCAACATCCGGCGTGGCGGGACAGGCGCTTGGCCGCGTCCGCATTCCCGAAACGCAGGCCGAATCACTCCCGGAACGGCGTCCCCCAGCCTGGGTTTATTTGCATGGGCTCAAATCGCCCCTGTCGTCGACCGCGCTGCGGGCCCTGCGACGGAGTGGACCGGCTTCGGCAGGTGGCAAAAAACGGCAGGAATCGCTATCTTCGACGTGAGCCCCGACGGTAACCGGGGCGAGTGCAACAGCAGAAAGGATTAGGACCCCTGTCCAACCCTGCACTTTCTCGGGCAACGCGTCATGTGCCCGAACCCGTCTCCCGGCGTCCCGACGCACAGGAGACGCTCCGTCTGGTCCTCGCCCGGCTCGAAGACATGAAAGCCGAGGACAGCGTCACAATCGATCTCACCGGCAAATCCGCAATCGGCGACTTCATGGTGGTGACCTCAGGCAGGTCGCAGCGCCATGTCGGCTCCGTTGCCGATCGCGTCGTCAAGGACCTCGAGGAAGCCGGACTATCCGGCATCCGCGTCGAGGGCATGACGAATTGCGACTGGGTGCTGATCGATGCGGGCGATGTCATCGTCCATGTCTTTCGGCCCGAAGTCCGCGACTTCTACGCTCTGGAGAAGATGTGGGCTCCTGGTCGCACAGGCCGGCGTCGACCAAGCTGACCTTCTAAGCCGTTCGGCGCCGACATGCGTATTGTTGTCGCCGCCGTCGGACGGCTGAAGCAAGGTCCCGAGGCGGAACTCGCCGAGCGCTTTCGCAAGCGCGCGCGCGACAGTGGCCGCAATGTCGGCCTACGCGATCTCGAGATCGTCGAGATCCGCGAGAGCAAGGCGCGCGAAGCCGATAAGCGCATGCTCGAAGAGTCGATCGCACTCACCAACATCATTCCCGAACGCGCGGTCGTGGCGCTGCTCGATGAGCGCGGCAAAAATCTCGACAGCGCCGGCTTCGCCAATCTCATCCGCCAATGGCGGGAAGAGAACCGGCCGGCCGCCGTGTTCATCATCGGCGGCGCCGACGGCCTCTCTCCGGCGCTGCGCCAGAAAGCCAAGCTGCATCTGTCCTTCGGCGCGGCCACCTGGCCGCATCAGCTCATCCGCATCATGCTCCTGGAACAGATTTACCGCGCCACCACCATTCTCGCCGGGCACCCGTATCACCGGGCGTAGAGCCCCGGAAGTTCACCCAGACCACACCGGAAAGTGACGGTGTTCCCGCTTTTCGTCTTATTCCCGTCCCGATTGGCATGGTTAGTGCTTAACTCCCGGACGTAAGGGGCTTAACCTGTCGCCGATGATTTGCCATGCGGCTCGCCGCCGTCCTGACCCGCGCCTGTCATGGGCGGCGGGTCTCTGTGTGATTCTGCCCCTGGCCTTGGCGAGCGCGAGCCGCTCGGAGCCGATGCGGCCGAGCCAGACCGCTCCGCAAAACTCGGAAAAGATCGACGCGCTGAAGCAGCGCGACCAGGAACTCCAATCGACGCGCGAGGAGCAGAAGAAGGCGGCGGATAAGGAAGCTGCGCTCAAGCGCGAGATCGAAGAAATCGGCGCCGATCGGCGCAAGATCAACCAGGACCTGATCGACACCGCCTCGCGCGTGCGTCAGGTCGAGACGAGCATCGCCGCGACCGAAGCCCGGCTCAAGCCGCTTGACGACAATGAAAGCCTGATCCGCAAATCGCTGGAAGGCCGCCGCGCGGTGATCGCGGAAGTGCTCGCCGCGCTGCAGCGCATCGGACGACGCCCGCCGCCGGCTTTGCTGGTGAGCCCGGAGGACGCGCTGGCCTCCGTGCGCTCGGCGATCCTGCTCGGAGCGGTGCTTCCGGAGATGCGCGAGCAGACGCAAGCGCTGGCGAACGACCTCGGCGAGCTCCTGCGCGTGCGCAAGGCCATCGCCGACGAGCGCGCCAAGCTACAGACCGACCTCGCCGCGATCGCGCAGGACCGCGAGCGCATGACGCTGCTCATGCAGGAACGCGCCAAGCAGCAGAGTGATTCGGAAAAGGCGCTCGAGGCCGAACGCGCCCGTGCCACGGCGCTGGCGCAACAGGCCGATAATCTCAAGGACCTGATCGCCAAGCTCGAGCAGGGTCTGGACAGCGCCACCAAGGCGCAGCGCGATGCGGCCAAGGGCGACAGCCGCCCGGCGCTATCGGCGTTCCGCGACCCGGGCCGGCTTGCCCCGGCGGTGGCCTTCGCCTCGCTGCGCGGGCAGATCCCGCTGCCCGTTAACGGTATCAAACTTCGTGAATTCGGCGCTTCCGACAATACCGGCGGCACGGAAAAGGGCATTTCCATTGCCACCCGCGCGGCCGCACAGGTTACCGCGCCGTGTGACGGGTGGGTCGTTTACGCTGGGAATTTTCGATCCTATGGCCAACTCTTGATCCTGAATGCCGGCGGCGGGTATCATGTCCTCCTCGCAGGGATGGAACGGATTTCCGTCGATCTGGGCCAGTTTGTACTGACCGGAGAGCCCGTTGCGGTGATGGGGAGCGGATCTCACATTGCCGCGGTCCTGGCGACAGGCTCCACGCAACCGGTCCTCTACGTCGAGTTCCGAAAAGACGGGATTCCCGTCGATCCTGGCCCATGGTGGGCCGCAAATGAAGGCGAGAAGGTTCGCGGATGATGCGCAAGTTCTCTCTGATGCTCCTCGGCGCGGCGGCAGGCGCGGCTCTGACGCTTGTGGCAACCCAACCCCGTCTGCTCGCACTCGGCTCGAGCGCGAAAGCGGCGGCTGCCGACACCTACCGGCAGCTCAACCTGTTCGGCGACGTGTTCGAGCGCGTGCGCGCCGATTACGTGGAGAAGCCCGACGACGGCAAGCTGGTCGAGACGGCGATCAACGGCATGCTGTCCGGCCTCGATCCGCATTCGAGCTACATGGACTCCAAGAGCTTCCGCGACATGCAGGTGCAGACGCGCGGCGAGTTCGGCGGGCTGGGCATCGAGGTGACCATGGAAGACGGCCTGATCAAGGTCGTGTCGCCGATCGACGAAACTCCCGCGGCCAAGGCCGGCGTCATGGCCAACGACATCATCACCAAGCTCGACGATGACCAGGTGCAGGGCCTCACCCTGAATCAGGCGGTCGAGAAGATGCGCGGCCCGGTCAACACCAAGATCAAGCTGACCATCATGCGCAAGGGTCAGGACAAGCCGATCGAGGTGTCGATCACCCGCGACATCATCCGCGTGCGCTCGGTGCGCTCGAACACCGACGGCGACGACGTCGGTTATATCAAGCTCACGCAGTTCAACGAGCAGACCACCGAAGGCCTGAAGAAGGCGATCACCGACATCCAGGGCAAGATCAACGACACCAAGCTCAAGGGTTACGTGCTCGACCTGCGCAACAATCCGGGCGGCCTGCTCGACCAGGCGATCTCGGTGTCTGACGCGTTCCTGGAGAAGGGCGAGATCGTCTCCACCCGGGGCCGCAACGCGGAAGAGACGCAGCGCTTCAACGCGCATGCCGGTGACCTGACGCACCACAAGCCGCTCATCGTGCTGATCAACGGCGGCTCGGCTTCGGCCTCGGAGATCGTGGCCGGCGCGCTGCAGGACCACAAGCGCGCGACCGTGCTCGGCACGCGCTCCTTCGGCAAAGGCTCCGTGCAGACCATCATCCCGCTCGGCTCCGGCAATGGCGCGCTGCGGCTGACCACGGCGCGCTACTACACGCCCTCCGGCCGCTCGATCCAGGCCAAGGGCATCGTGCCGGATATCGAGGTGCTGCAGGACGTGCCGGACGACCTCAAGTCGAAGACCGATACCAAGGGCGAAGCCTCGCTGCGCGGGCACCTCAAGGGCGACCCGGGCCAGGAAGAGACCGGCTCGCAGTCCTACATCCCGCCGGACGCCAAAAACGACAAGGCGCTGACCATGGCCTACGACCTGCTGCGCGGCGTCAAGGTGAACTCGGCCTTCCCGCCGACCACCAAGAGCGCCTCGGTTCCGAACCCGAACTGATCCGGGCGGACAGAGAACCAATCAGGGGCGGCCTTGGGGCCGCCCCTTTGCTTTTGGGTTCCGGCCGTAAACCAAGGCTCCAGGGTGGCCGTGGTATCCTGCGCGGATGATTCGCGAGGACCCAAGGCCTTGGCGGAAGATGATCTGAGCGCGCCGCTCGGCCAGAAAAAGCGCAAGCCACCGGCCAAATTGCCGGCCCTCGTGCCCAAGGCCATTGCCGGGATCCTGCTGCTGTCGCTGGTCGGCGCCGGCCTATGGGCGGCGACCGTCGACGATCCGCTTGGCGGCGAGCCCGTGGCGGTGGTCGACACGGTGTCGGCGCAAGCCGGCAAATCCGGCGAAGCGGGCCCAGGCGGCGGCGCGACGGCGCGGCACGACGGCAATGCCTCGGGGCCGCGCATCGCCGCCACCGAAACGCCGCAACAGCCCGCGGGCAAAACGGTCAACATCATCGACGGCGCCAGCGGCAAGACCCAGCAGGTCGTGCTGCCGTCGCCTAACGATGCCAAGCCGGCCCCGCCAGTCGACCCGAAGCTCCTGGAGACGACGCGGCACGGCGCCATTCCACGCATCGGGCCCGACGGCGCGCGACCCTCGACGATCTACGCGCAGCCGCTCAAGGCCACGGCGAAATCCGACGTGCCGCGCATCGCGATCATCGTCTCCGGGCTTGGCGTCAGCGCCAGCGCCACCAGCGACGCGCTGACCAAGCTGCCCTCCGCCGTGACGCTCGCCTTCACGCCTTATGGCAACGATCTCGAGAGGCTGGTCGGCAGCGCGCGCGGCGGCCATCACGAGGTGCTGCTGCAGGCGCCGATGGAGCCCTTCGACTATCCCGACAACGATCCGGGACCGCAGACGCTGCTGACCTCGCTCTCGGCGGACCAGAACATCGATCGCCTGCAATGGCTGATGAGCCGCTTCCAGGGTTATGTCGGCATCGCCACCTATATGGGCGCGCGCTTCACCGCATCGGAAGGCGCGCTCGGCCCGATCCTGCGCGAGACCGGCAAGCGCGGCTTGATCTTCGTCGACGACGGCGCCTCGCCGCGCAGCCTTTCCGGGCAGCTCGCCGGTGCCGCGAATGTTCCCTTTGCCAAGGCGGACATCATCATCGACAGCGTGCCGACCGCGGTCGACATCGAGCGCGCGCTCGGACGCCTCGAGGCGATCGCCCGCGAGCGCGGCGTCGCCGTCGGCGTCTCCAGCGCCTCACCGGCCGTAATCGCGCGGCTCGCCGACTGGGCGAAACGCATCGAGGCGCGCGGCGTCATGCTGGTGCCGATCACCGCCGTCGCCATCAAGGCGAAGTCGAGTTGACATCCCCAGTCTGAGGTGGGTTTCTGCGGGTTGGCAAGGAAACCTGCATGCCCGCCTTCGAGCAGTTGCCCTACCGCCCCTGCGCCGGACTGACGGTGCTCAATCGTGATGGCCTGGTCTTCATCGGACGCCGCGCCGATGGGCCCGAGCACGTCGACGAGACCCATGTCTGGCAGATGCCGCAAGGCGGTATCGATCCGGACGAGGAGCCTTATGCGGCGGCGCTGCGCGAGCTTTACGAGGAAACCAATATCCGCTCGGTCGAAAAGCTCGGCGAGATCAAAGATTGGCTGACCTACGACATTCCACGCGCGATCGTCGGCCAGGCCTGGAAAGGCCAATATCGCGGGCAAAAGCAGAAATGGTACGCGCTGCGCTTCACCGGCGATGACAGCGAGATCGACATCGCGCATCCGGCCGGCGGCGCGCACGAGCCGGAATTCATCGCCTGGCGCTGGGAAGAGATGCGCAAGCTTCCCGATCTCGTGGTGCCGTTCAAGCGCGCGACTTACGAACGGATTGTGACGGAGTTCGCGAAGTTTGAACGATGACTTGCCGCGCACTCCGCGTCGTTGCCCGGCTTGACCGGGCAATCCAGTAAACATCGGGCGCTTGAAAGAGCCTGTGAGTACTGGATGCCCCGCACGCCGCGCCGCAGAGCGAAGCGAAGGTCCGGCGCGGCTCTACTAGAGTGCTCGCGCTGGCCGCTCGCCTAAAGCTCGCCAGCGCGAGGCGCGGGGCATGACAATCTCAGACTCAATGCATCGCGGTGCCGGTCAGGTGCCGATGCACCGACTTGAAGTCATCAAGCCGCGCGATCAGCTTGTCGAGCTCGGAGCCGGGCTGCGTCTTCGCGATCCGCTCTTCGGTCTCGGTGATGCGGTCAGTGACGAGCGCGTGATCGATGTCCTCGACCTTCGCGGCAACGTCGGCCAGCACCGTCAGCCCGTTCGCCGACACCTCGGCGAAGCCGCCGAGCACCACGATGTTCTGTCTGCCGCCGGAGCCGTGCACCGTGAGGATGCCCGGGCGCAGCAAAGCGACAAACGGCGCGTGATCGGCGAGCACGCCGAAGTCGCCCTCGGCGCCCGGCACGTCGACCTGCTCGACCTCACCGGAAAACGCGAGCTGCTCCGGCGAAACCAGATCGAAATGGAACGTGGCCATCACTCAGTGTCCCTGCGCGCAACCGGTCAGGCAGCTTCCGCCGCGAGCTTCTTGCCCTTCTCCACGGCCTCTTCGATCGAGCCGACCATGTAGAAGGCTGCCTCCGGCAGATAGTCGTACTTGCCGTCGACCAGGCCCTTGAAGCCCTTGATGGTATCCTGCAGGTCGACGAGCTTGCCCGGCGAGCCGGTGAACACCTCGGCGACGTGGAACGGCTGCGAGAGGAAGCGCTCGATCTTGCGCGCGCGCGCGACGGTGAGCTTGTCCTCTTCCGAGAGCTCGTCCATGCCGAGAATGGCGATGATGTCCTGCAGCGCCTTGTAGCGCTGCAGCACCTGCTGCACCTGCCGCGCCACCTGGTAGTGCTCCTCGCCGACGATCAGCGGCGAGAGCATACGCGAGGTGCTATCGAGCGGATCGACCGCCGGATAGATGCCCTTCGCCGCGATGTCGCGCGACAGCACCGTCGTGGCGTCGAGGTGGGCGAACGAGGTCGCCGGTGCCGGATCGGTCAGGTCGTCGGCGGGCACGTAGATCGCCTGCACCGAGGTGACCGAGCCCTTGGTCGTGGTGGTGATGCGCTCCTGCAGCGCGCCCATGTCGGTCGCGAGCGTCGGCTGATAGCCCACCGCCGAGGGAATGCGGCCGAGGAGCGCGGAGACTTCCGAGCCGGCCTGGGTGAAGCGGAAGATGTTGTCGACGAAGAACAGCACGTCCTGGCCCTGGTCGCGGAAGTGCTCGGCGACGGTCAGCCCGGTGAGGCCGACGCGGGCGCGGGCGCCCGGCGGCTCGTTCATCTGCCCGTAGACCAGCGCGCATTTCGAGCCGGCGGCGGAGCCGTTGTTCTTCTTCGGATCCTTGTTGACCTGCGACTCGATCATCTCGTGATAGAGGTCGTTGCCCTCACGCGTACGCTCGCCGACGCCGGCGAACACCGAGTAGCCGCCGTGCGCCTTGGCGACGTTGTTGATGAGCTCCATGATCAGCACGGTCTTGCCGACGCCGGCGCCGCCGAACAGGCCGATCTTGCCGCCCTTGGCGTAGGGCGCCAGCAGGTCGACGACCTTGATGCCGGTGACCAGGATCTGCGCTTCGGTCGACTGTTCGGTGTATTCCGGCGCGGGCTGATGGATGGCGCGCTTCTGCGATGTCTTCACCGGGCCGGCTTCGTCGACCGGCTCGCCGATCACGTTGATGATGCGGCCGAGCGTCTCGTCGCCGACCGGCACCGAGATCGGCGCACCGGTGTCGCTGACGTCCTGGCCGCGCACCAGGCCTTCGGTGGTGTCCATGGCGATGGTGCGCACCGTCGATTCACCGAGATGCTGCGCCACTTCGAGCACGAGGCGGTTGCCGCCGTTCTTGGTCTCCAGCGCGTTCAAGATCGCCGGCAGGTGACCTTCGAACTGCACGTCGACGACGGCGCCGATGACCTGGGTCACGCGTCCGCTCTGGTTGGTGGCTTGGGCCATGATCTTTCGTCCTCTCTACTCAGGTTCCGGGCGTCACAGCGCCTCGGCGCCGGAGATGATCTCGATCAGTTCCTTCGTGATCATCGCCTGACGGGTTCGATTATAGGTGAGCGTCTGCTTGCGGATCATTTCGCCGGCATTGCGCGTGGCATTGTCCATGGCGCTCATGCGCGCGCCCTGCTCGGAGGCGGCGTTCTCCAGGAGCGCACGGAACACCTGCACGCCGAGATTGCGCGGTAACAGGTCGCCGAGGATGTCTTCCTCCTCGGGCTCGTATTCGTAGGACGCCGAAGCGCCGTTGGTGTTCTTCCCCGCCTCGAACACCGGCGGGATGATCTGCGAGGCGGTCGGGATCTGTGCGATCACCGACTTGAAGCGCGAGAAGAACAGCGTGCAGACATCGAACTCGCCCTTGTCGAACAGCGCAATGACCTTCTCGGCGATCTTCGCCGCATGCTCGAAATGGATGGTCTTGACGCCGCGCAGCTCGACGACTTCCACGATCTGCTTCTCATAGAGGCGGCGCAGCTGGTCATAGCCCTTGCGGCCTACGCAGAGGATCTTGACCGTCTTGCCCTCGTTGGTCAGCGCGTTCGCACGCTCGCGCGCAAGCCGCACGATCGCCGAATTGAAGGCGCCGCAGAGGCCGCGCTCGGCGGTACAGACGACGAGGAGATGCGTCTTGTCGCTGCCGGTGCCGGCGAGAAGCCGCGGCGCGCTGTCGCTGCCAGCGACCGAGGCCGCGATATTGCCGAGCATCTTGTCCATGCGCTCGGCATAGGGACGCGCCGCTTCCGCCGCGGCCTGCGCGCGGCGCAGCTTCGAGGCCGCGACCATCTGCATGGCCTTGGTGATCTTCTGCGTCGCCTTGGTGGAGGCGATGCGGTTGCGCATATCCTTGAGGCTGGGCATCGCGGATCAGTCCTTGCGGCGCTCGCTCTTCGGTTACGCGAAGGTCTTGGCGTAGCCGTCGACCACGCCCTTGAGCTTGCCCGCGGTGGCCTCGCTGAGGTCGCCCGACTTGCGGATGTCCTCGAGAATGTCCGGATTCTTGGTGCGCAGCAACGTGAGCAGGCCGCTCTCGAAATCGCGCACGCGGTTGAGCGCCAGCGGATCGAGATAGCCGTTGGTGCCGGCCCAGATCACGCACACCTGCTCTTCCATCTTCAGCGGCGAGAACTGCGGCTGCTTCAGGAGCTCGGTGAGGCGCGAGCCGCGGTTGAGCAGGCGCTGGGTGGTGGCGTCGAGGTCGGAGCCGAACTGCGCGAAGGCGGCCATCTCGCGATACTGCGCGAGCTCGCCCTTGATCCGGCCGGCAACCTTCTTCATCGCCTTGGTCTGCGCCGAGGAGCCGACGCGCGACACCGAGAGGCCGACGTTCACCGCCGGACGAATGCCCTGATAGAACAAGTCGGTCTCCAGGAAGATCTGGCCGTCGGTGATGGAGATGACGTTGGTCGGGATGTAGGCCGACACGTCGTTGGCCTGCGTCTCGATCACCGGCAGCGCGGTAAGCGAGCCGGCACCGTTGCCGTCATTCATCTTCGCCGCGCGCTCGAGCAGGCGCGAGTGTAGATAGAACACGTCGCCCGGATAGGCTTCGCGGCCCGGCGGGCGGCGCAGCAGCAGCGACATTTGGCGATAGGACACGGCCTGCTTCGACAGGTCGTCATAGAAGATCACCGCGTGCATGCCGTTGTCGCGGAAATATTCGCCCATGGTGCAGCCGGAGAACGGCGCCAGGAACTGCATCGGCGCCGGATCGGAGGCGGTGGCGGCGACAACGATCGAATATTCAAGCGCGCCCTGCTCTTCCAGCACCTTCACGAATTGCGCGACGCTGGAGCGCTTCTGCCCGACCGCGACATAGACACAGTAGAGCTTGATCTTCTCGTCGTTCGACTGGTTGAGCGGCTTCTGATTGAGGATGGTGTCGAGGATGATCGCGGTCTTGCCGGTCTGCCGGTCGCCGATCACCAGCTCGCGCTGGCCGCGGCCGATCGGAATGAGCGCGTCGACGGCCTTGAGGCCGGTGGCCATCGGCTCATGCACCGACTTGCGGGGAATGATGCCGGGCGCCTTGACGTCGACGCGGCGACGCTCGCTGCCCTCAATCGGGCCCTTGCCGTCGATCGGATTGCCGAGGCCGTCGACCACGCGGCCGAGCAGGCCCTTGCCGACCGGCACGTCGACGATCGAGCGCGTGCGCTTGACGGTCTGGCCTTCCTTGATCTCGCGGTCGTTGCCGAAGATGACGATACCGACATTGTCGGTCTCGAGATTGAGCGCCATGCCGCGCACGCCGTTCTCGAACTCGACCATCTCGCCGGCCTGGACGTTTTCGAGACCGAACACGCGGGCGATGCCGTCGCCGACCGAAAGCACCTGACCGACTTCGGAGACTTCCGCCTCCTGGCCGAAATTCTTGATCTGGTCCTTCAGGATGGCGGAGATTTCTGCGGCGCGGATATCCATCAGCGGGCCTCTTTCATCGCAAACTTGATCGAATTGAGCTTGGTGCGCAGCGAGGAATCGACCATGCGGCTGCCCACCTTGACGATGAGCCCGCCGATGATGGCCGGATCGACCTTGACGTTGAGATCGATATCCTTGCCGCCGGTGACTGACTTGAGCGCGCTCTTGAGCGCGGCGAGATTGTTGTCGTTGAGCGTCTCGGCGACCGTGACCTGCGCGGTGACTTCGCCCTTGTGGCGGGCAACCAGCGCACGGAACGCCTTGATCATGTCGCGCACCGCGAACAAACGGCGGTTGGACGCGACGAGCTTGAGGAAATTCCCGGCAATGCCGCTGATGCCAGCCTTGTCGAGCACGGCGGCAAGCGCCTTGCCTTGCTCTTCGGCACCGAACACCGGGCTACGCACGAGGCGCGCCAGATCCGGGCTGCCGGCAATCAGCGCGTCGAAGCGCTCGATATCGGATTTGATCGCATCCACCGATTTCTGTTCGAGCGCTAGATCGAACAGAGCCGCGGCGTAGCGCCCCGCCATGCCGGATACGATCGGTTCTTCGGCTGCCATCTGGTCCGTCTTCGACTGCACACATTCCGCACGATCGGCCCCGGCCCGGGAGGGCGGCGCAAACCTTTGGAATTCAAGAGGGAATTCCGATTTTCGAGGGCCGCGCGGGAGGGCCGCGGAACCCCTCGTAAAATCGCCGGTTTGCTAGCACGGCGGTCCCCGCGGTGCAACACGCGACGCGGTTTCGGAGCCCCCCGCGTTGCCCGCAGCACAGGGTTGCCTCGCCTCTTCGGATAATCGCGCTATAGGTGCACCCACCCGCCGCCCGAGCCCGGAACTGAAGACACATGGACGCACGCAGCGCGCCGGCGAAAACGGCGGAAACCGGCGGCACGGGCGGGGCGCGCGCGCTAGTGCTGCTCCTGGGGCTGGCCTGGGGCTTCAACTGGATCGCCGCGGCAATCGCCATCCCGGAAACGCCGCCCTGGAGCCTGCGTTTCGCCGGCCTCACGATCGGCAGCGCCACGCTCGTGATCGCGGCGTGGCTGAGCGGGCGCAGCCTTTACGTCCCCAAGGGCCAGCGGCTGCATATCGCGGTCGCTGGGTTTTTCAACGTCGCCGCCTTCAACATGCTGTCGCTGTTCGCGCAGATGAGCGGGACGACCTCGCGCGCCATCATCGTCAACTATTCGATGCCGATCTGGATGGCGGTCATGGCCTGGGTCGTGCTCGGTGAGAGGCTGAACAAGGTGCGCGGCTTCGCGCTGATGCTGTGCGTGAGCGGCCTGGCGATCCTGATGTGGCCGCTCATCGCCAAAGGATTTCCGACCGGCGTCCTGTTCGCGTTGGCCTCGGCCTGGGCGTGGGGGATCGCCACCATCTATCTCAAATGGGCCAAGGTCGATGTCGACCCGCTGATCAATGCCGCCTGGCAGCTCGTGTTCGGCTGGGTGCTGATCACCGCCGGCATGCTGATCGTCGACGGCAGCCCGCATCTGTTCGGCCTGCAGCCGCGCTCGCAGCTTGCGATCCTCTATATCGGCCTGTTCGGCGTCGGGCTCGCGCATTATTTGTGGTGGAGCATCGTCGGCAAGCTGTCGGCGGTAACCGCGTCCATCGGATCGCTGCTGGTGCCAGTGGTGGGTGTCATCAGCTCGACGCTGGTGCTGGGCGAGCGGCCCACGCTGCCGGATATCATTGGATTTGTGCTGATCTTTTCCGCCGCGGCCTGCGTCCTGCTGCTGCCCAACACACCCATCAAAGACGAATTCCCCGAATAGCCGGCCATTGCGCCGGAACGGCCAATGCCTAGCTCTCTTGCCAAGGCCCGCGACATCACGCGCGGGCGCAGCGGGAGGGCGAGCTATGAAAATCGCTATCGTTGGTGCCGGCAATGTCGGGCGCGCCTTGGCCGGCGGCTGGCGCAAGGCCGGGCACGATGTGGCCTTCGCGGTGCGCGATCCGGCGAGCGACAAGTCGAAAGCGCTCACCGCGGACGGTTCGCGCGTCGTGGCCATGAGCGGCGCGGCGGCGAATGCCGACGTCGTCATCCTGGCGGTGCCGTGGCCAGAGATCGAAAACGCGATCAAAGGGCTCGGCACACTCACCGGCAAGATCGTGGTCGACGCCAGCAACCCGCTCACGAAGTCCCTCGACCTCGCGCTCGGTTTTTCCGATTCGGCCGGTGAGACGGTAGCCCGGCTGGCCAAGGGCGCGCGCGTGGTCAAAGCCTTCAACACCACCGGCGCCGAGAACATGTCGGCAGCGAAAAGCTTCACAGCCAAAGCGGTGATGCCGGTCGCCAGCGACGATGCCGACGCCAAGCAGACGGTGCGCAAGCTCGCCGACGATCTCGGCTTCGAATCGATGGATGCGGGACCGCTGCAGGCCGCGCGCTATCTCGAGCCGATGGCGATGTTGTGGATCAAGCACGCCTATAGCGGCGCCGGCACCAAGTTCGCCTATGCGCTGACGCGGCGTTGAGCCCTACAAGAAACTCATCGGGTCGATATCGACCTCGAGCTTGAGATTGCCGCGCCGCTTCGGCGCGTTGGCAAGCCATTCGCGCAGATAGGACGAGAGATCGAAGTTGCGCGGCGACTTGATGAGAATGCGGAAGCGATAGCGCCCGCGCACCACAGCGATCGGCGCTTCGGCGGGGCCGAGAACGCGCACCGCATCATCGCGCGGCGCCACAGAGGCGAGCGAGCGCGCATAGGCCTCGGTCGCGTGGCGGTCGCCGCCGGAGATCACCATGGCGGCGAGCCGCCCGAACGGCGGATAGCCGGTCTTCTCGCGCAGCTCGATCTCGCTGGAATAGAACGCCTCGCGGTCGCCGGAAATGAGCGCGCGCATCACCGGATGTTCGGGCTGATGTGTCTGCAGCAGGCCGTGGCCGCGGCCCTCTTCGCGGCCGGCGCGGCCGACCACCTGATGCAGCAGCTGAAACGTGCGCTCGGCGGCGCGCGGGTCGCCATTACCGAGCCCGAGATCGGCGTCGACGATGCCGACGAGATTGAGCTTGGGGAAATGATGGCCTTTGGCGACGAGCTGCGTGCCGACGATGATGTCGAAGCGCCCTTCTGCCACTTCATCCAGCTCCTGCCGCAGCTTCTCGACCGATTCCACGAGGTCGCTGGAGAGCACCAGGATGCGGCTATTGGGGAAAAGCTCCGCCGCCTCCTGCTCCAGGCGTTCGACGCCGGGACCGATCGGCGCGAGGCTCTCGGTCGCGTGGCATTTCGGGCATTCCGCCGGCGGCGGCATGGAGAAGCCGCAGTGATGGCAGACCAACCGCCGGCGAAAGCGATGCTCCACCAGCCAGGCGTCGCAATGCTGGCATTGCAGGCGGAAGCCGCAGGTGCGGCACAGCGTCAGCGGCGCATAACCGCGGCGATTGAGGAAGAGGAGCGCCTGCTCCTTGCGCTCGAGCGCGATCTGCACCGCTTCGGCGAGCCGCGGCGCGATGAAGCGGCCGCGCGGCGGGCCCTCGCGCTTGAGGTCGATGGCTTCGATCGCCGGCAGATGCTGTCCGCCGAAGCGCTCGGGCAATGAGAGGCGCTTGTAACGCCCGCGCCGCGCATTGACTTCGCTCTCGACCGATGGCGTCGCCGAGGCGAGCACCACCGGGATTTGTGCAACGCGACCGCGCACCACGGCCATGTCGCGGGCATGATAATGTGCGCCGTCCTCCTGCTTGTAGGCCGGATCGTGCTCTTCATCGACGATGATGAGGCCGAGATCGGCATAGGGCAGGAACAGCGCCGATCGCGCGCCGACGATCACCGAGACCTCGTTCGCGGCAACCGCGCTCCAGCTGCGCGCGCGCTTGCGTGGCGCGATCTGCGAATGCCATTCGGCCGGGCGCACACCGAAGCGGTGCGAGAAGCGGTCGAGGAACTGCGCGGTGAGCGCGATCTCCGGCATCAGGATCAGCGTCTGCCGCTTGCGCCGGATATTCTCTGCGACGCCCTCGAAATAGACTTCAGTCTTGCCCGAACCGGTGACACCGTCGATCAGCATTGTCGAGAAGCCGCCTTTGGCCACGGCGTCACGCAACGCCTCCGCTGCCGCTCGCTGCGCTTCCGTAAAATCCGGCGCGAGGAAATCCGGATCGGGCGGTAGCGCGACCGGCTCCGGCGGCAACACCAGCGTCTCCAGCGTGCCCTCATCGATGAGCCCGTTGACGACGCCGACGCTGACGCCCGCCTCCTGCGCGGCATCGGATTTGGCGCGGACGAGGCCGTCGGCGAATAGCGCCAGCACGCGTGCGCGCGCCGGGGTCATGCGCGGGGGCGGCGATCCCGCAAGCCGGATGCCGACGCGCTCGCGGCCGGGCCCGAGATCGTCGCCCATGCGCAACGCCATGCGCAGCACCATGCCGCGGGCGGCGAGCGTGTAGTCGGAAACCCAGTCGACGAACTTGCGCAGCTCCGGCTTGAGCGGCGAAATGTCGAGCTTGTCGTCGACGTCCTTGAGCCGGTTGTCGAGGCCGGGCCGCGCACTGCCCTCGCCCCACACCACGCCGGTATATTCGCGCGGGCCGAGCGGCACATTGACGAGGTCGCCCGGCGCCAATTCGACGCCCGGCGGGACTCGATAAGAATAGGCCTGGTCGAGCGCCAGCGGCAGAAGGACGTCGACGGTGCGCCGGGCAATGGTCATGCCGATGGTCTGGCCGATTCCAGGCGCTTAAGGAAGGGTGAAGAAAGGAGTGCCACTGTCGTATCTATGGACGCCATGGCTTTCGCAAAAGACGTCGCGACCGAAATCGAGCGCTGGCTCGTGCATCTCGGCGCCGAGCGGCACATGTCGCCAAAAACGCTCGAGGCCTATCGCCGCGACGTCGGGCAGTTTCTCGCATTCATGGCAGAGCATCTCGGCAGCGAGCCGACGCTCAAGCGGCTGGCGACGCTGAAGCCGCAAGACATCCGCGCCTTCATGGCGGCGCGGCGCAGCGCCGGCATCGGCAGCCGTTCGCTGATGCGGGGCTTGGCCGGCGCGCGCTCCTTCGCGCGCTTCCTCGAACGCAACGGCAAGGGCAAGGTCGGCGCGCTCGCCGCCGTGCGCGCACCGAAGGTCGCCAAGACCTTGCCGAAGCCGCTGGCCATTGCGTCAGCCAAGCGCATCAGCGATGTCGAGTTGCGCGCCGGGGAAGAACGCGAGCCCTGGGTGCTCGCGCGTGACGCGGCGATCCTGGCATTGCTTTATGGCTCGGGGCTGCGCATTTCCGAGGCGCTCGGCCTCGTACGCAAGGACGTTCCGGTGCCCGGCAAAGGCGATGCCATCACCGTCACCGGCAAAGGCAACAAGCGGCGCATGGTGCCGGTGCTGCCACAGGTGCTGACCCTGATCGCCGACTACGTTTCGGCGTGTCCCTACGATCTGCCGGCGGACGCGGCGCTATTCCGCGGCGCCAAAGGCCGACAGCTGTCGCCGCGCATCGTGCAGCTCACCATGGCGCGGCTGCGCGGCGCGCTCGGGCTCGCCGACACTGCGACGCCGCACGCTTTGCGGCATTCCTTTGCCACGCATCTCCTTGCCCGCGGCGGTGATCTGCGTGCGATCCAGGAGCTGCTCGGCCACGCCTCCCTGTCGACGACGCAAATCTATACCGCCGTCGACACCGAGCGGCTGCTCGAGGCTTATCGCAGCGCGCATCCGCGCGCCTGAGCCGATCCCCGACCGCGAAGGCCACAGCAACACAGGCTCTTGCTTGTGACAGGCCGCTGTTCCATCGTTCCTGCGACCGGACACTTTGCACGAGGGGGCCCATGTCTGCTCACGAACAGCTGGAACACGCCGAACACACCGAGCATGCGGCGCATTCGAACAAAAAGATCGCGCTGCTGATCTCGGTCCTGGCGCTGTTCCTCGCCTTCTCCGAGACGCTTGGCAAATCGGCGCAGACCAATGCCATCAGCCTGAATGTCGAGGCCTCAAACCTGTGGGCGTTCTTCCAGGCCAAGACCATCCGCATGACCTCGCTCACCTCTTCCGCGGAACGCGTGCAGATCGAGGCGGATTCGATCGAGGACCCGGTGAAGAAAGCAGCGCTGCTCAAGCAAGTCGACACCTGGAAGAAAACGGCCGCGCGCTACAATGACGAGCCGGAAACGGGGGAAGGTCGCAAGCAGCTGAGCGAACGCGCCCGCGAAGCCGAGCACAAGCGCGAGACGGCGATGGCGCGCTATCACCATTACGAGATCGCGTCGGCCGCGCTGCAGATCGGCATCGTGCTCGCTTCGGCCGAGGTCATCACCGGCATGATCGCACTCGCCTGGCTCTCGGGTGGCGTCGGCCTTCTCGGCCTCGTCTTCATGGCCATCGGGCTGTGGGCACCCCACGCCGTGCACTTCGCGTAGCGGCTCAAGCGGCGCGCTGCAGACGCCGGCGCAGTCGCATCCAGCGTCGCATGAAGCGGCCGGCGCGGCCCGGCCGCAGCAGCCACATGTAACTGCGGATCTTCTCCTTGATCGGCTCGACCTGCTGGTGCGCCCAGTCGCGCGCCCAGATGAACCAGGCATAGAGCCGCGCGAACCACTGCATCTGCAGCAGCCTTCCCCGCGTCGCCTCGAAGATGAAGGCGGTAATGCCGAGCCCGAGCAGCTTGGCGAGGATCAGCACCAGGACCGCTGGTACCCAGCGGTGCGTCGCGATGAACCACACCTCACACGCCTTCAGGGGCAGCAACACGATCACCGGGATGATGAAGGCGATCAGCGCCGCCCAGGGCGGCAGATCTTCGAGCACCCGAACGAGGTGCTCCTTGAAACGGCCCCAGGGGACGAGGTTGACGACGCGGGCAACCAGCGGCTCCAGGTGGTCCCAGAGCCACGCCTCCAGCAGGAACAGCAGCGCAAGGGTGACCCAAAAGATGCGGGCGATGCGGCGCATAGGGCTCCTGCAGTGGGCCTCGGGTTGAGGCTCAACGCTCACATATGGATAGCGCGTTTGGCGACCGCCAGGGCCGCCTCCTTCACCGCCTCGCTCAGGGTCGGGTGCGGATGGCAGGTGCGGGCGACGTCTTCGGCGGCGCCACCGAACTCCATGGCGACGGTGAGCTCGCTGATCAGGTTGCCGGCATCGGCGCCGACGATATGCACGCCGAGCACGCGATCGGTCTTGGCGTCGGCGAGGATTTTCACGAAGCCGTCGGTGGTGTGATTGACCTTTGCGCGGCCGTTGGCGGTGAACGGAAACTTGCCGACATTGTAGGCAACGCCGGCCTGCTTGAGCTCGTCCTCGCTTTTGCCGACGGAGGCGATCTCCGGATAGGTGTAGACCACGTTCGGGATCGCGTCGTAGTTCACGTGCCCGGCTTGGCCGGCAAGGATTTCCGCAACGGCAACGCCCTCGTCTTCGGCCTTATGCGCCAGCATCGGGCCCGCGATGACATCGCCGATGGCCCAGATGCCAGGGACGTTGGTCGCGTAATAATGGTCGACAACGACGCGTCCGCGCTCGTCCTTCTTCACGCCGACGCCATCGAGACCAAGGCCTTCGGTGTAGGGCACGCGGCCGATGGAGACGAGCACGACATCGGCCTCGATCGTCTCCGCCGCGCCACCCTTCGCCGGCTCGATGCTCACCTTGAGCGTCTTGCCCGAAGCATCGACCGCGGTGACCTTGGAGGAGAGCTTGAAGACGAGGCCCTGCTTCTCGAACAGGCGTTGCGCCTGGCGGCAGACCTCGCTGTCCATGCCGGGCAGCGCGCGGTCGAGAAATTCGACCACGGTGACCTGCGACCCAAGGCGGCGCCACACCGAGCCAAGCTCGAGCCCGATGACGCCGGCGCCAATGACAAGGAGGCGTTGCGGGACGGCGGACAGCTCCAGCGCTCCGGTCGACGACACAATGCGCTTCTCGTCGATCTCGATGCCGCGCAGCTTGGCGACATCGGAGCCGGTGGCGATCACGATCGACTTCGTCTCCAGCGTCTGCGTCTTGCCATCATCGCTTTGCACTTCGACCTTGCCGGGCGCGGCGATGCGGCCGGCACCGCGGAAGGTGTCGACCTTGTTCTTCTTCAGCAAGAAGTCGACGCCCTTGACGTTGCCTTCGACGCCTTCGTCCTTGAACTTCATCATCGCCGCGAGATCGAGCTTCGGCTTGCCGACGCCGATGCCCATCATCGCGAAGTCCTTGGCCGCCACTTCGAACATATCGGAGGCGTGCAGCAGCGCCTTCGATGGGATGCAGCCTACATTGAGGCAGGTGCCGCCGAAGGTGGCGCGCTTTTCCACCACCGCGGTCTTCAAGCCAAGCTGCGCCGCGCGGATGGCGCAGACGTAACCGCCGGGGCCGGTGCCAATGACGATGAGATCGTAAGCCATAACTCAATACTTTCTTTGGGCGCTGATGCCCGAATTACAAATCGACCACGAGGCGTGCGGGGTCTTCGAGAACCTCTTTCACCCGCACCAGGAAGGTGACCGCCTGCTGGCCGTCAACGATGCGGTGATCGTAGGAGAGGGCGAGATACATCATCGGCCGGATCTCGAGCTTGCCGCCGATCGCCATCGGGCGATCCTGGATCTTGTGCATGCCGAGGATGCCGGATTGCGGCGCGTTGAGGATCGGTGTCGACATCAGCGAGCCGTAGACGCCGCCATTGGTGATGGTGAAGGTGCCGCCCTGCATCTCCTCGATCTTCAGCGCGCCGTCGCGGGCGCGACGACCGAAATCGGAGATCGTCTTCTCGACGCCGGCGAGCGAAAGCTGATCCGCGTCGCGCACCACCGGCACGACGAGGCCGCGCTCGGTGCCGACGGCGATGCCGATATGATAGTAATTCTTGTAGACGATGTCGGTGCCGTCGATCTCGGCATTGACCGCCGGAATGTCCTTGAGCGCCTGCACGCAGGCACGGGTGAAGAAGCCCATGAAGCCGAGCTTCACGCCGTGCTTCTTCTCGAACAGCTCCTTGTACTGATTGCGCAGATGCATCACCGCGCTCATGTCGACCTCGTTGAAGGTCGTGAGCATGGCCGCGGTGTTCTGCGCGTCCTTGAGCCGCCGCGCGATGGTCTGCCGCAGCCGCGTCATGTGCACGCGCTCTTCGCGGGCGGCATCGTCAGCCGGCGACGGCGCGCGCATCTGCGCCGGCGCTTGCGCCGCAACCGGTGTCGGCTGCGCCGCGGCGCGCTCGATGGCTGCGAGCATGTCGCCCTTGGTGACGCGGCCGTCCTTGCCGGTGCCATCCACCTTGCCTGGGTCGACGCCGCTTTCGGCGGAAAGCTTGCGCACCGAGGGCGCGAGCGGCGCATCCGCCGCAGGCTTGACCGGCGGCGGAGCAGCGGCCGCCTTGGCAGCGGCGGGCGCCGGGGCAGCGGCTGGCTTTGGCGCGGCTGCCGCACCGGCGCCTTCCTTGATCTGGCCCAGCAGGGCGCCGACTGCGACGGTGTCGCCGTTCTTCACCGCGACGTCGGAAAGCACGCCGGCGGCGGGCGCCGGCACCTCGAGCGTCACCTTGTCGGTTTCGAGCTCGACCAGCGGCTCGTCGACGGCGACCGCCTCGCCCGGTTGCTTGAACCATTTGCCGACGGTGGCTTCGGTGACGGATTCGCCGAGGGTAGGCACACGGATTTCAGCCATTTGCTCCTGCCTTACGTCTGATCCGTCATCCTGAGGTGCGAGCGCAGCGAGCCTCGAAGGATGATGGCCACCGAGTCATTGCCCGTCATCCTTCGAGGGCCGCTACGCGGCCGCCTCTGGATGACGGAGTGAGGTACTTAACCGAGCGCCTCGTCGAGCAATTGCTTGAGTTGCGCGAGGTGCTTGGGCATCAGGCCGACCGCGGTCGAAGCCGAGGCCGGGCGCGTCGCATAACGCGGACGCCGCTGCTTGGCCTCGATCTGGTTGAGCACCCATTCAAGATAGTGCTCGACGAAATGCCAGGCGCCCTGATTGCGCGGCTCCTCCTGGCACCACACCACCTCGGCCTGCTTGAAGCGTGAAAGCTCGGTCACCAACGCCTTGGTCGGCAGCGGGTAGAGCTGCTCGACGCGCAGGATGTAGATGTCGTCGATGCCGCGCTTCTCGCGCTCCTCGTAGAGGTCGTAATAGACCTTGCCGGAGCAGAGCAGCACGCGGCGGATTTTGTTGTCCGGAACGAGCTTGATCTTTTCGTCCGGCAGCAATTGCGCATCATCCCACAACAGCCGGTGGAACGAGGTACCGCTGCCCATCTCGTCGAGCCGCGAGACCGCGCGCTTGTGGCGCAACAGGCTCTTCGGCGTCATCAGGATCAGCGGCTTGCGGATCTCGCGCTTCAACTGCCGGCGCAGGATGTGGAAGTAGTTGGCCGGGGTCGAGCAGTTCGCCACCTGCATGTTGTCTTCGGCGCAGAGCTGCAGGAAGCGCTCGAGGCGGGCCGAGGAATGCTCCGGGCCCTGGCCTTCATAGCCGTGCGGAAGCAGGCACACGAGGCCGCTCATGCGCAGCCATTTGCGCTCTCCGGAGGAGATGAACTGATCGAACACGACCTGGGCGCCATTGGCGAAGTCGCCGAACTGCGCCTCCCACAACGTCAGCGCGTTCGGCTCGGCCAGCGAATAGCCATAGTCGAAGCCGAGCACGGCTTCTTCCGACAGCATCGAGTTGATGACCTCGTAACGGCCCTGCTGGTCGTTGAGATGATTGAGCGGCGTGTAGCGGGCCTCGGTGTCTTGATCGAAGAGCACCGAGTGGCGCTGCGAGAAGGTGCCGCGCTCGCTGTCCTGCCCCGAGAGCCGCACGCGATGGCCTTCGAGCAACAGTGAGCCGAAGGCGAGCGACTCCGCGGTTGCCCAGTCGATCCCTTCGCCGCTTTCAATGGCCTTGTGGCGATTCTCGAGGAAACGCTGAATGGTGCGGTGGACCTTGAAGCCCTCGGGCACGGTCGTGATCTTCTGCCCGATCTCGCGCAGCGCCTCGACGGCGAGACCGGTATTGCCCCGACGCGGATCGTCAGCGTCCTTGGCCGGCTTGAAGCCGGTCCAGCGACCGTCGAGCCAGTCGGCCTTGTTGGGCTTGTAGCCGAGCGCCGCTTCATATTCGGCGTCGAGACGAGCGCGCCAGTCGGCCTTCATCTTCTCGACTTCGCCCTCGGTGACGACGCCCTCGGCGATCAGCTTCTTGCTGTAGATCTCCTGCGTCGTCGGCTGCGAGCGAATCTTCTTGTACATCAGCGGCTGGGTGAACGACGGCTCGTCGCCTTCGTTGTGGCCGAAGCGCCGATAGCACCACATGTCGATGACCACCGGCACCTGGAATTGCTGCCGGTATTCGGTCGCGACCTTGGCGGCGAACACCACCGCCTCCGGATCGTCGCCGTTCACATGGAAAATCAGCGCCTCGATCATCTTCGCGGTGTCGGACGGATAAGGCGACGAACGCGAATAGCGCGGATAGGTTGTGAAGCCGATCTGATTGTTGACGATGAAGTGCAGCGAGCCGCCGGTGCGATAGCCCTTGAGTCCGGAAAGCCCAAAGCACTCGGCGACGACACCCTGCCCGGCGAACGCCGCGTCGCCGTGAATGAGCAGCGGCATCACCATGCGGCGGTCATCCGGCTTGGCGCCGTGCTGGTCCTGCTTGGCGCGCACCTTGCCGAGCGTCACCGGGTCGACGATCTCGAGATGCGACGGGTTCGCCGTGAGCGACAGGTGCACCTTGTTGTTGTCGAATTCGCGATCCGATGAAGCGCCGAGGTGGTACTTCACGTCGCCGGAGCCTTCGATCTCGTCCGGCGTCGCCGAGCCGCCCTTGAACTCGTGGAACAGCGCGCGATGCGGCTTGCCCATGACTTGGGTGAGCACGTTGAGGCGGCCGCGATGCGGCATGCCGAGCACGATCTCCTGCACGCCGAGATTGCCGCCACGCTTGATGATCTGCTCCATCGCGGGGATGAGCGATTCCGCGCCGTCGAGGCCGAAGCGCTTGGTGCCGGTGTATTTGACGTCGAGGAATTTCTCGAAGCCTTCCGCCTCGATCAGCTTGTTGAGGATTGCGCGCTTGCCCTCGCGGGTGAAGGTGATCTCCTTGTCGCGACCTTCGATGCGCTCCTGAATCCAGCTCTTCTGCGCCGCATTGGAAATGTGCATAAACTCGACGCCGAGCGTCTGGCAGTAGGTGCGGCGCAGGAGGGCAACGATCTCGCGCATCGAGGCGAATTCGAGCCCGAGGACGTTGTCGAGGAAGATCTTGCGGTCGAGGTCGGTATCGGTGAAGCCGTAGCTGTGCGGATCAAGCTCGGCTTCGTTCGGCTCCTGCTGCAGGCCGAGCGGATCGAGCTTGGCATGGAAATGACCGCGGATGCGGTAAGCGCGGATCAGCATCAGCGCGTGGATCGAATCGCGCGTCGCCTGCTGCACGTCGGTCGGCGAGAGCTCGACGCCGGCGGCTTGCGCCTTGGCGGAGATGCGTTCGCCGATCTTCTTCTCGGTCTCGGCCCATTGGCCGTCGAGCGCGGCGACGAGATCACCGTTTGGACGCAGCGGCCAGTTCGGCCGCTGCCACGATGCACCCTTGGCGCTCTTGATGACGGCGCCGCTGTCGTCCTTCAGCGCCTTGAAGAACTCCTGCCACTCGGCATTGACCGAGCTTGGGTCGTTTTCGTAGCGGGCGTAGAGGTCTTCGATGTAGGCGGCGTTGCCGCCATAGAGAAAGGACGTGCGGGCGAATGCCGCATTCGCGTCTTGGCGAGACATGATCGTTTCCTCGACGGGCACCTGCCCCGGTGTACCTGCGCGGATGCCACTTTCGGTCCGCACCGGCCACTGATCTGTACGCTTATATTTATGACGCCTGTAAGTCTACAAAAGACCCCTTCGTGCAAGTCTGGCGCTTCGAAACACGATCCGGGGCAGGCCTCTTTCCAGGATCGTGCCTAAAGCTGAATCAGGATTTCAAAACTTCGACCAGGGTCTTCCCGATTCGCGCCGGCGACGGTGATACCCTGATTCCCGCCGATTCCATTGCCGCAATTTTCGACTCGGCGTCGCCTTTGCCGCCGGAAATGATCGCACCGGCATGGCCCATGCGGCGTCCGGGAGGCGCCGTGCGACCGGCGATGAAGCCGACCATCGGTTTCTTGCGCCCGCGCTTGGCCTCGTCCTTGAGGAATTGCGAGGCGTCTTCCTCGGCCGAGCCGCCGATCTCGCCGATCATGACGATGGCTTCGGTCTTCGGGTCGCCGAGGAACATCTCCAGCACGTCGACGAATTCCGTGCCTTTGACCGGATCGCCGCCGATGCCGACCGCGGTGGTCTGGCCGAGGCCCTCGCGACTGGTCTGAAACACTGCCTCGTAGGTGAGCGTGCCGGAGCGCGACACGATCCCGACCTTGCCGGATTTGAAGATGTTGCCCGGCATGATGCCGATCTTGCATTCACCCGCTGTCATGACGCCGGGGCAGTTCGGACCGATGAGCCGCGACTTCGAGCCTGCGAGCGCCCGCTTCACCTTGACCATGTCGGCGACCGGAATGCCTTCGGTGATGCAGATGATCAGCGGGATTTCCGCCTGGATCGACTCGCAGATGGCGTCGGCCGCACCCGGCGGCGGGACGTAGATGACGCTGGCGTCGCAGCCGGTCTTGTCCTTCGCCTCGGCCACGGTGTCGAACACCGGCAGGTTGAGATGCGTCGCGCCGCCTTTGCCCGGTGAGGTGCCGCCGACCATCTTGGTGCCGTAAGCGATCGCCTGCTCGGAATGGAACGTGCCGTTCTTGCCGGTGAAGCCTTGGCAGATGACCTTGGTGCTCTTGTCGATGAGGACGGACATTACGCGGCCTCCTTCACGGCCTTGACGATCTTCTGCGCGGCATCGTCGAGGTCGTCGGCGGAGACCACGTTGAGCTTGGATTCGGCGATGATCTTCTTGCCAAGCTCGACATTGGTGCCTTCAAGCCGCACCACCAGCGGCACCTTGAGCCCGACCTCCTTCACCGCGGCGACTACGCCCTCGGCAATGATGTCGCAGCGCATGATGCCGCCGAAGATGTTGACCAAGATGCCCTTCACGTTGTGATCGGAGGTGATGATCTTGAACGCCGCGGTCACCTTCTCCTTGGTGGCGCTGCCGCCGACATCGAGGAAGTTCGCGGGCGCCATGCCGTAGAGCTTGATGATGTCCATCGTCGCCATGGCGAGGCCGGCGCCATTGACCATGCAGCCGATCGAGCCATCGAGCGCGATGTAGTTGAGGTCGTACTTCGACGCCTGCGTCTCCTTCTCGTCCTCTTCGGTGAGGTCGCGCAGCGCCGCCACGTCCGGATGCCGGTAGAGCGCGTTGTCATCGAAGCCGACCTTGGCGTCGAGGCAGATGAGCTGGTTGTCCTTGGTGACCACCAGCGGATTGATCTCGAGCAGGCTCATGTCCTTGGCGACGAACGCGGCATAGAGCTTAGGCAGCAGCACCTCGACCTGCTTGGCGAGATCGCCCGTAAGCTTGAGCACCTGCGCGGCGCGGCGGCCGTGATGCGGCATGATGCCGGTCGCCGGATCGACGGAGAAGGTGAGGATCTTCTCCGGCGTCTTATGCGCCACTTCCTCGATATCCATGCCGCCTTCGGTGGAGACCACGAAGGCGACGCGTGACGTGCTGCGATCGACCAGGGCGGAGAGATAGAACTCGCGATCGATGGCGGAGCCTTCCTCGATATAGAGGCGGCGCACTTCCTTGCCATGCGGGCCCGTCTGATGCGTGACCAGGGTCGAGCCGAGGATGCGAGTCGATTCCTTTTTCACGTCGTCGATGGACTTGACCACCTTGACGCCGCCGGCCTTGCCGCGCCCGCCGGCATGGATCTGCGCTTTCACCACCCACACCGGGCCGCCGAGCTGCTGCGCGGCCTTGAGCGCTTCATCGACGCTGAACGCAGGAATGCCGCGCGGCACCGGGACGCCGAAGTCGCGCAGCACTGCTTTGGCCTGATACTCGTGGATATTCATCGACCGTCCTCGCTCGTTACAGCCGTGCGGCGCTGGCGCGCAGCATTCCGACATCGCCGAACCCTCTCGGCGAAACCCGGACCGCCCGCTGACGCAGGCGATGGCAGCGTCTCTCCCCTGAGCGCATCACGATGCGCTCTCGATTCTCACTTTTGTGCATGTCCTTTGTCGGAAAACCGGTATCCACTTTTCCGGGATATGCGCTACGCGCCGAGATTCGGCGCGATCTTCTTGCAGGCTTCCACCAGACCCTGAACAGAGGCCGCCGATTTTTCGAAGGCGTCACGCTCGGAACCGGTGAGGTCGATTTCGACGATGCGCTCGACACCCTTGGCGCCGATCACCACCGGCACGCCGACATAGAGGTCGTTGATGCCGAACTCGCCATTGAGCCAAGCCGCGCAAGGCAGCACGCGCTTCTTGTCGAGCAGATAGCTCTCCGCCATGGCGATGGCGGAAGCTGCCGGCGCGTAGAAAGCCGAGCCGCTCTTGAGCAGGTTGACGATCTCGGCGCCGCCATTGGCGGTGCGCTTGACGATCTCATCGATGCGCGCCTGCGTGGTCCAGCCCATCTTCACCAGATCCGGCACCGGAATTCCGGCGACCGCGGAGTAGCGCGTCAGCGGCACCATGGTGTCGCCGTGGCCGCCGAGCACGAAGGCGGTGACGTCCTCCACCGACACGTTGAACTCGTCGGCGAGGAAATAGCGAAAGCGCGCGCTGTCGAGCACACCGGCCATGCCCACCACCATCTGCTTGGGCAGGCCGCAGCATTTCTGCAGCGCCCACACCATGGCGTCGAGCGGGTTAGTGATGCAAATGATGAAGGCGTTCGGCGCGTATTTCTTGATGCCCGAGCCGACCTGCTCCATCACCTTGAGATTGATGCCGAGAAGATCGTCGCGGCTCATGCCCGGCTTGCGCGGCACGCCAGCGGTGACGATGCAGACGTCGGCGCCCTCGATCGCCTCGTAGGAATTGGTGCCGGTAAAGCTGGCGTCGAAATCGTTGACCGGCGAGGACTGGGCGATGTCGAGCGCCTTGCCCTGGGGAATGCCCTCCATGACGTCGAACATCACGACGTCGCCGAGCTGCTTCAAACCGATGAGATGGGCGAGCGTGCCGCCGATCTGGCCCGCGCCAATCAATGCAATCTTGTTACGCGCCATGTGGGAAAGCTCTGAGCTGGTGTTGCGCCGCGGGATCGCGGTTGCGCCGTGGGTTATCCGGTCCGGCGAATACGGACAAGCGCTCCCAACGGGCAATCCATCTTGTATACATTATACCAGCCGAACTCCGACGCCTTGTCCAGAGGCAAAACGCACGTCCGCCCTTCGGTGGGGGCTTCGCGCGCTCAGGTTTCGACAATGTCGCCCAGCTCTGCCGCATCGGCGCGCGTGCCGTGCGGCAGGCCGAGATAGGATTGCGAGCGCATCTCGATCAGTCGCGAGGCCGTGCGCTTGAACTCGTTCGCCTCATAGCCCTCATCCGCCTGGTAAAGCTCCGTCGGTTCGGCCTCGGCGGAGGCGATGAGCTTCACTGCGTGATCGTAGAGCGTGTCGATGAGGATGATGAAGCGCTTGGCCTCGTTGCGCTGCTCGTACTGCATGACCGGCACATGATCGAGAATGATGCTGTGAAACTCGTGCGCGATCTTCAGATAGTCCGCTGCGGCGAGCGGCTGCCCGCATAACGCCGTGAATGAGAAACGCGCGACGCCCGATGCGGCGCGCGGCACGTGCACCTTGTGGCCTTTGACGACGAGCGTCAGCTCGCGGCCGGCGACGTCCCCGACAAGCCGCCGCCAGGCGTCATCAAGCGCGGCGGCTGCGCGCGCATCCGGCGGCACGTACCAGACTGGAAGCCCGGTGAGCTTCTCCAGGCGGAAATCGGCGCGGGCGTCGAGCCGCACCACCTCCATGTGCTCCTCGAACTGATCGATGAACGGCAGGAAGAGCGCGCGGTTGAGCCCATCCTTGTAGAGGTCGCGCGGCGCCAGGTTCGACGTCGCCACCACCACCACGCCGAGCTCGAACAGCCGCGAAAACAAACGGCCGAGAATCATTGCATCGGCGATGTCGGTGACGTGGAATTCGTCGAAGCAGAGCAGCCACGACTCCTCGAAGATCGCCGCAGCGGCGAGCATGATCGGATCGTCCTTGTCGTCGCCGTTCTTCTGCTGCTGGCGATAGGCATGCACGCGGTCGTGCACATCGGCCATGAACTCGTGGAAGTGGACGCGACGCTTGCGCACGATCGGGCTTGCGGCAAAGAACAGGTCCATCAGCAGCGTCTTGCCGCGGCCGACCTCGCCGTAGATGTAGAGGCCTTTGACCGGCGCGCTCTTTTCGCGCGTGAACAGCCAGCCGAGCGAGGACGACTTGCGCGCCAGACGATATTGCGCGAGCCGCGCTTCGAGGTCGGCGAAGCGCCCGATCAGAAATTCCTGCGCCGGGTCGCTTTCGACCTCACCGGAAGCGACCAGCGCGGCGTAGCGCGTGCGAATCGATTGCGTCATGGACAGGAGAGCGCGCGAGGCCAGCGCGCGAAGAGTGACAAAACCGCCTCGACGCACGGGTTAAGGCGAACGGCCGCCGCTGTAAATCGGTCTTCGGAAATGGCCCGGATTACGCCGCTGCAGGGCCGAATTCCCGCGGCCGTCGGCCCTTTAACCATGCACCATCCGCAGGGCTGCGTCCCGCTTGTTCCTGGCCCCTTTCATTATTTTGCTGCAGTGCACTATGTATCTTGAAATACTGATGATTCGCTGAGAATTCGGCCTCACAGGCGGGCCGAGAAAAGGAATTGGACGAGATGCGACGTGAAGACAATCAGCTGCCGGATGGTGGCGTGGTGCGCAAGTTGTGGATCGGCGAGGTCCCGCTCTACCGCGACCATCTGCTGCGCCTCGACCCCGACAGCCGCCACACGCGATTCGGTGCCGGCGTCGCCGATGAGTTCATCCGCGGTTACGCCGAGAAGGTCTCGGCGTTCGACGTCGTGCTGCACGGCTTCTTCATGGACGGCACCTTGCGCGGCGTCGGCGAGCTGCGCCGGACCGGCACCGTGTTCGCGCGCGAGGCGGAAGCCGCGTTTAGCATCGAGAAGCCGTGGCAGAGCCATGGCGTCGGCACCGAGCTCCTCGAGCGCACGTTGCTTGCGGCGCGCAATCGCGGCGTGCGGGCGCTGAGCATGCATTGCCTCACCGGCAATCTGCGCATGCAGCAGCTGGCGCGCAAATTCGACGCCGACCTGCATTTCGATTTCGGCGACGTGGTCGGGGAAGTGGATCCGCCGCGCTCGACTCCGCTATCGCTGATGCGCGAATGGGTGGTCGACGGCCACGGCTTCGCTTCTGCGCTGTTCGACGCACAATCGCGGCTCCTGAAAACGGCGTCGGCCTAGTGCCCCGAACCCGAAGTTCGCACTCCCGCTTCCGCGAGTCCGAATGCGAACTTCGGGTTTAAAGGGGCACTAGGCTCATATGCTTGCTAGTGTCCTTTCGATTCCGAAGTTCGCTAAGAACGCGTTGCAATGTATGGCGAACTTCGGAAACGGGACACTAGCCGCCGAGCGGATAGCTGGCCTCGACGATGTACGGCCCGCCGCCGACCGAGGCGCGTGACGAGAACAGCACGAATTGGGAGACACGGAACGACGCCGTGCGGAAATAACCGCGCGCGGCGAGATAGTCCGCGACCTGCCGGCTCGAGGAATCGCGCAGCCGCGCCAGCGTGACATGCGGCGTGAATTTGCGGCCCTCCGGCTCGAGCCCAATCCGCTGCATCAACCGCTCGTGCTCGGCCTGCACCTCGATCAGCGGCGAGGTCGGTGCGATCGAGGCGACCACCGCGCGGGGCTTGCGGCCGCCGAACGAGCTTAAGCCGTCGAGATGCATCTCGAAGGCATTGCGCTTCACCTTGCCGAGCATGGAGGCGACCTCATGCGCGATCGAATCGTCGACATCGCCGATGAAGCGCAGCGTGACGTGGTAGTTCTCGGGATCGATCCAGCGCGCGCCGGGGATCCCGCCACGCAGCATCGACAGCGCCTGTCCCACATCCGGCGGTATCTCCAGTCCAGTAAACAGGCGCGGCATAACGAAACGTCCGGAATTAAAAGGCTCGCGCGGCACGCACCCGCGCGATCAGATCTTCGATCTTGGGCATGATGCCGGCCACAATCACCTCGACGCCGTCCGCGGTGGGATGCAGGCCGTCATGCTGGTTGAGCTTGGGATCGGTGGCGACCCCCTCGAGGAAGAACGGATAGAAGACGAGCCCATGCTCGCTGGCAAGCGCCGGAAAGATCGAATCGAAGGCCTGGACATAATCGGGTCCCATATTGCGCGGCGCACGCATGCCGCACAGGAGCACGAGAATGTGACGCTGCTGCAGCTGGCGCACGATCTCGTCGAGCGCCTTGCGCGTAAGCTGTGGATCGATTCCGCGCAAGGCGTCGTTGGCGCCGAGCTCGAGCACCACGGCCTGCGTGCCCTCGGGCACCGACCAGTCAAGCCGGCTCAAGCCTCCGGAGCTGGTATCGCCGGAGACCCCGGCATTCGCAACCGTCGCGGCGATACCCTTGGCCCTGAGTGCCTGCGCAAGCTTTTCGGGGAACGCAGCTTCGGCCGGCAGCCCGTAGCCGGCCGATAGCGAATCGCCGAGCACCACGATCTTCACCGGCGCGTCGGCGGGCGCGGCGTAGAGGCTGCCCGCAGCACAGGCGATCAAGATCATGACAATAACGGCGACACGCTGGACCAAGGCGGCCCTACCCCCATATGACCGAGATTGTGAACGGCAGGACCACATGACCGACTTCTCGCAGGCGGGCCCGGCGATCGCGCTCGCCGGGGTTAATCTCTCCCTCGGGCATGGCGCGGCCCGAGTCCATATCCTCAAAGACGTCAACCTACATATAGGCAGCGGCGAGGCGGTCGGCCTCATCGGTCCGTCCGGATCCGGCAAATCCACCCTGCTGATGGTCATGGCCGGGCTGGAGCGCCCGGATACCGGGACCGTGACCGTCGCCGGCGCCGAGCTCGGCGGGCTCGACGAGGACGCGCTGGCACGCTTCCGCGGGCGACATGTGGGCGTCGTGTTTCAATCGTTCCACCTGATCCCCACCATGACGGCGCTGGAGAACGTGGCGGTGCCGCTGGAAATGGCTGGGGCGCCCGACGCCCATGAACGTGCCAAGGCCGAGCTCGACGCGGTCGGGCTGGGCGACCGACTGGCGCATTACCCGAGCGAGCTCTCCGGCGGCGAGCAGCAGCGGGTGGCGGTCGCCCGCGCGCTTGCGCCAAATCCGGTGATCCTCGTGGCCGACGAGCCGACCGGCAATCTCGACGAGCAGACCGGAGGGCAGATCATCGATCTTCTGTTTGCCGGTCACGCCGAGCGCGGCACCACGCTCATCCTGGTCACCCACGACAGCGCGCTGGCGGCGCGCTGTGAACGCGTCGTGCGGTTGCGCTCCGGACGCGTCGACGGCGACGGAGCGCCGCGGTGACCGCAACAACGATCATCGCGGACGCACCCGCGCGGCGTTTCCTGACGCTGCGGCTCGCGTTACGCGAAATGCGCGGCGGCGTGCGCGGCTTCTATGTGCTGATCGCCTGCATTGCGCTCGGCGTCATGGCGATTGCGGGCGTCGGCGCTGTGGCCGGCAGTCTTGCGGACGGGCTCGCCCGCGAAGGCCGCGCCATCCTCGGCGGCGACATCGCTTTCTCGCTCATCCACCGCGAGGCCAATGCCGACGAGAGCGCGTTCCTCAAACGCCGTGGCGAGGTCTCCGTGGCCGCCACGTTGCGCGCCATGGCCCGCACGCAGGACGGACACACCGCCCTCGTGGAGATGAAGGCTGTCGATGCCGCTTATCCGCTCTACGGCCGGGTGGTGTTTGAGCCTGCGATGCCGCTTGCGCGCGCGCTCAGTACCGACAACGAAATCTACGGCGCGGCGGCCGATCCGGCGCTGCTCGCGCGTCTCGATCTCAAGCCCGGCGATCGAATCCAGATCGGCAGCGCCAGCTTCGCGATCCGCACGGCGTTGACCACCGAGCCCGACAAGCTCGCGGGGGGCATCGGCTTCGGACCGCGGCTGCTGGTGAGCGAGGCAGGTTTGCGCGCGACCGGCCTCATTCAGCCCGGCAGCCTGGTGCGATGGCATTATCGGCTGCGGCTCCCTGCCGACGACGCCAGCGACACCGCCGCCAAAGCCGTTGTGGCTGCCGCCAATGCACAACTACCGGAAGCCGGCTGGGAAATCCGCACTCGCGACAATGCCTCGCCGCAGCTCGAGCGCAATGTCGAGCGCTTCACCCAATTCCTCACCATTGTCGGGCTGACCGCACTGCTCGTGGGCGGTGTCGGTGTGGCCAATGCAGTGAAGAGCCATCTCGACCGCAAGCGCGACGTCATCGCCACCATGAAAGCGGTGGGCGCCACCGGCGGCCGCGTGTTCTCAGTCTATCTCACGCAGGTGCTGGCGCTCGCGGCGATCGGCGGAGTGATCGGCGTTGCGCTCGGCGCCGCTATTCCATTCATCATCTCCAGGACATTCGGCAGCATCATTCCGCTCCCGATCGAGCCGGCCGTGCACGCGGGCGGGCTGCTCCTTGCGCTCATCTACGGACTGCTCACCGCGCTCGCCTTCGCGCTGTGGCCGCTCGGACGCGCACACGACATTCCGGTGGCCGCGCTGTTCCGCGACGTCGTGGCGCCGGAACGCCGCTGGCCGCGGCCGGCTTACATGCTCGCGACCGCAGGCGCCGTGGTCGTGCTCGCGGCTGTCGCCATCCTGCTCGCCTATGACCGCAAGGTCGCGACGATCTATGTCGGCGCAGCCGCCGCGGTGTTCGTGACCTTGCGGCTGGTCGCATCGCTGCTGATGGCTATCGCGCGCCGCCTGCCGCGCGCGCGCTCGACCGAGCTGCGCATGGCGATCAGCAATATCTATCGCCCTGGCGCGCTGACGCCAACGATCGTGCTCTCATTGGGCTTGGGTCTCGCGCTGCTGGTCACGGTGATCGAGATCGACGGCAATCTGCGACGGCAATTCTCCGCCGCACTGCCGGAAAAGGCGCCGGCCTTCTATTTCCTCGACATCCAGGCGGACGACGCCGACCGCTTCAACGCCTTCGTCCGCGATCAAGCTCCGCAGGCACGCCTCGAGGAGGTGCCGATGCTGCGCGGACGCATCGTGTCCGCCAGGGGCGTTCGCGTCGAGGATCTCAAGCCCGCGCCGGAAGCCGCCTGGGTGCTGCAAAGCGATCGCGGCCTCACCTATGCGAGCGAGGTGCCGGTCGGCTCGCGGCTCGTTGAAGGCAAATGGTGGACCGTCAGCTATGACGGGCCGCCGCTCGTCTCCTTCGAGAAGAAAATCGCCGACGGCCTCGGCCTGAAAATCGGCGACGACGTCGTCGTCAATGTGCTTGGCCGCAATATCACCGCGCGCATCGCCAATATGCGCACCGTCGACTGGCAAAGCCTCGCCATCAATTTCGTCATGGTGTTCTCGCCGAACACGTTTCGCGGCGCGCCAAACACACACATCGCCACGCTGACTTATCCGAACGGCAGCACGCCCGCGCAGGATGCCGCGCTGATCAAAGCAATCGCCGCGAGCTTTCCATCGGTGACCGCGGTGCGCGTGAAGGGCGCGCTCGACGCCATCGGCGGCATCATCGGCAATCTCGTGCTCGCCATTCGCGGCGCCAGCGCGGTGACGCTGATCGCCGCCGCTCTGGTGCTCGGCGGTGCGCTCGCGGCCGGCCATCGCCATCGCGTCTACGACGCCGTCGTGCTCAAGACGCTCGGCGCGACGCGGCGGCGCCTGCTCGGCGGCTATCTGCTCGAATATCTCCTGCTCGGCGGCACCACTGCGGTGTTCGGCGTCTTGAGCGGCTCGCTCGCCGCCTGGCTCATCGTCACCGAGCTGATGAATCTGCGATTCATCTGGCTGCCGGTGCCGGCCGCGCTGGCGACACTCGCCGCGGTGGTAGTGACGGTGGCGCTCGGGCTGCTCGGCACCTTTACGGCACTTGGGCAGAAGCCCGCGCCGGTGCTGCGGAATTTGTAGCCGGTTCGGACAGTTCGGAAATCCCCGATTTGCGACATAGAGCCGCGTAACGCAATGTCGTTAACCGTGCGGTTTGCGGCCAATATTGCTGTCGTACGAAGGAATTAAGTTTTTGCAATGCGGCGCCGGGAGCCCTGCATCTCCCTGGCGCAGCGGCCCGGCAAAGACTAGATTCACTGCCGAAACCGGCTTCCGCCGGAGGACGAAAGAGAGGAAATTTCCATGTCGGATTTCGACCGCAATGTTGCCGCCCGCGGCTTCGGTGCCGACCGGGCAGCCGCGATCGATGCAGGCCTGCGGGCCTACATGCTCCGCGTCTACAACTACATGACGGCAGGCGTTGCGCTCACCGGCGTCGTCGCCTGGCTGACTTACAACGCCGCGGTGATCACTGATGCGAGCGGCCGGATCACCGGTCTGACCTCGTTCGGTCAGGCGATCTTTGGCGGCCCGATGACCATCGTGCTGTTCCTGGTCACGCTGGGAATGGTGTTCTTCCTGAGCTTCCGCATCAACAATCTGCAGCCGTCGACGGCACTGGGCCTGTTCATGGGCTACGCCGCGCTGCTTGGGTTGATGCTCTCGTCGGTATTCCTCGCCTATACCGGAGCGTCGATCACGCGGGTGTTCTTCATCTCGGCGGCGTCATTCGGCGCGTTGAGCCTCTATGGCTACACGACGCAGCGTGACCTCTCGCCGATCGGCTCGTTCCTGATCATGGGCCTGTTCGGGCTGATCATCGCCTCGCTGGTGGCGGCGTTCTTTCCGAGCCCCGGCCTCACCTTCGTGATCTCGGTCGGCGGCGTGCTGATCTTCGCCGGGCTGACCGCATACGACACGCAGAACATCAAAGAGATGTACAGCGCGATGGACGATGGCACCGTTGCCGGCCGCAAGGCGGTGATGGGCGCGCTGCGCCTCTACCTCGACTTCATCAACCTGTTCCTCTACCTGCTGCGCTTCCTCGGCGATCGCCGCTAAAGCGTCGGCAAGAGCTGTCAACAGCAAGCGCCCCGGCCCGTGCCGGGGCGCTTTTGTTTTGCTAGCGTCGAGCAATGCTTGCCGCTCCGATCCGCCCGGCGACGCTTGCCGACATCCCCGCCATTACCGCGATCTATGCGGATTCGGTGACACGCGCCACGGCCTCCTTCGAGCTCGAACCGCCGGACGAGGCGGAGATGACACGGCGCATGCGCGCGCTGCTCGACGGCGATTTTCCGTATGTCGTGGCGGAGGTCGATGGCACCATCGCCGGCTATGCCTATGCCGCACTCTACCGCACGCGGCCGGCCTACCGCCGCACGGTGGAGGATTCCATTTACATCGCCCCGAGCATGCAACGCCGCGGCATCGGCCGCGCTCTGCTCGAGCGGCTCATCATCGAGTGCGAGGCGCGCGATTTCCGCCAGATGATCGCGGTGATCGGCGATTCAAAGAACCAAGCCGGATCGATCGCCGTGCACAAGGCCGCCGGCTTCACGCATGTCGGCATTCTCGCCGATGTCGGCTTCAAGCATGGGCGCTGGGTCGACACGCTGCTGATGCAGCGCGCGCTCGGCAGAGGCGCGAACGCTAATCCCGATTAGCTGACGACGACCAGTGAGCGGTCGATGGCGCGCAGCACGCGGTCGAGCTCATGGCCGCGCCGCAGGATCAGGCCCGTTGCCGTGATCACGCTGTAGGCGCCCTGGCGGCGCGCCAGCTTCGGATTCTTCTCGATCCGGTAGAGCGGCACTTCCGAAGAGCGGCGGAAGATCGAGAACACCGCGCGATCGCGCAGGAAGTCGATCGCGTAGTCGCGCCACTCGCCGGCAGCGACCTTGCGGCCATAAAGACCGAGAATGCGATTGAGCTCGCGTCGATTGAACGTGACTTGGTGAGCGGGGACGGAATTTACGGGACCGGTGTTCGGGGGAGCGGCGGCGAGAAAGCCGGTCGGGGCCGCGCCCCCAGGGAACTGGCTCGGATCGTTGTCGCCGTAGCTCATGCGGCGCCTCCCTTCATCCCACTGTCATGATCGCGCCGGATGCGGCTGCCGGCAAGGCCTTCCGCATGAAGGGACAAAAGCCAATCCGTTCAATCGTTTGATCCAATCACGGATTCGTTAGGCCAAACATAAAGAAGCCCTATTTCGGTCAATCGCCCGTCACCCTGGTTTGGGAAAAGGTCAGCGTTGCCTCAAGGCCCGGTTCGGTGTGGGTTTCGGATTCCTCAGCCCCCCAGCCCCCCGAAGCTCTACCGGCCGGGCCAGTTAGTTCCGCGTACGGTTCAATCCCCAACACTTTTCGGGCCGGCAGTTGCTGGCCCGTTTTTATTTTCAGCGTCGGGGAAAACGTCGAGCTATTTCAAGTGAGCTATTTCACTTGCGTCTGCGGCGCGGCAGCCGACACGGCATTCGGCAGGCTGACATAAGCAGCGCCCAGCATGGTGCTCGGGTTCGGCGCGTTGCCGGCCTGAACGACGACAGCCACCGCATCGGCGCCATCGCCCGCGACATCGGCAACGGGAACGGTCCAGGTCTGCGCCGTGCCGTTCCAGTCGCCGAGCTTCACCCAGCGACGCACCACGTTGTAGTAGGTGAGCGTACGGCCATGATTTTCGCCGCGCCCGATCGGCACCTGCACCGTCTTGCTGATCGGGCACAGCCAGACCTCGCCGGCCGGGCTCTTGTCCTTCGCCGGCGCGCTGACGGTAAGCTGACCATCAGTGACGCTGAGCGACACCGGAAGCGACAGTGTGTCCGGATTGGCCTTTGTCTGCTGGATCGCGCGCTCGATCTCCGCCTTATCGCTGCCGAGGGCCGGCGTGCGGCCATTGACCACGATCTGCGGCGTATAGATTCCGCTTTCGCCGCGCATGTGCGCGTAGGCGCGCTGCCGGTTGGTGTGACCGTGCAGCGCCAGCGTGTCTTTCCAGCCGAGATAGTCCCAGTAGTCGACCGCGAGGCTCATCGCGATGACGGAGGGGTCCTGACGCAGTTCGCCGAGCAACTTGTCGGCGGCGGGACACGAGGAGCAGCCCTGGCTGGTGAAGAGCTCGAGCACCGCGCGCGGCTCAGCAACGGCCTGCGAGGCCGCCACCAACGCGGCCCCTGCAAAGGCCGCTAGTCCCACCGCGCGGAACTTCATCCCGACTCCACTGCCCCCTCTGCCCCAACAGCTGGGTAATAGTCGTCCAGGGTAATAGTCGTCGCGACAATCACCTACCACTCACTTCGCAGTGAGCCTGGTCGCTCAGGCCGCAAGCTGACGCAGAACGTACTGCAGAATACCGCCGTTCTTAAAGTATTCGAGCTCGTCGAGCGTATCGATACGGCAAATTAACGGAACACGCTTAAGCGTCCCATCGCCGCCCACGATCTCCGCGATCAGGCGCTGGCGCGGCTTCAGCTCTCCATGCAGCCCACGAATAGTGACCTGCTCGTTGCCTTTGAGCCCCAGCGACTGCCACGACGTGCCTTCCTCGAACACCAGCGGCATCACGCCCATGCCGATCAGGTTCGAGCGATGGATGCGCTCGAAGGATTGGCAGATCACGGCGCGGATACCGAGCAGCACCGAGCCTTTGGCCGCCCAGTCGCGTGAGGATCCGGTGCCGTATTCCTTGCCGGCGAACACGACCAGCGGCACCTTCTCGGTCCGGTAGCGCATCGCCGCGTCGTAGATCGGCATCTGCTCGCGATCGGGGAAGTGCACGGAGACGCCCCCTTCGACACCGGGCACCATCTGGTTCTTCAATCGGATGTTGGCGAAAGTGCCGCGCATCATCACCTCGTGATTGCCGCGCCGCGTGCCGTACTGGTTGAAGTCCGCCGGCTTCACCTTGTGGTCGATGAGATATTTGCCGGCGGGCGAGGCCGGCCGGATCGATCCGGCAGGCGAGATGTGGTCGGTGGTGATCGAGTCGAGCAGCAGCGCCAGGATGCGCGCATCGACGATGTCGGACAGCGGCGCCGGATGCCGGCCCATGCCGACGAAATACGGCGGGTTCTGCACGTAGGTCGACTTGCGATCCCAATCGTAGGTCATGCCGCCCTTGACGCTGATCTTGCGCCAGTTGGCATCGCCCTTGAACACGTTCGCGTATTTCTTGGCGAAGATCTGCTTGGTGATGTTCTTGCGGATGAACTGATCGATCTCGCGATTGGTCGGCCAGATGTCCTTGAGGAATACCTTCTTGCCTTTCTGGTCAACGCCGAGCGGCTCCTTGGCGAGATCGACGTTCATCGATCCGGCGATCGCGTAAGCGACCACCAGCGGCGGCGAGGCGAGATAGTTGGCGCGCACGTCCGCATTGACGCGACCCTCGAAGTTGCGATTGCCCGAGAGCACCGCGCAGGCGACGAGATCATGCTCGTTGATCGCCTTGGAAATCTCCGCCGGCAGCGGTCCGGAATTGCCGATGCAGGTGGTGCAGCCGAAGCCGACGAGATTGTAGCCGAGCTTGTCGAGATCCTTCTGCAGGCCGGAGCGCTCGAGATATTCGGCAACCACCTGCGAGCCCGGCGCCAGCGATGTCTTCACCCACGGCTTGACGGTGAGCCCCTTGGCCGCGGCTTTGCGTGCCAGCAGCCCTGCGGCGATCATGACGCTCGGATTTGAGGTGTTGGTGCAGGAAGTGATCGCTGCGATCACGACATCCCCATTGCCGAGATCATGCTTGCGGCCCTCGACCGGCACGCGCTTCTTCATCTCGGCGGCCTTGTTGAACTCCTTGTCCATGGCCGTGGCGAAGCCCGATTTCACCTCCTTGAGCGCGATGCGGTCCTGCGGACGCTTCGGGCCGGAGAGCGACGGCTCGACGGAGCCGAGCTCGAGCTTGAGCACGTCGGTAAAAATCGGGTCCGGCGTGGTCTTGGCGCGGAACATGCCTTGCGCCTTGGCATAGGCGGCGACGAGCTTGACGCGGTCGCTCGTGCGCGCCGTGTCGGTGAGATATTTGATGGTGTGCTCGTCGATCGGCGAGAAGCCGCAAGTGGCGCCGTATTCCGGCGCCATATTGCCGAGCGTCGCACGATCGGCGATCGGTAGATCGACGAGGCCGGGTCCGAAGAACTCGACAAACTTGCCGACGACGCCACGCTTGCGCAGCATCTCGGTCACGGTGAGCACGAGGTCGGTGGCGGTCACGCCTTCCTTGAGCTTGCCGGCGAGCCGCAGCCCGATCACCTCAGGCAGCACCATCGACAGCGGCTGGCCGAGCATCGCGGCTTCCGCCTCGATGCCGCCGACGCCCCAGCCGAGCACCGAGAGGCCGTTGACCATCGTGGTGTGGCTGTCGGTGCCGACCACCGTGTCGGGATAAGCGACTTCAAGATTGGCGTTCTTGCCGTCGACCTTGACCTTGTCCTTCTTGGTCCAGATCGTCTGCGACAGGTATTCGAGATTGACCTGATGGCAGATGCCGGTGCCCGGCGGTACCACGCTGAAATTGTCGAATGAGCGCTGCGCCCACTTCAGGAACTTGTAGCGCTCCTGGTTCTGCCGATACTCCTCTTCGACGTTCTTCTTGAACGCCGTGTTGCTGCCGAAGAACGCGACCGAGACGGAGTGGTCGATGACGAGATCGACCGGCACCAGCGGATTGATCTTCTTCGGGTCGCCGCCGAGCGTCTTCATGGCGTCGCGCATCGCGGCGAGATCAACCACCGCGGGAACGCCGGTGAAGTCCTGCATCAGCACGCGCGCCGGACGGAAGGCAATCTCGCGATCAGACGTCTTCGTCTTCAGCCATTCGGCGACGGCTTTGATGTCGTCCTTGGTGACCGAGCGGCCGTCTTCGTTGCGCAGCAGATTCTCCAGCAGCACCTTCATCGAGAAAGGCAGCCGCGAGATGCCTTTGAGGCCGTTTTTCTCGGCGAGCGGCAGGCTGAAATAGGCGTAGGTTTTGGTCCCAACCTTGAGGGTGGTGCAGCAACGAAAACTGTCGAGCGAGGTCATGACGGCGGTTCCATTCCCGGTCGGGATGTCGGATCGATTCGGCTATAAGCCACTATGGGATCAAGGATATTAATCCTCAGGCGAGGCGCCGCAGGCCGAATTCGGCAAAAACCGCGCGGCGGGTGGGCTTATAAGGGCTTTTCCTGCCGGACGCTATATAAACGAGGGCCATCAACACGATGAGTAGGTATTCCAAAGCCGCCTCGCTAGCGTGGATGGCAGGCTGCTTCCACCTGCACCCTCAAAGGCCCCATGAAGCTCATTGCCGATAAGCTCCAGTGCCGGCGCGGGGGCCGGCTGGTCTTTGCGGATCTGAGCTTTGCGATTGCATCCGGGGAGGCGCTGGCGGTCACCGGTCGCAATGGCGCCGGCAAATCCTCCCTGCTCCGCGTGATCGCGGGGCTGGTGCGGCTCGCCGGGGGGACGCTCGGGCTCGAGGCCGGCGAAGCGGACCGCAGCATTGGCGAGCAGGCCCATTACGTCGGCCACCAGGACGCCGCGAAACCCTCGCTTTCAGTGCGCGAAAATCTCAAGTTCTGGTGCGCCTATCTGGGCAGCGGGGGTGCGCCGCTCGATCAGGCGCTCGATGCGGTGGGCCTTGGCGAGCTCGACCATCTACCGGCGGCTTACCTTTCCGCCGGCCAGAAACGCCGCCTCTCGCTCGCCCGGCTGGTTGCGGTGAAGCGGCCGATCTGGCTCCTCGACGAGCCGACCTCGGCACTCGATGCCCCCTCGCAGGACCGGCTCGCCGGCATCATGCGCGCGCACCTCGCCGATGGCGGCCTCATTCTCGCCGCCACGCACGCGCCGCTCGGGCTCGCGAACGCGCGCGAGCTTGCGCTGGGGCAAACCGCATGACCGCGCTCTTGGCGCTGTTCCTGCGCGACATGAAGCTCGCTGTGCGTGTCGGCGGCGGCGCGCTGATGGGCGCGCTGTTCTTCCTCATCGTGATCACGCTGATGCCGTTTGCGGTCGGGCCGGATCTGGCGCTGCTCGCGCGCATCGGGCCAGCCATGCTCTGGCTCGGCGCCTTGCTCGCGACCCTGCTCGCGCTCGACCGTTTGTTTGCGTCGGACTACGAGGACGGCTCGCTCGATCTGATCATGACCGGTGATACGCCGCTCGAGCTCGCCGTCGCCACCAAGGCGCTGGCGCACTGGCTGACCACTGGGCTGCCGCTGGTGGTCATCGCGCCGATCCTCGGCCTCCTGCTCAACATCGATTTCATCGCCATGGGCAGCGTCGTGTTGACGCTGCTGGTCGGCACGCCGGCCCTGACCTTCATCGGCCTCATCGGCGCGGCGCTCGCGGTGACCTTGCGCCGCGGCGGGCTTCTGCTCGCGGTGCTGGTGCTGCCGCTGACCATCCCGGTGCTGATCTTCGGCGTCATCGCCAGCAACACGGTCGTGGTCGGACCGACGCCATTCGGCCCACCTTTCACCATTCTCTGCGCGTTGAGCTTGGCGAGCCTGGTGCTCGGACCCATTGCCGCAGCCGCCGCGCTGCGCCATGGACTGGAATAAGGACCGCGCAAGCATGATCTTTCTGCTGGTGTACAAAGGCGGCCAATGGCTCTGATCGACCTCGCCAACCCGTCACGTTTCCTCGCGTTCGTGGGGCGTGTGCTGCCTTGGCTGGCGGCTGCGACGGTCATCGCCTTTGCGGTCGGGCTCAAGGCGGCCCTCTCCGTCCCCGACGATTACCAGCAGGGCGGGACAGTGAAGATCATGTTCCTGCACGTGCCCAACGCGTGGCTCGCCATGGGTTGCTGGGCGCTGATGAGCGTCGCCGCACTGGGCACGCTGGTTTGGCGGCATCCGCTCGCCGATGTCGCCGCCAAGGCGGCGGCGCCGATCGGCGCGGCTTTCACCTTCGTCTGCCTGGTTTCCGGCTCGCTGTGGGGCCGGCCGATGTGGGGCACCTATTGGGTCTGGGACGCGCGGCTCACTTCGGTGCTGGTGCTGTTCCTGATGTATCTTGGCGTGATGGCACTTTACTGGACCGCCGAAGATCCGACGCGCGGCGCGCGCGCGGCTGCGATCCTCATCCTCGTCGGCGCCATCAACCTGCCGATCATCAAATTCTCCGTCGACTTCTGGAACACGCTGCATCAGCCGGCGTCGGTGCTGCGCATGGGCGGATCGACCCTCGATCCCGCGTACCTGCATCCGCTGCTGCTGATGGCGCTCGCGTTTCTGCTCCTGTTCGTGACGCTGCATCTCGCCGCCATGCGCAACGAGATCCTGCGGCGGCGCGTGCGCACCATGCAATTGATGCAGGCGGAGGCGCGCGCATGAGCCTTGGCCCCTATGCCGACTTCATTGTCGCCTCGTATGCGGTGGCGGTGTTCGTGATCGCGGCGCTGGTGGCGTGGGTGGTGCTCGATCATCTGGCGCAGCGCCGGCTGATTGCCGATCTCGAAGCGCGCGGCATTGCGCGACGCTCCGACCGCACGGCACGGGAGCCCGCATGAGCACTGCGGCACAGAACAAGACAGCGCCGCGCCGCAATCTATTTTTGCTGCTGCCGCTGGTCATGTTCCTCGCATTGGCGGGTCTGTTCTTGTTGCGCCTGGGCAGCGGCGATCCATCGCACATCCCCTCAGCACTGATCGGCCACCCGGTACCGGAAACAGCGCTGCCGCCGATCGAAGGCCTCACTCGCGACGGCAAACCAGTCCCCGGGCTGGGCAAGGCGACGTTCGCCGGTGAGGTGACACTGCTTAATGTGTGGGCGTCCTGGTGCGTCCCTTGCCACGACGAAGCACCGCTCCTTGCCGAGCTCGCGCAGGACAAGCGCATCAGGCTCGCCGGCATCAACTACAAAGACGAGCCTGATAACGCGCGGCGCTTCCTCAATCGCTATGGCAATCCGTTCGTCGCGAGCGGCGCCGACGCCAACGGTCGCGCGTCGATCGAATGGGGCGTCTATGGCGTGCCGGAAACGTTCCTGATCGGCCGCGACGGCCGCATCGCCTACAAGCTTGTCGGCCCGATCACCGCCGGCAATCTCAACGCCGTGCTCAAGCCGGAAATCGAGAAGGCCCTGGCGAAGGCTCAGTAACGCGCGTCAGAAGTGATCCTGCTGTGGCGTGTTGCTGGCTTCATATCTCTTCATCAGCGGCATCTGCAAAGCCATGAAGATGAAGGTCAGCGGGATCACGCCGAACAGCTTGAAGCTCACCCAGAAATCGGTGCTTTGCGTGCGCCAGACGATCTCATTGAGCACCGCCAAAGCGAAGAAGAACAACGCCCAGCGCAGCGTCAGCTTGCGCCAACCCTCTTCGGTGAGATGGAACATCTGATCGAAGACGATGGCGAGCAGCGGCTTGTTGAAGATGAGGCCGCCAATGAGTGCGCCGCCGAACAGCACGTAGATGATGGTCGGCTTGAGCTTGATGAACAGCGCGTCGTGCAGGATCAGCGTCAGGCTGCCGAAGATCACGATCACCACAGCGGAGACGACCGGCATCACCGGCACGCGGCGCGTCAGTGCATAGGAGGCGGCGAGCGCCGCAACCGTCGCGACCATGAAGGCCGCGGTACCGGTGAAGATATCGAACTTGGCATTGGCGACGAAGAAGACGACGAGCGGGCCGATCTCGAGCACCAGTTTCAGGAAGGGATTGAGCGGGGCCTTGGTCATGTGTCGTGCACTATCCCTCGATTCCGGCAATTGCGCGGGCAAAATCGCGCGCAGTGAATGGGCTCAAATCGTCAACGCTCTCACCGACCCCGATGAAATGCACCGGCAGGCGGAATTTCGCGGCGATGGCGACGAGAATGCCGCCGCGCGCGGTTCCGTCGAGCTTGGTCATGACCAGGCCGGTAACGCCGGCTGTCTTCTGGAAGATCTCGACCTGCGACAACGCGTTCTGCCCGACCGTTGCATCGAGCACGAGCAGCACCGCATGCGGCGCTGTCGGCTCGACCTTCTTGACGACACGCACCATCTTTTCCAGCTCGCTCATCAGCTCGGCGCGGTTCTGCAGCCGTCCCGCCGTGTCGATCAACACGACATCAATGCCTTGGGCCTTTGCTTCGGCGATGGCGTCGAAGGCGAGCGAGGCCGCATCGGAGTTGGGCGCGCGCGCGCGCACGAGCGCGCCGACACGTTCGCCCCAGACCTTGAGCTGATCGATGGCGGCAGCGCGGAAGGTATCGCCGGCGACCAGCATCACGCTGCGGCCCTCGGCGCGAAACCGCGCCGCAAGCTTGCCGATGGTCGTGGTCTTGCCCGAGCCGTTGACGCCGACGACGAGGACGACGAAGGGCTTCGCCGCGATCGTCAGCGGGGTCGCGACGGGCGCCATCACAGTCTCGATCTCTCCGGCGACGACGGCCTTGAGCTCATCCGGCGCGATGCCCTTGTCGTAGCGGCCGTCGCCAAGCGTCTGCGCAATGCGTCCGGCGGTCTCGACGCCGAGATCGGCGCGGATGAGTGCGTCCTCGATCTCCTCGAGCGCCGCCGCGTCGAGCTTGCGCTTGCTGATCAGATCCGTGAGCGCACCGCCGAGCGAGGACGAGGTACGCTTGAGCCCGCCGCTCAGGCGGCGCCACCAGCTTTGCTTTTCCTGCGTCGCGCTGTCACTCATAAGGCGCCCGTGATAGCGGTTTCACCGATGCTTGGTAAGGGACCATGACCCCCGACGAAATGCTGGCGCGGCTCCTCTACCGCGACGGCCTGATGCTGGTGATCGACAAGCCGGCGGGCGTGCCGGTGCATCGCGGACCGAAGGGCGGGCCGAGCCTCGAGGACGATTTTGACGCGCTGCGCTTCGGGCTGCCGCGCGCGCCGGCGCTGGCGCATCGTCTCGACCGCGACACCTCCGGTTGCCTGGTGCTTGGCCGCCATCGCAAGGCGCTCGCCACCCTCGGCAAGCTGTTCAAGAACGGCAAGGTCGGCAAGACCTATTGGGCCGTCGTTGAGGGTTCGCCGCCGGCGGACGAAGGACGCATCGACATGGCGCTCGGCCGGCTCGACGAGAGCCGCGGCTGGTGGATGAAACCCGACCCGAAGGGCCAGCCGGCGGTCACCACCTGGAAGACATTGGGCCGCGCCGACGGCCTCAGCTGGCTCGCGCTCGAGCCACTCACCGGACGCACGCATCAACTGCGCGTGCATTGCTCCGAAATGGGCTTCCCGATCGTCGGCGACAACATTTACGGCCGCGCGCCGCGCCAGGGCGACCCGATCCTGCATCTGCATTCGCGCGAGATCGTGGTGCCGATCTACAAAAACAAGGGACCCGTCGCGGTGCTCGCACCGGTGCCGCAGCACATGCGCGAGCGGTTGGCAGCCTGCGGTTGGATCGAGAGTGAGACGGTCCCAGCTCAGAGCTGATCGGCCACCAGCACACGGCCTTTCGCGCCGACGGCGGTCTTGCCGGCTTCGTTGAGCACGCGCCCGCGCAACTCCACCACCTCGCCGCCGAGATGCGGCGCGTCCTTCACCGAGATGACCAGCCATTCGAGCTTGATGGTCTCGTCGGCATAGACCGGCCGCTTGAAGCGGAAGGAGAAATCGAGACCGACCATGGCGCCGCGTTGGGAGAAATGCGTCGCGGTTAGCGCCATCAGCTGTGCGGTGGTTTGCGTGCCGCTGGCGAGCGGCCGCTTGTAGCGCGTCTGCGCCGCGAAGGCGGCATCATGATGCAGCGGATTGTGATCGCCCGTGGCGCGCGCGAATGCGCTCACCTCGTTGGGCGTCAGGCGGATCTGTGACGAGAAGCGCTCGTACGGTTGGGCTCTCATGGGAACTCCCCCCGGTTACGCGATGCGATACGTGACTACGCCGCCAGCAGCCGATGCCCGTCATGTCCTGTAATGGCGACGTCGAGAATTTGCCCCGGCTCGAGCGGCGCCTTGAAGCGCACCTGCGTGAACTGCTCGGTGCGGCCGATCGCGTCGGATTCAGTGAGCACGCGTCGCTGCGTGCCGATCTCGTGCTCGAGATGCTGGCGCAGCGCCGCTTCGCCTTTCTCCCGCAGCCGCCGCGCCCGTTCTCTGATGAGGCTGCGCGCCACCTGTGGCATTCGTGCGGCAGGCGTGCCTTCACGTGGCGAGAACGGGAACACGTGCAGATGCGTGAGCCCGCATTCGTCGACGAGATCGAGTGAGCGCGCGAACATCGCCTCGGTTTCCGTCGGAAAGCCGGCGATGATGTCGCCGCCGAATACCACATCCGGCCGCAACCGCCGCACCTGATCGCAGAAGGCAATGGCGTCAGCGCGCAGATGCCGCCGCTTCATGCGCTTGAGCACGAGATCGTCGCCCGCCTGCAATGAGAGATGCAGATGCGGCATCAACCGCGGCTCGTCGGCGAGCGTATCGAGCAGATCGCGATCGGCTTCGACCGAATCGATCGACGACAGGCGCAGGCGCTCAAGCTCGGGCACGTGCTTGAGGATCTGCTTGGTCAGCGCGCCGAGCTTGGGCCGTCCCGGCAAATTTGAACCGTAACTGGTGATATCCACGCCCGTGAGCACCACCTCGCGATAACCCTTGGCGACGAGATGACGGATCTGCGCAACGACCTCACCCATCGGCACCGAGCGCGAATTGCCGCGTCCGTAAGGGATGATGCAGAAGGTGCAGCGGTGGTCGCAGCCGTTCTGGATCTGCACAAAGGCGCGCGCGCGCCCATCGAACCCGTCGACGAGATGAAGCGCAGTTTCCTTCACCGCCATAATGTCGTTGACGAGAATTTTTTCTTCGTCCGCAAGCCTGAACGCATCGGCATGCGACAACCGTGTCCAAGTGTTGCCGTCGAGCTTCTCCTCGTTGCCGATGACGCGATCGACCTCCGGCATCGTGGCAAAGCTCGCCGGCTCGGTCTGTGCGGCACAGCCGGTGACGATGATGCGCGCACCCGGCCGCTCGCGCTTGAGCTTGCGAATGGTCTGGCGCGCCTGCCGTACCGCCTCGGCGGTGACCGCGCAGCTGTTGATGATGACAGTGTCGCCGACCCCGGCGCCCGCGGCTTGGCGGCGGATCACCTCCGACTCGTATGCATTGAGCCGGCAGCCGAAGGTGATGACGTCGACGCTCACACGGCACCCGCAGCGGCAAACAGAGCCGGATCGAAGCGGCCCTCGAACTCGAACTCGATCGGGCCGGTCATCAGCACGTGACCATCGCGCTCGCGCCATTCGATCGAGAGATCGCCGCCGGGCAACGTGATCGTCACCTTACGCTCGGTGCGGCCGAGGCGCGCGGCTGCAACCGCCGAGGCACAAGCCGCGGAGCCGCAGGCCTGCGTCAACCCGGCGCCGCGTTCCCAGGTGCGGATGACGATGTGCTCGCGTGAGGTGATGTGCGCCAGCGTGATGTTGGCGCGCTCCGGGAACATCGGATGGTTCTCGAGGAGCGGCCCGAAGCGGCCGAGATCATAGGCGTTGACATCGTCGACCCAGAAGATCGCGTGCGGATTGCCCATGCTCACGACCGATGGAGAGTGGAGGATCGGCTTGTCGATCGGCCCGATCTGCAACTCGATGGCGCGCGTGTCCTCGAACTTCTCGGAGAGCGGAATCTCGTTCCACTTGAAGCGCGGCGGCCCCATGTCGACGGTGAACAGACCGTCGGCGGACTTCCAGCAATTGAGCAGACCGCTCGTAGTCTCGAACAGGATCAGGTCCTTGCCGGTTTCCTTGGCGACCAGCGAGGCGATGCAGCGCATGCCGTTGCCGCAGGCGCCCGCTTCCGAGCCGTCATTGTTGTAGATGCGCACAAAAGCGTCGGTTCCCGGCGTGCGCGCCGGATAGAGCGCCATCAGCTGGTCATAGGGTGCGCCGCTCGCCGCCGCACGCGCGTCCGCGGCGCTGATCTTGCTCGCTTCCTTGCGCAAATTGTCCTTGCGCATGTCGACGACGACGATCTCGTTTCCGAGACCGTTCATCTTGGTGAAGCTGTGGTTGGCGAGCGTGCTCATGTCGTATCCGGCCCGAGATTGGCCTGATTTATATGGCGAAGTAACGAGGATAAGCCAATAGCCGTGGTAGGGTCGCAACTGCGAATCGCCGGGCGCGCCGAAGAGCAAAACAAGAGCAAAAGGTGACCAGGATGACCCGTTTCCGTCTGGCGGCTGCATTGCTGCTGGCATTGCCGATCGCGGCCTTGCCAGCGTTGGCGCAGACGCCGCCCGCCTCCCCTCCGGCCACTTCGCCGGCTCCGCCGGCCGAAACTCCGGCCGCGCCGGCGCCGTCACCCGCACCACCCGCACCGGCTCCAGCGCCAACGCCCGCTCCGCCCGCTGTGGCGCCGGTTTTGCCGCCGTCACCGCGTCCGTCGGGCGATGCCTTCGGCGAAGAGGTGACGATGCCGGAAAAGACCATCATCTATCTCAAGGGCCAGGGCCGCTGGGACTCCGCCTTCGAGACGCTGGTCGACGCCTTCAAGTCGCTCAATCTTTATCTCGACAAACAGGGCATCAAGCCGAGCGGCCCGGCGATGACGATCTACACGCAGACCGATGACACCGGCTTCAGCTTCAAGGCCGCGATACCGGTCGCCGATCCCCCGAAAGATCCGCCCAAAGGCGATATTGCCGTCGGCCTGTCGCCGTCCGGCCACGCCTACAAGTTCGTGCATCGCGGCTCTTACGACGCCATGGACACGACCTACGAGGCGATCACCAATTTCCTCGACGATAAGGGGCTCGATGCCAAGGACCTGTTCATCGAGGAATATGTGTCCGACCCGGCGAAGACGAGCGAGGACAAGCTCGTGATCAACGTCTATGTCCCGGTGAAGTAACGCGTGAGGCGAGCGATGCGTGCGTTGGTTTTGTTGATTGCGACCCTGGCCCTCGCGCTTCCCGCGCAAGCGCAGCAGGACGCGAATTTCGACGTCATCACGGTGACCGGCCAAGCCGAGACATCGGCCACGCCCGATGTCGCCTCGCTGCACGCCGGCGTGACCAGCCAGGGCAAGAGCGCGCAGGAAGCGAGCGATACCAACAACCGCGAGATGGCAGCTGTGCTCGCCGCTCTCAAGGATGCCGGCATCGCCGAGAAGGACGTGCAGACCGCGCGGATTTCGCTGCAGCCGCTCTACGATACGTCCGCTTCGTCCGCGAACCGGGGCGGCAAGCAACGCGTCATCGGCTTTCAAGCCAGCAACCAGGTCACGGTGATGATCCGCGACATTGCCAAGCTGGCGACGGTCATCGACCGCGCGATCGGCGCCGGCGCCAATGAGATCAACGGCATCCAATTTATTGTGTCCAATCCGTCGAAGGCGCTCGATGAGGCACGTGGCGCGGCCATCGCCGACGCCAAGCGCAAGGCGGAGCTTTACGCGCAGGCTGCCGGCGTGCGGCTTGGACATCCGGTGATGATCACGGAAGACGGCGCCTCGCCGCCGCCAGTGTTCATGGGCAAGGCGATGGCCGCGCGCGCTCCGATCCCGATCGCGGTCGGGGAGCAGACGCTGCACGCTGCTGTCACCGTGAGCTTTCAATTAATGCACTGAGCCTTGATACGGGTCGCCGGATCACAAGGAGACCACCCATGAAGCTCCTTCGCATTGCCGCCGGCGCCGCATTGATCGCGGCGATCGTGGCCGGAACCTCCCCTGCAAACGCCCAAAGCGATCTCGCAGCGCTGCAGGCCGCGCGTGAGCTGGTCTTGATCGTGAGCAAGGACACCATGCGTGAGATGACGACGCAGATCGTCTCACGCATCCGCAGATCGAGCACGGGCTGCGCGCCAAAAGATCGTCGATCACCGACGATCAGCTCCGCGAACTGCGCGGCGAATTTGAGCGCATCGAGCTCGAGTTCATGGCAAACGTGATGGTCGACGCGCCGGCGATCTACGCCCGCCATTTCACGGCCGCGGAGCTGCGGGAACTGGTGGAATTCTATCACTCACCGGTCGGGGCAAAGGCTCTGCACGAGCTGCCGCAGATCGCGGCCGAAAGCATTGGCCTGATCATGCCCAAGATGCCGCAACTACAGGCGCAGGTGATGAGCGCCTTCAGCGCAGTGCTCAAGAAGAAGGGAATCGACCTTTAAGGCCAAAAACCGAGGCTTTTCGCGGGTTTTGCCGCCTTGACTTGGCCCTGCCCGGCCCCTAGTTTCCGCCCGTTCTCGCAAGAGACGTGACATTGAACCCGCCGACCGGTCCTTGAGAGGCCGGAGGCCACCGCCCGACAGCGCGATGCGCCCTCGGGCGCCGTTTTGTTTTTAGGAACCCCGTTGGGGCGACGAAAAGAGACGCGATGTTCGACAGCCTGTCGGAAAAGCTCGGCGGCATTCTCGATCGCCTGACGCGGCGCGGTGCGCTTAGCGAGGCCGACGTCGACGCGGCGATGCGCGAAGTGCGCCGCGCGCTGCTCGAAGCGGACGTGGCGCTCGACGTCACCCGCGCTTTCGTCGAACGGGTGAAGAAGGACGCTGTCGGCATCGACGTCATCAAGTCGGTGACGCCCGGGCAGATGGTGGTGAAGATCGTGCACGACGAGCTCGTGCAGACGCTGGGCGCCGAGAGCCAAGGCATCGATCTCAACGCCGCGCCGCCAGTCGCCATCATGATGGTCGGCCTGCAGGGCTCTGGCAAAACCACCACCACCGGCAAGCTCGCCAAGCGGCTGACCGATCGGCTCAAGCGCAAGACGCTGATGGCTTCGCTCGACACCCGCCGCCCGGCGGCGATGGAGCAGCTCGCCGTGCTTGGGCGCGACGCCGGCATCGACACGCTGCCGATCGTCGAAGGCCAGGAGCCGACACAGATCGCGCGCCGCGCGCTCGAAGCCGGCCGCCTCGGCGGCTACGACGTGGTGCTGCTCGATACTGCCGGCCGCACCACGCTCGACGAGGCGATGATGAGCGAGGCGGCCGACGTCAAGCGTGCCGCCAACCCGCATGAAGTACTGCTCGTCGCCGATGCGTTGACCGGCCAGGACGCGGTCAATCTGGCGAAGAGCTTCGACGAGCGCGTCGGTCTCACTGGCATCGTGCTCACCCGTGTCGATGGCGACGGCCGCGGTGGCGCCGCGCTTTCCATGCGCGCAGTCACCGGCAAGCCGATCAAGCTCATCGGCGTCGGTGAGAAGCTCGATGCGCTGGAAGATTTCGATCCGGCGCGCATCGCCGGCCGCATCCTCGGCATGGGCGACATCGTCGCGCTGGTCGAGAAGGCCGCGGCGAACATCGACGCCGAGAAGGCCATGCGCACGGCCGAGCGCATGCGCAAGGGCCAGTTCGACCTGAATGATCTGCGCGAGCAGCTCGAGGGCATGATGAAGATGGGCGGGCTCGGCGGGCTGATGAGCATGCTGCCGGGCATCGCCAAGATGAAGAACCAGATGGCCGCCGCCAATCTCGACGAGAAGGTGCTCACGCGCCAGGTGGCGATCATCCAGTCGATGACGGCGCAGGAGCGGCGCAATCCCGACGTGCTCAAGGCGAGCCGCAAGAAGCGCGTCGCCTCCGGCTCCGGCGCCAAGGTGGAAGACATCAACAAGCTTTTGAAAATGCATCGCGGCATGGCCGACATGATGAAGGCCATGGGCAGCGCGAAGCGCGGGCCGATGGCCGGCCTAGCGCAGATGATGGGCTTCGGCGGCGGCATGCCGAGCCCGGAAGAAATGGCCAAGCTCGCGGAAAAGATGCCGGGCGGAATGCCCAATCTGCCGCCGAATATGCCGAAACTGCCATCGAATTTTCCCGGCACGCCGGGCTCGCTTCCCGGGCTCGGCGGCAAGCTGCCGCCGGGATTGGGACTACCGGGATTCCCCGGACTTGGAAAAAAGAAGTAATCGAGAAAGGAACGACGACAATGTCTCTGGTTATCCGTATGGCTCGTGCGGGCACGAAGAAGCGCCCGGTCTATCACATCGTGGTCGCCGACAAGCGCGCGCCGCGCGACGGCCGCTTCATCGAACGGCTCGGCTATTTCAATCCGCTGCTGCCCAAGGAAAAAACCGAGCGGCTCAAGCTCGATCTCGAGAAGGTGAAGAGCTGGATGGCCAAGGGCGCGCTGCCGAGCGATCGCGTGATGCGCTTCCTCGATGCCGCCGGCCTGCTCAAGCGGCCGACGCGCAACAATCCGGAAAAGGCCGTGCCGCGCAAAGAGCGCAAGGCCAAGGAAGAAGCGGCGAAGGCCGCGCCCGGTGCGCCCGCCGCGGCTCCGGCTCCGGCCGCGAGCTGACGCTCGTCGTCCGTAGTCTTCCGTGGCCGACCGCGTCTGTGTCGCCCAGATCGGCGCCGCGCATGGCGTGCGCGGCGAGGTGCGGCTGTGGACGTTCACGGAAGATCCGCTGGCGGTCCTCAACTACGGGCCGCTGCACAGCGAGGACGGCAAGCGGCAGATCGACATCAAGCAAGTGCGGCCGGCGGGAAAACATCTCGTCGCCCGCATTGCCGGGATCGATGACCGCAACGCCGCCGAGACGCTGCGCAATGTGAAGCTCTATGTCGACCGCGCGCGATTGCCGCCGACGGAAGACGACGAGACCTTCTATCACGCCGACCTCGTCGGCCTTGCCGCGGTGACCGATGGCGGCGCAGCACTCGGCACGGTGACCGCTGTGCATAATTTCGGCGCCGGCGACATCATCGAGATCGCGCCGCCGGGCGGCGGCGATACGCTACTGATCCCGTTCACCGATGCCGCGGTGCCGGCGATCGATCTTGAAGCGGGACGCATGGTGGTCGTTCCCCCGCTCGAGACCGATGCGAAGGGTGATTAGGCCATGTGGCGCGCGAGCGTGCTCACGATTTTTCCGGACATGTTCCCAGGGCCGCTCGGCTTGAGCCTCGCCGGCAAGGCGCTCGCTGCGAAGCTGTGGTCGCTCGACGTGATCGACATCCGCGCGCATGCGAACGACAGGCACCGCACCGTCGACGACACGCCGGCCGGCGGCGGTCCGGGCATGGTGATGAAGGCGGACGTGCTCGCCGCCGCGCTCGACGCGATCCCCGCCGATAAGCGGCCGCGCCTGCTCATGAGCCCGCGCGGCACTCCGCTCACTCAGGCCCGCGTGCAGCGGCTCGCGGTTGACACCGGCGTGGTCATCGTCTGCGGGCGCTTCGAGGGCGTGGACGAGCGCGTCATCGCCGCCCGCCAGCTCGAAGAGGTCTCGATCGGCGATTACGTGCTGTCGGGCGGCGAGATCCCGGCGCTGGCGCTGCTCGATGCCTGCATCCGCCTCATTCCCGGCGTGATGGGCAAGGAGGCCTCCAGTACCGAGGAAAGCTTCGCCGAGGGGCTGCTCGAATACCCGCAATACACCCGCCCTCCGGTGTTCGAAGGGCTGCCGATCCCCGAGGTGCTGACCTCCGGGGACCACGCCAAAGTGGCCGCCTGGCGCCGCTCCGAGGCGGAACGGTTAACCCGGGAGCGCCGGGGCGACCTCTGGTCCGCCCATATGGCCCGGAAAGGGCTCAAAAACGCTCCAAAACCGTGATGACGACGGGGTGACAAAGCCCCGCCCATGTCGTATAGCGGCGCCGACCCGAAATGACCCAGAGACGAAACCGCGCGCTGAGGACGGCGCCGCCGACGGAGAATTCGCTATGAACCTCATCAAAGAGCTCGAGCAAGAGCAGATCGCCAAGCTGACCGCCGGCAAGGAAATCCCGGATTTCGCGCCAGGCGACACGGTGATCGTCAACGTGAAGGTGGTCGAAGGCGAGCGCACCCGCGTGCAGGCCTATGAGGGCGTGTGCATCGGCCGCTCCGGCGGCGGCCTCCACGAGAACTTCACGGTTCGCAAGATCTCCTACGGCGAAGGCGTCGAGCGCGTGTTTCCGCTGTTCTCGCCGATGATCGATTCCATCAAGGTGCTGCGCCGGGGCAAGGTCCGTCGTGCCAAGCTCTATTACCTGCGCGCGCGTCGCGGCAAGGCGGCCCGCATCGCCGAGGGCGAGGGCCATGGCGGCGGCGCGGAAGCGGCCGAGCGCGAGCCGGAGCGCGCGAAGGCCTGAAACATCAGGCCCTTCGGGAATGCATGAGGGGTCGCCACGGCGGCCCCTTTTTCTTGTGTCGGCACGGCGCTAGATACTGTCGGCACTTACAAAGCTACCGCCGGAACGGCGGCGTTGGATTGGAGCACGAGTGAGATGGCGAAGCCGCGGACCCTCTACGACAAGATCTGGGACGACCATCTGGTCGACGAGCAACCCGACGGGACCTGCCTCATTTATGTCGATCGGCATCTCGTACATGAGGTGACTTCGCCGCAGGCCTTCGAAGGATTGCGCTTGAGCGGCCGCAAGGTGCATGCGCCGGAGAAGACACTCGCTGTCGTCGATCACAACGTGCCGACCACCGATCGGACGAAGCCCAATCCCGATCCGGAGAGCGCCGAGCAGATCGAGACGCTCGCCCAGAACGCCAAGGACTTCGGCATCGAGTACTACAACGAGTTCGACGAGCGTCAGGGCATCGTGCACATCATCGGCCCCGAGCAGGGCTTCACGTTGCCGGGCACCACCATCGTGTGCGGCGACAGCCACACCGCGACGCACGGCGCCTTCGGCGCGCTCGCCTACGGCATCGGCACCTCGGAAGTCGAGCACGTGCTGGCGACGCAGACGCTCATTCAGAAGAAATCGAAGAACATGCGCGCAGTCGTCGACGGCAAGCTGCCGGACGGCGTCACTGCCAAGGACATCATCCTCGCCATCATCGGCGAGATCGGCACCGCAGGCGGGACCGGCTACGCGCTCGAATATGCCGGCGAGGCGATCCGTTCGCTGAGCATGGAAGGCCGCATGACCGTCTGCAACATGTCGGTCGAAGGCGGCGCCAAGGCCGGCTTCATCGCGCCCGACGAGAAAGCGTTCGCTTTCCTCAAGGGCCGCCCCAAGTCGCCGCAAGGCAATCTGTGGGACGAAGCGATGCGCTATTGGGAGACGCTAGTCTCCGACAACGGCGCGCATTTCGACCGCGAGATCAAGCTCGACGCGGCGAAGCTGCCGCCGCTGGTGACCTGGGGCACCAGCCCCGAGCAGGTCATCTCCATCACGGGTCGCGTGCCGACGCCGTCCGACATTGCCGACGAGAACAAGCGCGCGGCGGCCGAGCGCTCGCTCGGCTATATGGGCCTCAAGGGCGGCGAGAAGATCACCGATATCAAGATCGATCGCGTGTTCGTCGGCTCCTGCACCAATGGCCGCATCGAAGACCTGCGCGCCGCGGCGCGCGTGGTCGAGGGCAAGCGCGTCAATGCCGGCGTCAACGCGATGATCGTGCCTGGCTCCGGGCTGGTGAAGGCGCAGGCGGAAGCTGAAGGGCTCGACAAGATCTTCACGGCCGCGGGCTTCGAGTGGCGTGAGCCGGGCTGCTCCATGTGCCTCGCCATGAATCCGGACAAGCTGGCGCCGGGCGAGCGCTGCGCTTCGACATCAAACCGCAACTTCGAAGGCCGCCAGGGCTACAAGGGCCGCACGCATCTGGTGTCGCCGGCGATGGCCGCGGCGGCCGCGATCGCGGGGCACTTCGTCGACGTGCGCGACTGGCACTGACGCACCTGCCACACAGCATCGCTCAATGAAAAAGGCCCGCCACGCGGCGGGCCTTTTGTCATCTTGCGCGGCTTACCACCAGGTTCCGATGAACGGGAAGAACGGGAACGGATGGTAGGCCGGGCCGTAGGCGTAATACGGGCCGGGCTCGTAGGCATAAGAGTCGTACGGATACCCCGCATAGCCACCATAGTAGCCGTAGCGATAGTAGTGATGATGGCGACGATAGTAATGCCGCGCACTCAGCGTGGTCGTGGTCGCCGGCGCCGTCACCGTTGTCCTGCTGACAGTCGCCGCGGAAGCCGGCGCGCTCATGCCGGCGAGTGCCAGAATCGCGACCGCTGGGAATGCAGCTAAAGCTCTACGCATGGTTCGCTCCTTCCGATGTGCGCCCCGTATGTCGGGGACAACACCGCAAGGCGGTGAGCGGTTTCGCCGCTCACCGGCATTTGCATGCGCGCATGCGTTGTGTGGATGCGCTTAGAGGCCCCACCAGAACGGTGGAACCGGGCCGCCCGGCCAGTAGTAGTAGCCGAGATCCTTGCGCGGGGCGTAGGGATCGCGCGTCGGACACGGCCATCCGATGCGGCAGCTGTAACGGTAATAGCGATAGTGATGCCGATAATGACGGCGGCCTTCGTAGCCGTCGGCGCTCAGCGTTGTGACGCTGCCCGCGGCAACCGCCGATTCACTCTTCAGCGTGCTCGCCGTCGCAGCCGACGGCAGCGCGAGGGCCAAACCAGCCGAGGTCAACAGCGCAAGAATAAGCTTGTCCATTGGTCATCCTTTCAATGCGCGTGCAGTCACAACGCGAATACCAAAGGGCCGTTTCCTAGCGTGCGCCAATCACAAGCGTGCGACGCCGGATCGCGCGGACGAAACTGCTAATCCCACCAGCAGCGCATCTGCGGCACGATCACCGGGCCGCTGACGCGGTATTCGCGCGCCAGCCAGGACTGACAGATGCGCTTGGAATTGGGACCGGGCTCGCGGCGCGGATAAACATAAATGCGCGTGGTCGCGCGTCGCGGCCGCACGTCGGGCGTCGGCGCTGTCGTCACCTGGTCCTGCGCCGTTGCCGCAGGCGGCAGCGCAAACGCCCCGCCGAAGGCTGTCGCGATCACCAGACATGCCACAAATCCCGATCGCATCGCGCTTTCGCCCCGATTTGGATGGTTAACGGTCGCTTATTGCCGGCGCGCCGTCAACGGCTGCAAACCGCCTTGGTTGGCCTCTTTTCGTCGCTTACAACCAGCGCATGACGACCTCCTCCGACGCGCTGGCCTGGCAGACACGCAAGGCCCCCTCGCTTGCCGAGCTGGAAGCCCTGGCGCACGAAGCCTATGGGCGGCTGCCGCAGCATTTCCGCGCGCTGTGCGAGGGCCTGGTCATTCAGGTCGACGACTTTCCGATCGACGAGGTGCTCGACAGCATGAAGGCTGAGAGCGAGTTCGATCTGCTCGGCCTGTTCCAGGGCGTCGGGCTGCCGTTCCGCCACGAATCCGATCCGCTGCAGATGCCGAACATGATCTGGCTCTATCGCCGGCCGATCCTCGATTATTGGGCGGAACATGAGGAGAGCCTTGGCGCCATCGTCACCCACGTGCTGGTGCACGAGATCGGCCACCATTTCGGCCTCTCCGACGCCGACATGGAGGCGATCGAGGCGGGCACGAAGTGACGATCAGCGGCGTGAATGGATCAATGCCAAGTCTGCGTTTGACCGGTGGGAATCATCGTGAAATAGTTTAGTTACGAACGAAACCATCGGAGCCATGCATGATCGTCACCGTGTTTCGCTCCCGCCTGCGGCCCGGCCTGCGCGAGGAGTATGTGGCGCTGGTCGAGCGCATGGTCGAGATCGCCGCCACCATACCGGGCTACATCGCGCATAAGGGCTTCTTCGCCGAGGACGGCGAGCGCGTGACCATTGTCGAATTCGAGCACGAGGAAGGCCAGCGCGCCTGGCGCATGCATCCGGAGCACCGGGAGGCGCAGAAGAAGGGGCGCGAGATCTACTACGACGCCTACAGCGTGCAGGTCTGCGAGGTGAAGCGGGCCTCGAAGTTCGACCGCAAGGCCACGCAAACGGCAGCCGAGTAGACCTCCACCCGGCCGAATCCGGCAACGAACCCATGCAGTTGCGGCCTTGACCTGCGGCGTCGAGGCCTTATGACAGTCACATCTCGGATCGAGCCAGATTTAGAGCCCATGGACAAATTCACGGTTCTCGAAGGCGTCGCAGCGCCGGTGCGGATCATCAATGTCGACACCGACATGATCATCCCCAAGCAGTATCTGAAGACGATCAAGCGCACCGGTCTCGGCAAGGGCCTGTTCTCGGAGCAGCGCTATCGCGACGACGGCAGCGAGAACCCGGATTTCGTGCTCAACAAGCCGGCCTATCGCAAGGCCAAGATCATCGTCGCCGCCGACAATTTCGGCTGCGGTTCCTCGCGCGAGCATGCGCCCTGGGCACTGATGGATTTCGGCATCCGCTGCGTGATCTCCACCTCGTTCGGCGACATCTTCTACAACAACTGCTTCAAGAACGGCATTCTGCCGATCCGCGTGTCGCCCGACGACCTGGACAAGCTGTTCGACGACGCCGACCGCGGCTCCAATGCCACGCTCACCGTCGATCTGGAGAAGCAGGAAATCCGCGGTCCCGATGGCGGCACCGTGAAATTCGAGATCGACGCGCATCGCAAGAAGTGCCTGCTCGAAGGCCTCGATGATATCGGGCTCACCAAGGTGAAGCAGGGCAAGATCGACAGCTTCGAGCAGCAGGCAAAGGCCGAGCGCCCGTGGATCTAGCCAGGCTATCGCTCTCCCGATTGCTTCGGAGAGCGTCGCTGTCGCCGCCCATCATTTTCGGTATCGCTCTCGCGCTCATGGCGCTGCTCTCCGGCGTGGCCCCGGGCCAAGCGCAGCGCACGAGCTATCAAGGCATTGCCGACTGCTCACGGCGCGGCGCCGTGCAGTTCCGCCGCCACGATACGAGTTTCCGCCGCTTCCTCATCGATCGCGCCAGTGTCGTCGAGGATCGTTATTCGATGATGGCGGGCAACCAGTACATCGCCATGGTCTATTCGGGAACGGCGACCTACGAGACCACCGCCGGCGCGCGCAAAGTGCTGTTCGTCTGTTTGCATGGCGGCCCCGATCGTGGCGCCGTGTTCGTGTATACGGTGCCGCAGTAACGCATTCAGCTTGCCGCGATCGCTTCAGCGATCATGACCGTGCGTCGCGCCATCTCCGCATGCAGCCGCTCGACCATGCGGCCATCGATCTGCACCACGCCCTTGTCCTTGTTCTCCGGCAGATCGAACGCTGCGATCATCTTGCGTGCCTGCGCCACTTCTTCCGCGCTGGGCGAGAAGGCCGTGTTGCACGGCTCGATCTGACTGGGATGGATCAGTGTCTTGCCGTCAAAGCCGAGGTCGCGCGCCTGCGCGCATTCGGCGGCGAAGCCCTCGGCATTGCCGATATCGTTGTAGACGCCGTCGAGCACCTCGATGCCGACATTGCGCGCCGCGATCACGCAGGCGCTGAGCCAGGGCAGCATCGGCGCGCGGCCGGGAACGATGCGAGCGCGGGTCTCCTTGGCGAGATCGTTGGTGCCGAGCACGAAGCCCGACAGCCGCGTCTCCGAATCCGTCGCCGCCTCTGCGATGTCACGGATGTTGAGGATGGCGAGCGGCGTCTCGATCATCGCCCAGACCCGCGTCTTGTGGTCGGTGCCCATGTCGAGAAGCCGCCGGCCAATCATCTCCAGCTGCTCCGAGCTCGACACCTTGGGAACAAGGATGGCATCGGGCGCGGCATGTGCGGCGGCGCTGAGGTCGTCGGCATGCCAGGCGGTGTCAACGCCGTTGACGCGAATGAACACCTCGCGGCGTCCAAAGCCGCCGGCTTTCACAGCGTCGACGATCTGCTTGCGCGCGCTTTCCTTGGCGTCCGGCGCAACCGAATCCTCCAGATCGAGAACGACGCCGTCGGCCGGCAGCGTGCGCGCCTTTTCCAGCGCCCGGGCATTGGAGCCCGGCATATAGAGCACGCTGCGGCGCGGACGAATGGTCATCTCAGCTCTCCCCTCGCAAGTCTTCCCACACTACCGGCGCGGCAACGCGCATGCCACTGTCAAGGGCGATGAGCGCGAATGCTGCGGACATATGGCTCGCCGGCGTCGACGGCTGCCGCGGCGGCTGGGTGGCGGCCTTCGTACGGCCGGCAGGCGACTGCGGCGTCGTTCGTGCCTATCCGCGCTTTGCCGATGTCCTCGCCGCAGCTGAAACACCGGCGATCGTCGCCGTCGACATCCCGATCGGACTGCCTGAACGCACTGGCCATGGCGGGCGCGCGGCGGAGAACGCAGTACGTTCACTGCTCGGCGCGCGGCAATCGGCGGTGTTTTCCGTGCCCTCGCGCGCGGCGATCGCTGCCGCGGATTATCGCGAGGCCTGCGGCATCGCGTTTGCCACGTCCGATCCGCCGCGCAAACTGTCCAAGCAGCTGTTCATGATCGCGCCGAAAATCCGCGAGGTCGATGCGTGCCTGCGCGGCGGTGCGGCAGCCGCCAGGCGGACGTTCGAGGTCCATCCGGAACTCGCGTTCTGGCGCCTCAATGGCCAGCGCGCGTTGGAGGAGCCGAAAAAGGTGAAAGGCCGCTGCTACGAGCCGGGCCTGACACTTCGCCGCACCCTGCTCCGGAATGCGGGACTCCCACCCGCCCTGATCGAGCACCCGCTTCCGCCAGGCGTCGCGGCCGACGATCTGCTCGATGCGCTCGCCTGCGCGGCGATCGCGCGGCGCCTTCATGCCGGCAGCGCAAGGCCGTTCCCCGATCCGCCGCCGCGCGACGTTTTTGGCTTGCCCATGGCGATCTGGGCATGACAAGAAAATCCCTATGACCGCGTTCCCCCAGCGCCTCGTCGACGGCTACCGCGCCTTTGTCGGCGGCCGCCTGCACACCGAGCAGGACCGCTATCGCGAGCTCTCGGAGATCGGGCAGTCGCCAGAAACCATGGTCATCGGCTGCTGCGATTCCCGCGTGTCCCCCGAGGTGATCTTCAATGCGCGGCCGGGCGAGTTATTCGTCGCGCGCAATATCGGCAACCTGGTACCCGCCTATACGCCTGACGGTGCGCAGCGCGCGATGTCGGCCGCGCTCGAATTTGCCGTCCAAGCCCTGAAGATCAAGCATCTCGTGGTGCTCGGCCATGCGCAGTGCGGCGGCATCCGTGCTTACGTGGAGCCCGGCGCACCCTTGTCGCCTGGCGACTTCATCGGCTCCTGGATGCAGATCATCGAGCCGGCGGCGAAGGCGCTGGGCCCGCGGCGCGCGGACGAGACATTGGACGCTTACGCCTCGCGTCTCGAGCAGGCGGCGATGCGCACGACATTGCAGAATCTGATGACGTTTCCCTGCGTGCGCATCCTGGTCGAGCGCGGCAAGCTGAAATTGCACGCCGCTTATTTCGGCGTCGCTGACGGCAGGCTCCTCGTGCTCGATCCGGCAAGCGACCGCTTCGTCCCGATCGCCGCCGAGGAGCACGCGCGCGTGTTCGCGCAGCCGCGGTTCTGATTTCGTCGGCTCGACTACTTCAGGAACAAGTAGGTGGCCGTGTAGGGCACACGCTCCTCGCGGCCGGCCTGATCTTCTCCAGCGGCCTGCGGCGCCAACCCGCCCGTCGTGGCGATGCGCAAGATCGCCCGCGCTGGCGTGAACAGGCCATTGCCATCGCGCGATTTGATGTCGAGCAGCAGCCACGGGATCGCGCCGCTCGGCGATTGCGCGCTGGCCTTGGGCGCACCAACGATCTTACTGCCGTCATGCGCTTCCCACGTCGGCCCGCCATAGTGCTTGCCGATCGGCGTTTTGGCGAGGTCGAAGAGTAGTGCGTCGGGCCCTTTGTGCGCCCAGACCCAATCTTCCGACGCATTTTGTTCGCAGCGATAGATCTGCACGCCCGTCGCCGGCACCTCCAGATAGACGCTGAGGTCTTGCGGCCTGAGCGCATCCGGCAGATCGGCGGGCAACATGTGCGCTCGCTTAAGCTGCTTTGCGCTTGGCTTCGATCAGCTTGCGGTTGATCAGCACTTCCGCGATCTGCACCGCATTGAGCGCGGCGCCTTTGCGCAGATTGTCGGAGACGACCCACATTTCCAGACCGTTGTCGATGGTCGGGTCTTCCCGCAGCCGGCTGATATAGGTCGCGTCCTCGCCGGCGCACTCGTAGGGCGTCACGTAGCCGCCCGGCTCACGCTTGTCGATGACCACGCAGCCCGGCGCGTTGCGCAGGATGTTGCGCGCCTCGTCGGCGCTGATCGGATTTTCAAACTCGATATTCACCGCCTCCGAGTGGCCGATGAACACTGGCACCCGCACGCAGGTGGCAACGAGCTTGATCTTGGGATCGAGGATCTTCTTGGTCTCGACCACCATCTTCCACTCTTCCTTGGTGAAGCCGTCGTCCATGAAGACATCGATGTGCGGAATGACGTTGAACGCAATCCGCTTCGGGAATTTCTTGGTCTCGATGTCGTCGACCGTGTAGACCGCCTTGGTCTGCGCGAACAGCTCGTCCATCGCATCCTTGCCGGCGCCGGACACCGACTGATAGGTGGCGACGACGACGCGCTTGATGGTGGCGCGGTCGTGCAGCGGCTTGAGCGCCACGACGAGCTGCGCCGTCGAGCAGTTCGGATTGGCGATGATGCCCTTCTTGCGGAAGCCTGAGGCGGCGTCCGCATTCACCTCGGGCACGATCAGCGGCACGTCGGGGTCCATGCGCCAGGCCGACGAGTTGTCGATCACCACCGCGCCCGCCGCCGCGATCTTCGGCGACCATTCCTTCGAGACCGAGCCGCCCGCCGACATCAGGCAGATGTCGATGTCGGAGAAATCATAGTTATCGAGAGCTTTCACCTTCAGGGTCCGATCGCCGAACGAGGCTTCCACGCCCTGGCTTTTGCGCGACGCGAGCGCCACCACCTCGTCGGCGGGGAAGGCCCGCTCGTCGAGAATGTTCAGCATCTCACGGCCCACATTGCCGGTGGCTCCAACCACTGCGACCTTGTAACCCATTGTTAACTCTCCAGAAAAATTCCACCCAGTGGTCTAGTCCTACCGCAACCGGGCGGAAGGCGCTTCTAGGCGAGAACGGATGCAAAGACAACGACGTCTTCAGGGAGACGTGCCGTGCATCCGGCCTTGCGCGACTGGCGCGATGAGGTCCATTCCACACTGTTACGCTTGATCGCGTATTTGTGTGGTCTTGCGGTTTTGTCCATCGCCGCGGCGCATGTTTTTCGCCCACCTCCGCCCGATGTCGTCGTCATCGAGAAGCCGAAGGCGGAGTGGACCGAGGTCGAACGTCCTTATCCCGCGTTCTCCCTAATCATTCCCGAAGCCGCTGACGCGCCGACGAGCTACGCCATCAAGCGCCATCTCACCGGCGGCGGCCGCAAGGACATCATCGCGCTGGGCGATCCGAACGGCACCGCGCCCTATCTGCGCGTCGAGGTCTATAGGCCGGGCAGCGAGCTCGAGGCGTTCCCCGATGCGACGACCGAGATCGCGAGCCGCACACGCGAGATCGGCGCCGACGACGTGACAGCGAGTGCGGAGCCCGTCGTCACCAAGTTCGGGCCGATGACCGTCGTGCCCTTCGTAACCAAAGACACGCCACGCAGCTGCCTCGGTTTCGTGCGCCACTTCGACGAGCCGCGCCTCGCCATCATCGGTTGGTTCTGCCACGGCGGGGCCGAAGCCATCGAGCGCTCGACGCTGGCCTGCGCCCTCGATCGCTTCTCGCTGATCTCGGCCGGCAGTGAGCCGAAGGTCACCGCGCTGTTCGCGCGCGCCGAGCTGCAACGCGCTTTCTGCGGCCAGCGCGATCCGATCCTGGCGCCGACACCGAAATACAAGGCGCTGTGGGCGGCATTGCCGCACCACGCTTCGACGGTGAAGCCACACAGCGGATTGCGCGCTTACGCGCGTCAATTTCCGTAGTTCTTCGCCGAATTCGACCAGCTATACAATCAGAGGTGCACGAGGGTTCGGCTGATCAGCACGAGCACCACGAGCAGCACGACGCCGAGTGATAGGCTCCAGCCGATCAGCTTCTTCTCGATCGGCAGCAGCGGCTCGTGCGCCATCGTCCGCATTTCGTCGGCGATGTTGGGTGGCTGTTGCGACATGACAATCTCCCTTTAGCTCACGAGTGGCGGCTTCACGCCGGCAAAGAACAGCAGCGCGATCACCAGCCCCACCCAGATCACGAAGCCGAATAGGCAGAGCAGATAAACTGCCGCCAGCCGCCCGATGCCTTCCTGCCACAACCGGCGGAAGTCGCTGGCGACGCCGATCGTGAAGAATGTCAGCACGAAGAAGATGCCGCGGAAGGTATTGGCTTCGCCCATGGCCGCTTTTACCTGCGCGACCACAGGCGCCGACGCGGTGAGCGCGACCAAGAGGATGATCGCGAAGGTGATCACATAGCCGAGCACGAATTTCGGGAAGCGTTGCCAGATTTCCCGTACTTGCACGACATCGCCAGCGCGCACCTCGATATGCTTGGTCCAGATATAGGCCAGCACGAAGGCCCAGATGCCAATGAAGATGTCGATGAACACCTTCACCGTCGCCGCGGTGCCGAGAATCCAGCCGGGCTGGTATTTGATGCCCGCGGCTGCGGCCTTGGCGAGGATCAGCCCCTCGGTGATGGCGCCGCTCGCCACAGCCGCGCCATCGGTTTTCACTGACAGCGCCATCCAGGCGCCCGCGGCCATCGGCTGCTGATCGAGGAAGCTGCCGGCAATGAATGGCAGGATCAGCAATTCGACGACCGCAAAGACGACGACCAGCGAAGAAACCATGATCGGCACGACCGGCCGCGCGCGGATGGCGCCGCCAGTGGCGATCGCCGCAGAGACGCCGCAAACCGAAATGCCGGAGGCGAGCGGCGCCGCCCATTCGCGGCTGAAACCGAACCAGACGCGCGCGACGTAATAGACGACCGACCAGAAGATCAGATAGGCGACGATGATCGAGGCGAGGCCGAGGAACATCAGTTGCGTGGCCAGCGCAAGCTTCTCGGCGGAAACGATGCCGAGGAAGCCGCCGAGGATGACGATCGCAATCTTGATGTAGAGCTCCGGCCGAATCGCCTCCTTCATCCATGCCGCCAGTCCGGGCAGGAAATTTCCGACGATCAGTCCGGCGATGAGTGCCACCACGAAGCCGCCCTCGTTGGTCAACCGCAGCGACCACGAGATGCCGAACTTCTGCATGTCAGCCGGCGTGTTCGCGGCGAAGTTCGCGTAGCTGCCGACGATCCAAGAGGCGTAGGCCAGCCAGAACACAACGGTGAAAGCGAGTGCGAAGCGGCCGATATTGACATTCAGCGCCGCGGCGCCCGCGGTCATCAGCACCAGAAGTCCAACATAGGTGGCGATCAGCGCGCCGACGCCGCCGAGACCAGCGTAAGCCTTCGAGACCGGCGCCAGCGCCTTGCTCAAGTCGGTCCACACGCTTGTGGTGACCACCCAACCGAGCACATCGACGCCCGCGACCATTCCAAGCGCCAGCACGAACACCAAAAGGCCGATGATGAGCGACAACCAGTCTTCGTTGAGGCCGCTACTCTTGCCGTTCATTGTCTCCCCCCGGAAAGCTGACAAGCGAGGTTGCACAAGCAGCAACCGTCTCCCGCTCGATGATTATTCTAGTGTACGCGTACTGGCGATTTCTCCCACAGTTGAGCCTTTTGCAGGCTTCTTCCTGTGGTCGAAGCGTAGCCCGCGAGAACTTTTTTGCAAATATTCATTTTCCGCTAACTGAGAGGCGGAACGCACAGCTCGCATCGGCCGTTGATTTCGTTGCCTTGTGCCGCAGTGCGAAAGCGGACTACAGTGCGGCGTCAAATCGGGACTGAGGAAAAATCATGCGTTTCAGGACGTTTGCCGCCATCGTCGCAGCCCTTGGCGCATGCGCCTTGCTGAGCGCGCCCGCCGATGCCGCACCGCGCAAGAAGGTCCGGGTCGTCGGTGCCGGCCACACCCTTTACGTCGTTCGGGGCGAGGACGGGCGCACGCGCACCCGCATCATCGTGCAGCGCCGCTCCTATCTCGATGCCGGCACCGAAGTGCTGCCGGGTGAGCGCAAATACACCGACTACGTGCTGCCGCCGAACTACGAGACCTTCTCGGTGCTGCCCGGCTCGGTCAATCACGCCGGCTTCCAGAATCCGAAATGGCCGCTGCCGGGTCCATTCGATTTGATGAGCAATCACGCGCCGTGAGCCGTCGCTTCAGCAGTGGAATAAAAGAACGCGGCCGCCCTGGCTGCGTTTTTGTTTCTTGCGTCGACGTCCGCAACTGTTGCGACTGAGACACGCACATTCGACGACTGTTGCATTGGGCAAAAACGACACTTGCAACCTGCGCGGGCTTCATCCATAAGCGCGCTCCTTCGCGAGGACTCGGGTTCGGACTTGTTGTCCGACTGGCGCATGCCGCTCTGCGGTGATGTGTTCCGCCGAACGAAGACAGCTGGTCGTTTAGCTTATGGAAAGCGCCGGAGAGATCCGGAGAGCCTGGTTCGATTCCAGACCGACCAAACGAGGATAGCTCAGAGGTAAGAGCAGATGATTGGTAATCATCGTGTCGCGGGTTCGATTCCCGCTCCAACGCTCCGGTTCAGCCTAATAAGCTGACTCCACTGAAGGGAACCGGACGCGCGCTTCAGTCGCGGTCCGGCCGTTTTGCCGCAAGGCATTCCGTCCGAACTTAGACACCACGAGATCGGCTCTGCGCCGAGGCGGATATCGCCTGCGCCGATGCCGGGCTAAGCCTTCGTCTCGCGCCACGGCGCGATGCGAAACGCATGCGCTCGGCATCGCACAGGCTCAAGCTTCGGCCCGCCGTGATTGCGGGAAGACGCGTCCGGGACCCACGTCCTCGCAAACGAAGCAGCACGCGGCGGCATCATGCCGACGCGGCAACGAAGGAGACGTGTCATGTTCTGGATGCTGCGCGTGACGGTGAAGGATGGCGAGCGCGCCTTCCTTCTGCGCAACGGTCGTGTCGAGCGTGTGCTCGCGCCCGGCCGTCACCGGCTGTTCGGCTGGAAGCGGACGCTGACGGTCGAAACCTATCAGGTCGTGCGTGCGGAATTCCCCGCCGATCGGTTCGCCGTGCTCAAGGCGGCGCGGCCCGATCTCGCGGCGGAGCTGTTCGAGCTGGTCGAGACGCGGGCGGATGAGATCGCCATCGTCAGCCTCGACGGCCGCCCGACGCACCTGATGGGCCCGTGGCAGTCGCGCGTGTTCTGGAAGGTCGCAACCACCGTCGATGTCGAGCGCATCGACGTGACCAGCGACCGGCGCCTGCAGCCGCGTCACGCGAGCATCACCGCGCGTGAGCGCGCTCTGCTCGTCGCCGAACACGTGGTCGAGAACGACGAGGCCGGCCTGCTCTATGTCGACGGCCGCTTCACCGAGCGGCTCGCGGCCGGCCGGCATGCGTTCTGGACCGTCGGCCGCAAGGTCGAGGTCAAGCGCCTCGACCTGCGTCCGCAGGCCCTGGAAATCACGAGATGCTGACCAAGGATCGCATCGCCCTGCGCGTGACGCTCACCGCGTTCCGCCGGATCGTTGATCCGGAGCGTGCAGTGGCGACCACGCCCGACGTGGATGCGTGGCTGTACCGCCTGGTGCAGTTCGCGATCCGCGAAGCAGTCGCGGGCCGAACGCTCGACGAGGTGCTTTCGGCGCGCGGTGTGCTCGACACTGAGCTGCGCGACTACGTGCGCGAGCGCGTGGCCGACAGCGGTGTCGAGGTAACGGAGCTCGGTGTGAAGGACGTGATCCTTCCCGGCGAAATCCGCGAGCTGGTGAACAAGGTGGTGGAGGCGGAGCGGACCGCGAAGGCGAACCTGATCCGCCGCCAGGAGGAGACTGCGGCAACGCGGTCGCTGCTCAACACCGCCAAGCTGATGGAGGAGAACCCGCTCCTCCTCCGGCTGAAGGAGCTCGAGTCGCTCGAGCGGCTGGTCGAGAAGGTCGGCCGCATCGATCTGCACGCGGGCGAGGGCGCAGGCCTTGATGCGCTCATCACCAAGCTCGTGCGCCTGAAGGCGCCCGAGACTGCGTAGACGACGAAGGGCCGCCCACAAGGCGGCCCTTCACATTTTCGGCCAGCACCGGCCCTACGCCGCGAGCTTTTCCATCTCTGCCAGGATCGCATCGCCCATCGCGCGGGTGCCGACGACCGTCGAGCCCTCGCTCTTGATGTCGGCGGTGCGCAGGCCTTTGGCGAGCGTCGCGGCGATCGCCGCATCGATCAGGTCGGCTTCCTTGCCCATGTCAAAGGAATAGCGCAGCGCCATGCCGAACGAGGCAATCATGGCGATGGGATTGGCGAGCCCCTTGCCGGCGATATCCGGCGCCGATCCGTGCACCGGCTCATAAAGCGCTCGGCGCGTCTTGGTCTTGACGTCGACCTCGCCGAGCGAGGCCGACGGCAGCATGCCAAGCGAGCCGGTGAGCATCGCCGCGATATCGGAGAGGACGTCGCCGAATAGATTGTCGGTGACGATGACGTCGAACTGCTTCGGGTTGCGCACTAGCTGCATGGCGCCGGCATCCGCCAGCATGTGCTCGAGCTGCACGTCCTTGAATTCGCGCGCGTGCGTCGCCGTCACCACCTCGTTCCAGAGCACGCCCGTTTTCATGACGTTGCGCTTCTCCATGGAGGTGACCTTGTTGCGCCGCTTGCGCGCCAGCTCGAAGCCGACGCGGGCGATGCGCTCGATCTCGTAGGTGTCGTAGACCTGCGTGTCGACCGCGCGCTTCTGCCCGTTGCCGAGATCGGTGATCGTCTTCGGCTCACCGAAATAGACGCCGCCGGTGAGCTCGCGCAGGATGATGATGTCGAGCCCGTCGACAAATTCGCGCTTGAGGCTCGATGAGTCGGCGAGCGCCGGATAACAGATCGCCGGGCGGATATTGGCGAATAGCGCAAGATCCTTGCGCAGACGCAGCAGCCCGGCTTCGGGCCGCGCCTCATACGGCACCTTGTCCCATTTGGGCCCGCCGACGGAGCCGAAGATCACGGCATCGACCGCCTTGGCCTTGGCCACCGTCTCGTCGGTGACGGACACGCCGTGCGCATCATAGCAGGCGCCGCCGACCAGCCCTTCCTCGGTGGCAAAGCGGTGCGGGCCGCGCTTGTTGAAGAATTCGATGATCCGCTTCACCTCGGCCATCACTTCCGGGCCAATGCCGTCGCCGGGGAGCAGGAGCAGATTGTGGGTCGCCATACGCAGTACCTCGTTGCCTCCAAGGGGTCGCGCGGAGTGCTAAAGGGCGGCCGTCGAGTTGGCAACTGGGCAAGGCGCGGCCTGGAGCGGATACTCTGCGGATGCACCGCGTTAAGCGCCAAAGGAGCGCGGAATGACGGATCGGCCGCAGGTGGTCATTGTCGGCGCCGGATTTGGCGGGCTCGAGGTGGTGAAGGCGCTGCGCAAGGCGCCGGTGGACATTCTCGTCCTCGATCGCCAGAACCATCACTGTTTCCAGCCGCTGCTTTATCAGGTCGCGACCGCAGCCTTGTCGCCAGCGGACATCGCCTGGCCCATCCGCCACATCCTGCGCGGACAAACCAATGCCACGGTGCTGATGAGCGAGGTTCGCGGCATCGATGCCGAGAAGAAGATACTGCGCACCAGCACGGGCGACGTGCGGTATGACACCCTCGTGCTCGCAACCGGGGCAACGCATTCCTATTTCGGCCACGAGGACTGGGCTCAATTTGCGCCAGGGTTGAAGCAGATCGAGGACGCCACTCGCATCCGCCGCAGCGTGCTCATCGCCTTCGAGCGTGCCGAGCTGCAGCACAACCCAACTGATTTGGAGCGGCTGCTCACCTTCATTATCGTCGGCGGCGGCGCGACCGGCGTGGAAATGGCCGGCGCAGTCGCCGAAGTGGCGCGGCAAACGCTGGCGATGGATTTCCGCCGCATCGATCCACGCAGCGCCCGCATCGTCCTGATCGAGGCGGGGCCCCGCCTGTTGCCGGCGTTTCCGCAGGACATGTCGGACTATGTGCGACGCAGCCTCGAACGCATGGGCGTCGAGGTGAAGCTCTCGACCATGGTCACCAAATGCGATGCCCAAGGGGTCGACACGCAAGGCGGCCGCATCGATGCAGGCACCATCGTCTGGGCGGCCGGCGTCGTCGCTTCACCCGCGGCGCAGTGGCTCGGTGCCGATCACGACCGTGCCGGACGCATCAAGGTCAACGACGATCTGACCGTGCCCGGCCATCCCGACGTTTTCGCCATCGGCGATACCGCGACATTGAGCGGTCAGCAGGTGCCAGGCATTGCGCCAGCGGCGAAACAGATGGGCCGCTATGTCGGCCGCCTCATCGCGGCGCGCATCGCCGGACAATCCGCACCAAAGCCGTTTCGCTATCATCATCTCGGCGATCTGGCGACCATCGGCCGCCGCTCGGCCGTGGTCAGGCTCGGCCGGTTCGAGCTGCGGGGCTTTCTCGGTTGGCTGTTCTGGAGCGTGGTGCACATTTATTTCCTGATCGGGCTGCGCAACCGTTTCCTGGTCGCCTTCACCTGGTTGTGGGATTATCTCACCTTCCAGCGCGGCGCTCGCCTGATCACAAACGCGCCGCGCGATCTCTGATCAACCGGAGGAGCCCATGAAGTCTCATGTCATCGGTGCGGGGGCACTGTTGATCGCCTTTGCGTTCGCCTATCCGACCGTGCGCGCGGCGGAGCTCAACACGGCGGCGGTGGTCTACAAGCTGCCCGACCAGATCGACTGGAAGGACAATGGCGGCAACAAGCAGGCCGTGCTGACCGGTGACCCGAGTAAGCCCGGCCTTTACGCGGTGATGGTCACCTGGAAGGCCGGCAATATGAGCCGACCGCATTTCCATCCCAATGACCGCTTCATCACCGTACTCTCCGGGACGTGGTGGGTCGGCACCGGCAACAAGTTCGATCCCAACAGCACCGTGCCGATGCCGGCGGGGAGCTTCGTCACCCATTTCGGCAAGCAGGTGCACTATGACGGCGCCAAGGAGGGCGACGCGGTGCTGCTCATTGTCGGCGAGGGTCCGGCGACAGCGACGCGCGTCGACGAGGCGAAATAGCCGCGAGCGCCGCCCGCGCATCAATGAACGCGTTGGCCGTCGCTTTCGCCATCGCCTCGGCGCTGTGCTTTGGCGGCGGCCTGGTGCTCACCCAAATCGGCTTGCGCAAGCTCTCGCCGCTCGCGGGCGCGGCGATCAGCGTGCCGTCGTCGGCTTTCTTCATGCTCGCACTGTCGCCGTTCGTCATCGGCAGCGAACCAGTGCACTGGGCCGCGGTGCCGATCTTCGCCGCCATCGGCCTGATTTATCCGGGCTCGGTGACGCTGATCACCTTCGAATCAAACCGCGTGCTCGGACCGGTGATCGCTGGCACCCTTGGCAACCTGGCGCCGCTGTTCGCCGTCGGGCTTGCCTTCGTCCTGCTCGGTGAGCCGCTGCGACCCGCGCAACTTGCCGGTCTCGTCGTGGTCGTTGCCGGCGTCGCGGTCTTGTCCTCACGGCCCGGCGAAATGACGCTGTGGCGTTCCTGGTATCTGCTGCTGCCGATCGCCGGCGCCGTGCTGCGCGGCACGATCCAGCCAGCCATGAAGCTCGGTCTCGCGGTGTGGCCAAGCCCGTTCGCGGCCTCCCTGGTGAGCTATATCGTTTCCGCCCTGGTCGTCCTTTCCGCCGCGCGGCTGCGCACCGGACGCCTTGTCGCTGAGGCGCCGCAACGGACGCGGCTCTGGTTCGTGGGCGTCGGCATCGTCAACTGCATGGCCGTGCTGCTGCTCTACGCAGCGCTGACCAAAGGCCCGGTGACCCTGGTCTCACCGCTCGTCGCGACCTATCCCCTGGTCACTGTGCCGCTGAGCGCACTCGTCCTCGGCAAAAGTGAAGGCGGCACGCGGCTGCTCGTGGCCGTCGCGCTCACGGTCGCCGGTGTCGTGCTGTTGATCGTCGGATAATTAGAGCCCGCTGAACCAGTTGTAGCCCTGGTTCTCCCAATACCCGCCGAGATCCTTGTTGGTGACGTTCATCTCCATCACGTATTTCGGATTCTTGAAGCCGAGCTTGGTGGGGATGCGGATCTTCATCGGATAGCCGTACTTCACCGGCAGGATTTCATCGGCAAATTTGAAGCTCATCTGGGTCTGCGGATGTAGCGCAGTCGCCATGTCGATGGTGTTGGAATAGCCCTCGGCGCAGCGGAACCAGACATATTTCGCGCGCGTGTCGGCGCCGACGCGCTTGAGGAACTCCGACAGCCGCGTGCCAGTCCACGAACCGATCGCGCTCCAGCCCTCGACGCAGACATGCCGCGTGATTTGCTTCTCCTGCGGCAGCGCGTAGAGCTCATCGAGCGTCCAGCTTTTTTTGTTGTCGACCAGGCCGCCGACGATGAACTTGTAATCCTTGCCGTCGACCTCTGGCGCTTCATCCTCGCTGTAATAGCCGTTGAACGGAAACGGTTTGGTGATGGCGCTTTCCGGGAAGGTCGGAGCGAGCTTCGTCGAGCTGAACAGCAGCGCCTGGGCGCCATCGTTGAATTCGGAAATCTTGCGCAGCACGCGCTCGGCGGAAAAGCTGTCGTTGATATCGCACCCGGTGAGCACTGTGAGCGCGCCCAGGCTCGCTGCGCCGCGCAGGAAGAACCGCCGGCTCGGATCCGGCATCAGCTTGGCCGCGTCCTTGATCAGCAGCTTCGGATCGACACCGGGGATGATTCTGCGTTTGCGCATGATGTTTCTGCCTCAACGTCCGGTGATCATGGCGCGCAGGCTCTTCGGAACGATCAAGGCCAGCGCCACATGCACCAGGAGGAATGTCACGATCGCTGCCATAGCGGAGAAATGCACATAGCGGGCGAAATCATAGCCGCCGAACAGCGTGGTGAGCTCCTGGAACTGCACCGGCTTCCAGATCGACAGCCCCGAAAGCACGATGAGGACGCCGCAGGCGATGACGCCGAGATAGAGAACCTTCTGCACCGCGTTGTAGACGGCGAGATTGTCGTGCGCGAGCTTGAAGGTGAGCGCAGCCTTGATGTCGGCGAAGACCTGTGATGGGCGGATCGGAAACAGCTTGGCGCGAAAGCGCCCCGTGTAAATCCCCAATGCCAGATAGACCAGGCCGTTGATCACCAACACCCACATGGCGGCGAAGTGCCACATGATGCCGCCGGCGAGCCAGCCGCCGATGGTGATGGCGAGCGGAAATTCGAAGTTGAACAGCGGGGAGGCGTTGTAGATCTGCCAGCCGGAGCCGATCATCACGATCATGGCGATTGCGTTGACCCAGTGGGTCACGCGTACCCAGGCCGGATGGATCTTGCGCGCCTCCGCCGGAGCGGTCATTTCGGCATCAGTCACTGCCACGCTCATCATCAAAGCCTTTGTCTTTGCCAGCTCGACGCCTCGCCCTGGCGGCCCTGCTCTAGCAAAACGAACAATTCAGCCGCCTCACAATTCCGTCACAGCCCTGCACAGCTACGTGAGGCAAAGAACCACGGATGCAAGCGCGTTAACGAATCTTCCCGGCGCACGGACTCCCGGCATGTGCTAGGTCTGTCTGCCGGACGTTAGCATGCAGATATTCAAGCAATGACCAAGACCAGTCCCGGCAATTTTTTCGAGGATTTCCGCCTCGGCCAGCTCATCCGCCATGCCACGCCGCGCACGGTGACGGTGGGCGACGTCGCCGTCTACAACGCGCTGTTCGGTCCGCGGTTTGCGGTGCAGTCGTCGGACGCCTTTGCGCAGGCGATCGGCTATCCACGTGCGCCGGTCGACGACCTCCTCGTCTTCCACATCGTCTTCGGCAAGACGGTGCCGGACATCTCGCTGAACGCCGTCGCCAATCTTGGCTATGCCAATTGCCAGTTTCTGCATCCGGTTTATCCCGGCGACACGCTATCGGCGACCTCCGAGGTGATCGGGTTGAAGGAGAACTCGAGCCGCAAGACGGGCATCGTCTTCGTGCGCTCGGCGGGCGCCCGATCCGACGGCACGCGCGTCCTCGAATATGCGCGCTGGGTGATGGTGCGCAAACGCGACGAGACAGCGGAGGCGCCGGCCGACCACGTGCCGCGGCTGCCGCAGGTGCTGGAGCCGAACCTGCTCGGTGGCGGTTGCCCGCCGCTCAAGGGCGACACTTACGATCTGGCGCTCGCCGGAAGCCCGCATCGCTTCGCCGATTACGCCATCGGGGAGAAAATCGACCACGTCGACGGCATCACCGTGGAAGAAGCCGAGCACATGATGGCCACGCGGCTTTACCAGAACACGGCCCGCATCCACTTCAACCAGTTCGCCGAGGCGCAAGGCCGCTTCGGCCGCCGTCTGATCTATGGCGGTCACGCGATCTCGCTGGCGCGCTCGCTGACCTTCAACGGGCTCGGGAACGCCTTCCATGTCGCTGCCATCAATGGCGGCCGCCATGTGGCGCCACTGTTCGCCGGCTGTACGTTGTTCGCCTGGTCGGAAGTGCTCGACAGAGCCGAGCTCCCCGGCCGCAACGACGTCGGCGCGCTGCGGCTGCGCACCGTGGCCACCAAGGACAAGCCTTGCGCGGATTTCCCCGATAAGACCGGCGACGACTATGATCCCGCCGTTATTCTCGATTTGGATTATTGGGTGCTGCTGCCGAAATAGCTACGCGCTGGCGCGCAGGTGCTCGACGAGAAGCCGCGCGTAAGGCGGCAGCGTCGCCGGGTCGCGGATGCAGATGGTAAGCTCGCGGCGCGCCCAGGGATCGGCGAGATCGACCATCTTGAACGCCGCCGCCTTGGCGGTCCGCTGTGCCGTGGTCTGCGGCACGATTCCGACCCCGACATTGCACTCGACCAGGCGGCAGATGGCGTCGAAGCTGCGCAGCTGCACGCGCAGCCGCAGCGGCTTGCCGATGCGACTCGCCTTGGCGGCAAGAAAACGCTGCAGCGCACTGGCGCGATCGAGGCCGACGAAATCGTAATCGAGCACCTCGGCAAAGCCGACGCTCTTGCGCTTGGCCAGCGCATGCTCGTGCCCGACCACGACGACAAAGCGATCGCTGCGGAACGGAAACGTGTGCAGCCCACCGGAATCGACCGTCCCAGCAACAATGCCGATATCGGCGACTCCCTCCGCGATCAGCCCGACGATCTCGTCGGACAGCCGCTCCTCGAGGTCGACGCTGATGTCCGGATGGGCGGCGAGGAACGAGCTCAGGGTCTCCGGCAGAAACTCGGTGAGCGCATTGGTGTTGGAGAGGATGCGCACCTGGCCGGCGAGACCGCGCGCGAACGGCCCAAGGTCCTCGCGCAGGCGCTCCGCCTGGGTGAGGATGGTGCGCGCGTGCGCCAGCAAGGTGCGGCCGGCTTGTGTCGGCGTCACCCCGGCGCGGCCGCGGATCAGCAGCGAGGCACCGAGCGCCTCCTCCATCTTGCGGATTCGCGTGCTTGCGGCGGGCAGCGCGAGATTCGCCCGCCCGGCGCCGTGCGTGATGCTGCCGGCCTCGACGGTGTGGCGAAACAGATTGAGATCGGTCAGATCGAAGCGCATCAGGGCCAGCCTTCGCATTTGGCGAAGGCTGGCTACGCCAAATGCACATTGTATCGCTATATTTCCTGCCTAAACTTTACGTTTAGCGAAGGCTGAGGTCCAGCGTTTCTTGCGCAAAGCGACCAACTGAAGCGCCCGATCGCAGACCGCAGCCATTGATGATGTGAAAAGCGCTCGCGATGAGAGCTGCCATGCCAACGGCGCGTTGCGATGCGGATGGACATCCGATAGGACCACCCATCGGCGCCTCGAGTGTGGAGAAAAAAGATGGCCGAGGCTAAAGCGGGAATGACGCGACCGCGTCCAATCTCACCGCACCTCCAGATTTATCGGCTGACTCTGACGATGGTGATGTCCGGCCTGCACCGGATCACCGGCATGGCTCTGTATTTTGGCACGCTGCTGCTCGCCTGGTGGCTGATCGCTGCCGCGGCCGGGCCCAATGCCTATGCGGGCTTCGACTGGTTCATGGGCACGCTGATCGGGCGACTGATCCTGTTCGGCTACACCTGGGCGCTGGTGCACCACAGCCTCGGCGGCATCCGCCACCTGATCTGGGACACCATCCACGGTTTCGGCCCCAACGAGCGCGAATGGCTCGCCGCGGCGACCATCATCGGCTCGATCGGACTGACCATCGCCATCTGGGTGGTCGGCTATCTGGTCATGGGAGGCCCGCGATGATCGGCGAGAAAGCGAACGCCATGCGCACGCCGATGCGCTCGGTTCGCGGCCTCGGCGCCGCCGGATCCGGCACGCATCATTTTTGGTGGCAGCGCGTCACCGGCGTGGCGCTGATCTCGCTGAACGTCTTCTTCGTGGTGATCGCGATCGCGCTGCTCGGACGCAATCACGCCGCGGTGGTGCAGATCCTTGGCTCGCCCGTGGTGGCGATCCTGATGCTGCTGTTCATTGTGACCACCGTCTATCACATGTGGATCGGCATGCAGGAGATCCTGCTCGACTACGTGCATCACGATCTCTGGAAACTGTTCATGCTGATGGCCAACACGTTCTTCTGCTTCTGCGTCGGCTTCGCCTGCGCATTCGCGGTCCTCAAGCTTTCGTTCGGAGTCTGAACCATGGCCACGAACGGTCACGGCGCTCCCGCCGTCAACGGTAAAGCCTATCCGATCGAAGATCACACCTATGACGTCGTCGTCGTCGGCGCCGGCGGCTCGGGGCTGCGCGCGGTGGTCGGCTGCAGCGAGGCCGGCCTGCGCACCGCCTGCATCTCCAAAGTGTTCCCGACGCGCTCGCATACGGTGGCAGCGCAAGGCGGCATCGCGGCCGCGCTCGGTAATATGGGCGACGACGACTGGCGCTGGCACATGTACGACACCGTGAAGGGGTCGGACTGGCTCGGCGACCAGGATGCCATCGAGTTCCTCTGCCGCAACGCGCCAGAAGCCGTCTACGAGCTTGAGCACTGGGGGCTGCCGTTCTCGCGTCGCGATGACGGCAAGATCTATCAGCGCCCGTTCGGCGGCATGACCACGCATTATGGCAAGGGCACCGCGCAGCGCACCTGCGCCGCGGCCGACCGGACCGGCCATGCCATGCTGCACACCATGTACGGTCAGGCGCTGCGCCACTCGGCGACGTTCTTCATCGAGTATTTCGCGCTCGACCTGATCATGGACGAGGAAGGCCGCTGCCGTGGCGTCATTGCGCTCAAGCTCGACGACGGCACGCTGCATCGCTTCCGCGCCAACATGACGATCCTGGCGACCGGCGGCTACGGCCGCGCCTATTTCTCCTGCACGTCGGCGCATATCTGCACCGGCGATGGCAACGCCATGGTGCTGCGCGCCGGCCTGCCGCTCGAGGACATGGAGTTCGTGCAGTTCCATCCGACCGGCATCTACGGCGCCGGCTGCCTGATCACCGAAGGCTCGCGCGGCGAAGGCGGCTATCTGGTCAATTCCGAGGGCGAGCGCTTCATGGAGCGCTACGCGCCGTCCGCCAAGGACCTCGCCTCACGCGATGTCGTCTCCCGCGCCATGACCATCGAGATCCGCGAAGGCCGCGGCGTCGGCAAGCTCAAGGACCACATCTTCCTGCACCTCGATCATCTCGATCCGAAGGTGCTGCATGAGCGGCTACCGGGCATTTCCGAATCCGCGCGCATCTTCGCCGGTGTCGACGTCACCCGCGAGCCGATCCCGGTGCTGCCAACCGTGCACTACAACATGGGCGGCATTCCCACGAACTATCACGGCGAAGCCAAGACCAAGAAGAACGGCGATGCCGAATCCATCGTGCCCGGCCTGATGGCGCTTGGCGAAGCGGCCAGCGTCTCCGTGCACGGCGCCAACCGGCTTGGCTCCAACTCGCTGATCGACCTCGTCGTGTTCGGCCGCGCCGCCGCGCATCGCTGCGCCGAGGTGCTCACGCCCGGCGAGAAGCAACCCGACCTGCCGAAGGATTCCGCCGAGCGCGCGCTCGCGCGGCTCGACCGCTTCCGTCATGCCGCGGGCGGCACGCCGACCGCAGACCTGCGGCTGCGCATGCAGAAGGTGATGCAGACCAATTGCGCCGTGTTCCGCACCGGCGAGATCCTCGACGAGGGCAAGAAGCTGATCGGCCAGGTGTTCAATGATGCGGGCGATATCCGCGTCAGCGATCGCTCGCTGATCTGGAATTCCGACCTGATCGAGACGCTCGAGTTGGACAACCTGCTGGCGCAGGCCGTCGTCACCGTGAACGCGGCGGCGAACCGCACCGAAAGCCGCGGCGCTCACGCGCGCGAGGATTTCCCCGAGCGCGACGACAAGACCTGGATGAAGCACACGCTGACCTGGCTCGATGTCAGCAACGGCAAGGTGACGATCGATTATCGCGGCGTGCACACCTACACGCTCACCAACGACGTCGCCTATGTCGAGCCGAAGGCGCGGGTCTACTGATACGAACAATACGAAGCAGAGAAAGTCTCGCAGATGGCTGAATTCACGCTGCCGAAGAACTCCAAAGTCACGCAGGGCAAGACCTGGCCGCATGCGCCGAAGGCGCAGCACGAGACCGAGTTCCGCATCTATCGCTGGTCGCCGGACGACGACGCCAATCCGCGCATCGATACCTACTATGTCGATCGTGACGACTGCGGACCGATGATTCTCGACGCGCTGATCTGGATCAAGAACAAGATCGATCCGACGCTCACCTTCCGCCGCTCCTGCCGCGAAGGCGTGTGCGGCTCCTGCGCCATGAACATCGACGGCACCAACACGCTCGCCTGCACCCGGCACATGGATGAGGTGAAGGCGCCGATCCGCATCTATCCGCTGCCGCATCAGCCGGTGGTGAAGGATCTGGTGCCCGATCTCACCAATTTTTACGCGCAATACGCTTCTATCGAGCCGTGGCTGCACACGTCGACGGCGACGCCGGAAAAGGAATGGAAGCAAAGCGTGGAAGACCGCAGCAAGCTCGACGGGCTCTACGAGTGCATCCTCTGCGCCTGCTGCTCGACGTCCTGCCCGAGCTACTGGTGGAACCCGGAGCGTTATCTCGGACCGGCGGCGCTGCTGCAGGCCAACCGCTGGATCAAGGACAGCCGCGACGAGGCCACCGGCGAGCGACTCGACTTCGTCGAGGATCCGTTCCGGCTCTATCGCTGCCACACGATCATGAATTGCGCCAAAGCCTGCCCGAAGGGACTCAATCCGGCGCAGGCGATCGCCGAGATCAAGAAGGACCTCGTCGAGCGGCAGGTGTGATGCTCGATCACATCGGCTTTTCGGTCTCGGACTACGCGCGTGCGAAGCGCTTCTACACGCAGGCGCTGGCGCCGCTCGGCTACGCGCTGATCATGGAAGTCGAGCAGGAAACCCAGAAAGGCTTTCCGGCCGCCGGCTTCGGCGCCAAGGGCAAGCCGGACTTCTGGATCGGCGGCGAAGGCGGGCTGAACAAGGCCGTGCACGTCGCCTTCGTGGCGAACGACCGGGCCACCGTCGACGCCTTCTATCAGGCCGCGCTTGCCGCAGGTGCGCGGGACAACGGCGCTCCGGGGCTGCGCCCGCACTACCACGCCGACTACTACGCTGCCTTTGTGCTCGACCCCGACGGCCACAACGTCGAAGCCGTCTGCCACGCGCCGGAATAAGCACTTTCCGACACTCTGAACCTTTCTCCGGGTCGGTCCGACCAATGGGCGGACCTTGCAACACCAACCCAGGAGAAAGCCATGTCACGCAAGTTCATCCTCGCCCTGGCCGCGATGGCCCTGGGCTCCGTCACGATCGCAACCGCTTCAGCCGACGCCATGCAGCGCGTCAGGACCCTCAGCAAAGCGCCTCCGCAGCGCATCAAGGTGCTCGTGCGCGAACCACGCCGCCACCTGCCGCCGCCGGTAATCGTGCATGGCCACCCGCACTGGCACCATCACTTCGTCATGGTCGACGGCCGCCCCGTTTATGACGCCGCCCCTGTCGTCGCCACGCCCGGCCCGTGCACCTGCCTGACCAAAGACTACACGCCGGAAGACCTGGTGATCTTCAAGGACGTGTGCACCAAGGAAACCGCGACCACGGTCGTCCCCGGCAGCCCCGCCGCGATGCAGATGCAGCAGCAAGAGCAGCCGTCGTCCGAAGCAAAGCCGGAGCAGACGGGCGAGGCCCCGCCGAGCAACAGCTTCGCCGGCAAAACCTACCAGGAGTTCATGGCTGAGCGGCAGCAGCAATCCGCCGCCAAGCAGAACTGAAATCCCGCAAAACACTTCACGAGCATGCCCGGCACACCTTGTGCCGGGCATTGGCGTCTTTAAAAGTGTGCGCGGAGCCGCCCATAGCAGAGCCGAGTGATCCCATGAGCACCGCGCAATATATCGACGTCTCGGTCGCCGACACGATCGCGACTGTCGCGCTCAATCGTCCCGACGTGCGCAACGCCATCAACGACGCGTTGCGCACCGAGCTCATGGCGACGCTGGAGCGGCTCGCCAATGACAGCGACGTGCGCGCGATCGTGCTCACCGGCAAAGGCGCGGCGTTCTGCGCCGGCGGTGATATCGCTGGCATGCAGCAGCGGCTCAACGAGCCCCCCGGCCAGATCGCTTTCAACGGCTGGAAGCGACAGAAGCGCACGCATCAGGGCATGAGCTTCCTGCACGGCATCAGCAAGCCGACCATCGCCGCGGTGAACGGCGCCGCGGTCGGGCTCGGCTGTGACCTCGCGCTCGCCTGCGACTTCATCATCGCTTCCGAACGCGCGGTATTTGCCATGAGCTTCATCCATCGCGGCCTCATTCCCGACGGCGGTGGCATGTATTACCTGCCGCGCCGCGTCGGGCTCGCGCGCGCCAAGGAGCTCATCTTCACGGGACGGCGCATCGAGCCGGAGGAAGCCCTGCACATCGGCATGATCGATCGGGTGACCAAGGCCGACACGCTTCTCGCCGAGGCGCAGCAATGGGCCGCGTCGTTGAGCCAAGGCTCGCCCACCGCGCTGGCGCTGAGCAAAGGCATCCTCGACGAGAGCTTCGAGCTCAGCTGCGAGCAGGTGCTGGCGCTGAGCCGCGAGGCACAGGCGATCTGTTACACCACGACCGAGCATCGCCAGTCGGTCGCAGCTTTTCTCGACAAGTCGAAGAAGTGACCACTGCCGAAACTTTAGCGCGCCTCTTGCATCCGCGCAGTGTCGCGGTGATCGGCGCGTCGGCGGACCCGAGCAAGCTCACCGGGCGGCCGATCTCCTACCTGCGCCGTCACGGGTTTACCGGAACGATCTATCCGGTCAATCCGCGCGCGGACGTGATCGGCGACTTGCGCTGCTATCCGAGCGTTGCCGCGCTGCCGGAGGCGCCGGACGTCGCACTGATCCTCCTCTCAGCCGAGCGCGTCGAAGCGGCCGTGAGGGAGCTTTCGGCCAAAGGCTGCGCGGCGGCGATCGTGCTGGCGAGCGGCTTTGGCGAGACCGGTGACGAAGGCCGCACTCGGCAGCAGGCGCTGAAGGCTGCGGCGGGTTCGATGCGCCTCCTCGGCCCCAACACCATCGGCGTGGTCAATGTCACCGACCGGATCATGCTGTCGGCGAGCGGCGCCATGGAGCTCGAGGAATTTCCCGCGGGTCCGATCTCGCTTGTCTCGCAAAGTGGCGGCATCCTCGGATCGCTGCTCTCGCGCGGCGTCGGACGCGGCATGGGCTTCTCCAAGCTGATCGCCACCGGCAACGAGGCCGACCTCGAAGTAGCGGATTGTCTCGACTATCTCGTCGACGATCCGGCGACAACGGTCATTGCGCTTTACCTCGAGGGCCTGCGCAATCCGGATCGCTTTCGCGCCGCAACGCAGCGCGCGGCGGAGCAGGGCAAGCGCATCGTCGCCTTCAAAGTCGGCCGCTCGGTGGCCGGCGCCCGCGCCGCCATCTCGCACACCGGCGCGCTGGCCGGTGCCGATCGCATCTATGACGCGTTCTTCCAGCAGCTCGGCGTCATTCGCGCGCAAAGCTTCGCCGATCTGATCGACATCCCCGCGGCGCTGGCGCACCGGCGCGCGCTTACTGGACGCCGGCTCGCCATCGTCACTACCACCGGCGGCGCCGCCACGCTGGTCGCCGACAGCGCCGGCCTCGCCGGCTTCGACACGCCGCCGCCCGACGCTGCGACTGCGCAGCGCCTGCGCGCGATCAAGGTGCGCGACACGGTGCTCGACCGCAATCCGGTCGATGTGACGCTAGCCGGGCTGCAGGGCGAGACCATGCGCGACGTCATCGACACGCTGCTCGCCAGCGCAAGCTATGATGCCGTTGTGGTGGTCGTCGGCTCGTCCGCGATCGGCCAACCGGATCTGGTGGCAAAGCCCTTGATCGCCGCGATGAGCAGCAGCAGCAAGCCGCTGCTCGCTTACGTGAGCCCGGACTCGCCGCATATCGTGCGGCATCTCAATCGCCACGGCGTACCGGCCTTTGCCGCGCCGGAGAGCGTCACCGCCGCGCTGTCGGCGATGGCTCAAACCCCGCCGCGCGCCTCGGCAGTGCAAGCACGCCGTCCCATTGACGATCTTGCGTTGCCTGCGGGGCCGCTGAACGAAGTCGAGAGCAAGCAACTGTTCGCCCGTTTCGGTATCCCGGCCGTACGCGAGCACGTCGCCAAGACCCCCGCGCAGGCGCAAGCCGCGGCGTTGCAGCTCGGCGGCAAGCTCGTCGCCAAAGTGGTGTCGCGACAGATCGCGCATAAGACCGAGATCGGCGGTGTCGCGGTTGGCCTCGAGCCTGGCGCCGTGGCGCGCTGGTGCGAGACGACCCAGGCAAGATTAGGCCAAAGCCTCGAAGGATTTCTGGTGCAGGAGCTGATCGCCGACGGCGTCGAGATGATCCTCGGCTGCCATCGCGATCCGCAGCTCGGGCCTGCGATCCTGCTCGGCTTCGGTGGCGTCAATGCCGAGCTGTTCGCGGACACCGCGATCCGACTGCCGCCGCTCGGCCAAAGCGATGCGCAAGCGATGATCGATGCGCTGAGGCTCACGCCGCTGCTGCGGGGCTTTCGCGGACGCCCCAAGGCAGATGTCGAGGCGCTCGCGGCCGCGATCGTGGCCTTTTCCGACATGGCCGTTGCCCTCGGCGATCGCCTGCTCGAAGCCGAGATCAACCCGCTGTTCGTGCTTCCCGAAGGTCGGGGCGTGCTCGCCGCCGATGGCCTCGTGGTGCTGCGCTAAGGAACCGGCGAACGGCGCGCCTTGTTAGCCCCGGCATGGACGACCATCACGCCCGCGTCTGGGACATCATGGAGCGGGTCGGCGTCTGCATGCTGACCACGCGCTTTGCCGATGGACTGCGCGCGCGTCCCGTTGAAGCGCGGCCGGATCGAAAGAACGGTGTCCTTTACTTCGTCACCGATGCGCGCAGCGGCAAAGAGCACGAAATCGCCGAGCATCACGAGGTCGGTCTTACCTTCGTCAGCACCAAAGATAAGGCTTATCTCTCGATCACCGGCCGCGCCGCGGTGATCGACGACCGAGCGCGGCTCGCGCAAATCTGGAAAAAGACCGACACGGTGTGGTGGCCCGGCGGCCCCGACGACCCGAATGCGCGCGTGCTCCGCGTCGAGCTGCTCACCGCCGAACTCTGGGATGGTCCGGCGAGCAAGGCCGCCGCGGCTTATGAATTCGCCAAGGCGCGCATGACCGGAGACAAGCCGAATCTCGGCGAGAACCGCAAGGTCACCGTGGACATGCGCGAGCGCTAACCGCCCGCTTTGGCGCGAAACGCCGCCGCCAGCGTGCGTAAGGCCGCGGCGGCGCGCGGATCGCTGACCCGCGAATAGAGCATCACCCGCGATTTCGGCAATCGCGGCAGCTTGAGCGCACCGCCCACATCGACGCTGCCAATGGGAGCGATGCGGCGCGCCAGCGGCGCGACCGCAATGCCGGCGCTCACCGCGGCGCAGACCGCGGCGATGCCGCCGCCGAGAAACGTTTCGTTCCAGGGAATGCGCGCCGTCTCAAGTGCGCGCACCGCCAGCGCCCGCACGCCGCAGGGCGGCGCCAGATTGGCAAGCCGCAACGGCTCGCCCGCCGCCGGCGCAAAGGACGGCGCGGCGAACCAGGCGAATTCGTCATCGGCGAGCGCTTCGCCGCCGCGATGGCTGCCCTCGCGACGCACGATGACGCCGTCGAGCTTGCCTTTATCGAAAGCGTCGAGCAGCGGGCGCGAGAACCCGATATTCAGCTCCAGCGTCAGCCCGGGGTCGGCAGCGCCGAGCTTCGCCAGCAGCGTCGGCAATTCCGGTCCCGCGGCGTGGTCGCTGACGCCGAGTCGCAGCTGATAGGCGTCGCCGCGTGTCACCGCCAGCGCGCGGTCATTGGCGGCCAGCATGGCCTTGGCGTGCTCCAGGAACGCGGCCCCCTCGGGCGTCAGCCGCACCGAGCGCGGCGTGCGCTCGACGAGCCGCCGGCCGAGGAAGCTCTCGAGCCGCTTGAGTTTCAGGCTGACCGCCGACTGCGTGGTGCCGGTCGCCTCGGCGACCCGCGTGAAGTTCGCGAGGGAGGCCAGCAGCGTGAAGCTCTGCACGGCGTCGAGGTCGAAGGTCTTTGCGACCATGATAACGAAACCTCATCGCTGTTATTATCGATCATCGGATTTCATCATCATGGCGGGCGCCCTAGCTTGCTGTCAACGAGCCGCGATGAAGGAGAACCGTCATGCCCATGATCACCGTCCAATTCGCCCCTGTGCAGCGCAAAGCCGGCCTGGTCGAGGCCGTCGCCAAGGCCGCGAATGCCTTGTCCGCCGAGTTCTTGCACAAGGATCCGAGCATCACCGCGGTCGCGGTCGAGGAGCGCGATCCGGCCACCTGGTTCATCGGCAACAAGCCGCTTTCCGAGCAGGGCTTGGCGAGCTTCTGGCTCGATATCCGGGTGGTCGACGGCACCAACACCCGCGAGGAAAAGGCCGCCTTCATCGCGGCGACCTTCGCCAAAATGCGCGAGCTCATCGGGCCGCTACACAACGAGGCCTATGTCTACGTCAATGAGGTGCGCGGCGATGCCTACGGCTATGGCGGCCTGACGCAAAACGAGCGCTACATCCCGGGAAAGTTGCGGACCAAAGCCAAGGCTGCCTGAGCGGGCGCGAGCTGCCAGCGGCCGGACAGCAAAAAAGCCAGAGAAATGACCGGGCGTTTAACTCTGGCAAACTTCTTGCAGCGATCCTCGAAGCCGGGCAGCACCGATTCGAGGACGCCGCATACCATGCCAACCGACCTGACAGCGGCCTTTGCACGCCGAGCACGCGAGCAGCGCGAAACCAGGGGCCGGGACATGATCCTGTACGGCTCGGTGATCCTGCTGCTGATCAATCTCGCGCTCATTCTCGCCACGCCGAGCCTCACCCACGCGATGAGTGCCTTAGCCCAGATCCAATAGTGAGCGTCTGCGGCGGCAGGACTATAGCTTCAGCTTCTTCTTCCGCTGGCCCAGCGTGCGCAAGCGCAGCGCGTTGAGCCTGATGAAGCCTTCCGCGTCGCGATGATCGTAGGCGACCGCGCCTTCCTCGAAGGTGACGAGGTCCTGATCGTACAGCGAATATTTGCTCTCGCGCCCGACCACCGCGACATTCCCCTTGTAGAGCTTGAGCCGCACGCGGCCGCTGACGAATTCCTGCGACTTGTCGATCGCCGCCTGCAGCATCTCGCGCTCCGGCGCAAACCAGAACCCGTAATAGACGAGCTCGGCATATTTCGGCATCAGCTCGTCCTTGAGATGCATGGCGCCGCGGTCGAGCGTGATCGACTCGATGCCGCGATGCGCCGCGAGCAGAATGGTGCCGCCCGGCGTCTCATACATGCCGCGCGACTTCATGCCGACGAAGCGGTTTTCGACGAGGTCGAGGCGGCCTATTCCGTTGGCCTTGCCGAGCTCGTTCAGCTTCGCGAGCAGCGTCGCCGGCGACATCGCCTTGCCGTCGATCGCCACCGCATCGCCGCGCTCGAAATCGACGGTGATGTAGGTGGCTTTGTCGGGCGCGTTCTCCGGATCGATGGTGCGGGAGTAGACGTAATCCGGCACTTCCTGTGACGGATCTTCGAGCACTTTTCCTTCGGATGAGGCGTGCAGCAGATTGGCGTCGACCGAGAACGGCGCCTCTCCGCGCTTGTCCTTGGCGATCGGGATCTGGTGCGCTTCCGCGAACTCGATGAGCTTGGTGCGCGAGGTCAGGTCCCATTCGCGCCATGGCGCGATGACGGTGACATCGGGCTTGAGCGCAAAGTAAGTGAGCTCGAAACGGACCTGGTCGTTACCTTTGCCGGTGGCCCCGTGCGCGACGGCGTCGGCGCCGACCTTCTCGGCGATCTCGATCTGCTTCTTGGCGATCAACGGCCGCGCGATCGAGGTGCCGAGCAGGTACAGGCCCTCATACAGCGCGTTGGCGCGGAACATCGGGAAGACGTAGTCGCGGACGAATTCCTCGCGCAGATCCTCGATGAAGATGTTCTGATCCTTGATGCCGAGCAGCTGCGCCTTCTTGCGCGCCGGCTCGAGCTCTTCGCCTTGGCCGAGATCGGCGGTGAAGGTCACCACCTCGCAGCCATAGGTCGTCTGCAGCCACTTCAGGATGATCGAGGTGTCGAGCCCGCCGGAATAGGCCAGCACGACCTTCTTCACGCTCTTGCGCGCGCCGCTTGGCGGCATGGATTAACTCCACAATTCAAGGATTTGGCCGGTCGCCCGGCCGCATTGATCGGCGGGTTCTATAGGCAGAACGAGGCCCTGCGCAAGACCGCGCCGGAAAGGCGTCAGGCGAGGCCGGAGAGCCACTCCTCATAAAGCCGGTCGCCGACGCGCGCATCGAGCCCGACACGGTCCGGACGGGCCTGCGGGCTCGCGGCCTCACGCGCCTCCGACGGGGTGCGCCCGAAGCGCGCCTTGAAGGCCTTGGCGAAATACGTCGGGTCGGCAAAGCCCCAGCTGTAGGCGATTTCCGCGATCTGCCGGTGCATCTGCTTCACCGACAGCAGATCGGCAAGGCAGCGGCGCAGGCGCTGCTCGCGGATATATTCGGCGACCCCGCCGACAGGAGCGAACAGCCGATAAAGCTGCGCCCGCGACATGCCGACGTTTTCCGCGACGGTCTCGGGGTCGAGGCCCGGCTCGTGCAGATGCTCCTTGATGAAGCTCTGCACGCGCATGAATTCCGCATGCTGCGCGATCTCCGGCACATCGCCCGCAGCGACCGCTGCGCGATTGAACGCCATCGCCAGCATGTCGAGCAGCGAACGCCCCGCGATGCTGGCCTCTTCCGGCGTGAGCCTTGGCGCGGCGGAAAACAACGTCAGCAGATAGTTGGTGAGCAGCGTACCGGTGCCGCTTTCCGGATCGACCATGACACCCTGCAGCGTGTCAGGATCGGTGAGCAGCGGCGCCAGGCGGCGACGCGGCACGATCACCGACAGCAGGTCGAAATCGGAATTGAACGTATCCATGACGTCGGTGAGATCGAAGCAGATCACGGTGCCGGCTTTGCAACGGAAGTCGCGGCGCCGGTGCGTCATGTCCACGTGACCCGAGATGAACAGCTGGATCATGTAGTGATCGATGGAATCCCGGGCGAACTTGATGGAGCTGCGATCGAACTTCTGTGCGCCGGCCGCGCAGCGCGCCAGCATGATGTCGTCGAACAGATAGGATTCGACGCGCGCGTTGAAGTCATGGCTCGCCGCGGTTTGTGGCAAGCGCACGTCCATCATCACACTGATGCTTTCGCGCCACGCGGAGAAGCGTTCAGCCGCGGGCAACGCGCTCGTATGGAACAACGAGGCCGGCAGCTTCGCCTGGGCAACGCGTTCCGGATCCGTATTGAGGCGTTTGGGCATGCGAAGGAGCAATTCCAGGTAGTCTCAGCCGTATATTTCTACCCGATTTCCTCACTGCGGCAACATGTTCAACCGGTCACGTCCTCGAAGACGTCCATCTCGGCATTGCCGGCGAGCACCGTGCGCCACCCCTGCAGAAAAGTGCGCACCGTCGGATCACTCGCCACTTTTTGGCGATTGAGCTCGAAGGCGCTTGGCGCCTCATACTCGATCTCGACGACGAATTGCGCGGGATCATCGACGTTCTGCAGGAAGCGAAACCGCTTGGCGCCGAGCGCGGCATAGAACGGCGTCGCGGTCTTCATCAGCTCGAGGACTTGCCGCGCGTCGCCGAGCGTCCGCAATTTGACCTGCAGCACGCGTTTGACCTGGGTGTCGTTGCCCGCCATGGACCAGCCCTCACAGTTCACGAAATGAACAGCATCGCTCAGATCAGCCGCGAGGTGTAGCCAAAACCTCGCCCATTAATGTTACCGGGCAATCGCGCTGGCGCTCTTGGCGGGCACGACTAAAGCTCCCCGCATCCGGGATTTTCATCAGAGTGGGACCCATGTCCAAAGTTAACGCGCGTCTCGTCACCTTCGCTTCGCGGGCTGCGCTTGGTAGCGCCGCCCTCGCCGTTGCAGCCTTCGCCCTGTCGGCGCCGGCCGCGGCAGTGCAATGCAGCCCCAAGGGCGGCTTCCCCGCCTTTATCGCCGACTTCAAGAAGGATGCCGCGAGCAAGGGCATTTCCGCACGCGGCCTCGCCGCGCTCGACGGGCTCACGCTCGACGACAAGGTGCTCGCCGCCGACAAGCGGCAGGGTGTGTTCAATCAGACCTTCGAGCAGTTCTCGGGCCGCATGATTTCGGCGGACCGCCTGAGCAAGGGTCACAAGCTGATGCAGCAGCATGCGGCGGTGCTCAAGCGCGCTGAGCAGCAGTTCGGCGTACCCGGCTCGGTCGTCGTCGCGATCTGGGGCCTGGAGACCGATTACGGCATCAACCAGGGTAAGTTCTCGATCGTGCGCTCGGTGGCGACGCTGGCTTACGACTGCCGACGCACCGACAAGTTCCAAGGTGAGCTTGCCGACGCGCTGCGCATCATCGACCGTGGCGACATGAGCGCGGCGGAAATGCGCGGCGACTGGGCCGGCGAGATCGGGCAGACGCAATTCCTGCCGTCATCCTACGTGAAATATGCCGTCGACTTCGACGGCAACGGCAAGAAGGACCTGGTGCACAGCGCGCCGGACGTGCTCGCCTCGACGGCGAACTACCTCAAGGGCCATGGCTGGCAGCGCGGTGCCGGCTGGGGTCCCGGCCAGCCCAATTTCGACGTCATCAAGGAATGGAATAAGGCCGACGTCTACGCCCGCACAATCGCTCTCTTCGCGCAGAAGCTCGACGGCGGCGCGTCGACGAAGTCGGCCGAAGCCGAGAAGCCGGCGACGACCGGCGCGCGGGTGAAGCGCTGATCCTCTTCGACTGATCTTTCCGAACAGGGAAGATCAGCATGAAGCGTCGGGTGGGGATAGTATTGCGTATGGGCCCCACCCGTTCGCGCGTCTGAAGCGATCTCACATCTTCTGATCTGTCCGCTTGCCGGCGAACAAGCCGCGAATGGCTTCGTAGCCCGGCATGGCGAGGCGCTCGAGCGCCCGCTCCAGCGTCTCATCGCTCAACCGCGTGCGCGGCCAGCGATAGATCAGCCCGTGCGCCAGCCAGACGATGAGGAAGGTGACCACGCCGGCGAACACGACGTCAGTGAAGAAATGTCCGCCCATCGCCATGCGCAGCCAGCCGACGCCGGCGCTAAAGGCGAAGGCGGCGGCGTAAGCGAATGGCCGCAGCGGCGCCGGCGCCAGCGCCGCCGGAGCAAAGGTCCAGGCGGCGGCAGAGACGTCGCCGGAAATGAACGAGCAGTTGTTCGGGCAATCGCCGCGCGGATCCCACCACGGCACGAAATGCTCGGCGCCGCCATACTGGGCCACATCGATCGGCCGCGGACGTCCCCAGTGATCCTTGAGCACGAGATTGGCGGCGATGCCTGGTGCGAACGTCATGGTGACGATGAGGAACAGAATGGCGCGCGCCGAGATCAACAGTGGCCGCCGCGGCAGGATCAGCTTGAGGACGAGCGCGACAACGGGCGGCACGAGCATCAGCGTGACCAGCCACATCGCGCTTTCACGCAAATTCAGAATGAGCGGGCTGACGCGCAGCGCGAAATAATTCGGATCGACGAAGGTCTCGTAATAGGGCCGCGCGATGCGCAAATCGAGCTCTGGCCAGAGCGCGAAGACGATGCCGACGAGGGCCGCGAGGCCGAGCGCAATCAGAAGTCCGGTCCGATTCATGGCGTTCCGTCTAGCCGAGAGATGCGACAATGAAAAGGCGCGGTCGCCTCGATCCGGTCATCGCGCTATGATCGCGCCATGGCCGCACCGATCGACTTCTGGTTCGAATTCGCCTCGACCTATTCCTATCCGGCGGTGATGCGCCTCGATGCTCTGGCGGAAGCGGCCGGCGTCAGCGTGCGCTGGCGCCCATTCCTGCTCGGGCCGATCTTCAAGGCGCAGGGGCTCGACAACTCGCCGTTCAACCTGTTCCCGTTGAAGGGCCAGTATATGTGGCGCGACGTGGAGCGGATTTGCGGCGCGCTCGAACTGCCCTTCGCGCGTCCGGGGATTTTCCCGCAGAACGGGCTCCTTGCCGCGCGCGTGGCGCTCCTCGCGCTCGATCAACCCTGGGGCAAGGACTTTTGCCGCGCGGTCTATCGCGCGCAATTTGCGGAGGGCGGCAATATCGGCGAGCCACGCGTCATCCGCGACGTCCTGCTCAAGCTGCACCAGGATGCCGATGTGGTGCTCGGACAGGCGGAAGCCGACGACAACAAAGCCAAATTGCGGGCGCAGACCGAGGAAGCACTGCGTCGCGGGATTTTCGGCGCGCCGAGCTTCGTCGTCGGCGAAGAATTGTTCTGGGGCAATGACCGGCTGGAGCCGGCACTGGCCTGGGCGAAGCGAAGCTGACGCTCACATTCGCTCGCGCCAGCGCCCCGCATTGCGGCCGGCGATCAGCCAATAGGTGAGGCCGAACACCGCGCCGGCGGCGGCCGCAAGCTCGGCATTGCGGCTGATCGGCGGCGGCGGCTCGTCGATCGATTCGCCGACGGACCTCTCGATCCCGCTCCCGTAATAGGCGACGAGCAGCGCCGCCGCACCCGCCACCGCATGCAGGAGCAGCGAGCGCAGCCGATAGATTTCCGAGAGCACGATGAAGATGAGCACCGGAAAGAACGCCATCGCGCCGGTCAAGCTCGATGCGAACAGCACGACCAGCCAGAAGGCAACGCGATCGCCGACATCGCCGGACAATCCAGGCCATTGCGGGCCGAGGACACCGATGGCAATGGCGATGCCCGCGGCGAGGCTCGCGAGGAACACGGCGAAGCAGATGACGATGATGCGGCCGATGAATGACATGGCTGATTGTTTAGCGCATCGGCTGTTTGTCGTCATTCCCGGACGCCTCCACGGACTCGGCCGTCATGCCCGCGAAGGCGGGCATCCAGTAATCACTGCAGCTTCGGTGATTACTGGATCATCCGCCTTCGCCGCGCCGCCGAGCGTAGCGAGGGTCCGGCGCGGCCATTTTAGACTGCTCGCTGGCCGCTCGCCTTCGGCTCGCCAGCGCGAGGGATGATGACACCGAGTGTGTGGCTCGCGTTGAGCACATCACGTCCGATTCACGATTTCAAACAACCCGCGTCGCTTCGTTTGCACGCTCGTTTCTTATTGGCCGCGCCGGACCCTCGCTGCGCGCGGCGGCGCGGCATGCTTCGCACTTTCGACACGGCGTCGTTTTTTTGAAAATCAGCGACCTTCTTGGTTCGCCGCGCCGGGCCCTCGCTTACGCTCGGCGGCGCGGCATTGGAAAAGACCAAGGGCGCGCGGGACATCCGTGATCCTTCGGGATCTACGGATCCTTCGCCCCTCGCGGAACGAAGGCAGATGGTAGTCAAGCCGCAGGTCTCGTCGGATCGAGATATCCCGCGCGCGATGGGTTACGGCTTATTTCGCAAGCCCCCCGGTGGAAGTGTTCTTACCTTCTATCCACCGCTGATGAGACTACACACCCGGTCCGACCGGTGACTCGACCTAGACCGGGTAGACCACACGTCTCGTGATGCACGGGATCTGTGCAACGGGAGCGCTGCGACTTCACCGCCGAATGGATTGGGTGTTCGTCTGAGTGCACCCGTCATCCGGCCATCGCATCCCGCCCCGCGACTGTAGACGCTTGCGCAGACGCCCCTTGGTATTGGGGCGGGACGAGATTGATGTAGCAGAGCCGAATGCGCGCGCGAGAACTTTCTCGCGAGTTACTAACGCTGTTGACGATATTCTTGCTTACCCACACCCGCTACATCCGAGGGTGCGGCTACTCCGTCATCGCCATGGCGCGCAGCGCCATGCGCTCGCGCACAGAGAGCTTCTCCGTGGCGCTTTTGAGCTGACCGCAGGCGGCAAGAATGTCGCGGCCGCGCGGCGTGCGCACCGGCGAGGCATAGCCGGCGTTGAACACAAGCTCGGAGAACTTCTCGATTTGCTCCCAGTCGGAGCATTCGTATTTGGTGCCGGGCCAGGGATTGAAGGGAATGAGATTGATCTTCGCCGGGATGCCCTTGAGCAGCCTGATCAGCGCCTTGGCGTCGGCGATGGAATCGTTGACACCCTTGAGCATCACATATTCGAAGGTGATGCGCCTTGCATTGGAGGCGCCGGGATACGTGCGGCACGCCTCGATGAGCTCGGCGATCGGATATTTGCGGTTGAGCGGCACGAGGTCGTTGCGCAGCTCGTCGCGCACCGCATGCAGCGAGATTGCCAGCATGCAGCCGATCTCATCGCCGGCGCGGCCGATGTTCGGCACCACACCCGAGGTCGACAGCGTGATGCGCCGCTTGGAGATGCCGATGCCGTCGCCGTCGGCCATGACCAGGATGGCGTCACGCACGTTCTCGAAATTGTAGAGCGGCTCACCCATTCCCATCATGACGATGTTGGTGACGCAGCGCTCGCCCGAAGGAATGACGCCATCGCTCGGCCGCACTCCACCAGGCCAGTCACCGAGGCGATCGCGCGCCACCATCACCTGGCCGACGATTTCGCCGGGCGTGAGATTGCGCACCAGGCGCTGCGTACCGGTGTGGCAGAACGAGCAGTTGAGCGTGCAGCCGACCTGGCTGGAGACGCAGAGCGTGCCGCGCTCGGAATCCGGAATATAAACGCATTCGACGAGATGCGGCCGCTCGCCTTCGGTCTCGCCGGGCAGTGAGAGCAGCCACTTGCGCGTGCCGTCAACTGACACCTGCTCGGTGACGACCTCCGGCCGCGCCAGGGTGAAATGCCGAGCGAGCTCGGCGCGCAAGTCCTTCGACACGCTGGTCATGGCGTCGAATTCGGTGACGCCGCGCACGTAGAGCCAGTTCCAAAGCTGCTGCACGCGCATCTTGCGCTGGCTCTCAGGCACGCCGATCGTCCCGAGCGCGTCGGCCAGCGCCGCCCGCGACAGGCCGACGAGCGACGGCTTCTCGGGCGCGACATAGCGCTCGAGCGGCGTCTTTTCGATCAGTGGCGTTGCGCTTGCTTGCCCGGTCATCGTTTTCATTATTGTTTTTGAAAGATGGATTTCCGGGTCAAGCCCGGCAATGACCGTGAGGAGAGTCCCGACCTCTCCGCAGTCATGCGCGGGCTTGACCCGCACATCCATCCCTCAGGAAACAATCTCATCGTACAGGTCACGCCATTCCGGATTCTTCGACGCGATCAAATCGATCTTCCACTCGCGCGGCCAATGCTTGATATTCTTCTCACGTTGTATCGCGGCTGTCGCCGTATCGTGAGCCTCGTAATACACGAGCATCTTGATCTTGTACCGTTTCGTGAAGCCAGGAACCGCGCCGGTTCGATGCTCGTGAGTGCGGCGCGTGAGATCACGGGTGACCCCAACGTATAGAGTTCCCCCGCGCTTGCTCGCGAGGATGTAGACCCAGAAAGCATCGTTCAAGGATGGATTGCCGGGTCAAGCCCGGCAATGACGCTGTCGCGTCACTTGCACTCCTGCGCGATGCGGGCAAGGGCCTGATCGAGGCCCTTGAGCGAATAGGTGTCGGTCGTCTTGGTGCCGCGGCCCGACTCGCCCTTGATCACCAGATCGGCGCCCTTGCGCATGGTGTCAACCATGCGCCCCTCGTCCGCAGCGTTCTTGATCCAGGCGCCGTCATTCTGCGTATACATGGCGAAGCTCGCCGTGCCGACCTCGACGGTGGCCTCGCTGTCGGTCTTGAACGGATAGCCGATGACCAGCGACACCTCGTCCTTCACCTTCTCTGCCGGCCGCGTCGAGATGAAGAGATACGGCTCGCCGCGTTCTTTCACCGGCTTGTCGGCCTTGGTCGACGCCGGCTTCGCCAGTGCGAAGCAGATTTTCTTGCCGTTCGGCGTGGCGCTGTAGACACCCCAATCGCCGAACTTGTCGAGCATCATGGCTCCGCTGGTCGGAGACGGTTTCGCCGGCTCAGCGGGCTTCGCCGCCGCGGCGGCGGGCTTTGCTTCTGGTTTCGCGGCCGCCTTCGCTTTCGGCTTCGCGGCAGCGGGCTTCGCTGCGGGCTTGGCCGCAGGCTTCGCCGCTTTCGGCTTGGCGGCCGGCTTTTCCGTCGTGGTCGAATCCGTCTGGGCGAGCGCGGGCGATGCTATGGCCCAAAGCCCAAAAGCCAGCACCACGCAGAGCGAAAGGTGACGCAGGGTCATCGATGTCCCACCCTGGAGATAGCCCCCGAGAAAGCCCCTGAAGCCCATGTATTCCTTGAATATTACGCAACAGCTAAGGAAATCGGCAATGCGGCGACAATCTGACGAATGTCGGCTTCCGGCAGGCCGTCGGGACTGCTAGCACCGCGAACGAGGACAGCTCCAGCACAAGTCAGACCATGAAAGCCCTGCTCTGCACCCGCCTCGGCGGCCCCGACGACCTCGAGCTCGCCGACCTGTCCGATCCGGTGCCGGGAACAGGCGAGGTCGTGGTGCGCGTCCATGCCGCAGCCCTCAACTTCTTCGACACGCTCCTCATCGCCGGCAAGTACCAGGTGAAGCCGGCGCTGCCGTTCTCCCCTGCGGCCGAGTTCGCCGGCGTGGTGGAGGCGCTCGGGCCAGGCGTGACGTCGCCAAAGGTCGGCGAGCGCGTGCTCGCCTATATCGGCCACGGCGCCGCGCGCGAGCGCGTGGTGGCGCGCGCGGAGCAGCTCGTGCCCTTGCCGCCCAATCTCGATTTCGATCGCGCCGCCGGCCTTGCCGTCACCTACGGCACCACGCTGCATGCGCTGAAGGACCGCGCCAAGCTCAAGGCCGGCGAAACGCTGGCCGTGCTCGGCGCCTCGGGCGGTGTCGGCCTCGCCGCTGTCGAGCTCGGCAAGCTGATGGGCGCGCATGTGATCGGCTGCGCCTCCTCCGACGACAAGCTCGACTTCGTGCGCAAGCATGGCGCCGACGCCGGCATCAATTACGCGCGCGATGACCTCAAGGAGACGCTGCGCGCGCTCACCGACGGCCGCGGCGCCAACGTGATCTACGATCCGGTGGGCGGGGCCTATGCCGAAGCGGCACTGCGCTCGATCGCCTGGGAGGGCCGTTTCCTCGTCGTCGGCTTTGCCGCGGGCGAGATCCCGAAGCTGCCGCTCAACCTGGTGCTGATCAAGGGCTGCGACGTGGTCGGCGTGTTCTGGGGCTCGTTCGTGCAGCGCGATCCGGCAGGCAACCGCGCCAACATCGCGCAGCTCGCCGCGTGGTGTGCGGACGGAAAATTGTCAGCGCATGTGCACGCGGTCTATCCGCTGAAAGACGCCGCCGCCGCGCTCAAGGACATAGCGTCGCGCAAGGTGATGGGCAAGGTGCTGCTGCGGCCGTAAACTTCCCTCTTTCGTCCATCGATTCGGTATGTCTGTAAGCCAGTCGAACTGTGATTGTCGACGGTGGCGATGAGGTGGCCGCGGTGCCGCAAGAACTCAGAGATCGATTGGAGATTATTCGAGATATTTTGCGGCGCCGGTGGGTGCGCGCACTGGGATCAATCTGGTTTTTGAGCGGCGTCTGGGATTTAGCCCTCTCTCAATGGATACCGGAAAGATACGCCAAACATCTACCCAAGGTTTACGAGATGTTTGCGGCAACGATTGGTCTTCTGCCCGCCGAGATCTGGTTGCTTGCGGGATTGATTATTGGAATGTCGGCATCCTTGGAATACGCGCTGAAACACAAGCGACAGTTAGCCACCGCATTGACGTCACCAATGTCAGAAACAGCGAGAGAGACTCAACAGTCCATCTTGCCCAAGCCACTCGAGGAATTGTTTAAGACCGATTTTCCAGGTCTCGGGAAAAAAATACGCGATCTAACCCTTACCTTTGACGGCAACGATTCAATCCATTGCGTTATGTATGTCTACCAAGAATTCGCCTCGGGGACTGAATTCATCGCCCTATATGTCCCACCCTGTGGGCTAACTTCTAATGTCTGCGACTACTTCGCGCACAACTATAGAAAGCACTATGATGAATTGAAGAGAACTATCCAGATGAACGTTCTTGGTCCGGGTGACTTCACGCACGATAGAAGCGCGGACTTGGCGTTCAGTGGTCGACTATATCTATATCACGCGGATAAACTCTCACTTGGCGAGTTGGCCGAGATAAGCAATTTGCTCCAGAGCAAGGGGCTGAACGTAAAATTTCGTGGTGCCAAATACGTCGCCGACGAATGGAAGCAACGACTTATAGGTGCTCACGCTTAGCCAATTACTCGCCCACTCGCCGCTCCAAAGCACGTTACCGAATGCTCTCCTTCATCCGCTGGATCGCGGCACTCGCGGCGTCGCGATGCACGGGCCGGATGTGCCCAGAGAAAAGCTTCACCGCGGCGGCGAGCACCGCGGCATCGTCGGTGTAGCCGAGCACCGGCAGCACATCGGGGATCGCGTCGAACGGCAGGATGAAATAGGCGAGCGCGCCAAGCAGCGCCGCCTTCACATGCAGCGGCGTCTCGCGGTCGAAGGCGCAGTAATAGGCCGCGAGCAGATCATCGAGAAACGGCAGCAGCGCGGCGACGCGGCGCAGCTTCGGCCAGAAATGCCGGCGCACGTAGCTTTCTTCATCGAAGCCACGTTTGAAGCGGAAGAAGGCGGCGCGGGCGGCGGTCATTGCGGGTTAGATGGTGGCTGAGTGTAGACGCCGCAAGCGAAGCGACTCTTCTTTGCCCGCCCAACACTCGGGTCATGCCCCGCGAAGGCGGGGCATCCAGTAATCACCGACGGTCCTGTGTTTACTGGGTCGCCCGCCTTCGCGGGCGACGACGCTCAAACGTTAGTCGAGCATTAGTGTTCCGCGAGCTTGTCCATCGTCTCGGCGAGCTTGACGTCGAGCTCGGTGAGACCGCCGGCGTCGTGCGTCGACAAGGTCACCTCAACGGTTTTGTAGACGTTGAACCATTCGGGATGATGGTCGAGCTTCTCGGCGACGAGCGCGGCTCGCGCCATGAAGCCGAAGGCTTCGTTGAAATCCTTGAACACGAATTTCTTGGTGATCGCATCGCGATCCTTCACCTCGGACCAGCCCTTGAGCTTGCCCAAAGCCGTCTTGCGCGCCTCACCATTGAGCTTTCCTGCCATTGTGCAACCTCATCGGGATTTGCGTTGGCTCAAGGTGCCCTCCCGCCGCTCGCCTTGAATACCCATTTAAGCGGGTAAGGCCATCGAGGTTCCGCATGCGTTGGTCGGTGAATATCGGGACGATCGCCGGGACGGCAATCCGTATCCACGTCACGTTCCTCATGTTTTTGGCCTGGATCTTCGCGGCCAACTGGGCGAGCGGCGGAGGCGCGGCGGCGACCCGCGCCGTGCTGTTCATGGTGCTTCTCTTCGCCTGCGTCGTTGCGCATGAATTCGGACATATCTTCACCGCGCGCGGCTTCGGCGTGCGCACGCCCGATGTGACACTGCTGCCGATCGGCGGTGTCGCGCGACTCGAGCGCATTCCGGAAGCGCCGCATCAGGAATTCCTGGTGGCCGTCGCCGGGCCGCTGGTGAATGTTGCGATCGCCCTGGTGCTGATGGCGTTCGGCGCACACATCAGCAGCACGCATTTCGCTTCGATCGACAACAGCACGGTGCCGGTCACGGACCGGCTGGCCGCGGTCAATCTCTTCCTCGCCGCGTTCAACATGATCCCGGCGTTTCCGATGGACGGCGGCCGCGTGCTGCGCGCGGTGCTGGCGAGCCGGCTCGGCTTCACCCGCGCCACAGAGCTCGCGGCGGCAATCGGGCAAGGCGTCGCATTCGCGCTGGGCTTCATCGGGCTTTTGTCCAACCCGCTGCTCATCTTCATCGCCATCTTCGTCTATCTCGCCGCGGCGCAAGAGGCACAGCTCGTGGCGTTGCGCGCGATGTCGCGCGGCGTGCCGATCGGCGCGGCGATGATGACGCAGTTCGCGACGCTGACGCGCGAGGCGCATGTCGACGAGGCGGTGCAGACGTTGCTGCGCACCAGCCAGAGCGAGTTTCCGGTGATCGACGAAAACGGCCGCCCAGCCGGCCTGCTGGTGCGCGGTGACCTCATTCGCGCGCTCAAGGAGCTCGGGCCCGACGCGCGCGTGGCGCAAGCCATGTCGAAGGATCTCCCGACGGTGAGCGTACGCCAGCATCTCGACGACGCCTTTCAGCTCATCCAGCAGAAATCGGCGCCGGCGGTGGGCGTCATCGATGCCCTCGGCCGTCTGATCGGGCTCGTCACCGCGGAGACGATCGGCGAGATGCTGATGGTGCGCGAGGCCATGCCCAAGGGGGCGCATATCGGGCCCTGGGGGCCGCATCCGGCGACCTGAATCGTCGGATTGTCCGGCGAACTTCGGAAACGGAACACTAATCAGCGCGTTCTGCTGCTGTGATGGCGTTCAAGTTCTCGAAGCAAGGTGCCTGGCTGATCGCGCTGGCGGCAGCCTTTGCCTTCGCGGGCGTCGCCGCCTTCCTGCTCTACGATCTATCGCAACCGAAGACACTGCGCATTGCGGTGAGCCCGGGAAAGGGCGAGGACGTGCGTCTCGTCTCCGCGATCGCGGCGCAATTCGGCCGCGAGCGCGCCTCGATCCGCCTGCGGGTGGTGGAACGCGACAGCCCGCGATCCGCGGCGCAAGCGCTTGATCAGGGCAACGCCGATCTTGCGGTGGTGCGGCGCGATGCGGCGATGCCCGCCAGCGGACGTGCGGTTGTCGTCTTCCGCCACAGCATCGCGTTGTTCCTGGCGCGGCCGGGGAGCAACGTCGCCAATATCTCAGATCTGGCGAACCACCGCATCGCCGTCATTGGCGATCCGTTCGATCGTGCCCTGCTCGAGGCCGTGCTGGCGCAATATGAGACGCCGCGATCATCCGTCAGCGTCCTGGACATGTCCGTGGACGAGCTCCCCGAGGCCGTGCGCAACGGCAGCATCGATGTTGTGCTCGCCACTGGCGCGCCGACCGATCCGCAACTCGCACGCACGGTCGCGGCGCTGTCACACGAGGGCGAACAACCGCGCTTTCTCGACGTCGGCCAGTCGGAAGCGATCGCGCAGCGCCGGCCGATCTACGAGACGGCGAAGATCACCGCCGGAGCCTTCGGCGGCACCAAGCCCGCGGAGGAGATCCGGACCGTCGGCTTTGCGCATTTCATCCTCGCCAGCCGCAGCATCGACGAGCAGACCGCCGGCGATCTGGCGAAGCTGCTGCTGACCGCCCGCAACCAGATCGCGCCGGAATTTCCCGCCGCGAGCCTGATGCGGGCGCCGAACACGGACAAGGATTCCGCGGTCCCGGTACATCCCGGCGCCGCGCAATATTTCGATGATGACCAGAAGTCGTTTTTCGACCGCTACAGCGACTTCTTCTACATCGGCGTGATGGTGCTCTCCGGCCTCGGCTCGGGCATCGCCGCGATTGCCGGGCTCGCGAGCTCGGGAGAGCGATCGCGACGGCTGCAGCCGCTGAACCGCGTCCTGGCGCTGCTGCGCGCGGCGCGCACCACCGCGTCCATGTCTGAGCTCGACGGTATCGAAACTGAAGCCGATGAGATCCTCGCCGCCACGCTGCGCCATGCCGAAACGAACGGGCTCGATCAGAGCGGATTAACCGCCATGTCGCTCGCCTTCGACCAGCTGCGCCGGGCCGTGGCCGACCGGCGGGCGGTTTTAACCATGGAACAAGCCAGCGTGGGGCAGCCGCCTTCGCCATTGCTTCGTCACAGCGGCTGACTATATTGCCGGCGAGTCGCGGGCCCCTTTTCGGCCCGCCTTTGTTTTAGGGCCCTCCTTCGCCCGGACAGGAGCGGCAAACGGCTTTTTGCCTCGCTTTGGCGAGGAAAAGCTCAAGAACGGGCGGGTAGCGGAAAGACAGACGACCTATGAATTTGCGCAACGTCGCGATCATCGCCCATGTCGACCACGGCAAAACCACGCTGGTCGACCGGCTGCTGCAGCAATCCGGGTCGTTCCGCGAGAACCAGCGGGTCGCCGAGCGCGCGCTCGATTCCAACGACCTTGAGCGCGAGCGCGGCATCACCATCCTCGCCAAAGCGACGTCGGTGGAGTGGCAGGGAACCCGGATCAACATCGTCGATACCCCGGGCCACGCCGATTTCGGCGGCGAGGTCGAGCGCATCCTGAACATGGTGGACGGCGCGCTGGTGCTGGTCGACGCCGCCGAGGGTCCGCTGCCGCAGACCAAGTTCGTCGTCTCCAAGGCGCTGAAGATGGGATTGAAGCCCATCGTCGTCATCAACAAGGTCGACCGGGCCGACGCGCGCCCGACGCAGGTGGTGAACGAGGTGTTCGACCTGTTCGCCGCGCTCGACGCCACCGACGAGCAGCTCGACTTCCCGATCCTCTATGGCTCGGCCAAGCAAGGCTGGATGAACGCCAGCGCCGACGGCCCAAAGGACGCCGGCATGGCGCCGCTGTTCGACCTGGTGCTGCGTCACGTGCCGCCGCCGCAAGTGGAGGACGGACCGTTCCGCATGCTCGGTACCATCCTCGAAGCCAATCCCTATCTCGGCCGCATCATCACCGGCCGCATCACCTCGGGGAGCGTGAAGCCGAACCAGCAGGTGAAGGTGCTCGACCGCGACGGCAAGCTCATCGAGCAGGGCCGCGTCACCAAGCTGCTCGCCTTCCGTGGGCTCGAGCGCACCGGCATCGAGGAAGCCGAAGCCGGCGACATCGTCGCCATCGCCGGGCTGCCCGATGCCACCGTGTCGAACACGATTTGCGCGCCGGAAGTGGAGACGCCGATCCCGGCGCAGCCGATCGACCCGCCGACGCTGGCGATGACCTTCCGCGTCAACGATTCCCCGCTCGCCGGCACCGAAGGCGACAAGGTGACCGGCCGCATGATCCGCGACCGGCTGCTGCGCGAAGCCGAAGGCAACATCACGCTGCGCGTTCGCGAATCCGACGAGAAGGATTCCATGGAAGTGGCCGGCCGCGGCGAATTGCAGCTCGGCATTCTGATCGAGACGATGCGCCGCGAAGGCTACGAGCTCTCGGTGTCGCGGCCGCAGGTGCTGCTCAAAGATGACGCAGCGAGCGGCGAGACGCTGGAGCCGATCGAGGAGGTCGTGATCGACCTCGACGAGGAGCATTCCGGCATCGTCGTGCAGAAGATGGCGGAGCGCAAAGCCGAGCTGATCGAGATGAAGCCGTCGGGCGGCGGGCGGATGCGGCTCGTCTTCTACGCGCCGACGCGCGGGCTCATCGGCTACCAGGGCGAGCTGCTCACCGACACCCGCGGCACCGCGATCATGAACCGGCTGTTCCACGCCTACGCGCCCTACAAGGGGCTGGTGCAGGGCCGGCGTAACGGCGTGCTCATCTCCAATGACGCCGGCGACGCGGTTGCTTATGCGCTGTGGAATCTCGAAGACCGCGGGCCGATGATGATCGAGCCGGGCTGGAAGGTGTACAAGGGCATGATCGTCGGCGAGCACACGCGCGACAACGATCTCGTGGTCAATGTGCTCAAGGGCAAGAAGCTCACCAATATCCGCACCACCTCGAAGGACGAGGCGGTGCGCCTGACACCGCCGATCCGCATGACGCTGGAGAAGGCGCTGGCCTATATCCAGGACGACGAGCTGGTCGAGGTGACGCCCAAGTCGATCCGGCTGCGCAAGAAGCTGCTCGACGAGAACGACCGCAAAAAGGAAGAGCGGCAGAAGGAAGCCGAGGTCGCCTGATTCGCTTTCGAATCACAAAACGAATCACGGCTGGCTCATCGCGTTCACTTCTTGTGTTTTCCTGTGTCTAAAAACATGCGCAGAGCGGTTGCGGATGCGTGGCCGTCAGCGGCGGACGCGTGAGAAACCGCGGGCAAATGCGACAAAACGCCTCCTTCACGCAGGCTGTGACCAGTAATCCACACCGTTAACCTCTCGTTAAACACGGGACTTGAAGGGGCCCCGGTTGCTTGCTTCTATTCCTGCATGAATACCGTCACGATTGAGATTCGGCGCGCGAAGCCTGCGGATGCAGGGGCGGTCGCGACGGCTCATGACGAGGCCTGGCGGGGCGCCTACCAGGGCATCATCCCCGGAACCGAGCTCGACAAGCTGATCAACCGGCGTGGCCCGGATTGGTGGGATTCGGCGATCCGCAAGGGCAGCCGCATCGCATTGCTGCAATTCGGCGATCAGGTTGCCGGTTACTCCAACTACGGCCGCAACCGCGCGCGCAGCCTCTCGTATGAGGGTGAAGTCTACGAGCTTTACCTGCGTCCGGAATTCCAGGGGCTCGGCTTCGGCCGCCGCCTGTTCAACGCCGCGCGCAAGGACCTGCTGCAGAGCGGGCTGAAGACCATGGTGGTCTGGGCACTGTCCGACAACGAGCCCGCCGTCGAGTTCTATCGCGCGCTTGGCGGCCGCGCCGTTGCCCGTTCGTCCGAGCGCTTCGGCTCCAAGGTGCTCGACAAGGTCGCCTACGCCTGGCAGGCGTAAGTCCTTCCGCTTCACGAAGCTCAATCCGTCATCCTGAGGTGCGCGCTCTTGCGCGCGTCGTCCGCCTACGCGCAAGAGCGCTTCGGCGGGACTCCGATCGACCTCGCCGTAGCTCGAAGCGCGAAGGCGGGAAGGAGGACGGGCACAGGCTAGAAACTCGGCGGCGGCAAGCGGCACTGGAGTGCCGTGGCGCGCAGCGTGTTGGCGAGAAGACATGCAATCGTCATCGGGCCGACGCCGCCGGGCACCGGCGTGATCGCGCCGGCGACTTCGGTCGCATCGGCGGCGACGTCGCCGACGATCCGTGTCTTGCCGCCGTCTCCGCCGGCGATGCGATTGATGCCGACGTCAATCACGGTAGCGCCCGGCTTGATCCATTCGCGGCGGATGATTTCCGGCCGGCCGACCGCGGCGACGAGCAAATCGCCGCGGCGACAGACGGCGGGCAGATCGCGCGTTTTCGAATGCGCGATGGTGACGGTCGTATCTTCGGCCAGCAGCAGCTGCATCAGTGGCTTGCCGACGATGTTGGAGCGCCCGATGATCACCGCCTCGAGCCCCACGAGAGAAGGACGCACGGATTTTGCCAGAAGCACGCAAGCCAATGGCGTGCAGGGCGCAAGGCCCGGCAAGCCGCGCGCGAGACGCCCGACATTGACCGGATGAAAGCCGTCGACGTCCTTGTCGGGATCGATGGCGCCGATGATGTGATGCGGATCGATCTGCTTCGGCAGCGGCAGCTGCACCAGGACGCCGTTCACCGCCGGATCGGCATTGAGCGCTTCGATCAAGGCCAGCAGCTCGGCTTCGCTGGTGGTTCCCGGCAGATGCCGGTCAAACGTGCGCATGCCCACTTCGAGCACGGCTTTCGACTTGGTGCGGACATAGACTTCGCTCGCTGGATTATCTCCGACGAGCACCACCGCAATACCTGGGACGAGCGCGTGCGCGGACGCAAGCCGCGCCACTTCGCCGGCAACTTTCTTGCGCAATGCCGCGGCGATGGCCTTACCGTCGATGATCCGTGCCGTCATGGCGGGGTTCTTAGCCGGAAGCCGCGAGCTTCTCCAGCAGTGCCGCAAGTGCAGCGGTATCGCCGGCCACCGTCAGCCGCTTGATCCGCCCCGTGGCTCCGGCTGCCAACGTCACATCGCGGCGCGGCACGCCGAGCGCCTTGGCGATCAGCGCGATCAATGCATCGTTGGCTTCACCCTCGCGGGGCGCCGCGCGCACCCGCACCTTGAGCACCGCGCGGCCGTCAGCGAGTTGCTCGACGCCGTCGATGGCATCGCGGCCGCCTTTTGGCGTCAGCCGCACGTTCAGCGTGATACCGCCGCTCGCCGCCGTCCAGGCCTTGCTGTCAGCCACTAAGCGAGCAAGCGCGCCAGATTGGGGAGGATGACGCTCTGAATGAAAAAGATGATCAGGATGACGATGATGGGCGAAACATCGATGCCGCCCAGGTTCGGCAGGATGCTGCGGATCGGCCGCAGCACCGGCTCGGTGATGCGATAGAGCAGCAGCCCGATCGAATGCACGATGGGGTGGTTCGTGTTCACGACATGGAACGCGACGAGCCAGCTGAGCACCGCCGCCGCGATGAGGATGTAGACGTATAGCGTCAGCAGATAGGAGATGAAGTTCAGAAGCTCGAACATGGGCACCAGTGCCGCCGATTTGCAGTTCCTGCAAAGCCTGCCGCCCGTTCGATCAGGAACTGCAAATCGAAAAGCGGCACTGTTGGTAGTCTTGCTAGTGCCCTTTGCTTTCCGAAGTTCGTGCCAGAGTGTGCCGCAAGGTGCGACGAACTTCGGAAAGCGGGCACTAGCCGATTCTGCGCCAGAAATTAGCGACTCGGGGGCGGCCGAACAAGCTAAACGCCCGTAAAGAGAAGGGGATGGTTGCGATCCTTGACAGCTTTCCGCGGTGACCGTAAATGGCGCGTACTCGCTGAAAATCATTGGTTTCTCGGCGGGGCCGTAGCTCAGTTGGGAGAGCGCCTCGTTCGCAATGAGGAGGTCAGGGGTTCAAATCCCCTCGGCTCCACCAGCCTTCGCTCGCTTCGCGAGCTACGGCTCGGCGAGCCAGATTTACGAAATACCGCCTAGCAAAACAGGCGCCGCGAAGCGCGCGAAGGCTGTCGCGCCGTAGCCTGCAGGGCGAAGGCGGACCGACGGCACACACTCAGCCGTCATGCCCCGCGAAGGCGGGGCAACCAGTATCCCGAAAGTCCTTAATCGCCGAACTCGCAGCGTACTGGGTCCCCCGGTCGAGCCGGGGGACGACTCCGAGTGCGCGGAGTCGCATCGACAAATCACCCTTCCCCGCGTCCGCCCTCCTCGGCGGAATCGAGCGGGATGTCGATCAGGCAGGCGAGCCCCGAGGGCTCGTAGGCGAGTGTCGCTGTGCCGTGCAATTCGGCGGCGACGCTGCCCTCGATCATGCGCGTGCCGAAGCCGCGGCGTTGCGGCGGGCTGACCGGCGGTCCGCCATGCTCGCGCCAGTCGATGCGCAGGCGCGCCGGCGCGCCCTGCGTTCGCCAGGCGATCTCGATATTGCCCGCGGGCACCGACAGGGCGCCGTATTTCGCGGCATTGGTGGTGAGCTCGTGGAACGCCATGGCGAGCGTCAGCGCGGCGCGCGGCCGCAAGCGCGTGTCCTCGCCGACGAGGCGGATCTGCTCATGGCCAGGCGTCATGTAGGGCGCCAGGCTGGCGCCGAGGAGATCGCGCAGATCGGCGCTCGCCCAGTGGCGCCGGGTGAGCTGGTCATGCGCCTTGGAGAGCGCGATCAGGCGACCTTCGAAGCGGTCGCGAAAATCTTCCGGCGATGGACCGCCGCGCGCGCTCTGCGAAGCAAGCGACTGCACGGTGGCGAGCGTGTTCTTGACGCGATGATTGAGCTCGTCGATGAGCAGCTTCTGCCGCTCTTCGCCAGCCTTGCGCTCGGTGACGTCCTGCACCACGCGGATCACGTAGAGGAAATTGCCCTGCGCGTCGCGCACCGGCGACGAGCGCACCGCCATCCAGATGACGCGGCCGTCCTTGCGCACGAAGCGCTTTTCCATCGAATAGAAATCGAGCTCGCCGGCGACCTGCTTGCGAAATGCCTCGCGGTCGGGATCGGCATCGGCAGGATGCGTGTGCGTGAACAGCCGCGACCTGAGCAGCTCTTCCTTGCTGAAGCCGGTGATGGCTGCGATCGCCTCGTTCACGCGCAGGAAATGTCCGTCGGCGGCCGCTTCCGAAATGCCGATCGCCGCATGCTCGTAGGTCGCAGCCAGCCGCTGCTCCTGCTCGCGCAGATGTAACTGCGAGCGCTCGAGCTCGGCGTCTATGCGCTGGCGCTCGCTGATGTCGAGAAAACAGATGACGGCGCCGACGAAGTCGCCGCGCACGTTGCGGAGTGGATCGATATTGACCGAGACCGCCACGCGCGTTCCGTCAGCACGCTCGACCAGGAGCTCCTCGTCGCGCACGGACTCACCCGTGCGCAGGACCTCGGCCAGCATCGAGCGCGGCCGCGGCGTGCCGTCGAGGCTGAGAAACTTGTAGGCCGCCGTGAACTCCTCGTGCGTCTCCTCCGGGCGCGGCGTGCGGCCCCAGATCGCGACCGCATGGCGATTGTATTGCAGGATCGTGCCGTTGGCGTCGCAGATGAAGGTGGCGATCGGCAGCAGGTCGAGGATGCCGTCGGACGCATGCAGCATGTCGCGCAGCGCCGCGGGCGCCGCGTGACCGCCTGACCGCCTGCGCTCCGAGCGCATCGGCGCACTCCCGGCCGCATTCCCAACGTCAGTCATCACGCCCCCAACGCCCCCAGGATGGCCTTCCTTCCTGCAGCCTTATATGACCACAAGATGGCGCTTCTCGCGAAGAGGTGTGGCAGCGGTGCTGCGCAAATCCGACAGAGGCGGAAAGGCCCGAAGGATCAGGCCGTTGCGACGGCGCTTTGGGCTACCATCGAGTCGCTGCGGCCGAGGATCCAGCGGTCGATGAAGGCGGCGAGCCAGTTGCGCGAGGCGAGGTCGTAGACCGGGCGATCGGCGAAATGCTGGGCGCGTGACTTGGCGCCGGGGAGCTCCAGGCGCGCATGCCCGCGCACGGTCCAGCGGCACATCATGGCGTGAGTGACTTCCGGATGGAACTGCAGCGCGAAGCCGGTGCCGTAGCGGAACGCCTGGATGGAGAAGGCATCGCCTTCGGCCAATAGCTCGGCATCCTGCGGCAGCTCGAAGCCTTCGCGATGCCATTGGTAGACGTGATCGGGCCAGGGCGCGACCAGGGAGAGCCCGGCGGCCGTCGGGCGGATCGGATAGTAACCGATCTCGGCGTGGCCTTGCGGATGCGTCGAGACGCGGCTGCCGAGATAGCGCGCCATCATCTGCGCGCCGAGGCAGATGCCCAGAAACGGCTTGCGGTCACGCAGCGGCACGCCGATCCAATCGATCTCGCGGCGCACAAACTCTTCTTCGTCGTTGGCGCTTTGCGGTCCGCCGAAGATCACCGCGCCGGCGTGATCGTCCATCGTCTCCGGCAACGGATCGCCGAAGCGCGGACGCCGCACATCGAGAGGAAATCCGAGCCGCTGCAGCGTCTGCCCGACTCGTCCGGGTGACGAGTGCTCCTGGTGCAGAATGATGAGGACCGGAAGATCAGGCATCAGGGCTCAGGAATCAGGGATCAGGGATCAGAATGATAAATCATGGAGCAAGGTGGTTAAAAATCCAAGGATCAGCGGCTCATACCTGATGCCTGATTACTGATCCCTGATTCCTGCGCTTTGCCTGGCGGGAACCCACGGCATTGAGCAGAAAGCCGCGCGGGATAAACCGCATCAGCAAGGTGATGAGCTTATTGGCAAGGCCCGGCATGACGATGCGGCGGCCGGCCATCAGCCCGCGATAACCCTCCTGCGCGACCTGCTCGACGGAGACGGCCAGAATCTCGGGCGCGGTGCCGCTGCGCACACCGGCGACCTCGGCGAATTCGGTCGCCACCGGGCCCGGGCACAGCGCAGTGACGCGCACGCCGCGCGGCTTGAGCTCGCGATAAAGCGCCTCGCTGAACGACACCACATAGGCCTTGCTGGCGTAATAGACCGCGCTGCCCGGACCGGGCAGGAAGCCGGCAACCGAGGCGACGTTGAGCACACCGCCGCGATGCCGCGCCAGGCTGTCGACAAAGGCGAGCGACAGGTCGGTAAGCACCCGCGCGTTGACGTCGATCATCGCCAGCAAGGTGTCACGATCGACTTCATCCGCCGGTCCGACCAGGCCGAAGCCGGCATTGTTGACGACGTATTGCGGCTCGACACCATGCTCGAGCATGGCGTCGGCGATCGCGGCGGTGACGCCGGGATGCCGCAGATCGAGCGGCAGAACGAGCGGCTTGGTCTCGCTTACATCCTCGAGCTCATGGGCGAGCGCCTGCAGCCGCTCGCCACGGCGCGCCACGAGCACCAGCTCATGACCGTTGCGGGCGAAGACGCGCGCGAGCTCCAGGCCGATGCCGGACGACGCGCCGGTGATGAGAGTGATGGGACGGAGGCCGGTCATGCCGAGCAGTTCTTACACAAAAGACGGCCGGCCGCCCAATGACAGCCGGCGACTTTGGCGATCGTCTCCTATGCGGTCGCGGTGCGCGTGGCGGCGTTCGCGTCACGCCCCTCCGCCTCGAGGTCCTCCAGCCGCCGTTTGGCGGGCTCGATGCCCCAGAGATAGACGAGCACGGTCTGGATGACGACGAGGAGCGTCATCAGCCCGATGACGCCGGGCAGCTTGTAAGTCGTCATCAGGAAGCCGACGACGAAGGGCGAGACCACGGTCGCGGCACGACCCAAGGTGTTGCAGATGCCATTGGCGCGCAGCCTGATCTCGGTGGGGAACAGCTCGGGCGTGTAGACGCCGAACAGGATCGCCGTCTGCACGTAAATCGCGACGATGAGCACGAAGCCGACGCCGAGCACGAGGCTGGCGTCAACCTTGGCGTCGAAGTTCGCGTAGATCCACCCGAAGATGATGGTGACGATGGAGCCGCCGATGATGCTCCAGCGCCGCCCGATCATATCGGAGGAGTAAGCGCCGAGCGCGCAGCCGACCAGCGACGCCGCGGAGAGCACGACGGTGTAGCCGAGCGAATTGGTAATCGTGAGCCCCTGACGCAGGAAGAACTGCGGCAAGAAGATCACGAAGCCGAAGATCAGCGTGTTGATGGTGATCAGCACCCAGCTCCCCACGATCATGCGCTGCAGGATCGGCGGGCGCAGCATCGCCGTCGCGGAAACGAGCGGCGGCGGTGTGGTCGCGACGGGGGCCGGCAACGGGCCGGAGGTCGCGCCCACTTCCTTCTCGATGGTCTGCATCAAGGTCTCGGCCTCCGCGGTGCGACCGGAAGATTCCAGCCAGCGCGGCGACTCGGGGAGGTTCTTGCGCAGATACCAGACGATCAGCGAGCCGATGCCGGCGATGACGAACATCGGGCGCCAGCCGAACTCGGGGATGATCAGGTAGCCGAGCAGCGCGGTCACCGGAAATCCGGCAACGACGATGAACGACATGAAGGCGAGCCAGCGTCCACGCGTGGCTGGCGGCACGAATTCGGTCATCGTCGAATAGCCGACGACGATCTCGGCGCCGAGCCCGAGGCCCTGCACGAAGCGGCAGATGATGAGCTGCTCCATGCTCTGCGAGAACGCCGCGGCCAGCGAAGCGAGACCGAACACCAGCAGGTTGATCTGGTAGGTGAAGCGGCGGCCCATCTTGTCGCCGACAAATCCGGTGATCAGCGAGCCGATGGTCATGCCGACAAACGTCAGCGACAGGAACTGCAGGTTCTGCGGTATCGACGAGAACTTGGTCTGCACGGTCGAGGCGAGCACGCCGCCGGCGACATAAAGGTCATAGCCGTCGAAGAACATCCCGGCGCCCACCAGCGCGAAGATGCGGTAGTGAAACGACGAGATCGGCAGCCGGTCGAGACGCGCGCCGGCATTCACACCCGTGGTCATCGATTGTTCCTCCCCGTGAACATGATCGGCAGCCGGTCTGCGCCAGCTTGCCCGTCAAGGTTACAACACCGGAGAAGGCTTGTCTTATCCCGCGCATCGCAATGCGATGCAGTCAGCGCTGAGGCTACTGGATGCCCTTGCGCCGGCGCTCGCTCGTCTCGAGCAGCGCCAGATTGTTGCGGATAAAGGGATTGTTCGGCGCCTTGGCCTGCGCGGAGAGCAGCGTCACACGCGCGCGCGGATAGTCGCCACGCAGCATGTAGGAGTAGCCCTGATTGTTGAGCACCTCGGCCGTCGGGCCGACGATCCTCACCACCTGGCCATAGGCGCGGTCGGCGAGATCGAAGCGCTTGAGCCGGTCGTAGGAGGCCGCGAGCCCGAGCCAGGCCTCGCCGTCATTGGGGCGCAGCTCGACGGCGTGGCGGAAATGCACTTCGGCGAGCCCGAAATTGTTCTTGCGGAACTCTTCCTTGCCGAGCGACAGGTCGTCCTGCGGATTGGCACCGAGCATGCTCGAATCGACGTTCGACGGGTTCGACGAATCGCCGTTCTGGGTGATCGAGCCGGTCAGATCATTGTGCGCCGACGCATTGGCGTCGCTGCCGGACGATTTGAAGAGATCGGGGAGCTTGCCGGAACCCGAGCAGCCCGCAAGCCAGAGCAGGCATGTCGCGGAAATCAATAACGCCCGGGCACTACCAACACGCATGAACCAGCCTGAATTGCCCGCGGAACCGATGGGTACAGGGTCAGGCTAGGTCAGGATGGTTAATTTTCCCTCGCTGGGACCGAGAAGGGGTGGCTCTGCCTCGTCATTGCCGGGCATAGCCGTTCGAAGAACGGCGTCGCTTCGCTCGCCTATGACGCGGCAATCCATCCGTTTCGCCAAGCGATGGATGCGCGGGTCGAGCCCGCGCATGACAGCGCAGAGACCTGGGCGACTAATAATTCCCGGTGTGCAGCTTCACGAACACCGGCAGCAGAATGACCACGAACAGCACCGGGAAGATGCACACCATCATCGGCACCGAGAGCTTGGCGGGCAGCGCATAGGCTTTCTCCTCGGCGCGGGAGAGCCGCTTGTGGCGCATGTCGTCGCTGTAGACGCGCAGCGCATCGGTGATGCTGGAGCCGAGCTCGATCGACTGCTCGATCAGCGTGGCGAAGGAACGCGCTTCGTCGAGCCCGAGCCGCTCGGCAAGATGATCGAGCGCCTCGGAGAGCCGGCGGCCGGCGCGGATCTCGAGATTGGCCATGTGGATGTTGGCGGAAAGCGAGGGATAGCCGTCGCCGAGCTCGCGGCCGACGCGCTCCAGCGCGGCTTCGAGGCTCAGCCCGGAGTCGGCGCAGACCACGAGCAGATCGAGGAAATCAGGGAAGCCGGCGCGGTGCTCGTTCCTGCGGATCGAGATGCGCTTGTCGACGTACATGCTCGGTCCGACATAGCCGGCGATGCCGCCGACGATCACCATCAACCAGAAGAACGAGCCGCCTTTGGCGGTGAGCATCGGCATGAACACGAAGATGGCGCCGGCCAGCGCCAGCGCCAGGACGGTGCGCGCGATGAAGAAGAAGGCGACGCCCCGCGGATCGTAAATGCCGGCCTGCACCAGGCGGCGGCGCAGCACCTTGGCGTTGTCGTCGTTCGCGGTCGCATAATGCTTGCCGGTATATTCGAGCAGCGACTGCACCGCCTTCAGGCTGGATTTGCGCAGCTGCGAGGCCTCCGGCTTTCCGGCATCGGCGAAGACGCGCGCCGCACGCTTCTTCACGGCGCCGCGCACGCGCACGATCGCCATCACCGAAAAGGCGAGTGTGGTGGCGGCGAGGAACACCAGCAGCGACAACATCATGGTGCCGCGATCGGCGAAGCCGAACACCTGCATCATGCGGTCGAGCAGCGTGTTCATCGGTTCAGATCTTGAAGTTGACCATGCGGAACATGATGGCGTTGCCGACCAGCATCCAGAAGCCGGCAGCGCCGAGCCCGATCTTGGTCAGCGTCTCATGCCAAACGCTGGCGTAGAATTCCGGCGCGACGAAATTGATCACGGCGAACATGCCGATCGGCAGCGAGGAGAGGATCATCGCCGAGGCGCGGCCTTCGGCGGCGAGCGCGCGCACCTTGCGGCGCATCTTGAAGCGCAGGCGGATCACGCTCGAGAGATTCTGCAAGATCTCGCCGAGATTGCCGCCGGTCGAGCCCTGGATGGCGACCGCGGTGATGAACAGCGGCAGGTCGTCGGTGCCCACGCGGAAATACAGATTGCGCATGGCGCCTTCGAGATCGGCGCCGTAGGTGATTTCATCGGCGACAATGCCGAACTCGGTCCCCACCGGATCGGGAAATTCCCGCGCCACCATGCTGATCGCGATCGGCACCGGATGGCCGGCCTTGAGGCTGCGCACGATCATGTCGATCGCGTCAGGAAACTGTGCGCCGAAGCGCTTTTGCCGCCTGCCTTTGAGGAATTTGAGCACCACCACCGGCAGCACCACGCCGGCGAAACCAGCAGCGCCGAGCGCGTGCGCCGGCTGGTGGTCGAACAGCATGGTCGCCATGAAGGCGCCGATCATGCCGATGACGATGAAGATCATCAGCTTGGAGAAGCCGATGGTCAGTCCCGACTGCAGCACCAGCTGATTGAGGTTGATCAGCGGCAGCCGGTAGTCGCCGCCGGCGGTGAGCCCACGCTCGCGGCGCAGCTGCACCAGGATGTTCTCGCGATCCGGCTTGTCCTTGAGGAGCTGCAGCCGCCGATTGATGTTGCTGCGATACGACGCCTTGGAAAAGCCGACCAGGTAGAAGCCTTCGACGAACAGCGCCGCCGAGGCTCCGATCAGCAGATAGACCAGGTAGATCGGATTGAAATCGAACATGGCCTAGTGCCCCGAACCCGAAGTTCGCACGCTCCATCCCGCGAGTTCGACTGCGAACTTCGGGTTCAAAAGGGGCACTAGAATCATATCCTTGCTAGTGTCCTTTCGATTCCGAAGTTCGCTCAGAGCGTGGTGCATGGGTGGCGAACTTCGGAATCGGGACACTAGAGCGGCTTCGAGGGATCGAATAGCGCGCCGGGGATGGTGATGCCCTGGTTGACGAGATGGCTGAGGAAGCGTGGGCGCACGCCGGTCGCCTGGAAGTGGCCTTCCACCGTGCCGTCGGCCGCGGTACCGGTGCGCACGAATTTGAAGATTTCCTGCATCTGGATGATGTCGCCTTCGAGCCCGGTGACCTCGGCGATGCTGGTGACCTTGCGCTTGCCGTCGGACTGGCGCTGCAGCTGCACGATGAGTTGCACGGCGGCGGCGATCTGGCCGCGGATCGAGGCGACCGTCATCGGCAACCCGGCCATGCCGATCATCTGCTCGAGACGCGAGATGGCGTCACGCGGAGTGTTGGCGTGGATGGTGGCCATCGAGCCTTCGTGGCCGGTGTTCATGGCTTGCAGCATGTCGAAGGCTTCCTCGCCGCGGCACTCGCCGAGGATGACGCGGTCAGGGCGCATACGCAGCGCGTTCTTGACGAGCTCGCGCTGGCGGATTTCGCCCTTGCCTTCGATGTTCGGCGGACGCGTCTCCATGCGCCCGACATGCGGCTGCTGCAGCTGCAGCTCGGCGGCGTCCTCGATGGTGATCAGGCGCTCCTTCTCCGAGATAAAGGCGGAGAGCGCGTTGAGCATCGTCGTCTTGCCGGAACCGGTGCCGCCGGAAATGATGGTGGTGATGCGCGCCTTGACCGCGGCGGCGAGCAGATCGGCCATCGCCGGGCGCAGCGCGCCGACCTCGACGAGGCGCGAGAGGCCGAGCGGCTTCTTGGAGAATTTGCGGATCGAGACCAGCGGGCCGTCGACACCGATCGGTCGCACCGCGACGTTGACGCGCGAGCCATCGAGCAGACGCGCGTCGCAGAGCGGATGCGATTCGTCGACGCGGCGGCCGACCGCGGCCACGATCTTGTTGATGATGCGCAACAGGTGCTGCTCGTCCTTGAAGCGCACCGAGAGCGGCTCGAGCACGCCGCCGCGCTCGACATAAACGCATTCGTGGCCGTTGATCAGGATGTCGCTGATGCTCGGGTCCTTGAGCAGCGGCTCCAGCGGACCCAAGCCCGTCATTTCGTCGAGGATCTCGGAGACGAAGTCGCCGAGCTCCTGGGTGTTGAGCGCGAGCCGCTCGACGAGGACATATTGGGTGACCAGCTGCATGACGTGGCGGCGGATCTCGTCTTCCGGCAACTTTTCCAGCGCCGAGAGATTGATCTCCTCGATCAGGCGGCGATGCAGCCGTACCTTGGCGTCGAGCAGGCGCTCGCTGAGCAGCGGGCTTTGCGAATTCGAGGCGGCAGCGGCCGCCGCTGGAGCGGTGACGGGCGCGGGCGGAGCCGGCGCCGCGGCCGCGGGCGGCGGCGTTGCCGATGACAGCTCAGGCGCTTCACGCACCTCCGGCAACACGGTCGGGGATACGCTTTCGGGCTGCGATACCGGCGGCTCTTCGGTGACGAGCTCCGTCGCGGCGATCCGTCGGACTGTGAAACGGCCGGCCATGTAGTTATCGGACCCTTTTTGTTTTCGGCGTTTTGCTTCGGCGTCAGCGTGCGGAGGCGAGCTTCAATTTCTGCAGCAGCGGCACCGCCTTCGCCGGCGCGGCCTTACTGCTGGTCTGCGCGAGGATCAGCTTCTTGAGCTGCTGGCTGATCTTGTTGCCGGCCTTGACCTCGTCGAGCGGCACGCCGCGATCGATGGCCTCGCGCACCAGCGCATAATCGTTGGGAATTGACGCGCAGAAGCTGTCGCCCAAAGCCTGCTCGAGGTCGCTGCGGCGCAAACCCGTGGCGAACATCCGCTGCTCGAAGCGATTGACGATGACCTGCGGCTGCGGGCCGTCCCCGAGCCGCTCCTTGATGGCGGCGACGAGGTGCTTGGCGTGACGCAACGCCGGCACCGTGGTCTCGCTGACGATGAACAGCTTGTTGGAACCGAGCAGCACGCTATCGGTCCAGGAGAACCATGTGCGCGGCATGTCGAACACGACATATTCGAAGTGGCTGGAGACGAGGTCGAGCAACCGTGTGACCATCTCCGGATCGAAGGTGCGCATCTCTGCCGGCGAATTCGGCGCGGCGATCACGGCAAGCCCCGAGGAATGATGCGACAGCATGACTTCGAGCAGCTGGCGATCGAGGCGGTCGGGACGCGGCTCGATCTCGGCGAGGTTCAGCCGCGGCTCGAGATCGAGATAATCCGCGACGGCGCCGTGCTGAAAGTCGAGATCGACCAGGCAAGTGCGCGGCTTGGCGCGCGGACCCGCGCTGTTGAGCAGGAGGAGCGCGGTCTGGATGGCGATCGTGGTCACCCCGGCACCGCCGACGGCGGGAAGATAGGTGTAGATCTGCGCCTCGGTCGGGCCATTGGCGTCGGCATCGCCTTTGGCGACGCGCGCGCAGGCGCGCACCAGCTCGACCGGCGCGACCGGCTTCACCAGGAAATCGGCGACCCGCATCTGCAGCAGCGTGCGCGCGACGCCGGCATCGAACGCCTGGGTGATGGCGACGACCGGCGGCTTGCCGTTGTTGCGCAACGTCAAGCGCGCGAGCGCCGTGAGCTCCGCGTCACCCGCAGGTCCGAGATCGACGACGAGCACGGCGGCGGCGCCGCATTCGAACGCATCGTCGAGCGTCGTGATCGCCTGCGCCGTGACTTGCAGATCAATCTGCGCGCTAGCGCCGAACGTCGCTCGCGCCGAGCGCTCGAACTCGGCGTCGGTGGTGACGATCACCACCTGCGTCCGGTTCGCGGCGCTCGTTGCCCGAGGCGTTTGCATGTTGCGGTCTGCCGTGTGCTTCGCGTTACTTGGTCGGCGCCGCCGCCGTCACGGTCTGACCGACGGGCGTCGTGTTCTGCGCAGAGTTGCCTTGCGGCGCTTGATAGCTACCGGAGGTGCCGATGCCGCGCGGCGGATATACTTGGCCGTTGCGATACCGCTCGACCGCGGCCTGCATCCTCTGGCCGTTGAAGCCGATGTTGCGATTACCGCTGGCGGCCGGCCAGGGATCGATCTCCTCGGTGACGCGATTGCTGGCAATCGCATCGCCCGCGGTCGCGCCGATCTTGTCGCTGTTGGCCAAATAAAGGTCGCGGTCGTAGCAGCCGGCCAGCATGCCGGCGAGCAGCGTGAGCGCGAGGAGATTATTGAGCCGCAGCATTGGATTCCTCCTTCGTCGCCGCCTTGGGCAGGTCGAGGATGTGGCCGGTCATCGGCGCGCCGCCGGCTTCGGCGAACTGCGCGCCCTTGGCCTTCTGCTTCTGCTTTTCCATTTTGCCGAGCAGGAAGAACTCGGGATCGTTCGGCGGATCGGTCAGATCGGCCGGCGTCTTCAGCGCGTCGCCGGGACGCGCGGGCTGCACCAGATGCGGCGTGACGATGATGACGAGATCCGTTTCGTTCTTCTGGTATGACTTCGAGGAGAACAGCGTGCCGAGCACCGGAACGTCACCGAGCCACGGCAACTGATCGATCTGGTTGTTGCCGTTGTTCTGCAACAGGCCGCCGATCACGAAGCTCTGGCCGTCGCGCAGCTCGACCGTGGTCGAGGCGCGGCGCACGATGAGCGCGGGCACCGACACGCCGGTCGACACCGCAACGGAGTGCGTGGTGTCAATTTGGCTCACCTCGGGCTCGATCTTCATGTTGATCAGGCCGTGATTGAGCACGGTCGGCGTGAAGGCGAGGCCAATGCCGTATTTCTTGTAGTCGACGGTGATCTGCCCGAGGCTGCTGGCCACGGGGATCGGATATTCGCCGCCGGCGAGGAAGCTCGCCGTGTCACCCGAGAGCGCGGTGAGATTCGGCTCGGCGAGGCTGCGGGCGATGCCCTTCTGCTCCAGCGCATTGATCGCGACGTCGGTGGAGACGCCGCCCGACACCAGGCGCCCGACCAGGAAGCCGAAGGGTGAGGCGCCGGAGAGCACGCCGGCAGCGACCAGCGGCGAGCGCAGCAGCTCCGAGCAGCTGCCATTCGGACCGCCGCCGCAGCCGGGATTGTTGAACGTGGTGCCGCCGGGCGTGACCGGCAGATTGGCGGCCGAGGTCTGGTTGCCGATATTGGCCAGCGTATGGTCGCCGACCCGGTTCCACTGCACGCCGAGCTCGCGGCCCGCAGTACGCACGATCTCGATGAAGCGCACCTCGAGCATCACCTGCTGCGGCTGCGCCACCGCGACATTGTTGATGATCTCCGGTCCGAACTGGCGGGCGATGGTGACCGCCTTGTCGAGCGTCGCCGCATCCGCCACCACGCCGGACAGCATGATGCGGCCGTTGACCGAAGACGCCTCGATCCGCGCGCCGGGGAAGCGGCGCATCAGCTCGTTCGACAGCCGGGTGACATCGTAAGACACTTCGACGTCGAAGATGCCGACGAGCTTCTTGTTCTCCGAATAGACCGACACGCGGGTGGTGCCGATCTTCCTGCCGAGAATCGACAGTGTGTGGTCGGTCAGCGGATTGACGTCAGCCACTTCCGGATCGCCGACGGTGACGTCGACGAAGCTCGCATCGGTGCGCACGTCCTGCGACTTGCCGATGGGGACGACCACCATCGCGGTGCGGCTGCTGCCGGCGATCTGGATGATCTTGGCCGCGCCCTGTGCGTGGGCGTCGCAGACAAGCCCACACATCGCGGCGATCAAGGCGATGGCGAGCGCCACCGCGACGTCGATCAACCAAGTCCCCGGCTTCGAGGTCCTGCCCGGACGCCGCCAGATGAACCCGACGGCATGCTGATTATTGTTGTTCACGACACACTCCCCAACGGTCTACGCGAGTCCCCAGTCTTCTTCCGTTTGAACCGCTTACCTCTGTCCCACAGTGGTCGCGGCTTCGTTCGCCCCCTCAATCGGTACGCTGTAATCCTGCTTCGACGTTCCGCGCGTCACCACGACGGTTGCGGTGGCGCGCTTGTCTCCACCGATCATGTCGCTGGCGAGATCCTGGAGCGTGATGCGGCGCGTCTTTTCCGCGCCGGCTTCACCCGCCTTGCGCAGCAGCAAGGAGAGACTGCCGACGGAGGACGCGAGCCACACCTTCTGTGCTTCGACGGTGTTGACCTCGAGCGTGACGGCCTTGGCGACCTGCGCCTTGGCGGCGCGCTCGTCGGCGCTCTGGTCGACGGCGAGCACTTTGGTGTTCTGCAGCACCACTTCCGTCGTCGCCGAACCCTTGTCGATCTGGCGCGTGAGTACGACGTCGACGCGGTCGCCGGGCAGCACGAAGCCGCCGACGCCTTCGACATCGTTGACGCGGATGGTGACCGCCTTCATGCCCGGCGACACCAGCGCTGAAAGCGTTGCGCGCTGACCGGCGCCGGTGATCTTGAGCGCCAGCACCGGCTCGTTCGGCTCGATGGCGGCGAGCACGATGCGGCGGCCCGGCGCGAGCATCTCCTTCACGCTGGAGAACGCGCCCGTGGGCATCGCTTCGGCGGGCCACGGAATTTCTTCCAGCATCGATGCATTGAGCTCGGTGCCGAAACGCAGCGGCTGCTTGGCAACGACGATGGTCTTGGTCGCCACCGCCGGCTTGCTCGCCTCCGCGCTCATGCTCTTGGCGCGCAGCTCGGCCTGATTGTTCAGCCATGCCTGCGCGATGAACACCGCAAGCAGCCCGAACACGACCGCGAAGCCAATCATCACTATGGTGCTTGCACGCACGGCGTTTACCTGTCCTGACGCGCCCTGAATTCTTCTCGCGACCGAGAGTGGGTCTGATGGAGTATTAAATTGGTGAATTGCTTGGCGCTTCTGCGCCTATGCTGAAAGTGATCTGAAGTTCTATTGTTTACGAGTGGTGTCCGCGATCAGATCAACTTTAGAGTAACCTTGAGATGGGTTAAGAAGCGGGCTTCAGCGTTACCAATCTCCTGACGCGGAGCCGCGACTTTGCGCGAGGATGAAAACCAAAGTGGTTAGAGATGCGCCGATCCCGCAAGGGAAGTATCAAGGCTACCGGCGTGTTAATGACACGCATCCACCCATTTGCTTTCCTGCTATCACCGCGAGGTCCGATGAACGCACCGCAATTGCCGCAAGACGCCAAGCTCAAGGCCGCAACAACCCATTGGGCGCACCGCTTCATCACCAACGGCGTGATCCTCGCCGATTTCCAGGACATCACGTCCGCGCTTGGCCACTGGGACGAGTGGTGCGCAGCCTGGGCGAAGCGCGCCGGCCTGCATGAGGCGATGGGCCGCGAGGCGCTCGCCAAGGGCCAGCATGTCAGCGCCGCGGAGCACCTCACCCGCGCGGGCGTCTACTATCATTTCGGCAAATTCCTCTTCGTGCATGACCTGCCGCAAATGCGCGACGCGCATCGCAAGGCGGTGGAATGCCGGCGGCTCGCTTTGCCGCATCTCGATCCGCCCGGCGAACGCGTCGAGATCCCCTACGAAGGCAAGCATCTCGCGGCAACGCTGCGCCGCCCGCGCGGCGCAGCACGCCCCCCGGTCGTGATCATGGCCATGGGCCTCGACTCCGCGAAGGAGGAGATGGACAGCTGCGAGCGCACGTTCCTCGATCGCGGCATGGCGACGCTCTGCTTCGACGGCCCCGGCCAGGGCGAAGCCGAATACGATTTCGGCATCCGCGGCGACTACGAGGTCGTGGTCACGGCCGTCGTCGACTGGCTGCAAAGCCGGCGCGATCTTGACCTCGACCGCATCGGATTGTGGGGCGTCAGCCTCGGCGGCTATTACGCGCCGCGCGCCGCCGCTTTCGAAAAGCGCATCAAGGCCTGCATCTCGCTGTCAGGACCCTATGACTTTGCCGACTGCTGGGATGCGCTGCCGGATTTGACGCGGCTCGCCTTCAAGGTGCGCAGCAAATCGACGAGCGACGAGGATGCGCGCCGCAAGGCCGGCACGCTGTCCCTCGCGAGCGCGGCGAAGAAGATCACCTGCCCGCTGCTCATCGCCACCGGCAAGCTCGACCGCGTGATCCCATGGGATCATTCCGAGCGCCTGGCGCGGGAAGCGAAAGGCCCTGTGGAGCTCATCCTCGTCGAGGACGGCACCCATGTGGCGAACAACCGGCCACATCGCTACCGGCCGCAAAGCGCCGATTGGATGGCGGCGCAGCTGCGCTAGACCTCTGACCGCCTTCCCCTCGAACACCGGCTATGCCAAACGATGGGCCTTCGTCCTTAGGCCCTGCAGCGAGATTTATCATGTACGCGACCACACTCGATTCCGCCGTCTTCCGCAACATCTTCACCACCGAAGCGATGCGGACGGTGTTCTCCGACGAGAGCCGCGTGCAGAAATATCTCGACTTCGAGGCAGGGCTGGCGCGCGCGCAGGCGAGGCTCGGCATCATTCCGAAGGACGCGTGCGAAGAAATCCTCAAGCATTGCCATGCCGAGCAATTCGACATGGCGAAGCTGAAGGCGCAGACCGAGCGCATCGGCTATCCGGTTCTCCCCGTGGTGCAGCAGCTCGTCGCGCTGTGCAAGGACGGGCTCGGCGAATGGTGCCACTGGGGCGCAACCACGCAAGACATCACCGACAGCGCCACGATCATGCAGATCCGTGATGCGCTCGATCTCGTGGAAAACGAGATCGACGCGATCTCTGCTTCGCTCGCCGATCTCGCCAAGCGCTATCGCGACACGCCGATGGCGGGGCGGAGCAACCTGCAGCAGGCGGTGCCGATCACCTTCGGCTACAAGGTCGCGACCTATCTCGCGGCGTTCGACCGTCACAAGCAGCGGCTGAAGGAATTGCGAGCGCGCGTGCTCGCCTTCGAATTCGGCGGCGCCGCCGGCACGCTGTCCTCGCTCGGCAAGGACGGACTGAAAGTGCAGGAAGAGCTCGCCAAGGAGCTCAAGCTCGCGCAACCGGAGATCGCCTGGCACACGGTGCGTGACCGCATCGCCGAAGTCGGCTGCTTCCTCGGCCTCGTCACCGGCACCTGCGGCAAGATCGCCTTCGATGTGAAGCTGATGATGCAAACCGAGGTCGAAGAGGTCTACGAGCCGTTCCATGAGGGCCGGGGCTCCTCGAGCACCATGCCGCAGAAGCGCAATCCGATCTCCTCGGTCTACATCACCGCCTGCACTTCGATGGTGCGCCAGCTCACCGCCGCACTGCTCGACGCCATGGTCGAGGACCACGAGCGCGCCACCGGCCCCTGGGAGATCGAATGGATCGCGGTGCCCGAAATCTTCCTGCTTTCCGCCGGCGCGCTGCATCAGACGAAATTCGTGCTCGGCGGCCTGCAGGTCGATGAAAAGAAGATGCGCGCCAATCTCGACATCACCCGCGGGCTGATCGTGTCGGAAGCGGTGATGATGGGGCTCGGCCCGCATCTCGGGCGGCAATATGCGCACGACCTCGTCTACGACATCTGCCGCAAGGTGATCGCGACGGGTCGCCCGCTGCTCGATCTCCTCGCCGAGGACAAGGAGATCGCCAAGCACATGGATCGCGCGGCCTTGGCCAAGCTCACCGATCCGGCGAATTATCTCGGGCTCGCCGGCGAGATGGTTGATCGTGTGCTGAGTTTGCGGAAAGGCTAGTCGCTTCGCGGCAGCGTCCGACCGACCGCGAGCGCGACCGCGAGGCAGGCGACCCCGCAGAGCAGGAACAGCATCGGCAAGGTCACGCCGAGCTTCTGCAGCGCTGCGACGAACACCGTGACCGCCGTCATCGCCGCGGCATTGAGCACATTGACCGCGGCGACGATGCGGGCGCGGCGGTCCGCACCGGCCCATGCCTGCACCGCCGCAAAGGCGGGCACGACGAACAAGCCGCCACCGATGGAGAGCCCGACAAAATCGACGGCGAGGCGAATGGCGGGGAACGTCGTGAACAGGGTCGCCGCCGTCAGCGCCGGCGATGCGGGCGTCAGCCCGAAGGCAGTGATCCCGATGTCGGCGGCGAACACCCCGAGCAGCACCGCCCCGACGACGCTGGTGCGCAGCACGATACGGCCGCGCGCGATCAGCGCGGCGAGCGCGGAGCCGATGCCGACCGCAACCGAAAACAGCGCCAGATAGATGGTGACCACATGCTCGTCGCCGCCCAGCCCGCCGCGGATCAACGGCGGCAGCAAGGCCAGCACGACGATGCCGACGAGCCAAAACCAGCTGGTGACCAGCGCGCCCCACCAGAGCCGCGGGTCGGCGCGCAGCACGCGCAGCAGCGCCGTCGTCGATGCGGCAATGTTGATTGAGACGCGCAGGCCCGGCGCGGCTTCGCCGGTCGGCGGGATGAACAGGCTCGATACCCAGCAGAGCAGCGCGAAGACCACGACCAGGCCCGAGACAATGAGCGCATCGCCGCCATCGCGGCCGGAGAAGCCCGCGGCCATGGTGCCGGTGAGAATGGCAACGAAGGTCGCGCCTTCGACCAGCGCGTTGCCGCCCGGCAGCTCGGGGCGCGTGAGATGATCGGGCAGGATCCCGTATTTGATCGGGCCGAACAGCGCTGCGATCACGCCGAAGCCGAACAGCGCACCGAACAGGGTCGGAATCGATTGGCGCAGAAAGCCGATGACCGCGAGCGCCGCCACCGCAATTTCAAAAAGCTTCAGCACGCGGGCGATCCGCGCCTTGTCGTAGCGGTCGGCCATCTCGCCGCCGAGTCCGGAGAGGAAGAAGAACGGCGCGATGAACACGGCACCGGCGAGCGTGATCAATGCCGCGGCGTCGCGATCATTGATGCGGAACAGGATGAGAAAGACCAGCGCGGTCTTGAGGAAGTTATCGTTAAAGGCCGAGAAGAACTGGCACCAGAACAGCGGCGCGAACCGGCGTGAGGCCAGCAGTGGTCGCGAGCTCGCGTTCGATGATTGGTGCATGAGCGTGTGGCACAAAAAAACCGGGCGGCCTTGAAGGCCGCCCGAAGGAACTACCACACGCTACCTTAGGATCAGACTGAAAATCGCACTAACAGACGCACAGGTACAAAGCTAATAGCCGACGCGTTCGTTCGCCTGCATCATGACGGCGGCGACACTCAAGCAGACCGCGGCGGCAGCAACGACGGCAAAAAGCGAAATCCACATGCGTGGTCCTCCCTTGCCTTAAACCCGCTTGGGCTCCGGGAAAGCAAACGCCGTCCGGCGAAGGTGGTTCCTGGAATTTTGTCGGGTTCCCGGCAAAGCAAATAAAGCACAAATACTGTGCAGCCGAATTTATGCGCAATGTAATGGAACTCACTGGGATTGCAGCGAAACGCGCAGATCCGTCAGCAAAACGCGAAGCTCCAGCTCTCGGAACTCAACGTAAATGCGACGCAACCAGCGCTGCAACTCGATGTGCACATCGAGCGGAATCTGCAGCGGCTGCATGGCGCGCGGATCGGCGAAGGAGAATGGCCGCTTGTCGATATATCTGCGCAATCCCGGCGCCAGCACGGGAATTTGTGCGGTGGCAGCCGGACCGGGCGGAAATAATTCGCGGCGGAAGTTGCGTCCAAGGAACTCGTTGCAGACCGGAATCAGCACGGCCTCGCCGAGCTCGCGCCGCAACCGCGCATAAGCTTCGGCTCCTGCAGCGTCGGCATCGACGACGAACAGGATGACCGGCGCAATGCCATGCCGCCAGGCTTCGCCGGCAAACCCGATGTCCCGCGCGACCTTGAAGAAATCGTTGAAGGCCGCCGGCGCGACGTCGACGATCTTCGATGTCGCATCGTCGACGATCAGGCGATCGAACAGGGCCATCTGGCCGGTGATGGTGGCGACATCCGCTGCTGTCGTGTGATCCGGCAGAAAAGCACTGAGCGCCTTCTCCGGATCGAGATCGAAGGCAGTCGCGGAACGGCCGTCGCTAAAGAAGAAATCCGCGAGCAGGCGCGCAATCAAGGTGCGCCCGACACGCGGGCGCGGCGAAGCCACGATGAAAACGCCGGTGCGGACCGTCATGGGCTGCGGCGAACACCAATGCTACGAGTTCGGATTGCCCATTGTGCACCGTCATGCCCGCGCTTGTCGCGGGCATCCACGTCCTCCTTGTTCATCGCTAAAAAGAAAGACGTGGATGGCCGGGTCAAGCCCGGCCATGACGACGGAGAGTCAGAAATACGCCGCGTCAGCCGGCGGCTTGCCGGACGCCGCCCTCGAGCTTGGGCGCAACCAGGTCCATCAGCTTCACGCGATCGAAGTCGCCCCAGACATTGCCGAGCCAGTGGCGCACGTAGCCGCGCAGCACGAAGGAATAGTTCGCCGATTCACCCTTGGCGCTCTTGTTGGCGACGAAGCTCACGAACGGCACCGAGGCAAGCTCGACCTGCTCGTAGGCCATTTCGTTGAGCTTCGGAACCGTGATCTCGGACGCGCCTTTGATGCGCTTGAAATAGGAATTGTAGGTGTCTGGATCCCAATCGAAGAACGTGGTGTTGTTGATGAAGTTCTTCACCAGGAAATAGTGTGCGTCGCCGACAAATTGCGCGGTTTCCGCGATCTCGTCCAGCGAAGCGATCGACGGGCCGAGAATGTGGAAGACGGAGAAGATAATCTGACCTTTCTTCGCCGATTCCAGAAATCCGATGTCGCGCAACACCTTCAGAGTCGAGGAGAGCAGGCCGGCACGCACGTCGATGACAGTGATCTTGGCGTCAGCGCTGCCGAGCGTATCGAAGATCTTCATCTGATCCGGGATCGCCGTGACGTCGACCACCTCGGTGATGTCCGGATGAAAGCGCTTCAAAGTTCCGCGCGGCGCTTCGGTGTCGAAGGCCCGGGTCGGCACCTGGTGCGCGGTGAAATAGTCGAGCAGCGTGCGCGCGACCGTTGTCTTTCCGACGCCGCCCTTGTCGGCGCCCACGAGAATGACTGCTGGCCTGACCATTGGAACGACCTTCATACGCGGACCGGATGATTGTGCTTCGGGGGTGGCTGCATGACCACGCCCTCAGCATGGCAGATGCCGGACACAGTGCGCAATGCATATGTAGTGGTAGCCGGGGAGCGCACGACTGGCACGCGAGGCCATTCGTCGTCACACGGGCGTCATGTAAATGACGCGAAAAATCCAGTCTGCTCAAAGCGACGACCGCAGCTCCGGCCCGCCTTCGCCCTACGGGCTTCGGCGCGGCAACCTTCGCTCGCTTCGCGATGCCGAAATTGTTGAACGCCACTGCCCCGAGCTGGCTTGCCGAGCCGTAGCTCGCGAAGCGAGCGAAGGCTGGTGCCGCAAGAGGGATTCGAACCCCCGACCCCGTCATTACGAATGACGTGCTCTACCAGCTGAGCTATTGCGGCTGAATCTTTCGCCCCTGATATCCGCGCCGACCCTGCTTGGCAAGCAAGCACCGCAGCCAAAGCTAGCGGAACAGCCGCCGCCAGCCGCCTGACGGCGTCGTCGGTTCAGGAACCGGGTCGGCCTCAAGTTGTTGATCGGGCCCGGGATCGTCCGGGACGTGAACCAGTGGGATCACGGCTTCGACGGGTGGGACCGGCTTGGGTCGAGGCGGCGCCTTGGTGGGCGGCGGCTCGGCGCGGGCACTCGCGGGCTTGGGCGTCTCCACGGCAATCTCGGTTGATTCGCGCGGCGCCGGCTCGACCTCGATCACCGGGCGCTCGATGCCGATCTCCGCCACGGGCAGCTTCCATTGGAACGCGTCGAGCCGGCCGGTCGCTGGCGACACTGGCATCCAGCGGTCGGAAACGACGCCATCCGCGCTCCATTGCGGATCGGGCGCCGCGCGCAGCGCCCGCGCCGTCCATTCACGGACGCGCCCCTCGTCGCCGTGCTCGATCTCCTCGATCTCGGCCATGAGGCTCGCCAGGCGCTGCGTCGCCGCGCTCAAATGCGGCTTCAAAGCCGCGCGAGCGGCCGCGAACTCGCGCGCGTCGAGCGCCGCGCGGGCGACCGCAAGCGCGCTCTCGATCCCCTGCTGACCTTTGGCGACCAAGGCCTGCACCCGCGCCAGACGGTCACGTGCGGAATCGCCGAAGCGAAGGTTCGCGTAAGTCTCCGCCAGATCCGGATGCGGATGCGCCTTCCAGGCAGCCTCGATGATGCGCGCCGCTTTGCGCAACTCGCCGGCCTCAGCAAGCCGGCGCCCGGCCAGCACGGCCGCCGGCACCAGCGAAGGCGCGAGCTTCACCGCTTCGAGGATTGCCGCGCGCGCGGCATCCCGATCACTTTCTTCCAGCGCCAGGGCGCGCGCGGTGAGCAGCACCGCGCGTTGCCGGCGATACAGCGCCTTATCGAGCGTGCTCTTCATGCGCTCGAGCACCTCGAGCGCGCCGGACCAGTCGCCGGCGGCGGAGCGGAAATCGAGCACGGCCTGGCTTGCCCAGGTCAGCGCCGGCGCGGTCTGCGCTGCCTCTTCGGCGGCGAGCCGCGCCGCGTCCATGTCGTTGCGGCGCTGCGCTTCCATATAGAGGCCGCGCAGCCCGAGCAGCTTGGTGTCGGGGCGCGCCACCATGGCGCGAAAGGCCGCCTCGGCCTCGGTGCGGTTGCCGCTCAATTGCGCCGATTGCGCGGAGAGCAACAGCGCCAGTGGCTCATGCGGTGCCAGCCGCTTGGCTTCGTCCGCAGAGCGGCGCGCCAGATGCGCATGACCCGAGCCGATAGCGATGAGCCCACGCGAGATCGCCAGATAGCCTTTCATGGCGCGGCGGTTGCGCAGGAACAGCGACACCTGCTCCGGTGAGCGGTAGATGGCACGGGCAATCCACAGCAGCAGGATGACGCACGCGACGAGGATCGCGATCGCGCCCAGCATGACCATCACCGATGTCTCGATGTGATAGCCGAGCCAGGTGATGACGACGTCGCCGGGCAGGTTGGCCAGCGCGGCGACGCTCCAGGCGGCCGCCCCAACCACAATGAGGAAGAGAAGGACGCGGATCATCGGCGCTCACGGCGTCCGGTTGCCGAGGGCACGGAACGCATCGACGGCGAGCTTGCGGCTGGCGTCGAGCGCCGCCTGCCGTGCTTGCACCGTCTTCAGCCAGGCATCCGCAGGCGCGCGCGCCTGCGGCGGCAACTTCGTCAACTCTGCCGTCGCGCCGGAAAGATCGGACCCTGCCACCTTGATCTCAATGCGCGCGATGATCGCTCCCGCATCGTCGCCCTGCGGCGCGTCGACCGGCCGGATGCGCACAAGATGACTGGCATTCGCCTGCAGCCGTTCCAGGAAGGTGCCGTCGCGCGGCGCGTTGGCATTAGCCGATTTCATCAGCGCCGGAATGAGCGCCGTGAGCTCGCTCGCCAACTTGCTCGCACTCGGGATGCCTGTCGCAGCGAATGGCTCAAGCGCGGCCAGCTGTTGCGCATCGACGTCGAGCGATTTCGCGGCGTCGATCAGCGTAGCGAACGGCTCGCCGGCAAAGGCCGCCGTGCGCAGCGCCGCGAGCGTCGCGGCAAGACGTGCGGCGGGATCGGCACTGGGCTTCTCGACCTTCTGCTCGATCGCCTTGGTCGCCTGCTCGAGCTCAGTGACGCGCTTGTTGATGGCATCGATCGCCCCCTGATCGACGCCGGAAGAAGATGCCGGCGCTGCCGACTGCAGCTCACTCACGGATTTCGCGGCGGCGTCAGCGCGCTTGCCTGCATCCGCTGCAGCCGCCGCGGCCTCGTCGGCATGGCGATTGAGAGCGGTCAACGTGATGCCGAGCGCTTTGAGCGCCGTCTCGATGCCTTCGACGCGCGCAACGAGCACGGAATCGGTCGCGGGATGCGTGGCGGCCTGCTCAAGCTTGTCGAGACGCTGCGAAAGCGCGCCGAGTGCTTTGGCATCGCTGCCAGCCGGCACAGGGCGGTTCTGCACATCGCGCAACTGCTGCTCCAAGGCGGCGACACGCTGCTGCGTGGCGCGAGCACCGGCGTCGTCCGTCGTGGCCGATGGCGTCGCGAGCCACAGCGCGAGCGCGATCAGACCGACCACGCCACCACCGATGCAGCCAGCGGCGACGATGGGCGGTGTGAGGTTCATTTCAATCCACGCCATCGCGCCGCGTCGCGTCCCGCGCGGTCGTTCCTCCTGCTGGGAAGTCGTCGCTTCGGCGGCAGGAGCCTCGGAGTGCGGCGGCGGATCGTCGGCGGGCACCGCGGCTTGCTCCGCCGCAGGCGCCGCTTCCACTTCGGTCGCGGTAAGATCGATGGTCGGCGCCGGCCGCCGGCGGCGGCCTGCGGGGGGCGTGCTTGCTTCCGATGGCGGCTTTTTCGGGCTCACCATGCGTCTTTCCTCGCGCGAATCGCTGGCCCCCGCTGAGCTGCGAACGGCATAACCTGGACCACCCCCTCCGGCAACTTATCCCTGGCTTTAGCCGATCGACGCCAAAAGGGCCGTTTCGTTGGGCGCCGGCGCGGTCATGACGGACGCACGCGCCGCGACCAGGGGCTCCGCTACCTGCGCCGAGAGGCAATAATGTGCCGGTGTGAGCGCTTCATGACCGACCCCGGCCTTGACGGCGCCCTGCACATAGAGCTCGGCGCTGCGCCGGGAGAAATGCAGCACCGCGTCGACCTCGCCCCGCCGCAGCGCCTGGAGCAGTGCATCGGGATAAGGCAGCGCGACGGAGCGGTAGACGATTGCCGTATGCACGGCGAAGCCGCGGCGGCCGAGATCGCCGGCAAGATCACCCGACCGGTCGGCACCGGCGAGATACAGAAGCGGCGCCTTCGTCCCGCGAAAGCGCTCGGCAACAAGCCGCGCCAGATCTTCCGCGTCTCCGTCGGCAGAGACGGCATCGGCGAAGCCGGCCGCGCGAGCCGCCGCAGCGCTGCGGGCGCCGACGGCGAACAATGGCAGCTTCTGCAGCTCCGCCACACGCGGATGCGCAGCCGCCGCCCGCGCGCCGTTGGCACTGGTAATGAGGATCGCGGCGAACAGGCCAGAGCCGACGTCAGGACGCAACATCTCAAGCTGCATCAAAGGCGTGAGCAACACTTGATGACCGCGTGCGCGCAATGTCTCCGCGGTGCGGTCGGCATCGGGTTGCGGGCGGGTGACGGCGATGCGCACGATGCTCACCCGAAGAAATGCGAACCGCCGCGATGCTTGAGCTCGCGGCCGCAATCGGCCCCGATCGTCGCCGCATTGTTGCGGTCGCCGGTGCCGGCGATGTCGAATGCCATGCTGCCGTCGGGCTTGGCGATCAGGCCGCGAAACTGCAGCGTCGCGCCGTTGATGATGGCGTGCCCGGCGATCGGCGTCTTGCACGAGCCGTCGAGCACTTCGAGGAAGGCGCGCTCGGCAGCGAGCGCCGTCGAGGTGTCGGCATCGTCGACGGCGGCGACGAGCGCGCGCGCCTTGCTGTCGGCTTCGCGTGTCTCAAGCGCGATCGCGCCCTGCCCGACCGCCGGCAGGAATTCATCGATACTCATGACGCTGGTCGCGCGGTTGGCGAGCCCCAGGCGGCGCAGACCGGCGAGCGCCAGCACGATCGCGTCGGCGCCGCCGTCATCGAGCTTGCGCAGACGGGTCTCCACATTGCCGCGGATGTTGACGATCTGCAGATCCGGCCGCGCGCGCTTGACGATTGCCTGCCGGCGCAACGAGGCGGTGCCGACGATCGCGCCCTGCGGCAATTCGGCGAGCGCGCGCGCCTTGGCGCTGATCAAGACGTCGCGCGGATCTTCGCGCGGCAGACAGGCGGTGAGGATCAGGCCGGCCGGCAGGATGGTTGGAACGTCCTTGGCCGAGTGCACCGCGAGATCAATGCGGTTGTCGAGCAGCGCCTCCTCGATCTCCTTGGTGAACAGGCCTTTGCCGCCGGCTTCCGACAGCGGGCGATCCTGGATGCGGTCGCCGCTGGTGCGGATCACCTCGAGCGCGATCGCCTCCTCGCCCCAGCCATGCGCCGCGGCAAGCCGCGCGCGCACCTCATGCGCCTGGGCCAGCGCCAGCGGGCTGCCGCGCGTGCCGATGCGCAGGCGGGCGGAGGATTGCGTCATGCGACCTCGCAGTGTTACGCCATTTCTAATGCACCCTCCGCGCCGGCGAGCCAATAGAGCCCCCGCATGATTGTGCTCGGAATCGAGACGACCTGCGACGAGACCGCCGCCGCGCTGGTCGAGCGCTTCGAGGACGGCAAGGGCAAGATCCTGTCGAACATCGTGCTCTCGCAGGTCAACGAGCATGCCGCCTTTGGCGGGGTGGTGCCGGAGATCGCGGCCCGCGCCCATGTCGAGACGCTGGACCGCGTAATCGAGAGCGCGATGAGCAAGGCGGGGCGCAAATACACCGAGCTCGACGCCGTCGCCGCCGCGGCCGGACCGGGCCTCGTCGGCGGCGTCATCGTCGGGCTCACGACCGCCAAGGCCATCGCGCTGGTCAATGAGAAGCCGTTGATCGCGGTGAACCATCTCGAGGCGCACGCGCTCACCGCGCGGCTCACGGACACGACGCCATTTCCCTATTGCCTGTTTCTTGCTTCCGGCGGGCACACGCAGATCGTCGCGGTGCGCGGCATCGGCGAATATGTGCGGCTCGGCACCACCATGGACGACGCGATCGGCGAAGCGTTCGACAAGACCGCGAAGCTCCTCGGGCTCGGCTATCCCGGCGGCCCGCAGGTCGAAAAGGAAGCCGAGCGCGGCAATCCCGCGCGCTTCGATCTGCCGCGGCCGATGTTCGGTCGCAACGATGCCGACTTCTCGCTCTCCGGATTGAAGACCGCGCTGCGCTTAGAGGCTGAGAAGATCGCGCCGCTCAGCGATCAGGACGTCGCCGATCTCTGCGCCTCGTTTCAGCAAGCGGTCGTCGACGTGGTGCTCGATCGCCTGCGCGCGGGCTTGCGCCTGTTCCGCGCGCGCTTCGGCGCGCCGACCGCCCTGGTTGCCGCCGGTGGCGTCGCCGCCAACCAGGCGATCCGCAAAGTACTGCACCGTCTCGCCTTCGAGGTCGGCACCGTGCTGGTAGCGCCGCCGATGGAGCTATGCACCGACAACGGCGCGATGATTGCCTGGGCCGGCGCCGAACGGCTCGCGCGCGGCCTGACCGATCCGCTGGATGTCGCGCCCCGCGCGCGCTGGCCGCTCGACGAAGTCAGCGGCGTGCGTCCCGCCGGGCCCTATCGAACTTACAAGCCAAGTTGAACTATGAGCATCGACCGCATCGCCGTGCTCGGTGCCGGCGCCTGGGGAACGGCGCTGGCCAATGTCGCGATGCGCGCCGGACGCGCGGTCACGCTCTGGGCGCGCGATACCGCTTCCGCCGCAAGCATTGGCAAGACGCGCGAGAGCCCGCATTTGCCCGGCATCCGTCTCGACGAGCGAGTCACCATCACCGGCGATCTTGCCGTCGCCGTCCGCAAGGCCGATGCCATCCTGCTGGTCGTGCCAGCGCAGGTGCTGCGCGACGTCGCGACTGCGCTTGGCGACATGCTTCCGTCGGGCACGCCGGTGGTCGCCTGCGCCAAGGGCATCGAGCACGGCACGCATCGTTTCATGACCGAGATCATCGCCGAAGCCGTGCAGACGGCACTGCCGGCGATCCTCTCCGGCCCGAGCTTCGCCAGCGACGTGGCACGCGGCCTGCCGACCGCCGTGACGCTGGCAGCGAAAGACGAGAACGTCGCCAGCGACCTGGCGCAGGCGCTCGGCTCGGCGACGTTCCGTCCTTATCATTCGACCGATGTGCGCGGCGTGGAGATCGGCGGCGCCGCGAAGAACGTGCTGGCGATCGCAGCCGGTATCGTGCATGGGCGCGGCCTCGGCGCCAGCGCCGCGGCGGCGCTGACCACGCGCGGCTTCGCCGAGCTGTTCCGCTTCGGCCGCAGTCTCGGTGCGCGCACGGAAACGCTCACCGGTTTATCGGGATTGGGCGACCTGATCCTCAGCTGCTCGAGCACGCAGTCGCGCAATTTTTCATTCGGCATCGCGCTCGGCCAAGGGAGGGCGCTCAAGGATGCGAGCGGCGGCAAGCTCGCTGAAGGCGTCGCCACGGCGCCGGTGCTGGTCGCGCTCGCGCGCTCGCGCGGGGTTGAGCTGCCGATCGCCGACGCGGTCGCCAGCGTGCTCGACGGCAGCATGAATATCGACGCAGCGATCGAATCGCTGCTGACACGCCCCATCAAAGCGGAGCATTAAGCAATGGCGTATTGGCTGGTGAAGTCAGAACCGGATTCCTGGTCGTGGGATCAGCAAAAGAAGGCGGGCGCCAAAGGCGAAGCCTGGACCGGCGTGCGCAACCACACAGCACGGGCGAACCTCAAGGCAATGAAGAAGGGCGACCGCGCCTTCTTCTACCACTCGAATGTCGGCAAGGAGATCGTCGGCATCGTCGAGGTCGTGCGCGAGCAATATCCCGATCCGAGCGCCAAAGCCGGCGAGCCTTGGATCGTCGTCGACTTCAAGGCGGTCGAGCCGTTGGCTAAGCCGGTGACGCTCGAGACCATCAAGAAGGACGGCAAGCTCAAAGCCATGGCGCTGGTCAAATATTCGCGACTGTCAGTACAACCGGTGACCGATGCTGAGTGGAAGCTGATCTGTAAAATGGGCGGGCTCTGAGACAAAGCGACGCGGGAGGGTTCGGTGGCGTTCGCGGGCATCAATTACTGGGCAGTGCTGGTCGCCGGGGCCGTCGGCTTCATCGTCGGCGGCGTCTGGTATCACCTGCTGTCGAAGCCGTGGATGGCGGCGCACGGTTTCACGCCGGAGCAGCTGCACGGCAAGATGGGCACGCCGACCTCGCTGGTCGTCGCGCTCATCGCCGATATCATCATGGCCTATGTCCTTGCCGGTATGATGGGGCACATCGGTGCGGTGACGCTGAAGAACGGCGTGGTCTCGGCCTTGTTCGCCTGGATCGGCTTCGTCATCACCACGCTGACCGTGAACAACACGTTCGGCCAGCGCAGCCCGAAGCTGATCGTCATCGACGGCGGGCATTGGCTCATCGCCCTGTTGATCATGGGCGCCATTATCGGGGTCTGGGGCGTTTAGCTTTCGAGGACCCGGCTCCGCCGAGCCCCCGGCATGCCGGAGAAGCGGCTAAACCCAACGAAAGTCGGGGTTTTTGGCGCTTGTCCGGGCCCGGCCCGCCGGGCGATAATTGATTAAAAGCAAAACAAATGCGACGGCGCGATCCCACAGTGGGCGCGGTTTGGGAGGAGTACGAGCGATGTCGGAGAAGCTGCACCCCGTCACGGATGCCTGGGCCAAGCGGGCACTGTTGAACCGCGCCAAATACCAAGAGCTCTATGCGCGCTCGATCAAGGATCCGAACGGCTTTTGGGCCGAGCAGGCCAAACGCCTCGACTGGATCAAGCCGTTCAGCAAGGTGAAGAACACCTCGTACGATCCGGGCAACGTCTCCATCAAATGGTTCGAGGACGGCACGCTCAACGTCGCCTACAACTGCGTCGACCGGCATCTGGCGAAGCGCGGCGACCAGATCGCGATCATCTGGGAAGGCGACGATCCCAACGACGACAAGACGCTCACCTACAAGCAGCTGCATACCGAGGTCTGCCGCTTCGCCAATGTGCTGAAAGCGCGCGGCGTCAAGAAAGGCGACCGCGTCACCATCTATCTGCCGATGATCGTCGAGGCGGCGATCGCCATGCTCGCCTGCGCGCGCATCGGCGCGGTGCATTCGGTGGTGTTCGGCGGCTTCTCACCGGACTCGCTCGCTGGCCGCATCGAGGACTGTAAGTCGCCGGTGCTGATCACGGCGGATGAAGGCGTGCGCGGCGGCCGCAAGATTCCGCTCAAGGCCAACTCCGACGCCGCGGCCGACAAGGCCGGCGGTGTCACCACCATGATCGTGGTGCGCCGCACCGGCGGCGGCGTGAACATGAAGGCCGGCCGTGACGTCTACTATGACGAGATCGCGAAGACCGTCAGCACCGATTGCCCGTGCGAGGAGATGGGCGCGGAGGACCCGCTGTTCATCCTTTACACCTCGGGCTCGACGGGAAAGCCGAAAGGCGTGCTGCACACCTCCGGCGGCTATCTGCTGTACACGGCAATCACGCACCAATACGTGTTCGATTATCACGACGGTGACATCTACTGGTGCACGGCCGACGTCGGCTGGGTGACCGGGCACAGCTACATCCTCTACGGGCCGCTGGCCAACGGCGCGACCACGATGATGTTCGAGGGCGTGCCCAACTACCCGACAACGTCGCGCTTCTGGGAAGTCTGCGACAAGCACAAGGTCAACATCCTCTACACCGCGCCGACGGCGATCCGCGCGCTGATGCAAGGTGGCGATGCGCCGGTGAAGAAGACCTCGCGCACGTCGCTGCGCCTGCTCGGCTCGGTGGGCGAGCCGATCAATCCGGAAGCCTGGGAGTGGTACTACCGCGTGGTCGGCGACAGCCGCTGTCCGATCGTCGATACGTGGTGGCAGACCGAGACCGGCGGCATCATGATCACGCCGCTGCCTGGCGCCATCGATCTCAAGCCCGGATCGGCGACGCTGCCGTTCTTCGGCGTCGTGCCGCAGCTCGTCGATGCCGACGGCAAGGTGCTCGAGGGCGAAGCGCAAGGCAATCTGTGCATCGCCGACAGCTGGCCGGGGCAGATGCGCACCGTGTTTGGCGATCATCAGCGCTTCGTCGACACCTACTTCAAGGCTTATGCCGGCAAGTACTTCACCGGCGACGGCTGCCGCCGCGACAAGGACGGCTATTACTGGATCACCGGCCGCGTCGACGACGTGATCAATGTCGCCGGCCATCGCCTCGGCACCGCCGAAGTCGAAAGCGCGCTGGTGGCGCATCCGAAAGTCTCGGAGGCTGCCGTCGTCGGCTATCCGCACGACATCAAAGGCCAGGGCATCTATGCCTATGTGACCTTGATGACCGGCGAGCAGCCGACCGACGATCTGCGCAAGGAGCTGGTGCAGTGGGTGCGCAAGGAGATCGGCCCGATCGCCTCGCCGGACCTCATCCAGTTCTCGCCCGGCCTGCCGAAGACCCGCTCGGGGAAGATCATGCGCCGCATCCTGCGCAAGATCGCCGAGGATGAGTCCAGCAACCTTGGGGACACCTCGACGCTCGCCGATCCCGCCGTGGTCGATGACCTGGTGAAGAACCGGCAGAACAAGCGGGACGCAGCGAAGGCCGCGTCGTAAGCCGCCGCGAGCGGCGTTTACGCTGTTTGGAGCTTTCGCGGATCGCCTATTGGCGCGCCATTAAGATGCGCGCCGATGCGCATTATCCGCTCTTTCCATGTGTTGATCGCAATTCTGCTGGCCGCCCTGGTGCACAGTGCGCCGGCGCGCGCCGCTCATGACGTTGTGTTCTTCAACGGCTATCCCGTCGGCACCATCGTCATCCACACCAGCGAACGTCGTCTCTATTACGTGGTCGGCATGGGGACCGCGTGGCGTTATCCGGTCGGTGTCGGCAGGGCCGGACAAGCGTGGGCCGGCCGCTCTTATATCGAGCGCAAGGATATCCAGCCGCCCTGGTCGCCACCGCCGGATATCAAGCGCGAAAATCCAAGGCTGCCGGATATCATTCCCGGGGGCGCACCAAATAATCCGATGGGGGCCGCGGCGATGGGGCTGCGTGGCGGCGAATATGCCATCCATGGCACCAACAATCGCGCCTCTGTCGGCAGCTTCGTCTCTCACGGCTGCATCCGCATGTACAATGAAGACGTGCTCGAGCTGTTCGCTCGTGTGCCGACCGGCACGACCGTGGTGGTGCTGCATTAATTTTGCTTAGCCGCCTACGTGTGCTGCCACGATGTGCAGCACGATACCGAAGAGGGTCATGCCGACGGCGGCGGCTGCGATCGGCAGAATGATTTCTGCTGCAGCGCTGCCGGCCTTCTCGCGATCCTGCCACGTGTCGAAACCGCCCGCCGCCCAATCGCGGAACGATCCATAGTGCAGTTCGCCGCCGTCGCGGCGCGTGCGGCGCCATTGCCGCCATAGCGCAAACGGAACCGCCAGCGCGACCAGGAGGAAGCCACAGACGATGGCGAGCAGATAATCCGAGTGACCATCGAGACTGAAGCCCCAGACCGCAAGCGCGAACCACACCACAGATCCCACCAGGATCGTGGTGACGGCCGGATGCAGGGAGCCGGTGTGCGTTGTGTGACGTCCGGCGTGATCGTTGGTGGCCATACGTGCCTCCACGAACTCGCCCCTGTCGAGAAAACGTTTCACACGGACATCACGTTCCCGCGTGTTCCGATCGCTCGCTCAATCGCACCAGCCATCGCGGTGTCCGCCGTCATAGGGCCGTGCAAGACCCGACTGCAGCATCGCGGTCGACACGTCCGCCGTGCGACGCGTCGAGACGTCGGCGAGCATGCGTCCATATTTGTCCGGTCCGGTTGGCGTCACACGCAACTCGCCCTCGCGGAGGATTTGCAACAGCATGCGTTTTGCCGCCAGCGCGCCGCGCCATTCGCGTGCGCAGCGCGCCTTCATCTCCGGCGCGTCGATGCGGAGCAGCCGGATGCGCACGGGAATCGGCCGGCCGCCCTCGAGCGCAACGCGGGCGTCGAACGTGTCGCCATCGACGACCCAGCTGAGCGTCGCCGGATAGCTGGGAAGCCCCGCGGTCGACGGCGGCAGGATTGATCCGGCGATCCGCCGCGGCAGATGCGGGCCGAATAGCGCTGCGGGACGCACCAGCCCCGCTTCGCCAAGCACCATCGCCGCCAGCGCGAGCCCCAGCACGAGCGGCCGGCTGAGCAGCGCGGCGGAGAAACGGCGGCCATCGATTGACATACCGCCTCGATACAACCAAAATTGCAGAATCGCAATTTCTGCGTGTGCGGCAATGATACGCTGTTGATAGTCACGGGCGCGACCGCAGATGCGCCCGAATCGGCTGGCCTAAGAAGCTGTCCGCGATTCGTACCGCGGATCTTGATGCGAAGAACCTTTATGCCCCGCCCTCGAGTCGCCCCGCAGCCGGAAGCCCCAGGCCTCGCCGCCCGGCGGGTGGCTGCCGACATCCTCGATGGCGTGCTGCGCCGGCGCGTTGCGTTGGATGAACAACTCTCTGGCCGCGGCGCACACCCCGGGCTGGTGAGCCTCGCCGAACGCGACCGCGCGCTGGCGCGGCGGCTGATCGCGACCGTGCTGCGGCGCCTGGGCACGCTGCGGCATCTCCTTTCGGGCTTCCTCGACCGCGGCTTTCCCGCCGATGCACCCCGTGTCGAGACCATCCTGATGCTCGGCGCGACGCAACTCCTCTGGCTCGACGTGCCCGACCATGCGGCCGTCGACCTTGCTGTGCGCCTTGCGCAAGCCGATCGCCGTGCCGCGCGCTATGTCGGCCTGGTCAACGCCGTGCTGCGGCGTGTTGCGCAGCATGGTGCAGCACAGCTTGCGGAAACCGACCCGATCGCGCTCGACACGCCCGACTGGCTGCTGGCGCGCTGGACCAAGAGCTACGGTGCCAAAACCGCACGCGCCATCGCCGGTGCCAACCGCAACGAGCCCGCGCTCGACCTCACCGTGAAGCAGGACGGCGAGAGCTGGGCCTCACGCCTGCACGGCCGCGTGCTGCCGACCGGCACGGTGCGCACGCTCGCACATGGCGCCGTCTCGCTGCTGCCCGGCTTCAACGAAGCCGCGTGGTGGGTGCAGGACGCGGCCGCAGCACTGCCGGCCCGCCTCTTCGGCGATCTCCAGGGGCGAAATGTGCTCGACCTTTGCGCCGCACCCGGCGGTAAGACCGCACAGCTCGCCCAGACCGGCGCGCAGGTCACGGCTGTCGATCGGTCGGCGCCACGACTTGCGCGCCTGCGCGAAAATCTCGCGCGATTGAAGCTCACGGCCGAGAGCATCGCCGCCGATGTGCTCGAATGGGACGGTGGTCTATTCGACGCCGTGCTGCTCGACGCGCCTTGTTCCGCGACCGGGACCATCCGCCGGCATCCCGATATTCCCTGGCTCAAGAATGAAGCCGACTTCGCCGTACTCACCTCGCTGCAGCAGCGCCTGCTCGCGCGCGCCGCGGCGCTGGTGAAGCCGGGCGGTGTGATCGTCTACTGCGTCTGCTCGCTGGAGCCGGAAGAAGGCGTGGCGCAGATCGAACGCCTTCTCGCCGAGCATCCGGACCTGGCGCGGCGGCCGATCGAAGCGGCGGAGCTCTTCGGGCAGACCGAGCTCATCAGCTCCGCGGGCGATTTGCGCACGCTGCCCTGCCACCTCCCCGACGCCGAGCCGCGCTGGGCCGGGCTCGACGGCTTCTACGCTGCAAGATTGCTGCGTTCGTAAGACTCGATCCTCGATTGTAGGTTGTTGGCCGCTTGCGGCACCTCCGCTATCCTGTGGAGCGTGCGGGAGAATCAGGCTTCCGCGCCAGAGGGCGAACTCGGAGAATGGCGGCTCTATGACACGGGTCTCGGTCGCGGAGCGGACCAGGCTCTCCGTGCTCATTGGCAGCCGACTGTGGCAGAGCCTGTCCGGCTGGGTCAGCGGGCATTCGGTGCTGCGCTGGCGCTTCGCGGGCGGCAAGACTGATCGCCTGGTCATCGCCCCGCAGGACCTGCGCACCGCCGACGCCACCCGCGCAGCCGAGGTTTATGCCGGCCGCTTCGCCTTCGCCGGCAAGGTGGTCATCTGCGACCGTCGCTCGCCCTTCGAGATGGTGCCGCCCTCGGAAGAGTGGGCCGTCAACCTGCTCGGTTTCGGCTGGCTGCGGCATCTGCGCGCCGGCGAATCGGCGATCACCCGCGCCAATGCCCGCGCACTGGTCGACGACTGGATTGCCTTGCAAGGCTCCGGGAACGGCGTCGCCTGGCGACCCGACGTGCTCTCCCGCCGCATCATTACCTGGCTGTGCCAGGCGCCGCTGGTGCTCAGCGATGCCGACAGCAAATTCTATCGCCGTTTCATCCGCAGCCTCACCCGCCAGGTGCGCGCGCTGCGCCGCAATCTCGCGACCGGTCGCGACGGCCTGACGCGGCTGCAAAGCCTGATCGCGCTCACCTACGCGGCGCTGTGCATGCAGGGGCAGTCGCGCTACCTGCGCCCGACGGCGCGGAAGCTGATGACCGAGCTCGACCGGCAGATCCTCCCCGACGGCGGGCATATCAGCCGCAACCCTGCGGCGCTGATCGAGCTCCTGCTCGATCTGCTGCCGCTGCGTCAGGCGTTCTCCGCGCGCAACGTCGCGCCGCCGCCGGCACTCCTGAACGCCATCGATCGCATCATGCCGATGCTGCGCTTCTTCCGGCATGCCGACGGCAATTTCGCGCTGTTCAACGGCATGGGCCCGACGCCGGCGGACTGGCTCGCCACGGTGCTCGCCTATGACGACGCGCGCGGCGCGCCGCTCTCGCATGCGCCACATTCCGGGTATCAGCGGCTCGACGCCGGTACCACCACCGCGCTGATGGATGTCGGACGATTGCCGTCGATTGCGCTCAGCCAGGAGGCGCATGCCGGTTGCCTGTCCTTCGAGCTGTCGTGGAAGCTGCACCGGCTGGTGGTCAATTGCGGCCTGCCGAGCATCGGCCGCGAGACCTGGCGGCAGGTGGCGCGCGCCACCGCGGCGCATTCGACGGCGACGTTCAATGATACTTCGTCGTGCCGCTTCCTCGACTCCAAGACGTTGAAGAAGCTTCTGTTCGGCATCGCCGCGATCGGCGGCCCGAAAGACATCAAGATCGAGCGAAACGATTCCGACGGTGTCTCGGTGCGTGCCACCCATGACGGTTATGCCGCGGATTTCGGCGTCGTCCACGATCGCACGCTGACGCTGTCGAATGACGGCCATACCCTGGAAGGCCAGGACACGTTCAGGCCGGCGCATGGCGATACGCTCCCGCTCAAAGTCGCCGATGAATTCGCCATCCGCTTTCACCTGCACCCGCTGGTGAAAGCCAACCGGCTGACCGACGGGCGCGGCGTGATGCTGGTGCTGCCCGACCGCGAGGTGTGGACCTTCAACGCCTATGCCGACACGGTGGAAATCGAGGAAAGCGTGTTCCTCGCCGGTCCCGACGGGCCGCGCCGCACGGTGCAGATCGTGATCTATGGCCGCGCACGCAGCCAGCCCCGGATCCACTGGGCGTTTACCTATGTGCCGCCGGCAAGCCAGCCGCTGCCGCCGCGCAAGGACCGCTTCGAGGAACCGGAACTGCCGTTGTAAAAGGGGGCGCGGGATAAGTCCGCCTCACGGTTTTCCCGTGCGAAAATTCGTGGTACCGCGACCGCGCCGATGACCACGCATCCGCGCCGCATCACACGCGCTCTCCTGTCGGTATCCGACAAGACCGGCCTTACCGAGTTCGCCCGCGCGCTCGACGGCCACGGCATCGAGCTCGTCTCCACCGGCGGCACCGCCAAGGCGCTCAAAGACGCCGGGCTCCGTGTGCGCGACGTCGCCGAGCTCACCGGCTTTCCCGAGATGATGGACGGCCGCGTGAAGACGCTGCATCCCAAGGTGCATGGCGGCCTGCTCGCGATCCGCGATCATGCCGAGCACGCGTCGGCGATGAAGGCGCACGGCATACAGCCGATCGATCTCCTGGTGGTCAATCTCTATCCGTTCGAGGCGACCGTTGCCAAAGGCGCCGCCTATGACGATTGCATCGAGAACATCGACATCGGCGGTCCGGCGATGATCCGCGCCGCGGCGAAGAACCACGGCGATGTCACCGTCGTGGTCGAGGCATCCGATTATGCCGCGGTGCTCGCCGAGCTCGCGCAGCACAACGGCGCCACCACGCTGCCGTTGCGGCAGAAACTCGCCGCCAAGGCCTATGCGCGCACCGCCGCCTACGACGCCGCGATCTCCAACTGGTTCGCGGAGACGCTGAAGGATCCGGCGCCGGATTATCGCGCCTTCGGCGGCAAGCTCGCGGAAGCACTGCGCTACGGCGAGAACCCGCATCAGAGCGCCGCCTTCTATCGCACGCCGAACCAACGCTTCGGCGTCGCCACCGCACGACAGGTGCAAGGCAAGCAGCTCTCCTACAACAACATCAACGACACCGACGCGGCATATGAATGCGTCGCCGAGTTCGATCCCAAGCGCACCGCCGCCTGCGTCATCGTCAAGCACGCCAACCCGTGCGGTGTCGCCGAGGGTGACAACCTCGTCGATGCCTATCGCCGCGCGCTCGCCTGCGATTCCACCTCGGCCTTCGGCGGCATCGTCGCACTCAATCGACCGCTCGACGCGGAAGCCGCGAAAGCCATCACCGAGATCTTCACCGAGGTGATCATCGCGCCCGACGCCAGCGCGGAGGCGATCGCGATCGTCGGCGCCAAGAAGAACTTGCGGCTCCTCCTCACTGGCGGGCTGCCCGATCCGCGTGCGCGCGGCCTCACCGTCAAATCCGTCGCCGGCGGGCTCCTTGTGCAGTCACGTGACAATGCGGTGGTCGACGAGATGCAGCTCCAGACCGTGACCAAACGCGCGCCGAGCGAAGCCGAGCTGCGCGACCTGCGCTTCGCCTTCCGCGTCGCCAAGCACGTGAAGTCGAACACCATCGTCTACGCCAAGGACAACGCCACCGTCGGCATCGGCGCCGGTCAGATGAGCCGCGTCGATTCAGCGCGCATCGCCGCGCGCAAGGCTGAGGATGCGGCGACGGAATTAAAGCTCGCGGCGCCGCTGACCAAGGGCTCGGTGGTCGCCTCGGATGCGTTCTTTCCGTTTCCCGACGGTCTTCTCGTCGCGGTCGAAGCCGGCGCCACAGCCGTGATCCAGCCGGGCGGCTCGATGCGCGATGGTGACGTGATCAAGGCCGCCGACGACCACGGCATCGCCATGGTGTTCACCGGCACACGGCATTTCCGGCACTAGCCTGCATGGCTACTGCCGCGCCAGATCGCCCAGCAAACTCGCCGCCACCGAGAGCTTCGACAGCGTCAGTCCCGAGCCGGCGATCTCGTGGATCGAGCTTCGAATGCGCTCGACTTCATGCGCGCGCGGCTTGACCCAGACATCGACCGCGCCGGCGCCGGTGGCGCCATTGCCGAGCATGGCCGCCGTGAGCCGCCTCTCCGCGTCGCCGATGGAATCGAGCGCGCGGTCGAGCGCCAGGCGATCGAAGTAATCGGCGACGACGATCTGCTGCGCGGCGCCCGCGATGCGATCCAGCTGGAAGAACGAGGCTGCGGCGAAATAAGTCGCGGTGACCTCGGTGACCGGGCGCTTGGTGCGGTCCGCGACCAGCACGATGTCCGGCGCGGAGCGCAGCAGCGGCAGATTGGCGACGCGGCGGGCGAGTGCTTCCGGCACACTGGCATTGGTCAGCTCGCCTTGTCGCGCGGCGCGGGCGGCCAGCTCATCCTTCGACAGCGCGGAATCAAGCGCCGTCTCGACCTGCGCGACGCCGGCGGCATAGTGTTCGACAATACCGGCAAGCCCTTTGGTCAGATCGACATTGCGCAGGAACCAGACCAGGCGGTCGAGCAGCAGATTCTCCACCGCGGCGTAAAGCTCGAGCTGTGTCTTGCCGGCGACCTTGGTGTCGAGTGCGTCGATGTCGCCATTGAGCGCGGTCATGCCGTAGCTGTCGCGCACGGCGGCGAACGCCGAAGCAATCGACGATGACGGCGAGCCAGTCTGGTCGGCGATGCGCACCGTGAGCGTCGGGCCGCCGCGGTTGATCATCGAGTTGGCGAGTTGCGTGGCGATGATCTCGCGGCGCAGGCGATGCTTCTCCAGCGCGTCGGGGAAGCGCCCGGCGATCTCCTTGGGGAAATAGCGGCCGAGCTCGCGGCCGAGATAAGGGTCGTCGGGCACGCTCGATTCGAGCAGCTCGTCGTAGAGCGAGAGCTTGGCGTAAGCGAGCAGCACCGCGAGCTCCGGTCGCGTCAGCCCACGGCCGCGCTTGCGCCGTTCCGCGAGCTCTGCGTCGTCGGGCAGAAATTCGACGGTACGGTCGAGCAGATTGCGCGACTCGAGGATCTGCATCAGCCGTTGCTGGAAGCCGAGGTCCTCGAGCCCGCGCGTTTGCGCGAGCGACAGCGCCAAGGTCTGCAGATAGTTGTTGCGCAGCACGAGACGGCCGACCTCGTCGGTCATCTGCGCCAGCAGCGTGTTGCGCGTCTCCAATGTCAGGCGCTTGTCGCGCACCGGCAGGCTCAGCGCGATCTTGATGTTCACCTCGACGTCGGAGGTGTTGACGCCGGCGGAATTGTCGATGGCGTCAGTGTTGAGCCTGGTGCCGCGACCCGCGGCTTCGACGCGGCCGCGCTGCGTCATGCCGAGATTGGCGCCCTCGCCCACCACCTTGGCGCCGATGTCGGCGGCGGTGATGCGGATCGCATCATTGGCGCGGTCGCCGGCCTGGTCGTCGCCCTCGCTCGAGGCGCGCACATAGGTGCCGATGCCGCCGAACCAGAGCAGATCGGCGCGCGCTTTGAGGATCGCACGCATCACCTGTTGCGGCGTCGCCTTGTCCGCCGTAATGCCAAGAAGCGCGCGCGCCTCCTCGGAGAGCGCGATCTCCTTGGCGGACCGCGGATAGATGCCGCCACCCTTGGAGATCAGTGATTTGTCGTAGTCCTGCCAGCTCGAGCGCGGCAGCGCGAACATCCGCGCACGTTCGGCGAGGCTCTTCTGCGGATCGGGGTTGGGATCGATGAAGATGTCGCGGTGGTCGAACGCGGCGACGAGCTTGATGGTGTTCTCGCGCAGCATGCCGTTGCCGAACACGTCGCCCGACATGTCGCCGACGCCGACGACCGTGAACGGCGTGACGCCGATGTCGACGTCCATCTCGCGGAAATGCCGCTTCACCGCTTCCCAGGCGCCACGCGCGGTGATGCCCATGACCTTGTGGTCGTAGCCGGCGGAACCGCCGGAGGCGAAGGCGTCGCCGAGCCAATAGCCGTGCTCCTGAGAAAGCCCGTTGGCGATGTCGGAGAAGGTCGCAGTGCCCTTGTCGGCGGCGACGACGAGATAGGGGTCGTCGTCGTCATGGCGCACGACATCGCGCGGGGGGATGACGCCATCGGCGCCGAGATTGTCGGTGATGTCGAGCAGTGTCGAGATAAACAGCTTGTAGGTGGCGATGCCCTCCGCCTGCACAACCTCGCGGGAGGCGCCGACCGGCATTTGTTTCGGAACAAAGCCGCCCTTGGCGCCGACCGGCACGATCACCGCGTTTTTCACCTGCTGCGCCTTCACCAGGCCGAGGATCTCGGTGCGGAAGTCCTGCGGCCGGTCGGACCAGCGGATGCCGCCGCGCGCTACCTTGCCGAACCGCAGATGCACGCCTTCCACGCGCGGCGAGTAGACGAAAATCTCGTACAGCGGCTTCGGCAGCGGCTCGTCGAGCTTGCGGCTCGCAAACTTGATGGCGATGAGCGCGCTCGGTTTGCCGTCGGCATCGAGTTGGTAGAAGTTGGTGCGTAGCGCCGCCTGCACGGCGTGGACGAAATGCCGGACGATGCGATCCTCGTCGAGGCTGTCCACCGCCTGCAACCCGTTTTCGATGGCGGCGGCGATCTCGTCCGCCTGCCGCTTGCGTTCCTCGGTGGAAGCTTTGAGCCGCGGATCGAAGCGAGCGTGAAACAGCCGCACAACGTCGGCAGTCAGGCTCGAATGTCGGACCAGAGTCGCCCACAGGTAGTCCTG
>DASRGN010000025.1:0-40154 GCA_035651015.1 Pseudolabrys sp. | reverse complement strand
TGCAGTGCCAAGCACGAATGCTTCGGCCAAGACCGTAGTGTTTCCGCGAGACGGGTTCGATCACCGGACATAGATTGCCTGGACACCAATAAGCCCAGCGAAAGCAAGTGCCGCGATGGGCGAAAGATATCATCCCTGCGGCTCCGAAACATTCGATTGGTATCGAATGATGATCGCAAAGAGCGGGCCTGTCCGAGCCGTCAAATCCTCACAGACAACCGAGTGTGATCAATGCAAACAACTTCGCTCAACACAAGGCGGCCGGAACTAGCCAGCCCCGACAACACGTCATCCCGTTCGTCTCTCGCGACGGCGCTGGCGCTTGCCGCCACGAGCCTCGGCCTCGGCGTAGTGCAGCTCGATATCACCATCGTCAATACTGCGCTGGGCAGCATCAGCACCTCGCTCGGCGGTAGCGTCGCCGAGCTGCAATGGGTGGTGACCGCCTATACCATCGCGTTCGCGGCCTTCATTTTGACCGCCGGCGCGCTCGGTGACCGCGTTGGCGCCAAACGGATATTCATCGCGGGCTTTGCGATCTTCACGCTGGCCTCGCTCGCCTGCGCGCTGGCGCCGTCGGCGATGTTCCTGATCGCCGCGCGCTCCGTGCAGGGCCTGGCTGCGGCGATTCTGGTGCCGAACTCGCTGACGCTGCTCAATCACGCGTATACCGATCCGAAGGCGCGCGGCCGCGCGGTCGGCTTCTGGGCCGCAGGTGCGAGCGTCGCATTGACTTCGGGGCCGTTGGTCGGCGGCGCGCTCATCGCGCTGGTCGACTGGCGCGCGATTTTTCTCGTCAACCTGCCGATCGGCGCCGCCGGCCTTTGGCTAGCCTGGCGTTATGCGAAGGAGACGCCGCGGCTCGCGCAGCGCGAGATCGATCTGCCGGGACAGATCGCGGCGATTGCAGCCCTCGGCACGCTGGCCGGCGCCCTGATCGAAGGCGGCGCGCTCGGCTGGAGCCATCCGCTCGTCATCATGGGCTTCGCGGCGGCGGCGGTGATGGGACTCCTGTTCGTTTGGCGCGAAGCGCGCGCGCCACAACCGATGCTGCCGCTCTCGCTGTTCCGTCACCGCATGTTCGCGCTGACCGCGCTGATCGGGCTCCTGTTCAACATCGCCTTCTACGGCCTGATCTTCGTGCTCAGCCTCTACTTCCAGAACGTCAATGGCTGGTCGCCGTTCGCAACGGGCCTCGCCTTCGTGCCCATGATGGGCATGGTGCTGCCCGCCAATCTCGTCACCGCGTCGGTCAGCGAGCGCCTCGGCGCGCCGCAAACCATTGCGTTGGCTTGTGTGATCACGGCCGCGGGCTGCGTTGCGCTGCTGCCCATGGCCTCCGGCACGACCTATGCCACGATCTGCGCTCAGCTCATGGTTCTCGGCGGCGGGCTCGGCCTGCTCGTGCCGTCCTTGACCTCGACACTGCTCGGCAGTGTCGAGAAGTCGCGATCCGGCATCGCCGCGGGCGTATTGAACGCGACGCGGCAGACCGGCAGCGTGCTTGGCGTTGCTCTATTCGGTTCGCTGCTGGGAGGAGACAACGCGTTCATTGCGGGCGCACATGCATCGCTCGTGGTCTCGGCCGCTGTGTTGCTCGCAGGTGCGGTTGCGATCTGGCATGGCCGAGCAAAGAAGGGACGACGAAGGGGAGGTGCAGACCCTGAAATTCCTGCGACGGGGTCGCGCGTTGACGTTGAGCAGTGTTTTCAGCGCGAATGATAAACTGCAGAAGATGTTTCCGTGGCAAAACTCTGCGAGAGTCCGGTTGATTTTCCGCAATGAAGGGAAAAGCAGGCGCTTTGTGCACGTCACCTCAACGGCGCTACGACCCAATTCGGACATCGGCGGCGAAGCGCATGGGGTTGCGGGATCATCCAAACGCTGACAAGATTTCGGCCATAACAAGCAACAATCGAGACGCCGATATCGGGAGGATGTCCATGCTCGTGCGAGTTCTCGCCTGCGCAGCTCTTGTCATTGCCGCAACCTCGGGTGCCTTGGCCCAGCAAGCGGCGCCGCCAACGACCGCATTCATGAGCGACAAGGACATTATGGGTCTCATCGACAAGGCGAAGAAAGACCGCAAGGGCGACGCCCCGATGACCGCCGAGCCGATCCTGCTCCTCGCTCCCTATCGCGCTCAGCTCGAATATCGACCGGGGAATGCTCCGGCGGCTCTCCACGAAAAAGACGCCGAGCTGATGGTCGTGCTTCAAGGCACAGGCAACATTCTCACCGGCGGCAAGCTCGTCGATGAAAAGCGCGTGAACGCGGCCAATCTGAGCGCCCCGTCGATCGCAGGCGGCGAGCCGCACAATGTGGTCAAGGGCGACATGATCCTGATCCCGCCCAACACGCCGCACCAGGTGATCCCGAGCGGCGGCGCACCCATTGTCCTCATGACAATGCATGTGCCGTTTCCGACACCGGCGAATTGGCCTTAGGCGAATTAATCTGCAATTTTGCGAGGACGCGCCCTAATCCCGCATCCTGCGCAGCAGCAACATCGGCAGGCGGAGCACGAAGCCGAAGAACAGGCGCGTGTGCATCCACGTGAGCAGTGCATTGTCGCGCCAATAGTTGAAATGCGAGACGCCGCCTTCGGCACGCGTGAAATAGCGCACCGGCGCCGGCAGATTGATTGGCTGGACGCCGCGCCAGGAGAGACGCACCACCGCCTCGGCATCGAAATCGAAGCGGCGCATCCAGATCTGCCGGTGCATGACCTTGCGCAGCGCGTCGATGGGGTAGACGCGAAAGCCGAACAGCGAATCGCCGATCCCCGCCCACAGCGTTTCGAAATTGGCCCACCAATTCGAAATCCTGCGGCCTTTCACGCGCAGGCTCGGGGCGCTTGCGTCGAAGACCGGCATGCCGAGGATCATGGCGTCCGGCTGCCGCATGGATTGCGCCATGAAGGCCCCGATCAACGCGCTCGGATGCTGGCCGTCGGAGTCCATGGTCAAAGCGTGCGTGAATCCGGCGGCCGCCGCGTGGTCCAAACCATGGAGCACGGCCGCGCCCTTGCCGCGGTTTTTCGGCAGGGTGATGACGCGCAGGCCCGGGTCGTTCGATGCCAGGCCCTGCAACAGCGCAGGCGTGCCGTCGGTGCTGCCGTCGGTGACGACCCAGACGGGATTCCAATGCTCCCGCGCGGCGCGCACGGTGTCGATCACCTTCGGTCCGGGATTGAAGCTTGGAATGATGACCAGGTGGGTCGCCGGTGCTGAGGTCATCGATTGGTCGCCGACGCGGTTCTGTTCGCTCCGTGGCTCGCGCCGAGCTCGGCGATGAAATAGCGCTCCAATTCGTCGACAAAATCGCGCGCGTCGGTCGGCGGGGGAAACCGTCGTCCGAGACGAACGCGAACCGAGAGCGGCAAGTCCGGTATCTTCAGCAAGGACCGGCCTTTGGTCAGGAACGTGGACGAGGTTTCGATGAACACCGTTTGTATCGGCGCTTTGGCGTGGCTGGCAATGACGCCGATGCTGCTGGTCAAAGCGTTGATCGGCTGGCGAACGGTCCGCGTGCCTTCCGGGAAGATCAGCAGCTGATCGCCCTCTTTCAGCTGCGCGATCGCCTGCCGCATCATCTGATGGATCGAGGCGTTGCTGATATAGCCCGCGAGCGCGGCGGCGCCGAACAACAGGACGTTATTGGCCACATCGACCTTCATGATGCAGGCTAAATTCGGCATGCGTGAAACGATGAGCGCGATATCCCACAGGGCAGGGTGGTTGGCGGCGATGATCAGCCCGCGCTCCTCGCGCAGCGCGTCGAGCTCGGTGAGATCCAGGCGGGCGCGCCCGGTCAGCGTCACGTAACGCAGGCACGCGCGAAAGCCGTACATGATGATCGCGCGCCCGAGCTCTTGCGCGACGCGCCGCGGCAGCAGCAGCCGCAGCGGCAAAGCGAGCAGCGACGACGCCACGAAGCTGCCGACGAAAACCGCCGCGCCGACGGCGCAGATCAATGTGTCGTAGACGTCCAGAACAAGCTTTCCCGCCCGACCGCCTCTCATGCTTGCGGACGATCCGTCAGGCCAGCCCATCAATCCGCACCTCGCGGATATTGTTCTTGCGGTCCCGCCAGCCGGCGATGCTGCGTGGCAGATTGAACAATGCGGTCAGGTAATAGACGATTTTGAAAACAAACAATGATGGCCCGATCGGCGAGCGACCGAAGACATCTCCCGCCAGCACCGAGAGCACGGCCTTCTTGGTCGACAGGAAATTGCGCGGCGACATGAACAGGGCGCGCATGGTCGGTCCGGAAACACGATAGATGAACCAGGTGAACATCGCCGGTCCCGTGCGCATGCTTTTGTCGAAGCGCTTGAGCGCCGCGCGCGCGGCCGCCGGCCGCGTCAGGCAGGTGTCGACCGTTTCGGCGCCGACAAAGGCGGATTGCATCGCCAGCATCACGCCGGAGGAGAACACCGGATCGATGAAGGTGTAGGCGTCGCCCAGCAGCAGATAATTCTGCCCGTGGGTGTGGTTGCACACATACGAGTAGTTTCCCGTCGCGCTGACCTGCGACGCCAGTTCGGCGTGCTGCATTCGCTTCATCAGATGCGGGCACAGCTTCAGGCTGTCCATCAGGAACTCGGGCAGGGGCTTGGTCCGCGACTTGAGATAGTAGGGCCAGATCACGGCGCCGATGCTGGTCTTGCCGTTGGCCAGCGGAATGAGCCAGATCCAGCCATGCGGAAACCAGAAGATGGTGATGTTGCCTTCGTTCTTTCCTTCATTGCGCTGGACGCCCGTGAAGTGCGCATAGACGGCGGTGCTGTTGTGCCGCTTGTTGCGTAACTTCGCCTTCATGCGTGTGCCGATGAAGGTGTCGCGGCCTGACGCATCGAGCACGAAGCGTGCGCGCCAGCTCTGCTCCGTGCCGTCTTCGGCTTTGGCGCGGACGAGGGCGCCGCTTGCATTAGGCAAGAACGTCACGTCGGTGACGCGGCAGCCTTCGATCGCGGTCGCGCCCTTGCGCGCGGCATTGCGGAACAGGATCTCGTCGAATTCGGCGCGCTGGACCTGATACGCGTAGCGCGCCGTGGGGTCCCAGGCTTCGGAAAATTCGAACACCTGTTTGTTGTCATGCGCGGGCGATTCGAATTCGGCCGCCCACTTCACCATCCCAATGCCGCGGATTTCATCGGCCACGCCGAGCGCCTCGAACAAGCGGACATTGGCGGGCAGCAGCGATTCGCCGATGTGGAAGCGCGGATGCCGGCTCTTTTCCAGCATCGTGACGCGATAGCCCTTTTGCGCGAGCAGCGCCGCCGCGGTCGAGCCGGCGGGGCCGCCGCCAATCACCAGGACGTCGCATTCGGTGACGCCATCATGGCTGGTGTTGTCCATCATTACTCCGCCCGCGTGTCTGCTCGACGCGTTATTTAGCAAGGTTTATGGTGCCGGTGGTAGCGCCTTTGCGGCGACGTTGTTTGGGGTCTGGTTCCGGGAAAATGTCCAGCACTGAACCTGTTCATGCGCCGCACGCCCCGTTGACGGCGTATTACCGTAGCGAACAGGAACGGCCTGCCTGGCTGCGACAGATGTTCGACAGCACGGCGCCTGACTACAATCTTGTTGAGAAAATCCTCGGCTTTGGGACCGGCCCTTGGTATCGCCGTCAGGCCTTGCTGCGCGCAGGCCTCAAGGCCGGGATGCGCGTCGTGGATGTCGGTGTCGGCACCGGCCTGGTGGCGACACAAGCGGCGGCGATCGTCGGCAGCGCCGGCTCGGTCGTCGGCATCGATCCAAGCCAGGGCATGCTGCAAAACGCGCGCGTTCCGACGGGCGTCCGTCTGCTCGAGGGCCGGGCCGAAGACATTCCCTTGCCCGACAACAGCTGTGATTTTTTGAGCATGGGCTACGCGCTGCGGCATGTCGGCGATCTGTCGCGCGCCTTCGCGGAATTCCGCCGGGTTTTGCAACCGGGCGGGCGGCTTTGCATTCTGGAGATCACGCGGCCGGACAGCGCGTTGCAAACCGCATTGCTGAAAATCTATCTGCGTGCCGTCGTGCCGGCGCTCGCTCGGCTGATCGTGCGCAACCGCAGCACGTCGTTGTTGTGGCAATATTACTGGGATTCCATTGAGGCCTGCGCGCCCCCGCATGAGATCTTGCGCGCGTTGCAGGAGGCCGGCTTCGCCGGCGGCGATCGCGTGGTCTCGTTCGGCATGTTCTCGGAATATCGCGCGGAAAAGCCGGCCCTGTGAATATCGTGAGTATGGTGTTGGCAACTTCAAAAATCGCTTTTTCCTCTCGCGGCTCACACCTATAACCACGTTTATCCCGTCCCATTACCAAGGGGCGTCTGATCAAGCGTCTACAGTCGCGGGGCGGGATGCGATGGCCGAGTGACGGGTGCGATCAGACGAACACCCAATCCATCCGGCGGTGAAGCCGCGATGCTCCCGGTGCACAGAACCCGTGCATCACGAGAGGTGTGGTCCCCCCAGTTTAGGTCGAGCTACCGGCCGGACCGGGGAAGTACTCTCATCCAGCGGTGGATAGAAGGTAGGAACACTTCCGCCGGGGGGCTTGCGAAATAAGCCGTAACCCATCGCGCGCGGGATATCTCGATCCGACGAGACCTGCGGTTTGACTACCACCTGCCTTCGTTCCGCGAGGGGCGAAGGATCCGTAGATCTCGAAGGATCACGGATGTCCCGCGCGCCCTTGGTCTTCTTCAAGCGGCGCTGATTTTCAAAAATCGACACCGTCGAGAGTGCGCAGCGTTGGCTGTTGCAGGTTGTTTGAAAAGTGAGTCAGACGCGATGCGCTCAACGCGAGCCACACACTCGGCGCGCTCCCTCTCCCGCTTGCGGGGGAGGGTTGGGGAGGGGGTGAGGTCTACACTGTGCGCGAAATTCCCCCTCCCGGCTCGCTTTGCTCGCCGACCTCCCCCGCAGGCGGGGGAGGTGAGAAGGAGAGGTTCGCGGGGGGAGAGGAAACCGACAGGCCGTGCAATCAAATCGAGGGAGCTCAGCGACGGATATGCGTATCGCCGAAAATCTCGGAGAACTTCGGCGCCGGCTTGGAGAAGTTCGGCACCGAGCCGGGCGGCGGCGGACGCTGCTCGACACGTCGCACCATGCGTCGCTCGATCTCGTGCCTGCGCTTCTGCTCGACGATCCGCTGGCGCTTCGTGATCTTCTTCTCGGGCCGGGCGGCAATGCGCGGCGCGGCGCGCTTCTCGATGCTTCCCGTCGGCGTTTCGGCGGCGGGTGGCGTCTCGGCCTTTTCCACGGCGGGTTTCGGAGTGGCCGGCTTTTCCGCAACGGATTTTTCCGGTGCAGGCTTTTCCGCGACCGGCTTTTCAGCGGGACCCGGCGCCTTCGACTCCACAGGCATCTCCTTGCCGCGGCTGAAGCGCTTGGTCTTCATCTCATGGGTGAGCCGGGCGAAGGCCGAGCGCGCATCGCTCAGTTGCGGGTCGCGCGCCAGCGCCATCTTGTAATCGACGAGCGCGCCGGCGCGATCGGCCGTCTCCTCGCGCGCGAGACCGCGCTGATAAAGGGCCGCGGCGTCGCGGGCATTGGCTTTGACGACGCGGTCGAGATCGGCGATGGCGCGCCCATACTCCTTGGCCTCGCGCAGCGCGAAGCCGCGGTTGCGATAAGCGGCGGTGTTGTTCGGCTCGAGACGGATGGCGCCGTCGAAATCGCCGATGGCGCCGGCGACATCGCCCTTGGCCTTCTTCACCAGGCCGCGCTCATAAAGGCTCGTGGCCTGGTTGGGATTGCGCGCGAGCACCGCGTCATAGTCGGCGAGTGCGAGGCCGAGATCGCCCTTCTGCCGTGCCGCGGAGGCGCGGTCATAGCGCAGCGTCTCCGACTGCGGATCGAGCTTGATCGCCTGCGTGAGGTCGTCGACCGCCTTGGCGTAATCGCCGCGGGCTTTGTAGATGAGGCCGCGGTCGCGATAGATGCCGAGGCTGCCGGCATGCAGATCGATGGCGCGGGTGAGGTCCGGCAGCGCGCGATCCGGATTGGAGCGGGCCGCGTAAATCTGCCCGCGCTCGGCATAGGCGAGCGCGTTCTGTCCGTCGAGGCTGATGGCCTTATCGAGGTCCGGCAGCGCGCGGTCGTAGTCGCGCCTGCGGCTCTCGGCGATGCCGCGGATCGCCAAGGCGGCGGCGTTGTTGGCATCCTGCTTGAGCACGACGTCGGCGTCGGCCACGGCGCCCTTGAGGTCGCCGTCCTGCAGGCGTAGCGAGGCCCGCGCGCGCATGCCGTCGAGCGTCCACTGGTGCCTGAGCCCCTCGTTGACATCGGCGAGCGCTTTCTTGCGGTCGCCCTTCTCGGCATAGAGCTGTGCGCGCAAGTTGTAAGTCGTCGCCAGGCTGGGATCGACGCTGGCGACGCGGTCATAGACCTCGAGCGCCTTGGCCGAGTTGCCCTTCTGCCGCAACAGCGCGGCTTCGGCCATCATCGCCTCGGTGTTCTTCGGATCGAGCCGCGCGGCCTCGGCATAATCGGTGAGCGCGCGCTCGTTGTCGCCGGAGGCCTGCCGCGCCTCGGCGCGCAGGCGATAGCTGCGCGAATTCGGCTCGAGCTTGATGGCCTGGTCGAAATCGGCGATGGCGCGTGCATAGTCGCGCTGGCGCAGATAGAGGGTGCCGCGGCCATTATAGGGGCTCGCGCGCTTCGCCCCGAGGCTGATCGCCTTGGCGAAATCCTCGAGCGCGCCCTCGGTGTAGCCGAGGTCGCCGCGCACGGTGCCGCGATTGATGTAGGGGGAAGCGGTGTTGGGATCGAGCTTGATCGCCGCGTCATAGTCGGCGAGCGCGCGGCCGAAATTGCCGCGGGCGTACCAGGCATTGCCACGGTTCTGATACGAGGCCGCGAGCTCCGGCGCGTAGGAGATGGCGTTGTCGAAGTCGGCGATGGCGTGCGGAATGTCGCCGCGGTCGAGATAGGCGAGGCCGCGGAAGCTGTAGGCGGCGCCGAGTGGTTGGCCGCGCAGGCCGGATTGCAGCAGCTTGGTGCAGGCGGTGATGCGGCTGTCGGCGTTGGCTTCCGACTGATCGGCGCAGCCGCGGGCCGCCGGGTTCATCGCCGCCGACGCGCCGCTGACGCCGATGATCAGGCTCGCCACGGCGAGAATGCTCGTCGACTTCGGGCGCCACCCCTGCCGTTTACGCGGCTTACGCATGACGGTTACTCATTAACCTTAACCGATCCAAAAATATCCGCTTTTGCAATGACTTGTCCAGCGCTGTGGAGAAGTCGCGTTAACCTTTGTGGCAAGCGTGCGTGACGCTTTCGCAGACCTAGCCAACCCCTTGATCGGACGGCGCTGCCGGCACGGGTCTGCGGGCGGTCATGTCGGAGCCGGCGTGCTGCGGCAGCCGCGCGAAGATGAGGACCGAGGCCGCGGAGACCGCCGCGATGAGCACGAAGGCGATCGGGAAGTCGCGGGCAGCGATGCGCGGCTCGTCCTTGAGCTGCACGACCGTTTCCACGATCAGCGCGCCGATCGCGACGCCGGAGGAGATCGCCAGCTGCTGCACGACGCTGACCAGCGAGGTGGCGCGGCCGACGCGCTTCGGCTCGACCTCGGCATAGGCGAGCGTGTTGATGCTGGTGAATTCAAGCGAGCGGAAGAAGCCACCAACGGCCAGCACGATGAACATCACCGAAACGGGCGTCGTCGGGGTGAAGGCGGCGCAGGCGGCGAGGAAGACCGCGCTGATCAGCGCATTGGCGATCAGCACGGTGCGAAAGCCGAAGGTGCGCAGGATGGTGGCGACGCCGAGCTTCATGGTCATGGCGCCGATCGCCGAGGCGAAGGTGATGAGGCCCGACTGGAACGGCGTCATGCCGAAGCCGACCTGCAGCATCAGCGGGAGGAGAAACGGCAGCGCACCGATGCCGAGGCGGAAGAGGAAACCGCCGCCGACGCTCGCGCGGAAGGTCGGCAGGCGGAACAGCGTGAGATCGAGCGCCGGATTGGGCGTGCGCCGCGCATGCACCAGATAGGCGCCGAAGACGACGGCACCGCCGCCGAGCAGCAGCGCAACGATCGGCCAGGGCAGGAAATTGAGGCCGAGGACCGACAGCCCGAAGGCAAGGCCGCCGATGCCCAGCCCGGCGAGCACCATGCCGACGACGTCGAAGCGCTCATGCTCGGCAGCGCGCAGGTCCTCGATGTAACGGGTGACCAGCACGATGCCGAGGAGCCCGATCGGCACGTTGATGAAGAAGATCCAGTGCCAGCTCGCGTATGTGGTGATGAAGCCGCCAAGCGGTGGGCCCATCACCGGACCGATCAGCGCCGGCGTGGTCACCCAGGCCATGGCACCGACGAGTTCGCGGCGATCGATGGTGCGAATGAGCACCATGCGCCCCACCGGCGTCATCATCGCCCCGCCCATGCCCTGGACGATGCGCGCGACCACGAAACCGGCGAGCGAATGCGAGAACGCGCAGGCAACCGAGCCGATGACGAACACGGCGATGGCGGCGCGGAACACGGTGCGCACGCCGAAGCGATCGGCGGTCCAGCCGCTCGCCGGGATGAAGATCGCAAGCGAGAGGAGATAAGAGGTGACCGCGAGCTTGAGCGCCAGCGGATTGGTCCCGATATCAGTGGCGATCGCCGGCAGCGAGGTGGCGATGATGGTCGAGTCCATGTTCTCCATGAACAGGGCGACCGCCACGATCAGCGGCACGATGCGATGCGGCGGTGGGGCCATCCGATGAGCGAACCTTGGACCAGAGTGGCTTGGGTACCAGAACCAACGCGAGGAGCCGCCGGAAACCTGCGTCTTCACAGGTCATGGCAGTCATCCACCGAGGGCCTAGGAATCGCGCATGGAGCATGCTATCGACCTGCGCCAACCCAAAAGCGGGCCGTGATCCGGGCGGGAAACCTTGTTCCCCGCTCATTTCGCGTACCTACATTTGGCGTACCTCAAGCGGAGTTGGCGAATGGCTGATCGGTCGAACGGAGCCCCACGCGAAGCGCTGACCTTCGATGATGTCCTGCTCAAGCCGGGACTCTCGGACGTGATGCCTTCGGACGTCGATATCCGCTCGCGCATCACAGCCACGATCTCGCTCAATCTTCCGATCGTCGCCTCCGCCATGGACACTGTGACCGAGGCGCAGATGGCGATCGCCATGGCGCAGGCCGGCGGGCTCGGTGTCATCCATCGCAACCTCGAACCCGAAGGCCAGGCGGCGCAGGTGCGCCAGGTGAAGAAGTTCGAGTCGGGCATGGTGGTGAACCCGGTCACCATCGGGCCGCAGGCGAGCCTCGCCGACGCGCTCGCTTTGATGACCTCCTATCGCATCTCCGGCATCCCCGTCGTCGAGGGAGGGAGCGGTCACGAGCCGGGCAAGCTCGTCGGCATTCTCACCAATCGCGACGTGCGCTTCGCGACCGACACGCGCCAGCAGGTCGCCGAGCTGATGACCAAGGAGCATCTGGTCACGGTGCGCGAGGGCGTCAGCCAGGACGAAGCCAAGCGGCTGCTGCATCAGCACCGCATCGAGAAGCTTTTGGTGGTCGATGCGCAATACCGCTGCGTCGGCCTGATCACGGTGAAGGACATCGAGAAGGCGGTCGCCAATCCGAATGCCTGCAAGGACGAGCAAGGCCGGCTGCGCGTCGCCGCGGCGACGACCGTTGGCGACAAGGGCTTCGCGCGCACCGAGGCGCTGATCGCGGCCGGTGTCGACCTCGTGGTGGTCGACACCGCGCACGGTCATTCCAAGCACGTGCTCACGGCCGTCTCGCGCATCAAGCGGCTGTCCAACAAGGTGCAGGTGGTCGCCGGCAATATCGCGACCACGGAGGGTGCCAAGGCGTTGATCGATTCCGGCGCCGACGCCATCAAGGTCGGCATCGGCCCGGGCTCGATCTGCACGACGCGCATCGTTGCCGGCGTTGGCGTGCCGCAGCTCACCGCGATCATGGATACCGTCGATGTCGCGCAGAAGACCAACACGCCGGTGATCGCTGACGGCGGCATCAAGTATTCCGGCGATCTCGCCAAGGCGCTCGCCGCCGGAGCCGATTGCGCGATGATTGGTTCGCTGCTCGCCGGCACCGACGAGACGCCGGGCGAGGTGTTTCTCTATCAGGGCCGCTCCTACAAAACCTATCGCGGCATGGGCTCGGTCGGTGCCATGGCGCGCGGCTCCGCCGATCGCTACTTCCAGCAGGACATCAAGGACACGCTCAAGCTCGTGCCTGAGGGCGTCGAAGGCCAGGTGCCGTACAAGGGCGCAGCCGCGACCGTGCTGCATCAGCTCGCCGGGGGGCTACGCGCGGCGATGGGTTATGTGGGTGCGCCAACGCTTGCCGAGCTGCACAAGCGTGCGGAATTCGTGCGCATCTCCGGCGCTGGCTTGCGCGAAAGCCATGTGCACGACGTGACCATCACCCGCGAAAGCCCGAATTACCCAAGCCGGGCGTGACGCACGCACTACGGGAAAATACTTAGGTTACGTTTTAACGGTTGCTGAAGGCTACGACCCTAGGATGCCCCCAAACGGAACCATGAGTTCCGAGACAGGGTGGCGTTCGATGTCACAGGTCCAGGCACTCCGCGTGGTGGAAGACGCGAAGTCCGGCGATTGCGCACCGGCCGGCAAGACCGTGCAGGCCTGGATGGGCCGCGACATCTCCGATCTGTGCCGCTCGCCGGACCTGCTCGCCGTCTACGATCGCTGGCGTACTCTCGGGACCACCAAGTTGCCGCGCCTCAATGAGATGTTGGGCCCGGACCAGCAGACGGTCGCCAACAGCTCCATGGTGCTGATGAAGCTGCCGAACGATCTCGTGTTCGTGCACCATGGTTCCGTCGCCGTTCGCACCATGGGCCGCGACTTCACCGGCGTGCTGCACTCGGAGCTCAAGAGTGCTGTCGCCGAAGAAATCCAGTCGGTCTATCTTGAGGCCATCAACAAGGCGCAGGCGACCTATATCCGCTATGTGTCGCAGATCTCGACGCAGCATTTCAGCTTCGAGCAGATCGCGGTGCCGCTCGCCAGCGATGAGAGCCGCGAGCCGAAGCTCCTGCTCGTGCGCGTCGCGCCGCTCGACGACAAGTCGAGATCCTCAAGGCGATCTTCGATCATTCGCCGATCGGCATGATCGCGGCGGTGCAGGCGCCGGGCGACAATCACAAAATGCAGGACGGCAAGATCCTGATGATCAATGCTTATGCGCGGCGCCTGCTCAAGCTCCCCGAGGCGCTCGACTGCGTCAACTCGGTGCGTGATCTTGGGCCCTGGTTTCGCGACGGCGCCATGTGGACGCGGACCAATATCTTCAATCAGGATGGGCAGACCCACGTCCATTTCCGCGACCGCGCGACCGAGACGAGCTATCGCGTGACCTTCACGCCGCTCGATCGCTTCGTGCTCATCAGCATTATCGAAATTCCGGGCTGATCTTCGATTTGGGTTGTGGGGAGTGCTGGGCTATAGGTGCGCTCGGGAGGAACCTTCCGCATGTCGTACCCAGCCATTCTCGCGCCGCTCTTCGTCGAGGTGCTGCTTACCTTCGTGCTCTTGGTCTGGCTCGCCAATGTGCGCGTGGCGGCGGTCAAGGGCGGCAAGGTGCATCCGCGCGATATCGTGCTCGGCCAGCCGAATTGGCCGGCGCAGGAAACTCAGATCGGCAACGCCTATCACAACCAATTCCAGCTGCCGGTGCTGTTCTACGTGCTCACCATTCTCGCGCTGGTGACGCGGCACGCCGACCTCATCTTCGTCGTCATGGCGTGGATCTTTGTGCTCCTGCGGCTAGCACATGCCACGATTCATGTGACCACCAACCGTCTGATCTCTCGTTTTCGGGTATTCGCCCTGGGCTTCGGCGTGCTGGCCCTGATGTGGCTGATTTTCATCGTGCGCATCCTGCTCGCTCTGCCATGACACCGGGCGCGCGGCTCGCCGCCGCAATCGAGGTTCTCACCGGCATCGAAACGCTGCGGCGTCCGGCGGCGGATGCGCTCAAGGAGTGGGGCCTCGCACACCGCTTCGCCGGCTCCGGCGATCGCGCCGCAATCACGGGCCTCGTCTACGACGCGCTGCGCCGCCGCGCCTCCAGCGCCTGGCTGATGGGCGCCGAGACGGCGCGCGCGGTTTTGCTCGGCATGTTCAAGCGCGAGCGGGGCCTCTCGACCGACAAGATCGCGCAACTCGCCGACGGATCGCGCTACGCGCCGGAGCCGCTCACTGACGGTGAGCGCGCGCGGCTCGACACCGCGAATGTCGAGGACGCGCCGGCGCATGTACGCGGCGATTATCCGGAATGGCTTGATCCGTATTTCGAGCGCGCGTTCGGCGAGGAGCGGGCGGAGGAAGGCGCGGCGCTCGCCTCGCGCGCGCCGCTCGATCTGCGCGCCAACACGATTAAGGTGCGCCGCGAGGACATGCTCGGAGAGCTGCACGATCTGTCGCCCGAGCCGACGCGCTGGTCGCCGGTCGGGCTGCGCATCCGGCTTTCGGCCGATGCGCGAAGCCCGGCGATCCACGCCGAGCCAGCCTTCCTCAAAGGCAAGATCGAGGTGCAGGACGAGGGCTCGCAGCTTGCCGCGCTGCTTGCGCAGGCCAAGCCCGGCGAGCAGGTGCTCGACCTTTGCGCTGGCGCCGGCGGCAAGACGCTGGCGCTCGCGGCGGCGATGGAGAACCGCGGCCGCATCGTCGCCACCGATCTCGACAAGCGGCGGCTGGCGCCGATCCATGAGCGCATCGAGCGCGCCAAGGCCAATCTCGTGGAGGTGCGCACACCGCGTCGCGGCGGCGATGAGCTCGCCGATCTCGGTGGCGGCTGCGACCTCGTGCTCATCGATGCGCCCTGCACCGGCACCGGCGCCTGGCGGCGCAATCCCGACGCCAAATGGCGCGTGCGCCCCGGCGCGCTGGAGCAGCGGCAGAAGCAGCAGGCCGAGGTGCTCGATCGCGCGGTCGGCTTTCTCAAGCCCGGCGGTCGCATCGCCTACGTCACGTGCTCGGTGCTCGACGAGGAAAACGGCGCGCAGGTGCGCGCGTTCCTGCAGCGGCACGCGGGTTTCGCGGTGGTGCCGCCGACTGAGGTCACCAACGCGCTCGGCGAGCGCGCGTTGCTGTTTAGGAGGGCGGTGAAGCTTTCGGAAGAAGGCTTGCTGATGACGCCGCGGCTGACCGAAACCGACGGATTTTTCGTCAGTGTGCTGAAGCGAGCCTAGGCTTTTTCCGGCTGCCACTCGGCGATCTTGCCGAGCTCTTCCTCGAGCGACCAGCGGCCGAGCTTGCTCGGGGGGCGCTGCGCGCGCGCCAGCACGTCGAGGAAGTCACGGCGCGGGATTTCGCGAAAGCCCATGTCGCGGCAGGTCGGCGTCATCAGCTTGCCGTCGTTGAAGCCGAAGCCCCACTGCGCCAGATGCCAGTTGAGCACGGTCATGCCGATTTTTGATGTGTTGGTCTCGCGCGAGAACTGGCTCTCGGTGACGAACATTCCGCCGAGAGCGACGCCATAGCCGCCGCCGGCGAGCTCGCCAGCCGCATTCCATACCTCGAAGCTGTGCGCATGGCCGGCGTCGAACAGCTCGGCATAGGCGCGCATGATGCGCGGCGTGATCCAGGTGAGATGGAAGCGGCCTTCGCGCGGCGCCGCGCAGGCGGTGATCACGCCCTCGAAGTCGCGGTCGAAGGTCACCGTGTACTGGCCTTGCCGCATCTGCCGGCGCAGGCGCTTGGCGATGTGATATTCGTTGAAGAACAATACGGAGCGCTGCGGCGGCGACCACCATTTCAGCGGTCCGACATGCGCCCATGGATAGATGCCGCGGCGATAGGCGTTGAGCAGCGTCGGCACCGAGAGATCGTGGACGACGCCGCAGAGTCCAGCGGGCTTTTCAAGCGCGCTCTCCGGATCGGGCAGCGCATAGTCCGGCGCCATCCCGTCGGCGAGCACCATGCCGAGGAGAGGCGGCACGCCGCGAAGGCGCGCGGGCGTCAGCGCCCACGCGGTTCCCAGCGCCCAGCGCTCGAGCATCCCGCGAAAGGATTCACGAAACAGGCTCGCGCGGCGGTCGGCCGGATCGGCGGCTGTTGCGGCAAGGGTCAGCTGGTCGGCGTGGAAGGCCAAGAGGTGTCCCGAAACTGTGGAAAGGGCCGAGGTTTCAGCCTTTCTCACACGGGCAGGCCTAATGGAGGGTTAGCCGCCTCCAGCAAAGCTTAACGAGGTAACCGGATGCTAAATGAGTGGGCAGAACGCGCTGGCTCGCTCAATCCTCGGACTTTTCCGTCTTGAACCGCAGCCTCGTCGAGCCGTCGTAGCCATAAACATCGTGGAGGACGCCAAGCACTTCATGCGCGATCACATCGGGTAATTGATCCTCATAGACCTTCCAGTAATTCGGCGAGCGACCCGGCTCAGAGAAGCCTGCCGCATGCAGGCGCGTCACACGTTCGGCGGTGAGAACGTTCCGCAATCCTTCCCAACTGTCGGCCGATTGGGCCTCGCAATAGATCTTGGAAGGATCGCTCTGGGCCGCGCATTGGACGTAACCAAGGCCTGGATCAAGCATGATATAGATCGAGCGACCGTAGTTCACTTGCAGCCGCTGCAACTCACCGATGACGCGCAAGCCGTAGATTGCGAACAAGTCATCACCGGATCGGGCGGGCACAGGCAGCTTCGGTGGAAGCGAGCACGCATGGATGGCCGTCTTCGCCAGCTTAGGGCTATCCGTGATCATTCCAGCGCGCGTTTGGCCGGGACCGGCCCGCGGTGGACACGGATCGCTCCTGATCCAATCGCTTTCAATCGAGGCGTCTGCGAGCTCCGCGCCATACGCCTCCTCGAGGACTTCGACCATGCTTCTCGCGACCTCTACAGACGAGGTGTCAGGCGGGAATGTCCTCACGTAATTCCCGAAACTCGGATCAAGGTGCCATCCCAGAGCGATCAGCCGGGCGATACGTTCCTGCGTCAACACACGCGCCAAAGAGGGCTGCATCAACGTACCGGCGGACTCGCAGTGCATCGCCCGATTGGGCATCCGGCGGCATTGAACGTATTTCGTCCCATCGGAAGCGCTCACCAGCGCGTCCTGATACGGCCGATCCAGGATCATTGCGTTTGCGACCGCAGCGACAAGCAAGATGCGATTATCGTCGCGCTGATCCTGCGTTTGTGCGGTTTCAGGCAAGATCCAGGCGAGTAAGGCCGCAATCAAGAATCGAGCGAGATACTCAAACACCGGGCCCTCCCACGTTATTGTTCTTGTTATGTTCCCATATTGTGGTGTGGAGGTCAAATCGCACAACCGACAAAGCGTCACGTCGCGCGAGGAGCCCGCGAGCGGGGCCGCTCGAACATCATGTGGATGACGGCGCGTTTCGGCGGGATTGGCTCGGTCGCCCGCATATCGCGGCCGCGCGAATGCGATAAAACCACTGCAGATCAACGGAGACTGATCGCGCCTTGACCCCGCCGCTCGCAAACCTCAAATCATTGCCCCGGACCGACGATCATCCCGATTCCGCCGCTGTTCCGGGGGCAACACCCGGCATGCACGACAAGATCCTCATCGTCGATTTCGGCTCCCAGGTCACCCAGCTCATCGCGCGGCGCGTGCGCGAGGAGGGGGTCTATTCCGAGATCGTCCCGTTCCAGAAAGCCGCGGAAGCCTTCGCGGCGATGAAGCCGCGCGGCGTCATCCTCTCCGGCGGTCCCGCCTCCGTGCATGAGGCGAATGCGCCGCTCGCGCCGAAAACGATCTACGACGCCGGCGTGCCGGTGCTCGGCATTTGCTACGGCGAGCAGGCCATGGCGCAGCAGCTCGGCGGCAAGGTCGAGGGCGGGCACCATCGCGAGTTCGGCCGCGCCGAGGTCGAGATCGTCGACAACAGTCCGCTGCTCGAAGGCGTGTGGACCAAGGGCGAGCGCTATCCGGTGTGGATGAGCCACGGCGACCGTGTCACGGCGCTGCCGCCCGGCTTCCGCGTGCTCGGCATCTCGCAGAACGCGCCCATCGCCATGATCGGCGACGACGTGCGCAAGTTCTACGCGACGCAATTCCATCTCGAGGTCGTGCACACACCGCACGGCGCCGCGCTCTTACGCAACTTCGTGCGCAAGATCGTCGGCTGCAGCGGCGACTGGACGATGCGCGCCTTCAAAGAAGAGGCAATCGAGAAGATAAGGAAGCAGGTCGGCAACGGCCGCGTGATCTGCGGGCTCTCGGGCGGCGTCGACAGCGCGGTGGCGGCGGTGCTGATCCACGAGGCGATCGGCGATCAGCTCACCTGCGTCTTCGTCGATCACGGGCTCCTGCGTCTCGCCGAAGGCGAGAAAGTCGCAGCGCTGTTTCGCGGCCACTACAACATCCCGCTGGTGCATGTCGAAGCCGAGGACATGTTCCTCAAGGCGCTCGCCGGCATCGACGAGCCGGAGCAGAAGCGCAAGATCATCGGCAAGCTGTTCATCGACGTGTTCGAGCAGGAAGCGAAGAAGCTCGGCGGCGCGGAATTTCTCGCGCAGGGCACGCTTTACCCCGACGTGATCGAGAGCGTCTCGTTCACCGGCGGGCCGTCGGTGACCATCAAGTCGCACCATAATGTCGGCGGGCTTCCCGAGCGGATGAATATGAAGCTCGTCGAGCCGCTGCGCGAACTGTTCAAGGACGAGGTGCGCGCGCTCGGCCGCGAGCTCGGCCTGCCGGAGGTATTCGTCGGCCGGCATCCGTTCCCGGGTCCGGGCTTGGCGATCCGCTGCCCTGGCGCCATCACCAAGGACAAGCTCGACATCCTGCGGCTCGCTGATGAGATCTACATCGAGGAGATCCGCCGTGCCGGGCTTTACGACGACATCTGGCAGGCCTTCGCGGTGATCCTGCCGGTGAAGACCGTCGGCGTGATGGGCGACTTCCGCACCTACGACCACGTTCTCGGCCTGCGCGCCGTGACCTCGACCGACGGCATGACCGCCGACTTCTATCACTTCGACATGGCCTTCCTCGGCCGCGTCGCCACGCGCATCGTCAACGAGGTGAAGGGCGTCAATCGCGTCGTCTATGACGTGACCAGCAAGCCGCCCGGCACAATCGAGTGGGAGTGAGGGCGAGTGCTGTGGGACAAAATCGGATAGCACAGCCTTCGGATGGTCACTTTAGGTCGACAGACTAGTCGATAGCTTGCTGCTTTGCGCCCTACCGCTTCATCGATGTGGTCCCGCTTCCGCGATCGCAATTTCACAGGCGAACTGCAGCTGAGGAGGCGTTATGACGAGAGTGCGCGTTGCAGGCTTTTCGATCTCGCTCGACGGTTTCGGAGCCGGGCCTGAGCAAAGTCTCGAAAATCCGCTCGGCAAGCGCGGGCAGGAGCTGCACCAGTGGATGTTCGGTACGCGCATGTTCCGGGCCATGATCGGCCAGGATGGCGGCTCAGACGGCGTCGATCAGGCCTACGCACATCGTTCGATGGACGGGTTCGGCGCGTTCATCCTCGGCCGCAATATGTTCGGGCCGATCCGCGGTCCCTGGCCGGACGAGAGCTGGAAGGGCTGGTGGGGGACCAATCCGCCCTACCACGCGCCGACGTTCGTGCTGACCCATTATCCGCGCGATCCGATCGAGATGGAGGGCGGCACGACCTTCTTCTTCGTGACGAAGGGGATTGAAGCGGCCTTGCAACAGGCGAAGCAAGCCGCCAATGGTCGCGACGTGAAGATCGGCGGTGGTGTCGAGACAGTGCATCAATATCTCCGCGCCGGCCTGATCGACGAGCTGCATTTCGCGTTATCCCCGGTGGTCCTTGGGCAAGGCGAAGCGATGTTCGCCGGGATCGATCTGCCGGGGCTTGGCTACCGCGTCACCGAGCATCAGGCGACCGAGTATGCCACCCACGTCGTTCTCAGCCGGTAAAGTCCACCATCGACCGCGAGCGACTCTCTCGGTACCCGTCCATATTTTCACAATCTATCGCCGCTCCAGAAACCCTCGTCCTGCGAAGATCGCAGGCATCGCCTTCTCGATCCGCGCTGTTCGCGTCGCAGATTGTTTCGCGCCGGAGAAGTGAAACAGGTAACCCCTTTGCCGGCCTGGCGTGAGCGCCTCGAACGCCCGCTTGAATCGTGGATCTTTGCGAAACTTATCCTTCAATTCTTTGGGGACGGGAATCGCTAGGGGCTTCTTCTCAACTTTCATCCCAGCCTTCTCAGCTGCCACGGCTTCGCGCACATATGCCTTGATGGTGGCCGCGTTCGCGGCAATGTCCTTGGCGCTGGTGAACTTCATCACCCGCGCTGCCTGAACCCGTCCAAGCTGCACCAGCAGCTTTTTTGGATCCTTCAGCAGCGCACCCTGAAAAAAGCCCAACGCGCAATAGTCTTTGAAGCCCTGGATGATGACGACGTTTTTTCCATCCATCGTGTAGCAGGGCTTCCCCCATTTGCGCTGTTCTCTTAAGTCGAACGCAGAGAGGATTTTCTTCAGCGCGGCAATTTCAGACTGCCACCGATCTCGATACGCCATCTCCATTCTGCATTCTCTTGCTGCCGATTGCCGCCTCCCTGAACAGTCGTGCGGGGATTGCGTATGTCAAAAATCGGTGGGTCGATTTCTCAGGCGCATCTCAACCTTCACGCCGCTCCGATCCGTCTGACCTCGGCGCCGACGAAATCGGTTGCTTCACCGAGCGCGCGATAGCGGTCGATGTCGGCCATCCGTGCCGCCATGGTGCGATCCAGAACGTCATAAGCGTCGCCGCCGAGCACCAGCCGGCGCGGCGGCGAGGGATCGTCGACCACCGCAATCATCGCTTCCGCGGCTTTCGCCGGGTCCCCGGGCTGACGGCCGTTTTGTCCATAGAGGAACTCTTCAATCGGACCGATGATCGCGCGATAAGCATCGAGCGGCGCGGCCGGCCGCATATTGGCGTCGCCGGCGAACTCGGTGCGGAAATTGCCCGGCTCGACCAGCGTCACCTTGATGCCGAGCGCCGCGACTTCGTCGGCGAGCGCCTCGCTCCAGGCTTCCAGCGCGAATTTCGAGGCGCAGTAGGCGCCGAAGCCGCCGATGGAGATCAGCCCGCCGATGCTGGTGAGGTTGAGGATGTGGCCGGCGCCTTGGCGGCGCATCGCCGGGAGCGCCTCACGGGTTAGTTCTGCCGCGGCGAAGAAGTTGAGCTCCATTTGCGCACGCAACTGCTCGGGTGCGAACTCCTCCACGGCACCGAGCGAGCCGCGCCCTGCAATATTCGCCAGCACATCGATACGCCCGAATGTCTCCAGCACGGAAGCGATAGCCGTCTTGCGCGCCCCGTCATCGGTTACGTCCAGCGGCAGTGCCAGTACGCGGCCACCACCGCTCTCGGCCAATTCCGCGAGCGCCTCGCGGCGGCGCGCGCCGACCGCAACGCGCTCGCCGCGACCGATGACCGCCTGCGCCAGCGCGCGCCCAAAGCCCGAGGATGCGCCGGTAATGCACCAAACCCGATCCGAATTGCTCATGGCTTTTGTCTCCGTGCGGGGCAGCTGTTCGCGCTCGACATAGGTACGACGCTTGTCGTGCAAAAGGCCGGCCTTTAGTGAATCGTCCTTGTGCGCTCACCCGCGACTTCAGCAATACTGAAGCCGGACCAGCGCACTTGCCGCATCCGCCAAAAAATCAGCCGGCGGGAACATCAGCCTGTCGATTCGAGCGCGTCTCGTTCGTCTTCTACCCGGTGAGTGCCAAACTGGAGATCAGGAATGGACAATTCTCGCTATCGCTGGGTGATCGTCGCGGCAGGCGGCATCCTGGGCTGCGTCGCCATCGGCGGCATGTTTTCACTGCCGGTTCTGCTGCAGTCCATGGCGCGGGACACCGGCTGGTCGGTGACGGGCGTCTCTAGCGCCATGACTGTCGGCTTTCTCGCCATGGCGCTGACCAGCATGATCTGGGGCACCGTGTCCGATCGCTTCGGACCGTTGCCCGTGGTGCTGACCGGCTCGATCGTGATCGCCACAAGCCTAGCGCTCGCCAGCCGGGCGACCTCGCTGCTCGCCTTTCAAGTCCTCTTCGGCGCCGTGCTCGGCGGTGCCACGGCTGCGATCTTCGCGCCGATGATGGCGACCGTCACCGGCTGGTTCGACACCCATCGCAGCCTTGCCGTGTCGCTGGTCTCTGCCGGCATGGGCATGGCGCCGATGACCATGTCGCCGCTTGTCGCCTGGCTCGTCTCCCATCATGACTGGCGGACGTCGATGCAAATCCTGGCCGTGGTCGTTGCCGCGATCATGATCCCGGTCTCGCTTTTCGTGCGCCGCCCACCGGCGCTCGAGGCGGGCGCGACGAGTTCGTCGGCTGCAGATGCGCCGCCCGCGGAGCTCTCGCTTTCGCAGGCGCTGCGTTCCCCGCAGTTCATCATCCTGCTGCTGACGAACTTCTTTTGCTGCGCGACGCATTCGGGCCCGATCATCCACACCGTGAGCTACGCCGTCAGTTGCGGCATCCCCTTGATCGCGGCGGTCACGATCTACAGCGTGGAAGGGCTTTCCGGGCTCGGCGGGCGGCTCGCGTTCGGCTTGCTCGGCGATCGTTTCGGCGCCAAGCGCGTGCTCGTCGTCGGCCTGCTCATCCAGGCATTCGGCGCGCTCGCCTATGCGTTCGTGCGCGAGCTCAACGCCTTCTATGCTGTGGCGGCGCTGTTCGGCTTCGTCTATGCGGGCACCATGCCGCTCTATTCCGTGCTCATCCGCGAAAACTTCCCGCTGCGCATGCTGGGCACCATCATCGGCGGCACCGCGATGGCCGGCAGCCTCGGCATGGCCACCGGGCCGGTGGCCGGCGGTCTGATCTACGATACGTTCGCCAGTTACGCTTGGCTCTATATCGGCTCCTGGGCCGTCGGGCTTGGCGCCGTTCTGGTGCTGCTCACGTTCAGGCCATTCCCGAAGGTCGAGGCGCGGCCCGCGGTGACGACAGAACAATTCAGTGGAGGTTAGCGAATGGCACGCGTGCGCTGCATCACCGAGATGGGCATGGGCGTCGATGTTCACGGCAAGGACGCGACTAAGGCTGCAAAGCGTGCGGTCTCCGATGCCATCCGCCACTCGAGCTTGAGCTTCGTCCGGTTGTTCGGCAAAACGCCCCACGACATGTTCGTCGACGTGACCATCGCCGTGCCGGATCCGGGCGGTGTCGACACGGCGGCTGTCGCGAAGGAGCTGCCTTACGGCACAGTGACCGTCACCGCGGTCAGCGGCGGCCTGGAAATCCCTGCCGCAAGCGGCGGCGATTCCATCGTTATCGCCAACGCCGCGGTCATCGTCAGTCTCGATGACGGGAAGTCAGGGTAACGTGGGCATGTTGGCACTCGATCTTTCGTCGTCGAAGCGGACTCTCGGGCATCGTCTGCTGGCCTTCATCGCATGCGCGCTGCTGTGCGGGCTTGTCGCTGCGCCGGCGTTCGCACAAACCTATCCAGACCGTCCGATCACCATCATCGTGCCTTACGCGGCCGGCGGCAGCTCCGACGTGCTGGCGCGGCTCCTGGCCGACCGGCTGTCGCCGGCGCTCGGTCAGCCGATCGTCATCGAGGACCGGGCAGGGGCGGGAAGTCGTGTCGGCATCGAAGCCGCCGCCCGCGCGACGCCCGACGGCTATACGCTGCTCCTCGCCGACATGCCGCACGCCATCATCCCGGCAATCCAGAAGGACGTGCGCTACGACCCCGTGCGCGACTTCACGCCGATCGGGCTGATCGGCACGGCGTCGATGGTGCTGTTCGTCAATCCGTCGGTTGCCGCGAAAACCGCGCCGGAGTTCATCGCGCTCGCCAAGTCTGATCCGGGCAAGATCACCATCGCCTCGGGCGGCATTGGGAGCACCACGCATCTCACCGCCGAGCTGTTCCAGCTCAGAGCCGGCGTAAGGCTCCTGCACGTGCCGTACCGCGGCGCCGGGCCGGCGATCAACGACCTCATGGCGGGTCATGTGCAGTCCGGCTTCACCACCCTCGCGACCGCAAGCGGTATGCTCGACAATGGCAGCGTGCGCGCGCTGGCGATCGCCAGTGAGCAGCGTCTGCCGTCGCGCCCGACGATCCCGACCTTCAAGGAGATCGGTATCGATCTCGTCGTCGAGCATTGGTGGGGCATCCTGGCGCCGGCTGGCGTGCCGCCTGCGATCGCGGCGCGGCTCTCCAAAGCTCTGTCGACCCTGCTCGCCGATGCCGAGTTCGTCAAACGCCTCGACCCACTCGGCGTGACGCCATCACAGGCAACGCCCGCCGAATTCGGCGCGCTGCTTGCCAGCGACACCGCGCGCTGGGCCGCTATTGTGAAGGCCGCGGGGATTACGCCGCAGTGACACAAGCGTTCGCTTCGCCCGCGCCACGGCTGCCAGCGGGCATCGAACAGGCGCTGTGGTCGGACTTCCTCACGCTCTGCGGGTTCGGTGGCCGCCTTGCCGGATCGGCAAGCGAGGCCACGGCGATGGACTGGCTGCGAGCGCGGCTCACGGAAGTGCCGGGCGGCACCGTGCGTGAGGATTTTGTCGAATACCCCGCGTGGCGTTGTGACCGTGCTGAGCTGCTGGACGCGGACAGCGGCGCCGCGCTTACCTGCACGCCGCTGCTTGGAGCAGCCTTCACGGCGCCCGAAGGAGTGACCGCCGAGGTGCTCGATCTCGGTCTCGGCCGTGCCGAGGACTTTGCCCGGCAGGCCCCGAGCATCCGCGGCCGCATCGTGCTCGTGCGCCATGAATATCCGTTCGCCGCCGGGCATGTGCATCGGCGCGTGAAACTTGGCCTGGCGCAGCAGCACGGCGCCGCCGGCTTTCTGATCGCGCATCAGGAGCTGGGTGTCGGTCCGGTGTCGGGTTCGAGCGGCCGCGACGGCGGCCCGGGCATCCCCGCGCTCGGCATCAGCGCCGGGGCCGCGTCACAGCTCAGCGCATCGCGCGGCGGCGCGCGATCGCTCGCTCGCCTGCGGATCACGGGACAAGATTACACCGGCCAGGCGCGCGTGCTCGTGCTCGATCTGCCTGGTCGAGCACCCGATTGGATCGTGGTGAGCGCGCATGTTGACGGGCATCCGCTGGGCGAGAGCGCGATCGACAACGCCAGCGGCCTCGCTGTTGCACTGGCGTTGGCGCGACTGCTGGCGCCGCATACGAGAAGCTTGCCGCATGGATTACGCATTTGTCTGTTCGGCGCGGAAGAGTGGGGTCTCGCCGGCTCGCGGCGCTGGCTTACGCAAATCGACGAGGCGCAGCGCCGGCGCGTGTGGATGAATGTCAATCTTGATTCGGTCGCCGGAGCATCGAGGCTTACCGCGCTGACCTCTGGCTTCGAGCAGCTCGATGGCTGGATCAAGCAGGTCGCGGCCGAGCGCGCCTTGCAGCTGGCGACGTACTTGCCGCCCATGAACAATTCCGATCACGCGAATTTCGCGGCGGCCGGGATTCCTGCGTTGCGCCTGCTGGCGGGGTTCGACGAGCCGGCGAGCAACCTGCGCCTGCTGCTCACAGCGGGCGATACGCGCGACAAGGTGAAGCCGGACGAGCTTGTTCATGCTTTGGAGACGAGTGCCGTGCTTGTCTGGGAGGCTCTGTCTACATCCGAGGCCGCGCTCGAGCATCTCAGAAATACTTAGCGAGATCAGCAGCTTGTGGTTGCGACTTTGACCTCGATTATTCCAAACACGCGAATCATGCGATAGGCCAAGGAATGCAGATTGATCCGTCCACGGTGCTGTTCTTCGGCGTCCTCATCAAGCTGCTGCTGAGTGTTCTGCTGCTGGCCTTCTGGATGTCGGACCGGCGCGCCATCTGGTTCGCCTGGTACAGCGTCGGGCTAGCCTTTGGCGGTACGGGCGCGCTGATCCTGCTGCTGCGTGGCTTCGAGCCGGCCTTTACGGCCATCGGCATCGCGGCGGCGTGCCTCGTCAGCGCGATTGCCTGCGTCTGGCAGGGCGCCCGCGTGTTCGAAGGGCGCTTGCCCCTATGGCTGCCATTGATGGGGGCTCCCGCGCTGTGGTTGGCAGCGTGCGCCGTTCCGGGGTTTCTCGATTCAGCCGCCTGGCGCGTCGTGCTCTCCTCGACCTTGATCGCCTCGATGCTGGCGCTGACGGCGATCGAATATTGGCGCGGCCGCAGTGAGCGGCTGCCATCGCGTTGGCTGACGATCGTGCTGTTTTCCGTTTTGGCGCTGGTCATCGGCTCGCGGCTGCCGCTGCTGACATTGGCGCCGTTCCCGATCGGTGCGCTGCCGATCGAGCAGAGCTGGCTCGCCGGGCTCAATCTCATCGTGTTCGCCTTGACCATCACGCTTGCCGTGCTGGTGGTGTCGATGACCAAGGAGCGGCTCGAGCTGCAGCAACGCACGCGCGCGCAGACCGATCCGCTCACCGGCGCGCTCAACCGTCGCGCCTTCATGATCCGCGGCCGCCGCCTGGTGCTGCGACATCAGACCAGCGGCGATCCGCTGTGCTTGCTGTTTCTCGATCTCGACCATTTCAAGTCGCTCAACGACCGGTTCGGGCATTCCGGCGGCGATCAGGTGCTGATGAAGTTCGTGTCCGTGGTTCACGACTTCATCCGACCCGGCGATTTCCTGTTTCGTCTGGGCGGCGAGGAGTTCTGCTGCCTGCTGCCGGGGACTGGCGCGGAAGAAGCACAGCACGTGGCCGAGCGCATCCGCCGGCAGTTTGCGTCGACGCCGGTCGATATGAACGGTGCGCCCGTGACCGTGACCGTGACCGTGACCGTGAGTATCGGCATCGCTGACTCGCGGCGCTTCGGCTATGAGGTCGAAACGCTGCTGCATCAGGCCGACAGGGCGACCTATGCGGCGAAGCGTCAGGGCCGCAACATGGTGGTCGTGGCCGATGCTGACGCGACCGTAGATGAGGCCGCGCGCGTCGCGGCGGAATAAGCCGGCGCCGCCGCTGCCGCGTTAGCCGCCTATCCGTCGCATCCACGCGGCGGCCGCGTCGAGCAGCTCCGCCAGCACATCGGCATCTTTGCGGCCGCTTTTTGCCGGAACATGGAAGGAATGGTCGGCGCCGTCGGCGAGCGTCAATGTCGCGCGCTCGCAAAGCTTGGCGACGACCGGCCGCAGCAAGGCGAGGTCCGCCAGCGCGTCATTCGTTCCGGCGAGGAACAGCATCGGGATAGCGACATCGGATAAATGTGTCGCGCGGCTGGCCGCGGGCTTGCCGGCGGGATGCAGCGGGAAGGCGAAGAAGACGAGCCCGCGCACATCGGGAAGGGGGGCGATGGCCTGCGCCTGCGAGGTCATGCGCCCGCCGAAGGAGCGTCCGCCCGCGAACAGCGGCAGGCCGTTCGCGTGTCGTGCGGCCTCAGCGACGGCGGCGCGCACCGCCGCGTGTGCGACTGGCGGCGGATCGGGGCGCCTCGATCTGCGCTCCATATAGGGAAACTGGTAGCGCAGCGTGGCGATGCCGCGCGCAGCGAGGCCGTCAGCGACCGCGGCCATCGACTTGTGTGTCATGCCGGCGCCGGCGCCGTGCGCCAGCACCAAGCAAGCGGATGCATCGGGTGGGACGAGCCATAAGCCGGAGACGGGCTCCGCGCCTTCAATCGCAACCGTCACCGCCCACGCATCGGTCATCGCGACATCATTCCTCAGTGAGCGTGGCGAGCTTGAGGAGCGTATTCCAGTTGCGCCCCGTTCCGCGCCTCGCCAGCGTCTTCTCGATCAGCGCCACCGTGAGTTTCGAGCGACCGATGCCATCGGGATAGACGATGTAGAGCTCTCGGCCGGCCGCCGCCACGGTCTCGCGGCCTTTGATGGCCGCGCGCAGCGCGGTCACCGCGGCAGCGCCGGGCTTGTCCTTGAGGACCATCACCAGGAGATGTGCCGGATCGCGCTTGGCCTCGGCGGGAAACGGGTTCTTGGCGATGATCGCGGCGAGCTCGCGCGCCGAGCGCACCATGCATTCGATCTTCGATCCGAGCCGCTTTTCGGCACGCGCCTCGAGCAGGGCTTCGAGCTTTGCCACCGTGGTGCCGTCGGCGGTGAAGACGAGATTGCCGCTTTGCAACAGCGTGCGCGGATTGCCGAGCCCGAGCGCCTGCGCGTAGTCGCGCAGCGTCGCCATCGGCAGCGTTTTGCCACCGACATTGACGGCACGCAGAAAGGCGACGTAGCAAGTCATCAGTGCTTCTCGCGACAGGCGATTTCAGGGATTGTCATGGCCATCACCATTTACGGCATCAAGAACTGCGACACCATGAAGAAGGCGTTCGCCTGGCTCGACGGCCAGGGCGTGACATATGCCTTCCATGACTACAAGAAAGAAGGGATCGACCGGAAACGGCTGGAGACATGGTGCAAGGAGCTCGGTTGGGAAACCGTGCTCAATCGTGCCGGCATGAGCTTTCGCAAGCTGCCGGAGAAAGACAAGGCGAACCTCAACGCCGACAAAGCGATCAAGCTGATGCTGGCGCATCCCTCGGCGATCAAGCGGCCGATGCTCGACCTCGGCAAGCGGTTGCTCGTCGGCTTCAAGCCTGACGAGTACAAAGCGGCGGTGAAGTAGGACCGGCTGCCCAATGGTGGAACTGCCTGCGCTTGCGCGGGATTGGCATCGCGAGAGAGGTGCGCGATGAAAATTACATGGTCATTAAGCAGAAGGTGAAGGATCTGGCGCGTTTTCAGCAGGTCTTCGACGGCCTGAAGAAAGAGCGGGAGGCGGCCGGGCTGACCGACCTTGGTCAATTCTGTGCCGCCGATGAGCCCGACACCGTGATTGTCGTCATGGAGGTTGCCGATCTCGATCGCGCCAAGAGCTATTGGCATTCAGCGGTCTTGGCCAAAGGTCGTGCGGCGGCAGGGATCGTCGGCACGATCGAAGCCAAATCCGATCAGGTGTGGCTCACGGACGGCCTGGTGCGGGAGCGCGTCGATAGCGCGTAAAGAATGTCACGCCGCGCGCTGCTGCGCATTCCAATAGCGCTCGAGATTGCTGATCAGCGCCGGGGAAAAGTGGCAGGCGGCCTGCTCGCGTGAATACACCGCCATGTATGAGCGGAACAGGTCGAGTGGCTCCTGCGCGATGCGAAAGGCACGGCGATTGCTGGCGGCGCTGACCACGCCAGACGTGGTCAAGCGGTCGATGACATCCGTCAGCGCCTGCTCGATCTTCTCCGGATCGACCACGTCGTCGCAAACGAGCCGGCCTTCGGGACTGTCGCAGTCGAGGCGCCGCTCGTACATCACCAATTGCCGCGCCAGGCGGTCGCCGACGAAGCGCGTCAGTCGCAGATTGGCGACACCGGGAATGATGCCTTCCTTGCGCGCCGGCAGCGTCATGTAGGAATCGCTCGCCGCCAGCACGTAATCGGTCGCCAGGAGATATTGGCAGCCGCCGCCGATGGCGAATTTCTCCACCACCGCAATCCACAGCTTCTCCAGAGTGTCGCCGAAGATCTCGTCCGGCGGCAGGTCGGGCAGGGCCAGCCCGCGGAACATCTTGTTGACGAAGCCCATGTCGCGGATGAGATACCAGAGGAACGAAATCTTGCCGTTATAGAGATGTGTGAGATTGATGCCGGTCGAGAACACGTTCTGACCGTTGTACTTGCCGCCTTCTATGCGCGAGCCGCGCAGCACGCAAACAGACGTGTCCGAATCGAGCAGCGCGAGATCGATCGCGGTCTCGACACCGGGTAGCGTGTTGTCATCCTCGGCATTGAGGTAGCGCGGATTGTTCATGGTCACGATCGAGGCTTTGCCGCGGCGCTCGACGCTCGCGGTGCCGAGATCGACGCGGCCCTCGCGCGCCAGGCGCTCGCGCTGCGCCAGCGCTTCCGCGCGCGGCAGCAGCATGGTGTGGCAGAGATGCAGCCCGCAGTCCTTGTCGCCGATGAAATGGTTGAACAGGAGACCCTGGTCGATCTCGTGACCGTCCTTGTTCTTCTGCAGGCAGGCGCGCTCGGCGGCGACCTGCGCCTTGGTCGGGGTGAGACCCGGGACGTGCTCGGCCGCGGCCTCAGCCAGCGCTTCGACACGGACGTGCCGGGTAAGATCGGCAGTGAGGCGGCGATAGAGTGCCGGTGCATGCGCACGCAGAAACACCGAGCGCGTCCTTCGGCTTGCATCGAGAATGGTTTGCGCCAGCGCTTGCTCGGCCTCGTTGCGCTTGTCCTTTCCGGGCACCTGCCCGAGCAAGGCGAGGCCCTTTTGCCAGAATTCGGAAAAAGTCAGCGTGTCGCGGTCGAGGTCGCGGGTCGCGCTCGGCGGGCGCGCCGTCCAATCTGCGATCGCTGCCGATTGCGGATGGGTTGCCGCCGCGCCTGTCGATCCTTGCGCCATGTTCCGCTCCCGAACATTATTTCGAACTCAGGCTTTCATAGACAGTCCATTGAGACAAGCCAGGCGGTGCGTCATGCGAGCTCGTAAGAAGAAGCAGGACTTTCCGGTCTCCGAAATACGCCGCTTTCTCGAGCCAGGTCCGATCGTGCTGGTGAGCTCGGCATGGAAGGGCGAGCGCAACATCATGACCATGGGTTGGCATATGGTCATCGAGTTCGTGCCGTCGTTGGTCGGCTGCCTGATCTCCAGTGGCAACCACAGCTACGAACTGATACGTCGCAGCCGTGCCTGCGTGATCAATGTGCCGACCGTCGATCAGGCCAAGACCGTCGTCGAGATCGGCAATTGCTCAGGTGCGAGCGTCGACAAATTTGCCAGGTTCAAGCTCACCGCCGAGCCGGCGGAACAGGTCGGGGCGCCGCTCATCGGGCAATGTTACGCCAACCTCGAATGCAAGCTTGCCGACGACCGGCTCTGCGACAGATACAACATGTTCATCTTCGAGGTGGTGAAGGCGCATGTGGCTGCAGCGCCGAAATATCCGAAGACCATCCACTATCGCGGTGACGGCATGTTCATGGTGGCCGGGCGCTCGCTCAATCTGCGCCGCTACTTCCAGCCGCAGATGCTGTGAGCGGCCTGACCCGCTCGTTTCACGCCAACGCCTTGATTTTGGGCGCTTTCCCTGCCACATGCCGCTCATGAACAAGCCGGTTCGCGCCGATTCCCTGCCCAATTCGCCGCTCGCTGCCGAGGTCGAGCGGCGGCGCACCTTTGCGATCATTTCGCATCCGGACGCCGGCAAGACGACGCTCACCGAGAAGCTCCTGCTGTTCGGCGGCGCCATCAATCTCGCCGGTCAGGTCAAGGCCAAGCGCGACCGCCGCTCCACGCGTTCGGACTGGATGGCGATCGAGCGCGAGCGCGGCATTTCCGTCGTCACCTCGGTGATGACCTTCGAGTACGACGGCCGCGTCTTCAATCTGCTCGACACGCCGGGCCACGAGGACTTCTCCGAGGACACCTATCGCACGCTCACCGCCGTCGATTCCGCGGTGATGGTGATCGACGCGGCAAAAGGCATCGAGGCGCGCACCCGCAAGCTGTTCGAGGTCTGCCGGCTGCGCGATATCCCGATCGTCACCTTCATCAACAAGATGGACCGCGAGAGCCGCGATCCGTTCGAGCTGCTCGACGAGATCGAGAAGACGCTTGCCCTCGACACCGCGCCGATGACTTGGCCGATCGGCCGTGGCCGCGATTTCGCCGGCACCTACGATCTCGCCGAGGGTTCGATGCGGCTGCTCGCCGAGGACGGCCGCACGGTCGAGCCGCAGCCGCTCGATCTGCCGGCACTCGCGGCCAAGAATGCGATGCTCGATGCCAAGGCGATCGAGGAAGAGCTCGCGCTAGTCAAGGAGGCATGCCGCGGCTTCGAGTTCGCCTCGTTCCGCGAAGGACATTTGACGCCGGTGTTCTTCGGCTCGGCGCTGAAGAATTTCGGCGTCAAGGATCTGCTCGACGCGCTCGCCTCGTTCGCGCCGCCGCCGCGCGCGCAGGCCTCCGCCGCGCGGACCATCGATGCGCATGAAGCAGCGATGACCGCGTTCGTGTTCAAGATCCAGGCCAACATGGATCCCAATCACCGCGATCGCATTGCCTTTGCGCGGCTCTGCTCGGGCAAGCTCACCCGCGGCATGAAGGCGAAGATCGTGCGCACCGGCAAGCCGATGAGCCTGTCGACCCCGCATTTCTTCTTTGCCCAGGACCGCGCGCTGGCGGATGAAGCCTTTGCCGGCGATGTGGTCGGCATTCCCAATCACGGCACATTGCGCATCGGCGATACCCTGAGCGAAGGCGAGGATGTCAAGTTTCTCGGGGTGCCGAACTTCGCGCCGGAAATCCTGCGCCGCGTGCGGCTCGCCGATCCGATGAAAGCGAAGAAGCTCAAGCAGGCGCTGCAGGAAATGGCGGAGGAGGGCGTCGTACAGGTGTTCCGCCCGCTCGACGGCTCGCCGGCGCTGGTCGGCGTCGTGGGTCCGCTACAGCTCGACGTGCTCAAGGTGCGACTCGACAACGAGTATGGCATCGACGTCGGCTTCGAGACCGCGGAGTTTCAGCTGGCGCGCTGGATCGCGGCCGAGGAGGGCAAGAAGCTCGACGATTTCGTCGCGGCCAATTCCGCAAGCGTCGCCGAGGACCTCGACGGCGATATCGTGTTCATGGCGCGCAATCAGTTCACGCTCGATTACACCCGCGATCGCGCGCCGGGCATTAGCTTCACGGACGTGAAGGACGTGAAGTCGACGGCGGCTTAGGGGCCGCGCCGCATTTACGGCTCGCGCCGGACCCTCGCTTCGCTCGGCGGCGCGAGATGTCAATTGATCCTGATGTGGCCGGTCTCGATGACCGGCGTCCAGAACTTCATCTCGCTGTCGATGAACGCGCGGAATTCCGCGGGCGTGCTGCCGATCGGCTCCATATAATTCGCCTTGAGCTTTTCGCGGATTTGCGGGTCCTTCAACGCCTCTGCCACCTCGCGCTGCAGTGTATCGACGATCGCCTGCGGCGTCTTCGCTGGCGCCACCAGACCCATCCAGGCATTCGCTTCGACGTCGATGTCGGCTTCCTTCAATGTTGGCAGCTCTGGCAGGAGCGGCGAGCGCTTCGCCGAGGTGACCGCGAGCAGGCGGATTTTGCCGGTGGCTTCCTGCGCAACTACCGAGGCTGCCGGCAGGCAGACGAACTGCACATCGCCGCGTATGAGCGCCGTCACCGCTTGCGGCGAGGAGGCATAGGGAACGTGCACCAATGTGGTGCCGGCTTTCAGCGCGATGGCTTCCATGGCGAGATGCGACAGGGAGCCGGTACCGATCGAGCCGAAATTGTGCTTGCCCGGCTCGCGCTTGAGCAGCCCGAGCAAATCCGCAGCGCTGCGTACCGGCACCTGCGCGTTCACAGCGAGGATGCTCGGCTGATCGGCGACGCGGGTGATCATCACGAGATCGGTCGATGGATTGTAGGGGAGCTTGGAAAACAGGAGCGTGTTGATCGCGAGCGGGCCGGGAATGCTCATGCCGATGGTGTAGCCGTCGGGCTCGGCCTTGGCGACGAGGTCGGTACCAAGATTGCCGCTGGCGCCGGGCTTGTTCTCCACCACGAAGGGCTGATTGAGCCGCGCCTGCAAACGCTCGGCCAGCATCCGCGCGACGATGTCCGGCGTGGCACCGGCGCCGAACGGGACGATGAACCGCACCGGCTTGCTCGGCCAGGTCTGCGCGGTTGCCGGCATCACCATCGCGCAAAGCGTCGCCACCAGCACCCAAAGGAAAGGCTTCTTCACAGTGTCGTTCCCTCGAAAATCAAGACTCGTCGCGTCCGAGATAGACGCCAGCATTTTCCAGAAGGCTCTGCAACATTCCGGTGTCGATCTCGGCGACGGCCGTGTTGCCTTTGAGCGCGAGATGCGACGCGGTTCCGGCGGCTTCGCCCATGACAAAGCAGCCGCCGCTGACCCGCGCCGCCGATTGCCCTTCATGCGTCATTGAGGCGCAGCGGCCGGCGACCAGAAGATTGCCCACGCCCTGCGGCAGCAGCATGCGGTAGGGCAGGTGATTGAAGCCGCGCGATTCCGGGATCGGCGGCCACGCCCATTCGACGTCGCCGGCGACATGCTTCTCCAACGGCCAGCCATTGACGCCGATCGTATCGGGAAAGCTGGCGCAGGAGATCACGTCCTCGCCGCTGAGCTGATAAAGGCCGCGCAGTCGTCTGGTCTCGCGGATGCCGATCTGCGGCGGGATGTCGACGATGTAGGCATTGCCGAAGCCCGGCGCCTTGGCCTTGAGGAACTCGAACACGGCGCGCGCCTGCTTGCGGCCCTCGATCTCGCCGGCGCTGAGCTCTTGTGCATCGGTGCCATCGACCGCGCGGCCGTTTGACGACGCAATCTGCGTCACATTGACCCGCCACTCGATGGCATTGCGTTGCGGCCGCACGATGCCGCCTTTGCGCGGGAAGCGTGCGGTGCCGGCGCGCTCGGCCTCGCGCATCAGCTCGGGAATGGTGGCCCAAGCTTCGCCGGCGGCGGCAGGATCGACGCCGTTCACGCGAAACATCAGCGTCGGATAAAGGAGATCGCCGTGATCGTCGCCAAGCTCGAAGGGCGCGCCTGCCCAGGCCGCAAGGTCGCCGTCGCCGGAACAGTCGATGAAGACGCGGCCGCGCACCGCACGGCGTCCCGACTTGGTCTCGACGATCAGCGTGTCAATCGCCTGCGGCGTGCGCATCGTCACACCGGCACCGAGCGCGTGAAACAGAAGCTCGACGCCGCGACCAAGCAGCAGATCGTCTGCGGCGATCTTATAGGCAGCTGTGTCGTAGGCCTGGGCCTTGGTCTTCCCGAGCACCAGATGCGGCGTGTTGAGGCCGCCGAGACGCTCGAGGCGTACTAGCACTTCGTCGGCAATACCATGCACGACCTGGCGGATGTCGCCATACACATTCGCATAGAGACCGCAGAAATTGGTGACGCCGGCGGCGGTGCCCATGCCGCCAAGAAAGCCGTAGCGTTCGAGGAGAATGGTGCGGCGTCCACGGGCCGCGGCGGCGGCGGCGGCCGCAATGCCCGCTGGTCCGCCGCCGAGCACCACGACGTCGTATTCGCCATGCAGCGGAACGTTGCGCGCCGGCTCTTCAATTGTTTGTGGAATCGCAGCCATGGATGACCTTCTCGCCTGCATACAAGGTCTGCCGGCGATCCGCCATGCGTGGATACGCTTGCCTCGCTGCGCGGCATCGCTTACGTCCTCGGCATTGAGCGGGACCTTTTCGCCATGGGCCTCACCATCCTGATCTGCGGGCTTGTCCTGTTTCCGGGCGTGCATCTTGTGGTCGCGAGGCGCAACCTGCGTGCAAGCCTGATCGCTCGGCTTGGCGAGGTGCCGTACAAAGCGTTGTTTTCGCTCATCTCGGCGATCGGGGTTGGGCTGATCGTGTGGGGTTTCGCGCGCTACCGCGCGACTGAGTGGATCGACGTGTGGCACCCGCCGGGATGGACACGGCACGTTGCGGTCACGCTGATGCTGCCGGCGGTCATTCTCTTTGTCGCGAGTTACCTCCGCGGCCGTATCTATCTCGCGGTCAAGCACCCGATGCTCGCCGGCACCAAGCTGTGGGCGCTGGCGCATCTCATCGCCAATGGCGATCTCGGCGGCATCCTTATATTCGGCTCGCTGCTGGTATGGGCCGCGATCGATCGCATCTCACTCAAGTATCGCAGCGACCCCGGCGCGCCGCCGATCCCGGTCGGCAGCTGGCGCAGTGACGTGCTCGCCATCGTGGTCGGCTTGCTGATCTATCTGGCGCTTGGTTTCGTATTCCATCCGCTCGTCATCGGCCTCCCGGTTTTTGCGAGGTAATGGAAATGTCTGCGCAACAGGACATCAAGCGACTGACCGCGCCGGACATCCTCGCACGCAAGGGCGGTGAGCCGATCGTCTGCCTGACCTCCTATCACGCGCATACCGCGCGGCTGGTCGATCGCTACTGCGATTTGATCCTCGTCGGCGATTCCCTCGGCATGGTGATGCATGGGCTCGAGACCACCGTGCCGGTGACGCTCGACATGATGATCCTGCAGGGGCTCGCGGTGATGCGCGGCTCGCAGCGTGCGCTGGTCGTCGTCGATATGCCGTTCGGCAGCTACGAGGCGTCGAAGGAGCAGGCCTTTGCTTCGGCGGTGCGCGTGCTCAAGGAGACCGGCTGCGGCGCGATCAAGCTCGAAGGCGGCAAGCGCATGGCCGAGACCATCGCTTTCCTGGTTGAGCGCGGGGTGCCGGTGATGGGCCATGTCGGCCTCACTCCGCAGTCGATCAACGTGCTCGGCTCGTTCCGCGCCCAGGGGCGCGAGGAGACGGACTGGGCGCGTATCGAGGAGGACACGTTGGCGGTCGCGTCGGCGGGGGCCTTTTCGGTGGTGATCGAGGCCGTCGCTGAGCCGCTTGCCAAGCGGCTCACGGAAAAAGTCGCCATCCCGACCATCGGGATCGGCGCCAGCTCCGCCTGCGACGGGCAAATCCTGGTGCTCGAGGACATGCTCGGCCTCTCGCCGCGGGTTCCGAAATTCGTCAAACGCTTCGGCGATCTCGGCCCAGGCATCGAGGCGGCGATATCGGCCTATGCCGGGGAAGTCCGCGCCCGCAGCTTCCCAGGGCCGGAACACACCTATCCCATGAAGGCCAAAAAGGCTTGATTCCGCTCCTGTAACGGGCGCTAACCCCCTGAAAGTTAACGGCCCCGGCGCTTTTGCCTTGGCAGCGCCACACCATTAGTTTACGCCCCGGCCTATGTTGAGGGGCCCGTTGGGGGCGGGGAACGTATTCGTGAGCGACATTTTCCACGAGGTTGATGAGGAAGTCCGGCGCGAACAGCTCAAAAAGCTGTGGGACCGGTACAGCATCTTCATCATTGCGCTCGCCGTCCTTGTCGTCGCCGGTGTCGGCGGCTGGCGCGGCTATGAGTGGCTGGAGGCCAAGAAGGCCGCCGAGAACGGCGCCGCTTTCGAGGCGGCGGTGACCCTCGCCGAGCAGGGCAAGCACGCCGAGGCGGAAACGGCATTCGCCAAGATCGCCGGCGACGGCACCGCCGGCTATCGCGTGCTGGCGCGGCTGCGCGCGGCAAGCGAGCTCGCGCAAACCGATGTGAAGGCCGCGGCCAAAGCCTTTGACGAGGTCGCAACCGATCCGGGAGTCAGTCAGACTCTGCAGGATCTGGCGGCGATCCGCGCCGGGCTGCTGCTGGTCGACAGCGCGTCATTCGATGAGATGCAGCGGCGGCTGGCGCCGCTCGCCGAACCGGGCCGGCCGTTCCGCCACACCGCACGCGAATTGCTCGCGCTCTCGGCCTGGAAGGCCGGCGATGCCAAGGACGCCAAACGCTATATCGACATGATCGCGAGTGATCCGGAATCGCCGCAAGCCACACGCGCGCGCGTCGACGTGCTGTCGTCGCTGATGGCCGGCGCAGGCAAGAGCTGAGGTCGCTATGCGCCGTTACTCCCACGCCATGATCTTAGCTGCCGTCGTGGCGGTCGGACCGGTGCTTGCCGGCTGCTCCGATTTCGACCTCGACAAGCTTGATGTGTTCGGCCTCAACAAGAAGAAGCCGCTGCCGGGCGAGCGCAAGGAGCTGTTTCCGAACGGCGTGCCCGGGGTCGAGCAGGGCGTGCCTCCGGAGCTGATGAAGGGCTATCAACCGCCACCCGAGCCGGAGCAGAAAACGGCCGAGGCGCCGCCGGTCGAGGAAAAGCCGAAACCAAAAGCCAGGCCGAAGCCGAAAACCCGGGTGATGGTGCAGCGGCCGCCGGCACAGGCCGCGCAGTCGGCGGCGCCGTGGCCGGGCACGCAACCGCAGCAACAGCCGCAGGCGCAGGGGCAGTCCTCGCCGGCGCCATGGCCCGGACAGCAACAGCAGGCGCCGCAGGCTGCCTGGCCGGCGCCGCCACCGAGCGGCACCTTCTCGCGCTAAGCTCCCTTAACGACTGACGCCGCTTGTCATGCCCCGCCAAAGCGGGGCATCTGCTGCACGGCGATCGACATTACCCTCGAGCCTCTCGCATGCCGTTCACCGTTGCCATTATCGGCCGCCCGAATGTCGGCAAGTCCACGCTGTTCAACCGGCTGGTCGGCCGGCGCGTGGCCCTGGTCGACGATCGTCCGGGCGTGACGCGCGACCGGCGTGAGGGCGAAGCCCGGCTTGGCGATCTCGAATTCACCGTCGTTGACACCGCCGGCCTCGAGCAGGGCGCGCCGGAAAGCCTGCCCGGCCGCATGCGGGCGCAGACCGAGACCGCCATTGCCGATGCCGACGCGATCTTCTTCATGATCGATGCGCGGGCCGGCCCGACGCCGGTCGATCGCGCCTTTGCCGATCTGGTGCGCAAATCCGGCAAGCCGGCGATCGTCGTCGCCAACAAGAGCGAAGGCCGCGCCGGGGAGAGCGGGCGGCTCGAGGCCTACGCGCTCGGGCTCGGTGAGCCGATCGCGATTTCGGCGGAGCATGCGGAAGGCATGTCCGACCTCTACGACGCGCTGCGCGCGGCGATGCCGGAGCGCACCGAGCCGGCCGAGGACGAGCCGGAAGCCGACGTGCCGCATCCGATCCGTGTCGCCGTAGTCGGGCGGCCGAACGCGGGAAAGTCGACGCTGATCAATCGATTGATTGGCGAGGAGCGGCTGCTCACCGGACCGGAAGCCGGCATCACCCGCGACGCCATCGCCGTCGATCTCGCCTGGCAGGGCCGTGCGTTTCGGCTTTACGACACCGCGGGACTGCGCCGCCGCTCCAAGATCGACGAGAAGCTGGAGAAGCTCTCGGTGGCGGACGCGCTCAACGCCGTGCGCTTTGCCGAGGTTGTCATCGTGCTGCTCGACAGCGAGCGCGCCTTCGAGGAGCAGGATCAGCGCATTGCCGACCTCGTCGAGCGCGAGGGCCGCGCGCTGGTGCTCGCGGTCAACAAATGGGATCTCGCGGAAAAGAAGCCCGGCGCCATCGGCAAGCTGCGCGAGCAGGCCGAATATGCGCTGACGCAGGTCAAGGGCGTGCCGCTCGTCGCTGTCTCAGGGCTGACCGGCGAGGGCCTCGACCGCCTGATGCAGGCGGTGCTGCAGGCTTACGACGTTTGGAACAAGCGCGTCGCCACCAATGCGCTCAACCGCTGGCTCGAGCATGCGACATCGGCGCATCCGCCGCCGGCGGTGTCCGGGCGGCGCATCCGCCTCAACTACATCACGCAGCCGAAGACGCGGCCGCCGAGCTTCGTTCTCTTCTGCACGCGCGCCGATGCCGTGCCCGACGCCTACAAGCGCTACCTGGTCAACGATCTGCGGGAGAGTTTCGATCTGCCGGGCACGCCGATCCGTCTGACGCTGCGCGAGAAGGAAAATCCCTACGCCGACCGCAAGCGCCGCTAAGGTGCGATTTCAGGCCGGCGATTGCAGCGACACGAGCTTGTCGGCGCGGCAGTCGTAGAGCTTGCCGCTCTCGGTGAAGCTCGGCAGGCACAGCGGCACGATCTTCGGGGCCACGGTTTCCGGCGCCGGCAGCGTCGCCGGATCGACACCGGGCCAGCCGGTCGCATACATGCGGGTGCGCGTCGGGCCGGGATTGAACAGGTTGACGCGCACATTGGTCGAGGCCGTCTCCGCTGCATAGGTCGTCGCCAGCATGTTGAGCGCGGATTTGGAGACGGAGTAGGGCGCGCAATAGGCCTTGCTCATCCACGACAACCCGGACGTGACAAAGACAACGCGTCCCGCATCCGAGCGCTTGAGCAGTGGGTCCATGGTGCGGATCAGCTGCCAGTTGGCGGTGAGGTTCACCGCCATGACGTCGTCCCAGGTCTTCGGCTCGATATGGCCGAGCGGCGATAGCGCGCCGAGAATGCCGGCATTGCCGACGAGCACGTCGAGCCGCGCATAGCGCTCGTTGAGGGCCAGCGCCAGCCGCGCGATGCCGTCGTAGTCCTTCATATCGAGAGGCACCAAGGTCGCAGAGCCGCCGGCTTGCCGGATCTTATCGTCGAGCTCTTCCAGGCCGCCGGTGGTGCGCGCCACGGCGACGACATGGGCGCCGGCCTCCGCGAGCAGCAATGCAATCGCGGCACCGATGCCGCGCGAAGCACCGGTGACCAGCGCGATGCGGTCGATAAGCGGCTTGGTCATGAGCTTAACCTCGTCCTTGTAAGTCGAATAGCGCCGGATCGGCTAATCTGACCGACGCGGTGGCGGACGGAAGACCGTCTCGTCCTCGGGCCCATAAGCCCGTTCCTCAGCACGGGAATCCGTCCGTCGTTCCATCGAACCCGAACAGTCGC
>DASRGN010000024.1:0-94243 GCA_035651015.1 Pseudolabrys sp. | reverse complement strand
TCTTCGTGGTGCTGACGGTCGCGGCGCTTTATCTCCAGCGTGCGTTCCTGGCACGCCGTTCCTACGTGACGCTTGCCGGCAAGGGCTCGCGGCCGCAAGTGATGGAACTGGGCGTCTTTCGCTGGATTTTGCTCGGCTTCGCCGGACTGATCTTCCTCATTGCGATCTTCGCGCCGTTTGCGACTCTGATTGCGGTGTCCTTTTCAAAGAGCTGGGGTCTGGCGTTCTGGAAGGGACTCACGCTCGCCAACTACAAATTCATCCTGTTCGACTACAACGTCACCCAGCGCGCGATCCTCAACAGCCTGCTGCTCGCCACCGCCGCCGCGACGCTGGCGGTGCTGCTCGGCGCGGTGATCGGATGGATCGATCTGCGCACGCGCATTCCCGGCCGCCGCCTGCTCGACTATTTCGCGCTGATCCCGCTCGGCCTGCCCGGCATCGTCGTCGCCGTGGCGCTGATCCAGTTCTGGCTCGCCATGCCCGTCGCGCTGTACGGCACGCTCGCCATCCTGCTGCTCGCCTATGTCGGCCGCTACATTCCGCTCGGCGTGCGCGCCGCCAATACCTCGCTGCGGCAGATCGATCCTTCGCTCGAGGAAAGCGCGCAGATCCTCGGCGCCTCCTGGGCCACGACCATGCGCGAGGTGACGCTGCCGCTGATCCGGCCCGGGCTGTTCGCCGGCTGGCTTTTGGTCTTCGTGCCGGTGATCCAGGAGCTGAGCGCCTCGATCCTCCTGTTCTCATCGAGCTCGATCACGCTTGCGGTGGCGATCTACAATCTCTACGAGACCGGCTATATCGAGCCGGTCGCCGCGCTGGCCATGATCAACATGCTGATCATCAGCGCCGCGATCTGGCTCGCCTACCGGCTCGGCGGCGGCCGGATCGCCGCGCGGAGCGGGGTCGCGCCCGGGACAGGTGGCTGATGGCGGGAATCATCATCCGAGGCTTGTCCAAGCAGTTCGACACGCGCGAGGCCGGCGTGGCGGCATTGGCCGACCTCGACCTCGACATCAAGGACAACCAGTTCGTCACGCTGCTCGGCCCTTCCGGCTGCGGCAAGACCACGACGCTGCGGCTGATCGCCGGTTTCGTCGAGCCGACGGCCGGCGAGATCCGCGTGGGCGACAAGCTGATGTCGTCGCCAAGTCGCACGCTGCCGCCCGAGCGGCGGAACATGTCGATGATCTTCCAGAGTTATGCGCTGTGGCCGCACATGACCGTCGCCGAGAACATCGTTTACGGGTTGCGGCTGCGCAAGGTCGACCGCGACACCATGGGCAAAAAGCTCGGCGCCATTCTGGCGACGACGAAGCTGGCGCCGCTGGCCGAGCGCTATCCCGGCGAATTGTCCGGCGGTCAGCAGCAGCGCGTGGCGCTCGCCCGCGCGCTGATCGTCGAGCCGGAGACGCTGCTGCTCGACGAGCCGTTGTCCAATCTCGACGCCAATCTGCGCGAGGAGATGCGCTTCGAGATCCGCCGGCTGCACGACCAGTACCGCTACACTACGGTCTATGTGACCCACGACCAGTCGGAGGCGATGACCACCTCCGACGTCATTGCCGTCATGAATGCCGGGAAGATCGACCAGGCCGGCTCGCCGGAAGATATCTACGATCGCCCGCGCTCCGAATTCGTCGCCCGCTTCATCGGCTCGAGCAATGTGTTTCGCGGCAAGACGCTCGACGGCGGCCATATCGAGCTTGCGGGCAAGCCGCTGCGGGTGACCGGCGCGACACGCGGCGGCGAGACCGCGGTCTCGATCCGTCAGCACGAGATCCGCCTGTTCGCCGCCGCACCGGGCGACACGGAAAACGTGGTGCCGGCGACGGTGACGCGCGAAGTTTTTCTCGGCGACAGCCGCGACTACATGGTGGAGATCGCCGGCGGCATTGCGCTGCGCGTCGTCACGCCGCCGGGCGATCGGGTCGCGCCCGGCGCGGGCGTCTGGCTGCAGCTGCCGCCGGAGCGCTGCCGGGCTTTGCTGGATTGAGAGTTCGACGTGTGTGGGGCGCATAACAAGAACGACCACAGGGAGGATCAATCAATGAAAAAGCCGACAAGGCGTGACATCCTGCAGGGATCCAGCGCATTGATGCTCAGTGCTGCTTTCTCGACACGGGTGCAGGCCGCCCCGGCCGCGAGCCCGGTGACGCCGCAGCTCATCGAGGCGGCGAAGAAGGAGGGCAAGGTCGTCTGGTACACCTCGATCGATCTGCCGCTGGCGGAGAAAATCGCCAAGGCCTTCGAGGCGAAATATTCCGGCATCAGCGTGCGCGTCGAGCGTACCGGCGCGGAGCGCGTGTTCCAGCGCATCGGCCAGGAATATGCCAGCAACATCCACGCCGTCGACGTCGCCAACTCCTCTGACGCCGCGCATTTCATCGTCTGGAAGCGTGACGGCCTGCTCGCGCCTTACGTGACCGAGGACGTCGCCAAGTTCTATCCGGTCGAGCACAAGGACCCGGACGGGATGTTTGCGAGCTTCCGCGTCTGGGTGTGCATCATCGCCTACAACACCAATCTCGTGAAAGCCGCGGAGGCGCCGAAGAGCTTCGCCGATCTGCTCGATCCGAAATGGAAGAACAAGATCGTCAAGGCACATCCGGGCTACAGCGGCACCATCATGACCGCGACCTACCAGATGCAGCGTGATCTGGGCTGGGGCTTCTTCGAGAAGCTCGCGGCGCAGAACGTCATGCAGGTACAGTCCTCGGCCGATCCGCCGAAGCGGCTGGCGCTCGGCGAGCGCGCGGTGATGGCCGATGGCAACGAGTACAACATCTTCGAGCTCAAGGAGAGCGGGCGGCCGGTGGAGCCGGTCTACGCCACCGAAGGCTCACCGCTGATCGTCGGGCCGACCGGCATGTTCAAGGCAGCGCCCAATCCCAACGCCGCGAAATTGTTCTGCAGCTACAGCTTCAGCCCGGAGGCGCAACAGCTGATCATCGACGTCGGCGGGCTGCGTTCGATGCATCCGCAGACCAAGGAGAAGGCCGGACGCAAACCCTTCAAGGACATCAAGACCATGAAGGACGATCCCGCGGCGGTCGAAAAGATGGCCGACGAGATCAAGTCCCGCTACAGCAAGATCTTCCACGTGTGATCGCCATGGGCACTTTTTCCAGACGCCACATGCTCAAGGCCTCGGCCGCGCTCGCCATGAGCGCGGCCGGCGCCACGCGCGTCGTTGCTGCGGCGCCCGCCGCGGAAGCGGTGACGCCGGCCCTGATCGAGGCTGCCCGCAAGGAGGGCAAGCTCGGCTGGTACACGGTGATGGACTTGCCCGTCGCCGAAAAGTTGGCCAAGGCCTTCGAAGCCAAATATGCCGGCATCGCGGTGCGCGTCGAGCGCTCCGGCTCGGAGCGCAACTTCCAGCGCATCATGCAGGAGCAATCGAGCCGTATCTTTGCCGTTGATACGGTCAACAGCGCCGACGCCGCGCATTTCGTGGTGTGGAAGCGCCAGGGTCTGCTGGCGCCGTATGTGCCCGAAGAGGTGGCGAAATATTTCCCGCCCGAGCATCGCGATGCGGACGGCTTGTTCGCCACCTCGCGCGTGTGGCTCTCCTCGCTCGGCTACAACACCAGCCTGGTGAAGCCGGAGGAAGCGCCGAAGAGCTTCGCCGATCTGCTCGATCCGAAATGGGCCGGCAAGATGGTGAAGGGGCATCCGGCCTATAGCGGGACGATCATGACCGCGACCTTCCAGATCGCGCGCGATCTCGGCTGGGGCTATTTAGAGAAGCTCGCGCAGCAGCGGGTGATGCAGGTGCAATCCTCGACCGATCCGCCGAAGAAGCTGGCGCTCGGCGAGCGCGCGGTGATGGCCGACGGCAACGACTACAACGTGGTGCAGCTCAAGGAATCCGGGCGGCCGGTCGAGGTCGTCTATCCGAGCGAGGGTACGCCGCTGATCGTCGGCCCGAACGGCGTGTTCAAGTCGGCGCCCAACCCCAATGCCGCACGGCTGTTCCAAAGCTTCCTGCTCTCGCGCGAGGCGCAGCAACTGCTCTGCGATTTCACCGGCCAGCATTCGGTGCACATGCAGGTGACGGAAAAGCCCGGCCGCACCCCGCTCTCCAAGATCAAATTGATGAAGGACGATCCGGCCGGCGTCGAGGCGCAGAGCGAGGAGATCAAGACCCGCTACAGCAAGCTGTTCAAGGTGTAGTGGGGAACGAACGATGGCAATCGCAGTGACACGGCAGCCGGCGGAGCGGCGCTTTCGGATCGATCTGACGCGGCCGATCCTTTACCTGTTCGCCGTGGCACTGTGCGTGCTTATCGTCTTGCCGCTGTCGTGGCTGATCGCTTACAGCTTCACCGACAAGAACGGCGCGCTGACGCTGGCGAATTTCACCCGGCTGTTCACCGAATCGTCGTTCATCGATCCGCTGATCACCACGGCGATCATCGCCACCTCGTCGGCGTTCCTGTGCTGCGTCTTCGCGGCTCCGATGGGCTGGTTGGTGGCCCGCACCGACATGCCGTTCGGCCGTATCATCCGCGCGCTGGTCACGGCATCCTTCGTGACGCCGCCGTTCCTCGGGGCGATCGCCTGGGAGCTCCTCGCTGCGCCGAACAGCGGCTTGCTCAACCAGCTGTTCCGCCTAGTCACCGGGGCCGAGCAGGACGAGCATCTGTTCAACATCTACACGCTGCCCGGGCTCGTCTTCGTCATCTCCTGCTACACCTTCCCCTATGTGTTCGTGCTGGTGGCCAATGCCCTCGACCGCACGCCGGGTGAGCTTGAGGACGCGTCCTCGATCCTCGGCGGCAATCATTGGTACACGGCGCGGCGCATCACCATCCCGCTGGTGCTTCCCGCGCTGCTCGCCGGTGCGCTGGTTTCCTTCCTGCAGGCAATGACGCTGTTCGGCTCGCCGGCGATCCTGGCGTTGCCGGCCGGCTTCCACACCATGACCACCAAGATCTGGAGCCTGTTCCAGTATCCGCCGAAGCCCGAGCTTGCCGCGGCGGCCTCGCTGCCGCTCCTGATCCTCACGGTCATTTTGCTGCGCGCCGAGCACATGATCCTCGGCCGCCGCGGCTATTCGGTGGTCGGCGGCAAATACGGCGCGCCGCGTCTCATTCCGCTCGGGCCTTGGCGCTGGGTCGCGCTCGCCGTCTGCCTGATCGTGCTGCTCAACCCGGTATTCCTGCCCTATGGCGCGCTGCTCAACGCCGCCTTCGCGCCGATCGCCTCGCAATTCGTGACCTTCAAGACGGCGACCCTACACAACATCGAATTCGTGGTGTTCGAGCTCTCCGCGGTGCAGCTGACGCTGCGCAACACGGTGATCCTCGGCACGGCGACGGCGACCATCGGCACCATCCTCGCGCTGGTGATCGCCTACGTCACCGCGCGCAAGGCGGTTACCGGTCATCGCGTGCTTGGCTTCCTCGCCACGGCGCCGATCGCCATTCCCGGCATCGTGCTCGGCGTCGGCCTGTTCCTGAGCTACACGCGGCCGCCCTTCGTGCTCTACGGCACGCTGTGGATTCTGATGGTGGCCTTCGTGACCATTTCGCTGCCTTCGGCCTATCAGCAGCTGCAGGCGACGTTTCGCACCATCCATCCGGAGCTCGAGGACGCAAGCCGCATCCTCGGTGCGACGCGCATGCGCTCGCTGTGGGAGATCACCGCACCGCTGATGCGCACCGGCCTGATCGCCACCTGGTGCTTCGTCTTCGTCGGCGTCATGCGCGAATTGTCCGCCGCGATCATCCTGTTCACCTCGCAGACCAAGGTGATCTCGGTACTCATCTACGACCTCAACGAAAGCGGCGACCTCGGGGCCATTGCAGTGATCGGCATCGCCATGCTGATCATCACATTCACCGTGGTGATCCTGGTCAATCGGATTCCCGGTTTCGGGGTCACCCAATCCCGCATGCGGACTTGAGAATCATCTGATGGACGCGAAACTTCCCACGACCGCCGTCGCGGAAACCCTGGCTGCGCGCATTGTCGCGCTCTCGCCGAGCGATCTGCCGGCAGCTTTGAAGCGCAAATGCGAGGACCTGCTGGTCGACGTCGTCGGGCTCTGCGTCACGGCGCGCCGCGAGGATTATGTGGCGGCCGCGCTCGCCGGCTGGGACGATGACGGGCCGTGCACGGCGATCGGCCACGCGCGTACGCTGAGTGCGGCGGGCGCCGCCTTCGTCAACGGCACTGCGGCGCATGGCGAGGATTTCGACGACACCTTCGAGGGCGGGCCGGTGCATGCCGGCGCCGTGGTGGTGCCGGCGGTGCTCGCGGCTTGCGAGAAGCACAGACCGAGCGGGCAGGCCGCGCTTCTCGGCATTGCGGTGGGCACCGAGGTGCTCTGCCGGCTCTCGCTGGTGGTGCCAAAAGCCGTGCACAAGGCCGGCTTCCATCCGACCGCGATCTTCGGCGCCATGGGCGCCGCGGCGGGCGTCGGCGCGGCGCTCGGCCTCAATCAGAAGCAGCTGGTCGATGCGCTCGGCATTGCCGGCAGCATGGCGTCCGGCATCATCGAATATCTCGCGGAAGGCGCCTGGACCAAGCGGCTGCATCCCGGCTGGGCGGCGCAGGCGGGCATGCGCGCGGCGCTTCTCGGCCGCGCCGGATTCCTCGGGCCGCGCACGGTGTTGGAGGGCGTGCACGGCCTGTTCCATGGCTTCGCGCACACCACCGAGGGCGACTACGATGCTGTCGTCGGCGACTTCGGCCGCCGCTGGGTCACCGAGACGCTGGCCTTCAAGCCTTACCCATGCGGGACCATGGCGCATCCTTATATCGATTGTGCCAAGCGCCTTGCCGCGCGCGGCATCAAGGCCGACGACATCGCCGAGATGGTCTGCGAGGTGGGGGAGGGTACGGTGCACCGGCTGTGGGAGCCGCTTGCCGACAAGCAGAAGCCGCGCAATGGCTATGCCGCGAAATTCGCGGTGCCGTATCTGCTCGCCGAGGGCTTCGTCCACGGCAATGTCGGCCTCGATGCCTTCACCGAGACTGCGGTGCGCGACCAGGCGGTGCTGGCGCTCGCCGCCAAGGTCCGTTACGTGATCGACCCGGACAATCCCTATCCGAATGCATTCACCGGCCACATCCGCGCGACGCTGCGAGACGGCAGCGTCGTCGAGGAGCGCCAGCCACACTTCCGCGGCGGTGCCAATGAGCCGCTGACGCGCGACGATATCCAGGACAAGTTCATGCTCAACGCCAAGCACGGCGGCTGGGATGCGTCGCGTGCGAAAGCCGCACTCGCGAGCCTCGCCAGGCTCTATGATGGTCCGATCGACCTCTCGGGATTGCGGGGCTGAATATGAGCGCTGAGCAGGAGCTGCAGGGCGTGGTCGCGATCGTCACCGGCGGCGGCCGCAACATCGGCCGCGCCATCGCGCTTGATCTCGCGCGTGGCGGTGCCGCGATCCTAGTCAACGTGCGCAGCAATCGTGCCGAGGGCGAAGCGGTCGTGCGCGACATCGAAGCGCTCGGCGGCAAGGCGCTGCTTTACGTCGGCGACGTTGCCGACGCTGAGGCGGTGGCCGGCATGGCGGAGGCCGCGCTGAAGCGCTTCGGCCGCATCGATTGCCTCATCAACAATGCGGCGCTGCGCCGGGAGAAGCCGTTCCCTGAAATGAGCTACGCGGAATGGCGCGAGGTCATGGACCTCACCCTCGACGGTCCGTTTCATTGCGTGAAGGCTTGTCTCGCCGAGCTCAAGCGCAGCGGGCGGGGTGCCATCGTCAATATCGGCGGCATGAGCGCGCATACAGGTTCGAAGAACCGCGCGCATGTGGTCACCGCCAAGGCCGGCGTCATCGGCTTCACCCGTGCGCTTGCGCACGATCTCGCCGGCGACAAGATCACTGCCAATTGCGTGGTGCCCGGCCTCATCGGCACGCCGCGGCCGAAGGGCGCGCCGGAGCCGCAACATCATCTGGTGCATTCGACCATCAGCGGCGAGCGCGGCACGCCCGAGGATGTCGCCGCGGCGGTGCGCTATCTGTGCGGCCCAGGCGCGCGCTACGTCACCGGACAAGTGCTGCACGTGAATGGCGGGGCCTATCTCGGGTCCTAACCTCGCCACCACGCGGGGTGGCCCGGGGCCCCTGGAAATGCTAACTCCTGCGCCCAATTACCCCTGAAATACCGACAACGGTGAGGAACGACATGTACACGCAGCTGGGTCTCTTTATCGACGGCAAATGGCTCAATGGCGACGGGCGCAAGGGCGAGGACGTGATCAATCCGGCGACCGGCAAGACGCTGGCGCATCTGCCGCATGCCTCTACGGCCGACCTGGACGCTGCATTGGCTGCCGCCGAAAAGGCGTTCGCGACCTGGAAGGCGACATCGGCCTATGACCGCGCCAAGATCCTGCGCAAGGCCGCGGATCTGCTGCGCGAGCGCCACGACCACGTCGCCAAGGTGCTGACCCAAGAGCAGGGCAAGGTCTATCCGGAAGCCCGCATTGAGGTGCTCACCAGCGCCGACATCATCGACTGGTACGCCGAGGAAGGCCGCCGCACCTATGGCCGCATCGTCCCCGGGCGGCAGAAGGGCGTGCGCCAGATCGTGGTGCAGGAGCCCGTCGGCGTCGTCGCCGCCTTCACGCCGTGGAATTTCCCGACGCTCACTCCGGTGCGCAAGATCGCCGGCGCGCTCGCCGCCGGCTGCAGCATCATCCTCAAGGCCTCCGAAGAGACGCCGGGCGCCTGCGTCGAACTAGTGAAATGCTTCGCCGATGCGGGGCTCCCGGCGGGCGTGCTCAATCTGGTGTTCGGAGTTCCGGCGAATGTCTCCGAGCATCTCCTCGCCAAGCCGGCGGTGCGCAAGATCTCCTTCACCGGCTCGATCCCGGTCGGCAAGCATCTCGCCGGTCTCGCGGCCAAGGGCATGAAGCGCGCCACCATGGAGCTCGGCGGTCACTCGCCCGTCGTTGTGTTTGGCGATGCCGATCCGGAGAAGGCGGCCGACACCATCGCCGCGTTCAAGTATCGCAATGCCGGGCAGGTCTGCATCTCGCCGACCCGCTTCTATGTGCAGGAACCGTCCTATTCGAAATTCGTCGCGCGCTTCACCGAATATGCCAAGAGCATCAAGCTCGGCGACGGCCTGGAAAAGGGCATCACCATGGGGCCGCTCGCCAATTCGCGCCGGCTCGACGCCATGGAGGGCTTCGTGAACGACGCCAAGAGCCGCGGCGGCAAGATCGCCACCGGCGGCACGCGGCATGGCAACCAGGGCTACTTCTTCGAGCCGACCGTGATCACCGATGTGCCGGATGACTCGCGGATCATGACCGAGGAGCCGTTCGGCCCGCTGGCGCCGATCGTGCCGTTCAAGACCTTCGACGAGGTGGTCGAGCGTGCCAACTCGCTGCCCTTCGGGCTTGCGGCTTATGCGTTCACGTCGAATGCTGCCACGGCGACCGCGATCGGCGATGCCATCCAATCGGGCATGGTTGGTGTCAACAGTGTCGCCATCTCCACGCCGGAGACGCCGTTCGGCGGCATCAAGGAATCTGGCTACGGCAGCGAAGGTGGCATCGAGGGTCTCGAGGCCTACACCAACGTGAAGTTCATCTCACAGGCTTAGTCGCCGTTCGCAGCGATGTTCGACGTCATGGCCGGGCTCTTATCCGGCCATTTCGTTTATCCCGTTGGCGCGAATCCGGTGAGCCGAATGCGCGACTGTACGACGAAGACGATAAGCCGCGACAGCAGATCCATGTCGGTCGGCATGTGCGGGCGCCAGACGTCGAACAACAACGCAATGCGGACCTGGTCGCTGCTGTTGAGCACCTCGTGCGGGAAGGTGTCGTCCCAGAGCAGCGACTGGCCGTCGCCGAGCCGATAGGGCTTGTCGTCGATATAGAGCACGCAGGCAGGAACGCCATCGGCACCGTTCGGCATCGACAGCATCAAATGAAACCGCGTGATGCCGCGAAACGGTCCGCGATGCCGCGGGATGTGCTTGCCGGGCGCCAGGAATGAGAACGAGCAGGACAGGATTTCCGGCACGTCGGCGATCAGCGACTTCAGGAACGGGGCCTGGCTCATATTCTCGGGAAACTCGACCCCATAAGCCTTCATGATGAAGATGCGCCAGTCGCGGCCGTCATTCGCGGAAATGTCGGCCTGTGACGGCATGATGTCGTGAAAGCGCGGCACGCTGGCGAGTCGCGCGCGTATCGCGAGCGCTTCATCGCGGATCTTCTGCCAATTCTCGACGAAGCGCGGCGCGGCGGGAAAGAAGGTCGCGGTGTCGAGGATCGCCGGCGTGTCGATGCGGCTGTCGGAAAACGCGCGCAAAGCGTCGCCGGCGCGATCGTAAACGCGCGTCAGGAATTGCGGCATAAGCCGAAGAACCCCCTCAAAATCGCCCCGCAACCGATTTAAGACAACCCGACCCGCAACGTCGAGTGGTCTTCGCGCAAAACCGGCTCAAATCACTACCTTGCCGCCGCCTTCTGGCAGGCTTCCCACACTTTTGCGGGCGTCGCCGGCATGTCCATATGCGCCGCCACGCCACCGGGAATGGCGTCGGCGATGGCGTTCATCACCGCCGCGATGGCCGCGGTGGTGCCGGCCTCGCCGGTGCCTTTGACGCCAAGCGGATTGGTGGTCGCCGGCACGGAATGCACAGCCTCGCGCAGGTCGATTGCCATGTTGTGGGCGCGCGGCATGGCGTAATCCATGAACGAGCCGGAGACGAGCTGGCCGCTCGATGGATCGAAGACCGCGTTCTCCAGCAATGCCTGGCCGAGCCCTTGCGCGATCGAGCCATGCACCTGGCCCTCGACGATCATCGGGTCGAGCATGGTGCCGCAGTCGTCGATGGCGGTGTAGCGCGCGAGCTCGATCGCGCCCGTATCCGGATCGATTTCCACTTCGGCGATGTGACAGCCGTTTGGGAAGGTGAGCGGCGCCTCGGATTTCTCCTTGGTGTCGAGACCGCCTTCGATCTCGCCGCGCGCGGCGAGCTCTTTCGCACGCGCGGCCGCGTCGAACAGCGACAGCCGCCGATCGGTGCCGACCACCTCGAAATGCCCGTTGCGATAAGCGATGTCGCTTTCCGCGGCTTCGAGCATCAGCGACGCCACTTTCTTTCCTTTCTGCAGCAGCACCTCGATGTTGCGCACGATCGCTGCACCCGCCGTCATCGCTGAGCGCGAGCCGACCGAGGCGAAGCCGATCAGGCCCATGTCGGTATCGCCCTGCTTGTGCTGGATTCTCTCGAACGGGATGCCGAGCCGCTCCGCGACCAGGCGCCCGAACACCGAAGCATGGCTCTGCCCCGTTGACTGCACGTTGCAGCCGAGGATCAGTCTGTCGCCGGCAAAGGTGAGCGAAGCGCTTTCCGTCGGCATGGCGCCGGCATGTTCAAGCATGCAGGAAATCCCGATGCCGCGATATTTCTTGCGCTTGCCCGCTTCGCGTCGGCGCTTGTTGAACTCGCGATAGTCGGAGAGCTCCAGCGCCTTGTCGAAGATGGAGACGAAATCGCCACTGTCATAGGTGTTGCCGATCGCGGTCTTCAGCGGCTTGTTCACCTTTGGGATCAGATTACGCCGCCGCAGCTTCGCCGGATCGATATTGGTGATGCGCGCGGCCTCTTCGATCACTTTCTCCAGCACGTAATTCGCCTCCGGCCGTCCGGCGCCGCGATAGGGGCCGATCGGCACGGTGTTGGTGAAAATGCAAACCACCCCGGCGTCGACCTTGGGGATCGCATACATGCCAGGGAAGCAACGCGCGAAGTTGTTGGTGTTGATGTTGACGCCGGCGGTCGACACATAGGCGCCCTGGTTGCACAGATGGCGCACGCGCAGCGCCAGGAATTTTCCCTTCTCGTCGAGCGCCAGCTCGGCCTCGGTGATGGTGTCGCGTGCTTGCGTGTCGGTGACGAACGCTTCCGAACGCGTCGACATCCAATGCACCGGACGGCCGAGCACCTTCGCAGCCACGATGACGGCGGCATATTCCGGATAGGGTGGCGTTTTCATGCCGAAAGCGCCGCCGACATCATCGGTGAGGAGCCGGATTTTCTCGGGCGGGACGCCCATCACCGCCGCCATGGGGCCACGCAGTGCCTCGGCGCTCTGCGAGCACACGCGCAAAATCGTGCGGTCGGCCGCCGCGTCGTAACTCGCAGTCACGCCGCGCGGCTCCATGGAGGCGACGACGATGCGCTGGTTGGTCACGCTCACCCGCGCCACATGCGGCGCGCTCTTGATGATGGCGTCGACCGCGCGCTCGTTGTCCTCGCTCGGCATGGTGCCCGGCCAGTCGACGACGAGATTGCCCGGCGCGTCGGGGAAGAGCTGCTGCGCGCCCGGCTTCATCGCCTCGCGCGCATCGATCAATGCCGGCAGCTCCTCGTAATGCACGACGACGAGGTCGGCGCCGTCCTGCGCCTGCGCCGCGGTTTCGGCGACCACCATGGCCACCGGCTCGCCCACATGCATGACCTTCTCGGCGAGCGCCGGACGGAACGGGATCACCATCTTCTTGCCGTGCCGGCCTTCCACGGGCGGATGCCGCGACACGCTGCCGACATTGCCTGCCTTCATGTCGGGAGCGGTGAAGACTTTGAGCACGCCCTTGGCCTTGCTGGCGGCTGCGGTGTCGATCGAGGTGACCCGGGCATGGGCATGCGGCGAGCGGACGAAGGCGGCGAAGACTTGGTTGGGCTGGCGCAGGTCGTCCATGAATTTCCCCGCGCCGCGCAGCAGGGCATCGTCTTCCACCCGCGGATGACGGGGGCGGGTCTCGTTCGGTGCAGTCATGGTGTTGTCCGGCAAAGCATTGCGTGGGGGCTCCGTTTATAGCGCATGGCGTCGTGCAAGGGAGGGGCTTGCGCCCCCGCCGGACCTGCGGCACTTGAGACACCTCTCTCCACGACAAAAATACCTTTTCAGGGGGCGAAATGAGCGCGGCGCGTACCATCGACGTCCATACCCATGTGCTGACCGAGGAGACCGTCCGCCTCCTCAACAAGGAAGTCCCGAAGGTCACGATCAGCATTACGCCGATCGATCAGGATTTCGCCACGCTCGATGTGGCCGGCACGCCCTACAAGCCGTTCCCGCGCGGCGGCTTCGATGTCGAGCGCCGGCTGCGCGACATGGACGCGACCGAAGTCGACGTTCACGTGCTCTCCGCTACGCCGCAGACCTATCTCTACAATCAGGATGCGGCGGTCACCGCCACCACCGCGGCGATCCAGAACGATCAGATCGCCAAGCTGGTGAAGGCACATCCGCAGCGCTTCTGGGGCATCGCCACGCTGCCTATGCAGGCGCCGGAGCAGGCCGCGATCGAGCTCAAGCGCGCCATGCGCACGCTCGGCCTGCGCGGCGCCATGATCGGCTCCAACGTGCAAGGCAAGAACCTCGACGATCCGAGCTTGGAGCCGGTGTGGGCTGCGGCGAACGAGCTCGAGGCCTTCATGCATCTGCATCCGGTGAGCGTCGCCGGCGCAGACCGGCTCAAGGGCTATTATCTCGGCAATCTCATCGGCAATCCGCTCGACACCACTATCGCCGCCGCGAGCCTTCTGTTCGGCGGCGTGCTCGACCGCTATCCGAAAATCAAGTTCCTGCTCGCCCATGGCGGCGGCTTCGTGCCGTACCAGGCCGGTCGCTGGACCCATGGCTGGAAGGTGCGGCCGGAGCCGAAGAAGAACATCAGCGCGGCGCCGGAGAACATCATTCAGCGCTTCCTCTACGACACGATTTGCCACTCCAAGGCGTCGCTCGAATTTCTCGTGCAGCAAGCGGGCGCCTCGCGCGTGCTGCTCGGCAGCGACTATCCCTATGACATGGCCATGCTCGACTGTGTGAAGGCGGTGCGGGTGCTGTCGATCTCCGACGCCGACAAGGACAAGATCCTGCGCACGGGGCCGCAAGCGATGGTCAAAGGGTGAGCTTCATGAACGTGCAGACCAAAGCTGCGCGGATTCCTTGCGGTGCGGTCACATCGCTGATCGTCGACGCTATGGGTGCGGCCGGCGTTGCAGCGGCCGATGCTGCCAAGATCGCCGAGCTGATGCTCGAGGCCGATCTGATCGGCGCCGACGCGCATGGCGTGTTCCGCCTCTCGCAATATGTCACGCGACTGAAGCTCGGCTCGACCAACCCGAAGCCCAACATCACCGTGAAGCGCACCGCACCCGCCACCGCGCTGGTCGACGGCGACAACGGCATGGGTCATCTCGTCGTCGCGCGCGCCGCGGAGACCGCGATCGAGCTCGCGCGCGAGAATGGTCTCGCCTGGGTCGGCTGCCGCATGTCGGGCCATGCTGGCGCCGCTGGTGTCTACGCGGCGCTGCCGCTCAAGGCGGACATGATCGGCGTCTATTCGGCGGTGGCGAATGCCAATCACATGCCGCTTGCCGGCGGCGCCGATCCGCTGCTCGGCACCAATCCGTTGGCGATCGCGATCCCGGCCGGCGAGGAGCCGCCGCTCGTGCTCGATATCGCTACCTCCATTGTCTCCTACGGCACGATCAAGAACCACAAGCTGCAGAACAAGCCGCTCAAGGGCGACTGGATGGTCGACCCGAAGACCGGCGAGGCGGTGACCGATCCGCAGAAGAGCGCCGAGGCGCTGCTCCTGCCCATGGCCGGCTACAAGGGCGCTGGCCTGGCGCTGATGCTCGGGCTCCTCGGCGGCACGCTCAACGGCGCGCTATTCGGCCGCGACTGCGTCGATTTCAATCTCGAGCCCGGCAAGGTGACGAACACCGGCCAGTTCGTGCTCGCGCTCGACCCCGCGCGTTTCCGTCCGCTCGGCGAGTTCAAGGCTGAGGTCGACCGCCACATCCGCGACATGCGCGCCTCGAAGCCGCTCCCCGGCCACGAGGTGCGGCTTCCCGGCGAGCAGCGCGCCAAGCGTCGCGCCGACCGCTCGCGCAACGGGCTGGTGCTGTCGCCGGAGCTGCTGGCACAGCTCGACAAGCTCGCGGCCGAGTTGAAGATCAAGCCATTGGCGGCGCGCTGAACTACGCCGCCTTGCGCTCCTCGTCCGGATCAAGCGGCAGAGCCACCGGTTTCTTGCGTTTGGCGGACAAGTCGAGCGCCTTGGTCAGCATCAGCCGATTATGCGCTTCCTCGACCGTTGCCGCGGCCGTCGGCAAGCCAAGCGAGACGCGGTTGAGCCAGGACATGGTCTCTTCCGCCATCGGCCCGCGCAATTCGCCGAGCGCCATGTCGCCCGGCGGATAGCTGCCCATGAAGTCGACGAGCCGCGAGGCGTCGGGGTTGTAGCCTTCCGACTGCGCCTTCGACACCGCGAGCACGATGTCGCGATGCGTGTCGTCGATGGTGAGCACGCCGGTGGTGCCGACGATGCCGACCTCCAGCGAATAGACCGCGCCGGGCCAGGTCACCGGGAGTGCCCAGGAAATGTTGAGATGGTAGACGGTGCCGTCCGAGAAATTGATCATGCCGGCGGTGGCGTCGATGCCCTTGTAGGCCGGACCCAGCACCTTGTCGATCGAGCGGGCGTAGCATTCGACCGCCTGCTTGCCATCGAGGCACCACATGCAGATGTCGAGCGCATGCGTGCCCGAGATCACCATCGGCGAGATGGTGGTCGGATCGTCGGTGCGCTTGTAGTTGTCGATGGCGACGAGCCGGTTCATGAACGCGCGCGAGGTGACCAGCGTCACGTCGCCGAGAGAGCCGGTGCGGCACTTCTCCTTCGCGGCGAGCCAGCGGCGGCGAAAGCGCTGTGTGTAGCCGACCACCGCATCGAGCTTGGCGTCCTGGATCGCTTTGAGCACGCGGGCGGATTCGGCAAGATCGGTGGCGAGCGGCTTCTCGATCAGCATCGGCACGCCGGCTTCGACGGCGGCGAGGATCGGATCGACATGCAGATGCTCGTCGGTGGCGATGATCACGGCGGTCACCTCCGGACGCCGCAGCAGCTCGCGGTGATCGTGGGTGACGAAATCGGCCCCGATCTTCGGAGCCACTTCGCCGGCGCGATTGGGATTTTTCTCTGCGAGCCCGATCCACTCCACCGCCGGATGCCGTGCCGCGACTTCGCCGCGGAACAGGCCGACGCGGCCGCCGCCGATGATGGCGAGGCCGACGCCCTTGGCGGACGACTTCATGGATGCGCCCCGGAAGCATTGCGCTTCTTGTAATCGGCGATCGCCGAGATCGTCTCGTTGGACAGCGGCAGATCAATCGGCTCGCCGCGGTCGGCGGAGAGGTCGGCGGCGCTGTAGGTCTCCATCACCATGCGCGCGCTTTCCGGCGACACCATCGGCGGGCGGTTCTTGATGCAGGCCTCGAGGAAATGCAGCGTCTCCGGGCCCATCTGCCCGGCATAGACGTGGTCGACCTGCTCGCCGGGCATGGTCGACATCGGGAACTGCTGACCGCCCTGCATGGTGTTAAGCCAGTTGTCGCGATGCGTGTCGTCGAGAATGAGCGCGCCTTCGGTGCCGAGAATCTCCACCCAGGTGGCGCAGTAGTTTGGGTAGCTCGGCGGCAGGTTCCAGCCGCCGCCGATGGTGACGACCTTGCCGTCGTCCATGGTGATGATCGAATACATCACGTCGTAAGAGCCGTTCACCGGCTTCATGTAGCCGTAGGAGCCCTGCGAATAGACGCGAATAGGCTTCGCCGGCTCGAGCAGCCAGAACACGAAGTCGAGGTCGTGCGTCGATTCCATCACCACAGGGGAGAGCCGTATCCGTCCTGCGATCTTCTTGCCGAGCGAGCGCGACAGATGCCGGCTCACCATCACCGACACCACATTGCCCAGCGTGCCGTCGGTGATCTTCTTCTTGGCGTAGGCGAACTTGGTGTTGAAGCGCTGCGAATAGCCGATGGTGAATTTCAGATTGCCGCGTTTGGCGAGGTGGATGAGCTCGTCGGCTTCCCACAGCTCCAGCGAGATCGGTTTCTCCAGCAGCACGTGCTTGCCGGCTTTGAGGCAATCGCGCGCGATCGGGTAGTGGTTCGACTCCGGCGTGGTCGAAATATAGACCACCGAGATGTTCTCGTTCTTGATGATGTCCTGATAGTCGAGCGTTGCCGTCGCGGGATTGGTCAGCGCCTTCACTTCGGCGAGGCGTTCCGGGCGGATCTCGCAGATATGCAGCTTGTCGACCAGCGCCGAGCGCGACAGCGTCTCGGCACGAATGCCGCCGCACCATCCCGTACCGATCACCGCAGCTTCCACAGTCTTCACAGGCGTATCCTCGTGCTTTTCAGGGATTTGTTGGATCAGCCGAGAGGCCGAGCGGGCGGGACATTAGAGGAAGTTTTCGTCCAGTCCATAGGCCCCACGCCCCGCATGGCGGTACATGGGCTATGCGGATTCGGCGGCCATCGGCGCGTTTCGTATGCCGAAAACCTTCTCGGCAAACTGCGGGTAGACCTCCGCGAGCTGTGGCGCCACGGTCTCACGCATCAGCCGCAGCGTGTCGGCGGACGGTGCCGGCGTCGGCGGCACCTGCGCCGGACGATCGAACTCGAAGCCGGTGTTCTCCAGCACTTCCTCGACCGTGTGCCCGGGATGCACGCTGTCAAGATGGAAGCGCCCCCGCGTGCGATCGAAGCTGAACATGCAGCGATTGGTGATGAGCGCGATCGGACCGCCCGGCCGATACACATTCGGCGGGCTCGCGCCTGGCGCGCTGACGAAGCTCACCTTCGGCACCAGCGTGCGCCGTGAATGCTCGGTACGGAACAGGATCACCTTCGGCACGACGAAGTAGAGATAGGCCGAGCCGAAGGAACCCGGGAAGCGCACTTTGGGGCGCTCGTGGTCGCCGATGCTCACGAGATTGATGTTGCCTTCGCCGTCGATCTCGCCGCCGGAGAGGAAGAACACATCGATGCGGCCTTGCCCGGCGCAGTCGAACAGCTCGCGCGCGCCGTCAGTGAAGAAATTGTGCTTGCGGCTCTGCAACAGCGACACGTAAGGGCGGCCGTTGCCGCGCTCGCGCGCCAGCAGCGCGGCGGTCGCGGGGATCGGCGATGCATTGCCGACGGCGACGTGGCGGGAATCGCCGATGAGGTCGGCGATCACCGCGGCGAGCAGCTCCTCGTCGCGAAGCTCACGCGGCGCGGCGGTCATAGACATAGCGCTCGAGATAGTCGGCAAAGCCATCCGGCGTTGCCGCCATGCGCGCATACTCCGCAAGATGCGCGGCGTCGAGCGCATAGTGGTCGGGCAGCGGTAGCGGCCAGCAGCCGCGCTCGGCAACGGCGATGCTCTCGACGTAGAAGCCGGGCAGGACGCCCGGCGCCATCACCGGGTCGTCGAGCAGGTCATTCTCCACGATCCTTTCCACGGTGACGATCGTCTTCGCCGCGGCATGTGCCATCAACGAGAGCTCGCGCTGACGGCCGATCCAGACATTGCCGGCGCGATCGGCCATCGGCGCGTGCATCAGCGCCACGTCGGGCTTGAGCGCGGGCAAGAGTGCGATCGGGTCGTGATTGGCGAACGGATTGTCGATCACTTTCCAGTCGTCGCGATAGCCGAGCACGTCGGAATCGAGGAGGCCGCGCAGCGGCATGAAGGGCACGCCTTTTTCCGTGGCCTGCAGTGCCGTGAGCAGAGCTGGGCAGGTGGCGTCCTTGATGCGGATCGTCCCTGCCGTGGCCGCGGCGGTGAAGCGCGGCGCCAGCCCGAATTCGCCGAGGCTGACTGCGGAGGTCTCAAGCGTCTCGACGCAGCCGGCGCCAATGAGGAGATCGGTCTGCAGCGTCGAGGTCGGCAGCGCGATGAGGTGCAGCCGGCGTACGCCGCGGCGAATGAGGGCGCGCGTCGCCTCCATTGGCGCGCCGGCGACCTCGCGCGGCACGACCAGCATGCAGCCGTCCGTGATCGGGGCGAGGGCGTCTTCCAGGGACTTTGCAAACACCGGCATGTCGGGCCATCCGCGGCTTTTACATGCTCTTTTCCCATTCCTGCGCTTGCAAGGTCCACTGGATTCTGCTGCTAGGGGGAGACCCTTGGCAGCCGAGAGCTCGCTGTGAACTCGACATTCGAAGCCAAATTGCGCGGCGGACGCTTCGTGCTCACGGCGGAAATTACGCCGCCCGTGGCCTTCGATGGCAGCGAGCTGCTCGCCAAGGTGATGCCGCTCAAAGACCTGGCGGATGCCGTCAACGTGACCGACGGCGCCGGCGCGCGGCCGCATCTCGGCGCGCTGACGGCGGCGAAGCTCCTGCTCGACGCCGGCATCGAGCCAGTGCTGCAGATCACCTGCCGTGACAGAAACCGAATCGCGCTGCAGAGCGACCTCATGGGCGCGACGGCCTTCGGCATCCAGAACCTGCTGATGCTGCGCGGCGATAATCCGAGCGCCGGCGATCAGCCCGACGCAAGGGCGGTGTTCGATCTTGACGCTCGCGGCCTTATCGCCACCGCGCGGCTCCTGCGCGACAAGGCGGAGTTGCCGTCGGGCCGCAAGATTGCGGGGGCCGCTCAGTTCTTCATCGGCGCGGCCGACAATCCGATCGATCCGCCGGTGGACTGGAAGCCCGACGGGCTTGCCGCCAAGATCGCAGCCGGCGCGCAATTCGCGCAGACCCAATTCTGCATGGATGCGGCGGTCGCACGGCGATACGTGGCGCGGCTCGCCGAGCATGAGCTTACCGAGAAGATTTTCCTGCTCATCGGCATCGTGCCGCTGAAGTCGGCGCGCTCGGCACGTTGGATCAAGGACAGGCTGTTCGGCTCGATCATCCCCGATGCGTTGATCGCGCGCATGGAGGCGGCGCAGGATCCGGCCGCCGAAGGGCAAGCGATCTGCCTCGAACTCATCGCGGCGCTCGCAGACATTCCCGGCGTTGCCGGCGTGCACATCATGGCGCCGAATAACGAGGCCGTGGTGCCAAATGTGATCGCGGCCGCACGGAAGACGATCACGCGCGCGGCCGAATAGGCGTCATTCCGGAGCGTGTGCCCCGGAATGACGGATGTCGTGCCTACTACGACAGCGCGGCCTTCACCCGATCCGGCGAGAACGGCACGCGGCGGATGCGCACGCCGGTGGCGTCGAAGATCGCGTTGGCGATCGCCGCCGCAATCGGGCGGATCGACGGCTCCCCGGCGCCGGTGGACGGCAGCTCCGGATGATTGATCAGCACCACGTCGACCTGCTCCGGCGTCTCGGTGATGTCGAGGATCGGATAGGTCAGCCAATCGACGCTGGTCACGGTCTTGTCGTCGAAGGTGACCTCTTCCCAGAGCGTGCGGCTGATGCCCTGCACGATATTGCCCTCGATGCATTTCGTTAGCCCGTCCGGGTTGATGATCTGCCCGCAGTCATGCGCGACGGTGAACTTGCGCGCATGAATCTTGCCGCTGGAGCGGTCGATCTCGACCTCGGCGATGATGGCGACGCGGGTGCCGTTTCTCTGCGCATAGGCGATGCCGCGCCCCGAGACGACATTGCCGGCCTGGTCGCGTCGCGGCGAGGGCCGCGACTGCCAGCCGAACTTCTCCGCCGCGGCCTTGATCACCGCAATGTCGCGCGGGTCCTTCACGTGCCGCAGGCGGAACTCGATCGGATCGACATTGAGCGCCGCCGCCACCTCGTCAATGAAGGATTCGCTGGCGAAATGGATCTGCGGTCCTACCGGATCGCGCAGATGCGCGCTGCGCAACGGCGATGAACGATCGAGCAGCGGCGCGATCGTCTCCCAGCCCATCCGCCGGTTGGCGAAGTCGTACGACTCGACGGGAATGCCGAAGCCGTCGCCGGATTTGAGCGTGACACCACGCGTCTGCCCGGCGAGCACGTCCCATGGCTTGCCGCCATTGGTGTTGACGTCGAGTCGCGAGAAGCCCTTGCTGAAGAATTCATAGGCAATGACCTTGCCGCTGGCATCGAGCGCCGCGCGGGCGCGATGCACCGAAGCTGGTCCCTTCGGATCCCAGCCGGTGCCCTGCTCGCGCATGTATTGCAGGCGGACCGGCTGGCCGGTCGCTTTCGCCAATAGGGCTGCGTCACAGGCGCAGTCGTCGGCGTCGTTGCGGCCATAGGAGCCGGGACCCGCCGTCCAGATCACCCGCACCTTCTCGGGCGGCATGTTGAGGACCGAAGCGATGCCCTCGCGCACGAAATGGGACTTTTGCGTCCCGCTCCAGCAGGTCACCTGGCCGTCCTTGATCTCGACCAGCGCGCAGGCCGGTCCCATCGAGGCGTGCGACTGGAACGGCCATTCGTATTCCGCCTCGATCACCCGCGCCGCGTTCTTGAAGGCGTCGTCGACCGAGCCGACCTCCTTCTCCACGGCGCGTTTGCGCACCGGCGCCTTGCGGATGTGGTCATAGAGCGAAGCCTGCTGCGGGAACGGCGGCTTCACCTCCGACCATTCCACCTTGAGCTTCGCCATCGCCTGGATGGCGTCCCACTCCTTCTCGGCAACGACGCCGAGGAACCCTTCGTCCCACACTACCTTCGCGCCCGGGATGTCCTTGATCGAGCTCTCGTCGACCTTCACCGGCACGCTGCCGGCGACCGCAGGACGAATCATGCGTCCGTGCAGCATGCCCGCCACTTTCATGTCGGTGCAGAAGTCCTCCTGGCAGAACACCTTCGGCGCGACGTCTTCGCGCTTGATCGGCTGGCCGACGACTTTGTGATCCTTGTAGCTCTTCGGCTGCGCCTTGCCCGGCGCGTAGAGCGTGTTGCCATATTCCTTATTCCAGACGAGCTCGACGTTGAAATAGCGGCCGCCGAGCATCTGCGCGTAGCTGATACGCTTGCTCGGATCGTTCGCCGCGCTGACCGTGCCGTCATGTGTGGTGAGCTGGTCGGCGGGCGTGCTGAGCAGGCCCGCGGCCATCTCGACCAGCACGCGGCGGGCTTCCGCGGCCGCCATGCGCATCTGCTTGCCGCCGAGCTGGATGCCGGTCGAGCCCGACGCGCCGCCCTGGTTCACGCTGGTGGCGGTATCGGCAAGAACGACTTTGACGCGGTTGAACGGCACGTCGAGCTCTTCGGCGACGATCTGGCCGATGGCGACGGTGAGACCGTGGCCCATGTCCATCTTGCCGAAATAGGCGGAGATGCTGCCGTCGGCATTCACCGCGATGTAGGAGGAGAGCTGATCCGGCGTCAGCGGCGGCTTGGCGCCCTGCGCATAGGCGGTCTCGATCGAGATCAGGTTCTCGACTGTCATCGCCGCGCCGACGGAAACGACGAGCGCGCCGCCGCCGAGCAGCACCGAGCGGCGGGAGAAAGCGGTGATGTTTTCGAATTTCGTCATGGCACCCTCCCTCAACCCATCATCGCGGCGGCACGCTTCACCGCCTTGAGGATGCTGATATGTGTGCCGCAGCGGCATTTGAGCCCGGACAGCGCGTCCTTGATCTGCGCTTCGGTCGGTTTCTTGGTGTCGCGCAGGAACGCGGCCGCGGTCATCAGCCAGCCATTGATGCAGTAGCCGCATTGCGGCACCTGCTCTTCGATGTAAGCGGTCTGCAGCGGATGCGGTTTCTCCGGTGTGCCGAGCCCGGCGAGCGTCGTCACCTTGCTGCCGCCGACGGCGGACAAGGGCGTGATGCAGGAGCGCACCGGTTGGCCGTCGAGGTGCACGGTGCAGGCGCCGCATTGCGCCAGCCCGCAGCCGAAATGCGGATTGTTCAGCCCGAGATCGTTACGCAGCGCGTAAAGGAGCGGCATGTCCGGATCGGCGTCGACCGTGTGATCCTTGCCGTTGACGTTGAGGGTGATGCGTTGAGTCATGGCCGCACAGGCCTCCCTGATATTGGGGCATCGTTCGCCCCGAGGCGGCATATCCGCTTGCGCCTGGACGACGCTTATGGGGCTGGGAGGCTAGTCTCCCCGGGCGGCATTGGAAACGTCACTCCCGCGTAAAATTTTGTTATTGTGGGCGGGAAGAAACGAGAAAAACAAAGGTACTCGGAGGATGTCGATGCGCACCTGGCAGCAAACAACGGCCGGCTGGACGATGGTTGCCTTGGCAACCGTCGCCGGGATGACCTTGGCCAAGGCCGAGGACCTCAAGGTCTGGCGCCACGGCCTGCTCAATGCCAAGGCCGACGCCGGCTTCTTCATGATGTCGGCGAAGCACGGCTTTGCCGAGAAGCAGGGGCTCAAGATCGAGCTCATGCAGATCAAGGACGATCAGATCGGGCTGAAGGCGCTGATCGCCGGCGAGCTCGATAGCTTCGAGGGCGGCCCGCAGGGCGTGATCTCCGCGGATGCACGCGGCGCCGATGCTCGCATCATGGGTTGCCACTGGGTGGTGGTGCCGCACGGCATCTATGTGCGCGGCGACATCTCCAAGGTCGAGGACCTCAAGGGCAAGTCGATTGCGGTGTCGGCGCCGAACTCGATGCCGGACGTGCTGGCGCGCGCCGCGCTGGCGAAATATGGGCTCGGGCCGAACGATGTGAAATTCGCCGCGGTGGGCGGCGATCGCGAACGCTATCAGGCGCTGATTGGCGGTGTGGTGCAGGCGGCGGTGGTCTCGAACGAATATCAGCCTTTGGCGCCGAAAGACGTGCATCTTCTCATCGCGGGACGTGACGCAGTGCCGAATTTCGTGCGCGTGTGCATGGTGACCAGCGCCAAGCTCCTTTCGACGCGCGCCGACGATGCGGTGAAGTTCCTCGCCGCCGAGATGCAGGCGCTGCGCTTTGCCGTGACCCACAGGGACGAGACCGTGGCGCTCACCCGCGAAATCGCGCAGATGAAGCCCGACGATCCGCGTCCTGCCTTCGTCTATGACGACGCGGTGGCACATTCGGCGGTGGCTCCGGATCTGCCGATCCCGATGGACAAGCTCGCCTGGTTGCAAAATCAACTCATCGAATCCGGCAAGCTTGCCAAGCCGCTCGATCTGACGACGATCGTTGCGCCCGATATCCGGGCGAAGGCGCTGCAACGCGCCGGACAATGAAGTGGGCTACGAAATATGGGTGAGGTGACTTTCGCCGACGTCTCCAAGCGCTTCACGCTGCGCGTCGACGGTGTGGCGCAGACGGTGCAGGCGTTGGATCGCGTCAACTTCTCGGTACGTGACGGCGAGATCGTCGCGCTGATCGGGCCGTCCGGCTGTGGCAAGACGACGGCGCTGCGCGTCGCCATGGGGCTCGACGGCGCCACCGGCGGCCGCGTCAGCGTCGATGGTCGCGAGGTGCGCGGCTGCGGCCACGATCGCGGCATGGTGTTCCAGCACGCTGAGCTGCTCCCCTGGCTCACGGCCATGCAGAACGTCATGTTCGGCCTGGAGATGAAGGGTATGCGCGGCGGGACGCTGCGCGACACCGCGACGCGTTATCTCGATCTGGTCGGACTCAAGGGCTCGGAGAACCGGCGCCCGCATCAATTGTCCGGCGGCATGAAGCAGCGCGTCGGCATTGCCCGCGCGCTCGCCATCGATCCCAAGGTGCTGCTGATGGACGAGCCGTTCGGCGCGCTCGATGCGCAGACGCGGGAATCCCTGCAGGCCGAGCTCCTCGATATCCACGCGCGCACCAAGAAGACCGTGCTCTTCGTCACCCACGATCTCGACGAGGCGGTGCTGATCGCCGACCGCATCGTGGTGATGCGGGAAGGCCGCGTGCAGGAGGTGATGGATGTGCCGCTCGGGCGTCCGCGCGGCGATCTCGGAGTGGTGCGCGGAATGCCCGAATTTGCCGAGACCCGCTATCGCGTCTGGAAGGCGCTGCACGCGGAAGCCGAAACGGAAACGGCGCATTGAGGCAGCATGGCTGAAATCGCCGATCACGCCAGACCGAAGGACAGCGCGGCCCCTGCCGAGCGCCGGCCGCTGCCGCGCTGGCTCATCACCACCATCTCGGTGTGCCTGCTGCTGGCGCTGTGGGAGTTTTTCGGCCGCGGCATCAATCCGGTGTTCGGCTCCTATCCGAGCGCCATTGCCGTGGCGTTCTGGGAACTCCTTGTCAGCGGACAGCTGTGGTCGGCGCTGTACGAAAGCCTGCGGCCATTCGTGCTTGGCTATGCGCTGGCGATTGTCTTCGGCGTGCCGCTCGGGCTGGTGATCGGCCGCTTCCGCGTGCTCGAAGCGGCGCTCGGCATCTATGTGACCGCCGGCTACGCCATGCCGCTGGTGGCACTGGTGCCGCTGCTCATCCTCTGGCTCGGCCTCGGCTTCGCCGTGAAGGTCGCAGTCGTCTTCCTGATGTCGCTGTTCCCGATCACCATCAACACCTGGCTCGGTGTCATCGCGGTGCCGAAGACTTTGATCGAGGTCGGCAAGTCCTTCGTCGCGCCGAACCACGTAATCCTGCGGCGCATCATTCTGCCCGCGACGCTGCCTTACATCATGGCCGGCATCCGTCTCGCCGTCGGCCGCGCCGTGGTCGCCATGGTGATTGCCGAGTTCTTCACCACCATTTCCGGTCTTGGCGCCGTGATCATCAACTCGGCGAATAATTTCGACACCGCGACCATGTTTGTGCCGATCCTGGTGCTCATGGTGATGGCGATCGGGCTCAATTCGCTGATCGGCGTCGTCGAGCGCAAGGTCGCGCCATGGCAGGCCGAGATCGCGGGACGCGATCGCGAGTAATCAGGTCAATGCGCGAACCGCGACGAGGAGATCGCGCACGCTCCTCTCAGAAATATTCCGGGTAATGAACACAAGGCGGCTGCGCCGATCTTCGTCCGGCCATTGCGCGAGCTCGACCGGCGGATGCGCCAGGTGCTGCACGAACTGTACCACCACCGGGCCGCGGCAGCCTTCGACGTTGAGGAAGCCCTTCACCCGCAGCAGGTCGCTGCCGCGTAACGCGGTGAGCGTCTCCATGGCGCGGGCGAACGTTCTCCAGATGATGGGCTTCTCATCACTGATCACGAAGCTCACGATGCCCTCGCTGTGGCTCGCTTCGGCGATGAAGCTTGTGGCCTCCCCGCGCTCCACTGGCTCGCTCAAGGTGCGCGGATCGACAACGCCGTTTTGGGCCACGTCAATCGATGCGCGGGGATTGAGCGCGCGCAATTTGGCCGTCAGTGCGTCGCGCGCATCGGCGCCCCCAATATCCGTCTTGGTCAGGATCAGCCGATCCGCCAGGATCGCCTGCTTGCGCGCCTCTGCTGACCACTGGAGTGTTGTGAGCCCGGTCGCGGCATCGATCACAGTCACCACCGCGTCCAGGTGACATTCAGCACCGAGCGCGCGGTCGGTGGCGAAGGTCTGCAGGATCGGTGAGGGATCGGCGAGCCCGCTGGTTTCGATGACGATCCGGCGGAAGTCGGGAATTTCTCCGCGCTCACGTTCGGTGATCAGGCGGCGCAACGTGTTCTGCAGATCGGTGCGGGTGTTGCAGCAGAGGCAACCATTGCCGAGCAGCACGGTCTCCTCCGCGCTGCTGCGCAGCAGCGCGTCGTCGATGCCCACAGTGCCGAACTCGTTGACCACAACCGCCGTGCCCTGCCCCTCGGGGGTGCCGAGGAAATACCGCAGCAGCGTGGTCTTGCCGGCGCCGAGGAAACCGGTGAGCACAATGACCGGAATGCGCGCCCCGCGCTCGCGCCGCTGCCGGCGGCCGAACGGGCCGGCTGCGGAGGACGGAAACAAGTCAAGGACGGCCGCGGTCAGAAATCCATCTCCAGGATGTAGAGCCCCCCGGTGTGACGATCGACGGTGTAGACGATCTCGCGCTCGTCGACGAACACGTCGTTGAGCTGCACCGAACCGGCCGGCGTGCCCGCCGGCGCCGGCGGCACGAAGGCGGCGACTTCCTTCGGCTGATACGGATTGGAAATGTCGTAGGCGCGCAGGCCGCCGTTGAAGAAGGTGCCGATCACGATCTGGTCAGAATGCCAGGCGGTCGGCACCGGCGTGTTCTCGAAGACGTTATGCGCGCCGAAGCGGCCGCCCCGCTTGGCGAAGGCGTCGACCGGCGGCATCGGGCAGGTGGCGATCGGCACCAAATTGCTTTCGTCGCGCGCGTCGACGACCCAGACGAGCTTCGGCCAATCCTTGGCGTTGTCGACCGTCGACTCGTCGGTGACGATGAGCAGGTTGCGCTCGAACAGGGGCAAGATGGTGTGCATGAAGCCGGTATAGGGCGGCGAGTTGGTCCAGTGCGCGATCGGCGTCGGCCGCGATTTATCGGCGATGTCCATGATGAACATGCCGCCGTCGATGTAAGCGAGATAGAGCCGGTCCGGCCGCCGCGGATACACATTGGTATTGTGGGCGCGATAACCCTTGTCCATTGGATGCCGCGGCGGCGGCGCGACATTGTCGCCCTGGCGCGTGCCCGGCAGCCACCAGCGCCCGATCTCCTTGGGCTTCGACGGATTGCGCACGTCGAAGCAGCGATAGAACTGATCGTCGAGCTCGTGTGTCGGCGTGAAGTCGGCGGCGCCGGCGGCCATGTGCACATACTCGCCGTCGCAGAACCAAAGCTGATGCACACCGCGCGAATGTGGTCCGGAGCAGTCGACCAGGGCAATCGAGCGCGGCTTCTCCGGCGTCGACACGTCGAACAGCTCGAAGCCTGCCGGCCGTTGGCCGACCTTCTGCGTCTGATAAGCGACCGCCATGATGTCGCCGGAGAGCTCCAGCGAGTTCGAGCGCATGAAGCTCTTCGGCAGCTCGGTCTGCACCACAACCTTGGGCTTGCGCGGATCGGAGACGTCGACGCCGGTGAAATTCTTCGGCGCGCTCTCATGCGCCAGCCAGATGATGCGCCGCCCGTCCTTGGCGATCTGCACCGACATGCCTTCGCCCATGCCGCCGAAGCCGTCGAGCGTGTGCTGGGCGAGAAGCTTGAAATTCCAGCACACCGATTCTGCGTTGCTCAGCGGGCTATTCATGAACGTCTCCGTTACACTCTAAGGAAAAGCCGGCGCGAGCGCGCCGGCCACGGTGCTCATCGATTGTGGCTCACGCGCTGGCGCGCTGCCAGAGGTCCGGACGCAGGGCCTTGTTCCAATCCGGTATGGCGTGGATCTTCTTCGCCTGCAGCAAGATTTCGGCCTGCTCCTGCATGTAAGGCTTGAGATCGGCGGGAAAGCCCGGACTCACCTCCACCGTCGCCAGCGCCTTTTTGAATGTGGCCTTGGACATGTTGTAGCCCTTGGACGTGAAGAACGAATAGATCGCGTCGGCGACCTGGTCCGGCTTCTCCTTGAAGTCGCGCGCGGCTTCGCGCCAGGCCTTGAGGTAGGCGACGACGGTGTCGGGGCTCTTCTCCACGAACTCCGGAGTCGACGCCATGAACACCGGCATGTTGTCGACCTTCGAGTAGTCCATGAGCCCATAGGCGAGGCCGTCGGCCTCGGCGAGGGCGTTGTACGGCTCGACATTGACCATGACGTCGACGGTCTTGGCCGCCAGCGCCGAGATCATGTCGGTGACGTTCATGCGCACTTCCTGGTAGTCGCCTTTGTTGAGGCCGGCATTCTTGGCGATGGTGTCGACGAACACATTGCCTATCGACGAGCCGGTCTGGTTGGCGATCTTCATGCCGCGCAAGTCGGCGATCTTGGCCGCCTTCACGTCCTTGCGCACCATCACCCGCGCCGTACGTCCGACATGCTCGATCACGGCAATGCCGACGAGCCCGCCTTTGTCGTGGCCGATGATGAAGGATTGCGCGGCATAGGTGCCGAGATCGACCTGCCGCGCCACCATCTGCTGCATCGTGAGATTGCCGGAGGGCACGGCGAATTCCTCGAACTTGAGGCCTTGCTTTTCAAGCAATCCCGAATGCGTCAGGTAATACGTGGGCATGCCCCACATATTGGTCTGATAGCCCTGGCGGATGGTCTCGAAGGCCAGTGCTGGCCGCAGGCCGCCGACGCCGGCGGCAGCCATCGCTGCGCTGGCGATCAAGTAATGCCGTCGCGTGATTTCTGTGCTCATGCGGGTCCTCCGTTACTTGGTTCGGCTGCTGTGTGGCCGAGATGGCGCAGCAGCTCTTTTTGGCAGTCGAGAAATTCAACGCTCAGCGGGTTGCGCGGCCGCGGCAGCGTGATCGGCAGCTGCGCCTTCACGCGTCCCGGGTGCGGGCTCATGACGATGACACGGTCGGCAAGGTAGACCGCCTCTGCCACGTTGTGCGTCACATAGATCACGGTCTTGCGTGTCTCCCGCCACACGTCGGCGAGAAGTCGCTGCATGTCGTCGCGGGTCAGTGCATCGAGCGCAGCGAACGGCTCGTCCATGAGCAGGACGGCGGGATTGTAGGCGAGCGCGCGGGCGATGGCGACGCGTTGTTGCATGCCGCCGGAGAGGTGGTGCGGATAGGATTGCGAGAACTTGTCGAGCTTCACTAAGGCCAATTGCTGGAGCGCAATGGCTTCGCGCTCCGCCTTGGCGATGCCTTTCATCTCCAGGCCGAAGGCAACATTGCCGAGCGCGGTGCGCCAGGGAAACAGCTGCGCGAAGTCCTGGAAGACCACGCCACGGTCCATGCCCTGACCATTCACCGGCTTGCCGCCGATCCGGATCTCGCCGGCGCTCGGCGGCAGGAAGCCGGCGATGATGTTGAGCAGCGTGGACTTGCCGCAGCCGGAGGGCCCAACGATGCAGACGAATTCCGATTGCGCGATGTCGAAGCTGACGCCGTCGACGCCCTGCACGCGCCCGGAGGGCGTGTCATAGGCGAGCGAGACGTCGTGGATTTCGATATGCGCCATCACTCAGCTCTTTGTCGCCTGCACCATGCCCCAGCGCAGCACCGTCGAGCGCTCGAGCGAGCCGAACACCACGCGTTCGAACACGAAGCCGAGCAGCCCGATCACCGTGAGTGACGCCAGCATCACGTCGGTGTTAAGGAATTCCTTGGCGTCGAAGATCATCCAGCCGAGGCCCCAGTCGGATGCCGCGATCATCTCGGCGCCGACCACCGCGATCCAGGAGCGCAGGAAAGCTTGGCGCAGCCCGGTGATGATGAACGGGAAGGTGCCGGGGATGATCACCTTCCAGAACAGCGCGTTCTCATCGGCGCCCATCGCGCCGGCCGCGCGCAGCCACAGCTGGTTGACCGAGCGCACGCCGGACCAGGCGTTGAGCAGCATCGGGAACATGGCAGCGTAGAACACGATCAGGATCGACACGGTGTTGCCGAGCCCGAACCAGAGAATGAACACCGGCACCCAGGCGAGCGAGGGGATCGGCATCAGCGCGCTTGCGAGCGGCAGGATGAAATTCTCGATGGCGCGGTAGCGTCCCATGAGAATGCCGAGTGGCAGTCCCACAGCGACCGCGAGCGCGAAGCCGGCCAGCATGCGGTAGAGCGTGTAGCCCGCATGGGTGAGCATCGATCCGTCGGCGATCAGGCCCCACAGTGTTGCCAGGACCGTCGGCAAGGTCGGCAGCAGCGCGGGCGGGAAGGCGCCACTGCGCGCGGTGGCTTCATAAAGCGCGGCGACGACGAGCAAGGTGGCGCCGCCGCGGATGATCGACTGTGTCCGCTCGCGCTTCATGAGACCATCATGCCCCAGCGCACCACAGTGAACTCTTCGAGCCGCTTGAACGCGACCTTCTCGATGGCGAGCCCGATGATGCCGATCACCGCGATCCCCGCGAGCATCACATCGGTGTTGAGGAATTCGCGTGCGCCGAAAATGAGCCAGCCGAGGCCCCACGGCACGGCGGCGAGAAGCTCGACGACGACAAGGATGCGCCAGGCTTGCGCGATGCCGAGGCGCAGCCCTGTGAGGATGTAAGGCAGCGCGCCGGGCAGGATGACATGGCGAAACAGCTTGCGATTGTCGGCGCCCATCGATTGCGCCGAGCGTACCCAGATCTCCTTCACCGCCTTCACCCCGGTCCAGGTGTTGAAGATGATGGAGAAGGCCGAGACGAAGGCGACCAGCAGCACGGCGGACACATTGCCGAGCCCGAACCACAACAGGAACAACGGCGCATAGGCGACGCCGGGGATAGGCGCGCCAATGCTGACGAGCGGCAGGACGCAGTCCTCGATCCGCCGCGAGCGGCCCATCGCGATGCCGAGTGCGACGCCGACGATCGCCGCCAGCGCGAAGCCGGCGAACAGACGGAGCAGTGTCTCGGCGGCATGGTGCGGCAGGATGCCCGATACAGTGAGGCGCACGAATACCGCGGCCACCTGCTCGAGCGGCGGAAACAGGCGTGGCGGGAAGACCTCGAGCTTGGCGACGAGTTCCCAGATCGCGGCTACGACCACGAACGGATAGGCGGTGAGCGCGAATGCGCGGGCGCGTGCACCCGCGGCGGCGGGCGTCAGCGCGGCAGATGCGGAGGCGGCCGCGTCTTGCATCACAAACCGAGCGAATCCTCGACCCTGACAAGCGTTCTTATTGTGTTGCCAAGAGCATAGGGCGGCGGACTGCGGTTGGACAAGACGCAGTGCCCGACCATCGCGCCGACTTTGACCTCATCAAAATCGCATGCAGGGGTCGCGGTTGCAGGGATGTCACGCTGTGCTAGAGAGCGCGCCAACGCGACCACGAACACGAACAAGGAGATGAGGAATGGCCACGAGCAAACCGAAAATCGGCTGGATCGGCATGGGCCGCATGGGCTTTTCCATGGCGGAACGCCTGGTCAAGGCCGGCCATGACGTCTCCATCTGGAACCGCACGCGCGCCAAGGCCGAGCCGCTGGCGGCCAAGGGCGGCAAGGTCGTCGACAAGCTGTCCGATCTCGCGGGCTGCGACATTGTGTTCTCGATCGTCTCCGCCGGTCCTGACCTCATCGAGGTCCTGTTCGGGCCGCACGGGCTCGCGCCCAACGGCAAAGGCAAGGTGCCGCCGGTCGTCGTCGACTGCTCCACCATCGCGGTCGAAGAATCTGTGTCCGTCCGCGAGCGGCTCAAGGCGCTCGGCTGCGATTTCGTTTGCGCGCCGGTCTCGGGCAACGCCAAGGTGATCAAGGCCGGCAAGCTGTCGTCCGTCGTGTCCGGTCCGGAGGCGGCGGCCAAGCAGGCGATGCCGCTGATCGAAGTGTTCGCCCCGCAGGGCGTGTCCTATGTCGGCGACGGCGAGCTCGCACGCGTCTGCAAGATCGCGCACAACGTGATGCTCGGCGTCGTCATCGAGAACCTGATCGAGATCACGCTGCTCACCAACAAGATGGGTGTGCCGCGCGAGGCGTTTCTCAAGTTCCTCAATAACGGCGTGATGGGCTCCATGTTCACGCGCTACAAGTCGCCGGCGCTGGTCAATCTCGACTGGACCACGACGTTCACACCTGAACTGCTCATGAAGGATCTCGATCTCGGGCTTGATCTTGCGCGCGAGATCGACGTGCCCATGCCGGTGACCGCGGCGACGCGCCAAGTCCTGCAGGGACATTTCGGCGCGGCGACGCTGCAGAAGAATCCGGAAGAGTATCTGCAGAAGGATTTCGCGGCGCTCGCCGAGACCATGGCGCTTGCGGCCGGCATGAAGCTCGAGAGCGAGAACAAAAACGTGCCGACGGGCTTGGAGTGAGATCGGCCGCTTTCACTGTCGCCAACGCACAAAAAAAGAGGGCCGCTTTCGCGGCCACTATCCAATAAAAAAGAGGGCCGCTTTCGCGGCCCTTGTGCATAAGGTGGAGGATTCACGCCGCCGTCCTCGTCAACATAGGGAGGGAACGGCGACTGCGCACAATGTCAGTGAACCGACAGGGCGCATGTCGAACAAGTAAAAAGCCCATAAATTCACCGGTTGCACGCGCGCGCACCATCACACTGCCGTTACCAGATACCGTTCTCGCATATCTGCACTGCATGCCAGCTCCTGCGCACTTTCATGCGTGCTGGACGGCAAGGCGTCGGCGCAACTGGTGTGCTGTACACCACGGGCGTCGTGACGATGGTACGCACGCGATAGGCCGGAAGCCAGTACACACCGATCTCCGAGCCGTCGTTGAGGATGGCTCCGCCGGGCGGGCCGTAGCCGCCGTAAAATTGCACGAAGCGGTTGGCGTAGATCGTGCGTGTCTGGTCGAACAAGACGGGGCGGCCGACGAAAACTTCGCCGGCATCGGCGAGCGCGGGCGCGAACATGCCCAGCGCCAGGACGCGAAGGATGCATCGTCGCATGCTGGTCAACGCCCGGCACGGCGGTCCGGCGCAACTCGTCGTTCAGGATGGTTGAGAGAGCGTTGCGAGTGCCGCGATTTCGTCGCGGAATTTGATCCACATCAACGCGCCGCCCGTCGGTTTCGGGCTTTACTCCCGGGCCGGTCGGGGGGCCGGCTCTGTGCCGCTGAGCGCCGCAGCCGGGTTCTCCGAAGCCGGCGGTGGCGCTCGCGGCCAGATTCTTGCCCTGGCGTCGTATGCCGCGCCGCGCTCAGCTCCCATTCACGTCATGAATTTCCGGGAAGAAATAATCCTTCCAGGATGATGGTGCGGCTTTCAGCGCACCAGTCTCCACCATAAAGTGCGCGAACTTCATGGTGCTCTGCGGCGTCATCGTCCAGTGCACCTGCGATCCGGACACTACCTTGGTCACCATCTCTGGCGCTAGCTTGGAGTGGGAATCCTCGATCCACAGCTTCGCCGCGCCTGCCTTGTCGGCATTGACGATCTCGGTCGCCTCCTTCAGTGCCTCGACCAGCGCCTTGTAGAGCACCGGATTGCCGGTGCGGAATTTCGCCGAGGTCCAGGCCACGGTGAAAGTGTGCGGCCCGTCCATCACGTCGAAGGAGTTGAGCACGGTATGTATGTCCGGCTTCTCCAATTGTTGCTGCTGAAATGGCGGCACCGAGAACGCGGCGGTGATCTCGCTCTTGCCGCCCATCAGCGCCACCGTCATGTCCGGTGGCGACATCGACACGGTCTGCGCATCGAGCTTGCCGAAGTCCTTGGCGCCGAACGCCTTGGCCGCCGCCATCTGCAGCATGATCGCCTGCACGGAGACTTTCACCGCCGGCACGGCGATGCGGTCGCTGGCCTTGAAGTCGGCGAGCGTCTTCACATCGGCTTCGCGCGTGTTGAGCAGGAACGGCTGCGATGACAGCGCGGTGATGCCGCGCACCTCCTGCGGCGTTCCTTTGGTGCGCGACCAGAGGACGAGCAGTCCCGGCACGCCGCCTGAGGCGATATCGATATTGCCGGAGATCAGCGCGTCATTGACCGCGGCGGGACCGTTCAAGGTGATCCACGAGACCTTCACCTGCGGAATGCCCAGCGCCTTGGCGTGCTTCTCGATGAGCGCCCGATGCTCCATCACATTGAGCTGCAGGTAGCCCATGGAATATTGCCGTGCCAGCCGGATCTCCGGCACCTGCGCGGCGGCGACGCCGGCGCTCGCTGTGGCGAAAGCAAACGCCAGAATGGCGCGTCGTGTAGTCGACATGACGTTCCCCACCTATGCTTCGCGCTTCTGTGGCGCGACCAAGAAAGGCTAGCACTGTGATTACGGAGGGTGAACCGCGCTTTGCGCGGCCGCGTGTCACGTACAGGAGGAGTGCGGCGCGGTATACTCGCGGCAGTGTTAGCCCCTGGTGTAACGGAGCCCCCCATGAATCCGATTACCGCGTTGATCACCATTGTCTTCATCGTCATTGGCGCGCTGCTTTTAGCCGCGCATCTGGCCATACCCGGCGTCATCCTCATTGTGCTCGGCGTGCTCACGGCCTTCGCCCTGAAGATGGCGAACAACTGGGAGCGCTTCGTCGTGCTCCGCGTCGGAAAGCTGCACGCCGTCAAAGGTCCTGGCCTGTTCCTGATCGTCCCGATCATCGATAGCATCACCGCGGTGATCGACGAGCGCATCCAGACCACGGCGTTCAATGCCGAACAGGCGCTCACCCGCGACACTGTGCCGGTGAATGTCGATGCGGTGGTGTTCTGGCATGTGCACGACGCGCAAAGTGCCGCGCTCAACATCACCAATTATCGCGAAGCCATCGATCGTGTGGCGCAGACCTCGCTGCGTGAAACCATCGGCTCCTCGATGTTGTCCTCGTTGTTGGCTGACCGCAAGGACGCCGACGACGTGTTGCGCGCGGAGATCGCGCGCAAGACCGCGGACTGGGGCATCTCGGTCAATTCCGTCGAGATCCGCGACGTTGCCATTCCCGTAGCGCTGCAGGACGCGATGTCGCGTCAGGCGCAGGCCGAACGGGAGAAGCAGGCGCGTGTCATTCTCGGTTCGGCGGAGGCGGAAATCGCCGCCAAATTCGTCGAGGCGGCGCGCACCTATGCCAGCGACCCGGCGGCGCTGCATCTGCGCGCCATGAACATCATCTACGAAACCACCAAGGAGCGCGGCGCGACCATCCTCATCCCGACCACGATGGTGGATTCCATGAGCGTGGCGCTGCCGGCGGCGATGATGGGGCAAAGCAACACGGCTGCCCAATCGTTAGGCAGCAAGCCGGCGCCGGCGTCATCCTGAATCCGAAAGCACAGCGTCGCATCGTGCAATCGCCCGCTACGGCAGTAGCATCAAGCGAGTATGACAGCATGCTTAACACCCGCTCAATATGTTGGCTTTAACACGGAGCAACACCCTTCGAGCATCGGTCAATGCTTTCCAAACTCGGGCGCCTTCGGCTCAGCATTGCGGTCAAGGCCGTCGCAATCATCGTCGCGCTCGGCATGATGTCGGCGATCGCCAATTGGTTCTGCTTGCAGAGCCTCGCGTCCCTCGACCGCACCAAGACGACGCTGGTCGCGCAGGTGGCGCCGGCGCGCCTCTCACTCGCCGAAAGCCGTGCCGCCATCCAGGGGATGGGGCTCGCCACTTACAAGCTCCTCGCCGCGACCGAGAAGAGCGACGTCGACGAAGCTGCTGCCGCACTCAGGGACGAATATCGCGCGGCGAAAAATTCACTGCACAATGTGATCGATTATTTCCCCAGCCGCGGCGATGATGTGCGGCGGATTCTCAGCAAGCTCGAGCTCGCCTATTCGATCGCCGAAGAGGTGCGCGGCTCCGTGGCCGCGGGCGCGCGCGACCTGGCGGCGCATACACTGACGATCAAGTTCGACGCCGCGCAGATCGACGCCGGTGCGTCCATGTACCGGCTGATCAATATGCTCGGCGGTGAAACCAAGGACGTGATGACGCGCGCCGGGGAGTCGCAGACCTTCACCTTCCGCGCCATCGTGCTGGTGCTGGTGCTCGGCACATGCGGCACGCTCGTCGTTGCTACCGTGGTGACGCACCGCTCGGTGTCCAGCCCGTTACGCCGGCTCGGCGCCGTAATGACGCGGCTCGCCGAAGGCGATTTCAACGTCCGCATCGAAGGCCTCGACCGTCAGGATGAGATCGGCACCATGGCCCGCGCCGTGAAGGTATTCCGTGTCAATGCGCTGGCGCTACGCGATGCCGAACTCCTGCAGGTGCAGGATCGCGAGCAGGCGGAAGCGGAGAAGCGCTCGGCGCTCAACGGCGTCGCCGAGACCTTCGAGCGCGAAGTCTTGAGCGTCGCCGGCGCTCTCGCCGACTCGGCGAAGGAGCTCGATGCCTTTGCCCGGGCGATGAGCGTGATCGCCGACGAATCCGGCCGCCATGTCAAGATAGCGACCGACGTCGCCGGCGAGACCACCGGCAGCGCCGCGGCCGTCGCCTCCGCCGTGGAGGAGCTTTCCGCTGCGATGGGCGAGATCGGCAGTCAGGTGGTCAATGCCTCGGAGGTCGTGGCCGAAGCCACGCGCTGTGCCGATGCCGCCGTCGGGCACGCGACCGAACTGGTCACGGCTTTCCAGCACATCGATCAGGTGGCGACACTGATCACCGCGATCGCCAGTCAGACCAATCTGCTCGCACTCAACGCCACCATCGAGGCGGCGCGCGCCGGGGAAGCGGGCCGCGGCTTTGCCGTGGTGGCGCAGGAAGTGAAATCGCTGGCGGCGCAGACCACGCGCGCGCTCGCGGAGATCAAGGAGAAGACCAGTTCGGTCGATCGCGTCGTTGTCGGCGTACAGGATGCGACCGCAGCGATCTCCACGGTCATCGGCAGCATCGAGAACATATCAGGCGTGATCTCCGGCTCGGTCGAGCAGCAGCAGCAGGCCACCGCGCGCATCGCCGAGAACGTCGATGGCGCCGCCGAGCGCACGCGTCAGGTCTCCCGTACCATCGCCGGGGTGAGCGAATTCGCGCATCAGTCGCGCCGCGGTGTGCAGCAGCTGCTGCACGCCGTCGCTGAGATCAATCGTCAGGCTGATACGTTGCAGCGCGACGCCGAGCAGTTCATCGCCCGCGTGCGCGCGGCGTAGGATCGGCGGCGATGAGCCGGATGGGATGAGTTACTTGCCGCGCCAGGTGAAATCGTGCTGGCGGCGGATCGAGGGCACTTCGGAATCGCACGGCGCGGTGGCGCTCTTGATGATGTCGCCGCTGCTGCGGTCGAACACAGTTTCCCGACAATTCTTGCCGCCGGCGAGCGGGTAGCGCGAGCGCGTGATCGTGTCGTCGGGCCGGTTCAATGCGTTTTGCTTGTTCGCGGCGGGCACCGGCCGCAGCGCGCTGTCGACGAGCAGCGCCGTGGCGAACAGGCCGGCGAAGACCAGGCACACGACCGCGACCCGCAGCACCTTGGCTTGGGATTCGCCGTAGCCGGCCAGCGCCTTGTTCAGGTTTAACATCGCCATGCCGTGATTAAACGGCAGCGAGGTTTACGGACCATTAAGCACGGTGGATTGATATCCCCGCGCAAGAGGTACTCTACAACCTCAGGTCAGTAGCGGTGCGCGATCGGCAGCTCCTCGGCGGGGAACAGCGAGATCACGCGGCACCCCTTGTCGGTGACCACGACCTCTTCCTCGATGCGGGCGGCAGAGAAGCCGTCCTTGGCCGGGCAGTAGGTCTCCAGCGCGAACACCATGCCCTCCTTGATCTCGGTCGGATGCGACAGCGAGATCACCCGCGAGATGATCGGCCGCTCGTGCAAGGCGAGGCCGAGACCGTGGCCGAACTGCAGACCAAAGGCCGAGGTCTCATCGGGGAAGCCGAACTCTTCCGCTTTCGGCCATACGCTGCACACCTTGTCGGTGGTCACGCCAGGCTTGATCAACGCGATCGCATTGTCGAGCCATTCGCGCGCTTTCTTGTAGGCGTCGTGCTGGCCGGGCGTGGCGCGGCCGACATTGAAAGTGCGGTAGTAGCAGGTGCGATAGCCCATGAACGATTGCAGGATGTCGAAGAACGCCTGGTCGCCGGGCCGCAGCATGCGGTCGGTGAAATTGTGCGGATGCGGATTGCAGCGCTCGCCGGAGATGGCGTTGATCGCTTCGACGTCGTCGGAGCCGTTGCGATAGAGGAACTCGTTGACCTTGGCGACGATGTCGTTCTCGCGCACGCCCGGCTTGAGCTCTTCATTGATCAGGTGATAGGCGCCGTCGACCATCGCCGCGGCGCGGTTGAGCAGCGCAATCTCGTCGACGTTCTTGATCTCGCGCGCCTCCAGCATCACCTGCTGGCCGTCCACGATCTTGATGCCGGCCTTCTGCAACTCGAACAGCATGGGCGGCTCGACGATGTCGAGGCCGACCGGCATCTTCTCGACGCCGGCTTCCTTGAGCAGCGAAAAGATCTCCTTGGCGTGCTTCTCCATCAGGCCAAAGGACGGCGACACCGTGCCGCGCAGGCCGAGTAGCCCGGCCTTGCAGTTCTGCGGCTCGAGCCACGGGCAGTAGAGCTTGTGGTGCACGGCGGCGGAGCCGAAGTCCCACAGGATCGGCTCGCCGGTGCGGGTCAGCAGCGCCCAGCGGCAGATCTTGTCGCGTTCCCATTCGCCGATTTTAGTCGAGGTGATGTAGCGGATGTTGTTGACATCCATCACCAGCAGCGCGCCGAGCTCGGATTTCTCCAGCGCCTGCTTGACGCGGCCCAGCCGGTAGCGGTGCAGCCGGCGGTAGTCGACGCGTTCCTCGAAATCGACACCCATCGTGCCAAGCGCCGGCAGCGCACGGCCCCAGTTGTAGCGCGGGTTGATGTCTTCGGCGGTGATCTTCAGCGGCTGGCGTGTGCGCTCGTCCATGGACGTCTCCTGTATTGTTCGTGGCCGGCGGGCACCGGCGAGCTTTGTCGCGGTTATAGCAGTGTCGCAGGCGGGGTACAGGGTCCCCTCGACGGGCGCATCCGCGCATAAGGCCGCAGATTTTCGAGCCCTGAAAGGTCGCTGCTTAAGCCACCTTCTTCCCCCACAGCCGCGCCGAGGCGATGTCGGCGCCCTCGCGCAGCGCGCGCAACTTCAGCCACACCACCGGCTCTATTACCCATTCGCGATTGGTGAAGGTGCCGAAGCCGCAGTCCGTCGAGGCGATGACGCGTTCGCGATCGCCGACGACCGAGACGGCCTCCTCGATGCGCCGCGCCACAACCTCCGGGTGCTCGACAATATTGCTCGTCGTCTCGATCACCCCGGGGATCAGCGCCAGGTGCTTGGGCAGCGGGTGCTTCCTGAACGCCGCATATTCGTGCGCGTGCCGTGGATTGGAAAACTCAATCGACAGCGCGCCGACCTTGGCCTGGTAGAGGGCGGGCAGGATCTTCTCCAGTGCGACGTCATGGATATGCGGACCTTCCCAATTCCCGTAGCAGCAATGCAGCCGCACGCGCTCAGGCGCGATACCGGCGATGCCCTTATTGATCGCCGCCACATGCAGCTCGACCATCTTGACGAAATCCGCATCGGAGAGATCGCGGAACATCATGGTGCGGTCCATGGCGAGATCGGGCGCGTCGATCTGCAGGATCAGGCCGGCATCGGCGATGGCGCGATATTCCTTGCTCATCTCTCGCGCGATGGCGTCGAGATATTTTTCGTGGCTGTCGTAATAGGCGTTGAGCATGGTCGACGAGATGATGCCGGGCGAGGCCGCCGTCATGAACAGCTCGGAGAACTTGCCGCCGGCGATACGCTTGAAGCGCGCGATCTCGCTCTTGATGTCGCTCGTGTCCTTGTAGTGGATCTCGGCCTGTGCCTCCGGCGCGTTCTGCTGTCGGCTGGTGTACGGGAAACGGTGCAGCAGATATTGGACGAGCTCTGGGAATTCCTCGAATTCGCGCCCGCGCCGCCGCTTCGACACCCCGGCGAAGCCAGTCATGCGTGCCGGCACATAGGTCTGGAAGCCCACGCGCTGCTGCTCGCCGTCGTTGCCGATGTCGATGCCGGCCGACGCCTGCTTGTCGATGACATGCGCCACCGCCTTGTCCATCTCGGCGTCGAAATTCGCCGTGTCATACGGCGCGCCCGCTTCGCGCGTCACCAGAAGCTCGGACAGCTTCTCGTTGCGCGGCAGGCTGCCGACATGGGTGGTGAGGATACGGTCCCGGCTGAAAATCATGCGTTACTCCGTGAAGCTTTTCGCCACGTTGCGGCCCTTGACCCGCAGAGGTAGCTTTGCCCGACAATAAGAAACAGCATTTCCAGAGGAACGCCATGGCTCTTGCAGCCGAAGCCGCCGTTGCGGCGCCCGCGCCAGTGGGCGACATCCCGCGGCAATACAATTTCGCCGCTGACGTCCTGGCGATGAATCTCGCGGCCGGCCGCGCCGAGAAGCCGGCCTTCATCGACCCCTGCGGCAGCTGGAGCTATGGGCGGCTTGCCGATCGCGTCGAGCGCTTCGGCCACGTGCTGCTCTCGCTCGGCGTGCACCGGGAAGAGCGCATCCTGATGTGCATGGTCGATTCGATCGACTGGCCGACGGCGTTTCTCGGCGCGCTCAAGGCCGGCATCATCGCCGTTCCGGTGAACACGCTGTTCACCGAGGACGATTATCGCTACATGCTCGAGGACAGCCGCGCCAAGGTGCTGGTCGTCTCCGACGTGCTGTTTCCCAAGTTCGCCAACATCGTCGGCGCGCTGCCGGATCTCGAGCACGTCATCGTCTCCGGCCAGAACATGCCGGGGCAGCAGAATTTCGAGCAGCTGCTCAGCGCTGCGAGCAACGAGCCTTTCACCGCGCCGACCACGCGCGACGACATGGCGTTCTGGCTTTACACCTCGGGGTCGACCGGCAAGCCCAAAGGGGCGGTGCACGTGCATGCGAGCCTCAAGATCACCGCCGACCTTTACGGCTCCCCGGTGGTCGGGCTCACCGAGAGCGACGTCATCTATTCCGTGGCCAAGCTGTTCTTCGCTTACGGCCTTGGTAACGCCATGACCTTCCCGATGTCGGTCGGCGCAACCACGGTGCTGTTGCCGGAGCGCCCGACACCGGACAGTGTCGGCGCGCTGCTACGGGCGCATCCGGTCACGGTATTCTTTGGCGTCCCGACCTTCTACGGCGCGTTTCTCGCCAATCCGAATGCGCCGAAGAAATCCGAGGTGAAGCTGCGCCGCTGCATCTCCGCCGGCGAGGCGCTGCCGGAAGAGATCGCCAAGACCTGGCGCGAGCGCTACGGCGTCGAGATTTCCGACGGGCTCGGCACCACCGAGATGCTGCACATCTATCTCACCAACCGGCCCGGCGCGACCAAATACGGCACCACCGGCCGCGCCGTGCCGGGCTACGAGATCAAGCTCGTTGGCGAGGACGGCAATGTCGTCGGCAAAGGCGAGATGGGCGAGCTTTATGTGCGCGGCCCGACCAGCGCCGTGATGTACTGGAATAACCGCGAGAAGTCGCGCTCGACCTTCATGGGCGAGTGGACGCGCTCCGGCGACAAATATATCGAGGACGAGGACGGCTACTACATCTGCTGCGGCCGCGCCGACGACATGCTGAAGGTCTCCGGCATGTACGTCTCGCCCTTCGAGGTCGAGGCGGCACTGCTCTCGCATCCCGACGTGCTCGAGGCCGCGGTGGTCGGCTGGAACGACGAGCAGAAGCTGATCAAGCCGAAGGCCTTCGTCGTGCTCAAGGCGCCGGACAAGGAGAGCGATGCGCTCGCCCGCATGCTGCAGGATCACGTGAAGGCGAAGCTCGCGCCGTTCAAATATCCGCGCTGGATCGAGTTCCGCCGTGACCTGCCGAAGACCGCGACCGGCAAGATTCAGCGCTTCAAGCTGCGCTCCGAAGGGCAGGGCGCCGGCCCCGCATAACGAAATGGCCGGCAGAACGCCGGCCATTCGCAACCAACAAGTTGGCGTAGAGCTATTCCGCGGCGGCGCGCGCCGGGCTGCCGTGCTGCGCGGTGAGATAGTCCATCGCCGCCTGCACACCGCCCTTCTTGTGCGGGATGCCGGCAAGCGACAATGCCATCTCGGTCACGGCGAGGCCGCCGAGCAGCATGGCGTCGTTGATGTCGCCGAGATGGCCGATGCGGAACATCTTGCCCGCGAAGCGGCCGAAGCTCGCGCCGTAGGAGATGTTGAACTGCTCAAGCGCCAGCGCGCGGAACGCGTCGGCGTCGTGGCCTTCCGGCAGCAGCAGCGCGGTGATCGTCGGCGAGTAGTATTTCGGATCGCGGCAGATGATCTCGAGGCCCCAAGCGCGCGCGGCGCGGCGGGTTGCCTCGGCGAGGCGGTCGTGACGCGCGAACACGTTGTCGAGACCTTCCTCGTGCAGCATCTCGATGCCTTCGAGCAGGCCGTGCAGCATCTGCGTCGCGGGCGTGTAGGGAAAGAAGCCGATCTTGTTCATCGCCAGCATCTCGTCCCAGGCGAAGAACGACTTCGGCAGCTGCGACGTCTTATTGGCCTCGAGCGCCTTGTTGCTCACCGCATTGAACGACATGCCGGGCGGTAGCATCAGGCCCTTCTGCGCGCCGCCGACGGTGACGTCGACGCCCCACTCGTCATGCCGGTAGTCGGCCGAGGCCAGCGAGGAGATGGTGTCGACCAGGAACAGCGCCGGATGACCGGCGGCGTCGATCGCTTTGCGGATCTCGGCGATCGGCGAGAGACAGCCGGTCGAGGTCTCGTTGTGCAGAACGCAGACTGCCTTGATCTCTTTGTTTTTATCCTTGCGCAGATGCTCTTCGACCACGGCCGGATCGGCGCCGATGCGCCAATCGGTGGCGATGAATTCCGGCTTGAGGCCGAGCTTCTCCGCCATCTTCTTCCACAGCGTGGCGAACTGACCGGTCTCGACCATCAGCACGCGGTCGCCGGGATTGAGCGTGTTGGCGAGCGCGGCTTCCCAGGCGCCGGTGCCGGTCGCCGTGTAGATGATCACCGGGTTGGTGGTCTTGAAGATGGTCTTGATGCCGTCGAGGCAGCGCTTGGCGAGCTTCTGAAACTCAGGACCGCGATGGTCGATGACCGGGGTGTCCATGGCCCGCAGGATGCGGTCGGGCACCGGGGTCGGCCCGGGGATGTGCAGGAAATGGCGCCCGACGCTGCGCGAGGAATTCTGAGCCATTGCAGTCGCTCTCCTGAAACAGGCGGTATCTAAGGTTTTCGTGGAAAGGCCACGGACCGGTCCCGGCCAGGGGAGCGGCGCTTGTGGCGTTGAACACTGAATGCGACAGTCGGGTCAAGCGATTTTCGGCATAGCAAACAAGCCCTTCGCAGGGGTCTGAGTGGGTTAAAGAATTCTATGCCGATGGGTGAATGTAGGAGCGGACTGTGGTGGCCGTTGTAATGCCGGGCCTGGAGCGGCGGCTTCGGGCGGAAATCAGTGGTGACGTTTATTTCGACCGTTTCACCCGCGGCCGCTATTCCACCGATGCCTCGCACTACCAGGTGATGCCGATCGGCGTGGTCTGCCCGAAGACCATCGAGGAAGCCGAGCGCGCGATTGAGCTCGCGCGCGAAGAGGGTGTCAGCGTGCTGCCGCGGGGCGGCGGAACGTCGCAGTCCGGGCAGACTGTCAATGCCTCGCTGGTCGTTGACTGCTCGAAATACCTCACTCGCATCGTCGATCTCGACGCGAAGCACGGCCGCTGCACTGTCGAGCCCGGCATCGTGCTCGACGAATTGAACCGCGCCCTCAAGCCGCACGGGCTTTGGTTCCCGGTCGACATCTCGACGGCATCGCGCGCCACCATCGGCGGCATGGCCGGTAACAATTCCTGCGGCGGCCGCTCGCTGCGCTACGGCACGATGCGCGACAATGTCATCTCCATCGAAGCGCTGCTCGCCGACGGTTCGTTGGCGCATTTCGGTCCGGTCGATGCTTTCCTCTCGGCCATTCCGCGCACCTCGCCGCTGCGCGATCTTGCCAAGGATCTGCTGGCGATCGGCGCGCGTGAAGCCGACGAGGTGAAGAAGCGCTTTCCCAAGGTGCAGCGCCGCGTCGGCGGCTACAATCTCGACGCGTTGCTGCCGGGGCACAACGACATCAACCTCGCGCACATCCTGGTCGGCGGCGAAGGCACGCTTGCCTTCTCCGAGCGCATCGAACTGAAACTCTGGCCTGTGCTCGGCCGACGTACGGTGGGCGCCTGTCACTTCGGCAGCTTCTATGAAGCGATGAACGCCGCGCAGCACATCGTGCGGCTGGCGCCGATCGCCGTCGAGCTCGTCGATCGCACCATGATCGAGCTTGCCCGCGACATCCCGATCTTCCGTCCGACCATCGAGCGCTTTGTGCGCGACCTCCCCGAGGCGATCCTGCTGGTCGAGTTCGGCGAAGAGGATCACGAGGAAAATCTGCGCCGGCTGGCGCGGTTGAAGGAGCTGATCGGCGATCTCGGCTTCAATTGGGAGCATGCCGGCGCCAAATGGGGCGGCGTTATCGAGGTGCTCAATCCGGAGCTGCAAAGCGCGATCACCGAGCTGCGCACCGCCGGCCTCAACATCATGATGTCGATGAAGGAGCAGGGGAAGCCCGTCTCCTTCGTCGAGGACTGCGCGGTGCCGCTCGAGCATCTCGCCGACTACACCGCGCGGCTGACGCAGGTGTTCGAGAAGCACGGCACCCGCGGCACCTGGTATGCGCACGCCTCGGTCGGCTGCCTGCATGTGCGCCCGGTGCTCAATCTGCGTCAGGAGAAGGACGTCAAGGCGATGCGCGCCATCGCCGAAGAGGCCTTCGCCATGGTGCGCGAGTACAAGGGCTCGCATTCCGGCGAGCACGGCGACGGCATCGTGCGCTCGGAATTCCACGAGGTGATGTACGGGCAGCGCCTGGTGCGAGCCTTCGCGCAGGTGAAGGATCGCTTCGATCCGACCGGGTTGCTCAATCCCGGCAAGATCGTGCGTGCCCCCAAATTCGACGACCGCGGCTATTTCCGCTACGGCCCGGATTATCGCGGCGAGCCCATCGCCACGCAGCTCGACTGGTCCGCCTATACCGGCGTCGGCAACGGATTCCAGGGCGCCGTCGAGATGTGCAACAACAACGGCGCCTGCCGCAAGCTTGCCGGCGGCGTCATGTGCCCATCCTATCGCGCCACCCGTGACGAGAAGGACGTGACCCGCGGCCGCGCCAATACGCTGCGGCTGGCGATCAGCGATCAGCTCGGGCCGGACGCGCTCACCTCCGACGAGGTTGCGGACACGCTGAAGCTCTGCGTCTCCTGCAAGGCGTGCCGCCGCGAATGCCCGACCGGCGTCGACATGGCGCGCATGAAGATTGAGGTGAAAGCCGCGCGCGCCAAGAAGCACGGGCTTTCCCTGCACGAGCGGCTGGTCGGCTATCTGCCGCGCTTTGCGCCTCACGCGGCGAAATATCCGTGGCTGTTCAATCTGCGCGACCGCATTGCGCTGCTGCGCCGCTGGTCGGAGACGCTGGCGCGGTTCTCCGCCCGCCGCAGCCTGCCCAAGTGGCGCAAGGATATCTTCCAGGATCCCGCGGAGCCGCTCGGTCCTGCCGACGGCCGCGAGGTGGTGCTGCTCGCCGATACGTTCAATCGCTATTTCGAGCGCGAGAACCTCGACGCCGCGCTCAGCGTGCTCACCGCCGCCGGCTATCGCGTGCATGTCGCCAAGCCCGTCGACGATGAGAACCGGCCGCTGTGCTGCGGACGCACCTTCCTCGCTGTCGGCGCGCTCGATGAGGCGCGGCGCGAAGCGCAGCGCGTGCTGGCCGCACTCGAGCCTTTCATCGCCCGCGGCGTGCCGGTGATCGGGCTCGAGCCGAGCTGTCTGTTCACCTTCCGCGATGAGCTGCCGGCGCTGATCGTCTCGGAAGCGACCAAACGGCTGTCGGTGCAGGCGCTCCTCTTCGAGGAGTTCCTGGCGCAGGAGCTCGCCGCGGGGCGGCTGCAGCTCGATCTCGCTCCAATCGGCGAGCGCGCGCTGCTGCATGGCCACTGCCACCAGAAGGCGTTCGCGGCGATGGGGGCGGTGGAGAAGGTGCTCAAGCTCGTCCCCGGCCTCAAGATCGAGACAATCGAGTCGAGCTGCTGCGGCATGGCCGGCGCCTTCGGCTTCGACGCGCAGACCATCGACGTGTCACTGGCGATGGGCGAGCTCTCGCTCCTCCCCGGCGTGCGCAAGGCGCCGGAGGACGCGCTCATCGTCGCCGACGGCACCTCGTGCCGGCATCAGATCAAGGACGGCGCCCGGCGGGATGCTGCCCACGTCGCGCGCTTGCTGGCGCGGAGCCTTGCCGCCGGTCGCGAGAACTCTGCTAGCATCAACCAGCAATGAGACGTGCCGGTGAACGGCCCCCCGACGGGAGGTGATCATGCTGCCGCTTTTACCGACCTCGCTGGTCGGGTCCTACGCGCAGCCGGATTGGCTGATCGATCGCCAGAAGCTCGCCGGCCGCTTTCCGCCGCGCGTGCGTGCGAGGGAGCTGTGGCGCGTCGCCCCGGAATTTCTCGACCAGGCGCAGGACGACGCGACGCTGCTGGCCATTCGTGATCAGGAGCGTGCCGGCCTCGACATCATCACCGACGGCGAGATGCGCCGTGAAAGCTATTCCAACCGCTTCGCCACCGCGCTCGAAGGCGTCGATATCGACAACCCCGGCACTGCGCTCGATCGCTCCGGCCATCCCAACCCCGTGCCGCGCGTCACTGGAAGGGTCCGCCGCAAGCATCCCGTCGAAGTCCGTGATCTCGAATTCCTGCGCAGAAATACCGACCGCACCATCAAGATCACCGTGCCCGGTCCCTTCACCATGTCGCAGCAGGCGCAGAACGACTTCTACAAGGACGAAGAGGAGCTCGCGCTCGACTACGCCGCCGCGGTCAATGCGGAGATCAAGGACCTGTTCGCTGCCGGCGCCGATATCGTGCAGATCGACGAGCCCTATATGCAGGCGCGGCCGGAAAAGGCGCGCAAACACGGGCTCAAGGCGCTCAATGCAGCGCTTGCCGGCGTCACCGGCACCACTGCGATACATATTTGCTTCGGCTACGCCGCCATCATCCATGTGCGGCCGGAAGGCTATTCGTTCCTGCCGGAGCTCGCCGGCTCTCCCATCAAGCAGGTCTCGATCGAGACCGCACAATCGAAGCTCGACTGCGCGGTGCTGGAGAAGCTGCCGGCCAAGACCATCATCCTCGGCGTGCTCGACCTCTCCAACATGAGCATCGAAACGCCGGAAACGGTCGCCGCGCGCATCCGCCGTGCACTCCCGCATGTCTCGGCCGAGCGCATCGTGGTCGCGCCCGATTGCGGGCTCAAATATCTGCCGCGCGACGTCGCCTACGGAAAAATGTGCGCCATGGTCGAAGGCGCGAAGATTGTACGCAAGGAACTGCAAGGACACGCATGAACAAGCTTCTCCCCACCACACTCGTCGGCTCCTATCCGCAGCCCGACTGGCTGATCGACCGCGAGAAGCTGTCGAAGCAGGTGCCGCGTGTGCGCATGGACCTGTGGCTCGTCGACGATGCGCATCTCGAAGCCAAGCAGGACGAGGCGACGCTGCTTGCGATCAAGGACCAGGAGAGCGCCGGACTCGACATCATCACCGACGGCGAGCAGCGTCGCGAAAGCTATTCCAACCGCTTCGCCACGGCGCTCGCCGGTGTCGACATCGACAATCCCGGCACCACGATCAACCGCAGCGGCAAGCCGATCCCGGTGCCGCGCGTCACCGGCAAGATCACGCGCAAGCGTCCGGTCGAGGTGCGCGACGTCGAGTTCCTGCGGGCCAACACCAAGCATCCGATCAAGATGACCGTGCCCGGCCCCTTCACCATGGCGAAGCAGGCGCAGGACGACTTCTACAAGAGCGAAGAGGCCATGGCGCTCGACTACGCAGCGGCGGTGAATGCCGAGATCAAGGATCTGTTCGCCGCCGGCGCCGACATCGTGCAGATCGACGAGCCGTGGATGCAGCAGCATCCGGACAAGGCGCGCGCCTTCGGGCTCAAGGCGCTCGCGCGCGCGCTCGACGGCGTCAACGGCACCATCGCCATCCATCTGTGCTTCGGCTACGCCGCGGTCGTGCACGAAAAGCCGGCCGGCTACTCGTTCCTTGCCGAGCTCGAAGGCGCCAAGGTCGATCAGGTGTCGATCGAGGCGGCGCAGCCGAAGCTCGATCTCAAGGTGCTGCGCGAGCTGCCGTCGAAGACCATCATCCTCGGCGTCATCGACCTGTCGACCAAGGAGGTCGAGACGCCGGAGAAGGTCGCCGCCCGCATTCGCAAGGCGTTCGAGCATGTGCCGCCTGAGCGGATCGTCATCGCGCCGGATTGCGGGATGAAATATCTCCCGCGCGAGGTCGCCTTCGGCAAGATGAAAGCCATGGTGGATGGCACGGCGATGGTGCGCGCGGAACTTTCACGCCCTTGAGCGGGCGTGCTGCATAGCAGCATGAAAGCGCAACACTGGCGTCGATTGACTCGACCACGACAGCGTGCGTATGCGACCATGACAGCGTCAAGACGAACAGGCCGAGCAAACGGCCGGCGCACACACCGGGATGAAAACCATGCAAAGCTCAGTCTCCGCCACGGCGTCGACATCCGCTCGCCGCAGCTATGGCCGCTGGTACGTGTTGCTACTGATCAGCCTGATGTACCTGATCACCTATCTCGATCGCACAAACATCTCGACCGCGGCGCCGATGATCGCCAAGGAGTTTGGCTTCGACAAAATCACAATGGGTTGGATCCTTGGTGCATTCGGCTGGGCCTATGCGATGTTCCAGGTGCCCGGCGGCTGGCTCGGGGACCGCTTTGGCGCGCGCAAGATGCTGACCATCATCGTCATCTACTGGTCGTTGATGACAGGGGCGACGGCGCTGGCGTTCGGCTTCGCTTCGTTCGTCGTTGTGCGCTTCCTGTTTGGCGTCGGCGAAGCCGGTGCTTTCCCAGTGGCCACTCGCGCCATGCAGCTCTGGTATCCGCGCAAGGAGCGCGGTTTCGTGCAAGGGATCACTCACAGCGCCAGCCGCGCCGGCGCGGCGATGGCGCCGTTCGTTGTCGTTACCATCATGTCGATCTGGGGCTGGCGCGAGGTGTTCTACATCTGCGGCGTCGTTGGCATCGTCTGGGCGGTGCTCTGGTATTTTACCTATCGGGATCTGCCCGAGCAGCATTCGATGGTGAACGAAGCTGAGCTCGCGCATATCCGCGGCGTCGATGCTGCCGGCAATGTGAATCAAGTAGTCACCGAAAAGCCGAAGGTCCCATGGTCGACGCTGCTGCGCTCGCCGAATATGTGGGCGATCATGTGCGCCTATTTCACCTACGTGTATTGCCTGTGGATCTTCTTGAGCTGGCTGCCGTCTTATCTTGTTGAAGCGCGAGGCTTCACCCTCCTCAAGCCTGGTTTCGGTCTCCTCGCGGCGCTTCCGCTCATCGCCGGCGTCGTCGGCGACACGGTCGGAGGGCTGGCCACGGACTGGCTCGTCCATAGGACCGGTAACACGCGGCTCGCGCGGCGTTCGGTAGCGATTGTCGGCATGCTCGGCTGCGTCTGCTTCATCGTGCCGGCCGCACTCACCGCAAATGCGTACACTGCGGTCGCCTGTCTCACCGGTGCAATGTTTTTCCTCGAATGCACGATTGGCCCGTCATGGGCGGTGCCGATGGATGTCGGCGGCAAATTCTCCGGCACCGTGTCGGGCATGATGAACATGGCCGGCAATATCGGGGCCGCGCTGTCGCCGGTCGTGTTTGGCTACCTGGCGCAGATCGGCTCCTGGCAGGCGCCGTTCATCGTCGCCGCTGCGCTCCTGGTTCTCGGCGCCGCGGTCTGGGCATTCTGGCTCGATCCGGAAAAGTCGGTGCTGGAGTCGGCGCCTTAAGCACCGGGCGGCGTCGCTGCCCGGGTGGCAATCGCGACGGGAACGTGACACGTTGTCAAAGCGTCACGGAGCGTTGCTAGCTCCTGGGGTTTCCTGCGCGAGCCGCGCCGCGGCCGCAATCAAGACTGGTCGATGCGTTTGCGCCGTACTGTTTGCGCCGCCCTGATGGCTATTGTGTGCGAGGTCGGATCGGCCGGCGCGGCCGATCGCGCTCTGCCTGCGCCAGGTGCGACCGCGTTCGACTGGACCGGCTTCTATCTCGGCGGCCATGTCGACGTCGCGCGAGGACGCAACAGCGTCGCCGCCGCCGATCCCACGCCGTTCGCGGCAAGTCGCTCGTTCGGCACGCTCTATGGCGGCATCGACTTCGGCTACACCTACCAGCTTGCCTCGGGGCTCGTGCTCGGCGCCGAAGCGGACATCAGCTTTCCCGATGCTTATCCGTCCGGCTCCACCATCTGGGATGCGCCGACACCGAACGGCGGCATTCGCGAAGAGGTCGACTACGTCGCCACGCTGCGTGGCCGCCTCGGCTATGCGAGCGGCCGCTGGCTTCCTTATGTGACCGGCGGCTTCGCCTGGTCGAGCGCGCACCAGTTCCGCACCGACGCGGCGACCGGTGATGAAGAGCACCGCTCGCGCCTGCGCACCGGTTGGTCCGCGGGCGGCGGCATTGAATATGCCTTCCAGAATGATTGGAGCGCGCGCTTCGAATATCTCTACACGCGCCTCGGTTCGGCCAATGTGATGTTCGCCAACGGCTCGACCTATGGCGGCAGCTTCGACATGCACATGCTGCGCTTCGGGCTCAACTGGCGGCCCGGAGCTGCCGGCGGCAAAGGCGGCGACAGCCTCAGCGGCAGCGACCGCTGGGAGATCCATGGCCAGACGACTTACATCCAGGAAGCCTATCCGCGGTTTCCGGCGGCCTATACGGGGCCGAACAGCCTGACACCGTGGGCGCAGACGCGCGAGATCTGGAGCGCCAGCGCTTTCCTCGGCGTCAAGCTTTGGGATGGCGGCGAGCTCTACTACAACCCCGAGCTCCTGCAGGGCTTCGGCCTGAGCGACACCGTCGGCCTCGCCGGCTATCCCAACGGCGAGGCGCAGAAGTCGGGCTTCCTGTTTCCGCGCTACAGCACCTCGCGGCTGTTCCTGCGGCAAACCTTCGGGTTTGGCGGCGGCGAGGACAAGGTCGAGAGCAGCTATGGGCAGATGGCGGGCAAGCGCGACGTCGATCGCCTGACCATCCAGGTCGGCCGCTTCTCCGTGCACGACGTGTTCGACAACAACGCCTATGCGAGCGACTCGCGCAACGACTTCCTCAACTGGTCGGTCTGGGCGGCCGGCGCTTTCGACTATCCGGCAGACAAGATCGGGCTGACTTACGGAGCGACCGCCGAGTTCAACCGCAAGGATTGGGCAGTGCGCGCAGGTTATTTTCTCCTCGGCGACAAGCCGAATTCGAGCAATTTCGACGAACGCGTGCCGGATCGCGGCGGCTACGTCGCCGAATTCGAGAAGCGCTACCAGCTGTTCTCGCGCGACGGCAAGCTGCGACTGACCGGCTGGTTCACGCGCTCCTTCGCCGGCAGCTATGGCGAAGCACTCGATCTCGTCGCTGCGACGCCGGGCCTCGATCCCACCACCGCGATCATCGCCACGCGACAGACGCGCACCAAATACGGCTACATCGTCAATCTCGAGCAGTCGGTCACCGATGATGTCGGCGTGTTCTCGCGCTGGAGCTGGAATGACGGCAGGAGCGAAATCAACGCCTTCGCCGATATCGACACGTCGCTCTCAGCGGGCGCCTCGATCAAGGGCAAGCAATGGGGGAGGCCAGACGACAAGATCGGCATCGCCGGCGTCGTCAACGGTCTGTCAAAAGGTCATCGCGATTATCTGGCGGCGGGAGGCCTCAGCATTCTCCTCGGCGACGGCGCGCTGAACTATCGCAACGAACAGATCATCGAGACTTTTTACGCCTACCAACTGAAGAAGGACGTGACGCTGACCTTCGATTATCAGTTCATCGCCAATCCCGGTTACAACGCCGATCGCGGCCCGGTGCATTTCTTCACCGGGCGCCTGCACGCGGAATTCTGAGCTGCTTATTTCGTCAGTCGCGCCGTCGCCACGACTTTCTGGAACAGCGCATTCATGGCGGTGGAAATGCCCTGTGTCGGCGACACTTCGAAGTAAAAGCCGGGCGAGGCGCAGGCCTGCATGTTCTGCGCGATCTTGCTGTTGACCGACGGGTTGTACGGACCCTGGTTGAACGGGTCGATCCAGGTCATGTACCAGGCGTTGGTCGGCAACGCGAGATAAGTCGTGTACAGCACCGCGATCTTGATGCCGCGATTCTTCATGGTCGTGCAGTTGGCGACCGTCAGCGGTTCCTGGCAGCGTCCACCGTTAGTCGGCTGACTGCAACTCGACGGGTAGTAAGCATCGGCGACGCCGTCGGAGACGAAGAACAATATCTTCTGCGGGCTGCTCGCTGAGGTGCCGTCGCCCGGCGTGGCGATTTCGCCGTTCATGGACACGAGCGCGTTGTCGAAGTCGGTGCCCTGGTCGCTGTTGTAGTTCTGGTAGGGAGTGGACATCAGGTCGATATTGCCGGCCGCTGTCTTCGCGCTGGACAGGCTCGACGACAGCGAGAAGATCTTGGTCAGCCCGGCGTTCGAGACGCTGGTGCCGAAGTCGTAGATCGCCATGCGGAACTGTCCCGACACGGCCGCCGTGCTCGTCGCGGTGTCCATCAGGTTCTGCGTGGCCTGGCGCACCACGTCGATGCGCATGGTGACGCCGAGGCTCTTGGCCAGCGAGTAGTAGTCGTTCGGTGCCGCTGACATATCGTGGCACGCGAACGCGCACTGGTCCGGCGTGTTGTTGACCATGGTGGAGACGTCGCTTGGCGTCGCGCCGACGCCCATGGACGGCGTATTGTCGAGCAGCAGATAGAAATCGATGTAAGTCGGGATGCCCGAGGCGGCATAGGATTTGCCGTTGATCGCCATGGTCTTGATGCCGACGATACCGACGAATTTGGTCGGGCGGCTGGCTGTATAATTGACATCGACACTGCGGCCTTGCGTGGTGTCGGTCACGGTCGCGGTGACCGTGCCGACGCTGGCGTCGGTCAATGTCGAGGCGGCCTGGTTGAAGACGCTGATGGCGAACGCCTGCGCGTCGGTCGCGCTGAGCTTCAACGCAGTATGGCTCGCCGCAGCGAGCGCGGCGGCGTCGGCCGCTGCATCGAGCTTGGCTTTCGCCTTGCTGGCCAGCGTGTAGTCGACAGAAGCGCCGACAGCGAGCGTGATGGGGATCGCCGAGATCCCGAACATCAGGGCGACGTTGCCGCGACGGTCGCGCAGCAGATGCGCCGCCACGGCAGCGGCGTTTCGCCCGAGCGTCCGAACCGCGTGCAGGACTGAACCGATCATGGTTGCCTCGCGAGGATTGCAACCAGATCATCGCGCGTTACAGGCAATAAGCGCTTAAACCGTGCGCGGATTCGCCGCGCTTTTTCCAAAACCGGTAAAGCAAATCTTCAACATCATGAGCGGCCGCCGCCCTTCGGCCTTTAGGTATTGTTTACCGACTGTTCATTGCTTTACCGATCCTTCATCGCGCGCGGGCATGCTGGCGCGATGATGCAGAAGCTTCGCGCTTTCCTCGCCGATCAGACGGCCGCCACCTCGATCGAATACGCCATTATAGCGTCCGGCGTTGCGGGGGTGCTGATCGCGGTCGTCTACGGGATGGGCCCCAAGCTCAACACGACCTTCTCGTCGGTCTCGACGCAGCTGAAATAACCGCGCGCCGCGCCGGCTCTCGTCTCATCGCCATTGTTGGAAAGATTGACCCGCCCGGCGGGGAGACCGGGCGGGTCTATCATGATCGGCGCTGGATGGACGGGGGCGGTGGGCGCCGATCAGAGCCGTTGAGCTCGAATTTTTCAGTAGGCGTCGCAGACGCGCACGGTGTGCGGATAGCCCCAAGCGTCAAAGCGGCGAACGAAGTGGCAGCGGTACACGGGGCCGCCGACATAGACCGGCTCGGCATAAGTGGAGGCGGCAGCGGCGCCGATCAGCGCGCCTGCGGCGATCCCCGCCCCAATGCCCCAACCGAAGCGCGGATGCGCTTCTGCGCTCGATGCGGCGAGGGTGGTGGTCAAGGCGAGCGCAAGGAGCGCGGCGGCGGTGGTCTTACGGTTCAACATGGGGTTCTCCATCCGGCTGAATATGAGGCGGCCGTCAGCGACCGCATGCCTGTTGGTCGTGGCGTCCGGACAGAAGGTTCAAAGGATTTTTGACCGGCCGGCTTAGAACTCGACGGTGAAGCCCACGGTCACCCAATGGGCATTTTCACCGTTGATATTGCGGCCATAAATGACGTCGATATCGAGCTTGTCGGTTGGCGAAAGGCGCACCCCCGTCTGCAGGCGCGGAGTGTTTACGGTCCTGGGATCGACTGTTTTGCCGGATTGCTGAAACAGCTCGACGGTGAGCTGCACATAACGGTTGAGCGTGTATTCGGGGCTGATCCCCCAGGTGGCGAAGGACTGCCCGAAGCCACGGTCGTAGAGCCAGCCGCCGTTGACGTGCAGACGCAGTTGGTTGGTGAGCTCGAGGGTGACCGGCAGGTTGATATTCGTCGAGGCACTGGCGCCGGTCGTCGTGTCCCACAGCGCGGTGGTGGAAAGGCCGATGCCGACATGATTGGTCATCGGCAGCAGCACCGCCTTGACCGTGGTCCCGGCATTCGCCGTCCAGACGTCCGACGCTCGCGTGCGCTGGAATTCACCATCGATTTCCATCGGCAGCTTACCGAGCTTGAAGCCACAGCCCGGCGTCGACGCCGCGATGATGTCGCCGTTGCGCGCGGCACCGTAGGAGGCCTCGAGCGTGCAAATGCCGGCGTCGTTCACATCAAAATCGTCGACCATGTAGGAGCCGCCAGCGGCCCGGGCCTTCTCGAGGCCGGGCGCGAGCCAGAAGCCGCAGGCGAGACCAAGGACATTGGTCCAGCGACTGTGTTTGGATGCGCGCATCATGACGCAGGGCATCGGATCAGAAGGCTTTCCCAGCCGCAATCGACCTGCGATATCTTCCGCAGGGATTTTCGCAACGGATGACATGATGCGGTGCATTCGATCGGGGTTGGTTCGCGCTCTTGCGGCAGGCGTAATGATTGCGGCGGTCGCGCTTCCGGCTACCGGACAGACCCTCGACAAGGTGCGCTTCGGCACCAACTGGGTCGCCGAAGGTGAGCACGGCGGCTTTTATCAGGCGCTCGCCGACGGCACTTATCGCCGCTACGGGCTCGACGTTACCATCGTTCCTGGCGGCCCCAATGTGAACAACCGCATTCTGCTGCCGGTCGGCAAGCTCGACTTCTTCATGAGCGCCAACTCGCTGCAGGCCTTCGACGCGGTGGAGCAGAACATCCCGACCGTCGTGGTGGCGGCGAGCTTCCAGAAGGATCCGCAGGTGTTCATCGCGCATCCGGATCAAGGCATCGAGACATTCGCGGACTTGAAGAAGCTGACGCTCTTCGTCTCCAAGGAAGGCATGGCCAGCTATTTTCAGTGGCTGAAAGCCGATTTCGGCTTCGACGAAAGCAAGGTGAAGCCCTACACCTTCAACCCGCAGCCGTTCCTCGCCGACAAGCACTCGGCCATGCAGGGCTACGTCACCTCCGAACCTTTTGGCATCGAGAAGCAGGCCGGCTTCAAGCCGAAGGTTTTCCTGCTCGCCGATCAGGGCTTCTCCAGCTACTCGACACTGATCGAGACCCGTCGCGATCTTGTCGAGAAGCGCCCGGATCTGGTCCAGCGTTTCGTCGATGCGTCGATGATCGGCTGGTACAACTACATCTACGGCGATAGCCGGCCCGGCAATGCGCTGATCAAGCAGCAGAACCCGGAAATGACCGATGAGTTGCTCGCCTATTCGATCGCCAAGCTGAAGGAATACGGCATCGTCGATTCTGGCGATACGCTGAAGCTTGGCGTCGGCGCCATGACCGATGCGCGCATGAAGGATTTTTTCGACAAGATGGTGCGCGCTGGCGTGGTGAAAAGCTCGCTCGACTACCGCAAGGCTTACACGCTGCAGTTCGTCAACAAGGGTGTCGGGCGCGATCTGCGGCCGAAATAGTAAGGATAATTCGCGCCCGGATGATGTGTCGGCTTTATACCGGACGCCGACATCTTTACGCTAAGCCATGGCCGCTGCCTCGCCACCTGAACCTGGATCAGTGATCGTCTCGCTGCGCGATGTCGCGCGGTCGTTTCACTCGACCGTGGCCATCGACGAATTCAACCTCGATCTGCGCGCGGGCGAGTTCGTGTCGCTGCTCGGACCGTCGGGCTGCGGCAAGTCGACGGCGCTGCGCGTTATCGCCGGGCTCGTGCCGCCGTCGCGTGGCACGGTGAGCTGGAACCTCGAAGACGGCTTGCCGGCGGCAGAGCGGCTCGGCTTCGTGTTCCAGGAGCCGACGCTGATGCCCTGGGCGACGGTTGCGGAGAACGTGCGGCTGCCGCTCAAGCTCATGGGCGACACGCGCAGGGAATCGACGCCCCTCGTCGACAAGGCCATCGATCGCGTCGGCCTCGGCGACTTCTCCGCCTATTATCCGCGCGAGCTCTCCGGCGGCATGAAGATGCGCGTTTCCCTCGCCCGCGCGCTGGTCGCCGAGCCGCGCGTGCTGCTGATGGACGAGCCGTTCGCCGCGCTCGATGAGATCACCCGCTTCCGTCTCAACAACGACCTGCTCGCTCTGTGGCAGTCGCTGCGCAAGACGGTGGTGTTCGTCACCCATTCGGTGTTCGAATCGGTCTATCTGTCGCAGCGCATCCTGGTGATGACGTCCCGCCCCGGCCGCGTGTTCAAGGAGCTGGTCATCGACGCGCCCTATCCGCGCACCGAGGCGTTCCGCACCTCCGCCGAATATGCCTCGCTGTGCCGCCAGGTGTCGCAGGTGCTTTCCCAGGTGATCGAGCCAGGAGTGGTCGAGCCATGAGTGCGACCGGCATCGACCTCACCGACCGCCGCCGTAATCGCCGCGGCTGGCGCGTGCATGCGCAGCGCATCATCCTGCCGCTCGTCGTCTTCGCGATCGTGATCGGCGCCTGGGAGCTCCTGGTCCGTGCGCTCAACCTGCCGCCCTACCAGCTGCCGAGCCCGAGCCTGGTGTTCGACACGCTGATCGCCGATTGGGGCGTGCTCTCCGCGTCGCTCATCGTCACACTGATCACCACGCTCGAAGGCTTCGTGCTCGCCGCGGTCGGTGGCATCGGGCTTGCGATCGTCTTCAACCGTTCGCGCCTCGTCGAATACTCATTCTATCCCTATGCCGTGATCCTGCAGGTCACGCCGGTCATCGCCATCGCGCCGCTGTTGTTGATCTATCTGCCGCAGCAGCTTGCGGTGCTGGCCTGCGCCTGGATCGTCGCGTTCTTCCCGGTGCTCGCCAACACCACGTTCGGGCTCAACTCCGTCGATCACAATCTCGCGGCGCTGTTCCAGCTCTATGGTGCGCGGCGCGGTGAGGTGTTGTGGAATCTGAAGCTGCCCTCGGCGCTGCCGCATATCCTCGCCGGCCTGCGCATTGCCGGCGGCCTCGCGCTGGTCGGCGCGGTGGTTGCCGAGATCGCCGCCGGCGCGGCGGGCGCCGGCTCGGGCCTTGCCTACCGCATCGCTGAATCCGCCTATCGCCTGAACATCCCGCGCATGTTCGCGGCGCTGGCGCTGCTTTCGCTCTCAGGCGTCATCATCTACGCGATCCTCGCCGCGATCTCGACCTTCTTGCTGCGCCGCTGGCACGATAGCGCGGTGCAGCCGGTGGGGTAGGAGAGTTCGTAAGCCGGGCTTCAGCGTGCGTTGGCGATGCGTTCCAGCTCCGCCTGGCGCAGGATCTTGAGCCGGCGATTGCGCAGGTCGATCACGCCGGCATCGTGGAGGGTGGTGATCATGCGGCTCACATGCACGGAGGTCACGCCGATCGCGTCGGCCATGTGCTGTTGCCGCAGCGGAAATTCGAAGCTCTGGTCGCGCACCAGGTTGCGGCTGGTCAACCGCGCCTTCAGCCCGAGAATCAGGCGGGCGAGACGCTGCTCGGCGCTGCGCCGGCCCATGTCGGTCGCCAGCTGATTGGCGCTCTCGAGCTCGGCCACGCAAAGGTCGGAGAATTGCTGGAATACGTCCGGCTTCTCGCGCATCGCCGCGATCAACTCTGCGCGCTCGAAGCTGCAGTGGCGCACCTCGGTGAGCGTGTGCACCGAGAACGGCAGCCGATCCTGCAGCACGCTGCGCACGGAGACGAGATCGCCAGGCAGCAGAAACGAGATGATATGCCGGCGTCCGTCGGGCAGCAGCGTGAAACTGAAGGCCCAGCCTTCGCAGATCATGCGCACGCCGTTGAGTGGCTCGTTGGCGCGATAGATCGTCTGCCGCGGTCGTGAGGTCGCGTGCCCGTGCACCTTCGGCCGCACCGCGCTGCAGATGCCCTGCGCCCGCACCGCGCAGCTGCTGCAGGCCGAGAGCGCGGCAGCGCGCCAGTCGGTCGGCTGTGCGGCCCCGACCATGCCATTGCCCCGGGCGTATTCGTCGAATTGCCGTTCCGTCTTGATCATTGCTACGCATCCATCGCTGTCGGACGCGTTGCGGGATGCGTCGGTGAGGCTCGATCTGAACTATCCGCGACTGCGGACCGCGACGTTCTCGGCCCTGTTCGGGGGGGCGAAGTCCGGTGCTGCAGCGATCTGCCCTCAGGCAGCACGGGTTTGCGCGAGATTGCTGCATCGCGGAAGAAACTTACTGCTGCAATCGATGTTAATTGCGCAAAGAAATCAAATTATTTCAGTTAGTTAGTTCCTCGCGGCACTTGTACGATGACCGAATGTACGGACCTTGTTACCTGGCCAGGTGGTCAAATTTTACCCCTGTGGGCTTAGGCCGGATTACTAACCCAGGTTGTATGTTCCGGTGAAGTTCTCGTTTTTGGATAACGTCCTAATAATTTTTTTCCCGCAAATTGATTCGTGAAATCCCGGCGAAGCGAACGGCCATTCCACGTCGGAAACCGGCGCAGACCCTCAACAAGAACCGCAAGCAATAATCAGGAGCTCCCAATGGGTGTGCTGACGCGCAAGGTGACTGCGAAATCACTCGGTATCCGTGGAAAGATACTGACTCTGTTCGCAACGATCGTGTTGCTTCTGGCGGCCGCCGTGGCCTTCGGCTTCTGGCAGTTTCAAGTCACCCTGAGCGCCTTTACGCAGGACGTCCGAGCCAGCCAGGACGCCGCGGTCGGCATTGCGGTCGTGGAGAGCAGTTTCAAGAAGCAGGTCCAGGAATGGAAGGATACGCTGCTACGCGGGAAGCAGCCCGAGGCGCTGAACAAGCATTGGAGCGGCTTTCAGGCGCAGGAGCGCAATGTTCATGCCGCCGCTGAACGGCTGCTGCCGATGATCGCGGATCCTGAGAGCGCCAAGCTGGTCAAGCAGTTTATTGACGCTCACGTCACCATGGGCGAAGCCTATCGGCGAGCGTTCGAGAAGTTCAAGGAGCACAATTTCGACAGCTCGGTCGGTGATGCCGCCGTTGCCGGCATGGATCGTCCGCCGACGGAGTTGCTGACCCAGGCGAAGGACCGGCTGCTTGCGCACGCTTCGGCGTTGGCCACAGAGGCGGCGGGGAGCGGCCATCGGGCCATGCTGCTGAGCGGAACGCTCTTCGTCGTCGTGACGATCGCCAGCGTGGCGCTGTTCTTACTCGCCCTGCAGAAGGGTGTTTCCGGTCCCTTGGCCAGGCTCACCGCCGGCATGCTGCAGCTTGCCGACGGTAAGTTCGATGTCGTGCTGCCCGGGCTCGGACGGCGCGATGAGATCGGTGCGATTGCCTCCGCCGTCGAGACCTTCAAGGTGAAGGCGGCGGAAAAGGCGAGGCTCGAGGCCGATGAGGTGCTGCGCCGGCAGAAGGTAGAGGCTGAAGCCGCGGCGAAAGCCGCCGAGGAGCGCGCCAAGCTCGCCGAAGAGCAGGCGCAGGTGGTGCGCGCGCTCGCGGAAGGTCTGGGCAAGCTCGCAGAGGGGGAACTCGCGTTCCGTCTCAACGATGCCGATTTCACCGAGGCCTACAAGCAGATCAAGGACGACTTCAACGCGGCCATCGGCAGGCTGCAGAGCACCGTCGGCGCGCTGGCCAAGGCCACCCGCGAGGTCGCCGACACGGCGGCCGAGATCGCCTCCGCCACCACCAACCTGTCGCAGCGAACCGAGGAGCAAGCCGCGAGCCTGGAAGAGACCTCGGCCTCGATGGAGCAGATGTCCGCGACGGTGAAGAAGAACGCGGAGAATGCGCAGCAGGCCAACACCTTCACCAGCGGCACGCGCGAGATGGCGGATCGTGGCGGCGCCGTGGTGGCCCAAGCGGTTTCGGCAATGGCGCGCATCGAGGAATCCTCGCGCAAGATCTCCGACATCATCAGCGTCATCGATGAGATCGCGCGCCAGACCAATCTGCTGGCGCTCAATGCCGCGGTGGAGGCCGCGCGCGCCGGGGAGGCCGGCCGCGGCTTCGCCGTTGTCGCCTCGGAGGTGCGCACGCTGGCGCAGCGCTCCTCGCAGGCGGCGAAGGACATCAAGGACCTGATCACCAATTCCACGGGTCAGGTGTCCGAGGGCGTCCAGCTCGTCAACAAGGCCGGCAGCTCGCTGACCGAGATCGTTGAGTCGATCAAGAGGGTGGCAGAGATCGTCGCTGAGATCACCAGCGCCAGCGCCGAGCAGGCGACCGGCATCGATCAGGTCAACACGGCAATCACGCAGATGGATGAGGCGACCCAGCAGAACTCCGCTCTCGTCGAGGAGAATGCGGCGGCCGCCCGTTCACTGCAGCAGCAGGCGCAAAGCATGGACGAGCAGGTGAGCTTCTTCCGCGTCGGCGACGTCGTGGCATTGCGCACGCCCGCACCCTCGCAGCGCGCGGAGGCCGGCAAACCGGCGGCTGAGGTACCTCCTGCCAAGCCGGCGAAGGTGGCGCTGCGCGCGGTCAGCCGCGGGCCAGCGGCAGCTGTTGCGGCGCAGGAATGGGAGAAGTTCTAGCGGCTTCGCCCCAGGCCCGCGACGCGGTTGGCGCCGCCGCGCCTGGAGCCAAAAATCAATCCAGATCAAAGGCTTTTGTCGTGTTTCAGGGGTTTGGTAATCGCCTACTAATGGTTTTCCGCGAAATTTAATCGTGGAGTCTCAGCGCCGTGCGCACCGCCGCAACCTGTGAATCCTGCGTAGCCGCCGCCGCGACGCAGGAATGAGAGGAGCTCAAGGCCGCGCCCGTCGGAGTGAAACGCGCCCTTACGTCCAACAATGTCGACCCCCCGCATCCGCATCAAGGTCACGCATAAGATCGCCGCCATCGGCGCCGCCGGCGTTGTCGGTCTGGCGGTGGTCGGCATTTGCTATTTCCTCGGCACCGCGCGTCAGGTTGAGTTGCAGAACCGTGCCGACCGTGCCGATGCGATCAGCGCGCTGGCCCGCGAAGCTCGCATCGACATGCTGGAGGCACGCGGTCTGGAGAAGGATTTCCTGCTCCGCCTCAAGGAAGCCGATGCCGCGCGTCATGCCCAGGTCGCCGGCGCGGTGTCCGCCAAGCTCTCCGTGCTGCGCGATCATCTCGTCGAGATCCGGCAACCCGAGCTCGCCGATCATGTCGATGCCATCCGCAAGGCCTTCGAGGTTTATGTCGGGGAGTTCAATGCTGTGACCGAGCACCACCGCCGGCTCGGACTTGATAAAAATGGCGGACTCGAAGGCTTGCTGAGGACTTCGGTACATGCCATCGAGCACAAGCTCGATGCGTTCGATGAGCCGCGCCTGAGTGCGCTGATGCTGATGATGCGCCGGCGCGAGAAGGACTATCAGCTGCGCTTCACGCCGGACTATCTCGATCAGATGCGTCACGTCGCTGCGGCCTTTGCCGAAGCGCTGGCCAAATCCGATCTGACGGCAGCGGACAAAAGCGAGCTCACCGCAAAGCTCGCCGACTATCAGCGTGACTTCTTCGCCTGGGTAAAGGTCGCGCAGGAGGCGGCGGAGGCGCAGCAGGCAATGTCCAAAACGTATGCGGGGATCGAGCCGATGCTGGCGTCCTTCGCCGCCTCGATCGCCGAGCTTAAGAACACGACGCAAGCCGCCAACCTCGAGACGCGCGTGTCAACGAGCCGCAATGTCCAGCTCGCCATTCTGGCCACGCTGCTCGCGGTGGCCGTCTTCGTGCTATGGGTCGGCCGCTCGATTTCCAAGCCGCTGCGGGCCATGACGCGCGGCATGGCGCGGCTCATGGACGGCGATTTCGACGTGAAGCTTCCGGAGATCGTGCGCGGTGATGAGATCGGCGAGATGGCGCGCACCGTCGAGGGCTTCAAGGTCAAGGCAATAGCGAAAGCCCGGCGCGAGGCCGAGGAGGAGGACGCGCGCCGCCGCGCGGCGGACGAGGCTCGCAAGATCGACATGCACCGCATCGCCGACGCCTTTGAGAAGGCCGTCGGCAACGTGGTGGAGACCGTCTCTTCCGCCTCGACCGAGCTCGAGGCCACTGCCAAGGCGCTCACCAACACTGCAGATACCACCGGTCAGCTTGCCGGCGCCGTCGCCAACGCCTCGGAAGAGGCGTCGATGAATGTGCGCTCGGTCGCAGCAGCCACCGAGGAGCTCACCGGCGCCGTGAACGAGATTGGGCGGCAGGCGCAAGAATCCACGCGTATTGCCGGCGATGCCGTGCAGCAGGCGGAAGAGACCGATGGCCACATGGCCGAGCTCTCCGCGGCGGCCGATCGTATCGGCGACGTCGTCAAGCTGATCACGGCGATCGCCGGGCAGACCAACCTGCTCGCGCTCAATGCCACCATCGAAGCGGCGCGTGCCGGCGAATCCGGCCGCGGCTTCTCCGTCGTTGCCTCGGAGGTGAAGACGCTGGCGACGCAGACCGCCAAAGCCACCGAGGAGATCAGCAGCCAGATCGGCGGCATGCAGGCGGCGACGCGCGACTCGGTCGCCGCCATCAAGGCGATCGGCGGCACCATCGGCCGCGTCTCCGAGATCGCCGCGTTGATCGCCGCGGCGGTGGAACGCCAGAGCGCGGCGATGCTGGAGATTTCTCGCAACGTCCATAATGCCTCGCTTGGCACCGCGCAGGTTGCGAGCAACATCACTGACGTCAACCGCGGTGCCGTCGACACCGGCTCCGCATCGGTACAGGTTCTGGGCTCCGCGCATGCGCTCGCCAGCGAGAGCGCACGCCTCAAGATCGAGGTCGATCGTTTCCTGGCGACCGTACGCGCCGCCTAAGCTCCGGCGGCTGCGTCCTACGCCCCGCCGGTAAGCCCGGCCGCCTTCAGGTCCTTGACGAGCCGGTCGACGATCTCGGGCGAGGAGATGTATTTCTCCAGCTCGCTGCGCGAATTGTTGCGCCAGGCCGGCCGCAGCGCCACGAGCTTCTTCAGCGCCGCCTGGGCTTTGTCGCGGTCGTTGTTGGCGGCCGCCGCCAGCGCGCGGGCCACCAGCCCGTGCGGGTAGGTGTCGCTCGTCATCTCCGCCGCCTGCCGCGTCGCCTCGGTCATGTCTCCGGAGAGATAGTGGCCGAGGAACAGATAGAAGTGATGCCACGACGGGTGCACGTCGGTATCGTTCTCCACACGCTGCAAGATCGCCATGCCGCGCGCGATCTGGCCGCTGGTGATCAGCCGCCCTCCATACTCGCCGGCGATGATGGTGTCGTATTTGTTCAGCGCCATCGCCTTCTCGACGGCGGCGAGCGCCGCGGCTGTTTCGTGGCGGCTGAACAGCACGGTGCTCAGCACCTGGTAGTTGCGCCCGCTCGTTGGATTAAGTTCGACGCCACGCCGCGCCAGCTGGAGCGCCCGGTCGAGCACTTTCGGCTCATCGGCCAGATCGCCGAAACCGTAGAGGAATTCACGATTGCAGAGCGCGGCGAGATAGCTGAAGCCTTCGCTCAGGCTGGGATAACTGACGATGATCTGCTCGAGGCATTTTCGTGCCTGGTCATGCTCCGCGGGGTCGAATGAGCGGAATGCGTCGGAAGTCAACAGCAGGCATTGGTAGCGCGGGTCGCCTTTCCCGGTCGTCAGATACTTGTTGCGCGCGTGCGAGCGCAGGATGCCGAATGGCTTCAGCAGCGCGGTGGCGAGATCCTGGACGATCTTCTCCTCGGCGCCGGATCGGCCGCTGGATGTGTCGATGCGCTCCAATGCCTTGGTCCATACCACGCTGCCGTCGTCGACGTCCTGCAGGCGAAAGCGGACGCTGGCCGTTCCGTCGTCGTGATATTCGAAGAAGGCAAGCAGGCGGTAGTCGATATGATCGCCCGAGCGCGGCGCATCGGAAACGACATTGATGGCGTCGAAACGGGCGAACGCGTCGCGCAGCCGGTCGAGCAGGGATGGCGCAGAGATCGTCTTGCCCGCCGGCGTGCCGATGACGGTCGTGCTCTCCACCGTGAGCACCGGCATGCCGTTGCCGGATTGTCGCGCGCTGTTGGCGTCGCCACCCGTGACCGCCTTCGGTGACTCGTTGGATTTTGGAGGCGCCAGCATAACGAGCCCGCCGATGATCGTGATCGCGGCGATAGCCCCGGCCGCGAAGAACAGCGCGCGGCGCGCCGCGATCGAAAAGCGCGGCGCCGGCTCCGTTGCGGCCGCCGGTAAAGCTTCGAGCGGCTTGCGCACGCGGATCACCGGCATATAGGAGCCGCGCGGCAGCTCGATGATGATCGGATCGTCGCGTCCCGGTCCGGCGAAATAGCGCTCGATGGCGTGGCGCAGCCGCGTTGCCTCGACGCGCACGATCGGGTCGATGTGCGGGTCGAATTTCACGTCGCGGCGCAGGACCTCGACGCCGATGGTGTAGGCTTTGAGGCGCTCGGCTTTCCCGTGCAGCAGCGCTTCGACGACGTAGCGGAGAAACGCGCCGAGCTGCACCGAGCGGCTGAACACGTCGCTCACGATCATGCGCTCGACCTGCGCGCGGATCTCGTCCGCGGAGGGTTGCGGGGGTGTCGGTTCGCTATCGGCAGACATGCGACCTTTGCGGGTACGGCTATGGGCCGACCGGTAAAACCCCGGACGATGCCAATTTATCGGAGTGGAATACCTCCGACGACGCGTTTTTTCCGTCGTGCACCGCTGATTGACACTCGGAACCGCCGTCGTATTGTTACACAGTAACAAGTGGGACCGACGTCGCGGATGCGCTGGATCAGGCGGAATCGGCAATGGGGTGGTCGGCTGGCGTTGTTTGCGCTGGCGCTGCAGCTCATCCTGTCGTTCGGTCATGTCCACGCCGAAGACCTCGGACTTGCCGCCCCGGCGGCCGTCTCTCAGGCGCAAGGCGCTTCGGGTGGCAACAGCACGCCCTCGCATAGCCGCGACGCGCACGACATCTGCGCCATCTGCGTCACGCTGAATCTGACGGCGGCCTCGTCCCTGCCCACCGTCGCCGCGCTGGTGCTGCCGGTTGCGCGCGAGTGGGACTGGCCGGCGGATATTGCCGCCACTCGCGCCGCCTTCGACCTCACCGCATCTTTCCAAGCCCGCGCGCCTCCGCGCGCCTGACATCGTCGTTCGTCTGCAACGGGCGCGCGCCGTGAACGGCTGCGCGCCGCAGTCCGATGGTCAGGTCATGTTTGGGGAGTTTCATGTCACCGTTTTCTGTTCGCGCGCTCGCGCTGGCGAGCGTGAGTCTGTTGCCGTTGCTCGGCAGTGAGGCGCAGGCGCAAACGGCACTGCCGGAGATCGTCGTCCAGGCGCAGCGCGCGGCGCCGCCGCGCCCGAACCGCACGCCGCCGCCCGCTGCGACAGCGACGCAGCCGGCCGATCCGAATGTGCAGCTCGCCAACGAGAACACGGACCTCGACGTCAAGCGAGACAACCTGTCGCCGCGCATGGGCGCTTCGACCTTCGACATGAACAAAGCCTTCATCGAAGCGCTGCCGCAGGGGAGCAATGCCAACATCAACAAGATGCTGATCCAGGCGCCGGGCGTGTCACAGGATTCCGCCGCGAGCGGTGAGATCCACGTGCGCAACGAGCACGGCAATGTGCAGTACCGCATCAACGGCATCACGCTGCCCGACGGCATTTCCGGCTTCGGCCATGTGCTCACGCCGGATTTCGTCGGCAACCTGACGCTGATCACCGGCGCGTTGCCGGCACAATATGGCCTGCGCACCGCCGGTATTGTCGACATCCAGACCAAGAGTGGCAACGCGCTCACGCAGGGCGGCCAGATCGGCATCTATGGCGGCAGCTTCCAGACGCTGACACCGAGCTTCGACTATGGCGGGCGCTTCGGCTCGACGGAGTATTTCGTTGCCGGCCGCGGCTTCACCAGCGCGCTCGGCATCGAGAACCCGACCGATGCCCGCGAGGCGCTGCACGACCGCACCTTCCAGGGCAATTTCTTCAGCTACACCTCGACGCTGCTCGACAAGCAGTCGCGCGTGGTCACCATCTTCGGCAATACCAGCAACAAGTTCCAGATCCCCAACAACCCGGGACAGACGGTGGCGTTCGGTCCAGCCTTCGGCTTCACCGACTATGATTCGCGGGCGCTGGACGAGAAGCAGAACGAGCAGAACACCTTTGCTGTGGTGGCGCTGCAGCGTTCGGTCGGTGAGGTCGATTATCAGGTCGCCGCGTTCTCGCGCTACAGCACGCTGCACTTCATTCCCGACATCGCCGGCGACGTGCTGTTCAACGGCATCGCCTCCGACGTCTATCGCCGCAGCATCGCCAATGGCATGCAGGCCGACGGGTCTTATCGGATTAACGATGCGCACACGCTGCGTGCTGGTTTCACGGTCACGGGCGAGTCGACGCAGAACAGCAGCGTGTCGACGGTCCTCGATGGCGGCGGCGCTCCGCTCACCCTCATGGACGGCGTCAGCAGGTTCGGCGGCGTGGCCGGCATCTACCTGCAGGACGAATGGCGCCTCACTGACCAGCTGACGGTGAATTACGGCGCCCGCTTCGACCAGATGTGGCAGTTCGTCAATGCCAATCAGCTCTCGCCGCGCGTCAATATCGTCTACAAGCCGTTCGAGGGAACGACGCTGCACACGGGTTATGCCCGCTATTTCACGCCGCCGCAGCAGTCGATTGCCGCGCCGGTGAATGTTGCGCAATTTGCCGGCACCTCCGCGGCTCCCGACACCTTGCAGCAAGATCCAGTGAAGCCGGAGCGCTCGCATTATTTCGATGCCGGCATCGTGCAGCAGATCGGCCCCAAGCTGCAGGTCAGCCTCGACGCTTACTACAAGATCGCGCGCGATCTGCTCGACGACGGCCAGTTCGGCGCCGCTCTGATCCTGCAAGGCTTCAATTACGAGAGGGGGGAAAACAAGGGAATCGAGCTCAGCGCCACCTACAAGGACGGCAATTTCACCGCCTACGGCAATGTCGCACTGGCGCGCCAGGTCGCCACCAACATTGTCTCCAACCAGTATCTATTCGCGGCCGACGAGCGCGCCTTCATCGCCGGCAACTGGGTCTATACCGATCATGCCCAGCAATGGACCGCATCGTCAGGCGCGTCCTATCTCTGGCATGACACGCGTTTTAGCGTCGACATGGTCTATGGCAGCGGGCTGCGTTCGGGGTTCGCCAACACCGACCACGTCGCGCCTTATGCCACGGCGAATTTCGGCGCCTCCCACGAGTTCAAGATTCCCGACGCCAAGCCGGTCACGCTGCGCTTTGACATCGTGAACGTCACCGATGCCGTCTATCAGCTGCGCAGCGGCTCCGGGATCGGCGTCTTTGCTCCGCAATATGGCATGCGCCGCGGCTTCTTCGTCGGCCTGTCGCAGAGGCTCTAATTCTGCCGCATCTCATGGTAAGGTCCGCAAACATGCAGAAAGATCGAATGCACCGACGACTTCTGGCGCTCGGCGTCTGGCTAATGCCGGGGTTTGCATTCGCGGAGGACCAGGCGGCCACGCCGGCCATCGGCACGGCGGCGCTGCCGCGCGATTTGAGCCCGGTCGGCATGTTCATGAATGCCGATATCATCGTGAAGGCGGTGATGATCGGGCTCGCCTTTGCCTCGGTCGTCACCTGGACGGTGTGGCTCGCCAAGACCATCGAGATCATGCTTGCCAAACGCAAGGCGCGTGCAGCGCTGCGCGCGCTCGGCGAGGCCCGCTCATTGAGCGAGCTCGATGCTTCGACCACGACCGCTGCCAATTTTCAGGCCGCGGCCGTGGCCGAAATCCGGGCATCGCTCGGCGCCGTTGACAAGGATGGTCTGAAGGAGCGCGTCGCCTCGCGGCTCGAGCGCATCGAAGCGGCGCTTGGCCGCCGGATTGCCCGCGGCACCGGCGTGCTCGCGACCATTGGCGCCACCGCGCCTTTCGTCGGCCTGTTCGGCACCGTCTGGGGTATCATGAACAGCTTCATCGGCATCTCGAAGTCGCACACGACCAATCTGGCCGTCGTCGCGCCCGGGATCGCCGAGGCGCTTCTCGCCACCGCCTTCGGTCTCGCCGCGGCGATCCCGGCGGTCGTGATCTACAACATGTTCTCGCGCTCGATCGGAAGCTATCGCGCGCTCCTTGGCGACACCTCGGCCGAAGTGCTGCGGCTGGTGAGCCGCGATCTCGATCGCGGCTTGCTGCGCAAGCCAATGTCGACAGCGGCGGAGTGACCGCATGAGTGTGCGTCTCGATCACGGCAAGGACGAGCTTGAGGAAGTCCACGAGATCAATGTCACGCCGTTCATCGACGTGATGCTGGTATTGCTCATCATCTTCATGGTGGCGGCGCCGCTCGCCACCGTCGACATCGCCGTCAACCTCCCGGCCTCGGCCGCGCAGCCGCAGCCGCGTCCCGACAAGCCGTTGTTCCTTACGGTGAAGCCCGACCTGTCGCTGACCTTGGGCGATGACGCGGTCTCGCGCGAGGGGCTCGGCACAGCGCTCAACGCGGCGACCAATGGCGATAAGGAGACGCGCATCTTCCTGCGCGCCGACAAGGTCGTCTCTTATGGCGATCTGATGCAGGTCATGAACCTGCTGCGGGGCGAGGGGTATCTGAAGATCGCGCTGGTCGGGCTCGAGCAGGTGCAATGACGGCGTTGGCTCTCGAACGGCGCGACGATTGGCGGCTGTGGGCGCTGAGCGCGGCCGTCATCGTCGCCGTGCACCTGAGTGCTGCGCTTCTCCTCGCCACCTGGCATGAGCCGTTGATCGGAACCGACCTCGGCGAGGCCGTCGATGTCGATCTAACCGCATTGGAGGGTCCGCAGAACCCGGCGAAACAGGATATCACACCAGGAATCGAGCAACAGTACGCCCCTCCGGTCCCACAAGAACAGCCTCGAGAGCGTGAGCAGAAGATCGAAGAGAAAGTCGAGCCTCCGCCACCTCTGCCTAATGCTGAAGTGGTGCTGCCAAAAGAAACGCCGAAACCGGTCGAGAAGCCGAAGGAACATGTGCGGCCGCCATCCGTGGAAAGCGCGCCGGCGCGGACGCGTCCCTCGGCCTACAGCATCAACGCCTGGAAAGGTGGGATCGTCCAGCGCATTATCCGCGAAAGGAGATACCCGCAGGCGGCGAGGGCGCAGAATGAGTCAGGGAAGGTCACGGTCGCGTTCTTGCTCGATCGCAGCGGCAACATCGTCCGCAGCAGCGTTATGCATAGCTCTGGTCATTCGTCATTGGACGAGGAAGCGTTGGCGATGATCCGCCGCGCGGCTCCTTTTCCGGCCGCTCCGCCGGGCTTACCGGATAGAGACCTCTCCTGCAGCATTCAGATTCCGTTTGTTCTGCAGTAGCAGGGTGCACTTCAACGGGTAGCACCGATAGCGCTTCTGCGCCGGTGCCGCTCGCGCTACAGTGATTTGGGGCGCGCCGGGGAATCCCATGAAATCTTCCACGACACCGATCTTGTTGGGGCTTGCCGCTATTTTCGTCGCGGCTTGCAGCACCAAAGAGCCGCCGCAGGTTGATCCGAACCTGTTTCCCAAAGATTATCGCAGGCAGCTGGTCTTCTTCCTGCAGGAGAATCTGAGCGAGCGCTCCGAATTTCTCACCGCCTCGATCAGCGAGCCGACGCTGACGCCGGTCGGCGACGCGCAGCGGTATGTCGTCTGCATGCAATTCACCAGCAGTGATGGACGTCACCAGAAGGCGTTCATCTATCTTGGCGGCACCGTCCAGCAATACATCGATGCCACCCCGGCGCTGTGCGGCAAGGCCGTGTACCGGCCGTATACGGAGCTCGCGACCGCGGCGCCGAAAGCATAGCGGTCAGCGTCAGTCGGCCGCGGGCGCGGCGCTGGCCGCGTGGCCTTCCATGCGGAAGCTTTTGGCCAGCTCCTCGTCGAGATCACGATAGACCTGACGTTCGATGCTGCGGAAATCATCCGACGTCGCGTCGCGCGGATGCGCGAGCTTCACCGGGATCACGGATTTGATCCGGCCCGGCCGCGCCGTCATCAGCACGATCCGGTCGGCGAGATAGATCGCTTCGACGACCGAATGCGTGATGAAGACCACGGTCTTGCGGTGCCGCTGCCAGATATCGAGGAGCTCGTGCTGCAGATGCCGGCGTGTCAACGCATCGAGCGCACCGAATGGCTCGTCCATGAAGATGATCGACGGGTCGGTCGCATAGGCTCGCGCAATGGCGACGCGCTGCTTCATGCCGCCGGAAAGTTCGCGCGGGCGCTTGTCGGCAAAATCCGCGAGCCCCACCATCGCGAGATAGCGCATCGCGGTCTCGCGGCGTTCGCGACGCGGCATGCCCATGCGCTCGAGGCCGAATTCGACATTGCCGAGCACGTCGAGCCAGGGAAATAGCGCGTAGTCCTGGAACACCATGCCGCGGTCGATGTCGGGGCCCTGTACCAGAACGTCGCCGACCCTCGCTTCTCCCGCCGACGGCGTCGTCAGGCCGGCGAGGATATTGAGCAGCGTCGATTTTCCGCAGCCCGAGGGGCCGACTACGACGAGGAACTCGCCGGGCGCAATATCGAGGTCGGTCGGCAGCAGCGCGTCAACCACGCGGCCGTCGGCGGACACGTATTGCTTCGCGAGACCGCGGACGGTGAGCGGCTTGGCGGTGCTGGCAGAGGCCGTCATTCGCCGATCCAGTTGTAGCGCGCATCGACCCAGCGAAAGACGCCGTCGAACAGCACGCCGAGCGCGCCGATGGTGACCATGCCGACGAGGACGAAATCGGAGCGCAGCACCTCCATGCCGTTGGAGATGAGGTAGCCGAGGCCCGAGCGCGCGGCGACGAGCTCGGCGGCGATGATCGATGCCCAGCCGGTGCCGAAGGAAATGCGCAAGCCGACGATGACTTGCGGCAGCGACGCCGGCAGCACGACCTTGCGGAACAGCGACGCGTCGTCGGTGCAGCCGAGAATGCGGCCGGCGCGGATCAGCACCGGATCGATGCTCTTGGTGCCGGCGATGGTGTTGAGCAGGATCGGAAAAAACGTGCCGATGAAGATGACGAAGATCTTGCCGCCTTCGTCGATGCCGAACCAGAGAATGGCGAGCGGGATCCAGGCCAGTGGCGAGATCGGGCGAAACAGCTCGACGACAGGATCGAGCACTCGTTCCAGCCGTTGCCAGCGGCCCATGGCGAAGCCGAGCGGCACCGCGATCAAGGCCGACAGCACCCAGGCGGCCAGCACCCGACAGACGCTATAGGCCGCATCCCTCGGCAATTCGCCGTTGGCGATCAATTGCACGAATGTCTGCGCCGTCAGCCAGGGCGAGGGGAGCAGCGACATGTGCGGCTTGAAGACGAGCACGACCGCCCACCACACCGCCACCACGCCGATCGCGGCATAAAGATACGGCAGCAGCCTGGCCAGGCGGCTGCGCAGACGCCCCGCAAAGCTGCGCGGCTTGCGACCGGCGAGAGCGTGCGCGTCCGTCATTGCACCGCAAGCGACGTCACTGGACGTCCTTCAAGGCTTGTTCGGCGAACTTGGTCTCGATCTTGGGGTTGTCGTCCGCGTTCAACAGTCCGGCCTTCTTGAGGAAAGCGCTGTAGGCATCCATCGTCGACTTCGACGGGACGATGTTACGGTCGAACACCGAGATCTTCTGCTTCAAGGCATATTCGATCACCGGCCGCGGGAATCCGTTTTCCTTGGTCCAGATATCGATGGCGCGGTCCGGGTCCTTGAGGATCAGGTCGATGGCTTTGACCTGAACGGTGATGAGGTCCTGGACGATCTCCGGATGCGCCTTCATGAAGTCATCGCGCACATAAATGCCGTCGCCGACATAGTGGCCGTTCTTGATCGGCATGATCTCTGCCGAGTTGGCGAGCACAGTGGCGACCCCATCGGCCAGCGCGCGCGACACATGCGGATCCCAGGTGATGCCGGCATCGACGCTCTTGTTGGCGAGCAACGTCGCCACTTGCGATCCGTCGGTCTTGAACAATTGCACGTCGTTGAGGCTGAGCTTGGCGTCGGCGAGCGCCTTGATCAGCAACGGATATTGTTGCGAGCCTTCGCCGGGAAACGCGATCTTGGCGCCCTTGAGCTCCGCGACCTTGGTGATCTTCGAGCCCTTCGGCACCAGGATCGCGGTCTGATCGAGGATGTCGATCGCGACCAGCGTCGCTGGCAGGCGCGCCGCGGCAAGCGCAGCCGGTCCCATGCCCGCCGAAGCGATCTGCAGCTCGCCGGCGGCCAGCGCCTGGTTTTCCGGCGCGCCATAGGAGAATGAGCGAAGCACGATCTTGATCTTGTGCTTCTCTTCGATCGGCTTGAGGAGGCCGGCGCCATGCGCGATCAGGATCGTCTGCGTCGACGGCTGGACGCCGAAGTTGACGACGTCTTCTGCCATCGCGCCGGTGGAAACGCTCGAGGCGATCCCGAACGCGGCGACAAGCGCGAAAACGTGCGGTGTGCGGATCGTCGGCATGCGTGTTGCTCCTCTGAACAGATTTCACGGGTCGTGAACTGCGCGAGCTTGCCGGCTCAGCATGCCCAGTTTTTCGGGGCCGATCGCGAAGGATCGCGTGGAACCTGACGACTGTCAACGCGACGCTTGCGTCTCACTTTGTGGGACCAAACTGACGCGCCCGCAGCGGAGAGCGCGCCGCGGAGAGTCGGCCCCTTGCTGCGAATTAATCCGGGCGACAGGCCCTCGCAATGTCGTCGCACTATGTTCTCGCTAACGGCTCATCCATTCCGTTTGCGGAGATTTCGTCATGACAGACCATGGCTCTTCTTTTCCCACCCGTCGCAAGATCTTCACGGCACGCCGCCTGACCCTGCTCGCATCGGTCGCCGGCCTTGGCATCGTCCTGACGCTGGCCGGGCCGCTCACCAATCACTCGAGCAATCTTCCGGCCTGGACACCCGCTGCCCACGCCGCCGAAGGCGCGCAACATCCGGCAGGTTTCGCCAATCTCGTCGCCAAGGTGAAGCCGGCGGTGATCTCGGTGCGTGTGCGCATGGACGGCGTCGCACAGTCCACCGGGCTTCGCGGCGACCAGGAGGAGAACGGCGTTGCTCCCGGCTCGCCATTTGAGCACTTCTTCCAGCAATTCGGCGACAACGGCATGCCGAACGCGATGCCGCAACGCCACGAAGTGATCACCGGCGAAGGCTCGGGCTTCTTCATTTCGCCCGACGGATACGCGGTCACCAACAACCACGTCGTCGATCATGCGCAATCGGTGAAGGTGACGACCGACGACGGCACCACTTATACGGCGAGGGTCGTCGGCACCGATCCGAAGACGGATCTCGCGGTGATCAAGGTCGACGGCAAGAGCGACTTCCCCTACGTGAAGTTCGCCGATCAGGCGCCGCGCATCGGCGATTGGGTGGTGGCGATCGGCAATCCATTCGGCCTCGGCGGCACCGTGACCGCCGGCATCGTTTCGGCGCGCGGCCGCGACATCGGTTCGGGCCCCTATGACGACTACATCCAGATCGACGCGCCGATCAACAAGGGCAATTCGGGCGGGCCGGCCTTCGACACCAGCGGCAATGTCGTCGGTGTGAACACCGCCATCTATTCACCGTCCGGCGGCTCGGTCGGTATCGGCTTCGACATTCCGGCGGACACCGCGAAAATGGTCGTGGCGCAGCTCGAGGACAAAGGCTCCGTCACCCGCGGCTGGATGGGCGTGCAGATCCAGGCCGTCACACCGGCCATCGCCGACAGTCTCGGCCTGAAGACGGCGAAAGGAGCGATTGTCGACGAGCCGCAGCCCGGCAGTCCCGCCGCGAAGGGGGGCATCGAGGCAGGCGACGTCATCACCGCGCTCAATGGCGCGCCCGTGAAAGACTCACGCGATCTCGCCCGCAAGGTGGCCCTGATGGCGCCCGGCACCAGCATCAAGCTTGATGTGCTTCGCAACGGTGCGAACAAGACGCTGAACGTGACGCTTGGTGTGATGCCCGATCAGCGTCAGGCCAAGGCCGATGCGGTCAGGCCTGCCGGCGATGCGCCGCATCTCGGTCTGTCGTTGGCTCCGGCCGCTGAGGTCGCGGGCGCAGGAGAAAACGGCGTCGTCATCACCGGTGTTGAGCCGGACGGTCCGGCCGCCGATCACGGGCTCAAGGCGGGCGACGTCATCCTCAATGTGGGCGGCAAGGCCGTCGCCAATGTCGGCGACGTCCGCAAGGCGCTCGTCGAGGCCAAGTCCGCAGGCAAGCACGATGTGCTGATGCATGTGAAGACTGCGAACGCACAACGCTTCGTGGCCTTGCCGCTCGGCAACGGCTGAACAAACAACGGCTGAACACAGTCGCCCGGTACTCCGTGGCCTTGCAGCGAGCGCGGGGCTGCGGAGTACCGCTTATTGATCGGCTCACGCCGCGAACTGCGAGCCGGCGACGAGGTCGCGAAGCACGTTGGTTTCGGCTTCGGATTCCTGCAGGCGCAGCGCCAGCGTGTCACGAATGGACAGCATCCCGAGCAGGTTTTCGTCCTTCACCACCGGCAGATGACGAAAATGGTTATTCAGCATCAGCCGGTGCGCGCTGCGCATCGTATCGTCCGGCGCGCAGCTCACGACACGCGTCGTCATCAGGTCGCGGGCACGCAGATATTGCAGCTCGTTCAAATCCGTGCGTGCGAAAGCGCGGACGAGGTCGCGCTCCGAGATGATGCCCAGCATGCGCGTGGCCAGCTGGCAGACTGGCATGGCGCCGATATTATGGGCGTACATGAGCTTGGCGACGGCATTCAGCGTGTCGTCTGGCAGGCAGACCACGAGCCGCCGCTGTGAGCGCTTGAGGAATTCGCCGATTGTCATGGCATGCCTCCTGGTCGTTGCAGCAACGATTACGATGCCTACGATTGACGTAGGAAGGCTATTAGACTTTGCCAATGAGGTATTTTTTCGCCTCTTGGGAACGAAGCGATGAAGACATGGCAGGAAGCCTGGGACTGGGCCGCCGACGAGTGCGCTGCTTGGAACAAGCGCGATCTGGACGCGATCATGCTGCACTACGCCGACGACGTCGCGCTGTCGTCGCCGGCGGTGATCGCGCGCATGGGGCGCGCCGATGGCTGGCTCCGCGGGAGGCAAGAGGTTCGCGACTATTTCGCCCTCGGCCTGCAGGCCCCGAACCTGCATTTCGAGCTCCTCGATGTGCTCCTCGGCATCAACACGCTGTGCGTGGTCTTTCGCCGCGAGACCGGCGTGATCGTGTGCGACGTCTTTGAGCTCGACGACCAGGACCGGGTCGTCCGCCTGCTGGCGTGCTACGGCCGGCAGGGATAACCGTCGCTAGCGCTCTCGCTTCTCCGTCAGAAAATCGATGAAGGCGCGCAGCTTCGGTTGCGTCTGGCTGCGGCTCGGGAAGTAAAGATAGAGCCCCTGCGTCGTCGGCATATAGGGCCTTAGCACCTCTCGTAGTGCGCCGTCGGCGAGCGCTTTGCCGGCGACGAGGTCCGCGGTGTAGGCGAGGCCGGCGCCGGACCTCGCCAGCGCGACCATCGACAGGTGGTCGTTGACCACGATGCTTCCAGGCGCGTCGACCGAAAAGGCGCGCCCGTTCTCGATGAATTCCCAGCGATAGACCGCCTGCGCCGACGGGAAGCGATAGCCGATGCATTCATGCGCCAGCAGATCCTTGGGCGCGCGCGGCTTGCCGCGGGCGGCGAAATAGTCCGGCGCGCCGACCACGCACCAGCGGAAATCCCGCGTCAGCCGCACCGCCACCATGTCGCGCTCGATGAAGCTGCCGATGCGGATGCCGGCGTCGAAGCCCGCCTGCATCAGGTCGACCGAGGCGTCGTTGACGTCGACCTCGATCTTGATCTCCGGAAAGGCGGCACGAAATCGCGGCAGCGCGGGAAACACCACCAGATCGAGCGCGATCCGCGGCACCGAGAGCCGCAGCGACCCCGCGGGCTGGCTGCGCAGCGCGTTGAGGTCTTCGAGCGCCTGCGTGATCTCCGTTGCGGCTGGCCGCAGCCGCGCCAGGAGGCGCAGGCCCGCCTCGGTCGCAGCGACGCTGCGCGTCGTGCGCACGAACAGCGGCATGCCGACGCGTGTCTCCAGCGTGCGCACGGCCTGGCTTACGGCGGCCGGGGTCACCCGCAGCCGCGCCGCAGCGGCACGGAAGCTTTTGAGCTCGGCGACCGCGAGGAACTCGGAAAGTCCGGTGAAGCTGTCGGTGCGCGCCATGATCAACTCATTAGATCATCTTAACAAAGCATAACGATCTTCAATATTTTCTGCAATCCGCTCCGGGACCATGTTGCGGGCCTGCGGCGCGTGGCCGCGACGGAGAGACGCCAATGAACAGCCCGCAGGACCTGGTCGAGCGCTACGTGGCCGTATGGAACGAGCGCGACGCGCAAGCGCGGCGCCAAGCCATAGCCGCCGTGTGGCGGCCGGACGGCGCACATTTCGTCAAGGAGCGCGAGGCGCGCGGCTACGCCGCGCTCGAGCAGCGCGTCATCGGTTCCTACGAGAAGAACGTCCGTGACAAGGGCAACCGCTTCCGCGCGCGTCCCGGCGCGCAGCGGCTGCGCGATATCGTCATCTTCCATTGGGAGATGCTGCCGGCGAATGCCGAGACGGTCCTCGCCGTCGGCCTCGAGGTCCTCGTCCTCGATGCGCAGGACCGCGTCATCACCGACTACCAGTTCATCCTCGCCTGAGACGAGAGCGACCACCCGCCGCTTTCGATCGAGAACGCGTGCGCATCACGCGCAGGAGACAAGCCATGTCCACGACTTGCACGACCTTATCACTGCCCGTCCGCGTCGCGTCGTCCGCCAGCGGCAGCGCCTCGCGCTGGTGGGCGCTCGCCATTGTCGTCGCCGCGCAATTCATGTTTGTGGTCGACGCCTTTATCGTCAATGTCGCGCTGCCGTCGATCCGCGCCGATCTGCATGCCACGGCCGGCGACATGCAGGGCGTGCTCGCGCTTTATCAGATCGCCTTCGCGGTCCTCGTCGTCGCTGGCGGCCGTCTCGGCGACATCTATGGCAGCAAGTCGATCTTCCTCGTCGGCCTCCTCGGTTTCACTGCCGCGTCGCTGTGGTGCGGCTTTGCCGGCAGCGGGCCGATGCTGGTCCTGGCGCGCGCCGGGCAGGGCGGCGCCGCGGCGCTGATGATCCCGCAGGTGCTTGCCACCATCCACCGCCTGTTCACCGACAGCGAGCGCGGCAAGGCCTTCGGCATTTACGGCTTCACGCTCGGCTTCGGCGCAGCGGTCGGCTTCGGCCTCGGCGGCTGGCTCGTCGCGGCCAATCTCACCGGGCTCGGCTGGCGCACGGTGTTCTTCGTCAACGGTCCGGTCGGTGTCGCACTCGTCATCGCCGCGGTCGCGATCCTGCCCAAGGCGCCGCGCAAGTCGGGTGTCCGCCTCGACCTCATCGGCGCGGCGCTGCTTCTTGCCGCGCTCCTCGGCCTGATCGGCCCGCTGCTCGCCGGCACCGATCTCGGCTGGCCGGCGTGGCTGTTGGCGTCCGTCGCGGTCGGAGCGGCGCTGCTCGCTTTGTTCTGGCGCTCGCAAGGTTTCGTCGAGCGCAGCGGCGGCCTGCCACTGGTCAACCTCGCGCTGTTGCGTGACCGCGGCTTCGCTATTGGCCTCGTCACCGCCTTCTTGCTCGCCTTTGCCAATATCTCGTTCTATCTGCTCATCACGCTTTACATGCAGAACCAGCTGCACTTCACGCCGCTGCAGTCGGGCGCTGCCGTGGTCCCGCTTGCCATCGTCTTCGCGCTCACCTCGCGCGGCGCCGGGCCACGGGCGCAGAAGCGTGGGGCTCGCGCGCTGATCGAAGGCTGCGGCGTCGCCGTCCTTGGGCTCGCCGCGTTGATGGCGACGATCCTCGCTACGGTGCATCCGGCGATGCCCGTGCTCGCCGGCGTGCTGATGCTCTTCGGCGCCGGCCAGGCCATGGTGATGGCGCCGCTTTATGGCCGCGTGCTCGCGAAGGTGCCGGCGTCCCACGCCGGCTCGGGCGCCGGGGTGCTCTCAACCGTGCAGCAGATCGGTAACGCGTCCGGAGTGGCGGTGATCGGCGCCATCTATTTCGGCCTCGGGCCGTCGCTGCAGTCGCACGCGGTGGTGCTCAGCCTGGCACTGCTTGCGGCGTCGTTTGCGATTCTCGCGCTGTTGCTGCGCGAGCCGAAGCGGCCGGTTGCTGCGTGAGGCGGCTCGATGCGAGAGAGTGCCCCTCTACTCAGCCGCGAGCACGTCGTCTTGCGTCAGGGCGATCGGCATGAGCCGCTTGCGGTTCACCGTGAGATTGAACACGTCGAAGCGATTGTAATAGCCGGCGACGTCGTGGAACTGCTTGGGCTCGACGCAGTCGGCGAGGTTGATCGTGTGGTAGAGCAGGCCTTCGTTTTCGCACAGCGCCTCACTGATCACCTCGCCTGACGGCCCGAGCACCATTGAAACGCCACGCGGCGACTGCTCCAACGTTTCGCGCGCATCGGCGTCGAGCCCCCGCAGCTCGTGCATTGTCGCCGCGTCGAGGACAGCGGAAGCGACGATGTTGAAGACCTTGCCCTCGAACGAGTGCGCGCCGGCGCGGATGCGGATGGCGGAGGCGAGATCGTAACGTCCCGCCTGGTTCGGCGGCCGCGTCGGCCACACTGGCGGATAGGACGACACGTGGATCTGCTCACCCTGTGCGATCAGGGTATAGCGCGCCAGCGGATTGGTGTTCTCGCCGCAGATCAGCATGCCGAGCTTGCCGATCTCGGTCTCGCAGACCTTGAGCCCGGCACCGTCGCCATTGGCCCAGATCAGCTTCTCGTAGAAGGTCGGTACCAGCTTGCGATGGTGATTGAGGAGTGCACCGTCGGCGCCGATCAGCAGATTGGAATTCCACAGGCAGCCGACCGAAGCCGGCGAGCTCTCGCTCACGCCGATCGAGACCACGATGCCGTGCTCGCGCGCGGCGACACAAAGCTCGCCGACCTCGGGTCCCGGCACGGCGATGGAGTTCGCCGCGAGCTTCTTGAAATAGTCGTGGCTCTTGATCGGCGCCTGCGTGGCGGCCCAGAGCGGGAAGCCAGGGACGAAGGACTCCGGGAAAGCGATAAGCTGCGCGCCGGCGCCTGCCGCTTCGGCGATCAGGCTCACGGCCTTGGCGACCGTTGCCTGCGCGTCGAGATAGACCGGCGCCACATGCGCGGCGCACACTTTCACTTTCGGATAGGAGACCATTGGACCCGGCCTTGTCGGAAATAAAGGCGGCGCGCCATTTGCGGCGCGCCGCGCATTTTGCCTACACGCCCATCTTCGACAGGTCGTGGCGGACGGGCATGTTCTTGGCCAGCTCTTCCTTCGGGATGCGTTTCTTCACCTCGAGCTTCCCGTTCTCCACGCGGCTGATATAGCAGTCGATGATGCCGACATGGTCTTCCTTGCGGATCATCTTGTCGCCCTGCGGATGCGCCAGCGAGTTCTTCATCGCCATGCCTTCGAGCGCCTGGATCACGCCCTCGACGTCCTTGCGCGTCTTGTAGCCGGAGGCCTCCACCGCTTGCTTGATGGCAAAGAGGTCCTCCCAGGCCTGCCAGCCATGGCTTTTGTCCATGACGCGCTGGCTGCTGATCTCGCGGGCGTTCACCTCGTCCATGCCCATCAGCTTGATGAACTCCTTATGGTACTCGTCGTTCTTGGCGGCGAGCTGGCGCGGGAAATTCTCGAAGAAATACACGCCTTCGGCGGCGCCCTGGATGTCGTCCGGCGCGATGGATTCGATGCTCGCCGAGGACGAATACATCTTCATCTTCTTGTCGAGCCCCATGGCCTTGGCCTGCGTGTAGAACGCGACCGACAGCGAGCCGATGAAGGCCGGCAGCAGCACCTGCGTGTCCGCCGGGATCTGCGCCAGATACGGCACGAAGTCCTTGGTATCGAGCGGCACCGGGATCGAGGTCAGCACCTTGCCGCCGGACTTCTCGATGTAATGCTTGGATTCCTGGTTCGTGCTCTGGCCCCAGGCATAGTCGGCATAGATCACGCTCCACACCTTGCCGAACTCTCCCACGCACCACGGCAGGCTCGCCGCGGCGATCGAGTAAGTGTCGGTGCCGGTGCGGAATGAATAGCGCGTGCCCTTGGCGCCGGTGGCTTCCGTCGCCTCGCCGGTCGAGAAGTAGATGGTCTTGAGCTCGGAGGCGATCGGGATCGCCGAGAGCATGACGCCGGAATGCACCGAGCCGACGACGAATTCGGCATTGGAGCGCTGGATCAGGTTGCGCAGCTTGCGCGCGCCGCTCGCCGGATTGGATTCGGTGTCTTCAGTGGCGAGCTCGACCTTGCGGCCGGCGATGCCGCCGCCCTTGTTGATGATCTCGACCGCCGCCTTCGCGGCCTTGTCGTGCCAGTAGCCCCAGGACGAGATCACGCCCGTGAGGTCGCAGTGGTGGCCGATGACGATCGGCCCCGATGCCTGCGCGAAGGCATCGCGCATGATCGTGAGGTTGGCGGCGGCGCCGCCCGCGAGTGCGCATTCGAGGAAACTGCGGCGGGATAATTTCTTTGCCATGGCTCATTCTCCTCCGGTGAAGGACATCAGTGCTTCGACAGCCCGAGATAGCGATGCACGATCTCCGGCTGGGATTTGAGGTCGTGCGACGTTCCGGAATAGACGATGGTGCCCTTTTCCATCAGGAAGACGCGTGGGCACAGCTTGAGCGCGGTCTCCACGTTCTGCTCGACCAGCAGGATGGAGACACCGCTCTGATTGATGCGATGGATTTCGCGACGGATCTGCGAAACGAGCCGCGGCATGATGCCTTCCGTCGGCTCGTCGAGGATGATGAGTTTTGGGCCCATCATCAGGCAGCGGGCGATGGCGAGCATCTGCTGCTCGCCGCCGGACAGCGTGTTGCCGGACTGCTTGAGCCGCTCCTTCAGCCGTGGAAAGCAGCCGAACACATAGTCTTGCCGCGCCGGATCGGGCTTGCCGGGAAGGCCGATATAGAGATTTTCCGCAACCGACAGACCGGGGAAGATGCCGCGGCCCTGCGGCACGTAGCCGATGCCGTGTCGCGGCACCTGGTGCGCCGCGATGCCGCCGAGGTCGGTGCCGTCGAACGAGACCTCGCCGCGCGAGCGCCGGATCAGCCCCATGATGGCGCGCAGCGTCGTCGTCTTGCCGACGCCATTGCGCCCGAGCAGCGCCGCCGCCTCGCCGGGTTTCACCTCGAGGTTGACGCCCTGCAGGATATGCAGCTTGCCGATATGCACATGCAGGTCGCGAAGGCTAAGCACGGACTGCCTCCTCGACATAATCCTCGTCCTCCGGACGGCCGAGATAGGCCTCGCGCACACGCTCGTCCGCGGCGATCTCGCTTGGGCTGCCGGAGGTGAGCACGCTGCCTTGCGCCATCACAGTGATGTCGTCGGCGATCTCGAACACGACCTCCATGTCATGCTCGATGATGACGATGTCGATCGAGCGTGCCAGCTCCTGGATCTTCTCCACGGCGCGGTCGGTCTCCGCCGGCGACATGCCGCAGGTCGGCTCGTCGAGCAGCAAGAGCCGCGGCTGCGAAATGAGCGCCATGCCGATCTCGAGCAAGGCCACGTCGCCATAGGAGAGCGTCCCGGCGGCGCGAGAGGCGAGCGGCGTCAGCCCGATCTGCGCGAGGGTGCGCTCGACGCGTTCTGCGGTATCGCGGTCGCGTGCCGCGGGGCGGAAGGGATGCAGGAAGCGTGTGCCGGCCTGTGCGGTGATCCACAGATTGTCGGCCGTGCTCATCTGCGGGAACACGCTCTTGATCTGCAGCGTGCGCTTGATGCCGAGCCGGCTGATCTCATGCGGCTTCAATCCGGTGATGTCGCGTCCGAGGAAGAACACCTTCCCTGAATCCGGCGTCAGCAGGCCGGAGACCAGATTGAAGAAGGTTGTCTTGCCGGCGCCGTTCGGGCCGATGATGGCGTGCAGGCGTCCGCCGGGCAGATTGAGATTGAGGTGGTCGACGGCAGTCAAACCGCCGAAGCGCCTGACCAGATTGTCGACGCGCAGGACCGGCTCGCTCATGGCTCGGTCCTCAGCTCGGCCGCGGGCTCGACGGAGCGTTCGACGTCGGCAGGCTCGGCGATGCGCGCGAGCACGTCGCGCCACAGTCCGACGATGCCGCGCGGCGCCAGGATGACGACCAGGATCGCCGTCACGCCGACGATCAGCGAGTGATGCTCCCAATGCGTGGAGACGAGCTCGCGAATGAGAATGAACAAGGCGGTGCCGACAAGCGGACCGAACAGCGTGCCGGCACCGCCGACAATGGCCCAGACCACCGCCTCGCCGGACACGTGATAGAACATGTAGCTGGCCGAGGCGTAACGGCCGAAAAAGGCAAACAGCGCGCCGGCGACGCCGGCGAGAAAGCCGGCCATCACAAAGGCGGTGAGCCGCAGCCCGTAAACATTGAGGCCGATCAGCGAGGCGCGCACGTCGTTATCGCGCACCGCCAGGAAGGCTTTGCCCAGCGGGCTGCGCGTGACGCATTGCATGAGCCACAGGCACAGCATCACCGTTGCGAGGATGAAGAAGTACTGGAAGGTGGCGCTGGTGAACGAGAGCTGCGTGCCACCGAAGCTGAACGTCGGCGGCAGGGTGAAATTGATGCCGTCGTCGCCTCCGGTCAGCCATTTCTGCGTGACCGCGAGGAAGTAGAAGATCAGCGAGAACACGACGGTGATGATCGCGAAATAGTGCCAGGAGAGCCGCACGGCGAAAATGCCGGAGACGAAAGCCATCGCCGTCGCGGCGAAGATGCCGAGCCCGAAGGCCGGCCAGAAGCCGAGGCCGAGCTGGTCGATACCGACCGCGACCCCGTACATGCCGAAGCCGAAATAGAGTGCCTGGCCGAAGGAGAGCAGCCCGATATAGCCGTAGAGCAGGTTCACGCTCGAGGCGAAGAGCGACCAGATCAGGATCTCGGCGATCAGGCTGACCCAGAAGCCGTTGATCAGCGCCGGAATGAGCCAGGGCACCGCGAGCATGAAAGCCGCGAAGGCGACAAGCAACGCGCGCTCGATGGTGGCGCGGCGGGTCATCGCGTGAGCCCCTTGAACAGGCCCTGCGGGCGCAGCAGCAGCACGGCGCTCATCAGCACCAGCGAGGCGATGCGCGCCACCGTCGGGTCGGCGAAGCTCTGGATGACGCCTTCGAGGAAGGCGAGCAGCACCGCGGCGGCCGCGGTGCCGGGCAGGTTGCCGAGCCCGCCGATGATCACCGCCATGAAGCAGAACGGCAGGATGTCGACGCCGCCGCGGAAATCGACGGTGGTGATCGGCGCCGCAACGGCGCCGCCGAAAGCTGCGAGCGCGAAGCCGATCGCGAACGTAAACACGTAGACGCGTTGCGCCGGAATCCCCATGGCGATCGCGGTATCGCGGTCGTGACGTACCGCGCGCATCCAGGTGCCGAGCTTGGTGTGATTGAGAAAGAGGAAAAATCCGAGCAGGGCGGCCACGGCGATCGCGGCGGCAAACAGGCGATAGACTTCATATTCGATGCCGAACAGCGGGATGGTCGCCTGGATCGGCGGCAGGATGCGGTGCGGCGTCGGGCCGAAGCTGATGCGCACGCTTTCCTGCAGGATGAGCGAAAGGCCGAAAGTCGCGACGATCGACAGCGCCGCCACGTTGCGGATCGGCTGGATGACGATGCGTTGGATCAGCGCGCCGAGCAGGAAACCGAACAGCGGCGCGGTGATGAAGCCGAGCCAGAAGCTCCCGGTCGCCTCCAGCGTGAACCAGGCGACCACAGTGCCGACCATGAAGAAGTCGCCATGCGCGATGTTGATGATGTCGAGAAGGCCGAAGATCACGCTCAGGCCGAGCGCGATCAAAGCGATGATCAGGCCCCAGATGAGCCCGTTCAACGCCAGCAGGAGCAGCGTGTGCATCATGATGCGACGCAACCTGTCACGCGGACCTCATTAGTTTCCAATCGTCCCTTCATGAGTGCAACAACCATTTCGCTTGCACGCGCCGTGCCACACACGTGGGCGCGCGCTATGCGATCCCTCCCGTGGCAGCTGAAGCGAGCAGTCCGGCCGGCACCATGTGACTGTCCATGCGCAGCTCGGCCGGGGTCAGGCCCAGCGCCAGGCCGACGAGCTGCGGCAGGTGCAGCACCGGCATGTCGAGGCTTTCGCCCATGTCCTTTTCGATCTCGCGCTGAAAGCCGTCGAGGACGGTGTGGCAGAGTGGGCAAGGCGTCACCACGGTCTTGGCGCCATTCGCTTTCGCTGAGCGCAGGTGCTGCCCGGTGAGCTTGATGGCGACGCGCTCGTCATGCGCCGCGGTGTGGAAGCCGCAGCATTCGGTGCGGCCGGAATAGTCGATCGGCTGGCAGCCGAAGATCTCGGCGAGCCGCTCGAGCGCGGCGTTGTTGCGTGAATCGACGAAGCCGTAGCGGCCCGGTGGCCGCGTGATGTGGCAGCCATAGAAGGCGGCGACGGTGAGCCCGGTGAGCGGCTGCACGACCATGGCGCGCAGCCGCGCTTCGCCGATGTCCTCGTGCAGCACCCAGAGGAAGTGGCTGATCTTGGTGCGGCCGCTGTAATGCAGGCCTTCATCCGCAAGCCGCACATTGACAATGTCGGCGAGCTTGTTGTCGCTGACGAAGGCGGCATGCGCGTCGAGCAGATTGAGCGTGCAGGTGTTGCAGATCGTCATCAGCGGCAGGCCCTCCCGCTCGGCAAGGGCGAGGATGCGCACATTGAGTGCGTAGAAACCGACGGGATCGATGGCGCGCAGCTCGCGTGCGCCGGTACAGGTCGCCGACTCGAGCGCAACGAGGCTCAGCCCAAGCCGCGCGGCGACGAGATGCGTCGCCTCGTTGAGTTCGGCACAGGTCGAGCGTGCGGAGCAGCCGGGGTAATAAGCGAACTTCATGGTGCGTCGCCCCTGGTGAGCAGCCGCCGCGCGGCGCCCGCTGCCGTGGTCTTCGTCCCGAGCAGCGTGCGCAGCGGCTTCACCTTGCCGCGCAGCCACAGACGGACGATGCGCGGCAGCTGTGCCAGCGCGCGCAAGCCTTGCACGCGAAGCACCAGCGCCCCGGGATCGACGCGGCCGCGCGCGGCAACGACGGCGCGCAGCGCCAGCGCATGCTTCGCCATATGCGGAACCAGCGCCGCGGCTTTGGCCTTCAGTGGCTCGATGACCATGCTGACGATGGGAATGCCCGCGGGGCAGACCTCCTCGCATTTGTAACAGGACACGCAGTTGAAGATTCCGGTCTGCGCCAGCGAGCGCGCTACCTTCTCGCGACCGTTGCGCGGATCGAGCGCGGTCTGGCCGAGCTGCACCAGTGGCGCCGGCCCGGCAAAATCCGTGAGGTCGCCGAGGCCGATGACCGGGCAGGCGGAGTAGCAGCACATGCAGCCGATGCAATCGAGCGCCTTGGAGGCGCTCTTCATGCTGGCATGCGTGAGCGGTTCGGGGAATTGCGGGTAGGGCGTCGCGCGCTCGAGCCAGGGCTCGAGCTGCGCCACTTTGCGTTCGTATGGCGCGCGATCGACGACGAGATCGCGCACCACCGGCAGATTGCGCAGCGGCTCGATCACCATCACCGGCTCGACCGCTTCCCAGCAGGCGAGCACCTCGCGGCCGTTCATGCGCAACGCGCAGGTGCCGCACATTTTCGAGCCGCAGAACCAGCGGTAGGCGAGATCGCTGGCGGCGTTCTCGGCGATCCAGTTGAGCGCATCGAGCACCCGCATCCACTTGCGATAGGGCACGTCGAAGTCTTGATAGGTCGCTCCCGCTGATCTGTCTGTGGAACGGCGCACCCGCACCTTCAGGAGCTCGCCTTCGGTGAAGCGCGCATTGCGCGCGCGCAGCGAATCCTGCCGCTCGGTCTGCCCGATGCGGAAGGCGCGGGTCGTCCCGTCCGCTGCGGTTTGCACGATGCTCACCACGCCACCTCGAGATTGTCCTTGGCGATGAAGTCGGGCTTGAAGAACGGCAGCTCGTAAGGCCGCTGCTCGAAGCGGAATCCGTTGCCGGTCTTTTGCAGGACGTTTGCCGTCAGCCAATGTTTGTTGTCGGTCTGCGGTAAATCGCGGCGGAAGAACGGGCCGCGGCTTTCCTTGCGCTCCAGCGAGGACTGCACGATCAGCTCGCAGGCATCAACCATGTTGACCACGTCGATGGCGTCGAGCCACTCGTAATTCGCGGTGCGCGCGTGCGAAGCGAGGCGCATGCGCGGGAGGAGATCGAGCCGGATTTCCTCGATGTTGCCGAGCGCGGACCGCAGGCTCGCGGCGTCCTTCTCGACGCCGGCCTTGTCCCACATCACCTTGCGCAGCTTTTCCTTGATCTTGACCGGCACGAGACCATCGCCGGCCGTCTCGCGCAGCGCATCGAGCCGCTCCTCCTCGCGCGCGACCTCTTGTCGCGGCAGCTCGCAGAGTGCCAGCCGCGGCAGGTCGGCAGCGACGCCATCAGCGACGACCTTGCCGTCATAAGTGGCGAGCCCGATCAGGCCATTGCTGTGGCCGCCGACGCCGCCGGCGACGTAGAGGCCGGGAACCGAGGAGCGCATGGTCGCGGTATCGACGTCGATGCCGCCCTGGCGGTAGTGCGCGGTGACTGCCGTCTCCACGAGCTGGCGCGGGAAGTCGAGGCCGAGCTGCCGATAGGCTTTGCCGTAGGTCGTGTAGGTTTCGACCTCGGCCGCGTCGCAGTGGTCGAAGCCGGCATAATAGCCGCCGTCATAGCGCGCCTTGCCTGCACGCACTTGCTTCGCCAAAGCTTTGAGCTGCACCGTATATGGCCCGAAGGCGAGCGGGTCGTCCTCTTGCTGATTGAAGAATTCCTCGCCGGCGGAGTTGACCATGCGCGCCGACTTCTCGGAGCCGAGCATCGGGTTCGGATAGACCTGCATGCGCTGCCAGGTCGGCGGATCCGCAATGTCGTTGGTGTGCCACCATTGCATTTCAAGATTGACCAGCGTGGCGCCGGCGCGCCAGCCGAGCGCGATGCCATCCGCGGACATCTCGCGCGTGCCGGTCGAGCGCGCATGCAGGCGATCGGAATAGCCAGTGGCGAGGATCACCGCACGCGCCAGCACCACGATGTATTCGCCGGTCATCGTGTCGAGGCAAAACACGCCGCCGACGGAGCCATCGGAGCGGCGCAGCAGTGCCGTCGCCGCGGTCTCCTCGAGCCGCGGGATATTCGCCTTGATGATCTGCTTGCGCCGCAGATCCATGAACGGCACGCCGGAATTGCCCTGCACATTGGCGGCGATGGAGCGGATCTTGCCCGGGCTGGTCACCATGTTGCCGGCGTCGTCGCGGCGGAAGTAGAGCCCGGCCTCCTCGAGCTCGGGGTAGTAGACTCTTTCCAGCCACTCGCCGCAGCGGCGCGCCCAGTGCTGATCGATGAGGAACTGGTTGTGATACTTGATGAGGAATTCGGCAGTGTTGCGCGCATTGTCCTCGGTGTTGCCGAGTGCGCGACCGGAGATCACCAGATTGCCGGCGAACAGCGAGGCGCCGCTCTTGCCGGTGAGGCCCTTGCAGATGATGAGCGGCTTGATCCCAAGTTTGTGCAGATTGAGCGCGGCATAGCATCCGGCGGCCCCGCCGCCGATCACGGCCACGTCAGTCCTTTCCACGCGCATCCGCTGTCGCTTTGCAAAAATGCCAGCTTCCGGCCGCATCCGGCGGAAGCCAAATCCCCTCGATCCGCCAAGCCGCTAGCCCCAAGCGCCCTGGCTCGCCGCCTAGCTGACCACGCGTTTGCGCAAACCGCATTTGGTTTTTTTGCACCACCCTGTGCCGGTTTGCGATAGCCTGTCGCGGAGCGTGAGAGTGGGCGTGAGGCGGCGATGACCCTTGATCCGGCGAAGTGGGACGATCTGCGCGTGTTCCTCGAGGTGGCGCGGCAAGGCAGCGTGCATGCGGCGGCGAAGCGGTTGCGCCTCGATCATTCCACCGTGTGCCGGCGCATCGGCAAGCTGGAATCGCTGCTCGCGGTGAAGCTGTTCGACCGCACCCGCAAGGGCATCGTCGTCCGTAGCGAGGCGCACAGCCTGCTCAAGCACGTGGAGAAGATGGAATTTCATGCGAGCTCGCTGCAGGACGTGCTGGCGCGCGCCGGCAACGACGCCGTCCAGAGCGTGCGCATCGCCACCATGGAGGGCATCGCCAGTCAGTATCTGGCGCGACGCCTGCCGGCGTTGGCGCGCTTCGGCGGTCATGTGAGTGTCGAGCTCGTCAGCATTCCGCAGACAGTCGACCTCTCACGCAAGGAAGCCGACATCTTCCTGAGCTTCTTCAATCCGCAGGCGCCCGGCCTCGCCAGCACGCTCTACGCGGAGTTCGCGTTGCACCTCTACGCCTCGCCGGACTATCTGCGCGCACATGGCACGCCGAAGAGCCGGGACGATCTCGCGAACCACGTGTTCGTCGGCTATATCGACGACCTGCTGGCGATCCACGCGGTGCGTTGGCTCGACGAGCTGATCACCGCGCCGAAAATGAGCTTCACCTCGAACAGCATCCTGGCGCAGAGCAATGCAGCGGCCGACGGGCTCGGCATCGTGCTGCTGCCGACCTTTGTGGGCGCGCATGTATCGGGGTTGCAACGCGTGCTGCCGGAGATCTCCGTGATGCGCGACGTATGGGTCTCGGTACGCAGCGAGCAACGCTATCAGCCGCGCATCAAGGCCGTGACGCGCTTCCTCCGGCATATCTTTCAGGAGGATCGCGAGTTCCTGGCAGGAAAGCAGCCGCGAGCTCGCGCTTAGCTGCGCTGCAGCTTTCGCTCCTATCCAGGCGGTCGTGCTGCCTGCGAAACTCCGCAATCCGTAAGGATCAACGTTCCCATTCGCGCGTTCAGCAAGCTGCGCATGACAGGAGCTTGCGATGGGTAACCAGACGCCGTTTGAGGACTTCGAGGCGCTCGATGTGCGGACGCGGGAGACAACGATTTTCGTCCGCCGTGGAGGATCCGGGCCGGCACTCCTCTTATTGCATGGCTTTCCGCAGACGCATGCCATGTGGCAATCGGTGGCGCCGCTTCTCGCCCGGCATTTCACGGTGGTTTGCGCCGATCTTCGCGGTTATGGCCGCAGCGGCTGTCCGCCTTCGCGTCCCGACCACGCGCCCTATGCGAAGCGGGCGATGGCCCTCGACATGGTCGCGGTCATGGAGGCGTTGGGCTTTACGCACTTTGCCGTAGCCGGGCACGATCGCGGCGGACGGGTGGCTTACCGTCTGGCGCTCGATCATCCGCAACGCGTCGAGCGTCTCGCGGTGCTCGATGTGCTTCCCATTGCCGAGGCATGGGAGCGGGCGGACAAGCGGTTGGCGGTCGGCTATTGGCCCTGGTCACTCCTGGCGCAACCCGAGCCTCTTCCCGAACGGCTGTTATCGGCGGCTCCCGATGCGGTGATCGATCATGTGCTCGGCCGTTGGGGTTCTGCGGCGGAGGCCTTCGGCCCGCAAGTGCGCGAGGCATACATCGCTGCGCTGCGCGATCCCGCCCATGTCCATGCCATTTGCGAGGAGTACCGCGCGGCGGTGACGCTCGATCACGAGCACGATGCCGCCGATCGCCAAGCCGGCCGCCGGATCGCGTGTCCGGTGCTGGTGCTGTGGAGCGGCCACGGGCCGCTGAGCTCGTGGTATGCCGCCGATGGCGGGCCCTTGGCGCTGTGGCGCGATTGGGCCGCCGAGGTCGAAGGCAAGGCCGTCGACGGCGGTCACTTCTTTCCGGAAGAATATCCAGAACAGACGGCCGCGGAGCTCGACGCGTTCTTTGCCCCCGCCGCCGCATCAGGGAAGATGCCGTCGCGAGCGCAGCGATGAGCCCTCGCACGCCGAGCGCGTCACGCGGGTGGCTTCGCCTCGACGTGCCGCGCGAAGTTGTCGAGGATCGCCTGCCAGCCTTGGCGCTGCTGCTCGATGGAATGCGTTGATTCAGCGTCAAAGCTCACGCGCACGCGGACACCCTTTGGTCCAGGCGTGAACTCGACCTGCGCCGCACGATCACCGAAGGCATATTCGATCAGCTTGTGCTCGACGATCTTGGTGTAGGTCCCGGCGAAATCGAAGCCCATGCTGCCGTCCTTCGCCTCCATGCGTGAAGAGAAGGCGCCACCCACCCGCAAATCCACGCTGGCCGCGGTGGTGTGCCAGTCATCGGACGCTGCATTCCACTGCTTGATGTCTGCCGGCGACGTGTAGGCGCTCCACACGGCTGCGACAGGGGCGGCCACATTGGTTTCCACCGTGATCTTCTCAGTCATGTCGATTGCTCCTTTTCGTGTGCCGCGGATCGGGATATTGTCTCGATGGAATGCTACTAAATATAAAGTATCTTGATGTCAAGATACTTTATGACGAGATATTTGCATGGATCGAGCCGAGATGGCCGTTACGCAATGGGCGCGCGAGCGGCCCGACCTGCCTTTGTTGCCCCTGGCCCTGCTGGGCCGGCTGAACGAAGCCTCCGAACGCATCCTCCGCGATCACATGAATCCGCTGTTCGCTGAAGCCGGGCTGCAGCACGGCGAGTTTGACGTCCTGGCGACGCTGCGCCGCTCCGGCGAACCCTTCATGCTCTCGCCGACCCGTCTCTATGAGGCAACAATGATCTCGTCCGGCGGCATGACTGCGCGCCTCGACCGCCTCGAGCGCGCCGGCTTCATCGAGCGCCGTTCCGATCCCAATGACCGGCGCGGCAAGCTCATTGCGCTGACCGGGAAAGGCCGCAAGGTCATCGACGCGACGATGACCCGGCACGTGGCCAACGAGCAGCGGATCCTCGCTTCGCTGACGAGCGCGGAACAGGAAAAGCTCAACGCCCTGCTGAAGAAACTGATCGCCGGGCTTTAAATGCCTGCCTGCGCGTTAGACACTCAGGAAACAACTGCAGTGGGCATCGCATGAACTACCACAAGAAATTCGTCGTCGAACCCGGTGCCAGGCTGCGCCTCGGCAAGATCGATCCCTCCTTCACCGGCAAGCACGACGCGCACGACAAGGCGAAGAAGGAGATCGAGAAGCAGGTCGAGCGCATGCGCGAGCTGCAATATCTGCTCTATGCCGACGGCACGCGCTCGCTGCTCATCGTGCTGCAGGCACTCGACGCCGGCGGCAAGGATGGCGTCATCGGCCACCTGTTCTCCGGCATGAACCCGCAGGGGACCTTCGTGGTCCCGTTCAAGCGGCCGACGGCGGAGGAGGCGGCGCATGATTTCCTCTGGCGCACGCATCGGCATGCGCCCGCGCGCGGCCAGGTCGTCATCTTCAACCGCTCGCATTACGAGGACGTGCTGGTGACGCGCGTGCACGAGACGGTGCCGCGTGCGCTCTGGTCGAAGCGCTACGACATCATCAATGCCTTCGAGAATGCGCTGATCGAGAACGGGACCAAGATCCTCAAATTCTACCTGCACATCAGCCCCGAGGAGCAGCTCGAGCGTTTCAAGGACCGGCTCGACGACCCCGAACGACGCTGGAAGATCAGCGAGGACGACTACAGCGAGCGCAAGCTGTGGCCGAAATACATCGAGGCCTATGAAGACGCGATGATGCGCACCAGCACCCAGCAGGCGCCCTGGTATGTGATCCCGGCGAACCACAAATGGTTCCGCAATCTCGCGATCTCGCACATCGTCGCTGACACCATGGACGACATGGGATTGACCCTGCCGCGCCCGCACGTCGATCTCGCCGAAATCCGCCGCAAATTCCACGCCGCCGAGGTGGCGCAGCGCGACGGCAAACCCGCCAGGTTGGAAAAATCGGACAAGCACAAGAAGTCCAGGCGCCGCCGTGGCTGAGCCAGGCGCTAAACGAGGCTGGCTGTTCGCCTCGTTGCGCGGCTACCAGGCGGCGTGGCTGTCGGGCGACCTTGTCGCCGCGCTGACGCTCGCCGCGATCGCCATTCCCGAGCAGCTCGCTACCGCCAAGCTCGCCGGCATGCCGGCCTTCGCCGGTCTCCTCGCCTTCGTCGCCGGCTCGCTTGCGATCGCGGCTTTCGGCGCCAACCGCTTCATGTCGGTCGGCGCCGACTCGACCATCGCGCCGATCATTGCCGGCGCGCTGACTCCCATGGCGGCCGCTGCCGGCGGCAGCACGTCCTATGCCGGCATGGTGATCATGATGACGCTGACCTGCGGCCTCATCCTGCTCATCGCGGGGCTGTTGCGCGGTGGCTGGATCGCCGATCTGATCTCGACGCCGGTGATTATCGGTTTCCTCGCCGGCGTCTCCGCCCACATCATTATCGGTCAGCTCCCGGTGGCACTTGGTGTCACGGCGTTCGGCGACAGCTTGGTCGAGCGGCTCGTCTCAATCGCGCGGCAGCTGCCGAACGCCAATCCCTATCCGTTGGCCGTCGCCGCCGGCGTCCTGATCGTCACCATGCTCGCGGAGCGGCTGAGCGGACGCGTGCCCGGAGCACTGATCGGCATCGCGCTCAGCGCCCTCGCGGTCTGGCTGTTCGGCATGCGGGGTCACGGCGTTGCGATGCTCGAGCCCTTGCCCATTGCGGCGCCGCATGCGGCGTTCACGCTGCCGACGCTCGACCAGTTCATCCTTGTCCTCCCCATCGCATTGATCGTCGCGCTGGTATGCATGATGCAGACCGCGGTCGTCGCCCGCTCCTTTCCCAGCGAGGCTTCAGTTCCTGACGACATCAGCCGCGACTACCTCGCCGTCGGCGTCGGTAGTATCATTTCCGCGCTGCTCGGCGCCTTTGCCGTCAATGCCAGCCCGCCGCGCACGGCCGTGGTGCGCGAGTCCGGCGGCCGTTCGCAGCTCGTGGGTCTCGCCGCGGTCGCGTTGGTGGTGGTCGTTGCCTTCTTTCTCGCGTCGGCCTTCGCGTTGATCCCGGAAGCGGCGTTGAGCGGCATCCTTATCTTCGTCGGGTTGCGCATCTTCCGCGTCGCCGAGATGCGGCGCATCTACCGCTATGGCGATTACGAGTTTCTGCTGCTGCTCGCCAGCGCCGCGCTCGTCGTGCTGCTGCCGATCCAGATCGGCGTCACCATGGCGATCCTGCTTTCGCTCGCCCACAGCATCTACATCATCGCCCGGCCGGACTGCGCCGTGCTCTCGCGCGTGTCCGGCACGACGGTGTGGTGGAAGGAGCCGGGTGGCGCGACCGGCGAGCAGGTGCCTGGCGTCCTCGTCTTCGCGCCCGGTGCGCCGATCCATTTCACCAACGCCGCCTATGTGCGCGGCAAGCTCAATGCGGCGATCACCGCCATGCCCGAGCCTTGCCGCCTCGTCGTCATCGAGGCGAATGGCGTCATCGACGTCGATTACACCGGCTCACAGGTGTTGCAGGCGGCGATTGCCGAGCTCAAGGCGCGGGGCATCGCCGTGGCGCTGGCACGCCTGGAAACGCCGCGGGCGCAGCGCGCCGCCGAGGTCACCGGGCTCATCGCGGCTCTCGGCAGTGATCATGTTTTCCGCTCCGTCGAGGATGCAATTCGCGCCAAAGGTCCCGCAGGATCGACCGGCTGACGCGCACTGCTGTGGAAAGCGTTGGCAACTGTTGGCATCGTGTTGGCAACTCGTCTTGGCGCTTTTCTTTTCACACAGCACGCCTATAACCACATTTATCCCGCTCCATTACCAAGGGGCGTCTGATCAAGCGTCTACAGTCGCGGAGCGGGATGCGATGGCCGAGTGACGGGTGGCTTTCAGACGAACACCCAATCCATTCGGCGGCGAAGTCGCGATGCTCCCGGTGCACAGAACCCGTGCATCACGAGAGGTGTGGTCCCCCCGGTTTAGGTCGAGCTACCGGCCGGACCGGGGAAGTACTCTCATCAGCGGTGGATAGAAGGTAGGAACACTTCCACCGGGGGGCTTGCGAAATAAGC